>CAYFFG010000013.1:0-94529 GCA_964342355.1 uncultured Hyphomonadaceae bacterium
GCACCATTTAAAGCTCTTAGAGACACAGATAAGCGCTTTTAGCCGACGACATTAATCCTTCAATTCTCAACTTCAGCGCGTGACGCCTAGCAAGGTTGCGCGCATAGTCGTATCTCTTGGCGATACGTTGGTGGAGTATTTGGGGGGGGATTTGATAAACGCTTTTAATCCAGGCATGAGCGCTGCGGTCGAAATAAAGACCGGCAAGCGATCTGTTATATCTTTTCTGCTTTCACCCATTAACAAAAGCCTACAAACGGCAGGTAGGGAGAGGTGAGATTCATGAAAACATCGGTGCTTGTGTGTTTGTTTTCGCTATTAACCGTTGTGTTGGTGGCCTGTGGAGGGGGCTTGGTTGTTGGAGAAGAAATCGCTCCTGAAGACCATACTACCCGTCGGATTGGTTATAGCTATAAAAATGATACGATTGTCGAAGTTGTTTATCCGGGAAGTAGGGCTTTTCCGGAAGAAATAAATTTCTACAGCGGCAGGGGGGGGAGTGTTGTGAGTGGGAAGCTCCCTCTAAAAATGACTTTCTCAGGTGGGTTTTTGAGGGGGGTGACGAGTTTAGCGATAAGTGATGGCGTGATTATCGCTCAAGCGTCGCCTATAAAGAAAAATGAAGAAAATGGAGTGGGGTTCCATTATCTTTCTTTACAAGATGGCTCGATTTTATCTTCGTTTGGTGCGGATAAGTTGTTGTTCAACGGAAGTGCGGAATACTTGTTGTTTCAAGGTGGTGCTGCCAAGTGCTTTCTTGGAATGGAGGGGCTTGCCGAGATCAAGGTTAGCTTCGACAGCTTGCCTCTCTCTTGCGCTAGGGATAACGAAGAAAAGGTGTGGTTTCTGTGCTTAGAGAGTGTAGCGGCTGATCAAATAGCATTAGTTCTATATCTGATAGAATCAAAAAACAATTTGCAACGAGTTGCGAGCATACAATTAGATGAAACCACTAACGGGTTGCCCTTAGCGCTATCATTTCCTGAGGCAAACCTCTACGACGGAAAGATCGCTGTTGTGGGTTTTCGGTCGGATTTTTTTAAGTCGAACGAAGGGGGCGGGCTTTCTCAAAGATTTTATAGGGTCGATTTCAATCGTAACTCACTTCAGGTGATTCTGATTGACGATGCCGGTTTGCTCCACCTCGGCGATAATGGGCTAGATGGTGACTTGTTTCTGCAATCCCGAGGTGTGACCCAAGTGGGGAGCGGAGGGGTGGTCAGAAGCGATTTATGCCCAGAGAATGACGCATGCGTATATGCTTATTCTCCATCTAATGGAGAACTGATTTGGGGATTGGGTGACGATGTTGGGGTGTTTAACTTTACCTCGATAAAGGATTTGAGGGGAGAAGTAAGTGCCAAATGAAATCAACGTAACTCAACAATGGTTGAATGCTAGGGCAAGGTTAGAGCAAAGTGCCGGTGATGCAGCTTCCCCGGGAAAGGCGTTAGATTTCGCAGCGTATGTTTATGGGCACGGCAGTACCGAATATAATAATCCTCTAACCTTTCCTCCGGGAGATCGCTTTTCACTTGTAAACGGCTATCGTCTTCTGGTTTCTACGGAGACAATGCAGGGGGCGGGATTTCAACATGTTCCGAATGCTCCTGATTTTAACGCAGCTGCCTATTACGATATCGGGGCTAACACTGTATATATAGCATTTCGGGGGAGCGATGATCTTTCTGATCAATTGCGGGTTGCTGGCACAGTTGGTGATTCGCCGTTTTTTACTCAAGGTGCCGAGCGCCAGTTAGCAGCAGCTAAAGAGTTTGTAGAAGCTTCATTGTTTCAAATCGAAGAGTACGCTGGAGCTGTTGGGCAGCCACAAATTGTTGTTGCTGGTGATTCTCAGGGAGCTGTTGGGGCGACTGTAGCAGCTGGAGTGTTGCAGCAGTATTACGGTGATTGATCTGCCCCCAAGAAATGCAGCCGATTTGAGGTATAAGCAATTGGCAGCATACGGAGGCTTAGATGCCTAGAAAGACCTACTCAACAGAAGAGATAATCCGCAAACTTCGAGAAGCAGATGTCACGTTGGAATTCGACGTCACGGTGGCCGGATAGTTTCAGCATCCGGATAGTGCCTGCTTCGGGTGGAGGCTCTGTGCTTCTGAGAGAGTTAGACTTCAAAGATGCGCGTCATGTCTTGAAAGTCGCTTGTTTGGACCCGTCAAGAGAACGCAAATTAGCTGAATGGGCTGTGCTTGATCCCGTAGCGAATATGCTTGCAGAGCCATTTAGCTGTTACAGAACTTTTGATCTGGTGGCTGGGTACGTTAGTTTTTTGCAAGAAGATTTCCATGAAAGGCGGCAGAGAATGCGTCCGTTTTGCACCATGGATAAATTTTGGGAACAAGTAACTATAACGCTCACAGAAAGATATGGCTATGAGACCCGCTTTGAAAATGGAAGATCGGTTGTAGGGTATTTGGCTGATGTCTGCGCGACGAATGGAAACGTTGAGCCGTTAGAGAAATATGTTCGTTTTTTAGATGAAAAATACGGAATTGAGCCCGAGGACCTGTTTCGATTCTGAGTGGGAATCCCTTTCAAGGAAAGCGACTGAACTGGTTCTGGGTTGGGAGAAATAAAAATGCCGATTACAGGCATAACTTTACAAAAGCGCTCAGGCGATTGCCCGAGCGCTTTCTATTGGCTTGCCGAACAAAAGTGCGGGAACACTAGTCAAAAGATAGTTCGGCAGGCCAATGAGGATGGGCTTTTACTCTGATGGAGACGGGTGGAAGTGCTCCTCAACCTGGACCTGCACAACATCAAGCGCGTTTTCCATGAGTGGTTTGAGGCTGTTGGAGACAAAGCGCTGGACAAAGAAATGCTTGTAGCCCGCATTTGGCTTGGCTTTGTAAGTCCACGTCATTTCAGTGCGCTCATCGCCAAGGTCACGCCATTCCTGAATGCCAGTCGCGTATTTCAGGTTTGAACCGGCGGCGTTAGTGAAGCTCCAGACCTGATATTGAAAATAAGTCGGGTAGTCGTTTTTCAGTACCCGCTCGAGCGCATAATGCCCATCAGAAAACTCCAGTCGTCGCACAGCGCCTTCTTCTGGCCAGTCGCCGTGCAGGTAAACCAGATCAACTGGTTTTTTGATGTCGTCTGTTTCTTCCATCGCCGCAACAATGCGGTGCTCTTCCTGAATGTATTCGCGCAAAGGTTCGATTGGGGCGTTGAAGACGCGTGTCGCGACATGGGATGCGTACCCTTTACCCGACAGCTCAGGCGCCTGGCCGGTATATTGTGGCGGGTTTTCCGGAGGCGCCTTTGTGCTCGAACAGGCGCTCAGCGTAGCGCTAGCAAAAACGACTACCAGAAGTGATTGTTTCCAGCTTGCCATGACGATGTCCCCTTCGTTAAATGGTACGATGTTCGTATAATAAAAAATACGAAGTTCGTACAATCAAAATAAGGTGAGCTTTTCAATGTCGGAAAATGCGTTGACACCGGGAATGAAAGACAAGCAGCGCAGTGAAGCGGCGGACGCAAGGGCGCATCGTTTGTTAGATGGCGTGGATGCGCTGTTGCAATTATTCACAGTCAACGAACAACGATTTCCCTCTGCCGAGGGGCGCATGCGGTATAATCCGCTGGACTTTCAGACATTGAGATATTTGTGCGCGCATCCGGGCGCCAAAGCTGCTGATGTGGCGCGGGCGTTAGGCGTTTCTCCCACGACCCAGCAATCGGTTATGGATCGGTTGGTCAAAATCGAGCTGGTCAGAAAAGCGGATCACCCTGATAGCGGTCGGGCAAAGGCCCATGTTTTAACGCGTGCTGGGCAGGACATGATGGCGTCCATTATCCGTCAGGATCTTTCCAACATGAACGCTATGCTGGCCGGATTAGAGCCGGACGAACAGGATGTTTTTGTCGTACTGGTTGAGAAAGTCGTTCGCCATCTGGAAACGCTGGATTGATCTTGGACGAATCTCGGGCAAGTGTCATTGCTAGAAGATTGCTGTTTCCAATCACGCGCCCATTTTTCTCAGTTTGTGTCTTTGAAACCGTTTTGCCCCTAAGGGCATTATGAGTATGAGTTAGTACATAAAATTGCCCGCCCGTCCTTGCCTGGAGGTTAGAAATGAATGACTTGCCCCACGAAGAGGAAAGCGAGCTGGAAGAAGCCTCTACAATCGAAATAGACGAAAACATGGTCGCGCGGTTTGCCGACATGATTGAAGATGAAGATCGCGATGGTCTTGTCATTTCGATTGAGGACCTGCACCCGGCGGACATCGCAGACCTGTTGGAGCAGGTGCCAAACGACCTGCTTGGCGATGCTGTTCGTATGCTGTCGGATGTATTGCCGGCGGATACCATTGCCGAAATGGATGAGGACAAGCGCTATATCGCGCTTGAGGCGATGACAGACAATGTGGTCGCGACTGTCCTTGAGACACTCGACAGTGATGACGCAGCCCTGGTTATCAATGATCTTGAAGAAGATCGCCAGGAACGTGTTCTTGAACAGATTAACGCCGGCGACAGAGCGGCGATTGAAAACTCACTGACGTTTGATGAAGAAACAGCTGGTCGTTTGATGCAGCGTGACTTCGTGGCTGCGCCGGATTTCTGGACAGTGGGGCAGGCGATCGATCACATGCGATCGACAGATGATCTGCCTGAGGCGTTCTTTGAAGTCTATCTTGTCGACGCGGTCTTTCACTTGAAAGGCGCTGTGCCTTTGTCGGCGTTGATCCGTGTGCCGCGAGAGACGCCGCTGAACGAGATCAAAATTGATATTTCTTCCGCTGTTAAGCCTCATATGGACCAGGAAGAAGTCGCTTACATCTTCCAGCAGTACAACCTTGCGTCTGCGCCTGTTGTGGATGAGGACGGTCGACTGACAGGGATGATCACGGTCGACGACATGGTCGATGTGATACAGGAAGAAAACAAGGAAGACCTTCTGGCGCTATCCGGGGTGAATGAGGGCAGTGCGCACCAAGCCGTATGGGATGCGTTTCGCGCGCGTGCGCCATGGTTGGGCGTCAATTTGTTTACGTCATTTCTGGCGTCTGGCGTCATTTCGCTGTTTGAGGCCACGCTGGACCGAATTATCGCGCTTGCGATCCTGATGCCTGTTGTAGTCGCACTTGGCGGAAATGCGGGATCACAGGCCCTTGCAGTGACAGTGCGTGCAATCGCCGAACGCGATATGATGGGAAAAACAGCTGTTCGCGCCGTGCGTCGTGAAGCCTTCACAGCCGTTATTAACGGGGTGCTGTTTGGTGCGGGTGTTGCAGCGATAGCGATGCTCTGGTTTCAGGACCCGGCGCTCTCCGCGGTTTTGGGGGTGGCGATGTTCCTGACATTTGTTTGGGCGGGTCTTTGCGGTGTGCTGGTTCCGCTCGGATTGAAAAAGGTTGGCGCTGACCCCGCTGTCGCATCTTCCGTCTTTGTGCTGACGAGTGTCGACATAATCGGTTTTTGCGCTTTCCTGGGATTGGCTTCCAGCTTCCTTTTGTAACAGTTCGCGCCAAACGGCGCCTCAATTGCATATATTCGCCTGTTAAGTAGAGTTTTGGTCATTCAGGCGTACCTAAATGTCGTTTCCAATCCGTATTTCACGTGCCGGTTTCGAGCTGATTAAGAGCTTCGAAGGCTACCGCGAGAGAGCAAGTCAGCTGCCTGATGGTCGCTGGACGGTTGGTTATGGCCACGTTCGTTCCGCGCGTGAGGGCGTGCGTGTGTCAAAGCGGGATGCGGCTGCGCTATTGATCTATGATCTGAAACAGATTGAAGCGCAGCTGAAGGAATGTGTGTTTACGACACTGAACCAGAACGAACATGATGCGCTGGTTTCTTTTGTTTTCAATATTTCTCCTGGCTTGTTTCGGGAAAGCGATGTGTTGCGCCGCCTAAACGCTGGCGACCACATTGGAGCGGCGGACGGATTCGAAGCCTGGCGCAAAGCACGCATAAACGGCCATGTCGTCGTTGTTGACGCGCTTATTCGTCGGCGCGCTGCTGAAAAAGCATTGTTTCTTGAACACCCCGATGGTCGCCCGACCGCATCAACACCGATCGTGACACCGCAACTGGACGCATCAAAGACAATGCGGTCTAAGGCCGATGATGGTGTTTTGGAAAGCGCTGCGGCTAGCAAAGCGGCATTGTCCCTCGACGAAGCAGAGGTTCAGCGTCAGGACGACACAATCGCTAAAATGACGAGCGCGCTGGAAGCTTTGGCTAACGGAACGCCTGAAACAGACACTCAGCAGGAAAAAGCAAAAACGCCCCTGGAGGCTGCCGCTAAAGTTGCACAGCAGATTGAAAACCTGTTTGAAGAAACGCCCGTCAAGCCACACACATCGGAAACACCCACTGAGACAGTAGCAGAAGACGTGTTACAATCTGAAGAGTCCGTATCGATGGACCCGTCAGATGTTGCTCAAGACGAACCAGCTGTCGAAAAAGCGCCGGTTGTTTCTCGTCCCTTACTGTCGCCTGATCCTGCTATTAAAACAGCAGTTCCTGAGGAAAATTCAGAAGTAGCGTCCATGGATGCATGGGATCTATCACGCTCGCTGGAAGAAGACGTGTCGATAACGGCTGATATCGACACATCAGTTGAACTCGCGGAAGAAAACCGTCCTGAAACAAAACCCACGCAAAAAGAACAGCCACTCGCCAAGAAGTCATACTTTATAGACGACGCTGCTGAGCCAGAGCCATTTGATTTTGATTCAATTAATTGGGAAGAGGCGGATGTCGGCGAAGTTACGCCAACTTGGGGACACCTCCTCTGGTGGCCTGCGCTTGGACTTTCTATTTTGGCCATTATCATTGGCGCGGTGAATTTCTACAGCGCCTCAGAAACCAATGCTGATGGATTTATGTTTGGACCACTTATGATCGCGTGTGGCGGGATCCTAACGCTGATGTCGGCATATTTCCTGATGAAAAAGCGCGGCTTTAAGCTTAAAGAAGCTAACTGACCCAATACTTGATGGGTTAGTTGATCAGTTTATTTAGCGGACCGGTCACTTGCGCCAACGCTCTTTTCGTTGACAGATAACCTGCTTCGACAACTTCATCATATGCGCGCCAATCTCTTAATTCGATTGTACCCAGATCAGGCGTAATGAGCAGGTCCGTCAGATCGCGCCCAGCATTGGGATCTACGCTGACAGTTGCTGCGCGCATCAGCAAAGAAGCGATTGGCGGCACAGCGGAAAAACCGTTTTGCAAAGTCCACTCAAGGAACCCCGGCGGATTGATGAAATCCTCCGCGCTTAAGCCCTCTGGTGCGCGTGCGACATCCACTCCGATAATGCGTCCGCGATGCAAGTCACGCATTACATCCACCGGAAAATTGTTTAAAACAGCCCCATCCACAAGGATATCTCCGTCCTCAATCACAGGCGGCAGAATGCCTGGAAGTGAGATGGATGCGCGCAGTGCGTGGCGTAGAATTCCGCGATTATGCACGCGATAGGCGCCTGTGGTCAGATTGGTGGAAACTGCAAAGAAAGGAATTTCAAGGCTTTCAATTGTGCGCTCGCCAAAATGTTCCTGAAGACGATTGTCGACGCGTTCGCCCTTCACCAATCCCACAACCGGAATATTATAGTCTCCAAGCGGATTGGAATCGACAAAGGCGCGCCGGATGCGATTTTCGATCTCGCTATCGCTCCATCCATGCGCAACACAGGCAGCGACGACTGCGCCCATGGATGCGCCGCCCACAAAATCAATCGGACATCCAGCTTCACGTAAGGCTTTTACAACGCCGATGTGGGCATAGGCGCGTGCGCCGCCACCGGACATCACGACGCCGACAGAGCGACCAGACATAATGCGCGCCAATCGGTGACTATCGACATCATCAAGTTTGTGCCAGTGAAACACCCGTGCTGCTTTAGCAGCGCTAGCCCATTCTTCCGGATCTGCGCCTTTGCGTGAATCGCCATGATGAAGCAGCACGACGTCAACAAGTTTGAATTGCCTTGCTGGGCTATCATCATCTGGAAGCAGGGGGATAGACGGTCGAGCGTCTGCGCGCGCAAGCACCCAGATACGATCGGCATATCGCATGGTTAGCTTGTACCAGTTTGAATTGCCGATTGCAGCTTTGAACAACACGATATCATGACGCGCTTCCAGGTCGTCGAAATAAGAGACGTCCTTGTCTGCGTGGCTTTCATCGACCACCACGACTTTTAGCTCTAAGGACTCTAATGCTTTAACGAGGACATTGGCTCGAAGCGTAAGGTCAATCGTTGGAGATGTGGCGACAAGCGCAAACACTTTTGGTTCGGCGCGACGCGGTGTTTTACGGCGTGACTGGCGCAGGCGAAGCAGAATGATCCGCGTTAAGCGTTCCAAAATTGCAGGTTCAGAACGAACCAGCTTCATAAAACCCCGGCGCGAGAGTTTGATCAGTTCAGAATCCCGTAGCGCGAAGACTGAGTTCTGGTGACTTTCCCCGGCTACAAGCGACATTTCCCCAACAGGTTCGCCTGCACGAATATGGCCTACAAATTCGTTGCGTCCGTCTGGGGTTTGTCTGAAGGCCCCTAAAGAGCCAGAGACCAGAAAATAGATTGCATCCCCTGGGTCGCCTTGTTCAAAAAGGTTGCCGCCGCCAGGAATGGAAAAATGAGTCGTGTCGCGCTCAACAGCTTTTAGCGCGCTTTTAGGCGCGTCCTGTAAAAAGGGGACGCTTGCTAGCCTTGGCGCAAATTCTTCCGGGTCACGTGTTGGTATCAGTCCCATGTTTATTGCTCAAATAGCGATATCTTCTCAGAACCGTCTGAGTGTTCCGGAAGGATACTATTGTTAATACGTAAAGAAGCATCGCCATGCCGACTAGTTTTAGAGGCGTCTGTAACTTGATGTGGTCTCATGATGAAACAAATCCGTTAGAGACACATGCAGAATATGATTTCAGAAATTGGTGTCCGTAAGGCACGCCAATGATACGCGAAATATCCAGCCCGCTGGGCGGAGCGCCATTTAAAGCGCCTGGTGTTTGTTTGAGGGAAATAAGGTACTGATTGAAAGACGCCCGCTGACGTAAGCTCAGGAGGTCCGATTCGGTCAGCGCACGGGAAATGCATAAACAGCCGCCGTTATCTTTTATGCCCTGAGAGGCGAAGCTTGTTTTACAAAGGGCTTCTGCTTCGTTTTTTGCCACAACAGCTGATTTGTCTTGCGTGAATTCGGCGGCCTTCACCCCGATGCCGACACACAAAGCAAGACCAACAGCGACTGCAATCAACGCAAACAGAGTCGCAAGAAGAGAAGATTTCTTCTTGTGCGAAGTGTTCTGCCTGTTTTTAGAAAGATAAGTGGGCGTGGACACGGGCCGTAACTCTTTCTGATTTTCCTACAAAGTGCCATTATTTACATGTGCTTAGAGAGGCTGTTTTACGCAAACCAGGCTAACGTCGTCTTAATCATACGCTTGAAGAAAAGCGCCTGCGGCGAGATGTGTCTGGCACGCTTGATTTGTTTGCGTATGATATGGACAGACTCAGCTATCGGGAGCGTTCATTATGTCTGACTATGAAACCATTCAATTGGACGTTTCGCGCCTGGGTGTCGCAGTCATATTGCTAAACCGTCCTGACATGCACAACGCGCTAAACGCGAAAGTTGTCGACGAATTGAATGATGCGATCGACCTTGTATCTAAAACCCCAAGCGTACGCCTAGTTATCTTTCGTGGAGCAGGCGAAGCCTTTTCGATTGGCGGGGACGATGAATGGACGCGCGCAGCGATCGGATACACTGAAAAAGAAAATGAAGAAGACGCTCTGGCGGCTGCTGAAATGTTGCGCAAACTACATGGCATGCCGCAAGCGACATTTGCTCTCGTCCATGGAGATGCGCGTGGCGCTGGATTGGGAATAGTTGCTGCATGCGACATCGCAATTGCCCAGAAGGACGCGAGCTTCTCTTTCACAGACGTTGCACGAGGTGTTCTTCCTGCTGTGATGTCGCCGTTTGTTGTTGAGGCGATTGGCGCGCGATGGGCTAAGGCGCTGTTCATTACGGGCGAGACTTTTGACGCAGGTTTTGCCGAACAAATTGGGTTAGTGCAGTACGCTGTTGAAAATGAAACAGAAATGGATGCGCTTGAAGAATATCTTGCACAAAAAGTGATGGCGGCGGGACCCAATGCTTTGGCGTTGACCAAACAGTTGATCAACGATGTTGTTGGCGAGCCGATTGATCATGGCTTGATGAAAGAAGTTGCGCATCGAAGCGCAAAACAACGCGTGTCTGAAGAAGGTAAAGAAGGGCTGTCCGCATCTGTTGAGGGGCGTCCAGCCGCTTGGATTAAATAATCTCAACGTCGACACGGATTAATCTGCGTGGCGGCGTTTTTCTCAATTTCTTCATTTTGTTGCCCCATAAGGTAAATACCGCATAAGCAAAGGGCGGCATGGGCATGACAAAGATTTTTACCGATTGGTCTGATGAACTGAAAGCGAGTTATGGCAAGAAGCCAATAATCGCGCGTCACAACCTGCATGAATCGGAAATGTTTTCAGACGACGGATTGGCTGATCTTTTGGATCGGTATCCGCGCGAACGGCTCGGCGTTTATACAATGGGCGACAACCCCGAAGAATGGCGCACCTTCGTGAAGGGCGATGCTGGGGGTTTATCAGGTGCTGAACTGGTAAAAGCGGTCAAAACTGGCCGTTTCTGGATGAATCTGCGAGCCGTCAATCATGAGCTGGATGATTATCGTGACTTATGCGGACGCATGTTTTCAGAATTTGATGCGAACACCGGCCAACGCACGATGAAGCAAGATCTGGGCGTTCTCATTTCTTCTCCTAACGCACAAGTGTTCTACCACCTCGACATTCCGCTCGTTCTTCTATGGCAGGTGCGCGGAATAAAACGGGTATGGATTTATCCGCCGACAGCTGACTTTGCTCCTGATGCGGATATTGAAAGTGTCGTGCTGCGCGAAACCGAAGAAGAGTTTGATTATTCTCCAGATTTCGATGAGCAGGCATTTCTGATCGATTTGGAGCCGGGCATGGTGGCAAACTGGCCGCAGACGGCGCCGCACCGCATCGCAAACCATGATATGCTGAACGTGTCGCTGTCTGTTGAATACATGTCCATTCCTGCGTTGGCTCACGCTAACATGCTGTATACAAACGGTGTTTTGCGTCGAAAATTCGGAGCGACGCCAAATAGGTCCCGTGATGTGGGCGCGCGCATGTGGGCCAAAGCGCTGGCGGCGCGTGCGTTTAAACTGACCGGTGCGCGAAAAACCTTCCAGAAAAATAGCCCCGTGCGTTTTCGGGTCGATCCTCAGGTGGAAGGTGGGGTGGTGTTTCTTGAAAATGAAAGTGCGCTAGCATGATTGGGCTGAGTGCGTTCTTTTATCTTGCCGGCGCGCAATTGGCGCCAACCGATGCTTTGAACGCCGCCTTGAATGATGCAGAACCGCCGCCATCCATGCGCGCTGCATTTCGTGCGACGATATCTGGAGAGGGCGCAGAGCGTCGCATCCAGTATGATCCTTTACAGCCGCCAGGAAAAAGATTTCGATTGCTGGCGCGGATCGGCGAAAACGAAGAACTAGATAAGATCGTTGACGATTGGGCGCAGGAAAGACAGCCTGATGTGCGCCTGTTTGCGGATGATTTACGCGCAAGTCTTGGTCGCGGACGTATGACCCAGCAGGAAGATGGCGGCTGGGCTGTTATGTTTGAGCATCGTTTGTCTGACAATGACGGTCCGGTGGACGCTATGTTGTCCCAACGCATGTCAGGATCATTATCGCTGAACCCGGCGACGGGAACGATCTCGAAGTTGGAATATTCCATCAACGCCCCGTTTAAAACGGAGGATGGTTCGTTGGTGGACGAATACCGTCAGGTCTATTCTTTCGGACGGTCAAAGCAATGGGGCGTTACTTTCGTGACTGGATATGACCTTTACGCCTCTGGCGGACGGTTTGGTCTGCGCGACAGCCGTCAGTTTAATGTAAAAGTCACAGATGTTGCGTTCACGCTCGCCGGGGACTCTCAGCAGATTTTGGTTTCCAAAAACGCACCCGAACACCGACCGGAAAATCAACAGGCAGATGTATGGGCAAGGGCTGACCTCAACTAAGAGTCACCTTATCTGTAAATTCATGACATTGAACATCATCAAACTAGCCGTTGGCGCTGAGTCTATTGAAAGCATGGCCGAATGGCAGGCGGGCGTTATGGCTACCAGGAAAGCTGCTGGGCTTTCCGTCAACCCAGTGCATGAAACGCGTATGTTTCCCAAACGTGCGTCAGAAATTATCGGCAAAGGGTCAATGTTCTGGGTCATTAAGCACAAAATTCGTGTGCGCCAGAAGATTATAGATATTGAAAAAATCGAGATGGACGATGCGCCGAGTTTTTGTTTGATCCATTTGGATCCGCAATTAGTGCCAGTTCGCATCAAACACAAGCGACCGTTTCAAGGTTGGAGATACCTTAAAGACGCTGATGCGCCGCCGGATGTTGACCCTACCGCCAAGCCATTGGGCGATACGCCTGCCCACCTTGAACTTGCGCTGAAAGATGCTGGTGTTTGGTAATTAGTCCAGATTGACGGATAGATTGTCGATCAATCGGGTTTTGCCCATCCATGCCGCCGCCAACAAACGCCCTTTCTGGCCCGGCTTAAGCTTGCCACCTTCCAGTTCGGCGAGCGTGTCGGCATCCCGAACTTCAACATAGTCAACCTGTTGCAAACCCGCTGCTTTTATTCTGGCGACTGTTTCGTCTGTAACCGTTTCGATCGTTTCTCCAGCTGCAATAAGGGCCGTGGCTGATTGCAGCGCCTTTGCAAACTCTCCAGCACATTTGCGTTCGTCGATGCTCAAATATTGATTGCGGGATGACATTGCGAGGCCGTCTGGTTCGCGACGTGTTGGCGCGCCAATAATATCAATTGGCAGACCAAGATCTTTTGTCATGCGTTTGATTATCAGCAATTGTTGATAATCCTTTTCCCCAAAAACAGCGACATCCGGCATCACCCGGCAGAAAAGCCGCGATACCACGGTTGCGACACCGCCGAAGAAGTGCGGACGGAATACTCCATCCAGAATGGGTGAGAGACCTTCAACATAAACACGTGTGGCGTCGCCTTCAGGATATATTTCGCGCGCATTCGGGCAAAATGCTGCACGGCAGCCAACGCTTGCTAATTTTTCAAGGTCTGATGTTTCCGCGCGTGGGTAGGTGTCAAAGTCTTCGCCTGGCGCAAATTGAGCTGGGTTTACAAAGATGGACGCAATGACCGTATCAGCGTATTCTTTGGCCTTAGTAACGAGTGACAGATGCCCGTCGTGCAATGCGCCCATTGTTGGCACAAAGCCGATTCGACGGCCGGCGTCACGTTCGGCTTTCGACCAGGCGCGCACCTCATCTGTGGTTCTTAAGATTTGCGGTAGGTCGTTTTGCGCCATGATTAACTCCATCGCCTCAATTTTAAGCCAATTCGACAGGATTTTTCCAGAAATCCTGTCATGGACCTTTGTTCCTCAATCAACTGTTAACCAGAAAAAGCGATTTTTAGGGTATGAAAATGAACATACTCAACTTCTTCCGTTTATCCGTTTACTCCATCGGCGCTATGGCGCTGGCGGCGTGTGCGCGTGTCTCAGGTAATACTGACACTGCCTACGTGGATGATAACCGCAGAGCTGATCCGCCGGAGAACGCCTTATCAGGCCTTGATCTTCGCCGCTATCAGGAAGGTTATACGGACGCTGATATTGATGCTCTGGAGTCTCGAATTCAGGCTTTGAACGTTGAGTTGCGCGATCTGCAACACGCTTTGCAGCTCATGGGGCCGCTGGAAGATGGCTCTGTAGATTATGCGGAGCGTACACAGAATGCTCATGTTGAAGTTGAGATGGCTTCTGAAGCGTCTGTGATATCTGACGCAGAGCAGTACGAAGAAGCGCCAACGATTGAAAATTCCAAGTCGTTGTTTCAGCGCGCTAACCTTGCTGTCTATCCAACCCGTGGCGCTGCTGAAGCCGACTGGGAAAGACTGGATGGCGACATGAACCTGTCAGACCTTACCCCGCGTTATGATGAAGTGGGCGAGGGTGTGCGTATCTCAGTCGGGCCGTTTGAAAACGAAGCTAAAGTTAGCGAAATGTGCGAGGAACTCAGTCGTGCGGCAGGCGCTTGTTCGCCAGCCGGACGTGAGGGGATGATGCACTGATATGGCCGACGGGAATTCATCCGGTATGACGCCGGAAGATCTAAATACCCCCAAGACTGATGAGAATGGGCAAGCTAAGCTTGCCCATGTTATCGTTATAGGGAACGAAAAAGGCGGCGCGGGCAAATCCACTGTCGCAATGCACTTGTCTGTCGCGTTGATGCGTATGGGCAAGCGGGTTGGTATCCTGGACCTTGACGTACGTCAGCGCTCTTTCTCACGCTATGTGGAAAATCGGATACGCTGGAACCAGACAACGGGCGCTTCCTTACCAGTGCCTGAAAATATCCGCATTGACGGAAGTCAGGCGCGTGATCTGGATGCGGCTGAAGCAGAAGAAGCTGACAAGCTGGACGGCAGCCTGAAGCGCCTGTCTCAGACATGTGATTTTATCATTGTCGACAGTCCGGGCGGTGATACGTTCCTGTCGCGTAAAGCGCACTCACTTGCAGATACGCTGGTGACGCCTCTTAACGACAGTTTTGTGGATTTCGACCTCTTAGGTGATGTGGACAGTCAGACGCTCGAAGTGGTGCGTCCGAGTTTCTACGCGGAGCTGGTTTGGGATTGCCGCAAACGTAAAGCGCAAACCAGCCGCAAACCGATTGATTGGATTGTCATGCGTAACCGCATGTCGCCACTTGATGCGCGCAATAAACAGCGTGTGGGTGAGGCATTGGACAATCTGGCCCGCCGGATTGGGTTTCGTATTGCGCCTGGTTTGTCTGAGCGAGTTGTCTATCGCGAGCTGTTTCCGATGGGGCTTACGTTGCTGGACCTCACAGAAACAGGCGCTAATGTGGCCTTCACGATGAGTCACGTGGCTGCGCGTCAGGAAATCCGTGATCTACTGATTGTGCTAAAGCTGCCTGGCCTCCAGGGCGCAGAAATTTCTTTCTGATTTTAAATCGCCTTGCTGAATAGAAAAGAGCGCTTGCCATTTCGGAGCAGCGCTCTTTTTTTATCTACTGAGCAGTTGAACCTTGTTCGAGAAGCGCTTCATCATTGTGATCGCCTAGGCCGATTTCGCCCAATTGAATGGCGTTTAGATCGTCGGTTGTCATGCCGCGCAGCTGACTAAAGGCGATACGTGTGCGAAGTCCTGGCTCTTGATCCGTTGCTTCGGTCTCAATCACGTCAAAGGCTGCTTCCAGAAGGTCGGTGACGTGATTGTTGCGCGACCTGGATGTTGAGCCGCCCAACATGACTGCGATTACACGGTGTCCGTCACGTTCGGCTGAGGCGAGCAGGTTGTAACCAGAAGCGCGTGTGTACCCGGTTTTGATGCCGTCTACGCCACGAACTTCGCCAAGCAGCTTGTTGTGATTTTTATATTTTGCGCGTCCATAGGCAAATTCAGTGGTCGCAAAGTAATCATAGTAATCAGCGTGATCAAAAAGGATTGCTTCGCCCAAGCGCGCCAAGTCTCTTGCTGTTGATAACTGTTCGGCGTCTGGAAGACCGGATGCGTTCTTGAAGCGTGTGTTCTCAAGGCCAAGTTGACGCGCTTTTGCGGTCATCAGGGCAGCAAAGCGAGATTCATTGCCGCCAAGACGTTCAGCTAGAACAACCGCGACGTCATTTGCAGACTTGGTGACGAGTGCGTGGATTGCCTCTTCGACACTGATTGTGCTGCCGGGACGTAAGTTGAGCTTTGAGGGAGGTTGGTTGGCGGCGTTGCTGGAGACTATAATCTCATCGGACAGCATCAGGTCGCCTGATTTCAGGGCGTCAAACACCATGTAGAGTGTCATCACTTTGGTAATCGAGGCTGGATAACGCGGGGCGTCAGCATTACGCGCGTGCAACACTTCTGCGCTGTCCACATCAATGACAAAAGACGCATAGCGCTCCGCCCAAGAGGGTAGCACGCCGACACTTGCAAGCGCCAACCCCACCATTGCGTTACGAATCGACTTCCTTAATGCGAGTGACCTCGACATGACGACACACCTTCCGGAAACATCGGGAATTAAAAGATATCGTGTCATTTTGACGCGCAATGCTTTCTTCACGGTTAATTGTATCGTTGAAGGCGGCTCATAGCGCTTTAAATTTATGCAATTCACAGTGTGTTTACAAATTTGCTCTGGCGTACTGCGCTTAAACTGTGGATTAAAGGCGATCTGCACGAAGATTTAGCGTTCAAATTGGGGAAGGCTGCGGAATTTCACTGCCAACCCCTTCCATAAATTGCCGTCTTTCATATCTTTGTTTAGGCGATGCATGTCATATTTGAATACTGCATGACATGTCATGTGTGTGTCGGTCCAAAGATTTGATAGGTTTATGTCAGACAAAAAGTCCCCAACCGATCCGGATAATGAGACAGGCGTCGCCACGCGCGTACAGCCGAAGACCAAGAGGCCTTCGATGTATCGTGTGTTGATTTTAAACGATGACTACACGCCGATGGAGTTTGTAGTCCTCATTCTTGAGCACTTCTTCAACAAATCCCGTGAAGAAGCCACGCGTATTATGCTGCATGTCCACAATCATGGCGTCGGTGTCTGCGGAGTGTTCACTTATGAGGTCGCTGAAACGAAAGTGGCTCAGGTACTAGACCTGGCCCGCAGAAACGAACACCCTCTGCAGTGTACCATGGAACGCGAAGATTAGAGGTCTGCCATGCCGTCACTGACTCCCAGCCTAGAACGCGCCATCGAACGCGCTTTGCAGCTGGCCTCCGATCGAAAACACGAATACGCCACGTTGGAACATCTCCTGTTTGCGCTGACAGAGGACGATGACGCAGCTGAAGTCATGCGTGCCTGCAAGCTGAACATTGATAAGCTGCGCGGAGATATCAACGATTATCTGGATGAAGAACTGAACTCCATCATTGTTGATGATGGCGACGCTGTGCATCCGACCGCTGCTTTCCAGCGCGTAGTTCAGCGGGCTGTTCTTCATGTGGAAAGTTCGGGTAGAGACGAAGTGTCCGGCGCTAACGTGCTTGTTTCGATTTTTGCTGAACGCGAGAGCCACGCTGCTTACTTCCTGCAAGAGCAGGATATGACACGGTATGATGCTGTGAATTACATTTCTCACGGTGTCGCCAAGAAGCCAGGCATGTCTCGGTCCAAACCGGTCGAAGGCGCTGGCGAAAAAGAAGAAGAGACCGTCAAAGCTGCAGGTGAGGCGTTGCAGGCGTACTGTGTCGATCTCAACCAAAAGGCCAAGGATGGAAAAACAGACCCGCTAATTGGTCGTCAGATCGAAGTGGATCGCTGTATCCAGGTGCTTTGCCGTCGCCGAAAGAATAATCCGCTTTTGGTGGGTGACCCGGGAGTTGGCAAAACCGCTATCGCTGAAGGTCTCGCTAAACGCATCGTTGATGGCGAAGCGCCTGAAATCCTGAACGAAAGCATCATCTATTCGCTGGATATGGGCGCGCTTCTTGCGGGCACGCGTTATCGCGGTGACTTTGAAGAGCGTTTGAAACAGGTCGTTAAAGAGCTTGAAGAGCAGCCGCGTTCTGTTCTGTTTATTGATGAAATCCACACAGTGATCGGTGCGGGCGCCACGTCCGGCGGGGCGATGGACGCGTCTAATTTGCTTAAGCCTGCGTTGCAGTCGGGTGAGCTGCGTTGCATGGGCTCTACGACCTATAAGGAATACCGTCAGCACTTTGAAAAAGATCGTGCGTTGGCGCGGCGTTTCCAGAAGATTGATGTTGTAGAGCCAAGTGTTCCAGACGCGATCAAAATCCTTCAGGGATTGAAATCGCGTTTTGAGGAGTTTCATGGGCTGAAATACACCAATGAGGCGATTAAAACGGCTGTGGAGTTGGCTGCACGCTATATTACTGACCGCAAATTACCGGACAAAGCGATTGATGTGATCGACGAAGCTGGCGCTAGCCAATGGCTGTTGCCCGAATCCAAGCGTCGTAAACAGATTGGACCGCGTGAAATCGAGCAAGTCGTTGCAAAGATTGCGCGTATTCCTTCCAAGCAGGTCAATAAGACTGACGAGCAGGCGCTCAAGTCGATTGATGCTGACCTTAAACGTGTTGTTTTTGGCCAGGATGATGCAATTGTTGCGTTGTCTGATGCGATCAAACTGTCTCGGGCAGGTCTTCGCGAGCAGAATAAACCGATCGGGTCTTATCTATTCTCTGGTCCGACAGGGGTTGGTAAAACCGAGGTAGCGCGCCAGTTGGCGTCTATCATGGGTGTGGAACTTCTTCGCTTTGACATGTCCGAATATATGGAACGCCACACCGTTTCGCGTCTGATCGGTGCGCCTCCTGGATATGTCGGATACGACCAAGGCGGATTGCTTACTGATGGCGTTGACCAGCACCCACACTGTGTCCTGCTGTTGGATGAGATCGAAAAAGCGCACCCTGAATTGTTCAACATCCTGCTTCAGGTGATGGACAATGGCGCGCTAACAGATGCGAACGGTAAGAAGATCGACTTCCGCAATGTAGTCCTGATCATGACGACGAATGCGGGTGCTGCGGATGCTGCAAAAGAAGCGATTGGTTTTGGTCGTGGTAAGCGCGATGGCGAAGATGAAGAAGCCATCAAAAAGCTCTTCACGCCTGAGTTCCGTAACCGTCTGGATGCGATCATTCCATTTGCGCCACTTTCGCCAGACACGATTGGCCGCGTAGTCGACAAGTTTGTGCTTCAGCTTGAAGGTCAGCTTGCGGACCGCAATGTGGACATTACATTGACGCCTGCTGCACGCGACTGGTTGTCTGAACGCGGATATGATGAAGCGTTTGGCGCGCGGCCTCTGGGGCGTGTGATCCAGGAACACGTCAAGAAGCCAATGGCTGAGGAACTATTGTTCGGGAAGCTTAAAAAGGGCGGTGCGGTTGAGATTGATGTCGATAAGAAAGACACATCCAAACTGGCTTTCAAGTTCATGGATGCGCCAAGCAAACCGTCGTCCAAGAAATCGTCTGAAGACTCAGAAGAGCCAGAATTGACCGAGTAAGTTTCCAGACTGTCGCCCGCATGTCATAATTTGACGCACGGGCCCGGACTGGACATCGTATACGGTTTCGGGCGAGGACGCACAGTTCCTCGCCCGAATTCGTTTTAAAATCGCCCATCGCTATTGGAGCAGGAGGCCAAAATGACTAATTTTGTGGTTGCGGCGCTCTATCATTTTACGCCGTTGCCGGAGTTTGAAAGTTATCAAACACCGCTCCAGACATTGCTGGATGAAAACGGCGTATGCGGTATCCTGCTTTTAGCGTCTGAGGGCGTGAATGGAACAATCGCCGGTTCGCGAGAAGGAATTGACAACGCCTTGAACGCCATTCGTGCGTTACCGGGGTGTTCAAATCTGGAGCACAAGGAAAGCTTTGCGGTTGAAAAGCCATTTCGCCGCATGAAAGTGCGTCTCAAAAAAGAAATCGTCACCATGGGTGTGCCCGGAGTGGATCCAAACAATTTGGTCGGCACTTATGTCGAACCGGAGGCATGGAATGATTTGATTTCACGCGACGATGTTGTTGTGATCGACACGCGCAACGACTATGAAGTTCAGATCGGAACTTTTAAGAATGCGGTCGACCCCAACACGCGTTCTTTCCGTGAATTCCCTGAGTGGTTCAAAGAGTTTCAACGCACACATAACAAGCCAAAAGTCGCCATGTTCTGCACTGGTGGTATCAGGTGTGAAAAGTCGACTGCTTTTGCAAAATCAATCGGCGTGGACGAAGTGTACCACCTAAAAGGCGGTATCCTCAAATACTTGGAAACCGTACCTGAACAGGAAAGCCTCTGGGAAGGTGATTGCTTTGTGTTCGACCGTCGTGTCGCCGTGGGGCATGGTCTCCAATTAGGTGATTATGATCTTTGCTATGCCTGCCGGCGTCCGTTGACGACTGAAGACAAAGCACACGAGCACTATGAAAAAGGTGTGTCCTGTCATCGTTGTATGGATGAATTTACTGACGAACGCCGCGCGCAGTTCCGCCAACGTCAGTATCAGGTGGCGCTTGCGCAAAAACGCGGCGAGGACCACATCGCGCAGGATGTTGAAGCTGCCCGTCTAGCCGCGCGGCAAGCAGCTGACGAGGCGCGCAAAAAAGCTGCTGAAGGCCGCAATTCGGAAAGCTGAGTTCATGTCTGAGGGTCTGCCCATCGTGTATACATTCAGGCGCTGTCCTTATGCGATGCGCGCTCGAATGGCGCTGCATGCTTCAGGTGTGGCTTTTGAATGGCGTGAGATTGTGTTGCGTGACAAGCCTCAGGCCATGCTGGCCGCAAGCGCAAAAGGCACTGTTCCGGTGTTAATTTTGCCGACAGGCGCAGTGATTGATGAAAGCTTGGATATTGTCCTTTGGGCTTTATCAGAAAATGACCCGCTGGACCTTCTACCGGATAACAGCATTGATCGGAAAACAACTTACGATCTGATTGCAGACAATGACGGTCCCTTCAAGCAGGCGTTGGATCGCTACAAATACGCGACGCGGTATGAAGATGCGGACCCAATATTAGAGCGAGACAAAGGGGAAGTCGTCCTCAATAGTTTAAACGAGCGTCTTGAAAAAACAGAGTTTCTAGTGGGAGAAAGATTGGGTCTTGCTGACATTGCGATCTTTCCATTCATCAGGCAGTTTCGGATTGCTGATCGGGAGTGGTTTGACGCGCAACCTTATGACGCGCTGAAGCTTTGGTTGAATGCGCGCATGGCCAGTAACCTGTTTACAGATATCATGATCAAGCGAGCGCCGTGGAAGCCTGACGACGAACCATTTTATTGGCCAAGCGCTGCTTAGAAATAAATTCCGTGATTTGACGCGACGTCAGTCTCGCTTTTTTGAACGAAATCCCTTTATCTAGGTGAAAAGCAAAGATACTCAGGGAGAATTATCACATGGCAATGCCAGAAGTAATGAAAGGACGACTGTCGATACCGGTCGTCGGTTCGCCACTTTTTATCATTTCAAACCCGGATTTAGTGATCGCACAATGTCGCGCCGGTGTGGTGGGGTCATTTCCATCACTTAATGCGCGTCCATCAGGTGTGTTTGAAGAGTGGTTGCAGCGTTTGAACAGTGAGCTGACAGAAGATGACGCGCCTTACGCGGTAAACCTCATTGTTCACAAGTCCAATAACCGTCTTGAAGAAGACCTGGAACTTTGTGTGAAGTACAAGGTGCCGATCATCATCACTTCGCTCGGTGCGCGGGTTGAAGTGAACGAGGCGATCCATTCTTACGGTGGGATCGTACTGCACGATATCATCAACAACAAATTCGCAAAAAAGGCGATTGAAAAAGGCGCTGATGGCCTGATCGCTGTTGCTTCTGGTGCGGGTGGTCATGCTGGCACTATGTCGCCGTTTGCGCTGATTCAGGAAATTCGCCAGTGGTTTGACGGGCCGCTCTTACTGTCCGGTTCGATCGCCAGCGGTGCAAGTGTTTTGTCGGCCCAAGCAATGGGAGCGGACCTTGCTTATATTGGATCTGCTTTCATCGCGACTGAAGAAGCAAACGCTGTTGAAGGCTATAAGCAGATGATTGCTGATTCAAACGCAGACGATATTGTTTATTCAAATCTTTTTACAGGTGTGCACGGCAACTACCTTAAGCCGAGCATCACAGCAGCAGGGTTAGATCCAGACAATTTGCCAGAATCCGATCCGTCTAAAATGAGCTTTGCGGTTGACGATAAGGGCGAGCGCAAGAAAGCCTGGAAAGACATTTGGGGCTGTGGGCAGGGTATTGGCGCGATCGATAAGATTCTTCCCACTGCTGAGCGCATCGCGCAGTTCAAGAAAGAATATGAAACCGCTAAAGCGCGCCTTCTAGGTTCTGTCTAAATCTTACGGCGCGTCCGTTTCATGACGAGCGCGCCGAATTTTTAGAACGCAGCTTGGATCTTTTCCGCCAACTGCTTCAACTCATCTGTGTTCGCCATTTCGCCAGATGCGTGACGCCCGATTGGTTCGCCGTCACGCCGTGGTATGATGTGAAAGTGCAGGTGGAAGACAGTCTGTCCTGCCACCTCCCCGTTAAACTGGGTAATCACAACGCCATCTGGCGTTAAGCCTTTGACTACAGCATTTGCAACTTTTTGTACGCGTTCCATGTAAGGTCCCACGTGCTCAGCAGGCAGTTCGAGAAAATTGCGTGTGCCTGTCGCTTTTGGAATGACCAGTGTGTGACCTTCTGACTGCGGAAACACATCCATGAACGCCAGAACGACGTCGTCTTCATAAACTTTGATACACGGGATTTCTCCGCGCAAAATCTTGCCGAAAATGTTGTCCGGGTCGTACTCGCCATAAAGACTCATGAGATCTGTGTCCTCCTATTGGTGTTCTTCGCCCTTGCGAAAGGGGGTGCGCTGTCCAAGATACTCCATGTCTGCGGCGACATGATCACGCTCGCGTTCAAGATATGCCGCCACTGCGTCAGAAAAACTTTCGTTAGCCAGCCAATGACAGGAATAAGTCGCTGTTGGCGAATAGCCACGCGCAAGCTTGTGTCCGCCTTGAGCGCCTGCTTCAACACGCTTCAGGCCGTGAGCGATGGCATAATCAATGGCTTGATAGTAGCAGGTTTCAAAGTGCAGACACGGGCGCTCTTCGGAGCGTCCCCAATAGCGACCGTAGAGCGTTTCCGAACCGACCATATTCATAGCGCCAGCAATTGGTTGATTGCTCTCTTCATCATAAGCAAAAACGAGAAGAATTTTGTCTGCGAGGCGTTTGCTTAAAAGCGAGAAAAATTCGCGGTTTAGATAAGGCGACCCCCATTTTCTGGCGCCTGTGTCCTGATAAAAGTCATAGAAAATATCCCAGTGGTCTTCTGTAATGTCTTTGCCGGTAAAGTGTCTGTAAATGAGGCCTGTTTGGGCCGTCTTGCGCTCTTTACGTAAGTTTTTCCGTTTGGCGGATGACAATGCGCCCAGGAAGTCATCCCAGCTTGCATAATTGTTGTTAATCCAATGAAACTGCTGGTCCTGGCGCTGTAAGAGACCAAGTGCGCCGAGTTTTTCATATTCCAGCGCATCCACAAAATTCATGTGTACCGAAGAGATATGATTGTCTGCTGCGATTTTGGTGGCTGCGCTGATGAGGGCGTCTTGAATCGCACCTTGATTAGGGCCTGGCGCAACCAGGCGACGGCGGCCGGTCACAGGTGTAAACGGGATGGCGACTAATAGTTTTGGATAATAAGCGCCGCCGGCATTCTCATAAGCGTCAGCCCATGCGTAATCGAAAATATATTCGCCGCGCGAATGAGATTTAAGGTACATGGGCATTGCGCCGATCATGGTGTCGCTGCCATCAACTGCGATCACATGATGAGGTGACCAGCCTGTTTCCGGGCTGACGCATCCCGTTGCTTCCAGCGCCTCAAGAAATTCCCATGTGACAAACGGATCAAAGGGCTCGCCAATGGGATTGGCGATAGCATTCCATTGCTCGCGATCAACCGTCGCAAGGCCGTTTACGATGCGTAGAGTGATATCTTCGGTTTGGGACGACATGGAATTTACCCTATCCGGGATCGTCCCGATATTGGTAGTGCCGGATCAATCAATTTCTACGACAGCGTCAACTTCAACAGCAGCGTTGAGCGGCAGGACAGGGCATGCGACGGCTGAGCGGGCATGGCGACCACGTTCGCCAAAAGCTTCTACCATCAAGTCGGAGCATCCATTGATGACTTGCGGGATGTCTGCAAAGTCAGGCGTGGCGTTGACAAAACCGCCTAATTTCACAATGCGCGCCACAGAAGAGAGCGTATCCAGTGCTGCGCTCATTTGGATGATCAGATTGATTGCGCACAAGCGGGCGGCGGCCTGTCCTTGTTCAAGTGTCATGTTTTCGCCGAGCCGGCCAGTCACGAGCCCGTTGGGGCCGATTGAAATCTGACCTGAAATGTAAAGGAGATTGCCTGAGCGAACGAAAGGAACGTAGTTGGCAACTGCTGCGACTGGTTCGCCCAGTGAGATACCCATGGCTTCTAGTCTGGCTTCGGGGGTCGTCATTTCAAAAGCTCCTCTTGGCAATCGGCAGACCAAGGAAAAGCTGTATTCAGCCGTGATGGCAAGCGCAGAATGCCAAGGAATTAGCGCTTTCTTGCGCGCGCGCCGCGACCTGTTGTAACGGAGTCAACGCCAAACTTTGCACGGGCCTTGTCCATTGCGCGTTCAGCAGCTGCTCGTTTTGCCGATTGTGGGTCAGCTAAATCGACCATGTCTTTGGACCGGTTGTCGGGTGCGACATCAATCAAATCGGAAATACCAACACCTATCAGTCGATATTGGTCTCCATTCACGACTTTTTTTAGCAATTCACGTGCTGTGCGAAATATGGTTTGCGCCAGTTGCGTATGATTGGGGGCAGACGCCTGTCGCGTGATGGAAGTAAAGCGATTTGTCTTGAGTTTGATAGAGACTGTCCTTCCTTCCACGCCTTTGTTTTTGGCGCTTTCAGCGACGCGCTCACACAAGCGCCAAAGGATGTCGTTGAGTTGTTCAAGGTCAGAGATATCGTGATTAAAGGTTGTTTCTGATGAAATGCTTTTGCGTTCCCCGCCGATTTCTACCTTGCGGGAGTCCTTGCCAAACGCACGCTCATGCAACCAAAGGCCTTGTTGTCCATAAGCATTGATGAGTTGCTTTAGGTTCGCGCTTTGCAAGTCGCCTATCGTCGCATAGCCGTCGGCTTCCAGCTTCTTCGCGAATTTGGGGCCAACACCGTGGATAGCGCGCGGACTTTTATCGGCAAAATAAGTTGGTGCGTCCTCTTCTGAAAGGATTGAAAATCCGCGTGGTTTTTCCAATTCAGAAGCGGTTTTTGCAAGGAAGCGATTGGAAGACAGGCCGACGGACACTGTCAGCCCCAAGTCTCTCTCAATATCTTGTTGAAACTGCATGAGAACAATAGCAGAGGGGCGCTTATGTAGCTTCTCCATGCCGGTCAGATCAATATAGGCTTCATCGATGGAAACCGGCTGCACAATCGGGGACAAATCCTGCATGCGCGATCGAATTTCTCTGCCGACTTCCGAATAAACTTTCATGCGCGGTTTGATGACTTCGGCGTTCGGGCATAATTTCAGCGCTTTGAACATAGGCATCGCGGATCGCACACCATATGTGCGCGCGATGTAACAGCATGTCGTAACAACGCCGCGTGTGCCGCCGCCGACAATAACTGGCTTGGTTGCAAGGCTTGGATTATCTCTCTTTTCGATGGAGGCATAAAAAGCGTCGCAATCAATATGCGCAATGTTGAGCGTCTCAATCAGCGCATGCGACACTAGACGCACCCCGCAGCACAAGTTGCAGGTTTCCGCACTCTCAGCGGATATATGATAACAATCTCTGCAAATGGTCGTCATGATGCCGGATTGCAGCTGCAAACGTGACGCATTGGCGCATCACCATTAAAGAATAAGCAACTGCAGCTCTTTCCGATAGAGTTAATAATCGTAAAGAATGCAGTTGATTTACAGATTTCGTAAGCGGTGTTTAACCCTCTTCGGCCAGTTTGCGTAGGATTATGAGGCGAATCGTGGGTTGCGATTCCGCTGGGAGACGACTGTCATGACGGATGGCGCTTCAAAAAAAGTCCTCGTGGTTGAGGATAATGAGCTGAATATGAAGCTCTTTTGTGACCTTTTGGGCGCCCATGGTTTTGAGGCGATCAAGTCACCCGATGGATTGCGCGCTGTTGAGATCGCAAAAGCGGTAAAACCTGACCTGATCATTATGGATATTCTACTGCCGGATGTCTCGGGATTGGACCTGGCGCGTTGGATCAAAGATGATGAATCAATCAAGAATATCCCGATCTTAGCAGTAACGGCGTTTGCTATGCGTCAGGACGAAGAACAAGTGCGTGAATCGGGATGTGAAGCGTACATGACGAAGCCAATTCAGATCAGCCCCTTCATTTCAGAAGTTAAGAAACTGACTGAATTACGGGAGACACGCAATTGAGCGCACGAGTTTTGGTGGTCGACGATGTCGAAGCCAACCGAAAACTCCTAGAGGCGAAGCTGTCGCATCAATATTATCAGGTTACGACTGCAGTTGATGGTCTGGAAGCCCTGGATAAAGCCGTTGCGACAGAGCCTGATATCATCCTGATGGATGTGATGATGCCGCGCATGGATGGCTTTGAAGCGTGTCGCGAACTCAAATTTGACCCGCGCACCGAACATATTCCAATTGTCATGGTGACTGCGCTCAATGAACGCGAAGAACGCCTTAAGGGCTTGCGTGCCGGTGCGGACGATTTTCTGACGAAACCTGTAAATGATGTGCAGTTGTTTGCGCGCGTGCGAGCATTGTCACGTTATAAAGTGATCGTTGACGAATTGCGCAAACGAGAGGCTTCAGGCCGGCGCATCGGCGTCATTGACTTGCAGGCAACCGGCGGTGGTCAAAAACCTGCCCGCGTCCTGATTGTTGATGACAATCCAAATCAAGCTAAACGTCTTTCAGACTTTCTAACCGCTGATCACAAACCAATGACACTGGACGAATGTGGGGGGCTGACAGGTGCGGCGACCGTCGATCTGATGGTTGTATCTCTTTGCGGAGATAAGTTTGATGGCCTGCAATTGTGTGCGTATCTCAACACATTAGAAGCGACGCGCGACTTACCGATTCTGGCGATTGCGGATGAGCAAAACGGTGATCGCGCGATTAAAGCGTTGGAACTGGGCGCTTCTGATGTTTTGTTTCGGCCAGTTGATTCAGAAGAATTGTTAGCACGTGTGAAAACACAGGTTAAACGCAAGCGTTATGTGGATGCGCTGCGGTCAAGACTGGACCAGTCGATGGAACTGGCGGTGACTGACCAACTCACGGGGCTGTACAATCGTCGGTACATGGAAAACCATCTCTCTCAGTTGGTGAACAGGGCAAACATGGGAGGGGGCAGGCTTGCTATCCTTTTATGTGACCTGGACCGTTTTAAACGGATCAATGACCAGTTTGGTCATGACATTGGCGATGAAGTGCTGCGGGAATTTGCGAAGCGTTTAAAAGCGAATATTCGCCCCACTGACATTGCTTGCCGGTATGGCGGTGAAGAATTCATGGTCATCATGCCAGGCATGAATGTGGATATGGCGCACATTGCAGCTGAGCGCCTACGTGAAGCTATCAGCCGTGAGTCGTTTAAGTTACCGCGTGGAATGGAAGCGCTAGACATCACGATGTCAGGTGGGGTTTCTAGCTGTTCGCCGACAGATGAAGGGACGAGTCAACTTATCAAACGTGCAGATGAGGCGCTTTATCGCGCAAAAGAAAGCGGTCGTAATCGTATTGATTGTGAGCAGTTCAGTATCTAGACGATCTCCTGAGTTTGAACACAAAAAATCCCGCAGCCAAGACTGCGGGATTTTTTTATCTCAGAAAAGCAAAAGACCTTACTTGATCTTGCCTTCTTTAAATTCGACGTGCTTGCGGATGACCGGGTCGTACTTTTTGAGGACGAGCTTTTCCGTCAGGTTACGCGGGTTTTTCTTCGTGACGTAGAAATAGCCCGTGTCCGCAGTTGAGTTCAGGCGGATTTTGACAGTTGTTGGCTTAGCCATGGTCTCTTGCTCTGTTCGGGGCGCGTGCGCGCATGAAAAACGAAGGGCGCTTAAACCAGAATGTGCCCCAACTCGTCAAGCCCCTGATGCAAATTGTTCCACACACGTGCAAAATCGGTAATGATATCGCTAACAAGTGCAATTCAATGTCATAATCGTCGGTACACGGCTGGTGTGGCTGGCGAGTTTCTTGCTATGAGCCAAGTAAGAGACCTGAGTTTGTGCCGCATATATACCAGAATGAGGCGTCATCGGTTCGGGTTGACGACATAAGTCTGATAAAAAAGAGTACTTGGGACATGAGCAATCTGAACGTGCTGGACGACCTAGGCGTGAAGCCGGCCACTATTCACCTCAACCTTAAAGAGGCTGCGCTTTACGAGACTGCAATTGCTAGAGGAGAAGGCGAAGTCGCTATCGGCGGACCGCTTGTTGTCAAAACGGGCGAGCACACTGGCCGCTCCGCAAAGGACAAGTTCACCGTTCGCAATGCGACAACAGAAAACACAGTTTGGTGGGACAACAACGCGTCCATCACTGACGAAAATTTCGACAACCTCTGGGAAGATTTCCAGAAACACATGGATGGCGGCGAGTTTTTCGTGCAGCAGCTGTTTGGTGGCGCTGACCTGACACACCGTGTTGGCGTTCGCATCGTCAACGAGTTTGCTTGGCACAACCTTTTCATTCGTCACCTGCTGCGTCGTCCGACTGATGATGAATTGGCGAATTTCTCAACTGACTTCACAATCATCAACCTGCCGTCATTCCGTGCAGATCCAGAACGTCACGGTTGCCGTTCTGAGACAGTTATCGCGGTAAACTTTGAAAAGAAGATGATCCTGATCGGCGGGACGTCATACGCAGGCGAAACCAAGAAGTCTGTTTTCACAATATTGAACTACCTGTTGCCTGAAGCTGGCGTGATGCCGATGCACTGTTCAGTCAACACATCTGATGATGACGATGCAGCGATTTTCTTCGGGCTGTCCGGTACAGGTAAAACAACACTTTCTGCTGATCAGTCTCGCATCCTCGTTGGTGATGACGAGCATGGCTGGTCTGAAAACGGGCTCTTCAACTTTGAAGGCGGTTGTTACGCGAAAATGATCAACCTCTCAGAAGAGGCTGAACCAGAAATCTTCGCGACCACAAAGCAATGGGGCACAGTTCTGGAAAACGTCGTCATGGACCCGGTGACACGTGAGCTGGACCTGTTTGACAACTCACTGGCTGAAAACTCTCGTGGTGCGTACCCGATCTCTGCGATCCCGAACGCGACAGAAGAAGGCCGCTGTGGTCAGCCTAAGAACCTCATTATGCTGACTGCTGACGCTTTTGGTGTTCTGCCCCCAATTGCGAAACTGACGCCTGAGCAGGCAATGTATCACTTCCTGTCCGGTTACACTGCGAAAGTGGCTGGCACAGAAAAAGGCGTGACAGAGCCAACAGCAACATTCTCAACATGTTTCGGCGCGCCATTCATGCCGCGTCACCCATCTGAGTATGGCGACCTGCTAGGTAAGCTGATCGAGCGTTACCAGGTTGATTGCTGGCTGGTGTCCACCGGTTGGACCGGCGGTCCCTACGGCACAGGTAACCGTATGCCGATCAAAGCCACACGCGCGCTTTTGAATGCTGCTCTTGACGGTTCATTGTCCAAAGGCGAATTCCGTAAGGATGAGACGTTTGGTTTCATGGTTCCGACCCACCTTGAAGGCGTTGACGACAAGATCCTGAACCCACGTGACACATGGGCTGATAAAGCAGCATATGACGCTCAGGCTGCTAAATTGGCGACAATGTTCGTTGAGAACTTCAAAGTGTTTGAAGCGCACGTCACAGACGCGATTAAAGCGGCTGCGCCAACAGCGCTTCAGGCGACACCTGCTGAATAAGCAAACCTCGCCCCATAGTTTTGAAAAGGCCGCCCTGCCTGGGCGGCCTTTTTTATTTGTTTTATTGCTTTAGGCGGTAACCGGTCTTGAGCATCCAGAAGCAAATGCTGATGCAGATAAAAAAGAACAGGCCGAGCGCGCCCAAGCTAACGCCAATAGGGAAGTCACCCTGACCGAAGAAGGTCCATCGGAAACCGGAAATCAGATATACGACAGGGTTAAACAGGGTCACATTCTGCCAGAAGCTTGGCAGCATTTCGAGCGAATAAAACGCACCGCCAAGGAATGTGAGTGGATAGACAACCAGCAACGGAATGACTTGTAGCTGTTCAAAGCTTTGAGCCCAGATCCCAATGATGAAACCGAATAAACAGAATGTCACAGCGATGGTTAGCATGACCGCGATCATGAGGAGCGGGTAGGCGATCTGAACGTCAACGAACAGGTTCGCTGTTGCAAGGATCACCAGTCCGATTATCACTGATTTTGTTGCTGCTGCGCCGACATAGGCCAGGACAGTCTCCAGAGGGGATATCGGTGCGGACAGGAGCTCATAAATTGTACCTGTCCATTTAGGCATATAAATCCCAAACGAGGCGTTTGAGATGCTTTCAGTGAACATGGAAAGCATGATCAGGCCCGGCACAATAAAGGCGCCGTAAGGCACGCCGGAGATCTCGTTCATGCGGCCGCCAATAGCTGAACCAAACACGATAAAATAAAGCGAGGTTGTAATGACCGGCATCACCAGGCTGGTCCAGAAGGTCCGCTGAAACCGCGCTAATTCAAACTTGTAGATGGCGAGAACGCCGCGTGGATTGGTGATCATGCGCTGGCCTCCTTTTCTTTTACAAGGCCAACGAAAATGTCTTCCAACGAACTTTGTTCGGTATTGAGGTCAGAAAACCCGATGCCAAGATCACTCAGTTTGCGCAGGAGAGACGGTATTCCAGAGCGCTCCGCATTGGTATCATACTCATAGCGAAGTTCCTGGCGGTCTTCGGAGAGGACAACCTGCCATTCCGATAGGTCTTCCGGCATATCATTGAGCGGTTCGGACAGGTTCACGGTCAGTGTTTTACGTCCAAGCTTCTTCATAAGAGACTGGGTCTCGTCGACGAGGATGATTTCACCTTTGGAAATGACGCCCACGCGGTCAGCCATTTCTTCGGCTTCCTCGATGTAGTGGGTGGTAAGCACAATAGTGACGCCGCGTTCGCGCATCTTGCGGACCATTTCCCACATGTCTTTTCGTAGCTCGACATCAACGCCGGCGGTTGGTTCGTCGAGAAACAGAATGTCGGGCTCATGGCTCAGCGCTTTGGCGATCATGACCCGGCGTTTCATACCGCCTGACAGTTCCATGATCTTAGCGTCCTTTTTGTCCCACAGGGTGAGGTCTTTAAGAAGTTGCTCGATATAGGCTTTGTTTGGCGGTTTGCCGAACACGCCGCGGCTGAAGGATACGGAAGTGATCACAGGCTCGAACGCATCGGTATGGAGTTCCTGAGGAACAAGACCAATGGCTGTGCGGGTTTTCCGGTAGTCTTTGACATGGTCAAATCCGCCGACAGTCACAGTGCCGCCAGAGGCGCGAACAATGCCGCATATAATGCTTATAAGAGTGGTTTTACCGGCGCCATTGGGGCCTAAAAGTGCGAAAATTTCTCCTTTTCGCACTGTCAGGTCCACGTTTTTTAATGCCGTGTGACCGCTGTCATAGGCCTTGGTCAGGCCTTTGATTTCGATAACTGGATCCATTTTTCCCCCGCGGAAACAAGAGCTTCCCAGCAATATGGTGATGGAAGCGGCGTGTGATTTTCGCCGCTACAGTCTTTCGATATGGTGTTTCTCGTCCCAAAACGTATAGAAGGGCGCAGGATTTGTTTTGCTGTCGTCCAGATGTTCCATCACTTCGCGCACCACAAATTGCGTGATCTTTGGCAGATCCAGATCCATCGCTTCATCCAGGGTGAACCAGTTGAGGTCGGCAAGTTCGACGCTGTCAGCCGGACGGCGCAGATCCGCCATGACATCTTCTGAGTTGGCAATGAAGAAACGTGCGTCAAAGCGTTTGGGCCGGTAGGGTGGCGTGACCGCCTGGCCGATGAAGCGCACATCTTTAAGACAAGGCGCAACGCCCATAGCGTAAAAGTCTCGCCAGTTCTCCGGCACAGTGCTCAGGTCCACCGGGCAATCGGGTCTTTGACCGATGATCAGCCCGGTTTCTTCAAATGTCTCGCGAATACTGGTCAGAGCGAACGTGCGTGGCGAACGGGCTGTTTTCACATTGAGTTTGGTTTCACATGCTTCATTCAGTTCGGAAAGGCTTGGCGCTTCAGCGTCCTGTTCGTCGACCCCGCCGCCAGGGAAAACGTATTTGTCAGGCATGAATGTGTGACGATTGGAGCGCTGTCCCATAAGCACGCGTTTTTCCGGTCCGTCATTACGCACAAGAATGAGTGTGGCTGCGTCGCGCGGAACCACGGGTGGATCTAGGGGCTTGAGCTCTTTTGGTCTGTCCGGATCAAAAGGGTCTTTTTCCGTGGTCATCTCATTCTCCCTTATGTGTTGCTGTTTTCAGCTTTTATTTTTTCTTTTTGCCCAACCGCACGTTGGCAGGTCGTCCAGGTTTGCTGCGTCTGTGTTTTGCTGGCCCCCCGCCTGGACCGCCAGGACGTCCCTTGCGTGGAGCGCGATGAGCGCGCGTTTCTTCTCTGCTAGGGGCTTTTAGGTCTTTGCGCCTCGCACGCGGATTGGACAGCATTTCAAACAGCAATCCGCCATTGATGGGAGTTGCTTCGATGAGGCGTACTTCGACTTCCATCCCCAACTCATAACGGCGACCGGATTTGTCACCAACAAGCGCTGCGTGGGCTTCATCATAGACCCAATATTCAGAAGACAAATGTGCGGCAGGAATAAAGCCGTCAGCGCCGCTATCATTCAGGCGCACAAACAAGCCTGCTTTGGTCACACCTGAGATGCGTCCGCCAAATTCAGCGCCAACTTTGTCGGCCATGAATGCAGCAAGGTATCTGTCAGATGCGTCTCGCTCGGCCGCCATGGAGCGGCGTTCGGTCATGGTCAGATGCTCTGCAATCTCTTCTAAGCGCACCATCTCTTCATCCGTAAGACCTTCTGGACCAAGATCTAATGCACGAATAAGCGCACGGTGTACGATCAGGTCAGAGTAGCGTCGGATAGGGGACGTGAAATGGGCATATTTTGCGAGGTTCAGGCCGAAGTGGCCAAAATTCTCATCTGCATAGCGTGCTTGAGATTGGGAGCGCAGCACCATTTCCGAGACAAGATGCTCGTGCTCGGACATACGTGCTTTTTCTAAGAGCGCGTTAAAGCGTGCCGAGGTTTTGCCCTGTCCTTTGGCCCAGCTCATCCCGATGGTTGGCAGGAAATTACCAAGCGCGATAACTTTCTCATCGGAGGGCTCTTCATGGATACGATAGAGCAGACCGGAGCGTTTCTCTTCCAGTGTTTCCGCCGCACAAACATTGGCCTGGATCATGAACTCTTCAATGAGCTTATGCGCGTCAAATCGTTCGCGGGTAAAGACGCCGCCGACCGCGCCATCCTCAGTCAGGAGGACACGGCGTTCCGGAATGTCGAGCTCTAGCGGATTGCGGCGCTTGCGGGCTTTGCCAACAGCATAATAGGCCTCCCAGAGAGGTTTTAAGACTGTTTCAAGCAATGGTCCTGATTTGTCGTCTGGCTTGCCATCAATGGCGGATTGCGCCTGTTCATACGAAAGTTTCGCTGCGGAACGCATCGTACCACGTATGAAGCGATGACCTATTTTCGTACCATCGTTGGAAAAACGCATCTCGACAGCAAAAGTCTCACGGAACTCTAGCTCTTTTAGTGAACACTGGTCCGCAGACAAGCATTCAGGAAGCATGGGCGACACACGGTCTGGAAAATAAGTTGAGTTTCCGCGACGAAAGGCTTCATCATCCAATGCAGTGCCATGACGCACATAGGCAGCGACATCTGCAATGGCGACAATGACTACCCAGCCGTCTTTGTTTTGAGGATCATCGTCTGGTCGAGCAAAAACAGCATCGTCATGGTCGCGCGCATCTGCCGGGTCAATGGTGATGAGCGGGATCTGGGTTAGATCTTCGCGCGGTGTCTCTGCGGCCTCCGCCGCCTCTGCGTCTGCGATGATACTTGGCGCAAACTCATCGGGAATATCATGTGTGTGCATCGCGACGATGGACGCGGCGCGCGGATCGTCGATCTTGCCAACAATTTCTGTCACGACACCGCGTTGAGGACCGTAGGGTTTGCCCTTTTTTGGGGTTAAGCGAACGATGTCGCCTGTTTCGGCGCCGTTAGCGTCTGAAAACTCGACAATATATTCGCGCTTGTCCTTACGACTTGTCGGCTTCACGAGCCCGCCATGTCGGTTGGCTTCATAAAGTCCGATCAGGGAGACATCGGTCGTGCGGTCAAACTTCTTGATTGACTTGGCGTACCAGGTTCCGTCCTGTGCGCGATCCACACGGCACAGCGCTCTGTCGCCGACACCGATGGTTTCTTTGCGTTTCTTCGAGCTTGGACCTGCGTAAACAATATCAGGGCCGTATGCGCCGTCCCGGCCGTGTACGCGGCCAATGAGGTCGCCCATATCGTCGACGCGTTCAAATTTGATGACGCATGTTGGCGGCGGTGCGTCAACGGCGGCAAAGGCGCGTTTTCCGGTCCGGGCGATCGTGCCGTCCGCTTCAAGCTTTTTAAGGATCTGACGCAGCGCGACACGGTCTTCGCCTTTGACGCCAAGGCCACGTGCTATGTCTCTTTTGTTGGATTTGTCAGGGTTGCGTTCTAAAAATTCCAGAACGGCCTGTTCAGTGAGTGTGCTCATGGAACAAGCCTATAACGTAATTTTGTGAACTTTGCGCGTCTAATTTGCGCAGATTGTCAGAAGACGCAGTTTATAGACCTCGTCCTGATTTGAGACGGGCCAAAATGCGTGGGTCTAGAACAAGGACATTTCCAGATGGCCGTGAGCAGGAAGGCGCAGTATGTCTCGTGGTTTAAGACCGTATGAACCCCAGCGCGTGTCGTAGTTTCCTGTTAAAATTTCAAAGTGCAGATGGCGTCCGACTGGTTTGTCAGCGCTAGTGCCCATGACGCCGATGGTCTGGCCTTCGACAACGAACTGTCCAACGTGAATAGCGGCCTGGAGTTCATCTAGGTGGGCATAACGTGTGTAGACATTGTCGCCGTGATCAATCAGCAGGTAATTGCCATATGCATGATGGTATTCGGCTTCAAGAACCACACCAGCGCCTGCTGTGTAAACGGGTGTAGGGGCAGGGTGGGCAATGTCCAACCCTTTGTGAAGGCGGTGATGTTCTTCCTTAATAAGGCGTCTATAACCAAAGCCGGAGATCAGGCACCCTTCTTTGACGGGGGAGGTGTATAGCGTCACCTTATCTGTGACTTCGACCTGACGCGCAAAGCCGACGATACGTTTCAGACGGTCAGCTTTTGGAATGTTGGAACCATAACCTTTGCGGCAAACTTGCATGACCAGAGGATAAGGGTCGAGATCAATACGCGGCGGGTTTTTAAGCGTCTCCTGAACAGCTATCGGCTTAGCCATTCGGAAGCCATTGTCCTCATCTATAGGTGTTGCCAGCGTCATGAGGACTGACACCACGGCTGGAACCATTTCTGAGAACATAACTTGACCTCAACTTGCGCAAATTTGCGTTTCGTTGAAGGTTCAAGCGGAAATCGTGCCAGCTTGGGTTGAAGCTGGCGTTACAACCTATGTTGAAGCACTCTTTTTAGCGTTTGTTTTCTTCGCAGTTGTCTTTTTTGCGGCCGGTTTTTTGGAGGCTGCTTTCTTTGTCGTTTTTTTCTTTGAGCCTGCTTTTGCGTTCACCAGCTCAATTGCTTTTTCAAGCGTGATTGTATCTGGTGTCAGGTCTTTTGGCAGGGTCGCATTTGTCTTTTGATGTTTCACATAAGGACCATAGCGACCGTCGAATACCTGAATAGGGTCTTTCGTCTCTGGGTGTTCTCCCAAAGTTTTGAGCGGCTCTGCGGCCGAGCCACGACGCCCGCCCTTGGCCTTCTTTTCTTCGATCAGCGACACGGCGCGGTTAAGCCCGATCTCAAAGACGTCCATTGGATCAGAAAGGTTCGCATAGGTCTTCACGTGCTGCACATAAGGCCCGTAACGGCCAAAATTGGCGAGGATCATTTCGCCATCTTCTGGGTGAGGTCCCACTTCACGCGGCAGGTAAACCAGTTTCAGCGCTTGTTCGAGTGTTAGCTCGTCAGCTTTCCAGCCTTTAGGAATTGAACCCCGTTTTGGCTTTTCCTTTTCGACAGGTTCGCCGAGCTGGACATAGGGTCCAAACCGCCCGGTGCGCACGGTCACTTCCAGACCACTTTCTGGATCAACGCCCAGAACCTTGCCGTCTTCTGTGAGGCCGTTTTCACTGTCGGATCCATCCGTCGCGAACGGACGCGTATAGCGACAGTCGGGATAATTCGCACAACCAATAAAAGCGCCGTGGCGGCCAAGCTTCAAAGACAATTGGCCTTCTTTACACAGCGGACACAGGCGAGGGTCTTCACCTGTTGGTTCGCCGGTTTCCTCATCCACTTTCGGCGGGAAGATGCGCGGCCCAAGAACGTCATTAAGGACATCCAGGACATCTGATACGCGAAGTTCGGCAACTTCTTCGATCTTAGACTTAAAATTGCGCCAGAATTCCGCAAGCAGGGCTTTCCACGCCAGCTTGCCATCAGAAACCAGATCGAGTTTTTCTTCCAGGTCAGCCGTGAAGTCATATTGCACATACTGCGTGAAATAGTTTTCCAGGAAGACCGTCACCAAACGTCCCTTGTCGTCAGGAACAAAGCGGTTTTTGTCCATGTGGACGTAATCGCGGTCACGCAGCGTCGCCAGCGTTGACGCATAAGTGGAAGGACGGCCGATACCGAGTTCTTCCATGCGTTTAACGAGGGAAGCTTCCGTGAAACGCGGCGGAGGTTGGGTGAAATGCTGGGTGGCTTCCGCTTTTTTCAGATTAACAGCGTCACCTTCGGTCAGCGCCGGCAACATGCGAGAGTCATCGTCATCTGATTTGTCGTCGCGGCCTTCCTGATAAAGCGTCAGATAGCCGTCGAACTTGACCACCTGACCGGTTGCGCGCAGGACCACGCTGCCGTCTTTAGCGCGCAGATCCGCTGTTGTGCGCTCCAATAGCGCTGTGGCCATTTGCGACGCGACTGCGCGTTTCCAGATGAGTTCGTAAAGTTTTGCCTGCTCAGCGTCTATGCGCACATCTTTCGGGTGACGTGAAAAATCAGTTGGACGAACCGCCTCGTGCGCTTCTTGAGCGTTTTTCGCCTTTGAGGAATAGCGACGCGGACTATCTGGCACATAGCGGTCGCCATAGCGTGAACCGATTTCAGAACGGGCAGCGTGATAGGCTTCTTCGGCCATTTCCACGCCATCGGTCCGCATATAAGTGATGAAACCGGCCTCATAGAGTTTCTGCGCCGCCCCCATGGTGCGCGAAGCATTAAAGCCAAGCTTTCTGGAGGCTTCCTGTTGGAGCGTAGAGGTCGTGAATGGTGGCGGCGGATTGGATTTGACTGGTTTGGCTTCAACGGAGCCAACCACATAATCTCCAGCGCGAACGCTCGCTATCGCTTTGTCGGCAGTTTCCTTGTTGGGCAGCGAGAATTTCTGGACCTTTTTGCCATCCAGCTCGTAAAGGCGGGCGTCGAATTCTGCGTTCGCAACCGACTCCATCAGGCCTTTGACCTGCCAGTATTCCTCGGCCTTGAACGCTTCGATTTCCATTTCGCGTTCGCAGATGAGACGAAGGGCGACGGATTGGACACGGCCCGCAGAACGCGATCCAGGAAGCTTGCGCCACAAAACAGGAGAGAGATTGAAGCCCACCAGATAGTCGAGCGCCCGACGCGCCAGATAGGCGTCCACCAGTTCCTGGTCGATCTGACGCGGATTTTGCATCGCATCGAGGATCGACTTTTTGGTGATGGCGTTAAAAACGACCCGCTCGATCTCTTTACCTTTGAGGACGCCCCGTTTTTTGGACAGCGCATCCAGCACGTGCCAGGAAATGGCTTCGCCTTCGCGATCAGGGTCGGTTGCAAGAATGAGGCGGTCAGCGTCTTTAACAGCGTCGGCAATGTCTTTAATACGCTTTGCGGATTTGGAATCTGTGTCCCATTTCATCGCAAATTCATCGTCCGGATCAACAGAACCGTCTTTTGAAGGCAAGTCGCGCACATGCCCGTAGGAGGCTAGAACGACGTAGTCGCTGCCAAGATATTTGTTGATTGTTTTGGCTTTGGCAGGGGACTCTACGACAACAACTTGCATGTTCAATTCTCCCTGTCAGACCAAGTCAGAACCCGATCGGATGTTGAGGTAACCAGTGGGCGCTCAAGATATCCGGACGGTATTCAGAGCGGCGGAAGTTGGTTGACGAACGCGTGAAAGTCAATCGAGGCAAACGCGTGTTTCCCCGTGAATTTGGCAATTATTTCGCTTTTTTTGAGATTTTGATGCGGCTGATTCTTCGATTGCGTCAGTTTTTGGCATCAAGATTAAGCGCCGCCATACCGCCGGGAGAGGTGGTTGCGACACCGCCTAATTCAAGCTCTGTTAAAGCTGCGTTTATCGTTCGAACATCGGCGCCAATGACCCGCGATAATTCTTCAACGTGAATGGGTGTGGGGGACAAAGCAGTTTGAAGCGCATGCAGGATACTGGGTGAAGAGGCGGTAAGCGCTGGCGGTTCAATCGGAGACATAGAACGCTTTTCGGAAACATTTAATGGCGCAGAGCCTTCCAGGGCGTTGATGACATCCTTGGCGTTTTCAATCAGCCAGGCGCCTTGTTTGATGAGGCCGTTTGAGCCGCGCGTGCGTTCATCAAGCGGTGATCCAGGCACCGCCATGACCTCACGGCCTTGTTCAAGCGCGGTGCGGGCAGAAATCAAAGAACCGGAACGCAGAGCCGCCTCACAGACGACAACACCTAAGGCTAATCCAGTGATCAGGCGATTGCGTTTTGGAAAGTCACGCGCGGTGGCTGTATATCCAAAAGGTGTTTCAGAAACGATTGCGCCATGTTCGAGAATGGCTTGATACAGGCCACTATGCTCAGGCGGATAAACAGATGTGGGACCGCCTGCCAGGACAGCGATGGTTGTGCCGGTTTTTAAAGCGGCGGCGTGCGCTTCACCGTCTATGCCGCGTGCGAGGCCGGAGACAATTGTGTAGCCGGACGCGGCAAGTTCCTCAGCGATCTCACGTGTGATCTTGCGGCCTGCAGCGGATGCGTTGCGCGATCCGACAATCGCGATTCCAGGTTTGGCGAATGCTTCCATCTGACCGCGTACGGCGATCATTGGCGGTGGCGGTGTTAGCGCGGCAAGCGGGGCTGGAAAGTCCTGTTCGTCAAATGCGATATAGCGCACGCCCTGTTTGGCTGCTGCTGCGATTTCGTCTTCTATCGCTGAAAGTGGAGGCGGAGTGAGATTGCGGGATTTGCCTGCGCGCGTTGATAGTTCCGGCAAAGCCTCCAGCACGGCGTCAATGTCATATTGAAAGCGCGCCATGAGTTGGGCGTAGGTGATTGCGCCGACATTGGGCGTTCGAGCGAGTTGTAAGCGTTTGGCGCGATGAGAGTCAGTGAGATTTGCAAACGCCATGAGGTTAGGCTTTGTCTTTCTTTTTACCGCCAATCTTGCCTTCCGTGCCATTGAGCAGGCGGCGAATGTTCTCCCGATGGCGATAGAACAGTAAAATACTCAAGCCTGCGGTCACCAGCACCGCGAACATGTCGCCAATCAGGAACCATGTGAAGACAGGCAGAAGAGCGGCCGTGACAAGCGCGGCTAGAGATGAATAACGGAACGCCACAGCAATCGAGAGCCAGGAAATCGCAAATGCGATACCGACCTGCCACATAATGCCAAACAACATGCCGATGAATGTGGCGACGCCCTTGCCGCCCTTGAACTTTAGCCAGACAGGATAGCAGTGTCCGACAAATGCTGCGGCGCCCGCGATAAGACCAGGATGAAATCCGAACAACACATTGCAGATTGCGGCTGCAATACCGGCTTTTCCAGCGTCTAGAATCAATGTGGCGAGCGCCAAATCCTTCCGGCCCGTGCGCAGAACATTAGTTGCGCCGATATTGCCTGAGCCGATCTGGCGAATGTCGCCTAGCCCTGCAAGCTTGGTGATGACCAGACCGAATGGGACTGATCCAAAAAGGTAACCGCCGAGTATGGAAAGAGAAAAAGCAATTGATGCGTCGATAGTCATCGAAAACGCCTCACGATCAACGCGCTAATTGCGCAGGGTGCAACTTCACATATCGGTCGTGATTTAGATCGGCAAGTAGGGTTTACCCGACCAGAGATTGTGCGATGAGAAATATTATCGGCATCGTTATGATAGCCAGGACTGTTTGGACAGCCACAAGATTGGCCATAAAGGGCGCATCACCCCCCATTTCTTTCGCCAGGATATAACCTGATGTGGCTGTCGGCGTGGCGGTACAGATCACCATGACCATGATCGTCATGGGTGATGCGCCAAGGACCCAGCCAAGACCGCCTGCAACCGCTGGATAGCTGACAAGCCGCCAACCTGCCCAGAAAAACGTGCGTGCGCCGGCACGCTTGAGTGCGGCAATGTCAACGGCGGCGCCGGCTGCTAACAGACCAAGCGCAATTGCGCCGTCCGCCAGTATGTTCATGGTTGTTTTTACCACCCCGGACGGAGGCATGTTCAACACATTCAGCAAACCACCTATAATACAACCAATCACGATGGGGTTGCGGATCAGCTCTATAAGCGGATTGCGTTTGGGTTTGTCGCCAATGTCTCCATATATACTGAAACCTGTCACCGTGATCATATTGGCGGTCGGAATAAGAACCGCAGCTGTAATGGCGACAAGCGCAAGTCCGGCTTCACCATAAAGAGACCCAGCAATAGATAGGCCGATCAACGCGTTCCAGCGAGCGTTTGACTGGATGATGCAACCGATGGCGGGTCGGGTGGTCTTTTTCCAGAGAGGGGCAATGACGGACGAGGCGACAACAACAGCCTGCGCGCCCAACAACGCGACCGCCATACGCCATGGCGCATCGTCAAAGTCGGCCTCCGCGAGCACCCCAACCACCATTACTGGCAGCAAAAGCACAAAACAAAGACGCTCTACCGAGCGAAAACCGGAATCAGGAATAACCGCTTTCCAAGCAAGAAAACGACCCAGTCCAACAATGACAATGACTGGAAGCAACGCGTTGAAAAAGTTAATCAAATTCCGCCAGCCTGTCGATTGCGCCTTGCAGAATGTAGCTTGCGGCCATTTTGTCGATCACTTCAGCACGACGGGCGCGGCTGGTATCAGCTTCAAGTAGAGTGCGCTCCACGGCGGCAGAGGAGAGGCGCTCATCCCAGAATGCAATTGCGATTTCGCGTTTTTCCAGAATGTTGCGTCCCAGGGCTTTTGACGCCTGAACGCGCGGACCGTGCGATCCGTCCATATTAACAGGCAGGCCGATCACCATGCCGACACACTGACGATCGTCATAAAGTTCAAAAAGCCGCGTCAGCGCAGGGGCTAGCTTACGACCTTTATGGATCGTTTCTACGGGACTGGCGATCAAGCGATTGGCGTCACATACCGCCACACCAAGCGTTTTGGTGCCTGGGTCGATGCCCAACAGCGCGCCACGCCCCTTTAATTCTTCAATGTCCACGAATGCCATAAATCACTGACTAGCGCTGTTTTCACAAGGTGAACAGCGTCGGACGCGACTTATTATTGGTTTGCCTTAAGCAGAAGTTTCGGATGTGTCTTCCTGGCTGTCTTCTGTCGCGTCCTCTGCCTCTTCGACTTCGGCGTCAGGGTCCCATTTGTAAATCGCTTTAATCGCGCAGCGGTTCTTAAAGCTCTTGTCGCTTCCGGACACGAAAGGGGAGTCAAAAGCGAAGAGGTAATCACCTTTGGAAATGCATGAAGAGAATGTGTCGAATGACAGTCCCTGAGCGTGATCCAGGTTGAAGCAGGAGTATGTTTCGATCAGATATCGTTCTTTGATGGACTTTCTGACAACAACTGTCCGGCGCGTGGTTTCTCCAAAACTGTCGATCTGTGAAGAAAAACAGACTTTTTTGACTTCTTCGCCACGCCGAGGATCTGGCGCTTCCGCAACGTCATTGTCTGCAGGCGTCGTATCTGTAGGCGCACATGCGGCGAGCATTCCAATTGCCATCACGGCGGCGATTGTTGGTGAAGATTTCATGGTGAGCTCCCATTGCGCATCCCTTTAAGAATGCCCTTGTTTGTAAGAAACGGTCAAATCAATCATTGGTTCATTCTCAGTTCATCAAAATGAGCGATTTCGGCATGTATTTACCAACATGGCTTGATTGGCGCGCCGACGAGGTTTAACCCCATCTCTCAAGATTTTTTCGAGGAGATGAGACCTTCCATGAGCGTGACTCCCGATGACGTGCGCAAAGTAGCGCGCCTGTCCCGCATCAAAATTACAGAAGACCGTGTCGAGCCAATGACACAGGAGCTTAACGGCATTCTTGCGTGGATTGAGCAATTGGGCGAAGTCGATGTGGATGGTGTGGAGCCGATGACGAGTGTCGTAGCGGCGGATCTTCCTATGCGTGAAGACGAAGTGACTGACGGTAATCGCCAGTCCGACGTTTTGGCGAATGCGCCAAACGCGCAGGACGGGTTTTATGTCGTGCCGAAAGTGGTGGAATAAGCCGTAGACCGCGCCATTCGAATTGATCATCTGATTTCTAACGCCTCATTTGTTCTGGGGCCGAATAGACAAAAGGAAACGCTTCTGTGAGCGACCTGACAAAACTGACATTAGCTGACGCCGTAGAGGGTCTGAAAAACAAAAGCTTTTCTTCACGAGAAATTACCCAGGCTTTTGTGGACACGATCGAAGCCGGAAACGAGGCGCTGAACGCTTATGTGCTCACAACTCCGGACAAGGCGCTGGAGATGGCGGATGCAGCCGACAAACGCCTTGCCAAAGGCGAAGGCGGCAAATTGGAAGGTGCGCCAATTGGCGTGAAGGACCTCTTCTGCACCAAGGGTGTTCGCACGACGGCATGCTCCAACATTCTTGGCGAATTTATTCCGCCTTATGAGTCCACAGTGACCCAGAATTTGTGGGATCAAGGTGCGGTTATGTTGGGTAAACTCAACATGGACCAGTTCGCCATGGGCTCGTCTAACGAGACATCTTGTTTTGGCGAAGTGGCCAACCCCTGGCGGCGCAAGAATGATGCGAATGTGAAGCTGACGCCTGGCGGATCTTCTGGTGGGTCCGCGTCTGCTGTGGCAGCTGACATGTGTTTGGCGGCGACAGCATCTGACACAGGCGGCTCCATCCGCCAGCCTGCAGCTTTTACCGGAACAGTCGGCATCAAACCGACTTACGGCCGCGCCAGCCGCTATGGCATGGTGGCGTTTGCCTCCTCACTCGATCAGGCCGGACCGATCGCTAAGGATGTGAAAGACGCAGCGCTGATGCTGGAAGTCATGTGTTCAACAGACGAAAAAGACTCCACGTCATTGCGCATTGAAACACCAGAATGGAGCAAGTCCATTGATGGTGGCGTTAAGGGCATGAAAATCGGCGTGCCAAAAGAATATCGCGCGGATGGCATGTCCAAGGAAATTGAAGATCTGTGGGCGCAGGGTGTGAAATGGCTGGAAGCTGCTGGCGCTGAGATTGTGGAAGTTTCGTTGCCGCACACAAAATATGCGCTGCCAGCCTATTACATCGTCGCGCCGGCGGAAGCGTCCTCTAACCTCGCACGTTACGACGGCATGCGGTATGGCGTGCGCCAAAAAGGTGAAAACCTGACGGACACTTACGAAAGCACCCGCGCAGAAGGCTTTGGACCCGAAGTTCAACGCCGCTTAATGATCGGCGCCTATGTGCTGTCTGCGGGGTACTATGACGCGTACTATCTTAAGGCTCAGAAAGTGCGTCAGCGCATTTTGATGGACTTTGAAGAAGCTTTCAAAACGTGTGACGCTTTGCTGGCTCCGACATGTCCTTCCGCTGCGTTTGGGTATGGCGAAAAGTCTGGCGACCCGGTCGAAATGTATCTCAATGACGTGTTCACAGTAACGGCTAACCTGGCGGGCTTGCCTGCTATGAGTTTGCCCGCCGGATTGGATGTGAACGGACTGCCATTGTCGTTGCAGGTTATCGGTAACGCGTTGGATGAAGAGACGTGTTTTAAAACGGCGCGGGTCATCGAACAGGCTGCCGGATTTAACGCAAAACCTGAGCGTTGGTGGTAGGGGGAAACTTACCGGTCGTGTTCTGGTGTAGGTCCTGGCGGACTTACCTGTAGTGTTTGGGATGGAGGTGCTGGGTGTGTTTGGCGCCCAAAATCCTTACTTTAAATTCATAAATTCACTTGAAACTTCCCTTTGAACCTGATCACCTGGGGTTCATGTTGTCTGTGCGTAAATGAATCGGTTGGAAAAGCTGGTCACGTAGGGATCTGTTTATGAACGGGATTTTGGGCCCGTTTGTGTAGAGTAGGGAGGTGACAATGGTCCTTGTATCATTGTTTTCAGCGGCCCTTTCCGTAGGGGCCCTGGTTGAAGATTTAGAACAGGGCGGCGCAAATCGCGACGCCGCTTTGATGCATATCAGTGAAAATGTCGAAACCGTTGCGCAGGGCCATCGTTTCGCGCCGCCGGCCTGGTTTGATTGTGTTTCTGCAGTTCATGAGCGCGGCATTTTGGAAATGCGCTTGAAACGTATGGCCCAAGATGGCGGTCTTAGCGGTATGGAAGCATCGGGTTTTATTGAGCGTACGCTCACTGAAATCTGCGGCGACGAACTGCACGAAAACTAACAAAAACACATGGTTTTTGAATTTTGGCACGAGAAAAGACTCTCGTGATAGGCGAATATTGCCAATAATAAATTTCTTCATTCTTGAAAAAAATAATTAATACAACGCACAAACCGTATATACATTGTGCTTGCAATTTTGTCGCTGCTAGCGTATATTATATCAGTAGACGGAACAATAAAATGCATGGTGCGTTATAGTTGTTCCAAATTCACCCCTTTTGAAGGAGGGACCACAATGCGGTCACTCACAACTGAACATTTCGGTGTGTCCATTCCCCGTCTGGGCGTTGGCACATGGAGCCTGCGAGGCAAGGACGCGGTTGCGAAAGTAACGGACGCTTTGGCTACCGGCGTTCGTCATATCGACACAGCTCAAGCATACGGCAATGAAATAGAGGTAGGACAAGCAATCCGTGAATCTGGCATTGCACGCGATGATTTATTCGTTGCAACCAAGGTTTGGTTAGATGATGTCAGGCCCTACGACCTGCTCTGGTCAGTGCGGGAAAGTCTCGATCGGATGCGTCTTAACAAGATCGACATGCTGCTGCTGCACTGGCCACACAAATCCTTCAGCCTTGAGCGAACAATGGATGCGATGAACGAAGCGCGTTCGCGAGGACTGGTGAAACATTTAGGTGTCGCCAACTTCACGACAGAGCTTTTTCAACAGGCGAGCAAGCTATCAGAAGCGCCATTGCTGTGTAACGAAGTGGAGCTTCATCCTTTCATTAATCAGGCCTGCGTCATGAAAAATGTGCGTGGCATGGGCGCCGCCGTGACGGCGTATGCGCCTCTGGCAAGCGGATTGGCGCACGAAAATGCCGAGATTGTCGCCATGGCGGAAAAGCTAGGCGTTACAACAGGCTGGCTGGTGCTTAAATGGCTTCTGGATCATGACGGCGTCATCGTGTTGCCGCGTCCGTCGGACAAGTTCAGTTTTTCTGAACTGGATCGCTTTGACGGTGTTGAGCTTCCACAGGAAGTCGTGGATCGGCTGAACGCTATGCGCAGCCAGAATATGCGGATATTTAATCCGTCTTATGCGCCAGTTTGGGACAAGATAGCGGCGTAGTCCAAGATACCTCCCAATGCTGACTTTGGGAGGTATTTTGCAATTGGTTGCCTTCGAAGACTTTGAGACGGTGTGGCGTTTACCATAAAAGTAAACAATATCTTACAGCATCTGTTAAACCTGCGATGCGATAGTGTGAGGCATGACAGCTATATCATCCGCCTTGACGGGCGTGGCCAACGCCACTGCCATTTTCAACCGCACCAGTCACACGCTGGCCACTTCGTTCCAGCCTGGTGGGAAAGGTGATCCCGTTGCGGCTGTGGTTGAACAGAAACAAGCGCAGCACAGTTTCAACGCCAATCTGGTCACGCTGAAAACTGCGCACGATTTGGAAGATCGCTTGCTCGATATCCTGGTCTAGTCACTTCCGTTCGGGTTCGATCTGATTTTCTTTACGCGGTACCGTGAGGCGCGCTTGCGGCGTATTCCAAGATAATTCCTGACGCTGACTTGGGAGGTATCTTAAAATCAGTCATAGTCGCACTTGTTCAGGAAGCTGATTCCATATTCAATGACAGGTGCGATACGATGAACGATTTTCAAACCGAGCAGGAAGAATTCTGGGCCGGCGAATTCGGTGACGACTATATCGATCGCAATAATGACGAACGCATCCTGGCCGGGAATGTGCGCTTGTTCTCAAACATTTTTCGCCCGACAGTTGGCGTTGAATCCGTCATTGAGCTGGGTTGCAATATTGGGCTCAATCTTGAAGCGATCAAAACGGTCAGCCCCAGCGCGAAACTGACGGGTGTTGAGATCAATAAGCGCGCCGCAGACATGGCGCGTAAAAAGAACATCGGCGACATTCGCGACGGGTCAATCCTTGAGCCGTTGGACCTTCCTAAAGCGGACCTGACTTTCACCAAGACAGTCTTGATCCACATTAATCCGGACATGCTCGATAAGGTGTATGAAAACCTGGTTCAGCTCTCTAACCGCTATGTGCTGGTGGTGGAGTATTATAACCCTGCGCCAGTGACGATAAATTATCGTGGAAACACCGAACGCCTCTTTAAGCGTGACTTTGCGGGCGAACTCATGGATCGCCACGGCTTGAAGCTCGTGGACTATGGATTTTCCTATCACCGGGACAAATTCTTCCCGCAGGATGACATGACCTGGTTCCTGATGGAGAAATAGGGTCAAAAAACAGCCGAAGACGGATTGAAATTCTTCGCGCCATCGGGTCAAACAGAACCTTATCGCCTTGCTTTTGGTTAAGCGAGCGCATCTTCAATTCAAACTGGATCGCGTAAACGCATGTCGGACAGAAAAGCTTATCGTATTCCTGGCGCAACCGGGGACTGGGAAGTTGTCATGGGCCTGGAGGTTCACGCCCAGGTGACATCAAAGTCCAAGCTGTTTTCTGGCGCATCGACTGAATTTGGAGCTGACCCAAACTGCAATGTGTCTCTCGTGGACGCAGCGATGCCGGGCATGTTGCCGGTCATCAATAAATATTGTGTCGAGCAGGCGGTAAAGACCGGGCTGGGGCTGAACGCCCACATCCATCTTTATTCACGGTTTGACCGTAAGAATTATTTCTATCCGGACCTGCCGCAGGGCTATCAGATTTCCCAGTTTGCTCACCCGATTGTCGGTGAGGGCGAAATCGAAGTGGAAATGGAAGACGGAACATCTTTCGTGGTCGGGATTGAGCGTCTGCACCTTGAACAGGACGCGGGTAAATCTATCCACGATCTTGACCCTAACGCGACATATGTGGACCTGAACCGGTCTGGCGTGGCGTTGATGGAAATCGTATCCAAGCCGCACATCCGCAGCCCGAAAGAAGCTGCTGCTTATGTGAAAAAGCTCCGCTCAATTGTTGTAGCCCTAGGCACATGTGATGGCGAAATGGCGCAGGGGTCTTTGCGCGCCGACGTCAACGTCTCCGTCTGCCGTCCGGGTGACTATGAGAACTTCATGGAAAGCGGAGACTTTTCACACCTTGGCACGCGCTGTGAGATTAAGAACGTCAACTCGTTCCGCTTCATCGAACAGGCTGCTGAATACGAAGCGCGTCGTCAGATTGAAATTTTGGAAGATGGCGGCGTGATCGACCAGGAAACACGCCTGTTTAATGCCGACACTGGCGTCACGCGGTCCATGCGCTCTAAGGAAGATGCGCACGATTATCGCTATTTCCCGGACCCTGACCTTTTGCCATTGCATCTGGAACAGGCGTGGGTGGATGACATCCGCAAGAATTTGCCGGAATTGCCCGACCAGAAAAAGGCGCGCTTTGTCTCAGAGTATGGATTGAAGCCATATGATGCTGGCGTGTTGGCGACAGAGGCAGCAAATGCCGCCTTCTTTGAAGAAGTCGCTAAAGGGCGTGACGCAAAAATGGCGGCGAACTGGGTGACGCAGGAATTGTTTGGTTATCTCAACAAGCATGACCTTGGACTCAAAGACAGCCCGGTTTCAGCTAAGCAGTTAGGCGGATTGATCGACCTCATCTCTGACGGAACCATTTCAGGCAAGATCGCTAAAGATGTGTTTGCCAAACTGATCGAAGAAGAGGGCGCTGACCCTGCAGCAATCGTTGAACGCGATGGTTTGAAGCAGGTGACGGACACCGGCGCGATTGAAAAGGTTGTAGACGACATCATCGCCAACAACCCTGAACAGGTTGAACAGGTCAAAGCGCAGGCGGCTGAAGGTCACAAAAAGCCAAAGGCGCTCGGCTGGTTTGTCGGCCAGGCAATGAAAGCCTCTGGCGGTAAAGCCAACCCACAGGCGCTGAACCAGATCCTGAAAGACAAGCTTGGGCTTTAGGTTGTTGGCTGGAACGCCAACACCAAAGAATGCTTCACGCCGGAGTACCGGCTCTGGTGCGCCGTGATGTAGGTTGGATCCAGCCACATCTGGGCAAGTGCGTCTGCGCTGGGATAGCGCGAAAGCACAGCCATGTCCCAGTTTGCTTGAGGGGCTGTGCCAAAGCTATGATGGACGGGGCCAGCATAAATGCTTGTCGCGCCAACTTTTAAAAACACGGTTCCAATTCCGCGAACATATTTCTGATAGGCCTTAGCGCCAGAGATAAGACCATCCTCAGTTTCGACGTGCTGTTCAAAACTGAGAAGGTTCAGGATATCGACCGGGCCAGTCATTGAAAAAATTGCACGCCAATCAGATTGCGTCGGGGAAAGACCGCCTTCACCGTGCACTGTGATCAGTCGATTAATTGTATCATCTGTGTTCAAACGCGTTGCTCCCACTTTGTTCATTGTAGGTGGTGTTCGATCAGTGGTGCGGCTTTCATCTCAAAGAGATGGATAAGTTCCGGGTCCATTGGCTGATAATCATCCGGGATATCCAGAACATAGATAGCCTTGTGCGAGACTGATTGACGAAAATCCGCCAGCAGGCGCTGTTTGTGTTTGTCCTCCATGCAGAAGATCACATCCGCCCAATGAATGTCTTCCATGCTGATATGACGTCGCGCGGAGCGTGCCGTACCGGCCGAACGCGTGGTGATCCCAGGCAAGTCAGCAAAGACTTTTTCACCCGTCGGACTGCGCCACTGGTTCTTTGAGCAGACAAAGAGAATGTTCAATGGCTCGATATCCGCCATGAGTTTCTTCCATTCCTTGGGTGGCCAGATCAGTCCGATCTGTTGGGCGCGCTTAAGTTTGTTCCTGCGCCAGTACATCTCATACCAGCGTTTGGGGCGTAATCCGTGCCAATCATTTTTAATGTCAGCCGTTTTCTGGCTTAGGCGCGTGGCGCACCTTTTCCGTGATCGCCGCCAGGCGCGACCTCTGTCGTGTGACATAAATCCTGTCCTCTTGTGTTGTCATCGTCAGCAACCGCGGCAACACGAAAGAGGGTGCGTCCCATTTGGGCGCGAAGGACTTTTAGATTTTGAATGTGGCGAACATTTGAACAAAAGAAAAAAGCCCGCCTTCTATATGAAAGGCGGGCATGGGTGATTTTAACCGCAGTGAGAAGCTTTTTGTTACCAACGACGCGGGCGACGGTGGTGATGGTGATCATCATTCAGATCATTTGCGATAATGCCGACAACGAGGCCGATGATTGCGCCTGTTGCGACTGAAGTAAGAATTGCATCGCCTGAATCATGGTCACGCACCCAGTGGTGGCCGTGTGGCGGGCGACGCAGGCCATACCGGTTATAATCGTTTATGATGATTGTGCGCTGGTGCCGGTGATAGCGTCCGCCGACATGATAGCGCGCGCCAGGGTGACGAGATGAATAGTAGCGGTAATTGTCCCTTACGCCCCACTCGTTGATGAAATCATGGTCGTAGTGGCGGCTGTTGGTCCAATTGTAATCGCGTCGGTTGTGACGATTATAATTGCGGTCAGCGTTGGACCATTGGCGGTGATAGTAATAGTCGCCATTGCGCCGGTTGTGATCATTATCGCGACGGTCGTGATGGCCTCTGTCATGGTGGTCCCTGTCGCGGTGATAGCCGCGATGATCACGATCATGCCGGTCATTGTCGTGACGGCCGCCATATAGTTGCGGATCAGCAAAAGCGGGCGCTGGAGCCATCGCCGCGACAATCGCCGCAGCTGTCAGCGCGGAAACGAAAGATTTAATGCGGTGCATATGTCTAATCTCCTTAAGTGCTGATCACGTTCGCAACTGATACAAGTTGGCTGTATCGCTAAGGTTTGTTCTCATCCTGCATAGAAAATGCCGGTTTGCACATGAATGACGAATGAATGTCTTACTTATGCCTTTTTGATAGTGGTGGGCCCGCAGTTTGCTGTAAGCGTAACAAGTGTTTTCAAACGTTATGAGCATTGAATTTGAAGCTATTGAAAACTGGGTGGAGGAAAGCTTCATTCGGGCAGGCGGACCAGGCGGACAGAACGTCAACAAGGTCGCAAGCGCTGTACAATTGCGCTTTGATCTTGAAGGATGTGAAGCTATAGCTGCGCCAGCCAAACGACGTATGCAGACCAAACTGGCCAGTCGCCTGACCAAAGATGGCGCGCTGATCATCAAAGCGCAGGAACACCGTACTCAGGAGCGCAATCGTGAAGCAGCTCGCGAACGGCTTGTGTCCATGCTCAACGAAGCAGGCAAACGACAAGCCTTTCGTGTGCCGACGCGGCCATCGCTTTCGGCCAAGAAACGACGTGCAGACACTAAGTCCAAACGCGGGCAGGTCAAAAAAATGCGCGGCAGGGTTCGACCGGACGACTAAGCCTAGATCAGATTGATGTCGCGCAGACGCTGAAGCAGAAATTCGTGCGCGGTAATCGGGGTTGGATACTGGTTCGGATTGTCGTCCGTGATGCAGGTTTCCAGCGTTTCGACGACGAAATCCGGGCGGAAGTGCAGGAAATAGGGCGTTGAATACCGCGCAAACTTTGATCGTTCTGGCTTTGGATTGACGACCCGGTGTTGCGTGGATGGCAGAACGTGGTTCGTCAGGCGTTCCAGCATGTCCCCAACATTGATAACGATACAGTCTGGCGGCGGGCTGATCGGTAGCCAGCGGCCGTCGCGATCCTTGACTTCAAGTCCGCCTTCTTCAGCGCCCAGCAATAACGTAATGACGTTGATGTCGCCATGCGCGGCGGCGCGCACGGACCCTTCTGGCGGAGGTGTTTCCTGGGCTGGATAATGGAGAAGGCGTAGGATGGAATTGCCATCCTGAACAGCGTCTTCAAACCAGGCGTCATCGACATTGAGATAGCGTGCGATAGAGCTGAGCACTTTTTTGCCGAGCGCCTCCATCTCTTCGTACATAGCGTAAGTGGATACTGGCCAGTTTGCGATCTCCGTCACATCCAGATTAGGGGCCATGATATCTGAATGCTTGTGCCCGTCAGGCAGATCGCGGCCAACATGCCAAAACTCTTTCAAGTCGATGTGTTCGGCGTCTTTGGCGATTTCCTGACCAAAAGGCACATAGCCGCGCTGGCCTGCGCCGTCTTGCAAATGGTATTGTTCTTTCACGTCCAGCGGCAAAGCAAAGAACTCTTTTGCCTTTCCAAGCGCTGTATTGATGACATCTGCATTGAGGCCATGGTCGGAAATAACTGCAAAGCCGTATCGTTTAAAGCTATCGCCAAGCTGTGTTGCGAACGCATCCGGGTCTTGCGCGCGCAAAGTCATTGAAACGGGCGGAATAGCGGACTTGGTTTCGGTGGATGTCATGCGGGCATATCTCTTTTGTAATTGGCTCTACAATACGTGCGCCAGCGATGAAGGTGAAGCAATGAAATGTGTGACCTGAGCGCGCATCCGCTCACATTTTTGTTGATGATCTAAAGGTCAGGCGTGCGCGAATGACGGCGGCGATCGCCGCGGCGTCTGTTGGTGCGAGCTGGCAGCGCCCATCGTGGCGGTTCTAATGGCGTTTCGTCAGACGTGTGGGACTGGCGTTTTGCAATGAGGCAATAGCTGACGCCAAAGAAGAAAAGCGCTGTCGCGTGGGTGTTTTGTTCCATCAGCAGGCTCTCGGACAGAGAGAAGAGGACAATCTGGAAAACGATCAGAAATGGGAAAGGACCATGTTTGCCGCCAGACAACCAGACCCCTTTGAAAAGGGCGAGAAACGTCATTAGCGCCAAAGTATAAAGCCCCGGATAGCCAAGCGATAACCCAACTTCCAGCCATCCATTGTGAGCGGTGGGCACCTCCCAGTCCAACACATCGCGAATGAAAACGGACGGGCCGAGCGGGTCAATCCAGAACGCGGCGTATCCGTATCCCGTCCAGGGTACTTTTTGCATCAGATTGAGAACAAGCGCCCAGATTTCCGTGCGCCCGGTAAAGGTGAGATCTTTGCCGATCAGGGCGACCAGTTGTTCGGGAAATGCTGCGACCACGAAAAGGACAAGGCCTGCGCAACTAGCCCCGCCCCATATGGCCAAAAGGCCCATGATTTTTGAGCGTCGGCCAATTTCATAAAAAGCGTAGATCGCATAAGGGGCTAAAAGGGCGATCAACGATGTTTTCGAAGTTGATCCGATCACCAGCAGAAAAGTAATAATCAAGCCAAAGAGCCAAGTGCGCCAGTGGGTTTTGTCGTAAAACAGGAGCGCCAGAAAGATGAGGTTGGCGCGCGCTGAATCGCCGCCCATTAGGTTTTTCTCGCCTAATACCCCTCGCCATGCGCCGACATGAAGCTCTGAATGAACGCCGATTTGCGGCAAAGCGAACACTGTGAAGAGGTTAATCAGACTCATTCCCAGCCAGGCGATGCCAATAAGTTGTAAGGTATCTTTAATGGGCGCGCGGGCTGCGAGATAGACGCCAAACAGGATCGTAAAAAATAAGGCGATGACCCGTCTTTGTGTCAAAGCAGAGTCGATCGATGTTTTTATCGATACGACAGCGAGCAGAAAAAGCAGCGCAATCGGCCAAATTTTAGAGAGGGCGCGTAGCATGCTTCGCCACCGCGCGGCCGAGACCAATAACAGCCCGAGATAAAGCGGATACCACGACATACGCGCCAGCGGGCCAGGGTCCGTAACAATCGCTGTTGGGCGTTCAGGAGGGACACCGACAAGGAGAAACACAATGAAGTTGGCAAAGAAGAAGATGCCGATGACAACAAAAATACGTTCAAGCACGGCCAGGACGGACAATTGCGAACCTGTTTTTGTCGATTGTGCTTGGTTAAATAAATCGTCGTTCGCGAGCACAATCCGCGCCCTTCTTGTCTTGGGTGTTTGTTGCTGATTTCAGCGGCTGGCTATCTTAAAAGGTTAAAGAAAATCTACTGGCCATGCCTTAATTTATCGTTTTCTTTGGTGTCGTCTGTCGAAGTTTTAGTTAATTAAGAGAATGTGTGGTGGGGATGCGTATGTCGTTTAAATTGTTCTCGGGGACCGCCCGAATAAGCGCTTTGGCCTTAATGGGAACGATGTTCGCCAGTGCGCTCGCTGAAGCACCCATGATACGCGGCCGGCAGTCCGATCCTGTTATTGATATTGAAAGCCCGCCTATTCAGCGCTGCGTCAACCTTGGGAATGCGCTTGAGTCAAACTATGAAGGCGAATGGGGTTATGTCATCCAAGACCGCCACATAGACGACATTGCCGCGGCTGGATTTGACACGATCCGTGTCCCAATCAAATGGTCCGCAAGAGCAGGGAAGAAACCACCTTATACAATCAACGAATCTCTGTTTGAGCGTGTGGATCACGTTGTTGATTATGCGATCTCTAAGGGATTGAATGTCATTATCGACGTGCATCACTACGAAGAGATCATGAAGCGTCCAGAGCAGCATGTGCCGCGTTTGGCGGAGATCTGGCGTCAGATAGCGGAGCGATATCAAGACCGGTCTGATAAGCTCCTTTTCGAGATACTCAACGAGCCGCATGACAGCATGACGCCCCAATGGCTTGAACGGGCAAACAATATGATCATGCCGATCATTCGAGAAACCAATCCGGAGCGTTGGGTGATCTTAAGCGGTGCGGACTGGGGGCATTTGGACGATCTGCAAAATATGCCGTCAATGCCGGATGATGATCGTACAATGTGGAGCTTTCATTTCTACGAACCCTTCGGTTTCACCCATCAGGGCGCAACCTGGACATGGCAGAAATATCCAACTGGCGTCGAGTGGGGAACCGAGGAAGAGAAAGCGGAAATCGACCGATTGGCGGCTGAAGCTGGCGCTTACATGCGTAAGGAGCGCAAACCTTTATTCTTGGGTGAGTTTGGCGCCTACACAAAGGCTCCGTTCGATTCGCGCGTTGAGTATCTGGGGCATGTGCGTAAGGCGGCGGACCGTGAGGGCATTGCATGGTGTCACTGGGATTTTGCGGCCAGTTTCATCATTTATGATCAACACCGGTATGAATGGGTCCCAGAACTGAAACATGCACTGCTTGGTAAGTAAGTGAGTTTTGATTTTACATTAACAAGTAAAACTTTGTTAGGTATAGTGTAAAAACAAATAACCATAAATAAAAATTAGTCCGATACATCGGAATATGGTGTATTTGTTGTTATCCTTAACTAGAGAGCAACTATACTTCGCTTCAATGCTCATATCGCTCAAAAGGCGATGAAATGAGTTGGGTACAGCTCCTATCTGGAGCTGTCGTGTCGAAGGATAGACAAAATGGCTTACGCCGACGCATCTATCGAGAAGCCGGAAGCTGGCCTCGATAAAAACGCAGCGGGAGAAGATCTCTACCGCATGGGTCTCGTCTACTCGACTGGCATGGGAGTGCCGGTTGATTATGTCGCCGCCCACAAATGGTTCAATCTGGCTGCAATGAAGGGCATTCGCGAAGCACGCATGCTGCGCCGTGAAATGGCAGATTGCATGTCCAGTGAAGAAGTTCGCCGCGCTCAACGCTCTGCGCGCGAATGGATGCAAAAAGCGCATTAAATCGCCTGCTACGACTTTGGCGGGAATGCAGTCGGTATTAGAACCGATTGTCCTGAAGGTCGTAGTAGAAAGTGAAATCAATCGGCAGCGCATTTAGGATGAACTGCTGGATGAAGAGATTCTCGTTGGCGATTCTTTTGCGCGACACGAAGACGACATCAAACCGCTGGAGTGGCCCGATTGCCAGTTCCTGCGGATTACGCAGCGCATTGTGCGCATCAACCACGCGGGTCATGACCTGACCGCCTGGCGCGCGACGCATGATGATGACTTGCTGTTGTTTGGAGGCTTCCGTGGCGCCTCCCGCCATCAATATGGCCTGAAGCGGATCAATCTGTCCGGGTAGCGGATATACGCCCGGCTGACGCACTTCTCCTCCCACAAAAATCTGTTGAGACGCAAACTCTGTCGCGGTTACCGTGAGACTTGGGTCGACCAGCTCGCTCTCATAAACCTTGCGCAGAATGTCCTGTAATTCGCCGACGCTGAGATTAGCAACGACCACTGGCCCCATGAGCGGCAGGGTGATGCGCCCGTCCGGTGCGACAGTCAGTTCAACATCCAGTTCAGGCGCAGTCAGGAAATTGATCGCCAGCTTGTCTCCCGGAAAGAAACGATAACGTGCGTCGTCCTGCTTCCATTCCGAAAATTCAAGCGGCGGAAATTTGGCGACAGAATCAGAAGGCTGCGGCGTTGCGCAGGCGCTGGCGGCCAGAATTACCGCTCCACTAGCAAAAAACTTTCGAAGATCTGTCATGTTTGTCGTTATCGTTGGTTTATGGCTAAGGAAATATTAAGCGAGAACGCGCGATCTAGTGACAAGACTTAAGAATGTGGAGTCATATGCAAGACGCTGTCACGCAAGGCAATAACCGGACAGCGCGCCGCCCAGCGCGTGGCGTGAACCTACGCGTGCGTCCAAAATTTGGTCCCGTCGACCTTGTATTGCAGCTTTGGCGCGCAAAATGGCTGATGATTGCGGTGTTTTTACCAATCGCTGCGCTGGGCGTGATTGCCGCCGCGACTCTGCTGGAAACAAAATACAACGCCCATGCGCGTGTTCAGATATCCATGGACCGCCAATATGTTTACGAGCCTTTGGTTGGCGATGCGGGTCGTGGCGCCTCACTTGAGCCTGAAGCGGTTGTGCAGGCGGAGGTCGAGCGGGTCTGGTCGCCTGTGATATTGCGCCGTGTCGTCGACAAACTTGGCGTTTCGACCCTTTATCCTAAACTTGGAGCCGAAATCGCTGCTGAACGCGATCCGACTAAAAAGCGCAAGCTCATTGAGAGCGCATACAAGGCGGTAGAGGCAGGTTTTTCTGCTGGAAGCGCGCCCAAGTCGCCAGTGATTTCTATTTTCTTCGCCCACAAAGATCCTGATGTCGCTGCGCTAACTGCAAACACTTTTGTCAGCGAATATGTCCTTTACCGCAACGAACTGGCGGGAGATCTGGGTGTCGCCGCTTTTACCGATCAGCTCGGTCGCTTCAACAAGAGCTTAGAAACCGTTGAAGGAAATCTGACAGCATTTTTGTTAGAGCACGATATCGGCGATTTTGATGCTGAACGGGCGACGATTGCGACGCTTTACGCCAATTTGCAGGATGAGAAATTCAAGGTTGAAGCTGAAATCCGGGATGCGGAAGGAAGGCTGAGCGCGTTGAATGCGTTGCAGTCAACAACGCCAGCTGAAATTGACCTTTATACGGAGACAACTGGCGCACAGCGTTTGCTGGATCTGCAAATTGAGCGAGAAGACCTGCTGACGCGTTATCGTCCTGACAGTCGTGTCGTGAAGGAAGTGGATGCGCGTATAGAGAGCATGCAGGCATTGTTGTCCCAACAAGAGGGCGGTCTGCGTCGACGCGGCCCTAATCCGGCGTTTCAGGAAATCCAGTCACGGCTTGCGGAAACACGTTCTAATCTGAATGCGTCGCGCGCACGCGCCACTGAGTTGGGCCGCCAGATGGCTGAAGTGGGCAACCGCCAGCGTCAACTTACGGAGCTGTTGCCCAAGTATCAAAGACTGGTGCGAGACCGCGAAGTTTTATCAGATTCAGCGCGCACGCTGGCTGAACGCGAACAGACAAAATTAGCCGAAGCCGGTTTGTCGCAGTTATCAGAAGATGCTGTTTCGATCATTGACCACGCACTGCCGCCTATTGAAGGCAAGTCGATGAAATTGCCTGCTGCGCTGGTTGCAATCCTGTTTGCTGGATTCACTGCGCTTGTTGCCGGGTTGATATACATGTTCTCTCGTAAAGGGCTTTCGAGCCGGGTGTCCGCTGAAAAGACCATTGGTTTGCCCGTGATTGCGGCTATCCCGAAGGTGAAAACATGATCGACCTGCGCAAACAATTAGCTGAAACTTGGAGGGTCGCGACACGCGCGCCGAGTAAGGCGGATGGCGGTCGCGCCATCATGTTCATGTCTGCAAATGAAGGTGAGGGCGTTTCCAGTGCGGCTGCGTCTTTTGCCATGCTAGCGGCGCAACGCGCTCGCCGCGGCGTGTGGCTGGTGGAATTGGATTTCATGAATGGTCGCCTGTTTAAGGCGTTTGAACCTGGCGGTGCGTATGCTGACATTGCTGGCACAGTTGGCGGCGCACACAATGCTGACCTTGGCAAAGCGTCTATCTATTCGGTAGCGCCGGAAAAACCAAAGTCAGATGACGCTGAGGATGGCGCGCAGTCCATGCTGTCTGTGCATCGGGTGGGCGATAGTAAGTTATTGGTGTCCCGCTTTCGCAAAGAAAAACTCGGTCACGGCCAGCAGGTGAAAATCAAGACCGGAGCGGATTATTGGAAAGCTGTGCGAGGGATTGCTGACTGGATCGTCGTGGACGCGCCAGCGCTTTCGAAATCATCGGCGGGACTGGCGGTTTGCTCGCAAATGGATGCGACGGCGCTTGTCGTGCAGGCGGACAAAACGCCCGCAAGCGACGTTTCCATGCTCGGACAGGAGATTGAAGGTCATGGCGGCGTTTGTATGGGTATGATGCTCAACAAAATGGGTTATGACGCTGTATTTGCCGATCAGTTCTCTGGTTGAGGCTGGCCTTTTTTTGAATTGCGCAACTTGGGTTGGCTGATGCGTTTAGAGACGTCGCCACCATAGAATTTTAATGCAAATGGCGGAAACCAAAGCGTCTTTCCTAAACCGCGTGCTGCTTTATCGAGAACAAATGCGCGACGTGGCGAACGTGTGATCCACATCAAGAGCGCTTGAAGACCAAAGACGGAAAACTGGGCAACGCCGATAGCCATCCAATACAACACGCCTGGAATATTGGGCGGGGATTTGCGCCAGTGTAATGTTGAAGGACCCTGGCCATAGCCAAGCGCGCGGCGAAGCGTATATCCAAGGCGTGCACGGGATGCGGGCACGTGCTCAAAAACAAGCGCATCCGCCGCCCAGGCAAAGGTCTCATCAGATCGCTTGAGGAGGTTGAACAGATAATCGTCTTCACCGCCGGTTTCGTTGGCGATTTTCTCAAAGAAGCTAGCGCCTTCAGGCAGGTGAGGCGCTATACGGTCCAGGTCGAGAAGAGCGTTGCCGCAGCCAAAAAAAGTGTTGATGACTTGCGGCTTGGCCGGTCCTTTGCGGGCGAAAAAGTTTTCAAAATAGTCTTTGTGAGTCTCAACACTATCTGGAAGCAGCGTTGCCACCGGCCCAAAAACAACAGCTGCGCCGAATGCTTTGTGGCAAGCCAAGAGTCCATCCAGCCAGTTTTGATCAGCAGTTTCATCGTCATCTATGAATGCAATCAGCGAGGTGGAGGCAGCGGCTAATCCTGCATTTCGCGCGTTGGCGACACCTGGGTTTTTCTCGTTGACGTAGATGATTGGATTGGCGCTTGATTGTTGAAATTGGCGAACAGTTTCCTCAGCGCCGCCTTCAGGCGAATTGTCCACAATGACAATTTCAGCGCCTTGCATCGCGCTGTCTTTTAGTTTGGCAAGACTATCGAGTGTTTTTGTCAGGCCGTCATTGCGTCGGAAAGTTGGAATGACGATGCTGACAACAGGTGTGTCTGCTGTCGCTGGCATCAGCTGATCACCCCACACATTTGAGCGGCGGCGTAGGGCGCAGCCAAGACAGCGCCAGCATCGACCGCCTTATGGCACAGACCGCGTATTGTGTCAGGGTGTACGCCGTATTTCGTGTGATCCCTGTCGACGTCGTGTGAAAAGAAAATCAGCCACGAAGACCCATTGGCTATAGCAGCATTAAGCGCGTTAAACGCTCGTTCCACTGTCAACGGGTGGTCATTTAGCTGGTAGGCGCGCAATTGCATGCGATCTATCCTGCCGACATTTTGTCCCGGCAGGATGCCTCGGCCGATGTCAAACATGCTCGTCATGGACTGCTTTATGGAAAATGTGGTTTCGCCGTATGGATAGGCCATGCTGGAAATTGGACCGTTTACGCCCAAATCCTGCAGGCGACGGACGCAGTCTTCCATGTCTTGGGATGCTGCTTCAGGCGTCACCTTAGCGCAATCAAGATGTGAGTGGGAATGAGCGCCGATTTCATGCTCGCGGTCAGTCAATTCACGTAAGGTTTGGGTGTCATACATCTCGCCCATAGGACTGGTGCGTCCAAGAAACTGTGTGCAGGCGTAAAAACCGGCTTTGCCGCCAAAGGTTTCAATAATGTCGGCGCCGTTTAGCGCTGATTTGGGAAAATCGTCGAACGTAAAACTGACAATAAGTTTTTCAGGTCGCGAAACGACCGGGGCTGCTGCGCGCCACTGGGTGAGCCGTCGATTGATTTTTTCTACAGGGGTTCGCGAGGGCGAATAGGTCCAGTCAATCATTGATCGCCTCCGCATAAACCAGCGCTCGCCAGATTTTTAGCGCGATTCCCTTAACAGTCGTGGGCATCCAATCAGTTTCGGAAATCACAAACTGGCACATACGCTTTAGCATAGGTTTGAAGGGGACGCGTTTGAGTTTGAAGGCTGCTTTTGCAAGCGGTGTTCTGGCGATCGTATCAGGGTGTTTTTGCAGGATAAGATTGAAATTCTGTCCTGATGCGCCGTATTTGCTCATTAGGTCATTGACGGTATCAAGCCCCATATGTGTGGCCGCATTGTCGATATGCATTACGGGAGCAGATTGAGCGACGCGAAGTCCCCAATCGACATCTTCCCATCCCCATCCTGCAAACTCTTCGTCGAAGTGGAAACGATCAAATATGTCCTTGTGACAGACCACATTGCTTGTGAACACAAAGCGGCCAGGATCTTTCTGGCGCTCATGCGCTGAAAGGCATTCTGATCTGGCGGCTTGCCAGCGATGCAATGCGTATTTTTTGTCGGTTGGCGCGTCTCTTAGCGAAAACCCGCCAACAATCAGGCTGGGTTCGTCCACATCAGCTATTTGATCAAGGTATTTGGCGATGAAGTCGTTCTCGTCAGGAGACATATCCGCATCAAGAAGCAATACCCAATCAGCGCGCGCATGATGAAGCAGAGCGTTGCGCGCAACTGCGCGTCCCATATTGTCAGCGGCAGACACAATGCGTACAGCGCATCGCATCAATTCGCCTTGTTCGATCATGTTGTTGATTAGGTCAGGGCGCTTAGAGCCATCGTCATAAACGATGATTTCAACGCGTTCGATTTCATCGCATCCATTTAGACCGTCGAGTAGATCAGTAGGATCATCACGATAGGTGGGGATCGCGATTGAAAGTGCTGTCTTGGATGAGGGGCGCCATTTGGAATTGTCCCAAATCTTTGTGGTGACGGCATTTTCTGAAAGGGCGGGCGAATGGTGGTTCATCGGGCGATCACCGTGTGTTTCGGGTATCGCCGAGAAGGCAAGGCGCCGTCATCAGGATCACATACATATCAAACCAGAAAGAGGCCCGCTTCAGGTACTCCATGTCGAGGCGGACCCGTTCGCGAAGCAGTTCAGCGGAATGCACAGGTCCGCGCGAGCCATTGATCTGCGCCCAGCCTGTCAGTCCGGGTTTCATTCGGTGACGGTGGGCATAGTCACCCACTATGCGGTGAACTTCCACTTCTTCGGCCGTCATACCTAAGGCATGTGGGCGAGGACCGACGACACTCATGTCGCCAAGCAAAATATTGAAAAGCTGAGGCAGTTCATCAAGGCTAGTCCGCCGCAGGAAGCGGCCAACCCGCGTCACGCGTTCGTCATCATGGACAGTTTGAACAACCTTACGACCTTCTTCCGCATCTTCATCAGGTTTCATGGTGCGGAATTTCCAGACACGGATAATCTGGTTGTTAAAGCCGTGACGTTTTTGGCGGAAGAATATTTTACCAGGGCTATCCAGTTTGATCATCAGGGCGATCAAAGCCATGAATGGTGAAAACGCGATAAGCATCATGCTGGCGACAACAATATCCTGCAGACGTTTAAGTGCAGCGCGACGAGCATCTTTCGGTGCGCCGGATACGTACGCTGCCGGTGCGTCCACGATATTGGCGACCGAGGTTTGTTCCGGCGCAAAACCCTCAAGATCCAGGATGAGGATCACTTCCTGCGGCAGATGACGTAGCCTGTCGACTAAATCTCTCACACGCCCTTGGGCAGTAGAAGAGACGGTGACGATGATCCTATCGACGGTTGGAAGCTTGTCCCAGTTCATAAGGTCTTTGATTTCGCCCAACACAGGGACACCGGCGATTGATGCGGGCGCACGATCGCCGCGGTCATCAAACACACCCAGTATATTCAATTCACGTTGATCCTGATTTCGTTTTATCAGGTCATAGGCAGTAGGCGTTGCGCCCACAATTACCGCGTTGTCAGAAAGCGCTCCAGCGCGTGTCAGCATCCGAACAAATGAAATGTAGTGTGCGTGAAGGCCAGTGAATGCGAGCAATAGGATGCCGCAAACCTGTATGAACGGAGGGGGGGGGGCACCGAATTCAAACAAGAAAGTAACGAGGACACATGCAATTAGCCCTATGCTGGCGCCCCATACAGCGCCTGCAAGGTGAGCAATTGCATTTTCACCGAAATTGAACCGGTAGGCGCCGCTAACCCGCATGCCGAGAAAGGCGCATAAAGGGGCGGCAAAATAGGGCAATGCGATCCGGGTGCTTGCCTGCATTAAATCGACGCCAAGCAGGAAGGCCGCACATAAAACAGTCAATAATCCAAAGACCACATCCATCGTGCGTACAATGTAACGCAAGCTCGAGCGATCAAAAGGAAACCGCTTTGGTGAGTTTTGTGAGCTATGTGACTGGTAAGTAAAAAAAGCATTTTTGACAGGGAGACGCGAAACAGACGACGAGCGTTTGTTTGCTCGATCTTCTGGTTTTGCCCCATCAAGAGCCATTATAAACTATCCCTATTTCTATGTCCGTGTGCGTGCGTGCAAGTCGCACAGACACACGTGTTCGTTCCTGCGTGTGCATGGGATATCAGATTAAGCGTATTTTTAGGTAAGGAAGCTCGAACAAGTTTAAAGCGGCATTTTAATGAATCGCAAATTGTTTGTTAGTGGTAACCTTTAAAAGCCGCCGCCAGTTTTGAAGCCGCCACTTCCGGGACGCGGTGCAGGAAAGCGTGGTCGGGGAGATCTTTTTCGCGTTGGAAATGTATTATAATTGCTGCGACGACCGGCTTCTTTTGCAATTTCTGTCGCTACCTCTCCCAGAATGCTGGGCAAGCGCAGTGAACTGCGTCGGCGGCTTCCGCCAAAATCCGCACTAACGCGCGTCTGGCGCTTGGTCATGGCGCGTCCCAGGCGCGACAGAGTGCGCCGGACATTTTCTTTTTCCCTTAGAAGGTCGGCAATTGCGCTATCAACCTGCGACTCGTGAAACGTGGCGTACGAGCTGTCAAAATTGGCTGTTTTGAAGTTTCGACGCAGGTCTTCCAGCAAGAGCAGTTCGCGTCGTCTCTCGCCAGGGGCTCTGGAAAAATCATCAGATGTGATTTCCAGTTCCAGTTCTTCAGTACGTAGTTTTACAAGACGATCGACGATCTGATCATCGGTCTTGTCTATCGTTTCCGCTACCAAAAGCCGGAGTTCAGGAAAGCCTGCGCGCCGCAACCCGTCTTCCAACACCCGGCGTGCTTCTGCGGCTGGTCCTGTTTCAGAGGAGAGCGCTTTTTCGTGACTTTCAACAAGCGCCTGATGTCGTGTTTCGACTGCGTCAATTTGATGATCAAGCGATTCAATGCCTGCCCGAATGTCATCAACGCGCTTTTGTAAGATATGCGCGCCGGCTTCCTGAAGGGCGGCGGATTCTGCTTCTTCTAGCGCCGCCTGCGCCATATTGCGCTTGTGTTCCATCCGCTCTGCGTGTTCTGCAAGGCGTAACGGAAGTTCATTCAGATGCTGGTAGTTCAGATAGGCCTGATCATATCTGCACAGTTTGGCGACCCAGTTATCCAGGATGCGAACAAGAGAGGATGCTTTGTATCCCGGTGTTCGGAAATTCCGCTCCCAAAGATAACTGAACAAGGGGTCGTTTTGATAAGGGGCGCCTTTGGTTTTTTCGTCTTCCTTGGCGATTTCCAGTTTGGAAAGTGCGCGCTCGGCCATTGCGCCAGTGCTCTGCAATTGCTGAGTGAGGTTCTGATAGTCTTCGTCTTCCGCGACGATGGCTTCAACACGCGCAACCCGGATTTCATAGGCGTCCAGCGCGCTATCCAATTCCTGGGCGAGCGTTTCCCGCTCATGTTCCAGCTGGGCAATCTCATCAGACGCAGCTCGGATTTTTTCTTGTTCGGCCGCCACATAGGCTTCGTGGGAATCTAAGAGAATAAGTGCGCGCTTTTCGACAGAGTTGAGAGACGGTTCAGCAGGAGAGGTCTGGTGCAACAGGTCGATACGTATTTGGGCAAGCGCACGATATGCGGACACTTGCTCGGCTCGGATCTCCGTGACCTGAGCTTTGGCTCTGTTAGCTGCATCAATTGCCAGGTCGAGCTGACGGCGACTGCGCGCAATGCGATTGTCGAGCAGTTTGAGCGTGTCGCGTCCGGTGATCATACGAGCCATCTGATCTACCACTCAAAAATGGCGCCCTGGCGCGTCTCGATTGAATAGTCTGGCGCAATCACTCCAACAGGCTTTTGCCCGACGACAGCGTTCTGAATGATCTGATCGTCCAGTTTGTCTGCGGATACAGAATCGAAAACCTGTTTTGGCACCCGAACACCCCAGATAGCGACTCGTTTTGTTGACTGATTTTCCTCACTCTCAATTGGAACGGTCAGTATGCGACCTGTTTGATCAACGGCTTCCACAATCAGATAATAGTTTTTGATATTCGGGTTGTCTTCGTGGATGCGGAACAAGCCCGAATATTCGCTTGGACGAGACACGATGCGAACGACGTAAGTTGCAGAAAGGTCCTGAATAAGGGTTTTAAGATGCGTAACAGCAGTTTCAGCTTTTTGTTTGTCGGCGTCTGCAACCGCCTCCACGCCCAAGCGATAAAATGCTTCAGCGAGGTTGTCCAAGTCCTGAGGAACTGCAATCGCCTGAGCTTCGTCGCGTAAAGTCCTCAGGGTTTGAGGCAGCGTTTCGGCCAACTCAATACGACGCTGTTCTGCTTTGACTTTGCGTGGCTCAGAAACACCAAAATGCCAGATCAGGCCACCGAGCAGTAAAGCACACAAACCGCCTGTTACTGGCTTTAGCCATTTGCCTCTATTAACGTAAATGTGCGCCAGTCTGACCCAAAATGTGTTCGGCGGCGGAGTGTAAGCGAACCTGTTTTCTTCTAGGGCTTTTACGCCTTCTTTGAGTGTTGCGTCAGGAACTGTGATGCCCTGGGCCGCATAAATGGCCTTCAAACGCTTGATCAGTTCCTTTTCGCGCGCCTCACCGTCAAGTTCACGCAAAACAAGCTGCTCGCGATGACGTAACGTATCGACGACATCCATTGCTAAAAGCAGTTCGTCTAGTTTTGTGTCATCTTCGGTTGACGGCGTATCTGGAGGCAGGTCCTGGGTCACGGTCTCGGTGTCAGCGCGCTCGCGACACCGGTTTCAACCAAGCGCGACAGCCGCCGCTTTCCGTCTTCAACCGCCTCGCGGATTTCTTCTGAGTTGTCTGTGGCCAGAACCCGCATCTCATTGATGATTTCCTGACTGCGTGTCTGGAATGACACGACAGATTCAACGAGCATTTTGACGGATGCGGCAGAGACAGTCGGGCCATAGCCTGCGCGAACTGCGGCTTCCTGAACTTTTCCGCCAATCTCAGACAAAGTTTCCAACGACTGATCGACACCTTTTTTCATGGCTTCCAGCGTTTGCGTGCTTTCATGCAAGCCATGTAGCCCGGTGAAAGAGGCGGTGAGCGCGGTCAGGACGACCTCATTGGTTGAGAAGAAAGAAACCGACTGTGCATAGATGCGTTCTTTGGCGCTGGTGGTCTGAACAAGACGCGCCATGATGACTTCAGACGTATTGTATCCGATCGTAATATTGTCGGAGAGGTCTTTAGCGACCTGGTACCGTTTATCTTCGCCTTGCAGGAGGCGTAGTTTTTCGTCGCGCTTTAATTCCAGTGCAGCACGCTCAGCTGCGTCATGTCCCGTGTAAGCTTCTATTGCGGCTAGAGCGGTATTTACATTCTCGCGGGCGTCCTGGAGTTTGCTTTCAGCTGTTTTGAGGACTTCCAGCGCTAGAACTTCAGACTGTTTCAATGCGCCTCTGAAATCCAAATACGCTTCAAGGATTTTGCGTTCCTTGTCGATCTGGTTCGCGGTTTCATCCTGAACTTCAAGGTAAAGCGCTTTGATCTTGTCGAAGCGCGATGCGATATCGCCGCGCGTCATTTTCATCCAGACGTTAGAAATCCGCTCCATCGTGGAAATCTTTCCGTCGGCATATTGGTCGACGAGATCGCGAGAGTCGTCGCGAATGGAGTTAAAAGCTGTGGTGATACCTTCATAGCGCTCACCAACGGTCACACCGGATATATGTTCGCGGACCACTTCGTTGAACACGCTCATTTGGTCCAAAGTGCGTGCGATAGCCGCGACTTTTTCCGGTTCCAACTGAGAAATTTCATTGAGGAGAGAGACGATTGGGGCGGTCTCTCCATTGCTTTCCTGAACGAGCCCTAGGGCGCGCAATCCGCCAACTGCCTTATCAAGATATTGCAGCGCAGACGGGCTGATGATCTCGCCCGCATTCGTCGTATTCATTTTACCGCGAGTCCCTCACACAAACAGCGTGCATACGCCTGGCCCAGCTCAAAAATTGTTGTGTTCCGTCCCTGACGCGCACGATAACGCAAATTAGGTATCTCACATAGGTCATTCACCTGATGCGCGATCAGACTTCTGCTATTAATTCTGGTCCATTATTGCGGACGTTGCCGACTTTAGAACTGACAGGCCAAACATGCGTGTCTTCGGCCGGAAACGGACGCATCAAATCGAAAACATCAAGATAGGACGCGCGCATCCATTTTTCATAGTCAGCAGGGTGTAAAATGACTGGCATGCGAGAATGAATGCCGGCAGTCGCGTCATTAGGCGTGGTTGTCAAAATGGTGAAAGTATCAAGTTCGGAACCATCGATCATTGCGCGGTTCCAGAGGCCTGCGCAGCAAAACCACCGCCTGTTTCTTAAGCTTACGGCAAAAGGAGTTTTCGATCCTTTTTCACCGCTCCACTCATAATATCCGCTCATCGGCACAATGCATCTGTGATGACGGAACGCGCCCTTGAAAGTTGCCGTTTCATTGATGGTTTCACTGCGGGCGTTGAACGTAGAAAACTTCTTTTCCGACAATGGCTTTTTCCACCATGAGGGGATTAAAGACCATTGCGCGGGGGCCAATTCATACCCCGAAGGGCGATGTTCTATCGGCCTGATAATCGGAACAAACGACATAGGCGCGATGTTGTAATTTGCCGACGGCGCTTCGACGGCAATGGGTTCGAGGATGTTGAGGCGAGCGTGATATTCTCGCCAACTGATGTCATGTAAGTAGAAACGTCCGCACATTGCCAAATTATAGGAATGGCGAAACTAAACGGAAACACCTAAATAGAGTTCCAGGCGGGAAACTTTTAAGGGTGAGGTGCTGGTGATGGTCTGGTTGGTGTTGGGTGTGATAATTTTTATGACACCGCATATTTTGGCGAGCTTTCGCAGCCGCGCCCCGGGAAACATTCGCGACAAGGTTGGCTACCCGGTTTATATGATCGCATTTTCCATCGTGTCCGCGATCGGATTGGGATTGATGATCTTTGGGTATGATCAAGCACGTTTAGATCCGGCTTATTCCACCCCAGTATGGATCGCGCCAGAATGGACACGTCATATCATTTTGGCGGTCATGCCATTTGCCATGATATTATTGGTCGCTGCTTATGCGCCCACGGGCTACATCAAGAAATATTCCAAGCATCCGATGCTGACAGCAGTTAAGGCATGGGCGCTTGTTCACCTTATTTACAATGGTGATTGGCCCTCAATCATACTGTTTGGTTCAATTTTAGCCTTTGGTGGCTTGTCCCGAACAATGGCGCGCATTCGCAAAGACAATGGCGCGCGTGACGCAGACGCCAGAATCATGGGGGATGTCGTTGCGGTTGTCGGCGGTCTTGCAACGACCGCCATACTTATAGCATTCCTGCACGAGTTTCTGACCGGTCGACCTGTGCTTGTCTGATAATTCAAAGCCTTGTGACTTGGCGAAAGCAGGTTGCAAGGCTATCTGCTGAAAAAGCGCTTAGCGACCTTATAAGAAAGCTGCGCTTTGCCAGTCCTTACCTTGAAAGGAGGCGCGATCATTCATGTCCGCCCAAACGCGAACTCGCCGTAAATCCGTCAATGACCTTGCAGCCGCAAAAAATGCGACCCCGCTGGTTTGTTTAACAGCCTACACCACGCCAATGGCCCGCATGCTGGATCCATACAGCGACATGTTGCTGGTCGGGGATAGTGTCGGCATGGTGATGCACGGGCTCCCGTCAACAGTCGGCGTGACGATTGAAATGATGATCATGCACGGTCAGGCTGTCATGCGTGGTTCCGATCTGGCGATGGTGGTCGTAGACATGCCGTTTGGATCTTATGAATCCAGTCTTGATCAGGCTTTTCAGAATGCGTGTCGCATTATGAAAGAAACAGGCTGTCAGGCTGTTAAAATTGAAGCGGGCGAATATGCTGCCGGTGTTGTCAAACATCTAGTGGACCGCGGCATTCCAGTTGTGGCCCATGTCGGATTGCGTCCGCAGGCGATAAACGTGGATGGCGGTTTCCGCGCGAAAGGTCGCACAGAAGAAGAACGCAGGCGCGTGCTGGCTGAAGCGAAAGCTGCAGATGAAGCCGGGTGTTGCGCGATGGTTGTTGAAGGCATTGCAGAAGATCTAGCCGATGAACTGACCAAGGCTGTTGAATGTCCAACCATCGGTATCGGCGCTTCTGTTAATTGCGATGGCCAGATACTCGTAACCGAAGATATGATCGGCATGTTCGACTGGACACCCAAGTTTGTCCGGATGTACGGAAACGTCAAAGCGGAGATAAATAAAGCAGTCGAAGCCTACGCTGCAGACGTGCGCGAACGCCGTTTTCCAGGCGAGGATGAGACCTATACGATCACAAACGTCAGCAAAACAAAGACATCACGCATTGCAGGGAAAAAGCGGGGCGGCTAGTGTCCGCTCCGAATTGAACAGATTGAGACGCCTGAAACTGGGGAAACCTACGCGTGAGCGATATTTTTGATGAAGTCGAAGAAGCCCAAAAGGCGGACCGGCTAAACGCATTCTGGAATAAAAGCTGGCCCATCTTTTTAGGTGGCGCCTTTGCGATCATCGCGGTTGTCGGCGGTAATTCCTATCTAGAATCCCAAAAACAAAAGCGTATCGAAAATGCTGGCAAAGCGTTCGAGATTGCCGAAAAGTCTGTTGAAAATCAGGACATTGCTCGGACGCGTAGCGAATACGCGAAAGCATTGGCGTCCAATACCGGATTTGCTGAATTGTCCGGGCATTATCTTGCTCAGGCCGAGATGCAGCTTGCTGGAGATGAAGCCGCTGCAACAGTCGCACTGGAAAAATCAGCAGAAGGCAAAGGTCCAATTGCTGATCTGGCGCGGATGAAGGTGGCATACTTCAAAGCAGACAAGCTGAGCCTTGCTGAATTAGAATCAGAAATCGCCAGCCTCCTCGCTAGAGAGGACGCTTATGGCGCGCTTGCGCAGGAGTTGATCGCCGCTAAAGCGTTTGAAGAAGGCGATTACAAGCGGGCGCAGTCCGAATATCAGGCGCTGACGCTCAAACTGAACACTCCCGAGGGCGTAAGCCGCCGTGCAAATGATGCTTTGTCCATTCTTTCGACTTACTTGGAAGATACGGAAGAGGTAGAACAACAAGATGCTGAAGCATCAAACCAAGACACAGCGTCTGACGCTGCAGAGGAAGACCCGTCATGAGACATTTCTTCAAAGCGGCGGCGGTTGTCGCTTTATCAGCCGGCCTTGTCGGGTGTAGTTCACTCAACCCATTTTCAGATGGTGGAAAAGCAGAGCGCGATGCTGCTGAGAAAGCGCAACGTGTTCCTTTGATTGCGTTGGATGCGGAATTAAAAGCTGATCCCAACTTTGCTGTCATCACTATTTATCTGCCTGAGGCGTCAAGTGCTGACGAGTGGGCGCAATCAGGCGGATCGGCAGGTAAAGTTATTGGCAATCGTAAGGGCGCTGATGCTTTTGAGATTGCTTGGAAAAAAAATGTCGGTGAGGGATCTTCACGCAAGCAGCGTCTGATCGCGCCACCAATTGTTTCAAACGATCGTATTTACGTTCTGGACGCTGACCAAAAAGTCCATGCGTTGGATTTGAAAGGATCGAAAGTTTGGAGCCGGGCGCTCGAGAAACCCCGTAAGCTTGATAAAATCGGTATCGGCGGCGGATTAGCGGTATCCGGCGACAAGCTGGTTGTGACGTCTGGATATGGATATGCCGTCGCGCTTTCCACGGCCGATGGTACGGAATTGTGGAAACGTGAAGCTCAGGCGCCGATCACCGGTGCGCCAACGATTAGTGGCGGCACAATTTTTACCACGTCAGCCAACAATGAACTTTATGTTCTCGATTTGGAAACAGGTGAAGCACGCTGGTCTGACCAAGCAATCGCCGAAAGTGCGCGCGTGTTATCCGCACCAAGCCCTGCTGTAAGTGACGACATTGTTGTGGCGCCATTTTCTTCGGGAGAAATCATTGCGTACCTGCCAGTAAACGGTCGACGTCTGTGGTCAGACAGCCTGACGCGCGGTGGGCAGTTCACGCCAATTTCTGCAATCAATGATATTGCCGGACGTCCTGTCATATCAGAAGGCATGGTGTATGCGGCGAGCCAGTCCGGCGTTGTCGTAGGTGTTGATGCGATATCAGGCGGCCGGGTTTGGGCCAAGCCATTCGGATCTATCCAATCGCCAGCGGTGGCTGGTCAGTTTGTGTTCATCCTCAACACCAATGCTCAACTTGTATGTATGGACAAGAGTACTGGTGGTGTCATTTGGGTGCGTCAGTTGCGTCAATTTGAAAAAGAGAAAAAGGGCAAGGGCCGTATCGTCTGGACAGGACCTGTGATCGCTTCTGACAGGCTAGTGGTGGCCAACTCTCGGGGCGAAGTGATGGCGCTGGATCCACAAAATGGCGAAACATTGGACACAGTGAAAGTGGGTGACCCGGTTTACATCGAACCAATTGTAGCGCATGAGCATGTTTATGTGCTGACCGATGATGCGCGTCTTGTTGCGATCCGGTAAGTTGAAACATAAGCTTTTCGGAATTTAAGGACGGATCATGGCGTTGAAGGTGGCCGTCGTCGGTCGCCCTAACGTTGGGAAATCGACGCTATTTAATCGTTTAGTCGGCAAGAAGATCGCACTTGTTGACAACCAGCCTGGTGTAACGCGTGACCGTAAAGAAGCGCGCGGGAGCCTTGCTGACCTTGAGTTTGATCTCATTGATACGGCCGGGTTTGAGGACGTATCTGACGCATCTCTTGAAGCGCGCATGCGTCGTCAGACGGAATTAGCGATTTTAGAGGCTGATCTATCTCTTTTTGTTATCGACGGAAGGGTAGGCGTAACGCCTTTGGATCGCCGCTTTGCGCAATTATTGCGTGAAGCGAATAGACTAGTCGTGCTTGTCGTCAACAAATGTGAGGGCCGTCAGGGTGATGACGGCATGATCGAATCCTATTCGCTTGGGTTTGATAATCCAGTGCCATTATCTGCAGAGCACGGCGAAGGGATGAGCGATCTTTACCAGGCCATTCGCGAAGCAATGCCTGAGGAAACGTCATTAGAGGCTATCAGTGGGCCAGCAGAACCGGAATGGGATGACGATAGCGTCGACTTTGACCCAGAAGCTGAAGAAATTGCAGCGCCTCCAGAGCGTCCGATGAAGTTTACCGTCGTTGGTCGGCCCAATGCCGGCAAGTCGACATTGATCAACTCACTTCTTCAATCAGAACGTCTCCTGACCGGTCCTGAAGCTGGCATCACACGCGACAGTGTGACGATTGCCTGGGAATATGAAGGTCGCGAAATGCGGCTGGTCGATACGGCGGGGCTTCGCAAGAAAGCGAAGGTGCATGAGCGTCTGGAGAAGATGTCGACTGGTGAGACGATCCACTCGATCAAATATGCCGACGTGATCGCTTTGGTAATGGATTCACGCGAAGCGTTTGAAAAGCAGGATCTTCAGATTGCTGATCTGGTGTTGCGCGAAGGTCGAGGTCTGGTCTTTGTGTGTACGAAATGGGACCTTGTCGAAAATGGCGCTGAGCGTCGTCGCGAACTTGAGGATACGGCGCGCCGTTTACTGCCTCAAGCAAAAGGCGCTCCGTTGCTGACAGTTTCTGGGATGACAGGTCGCAATCTTGATAAAATGATGGCTGCTGCGACCAAGGTTTTTAATGACTGGTCTGCGCGTGTTAAAACACGCGACCTCAACAACTGGCTTCAACATACTGTGCAGAAGCACCCGCCTCCCGCGCCAGGCGGTCAGCGGATCAAGCCGCGATATATGGCGCAAATGAAAACCCGGCCTCCGACTTTCGTGTTGATGGCGTCACGCGGCGACCAAATGCCAGAAAGCTATAAACGTTATCTGGTCAACGGTCTGCGCGAGGCGTTCGACTTGCCTGGCGTGCCGATCCGCCTCTTTGTGCGTCAGGGTAAAAACCCATTTGCGGACAAATCATCAGGTCGCCGCAAATAGCAAGCTTACCCGTAAGCGCCATAAAAACAGCAGACTGCGATGGTCAGATCTTTGATCACGTCATCGATTTTTTCCAGTGGCTTGATGACGGCTGTTTCAAGTTCTGAATAGCCGTGTTCGCCAGACTTAGCGCCAGAATCAGATGGTTCTGTAAGGTCACCCAGGCGATCGTGTTCACTTGAAACGGATGGGAAAATGTCTCTGATCATGCTGGTCGTTTCGCGGATTTGCATCTGAGTGACCTGTTCAAGCAGGCTGTCAGTGCTGAGCGCTGCGCCATGACGTTTTGAAAAGCTTGGGACGTTCGCGGCCAAAGCGAATGCGCGCATCATCAGCGCTTGGCGAACCGCGTGCAGGATGTGTAGATCGACACGGTATTTATGGCGTTCCGCCATTAATTCATGCCCCTGGGTTTCCAGTAGAATCCGGTCAAACCGGGCAAGGTCGATGGTCAATGTGTTCGCCAGTCGCTTGATCGAAAGATATGTTTGCCCCTTTTGAAACAACATAGCGATGCGCCTGTAGATGGCGGCTTGAGTTCTGTCAGATCGTTTCGCGACTGAAATCCAGAAGGTTGGGTCATACATCGCCGCGTATGCGCGGAAAGCTGGCAGGCTGGTACGGATACGCGCAGTAATCGCCATTCCAGCAAGAGTTTTCATGCGGTCTGATTCACGTAACAGATCAACAAGCCGGTCTGGCTCATTGCCGGCGGCTGATCCAAATCCACAAGCGACATTCAGCGGAATAGCCAATTGTTGCATGATTGCATTGTGGGGAATGGCGCGTAAGGAACGAAGACCCAACTCGCCAGCTGATGCGCCCGTTTGTCGGCGTGATTTGCGAGACCCGCTTTTGACAAGGAAACCGGGCGCGAACTCCAGCAAAGCGCCAGGATAGTCAGGATTATCAAACAGTGTTTCATGCCACTCGCGCAAAGACCGATATAGGTCCCAGCTTATGTCGCGACGCTTATAGAACGGATCGTCTTTGGTATCTGGCAGGGGTTTTAGGACATGCTGAGCTGTTTCAAGGACAGTTGATAAAGCGATGGCCTGGGTATCGAAATGTAAAAAACCGTCACCGCCCTGGAACGAAAACTCATGTATGTGCGTAACGCCGAGTTTTTCAAACTGCTGGCGGGTCCATGGCGTTAAAAGGTGGTCAAACCGTTTTGAAAACGCGCCTGGATAGGCGCCGCGTCCCATGGATTCGCCGTGTGTGTTGAAAAGTAAAAGTTCAATATCCGCCAGACCATCTCGCGCCATTGCGCCAGCAACAAGATTCTGGATACGTTCAATCGCCATTTCAGCAGCCGGTTGAGAGGAAAACCGGCCTGAGTCAGAAAAGCCAAACTGCAGACTTAAACGCCCACGTTTGCGCAGATAGCTCACATAAACCGGGTCATCCAATAGCCGCTCGACAAAGCGTCCGCCGCGTTCAAGCGCTTCTGGCGTTTCAAAAAGCGGAGAAAGGTCGACATCTCCATCCACACCATATTTTCGGGCAAGATAAAGCGCGCCCATGACGGTAACTGGGTTTTCACTCTCTGCAATGAGGAAACGAATGGGTGTGCTTGCGTCAATGTGTTTTAAAATCTGAGCGCAAAGCATGAACTGACGCTTTGCAGTCATCTGCTCTTGAAACAGGTCAGCAAAATTGATCGTCGTTGGCGTCAGGTGGTGGGTTTTGTCAGATAGTTGGCTGAAAACAGCCCGGCCAAAATCATCATCATCACTCTCAATGGAAAGCTCATGATTGAGTACGGTGCTGATTTGCGCTGCGTTAATCCGTAGGTGAATGCGCGCGCTTCCTAATCCGCATGCGCGCATCTGCGCCGCCAGGAGGATGAGTTTTTCCGCAGTTTCATCATTTGCAGTGCTCAGCGCAGTTTCCTGTAAGGCACTGATAATACTGTCTAAAGATGTGAGCTTCCCATCATTGGCTGGATCGGTGAGAAAGTTTGCCGCTTGGACGAGTGTTTCTGCATCAGTCAGGTCGCCACTGAACAGTTCAGCGGCTGTTTGGGAATGTGCATGGGCAGCTTTCAATACGTTCAGGTGCGTATCAAGTTCAGGCGCAGTGATGCTTAGTTCCTGTAGCGCCTCGATATAACGCCCCAGTTGAAGCGTCTTTTCTGCGAGACGCATGTAAATAGATGCGCCCCAGTGTATGTCTGTTCGCCCATCAAGGTCATATCCTACCCAGGACGCCAGATTGAGAAGTGCTGGTTTAAGTGTGCGCCATTGAGTTGGAAAATGCTGCTGCGCCACTTCCAAAATCGTTTTGCGTACGTTGGATAACACCTGTTGCCCGTTGAATATTGCGTTCTGAGCATCAGCGTGTTCTTCAGAAAGCGCGATGTCGGTCCTTTGAAAATCACCGGATGTCGCTTTCTTTTTCAGGGAGCTTGTTGTGCCTTCAGGCCCAAGGCTTTCTATAAAAGAGTGACGGAGCTCTTTGGGCAAAGCAAACGTCGGGTGCGCAGTGAAAACAATCCCGGCGCCAAATCGCTCGACTGCTTTTGAGTAAGCTTCAAAGCCTTGTTCTGCTATTGTGCTGAGCGTTTTCCGCAATCCAGCGCTGGGTTGTTCAGCGCTTAAGAGAGGGTGGCGCCCTAGGAAATCCTCGCGGCGACGCACCAACCCTTCGGCAAGAAGTGAGCGTGTTATGGTTTCCATGTCTTCGACGTTCAAGCCGCCATCTTCTAGCGCTCGAAAATAATCAATCGCCAACCGACGGACGGAATTGGCCATCGGATCACTTTCGATTTCAGTAGAGTAAGTATTGAGCGCTGTGCGAGCGTGTTGAAGGAACACATCGCCTGTCGAACCGGAGGCGGGAATCATATGCATGTCAGACCTTTTAGGACCGTCGTAAAAATATGCGCGCCAGCCAGTTGGGGTGAGGCTCAACGCAGCTAAATGTCCCATGGCGGATGAGTGCCGCCTATGTCGCTGCAGAGGGTGCGCTTTGACTTCGCGCAACATGTGAAATGCAGCGTATCTTTAATGCGAGTGTTTATAAATGACTGGAGCTATGCGCAAGTCTGAAGCTTAAAGTTTGCGGTAGTCGATGCGCTGATTGTGTAATTCGCATGCAAGGGTCAGATAGAAGGCCATCTTTTCAGCAACAGCAGCAGGTGTTGGGAGTTTGCTCTGATCTTCGCCAGGAACAGCTGAAAAACGCATATCAGTACGCACGGCGCCCGGGTCGAACAGATTGATCCGTAATGGAGATTGTTCGTTTTCAAACGCCCAAGCTTTTACAAGGTATTCCAAGCCAGCTTTGGATGCTTGATAAGGACCCCAGAATGCGCGCGGTCGTTCGGTGACACCGGAAGTTACAAATAGAGCACGCCCCGCCTTGCTGTTTCGAAGGAGTGGGTCCAATGCGCGAATTAACCGCCAATTTGCTGTCAGATTGACATTGAAGACATCTTCGACACTGCGCGGATTTGCAGTTTGCAAGGGACCAAGAGGACCTAGAACACCTGCATTGGCCAGAAGACCATCCAAACGTCCGAAGCGCTCAAGTAACGGTGCGGCCAAGCGGTCGATTGAAGAAGGGTCTTTAAGGTCCATCGTGATAATGGTGATGCCGTCGCCCGTTTCGGACCGCGCCTCGTCGTCCAGCGCTTCTAACGCTTCTGTTGATCGCGCAAGTGCGATGACATGCGCGCCATCACGCGCGAGCTTGAGCGCTGCGGCGCGACCGATGCCCTTAGAAGCGCCGGTCACAAGCACGATGCGTTTGTCTGTCATTGGGTGCGTCCTTGATAGGCTTAGGCTATTTATTCGTCTCGATTTCGGCCCCAGAAGCCGTCCTGACGCGGTGCATTGCTCTCATTGTCCTTGTCAGTCAGCTTGGTCGGGTAATCACCAGTGAAGCAGTGATCAGCGAATTGAGGTTGTTCGTTATTGCGATCACTCACACCGAGAGATTTGTAAAAGCCCTCAAGAGAAATAAATCCAAGCGAGTCGACTTTGAGCCACTCAGTCATTTCTTCGACGGTGCGATTAAAAGCTAATAGCTCTTTTTCTGTAGGCATATCAATGCCGTAATAGTCTGGATGTCGGATGGGTGGGGAGGCGACACGGAAGTGAATTTCCTTGGCGCCCGCAGTGCGCATCATCTGAACGATGGCTTTAGACGTCGTACCGCGCACGATAGAGTCATCGACGATAATGACACGCTTTCCTCTGACAAGGTCGAGGTTTGCGGCGTGTTTGCGGGTCACGCTAAGTGTTCGCGCGTCCTGGGTTGGTTGAATGAAAGTCCGACCGATATAGTGGTTTCGAATAATTCCGAACTTGAACGGTATGCCGCTGGCTTCAGCATAGCCCAGCGCCGCTGGGTTTCCGCCATCAGGCACCGGGGTTACAAGGTCAGCGTCGACACCACACTCTCGCGATAACTGACGACCAAGTTCTTCGCGGACCTCGTAAATGCTTTTGCCATGCATGATGCTGTCTGGACGGGCAAAATACAAAAACTCAAAGACGCACGGTTGCGCAGGCCGTTTAGGAAATGGGAAGTGGCTCTGAATGCCGTCTTCAGAAATAACGACGACTTCGCCGTTTTCGATTTCGCGAATCCGTTTTGCGCCGACAGCTTCCAGCGCACAGCTTTCCGAGGCTAAGACCCAAGCGCCGCAATTTGGGTCTTTTTCGTCCTGGATCTGACCTAAAATCAGCGGACGAATACCCCATGGGTCACGTGCGCCGATGAGTTTTTTACGGGTCAGACAAACAAGCGCATATCCGCCTTCAATCTGTTTCAGCGCATCGACGAAACGCGACACCGTGTCGGCTTCTTTTGAGCGTGCTGTGAGCTGGAGGATTACTTCGGTGTCCATGTGGGACTGGAAGATTGCGCCGCTTTCCATCAGCTCTGACCAGATTGTGCGGGCATTGGTCAGATTGCCATTGTGAGCCATAGCAAAGCCGCCGACTTTTAATTCGGCGAAGACAGGCTGGATGTTACGTTTGGCGACGCCGCCAGATGTTGAATAACGGTTGTGACCAACAGCGGCCCGGCCACGTAAATTCCTGATTGCCGCGCTTTCCTTGCCGAAATTTTCGCCGACAAGTCCTAGGTGGCGCTCAACGTGAAAAACGTCGTCATAGGCGCTATCAACGCTGCGTTTTTCCTTGTCCTCAGATGGAGGCAGGTTTTCGACGGTGACGATCCCGCAGGCTTCTTGTCCGCGGTGCTGCAGTGCGTGAAGTCCGAGCGCTGTGCAGGCCGCCGCTTGGTCGTGGCCAAAGACGCCGAAAACACCGCATTTGTGTCTGAGGCTGGATGCGCCTTCTGCAAATTCATTTTGAACAGGTTCTATACTGTCTGTGTTCGGCGAGGGAGTTACATGTCTGGTGCGCACGCGCTTTCCTTTGTGTCGCTCTTCGGCCAGGCGTTAAACGCTACAGATACGCGGACTAGTTTCCGTCGATTGAGGGAAAGTTGTCCTGGGCCGTTTCAATGTATCCAGGGAGGTGGCTGCTAATCCATCTCGCTGCACCATCCGCGTAAGGATAAAGTTTGGAGTTGGCAATAAACCCAGGCGTAGAATCCCGTGGAATCATCATGTGCATGAGCAAAACAAAGAGGATTATTGCAAGGGCGCCACGCGCGGCGCCAAACGCAGCGCCAGCAACGCGGTCTAACGAACCAATTTCGGGGGAGGCGTGAATCAGCTTTGAAAGTTGCGTGCCGACCCAGCCCGCTAAGAGGTAGGCGGCCAAAAATCCGATCACAACAACCAGAGCGTCTGCAATCAAAGTATTGTCGCCGACGGGCAGAATATCTCTTGCGGTGTCCCGAAACGTGATGAGAGCAAAGTACGCGATGAAGCCGCCAAACACGAATGCAAGAACGGAGGATGCCTCCCGCATGAGGCCACGGCTAAGCGACATGACAGCTGAAATGAAAAGGACGGCGACAACGATAATGTCAAAAGCGGTGATGCTTGTTTCTGCGAGCTCGCTCATGCGTTTTCACCCTCAACTTGTAACGCTGACACCAGGTCGTCGAGTTTTGATACCTCATGAACAGCCATGCCGTCGATACTGTTTGGCGCCCCAGTTGGAGCATATGCGTGTTTAAAGCCTAGTCTTGCCGCCTCTTTTAACCGAGCATCCATCCGACCAACAGGGCGAATTGCGCCTGAAAGCGCAATTTCTCCAAAAAATACAGAAGCTTCAGGCAGAGGTTGATCTAATGCCGAAGATGCAAGCGCTGCGGCAGCCGCTAAATCACCAGCGGGCTCTGTCATGCGGTAACCGCCTGCAACGGACAAATAGACGTCGCGCCCGCCAAAGACGAGACCGCAACGCGTTTCAAAAACCGCCAGCAACATAGCAAGACGTGCGCTATCCCACCCAACGACAGATCGGCGGGGAGAACCCAATGCAGTTGGCCCGGCCAGCGCCTGCACTTCAGCCAAAACTGGGCGAGACCCTTCCATTGCGGCAAAGACAGACCGGCCGGCGACATCTTCCTGGGCATCGTCGAGAAACAGGGCTGAGGGGTCGACGGATCCATGAAGACCAGTCTCTGTCATTTCAAAGACGCCGATTTCGTCTGTTGGGCCAAAACGGTTTTTAACAGCGCGTAAGATTCGGAACTGGTGACCGCGCTCGCCTTCAAAATAAAAGACCGCGTCGACCATGTGTTCCATTACGCGTGGGCCGGCGATCTGGCCGTCTTTTGTGACGTGGCCAACAAGGATCATGACGCAGTTAGATGTTTTCGCGTAGCGAGTTAATTCCTGCGCGCAGGCGCGGACCTGGCCAACTGATCCAGGCGCAGCATCAAGACTGTCAGACCACATTGTCTGTACGGAGTCGACAATGGCGACGTCCGGGCTTTCACGCTTCAGCGCCTTTAGAATGGAGCGTAAGTCTGTTTCAGATGCGAGTTTGACGGGGGCGTTTGCTACTTTCAAACGTTGTGCGCGTCCTTGAACCTGAGCAACAGCCTCTTCGCCTGACACATACACAACGTTTATGCCTTGTTGTGCGAGTGACGATGCTGCTTGTAAAAGCAGAGTTGATTTGCCGATCCCTGGGTCACCGCCAATCAGAACAGCGGACGCAGGCGCAGGCCCGCCGCCGAATACGCGATCAAGTTCTGGAATGGCCGTGGACAGGCGAGGAAGCGCCGGCGCGTCATTATCAAGCGCTTCAAAAGCAACGTCGGTTGTGCGGGTCTTGCCTGATTTGGGAGCCGCCAACCCGCCGGGGGCGCCCTGTGTTTCTTCCACCAGAGTGTTCCAATGGCCGCAACTGTCACACTTTCCATTCCATTTCGAATGGGATGCGCCGCAATTCTGGCAGACAAACAAAGTGGTGACTTTCGCCATTAGTTACCTAAATCGCAGGCTGAATCGGACCGTGCGCACGTCCATGGACAAACTGATCAATATACTCGTTGCCTGAGTCGTCGAGTTGGCCGACAGGACCGCGCCAGATTATCTTGCCTTCAAAAATCATAGCGACTTCGTCCGCGATTTTTCTGACTGACGCCATATCGTGCGTGATCGTTACAGCGGCTGCGCCAAGCGCTTTGACTTGCTCTACGATCAACTCATTTACAGCGTCTGCGGTAATTGGATCGAGCCCGGTTGTTGGTTCGTCGAAAAAGATCAGGTCAGGTTTGTCGATAATAGCGCGGGCTAACGCCACACGCTTTTGCATACCGCCTGATAATTCAGCAGGGCGCTGGTCTGCCACACTGGCGCCAAGACGGACTTTAGCGAGCGTTTCGATGACTCTTTCACGTGTGACTTTGCGGCTCTCGCCCTGTCTGTGCATCAGGGTGAAGCCGACATTTTCCCAGACTTTTAAACTGTCAAAGAGGGCGCCGCCCTGAAACAGCATGCCTGTGCGTTCGCGTGCTTTTTCGATTTCCTGTTGTGTGTCTATCAACTGGCCATCAAAGAAAATATCGCCCTTGTCTGGAGTAAGCAGACCAAGCGCGCATTTCAGTGTCACTGACTTGCCAGTGCCCGATCCGCCAATAATAACAAGTGATTGTCCTGGCGCGACTGATAAATCTATGCCGCGCAAAATGTGTTTGTCGCCAAAGGATTTGTAGACGTCTTTTAACTCAAGAAGCGGTGTTGTCATGATTACATCCCCAGCTTCACAAACAGCGATGTCAGCACATAGTTGGACGCAAGAATAAGAACTGCGCCGCCAACAACAGCGAGAGTGGCCGCACGTCCGACGCCGCCTGCGCCGCCTTTCGAGTTTGAGCCCTGATAACATCCCATGAGCGCAATAATAGCCCCGAATACGGCTGCTTTGATAAGACCTGACACGATGTCGTCAGAAGTTACAAAGTCCCAAGTGTTTTGAAGATATATCGAACCGTTGAAATCAAGTGCGCCAACACTGACCAACCACCCGCCCATGACACCGATAATGTCAGCGGTGAGCACGAGAATTGGCAAAGTGATTGTCGCAGCAATCACGCGTGGGGCATATAAGAAACGCTCAGGCTTTGCGGAAAGTGTGTGAAGCGCATCAATCTGTTCTGTGACGCGCATTGCGCCTATTTCTGCAGCGATCCCTGCGCCGACACGCCCTGCAAGCATTAAGCCCGCAAGTGTTGGGCCTAGTTCGCGGGTAATGCCCAAAACAACAATGTTGGGCACAAATTGTTCAGCGTTAAAACGTGATCCGCCGGTGTAGATATTCAATGCCAACGCGGCGCCAATGAAGACGGCTGTCAGACCGACCACAGGTAATGAAAAGAAGCCGATCTGCAGGCATTGCCGCCATACTTCCCGAAGATAAATAGGCGGCGTGGCGCAGGCGCCGAGCGTACGACCGCAGAAAACTGCCAGTCGCCCGATCTCAGCCATCGCGCCGAGAACTGCGCGCCCGATGGCGGCAAGTGGATTAATTTGCGCTAGATTCATTTGGAATTCAGACCCTCGTCGCGGACGACCGCACCCTCATATAAACGACGCACCCGCACGCCTATAGATGTCAGAAACTCATAGCTGACCATCCCAGCCGCAGCGGCTTGATGTTCTATATGGGCGTTTAGTCCCAGGAACTCCACCCTGTCCATTGGTTGAATATCATCAGATGCATTTGTGATGTCGAGCGTGACCAAATCCATTGAGACACGGCCAACAATAGGACAAAGAGCGCCGCCAATATAGCCAAAGCCTTTGTTCGTCAGCGCGCGTGGCAGCCCATCGGCGTAGCCTAAAGACACTGTGCCCAAACGCATTTGTCGGGACACGTTCTTTGTCGCGCCATACCCTACGGTTGGCGTACGGTCAGTCTCTTCATCCGGATAAAATACTGACAAAAGCGGTGCGCTGACTGATACGGCGTGGCGTGGCGAGAACACACCACTGCGAGAGTAGCCACCATAAAGCCCAAGCCCAGGGCGAGTCAGATCGTATGCGTAGTCTTTGCCCAGGCAAATGCCTGCAGAGTTACATAGAGATTTTCTCGCGCGTGGCCAGCTAGCGGCGGCTTCCTCAAAGCGTTGTTTTTGAAGCGCGTTGAGAGGGTGGTCTGGTTCATCAGCACAAGCCAGATGACTCATGACCCAGCCGACGGTGGTTTCCGGGAGAATTTTACGGACAGTTTCAATCTGGCTAGGACGTACGCCAAGTCTGTTTATCCCAGTGTCGATGTGAATCGCAGCAGGATAGGGCGCGCCAGCTTCGACCCATAACTGCGCCTGATCGGGGGAGTTGATGACGGGTATCAGACGATTGGCGATAAACTGCGCAACGTCTTCTTTTTGTGGGCCATGAAAAACCAGAACTTGTACATCAGGGCCAAGTGTTTCTCTGACGATGTCAGCTTCATTCACATATGCAGTAAAAAAAGTGCGGCACCCTGCGTCGAAGAGTGTTTTTGAGACTTCCCGCGCGCCCAGACCATAGGCATTGGCTTTTACCACAGCGCCGGTTTCACAACTGCCGCCTAATTTGTCGAGCATGCGCCAGTTGTCTGCGATATTTTGCAGATGGACTGTCGCGATCGGACTGGTGGCGGGAATCATACGGCTGGACATAAAAGAAGTCATTCCGTCCAATTAGTGCGATTTTATGGCGTTGGCGATGACCAATTCCTTCTTAGTCTTCTAAAGAGTCTGAACGATAGGCTGGCGCAAGGTTGCCAAAGCGCACACGCGCAGGGTTGAACGCCAGTTCGACTTTCCCAATCGGACCGTGACGCTGCTTGGCGACAATCACTTCAGCCTTGCCTGCCTTAGCTTCCATACGTTCTTTCCAGGCGATGAAATTATCATCCGCTTCGTCCGGTTCTTGACGTTCCAGATAGTAACTTTCCCGGAAAACGAAGAGCACCATGTCCGCATCCTGCTCAATCGATCCGGATTCACGAAGGTCAGATAGTTGCGGACGTTTGTCATCGCGCTCTTCCACTTTACGTGACAGCTGGGAAAGAGCGATAATCGGAATATCCAATTCTTTCGCGAGCGCTTTAAGCGACATGGTGATTTGGGAGACTTCCTGCACACGGTTGTCTGAAGAGCCTGCACCGCCTGTCACTAGCTGAAGATAGTCAACGACGAGAAGGTCAAGTCCATGACTTCGTTGTAGGCGTCGTGCGCGCGCTGCAAGCTGTGAAATTGAGATACCACCTGTGTCGTCAATGTAGAGAGGTAGTTTTTCAATTTCCTTTGCCGCCTCACGAAGGCGGGCATAGTCGTTTTCGTCCATGTCACCGCGGCGGATCTTGTCTGAAGGAACTTCTGACACATCCGCCAGGATACGTCCGGCGAGTTGTTCTGCTGACATCTCAAGGGAATAAAAACCGACAACTGCGCCTTCAACACTTTTCAAGCTGTCGTCTAACTGGCGTTCTCGCACGCACATTTTAGCGGCATTGTAGGCGATGTTTGTCGCCAACGCAGTTTTACCCATGGACGGACGCCCTGCCAGAATGACGAGGTCAGATCGGTGAAGGCCGCCGAGTTTATGGTCGAGGTCATCAAGGCCCGTGGAGATACCCGCAAGACCGCCATCACGCTGATAGGCCAGTGTCGCGTTTTCAATGGATTCCGTGATTGCTTCCTCAAAAGAGACGAACCCGCCTTGAGAGGTTCCGCGCTCAGCAAGCGCGAAAAGCTGTTTTTCCGCAGATTCAATTTGAGCCGGGCCATCTGATGTGCCGTCACTGCGGGCTGCGGAATGCATCATGGACGAGCCGATTTGCATCAACTCCCGGCGAATTGCGAGGTCGCGAATAAGCTTGGCGTAATCTATAATCTCTGGGCCGAAGGCGCAGCTGTCGAGCAGGGCTGTGAGATATTTCGCACCGCCGATTTCGGCAAAAATTCCGTCTGTTTCAAACCGCTCTTTGAGGGTCACCCCATCTGCGACATGCCCTTTGAGGATCATGGCTTGCGCGGTTTCGTAGATTTTGCGGTTTGCAGGTGCGTAAAAATCCACGCCCTGAAGAATGTCGCCCACACGTTGATAGGAATTATTGTCGTATAAAATCGCGCCCAGCACACCCATTTCGGCAGCAAGGTTATGGGGCTCTTCCTGAGTGTGTTTGGCTGTCTGTTCGGTCATACTTTTTGTATCCGAGCTTGGTTAATCCAGCTAGCATAGACAAAACTTGCCGCACAATCTTGGTTGAATTTGCCAAACTCCACAGTTTTTCAGAGAGGGAGTGGATAAAGTCAGCTGACAAACAAAAAAAGGAGCGGCGAACCGCTCCTTTTCGATATCGCAAAACGTGCGATTTTTATTCTTCGGCAGGGCCGCGCTCAGCAGCTGCTTCAGCTGCAACAGCCGCCATTTCAGCGGCTTGTGCGTCTGCTTCAGCACGCTCTGCTTCACGAGCCGCATCAATGACGTTTTCACCAGCTGCTTGACGCTCTGCTTCGTCTTCAGAACGCGCAACATTGACTGTGACCGTCACAGTGACTTCCGCGTGCAAGCGAACATTCACTTCAAACAGACCCAATGTCTTGATCGGGTTTTTCAGTTCAATCTGGCCGCGCTGGATAGGGTGACCCTTTTCCTGAGCGGCTGCTGAAATGTCACGTGCGGAAACAGAGCCGTAAAGGTGGCCTGTCTCACCGGATTGACGAATAAGAACGTAAGATGCGCCATCCAGTTCTTCACCAGATTTGCGAGCTTCTTCACGTGCTGCTGCGTTGCGGGCTTCGATGTGCTCACGCTCAGCTTCAAAGCGAGCTTTGTTTGCAGCATTTGCAAGCAAAGCTTTGCCCTGAGGCAGAAGGAAGTTGCGGCCAAAACCAGCTTTTACAGAAACGACATCACCGATGCCGCCAAGCTTTTCGACGCGTTCAAGGAGAATAACATCCATTGTAATATCTCCCTTAAGCGACGGTGTATGGCAGAAGCGCCAGGTGACGCGCGCGTTTGATCGCTTGAGCGAGCTTACGCTGTTTCTTCTGGCTGACAGCTGTGATGCGCGCCGGTACGATTTTTCCTTTTTCGGAAATGTAGCGCTGGAGCAGTTTCACATCTTTGTAGTCCAGTGCAGGAGCTGCATCGCCTGAAAACGGGCAAACCTTGCGGCGACGGCTGAACGGACGACGCGAAGGAATGTTTGAGATGTTGATCTTTTGCTGAGCCATGTCTTAGCCCTCCCGGTTTTCACGACGTGGGCGACGCTCGCCGCGATCACCGCCACGGTCACCACGGTCGCCTCTTTCACCACGGTCTTTGCGGGACATGATTGCGGAAGGCTCGTCAGACAGCTCGTCGACTTTGATGGTCAGGAAACGCAGCACGTCTTCGTTGATACGCAGACGACGCTCAATCTCGTGCACAGTTGTGCCCGGCGCGTCGATGTTGATCAGCGAGTAGTGACCCTTGCGGGATTTGTTGATTGGGTAAGCAAGGTTACGCAGACCCCAGTACTCAGTCTTACCGACTGTGCCTTCGTTCTCGGTAACTGTTGCTGTAATTTCTTCAACAAGCGCTTCGACTTGCTGCGGAGAAATATCTGGTCGTGTGATCACGACCTGTTCGTAAAACGCCATAAGTTTTTCCCTTCTTACGACTGGCGGCGCCTGTGGGACGAAGGGCGACCCACCGACGTCGGATCCCTTTCATCTCCACCTGGAGCGGGACCGCCAATCTGGCGAAGCGCGCAATATGCGCATTTTAGCGTAAGAATCAATGATTTTGTTTGGGTGACGAATTGGAAAGCGCCGCCGTAATTGCTGACACGTGGCTGCAGGAAAAAGGGATGCGCCTGACGTCTATGAGTTACAGAACATTATCGCGACCTTCGCGGGTCATATTTTTGATGACGCAGTAAACTTACCCACACAAAGGCCGAAGCTTTTCGACGCCTTACGTGTCTTGTCGCGTTCCCCTTCGCTGTCTGATGTTTTCCTGTTTCTACATAAAACCTTGCCTCCTCTCGCCTGTCGCTTTAACCAAGCCGGACGATTCTAAAGTGTGGAGATAGATGGGTATGAGCGGCTACGCCTTCATTTTTCCGGGGCAGGGGTCTCAAACGGTCGGCATGGGCAAGGACCTTGCGGACGCGTTTCCAGCGGCCAAAGCGGTTTTTGAGGAAGTCGACACAGCTCTGGGCGAAGCGCTATCTAAGGTAATCTGGGAAGGCCCAGAAGAAGATCTCACACTGACAGCTAATACTCAGCCTGCATTGATGGCGGTATCAGTGGCTGTCATGCGCGCCCTGGAAGCTGAGTTCGGTGTGAAGGTCGCAGACGCCAAATTTGTCGCCGGTCACTCACTTGGTGAGTATTCGGCCCTTGCATCAGCTGGTGCGCTGGAATTATCAGATACCGCAAAATTGCTGCGCCTGCGTGGCTCCGCTATGCAAAAAGCTGTGGCGCCAGGCGAAGGCGCAATGGCGGCTTTGTTGGGGGCTAGCATGGAAACAGCAGATGCAGCTGTCGCAGCCGGTCGGGAAATCGGCGCATGTGACATCGCAAATGATAACGCGCCAGGTCAGGTCGTGTTGTCGGGCGCCAAAGCAGCCGTTGAAAAGGCATGTGCGTTTGCGCAGGAAGCTGGCGTTAAGAAAGCTGTCATGCTGGCTGTGTCCGCGCCTTTCCACTGTTCGCTCATGCAGCCTGCGCAAGAAGCGATGGCCGAGGCACTTAAAGAAACCAAAATAATCACTCCTGTCGCGCCTGTTGTTGCAAACGTTACTGCGCGCCCGACAGACAATCCGGATGAAATTCGCGCGCACCTTATCGAACAGGTGACGGGTCGCGTTCGTTGGCGCGAGAGTGTAGAATGGATGGCGTCTGAAGATGGTGGGGCGCTGGAACGAACTGTTGAAGCTGGCGCGGGTAAAGTTCTCATCACGATGAACAAACGTATTGCACGCGGGCTTCAGGGCGTTGCGCTTAACACGCCAGCTGATCTTGAAGCCTTTGCGGCATCATTAAACGACGCCTAAGGAGTATTCCCCATGTTTGATTTGACGGGACGAACAGCGCTGGTCACAGGCGCATCTGGCGGCATTGGAAGCGCAATAGCCAAAACGCTGGCCGAAAATGGCGCAAAGGTCGCTTTGTCCGGCACGCGTCAGGAAGCGCTGGAAGCGGTTGCTGCTGAGATTGGCGATAATGCTGTGATCGCACCATGTAATTTGTCTGATCCGGAGGCTGCGTCAGGTCTTGTCGGGCAAGCTGAAGAAGTGCTTGGTCAGGGCCTGGACATCCTCGTTGCAAACGCAGGAATTACGCGCGATGGCCTGTTGATGCGCATGAAGGACGAAGATTGGGATACTGTGATCAAGGTAAACCTTGAATCTTATTTTCGTCTGACAAAGTCTGCGTTGCGCGGCATGATGAAACGCCGCCACGGACGTATTATTGGAATCACTAGTGTCGTGGGCGTGACGGGAAACCCGGGCCAGACAAACTATGCCGCTTCAAAAGCGGGTATGATCGGTTTCACAAAATCGTTAGCTCAGGAAGTTGCAAGTCGTAATATCACGGCAAACTGTGTGGCGCCGGGCTTTATCGAATCGCCGATGACTGATGTACTGCCAGAAGCACAAAAAGATGCGCTTTTGTCTGCGATTCCTGCTGGTAAACTCGGTACGGGGGCTGACATTTCCGCTGCGGTCGCTTATCTGGCCAGCAACGAAGCCGGTTACATGACAGGACAGACCCTGCATGTGAACGGCGGAATGGCTATGATCTAGCGATCTCAATGCTTTAGAGTATGGTCAAAAATTATTCGGCGTGCTACCGCGCCATCAACACAGGCAAGACTGGGCCTTTCCGGAACGCCGCTAAAAAAAAGAGGTTTAGCTATGGCTGACGTTATCGAACGCGTAAAAAAAATCGTGGTCGAGCGCTTGGAAGTAGACGCTGACAAAGTCGTTGAAAACGCAACATTCCAGGAAGACCTGGGTGCGGACTCACTCGACCTTGTTGAGCTTGTAATGGCTTTCGAAGAAGAGTTTGCAATCGAGATTCCGGACGAAGTCCAAGAGCAAATCAACTCTGTTGGTGACGCTGTTAAATTCATCAACGAGCGCGTCTAAGGACGCTGCCTGATCAATGCGCCGTGTCGTCATAACGGGTATCGGCCTGACAACGCCTCTCGCTCATGGGCGGGAGGCGACGTGGTCACGCCTGATCGAAGGCAAATCTGGCGCTGGCCGGATTGATTCCTTCGACGCTTCAGATCTGGCTTGCCAGATTGCTTGCCAAGTTCCTTGGAAATCCGGTCGTGGTGGCGGGTCAGAAGATGATCCGTATGCATTTGACCCGGACAGTGTGATGTCCGCCAAAGAGCGTCGGCGCATTGATGATTTCATTCTGTACGGAATGGCTGCGGCTGATGAAGCCATGGCTGATTCCGGTTGGGTTCCTGAAACAGACGAAGAAAAGTTCCGCTCTGGCGTGCTTATCGGCTCTGGGATTGGTGGCCTTAACTCGATTGCAGAAACAGCAATTGTTATGCACGAGCAGGGCCCACGTAAGATTAGCCCATTCTTTATTCCTGGCGCTTTGATCAACCTCGTGTCCGGGCAAGTTTCCATCAAATATGGCCTTAAGGGGCCTAACCACTCGGTTGTGACAGCTTGTGCGACTGGCGCACATGCGATTGGTGATTCTGCGCGCCTGATCGCAAGCGATGACGCCGATATCATGGTGGCTGGTGGCGCTGAAGCTGCAATTTGCCGTATCGGTATTGGCGGGTTCATAGCGTGCCGCGCGATGTCTACCAAATACAATGACGCGCCTGAAACAGCGTCTCGTCCTTATGATGAGGGCCGCGATGGCTTCGTCATGGGCGAAGGCGCAGGCATGGTTGTGCTTGAAGAGCTTGAGCATGCAAAAGCGCGTGGCGCGAAGATTTATGCAGAAGTTGTTGGTTATGGCCTTTCTGGCGACGCATATCACATTACCTCGCCGGACACGTCTGGTAATGGTGGCGAGCGCGCTATGCAAATGGCGCTTAAGAAATCCGGCCTGACAGCGTCTGACATCGACTATGTCAACGCGCACGGCACGTCCACGCCGGCAGGCGATGAGACAGAAGTTCGCGCGATCGAGCGTGTTCTTGGCAATCATGCGGCCAATGTGAACGTGTCGTCGACCAAGTCAGCTATCGGTCACTTGTTGGGCGCTGCGGGCGCCGTTGAAGCTGCATTCTGTGCGCTTTCTATTCGGGACAATAAGATCCCACCGACGCTGAACCTCAATAATCCATCCTTTGAACCGGCTGTCGACCTGACACCGCTTAAAGCTGTGGACCGCGAGGTGAAGGTCGCAATGTCGAACTCGTTCGGTTTTGGTGGTACAAACGCAGCGTTGATACTCAAACAGGTCGACTAAACGATGGCGCAAACTGATCAGGAAGACCCGCCGCGCAAGCGCGGCGGAGCTGTGCGGATTCTAATCTTAGCGCTTTTGTTTCTGGTCTTTGCGGGACTCGCTGCGGCGGCCGGCGGATATTATTTCATTCAAAACAAAATCACGTCACCGGGGCCTTTGACAGCAGATGGGGCTGAGCGTGTGGTGATGATTCCCAAAGGCGCCAGTGTCGCCAAAATGGGTGCACAATTGGCAGAAGCTGGTGCGATTGAAGATCCGCGATTTTTCCGAATAGCAGCTAAATTGTTACAAACGGAAACTTCGATGAAGGCCGGGGAATATGGGATTCCCTCCGGTGCGAGCATTAAAGAGATTGTGGAGCTTCTCGTTGATGGTCGTTCCTTGCTTTATCCCGTTACCATCCCGGAAGGACTGACGAGCGAACAAATTCTTGCTCGCTTGGCGGTTGAGTCAATGCTGACAGGTGATCTGCCGCCTGATCTGGCTGAAGGTGTTTTATTGCCGGACACTTATCATGTGCACCGCGGGGAGACGCGCGCAAACTTTATAAAACGCATGATTACGGCGCGTGAAACAACTTTGAATGAACTTTGGGACAGTCGTCAGGCTGGCTTGCCGTTTGAGACGCGAGAAGAAGCAATGATTCTTGCGTCCATCGTGGAAAAAGAAACCGGTTTGCCTGATGAGCGTCCGGAGGTGGCATCTGTTTTTGTCAATCGTTTGCGGCGTAATATGAAGCTGGAAACTGACCCGACCATTATTTATGGCGTGTGTATGAAAGTTCCAGAAAAATGCGTCGACGGCCGCCTTGTGGATCGCAACGGCAACCAGCGTGGTATCCGGCAAAGTGAATTACGTATGGAAACTGGATTCAACACCTATCAGATTGATGGCTTGCCGCCGACACCGATTTGCAATCCTGGCCGTGAAGCAATCGCAGCTGTGCTTAACCCGCCACAAAGTGACTACATCTTTTTCGTTGCTGACGGATCGGGTGGGCATGCGTTCGCAAAAACTTATTCTGAGCACTTACGCAACGTCGCCAACTGGCGCCGGATCGAAAAACAGCGTAGCCAATAACGCTGAGACAAGACGCGTGACCTTAAAGGAGCACACGCAATGGCCGTGATGGGGATGACTGGATTTGGCCGCGCAGAGGGCGCGAGCGACTGGGGACGCTGGACGTGGGAAATCCGCAGCGTGAACGGCAAGGGGCTGGATGTGCGTATGAACACGCCTTCTGGACTTGAGGACCTCGACTTTGAAGCGCGCAAACTGGTCAAAACACGCTTTGCGCGTGGCAATATGCAGGCCCAGCTGCAATATGAGCGAGACACAACAGACAGTGCGATCAGCATCGACACCCGCGCGTTAAATTTGCTGGCGCGCAAAGGCCGCACGATGGCGCGTGTCACAGGTGGCGCAATCCCTGGACTGGCAGATTTTATTGGCGTCAAAGGCGTAACTTCATCAAACAGCGGCTCATCCAGCGCAAGCAAAGAGATGATAACTGACATGCTGGCGGGGTTGGATAAGGCTTTGACGGCTTTATCGAATGCTCGCGCTGAAGAAGGCAAAGCTTTGGAAGAGGTGTTAAACGGCCTTCTTGATACGATGGACCAACTGACGAAGGACGCAGAGGGCGCCGCCACAGATCAGCCTGCATTGGTGCGCGACCGGTTTGTGGCCAGAATTGAAGGCCTTAAAGGCGATGGCGAAGGGCTGACCGAAGATCGTATCGCCCAAGAGGCGGCTATATTTGCCGCCAAAGCTGATGTGCGCGAGGAGCTGGACCGGTTGGCCGCTCACATTGCCTCTGGTCGTGAATTGCTGGCGACAAAAGGTCCGAAGGGCCGCAAACTGGACTTTCTCTCGCAAGAACTTAATCGTGAAGCCAATACGCTGTGCTCCAAGTCCGCATCGTTGGAGCTGACGAATATCGGCCTGGCGCTCAAGTCGGCCATCGACCAGTTCAAGGAGCAGGTTCAGAATGTCGAATAACGCGCCTTCAACGCAGAAAACTGATCGCCGCGGCATGATGTTGGTGGTGTCCAGCCCGTCTGGCGCCGGGAAAACGACGCTGACCCGCCGTATGCTGGAAGAAATGCCCGGTGTTGAGTTGTCGGTTTCCGCCACGACGCGTGACATTCGCCCTGAAGAAGAAGATGGCGTCCATTATTATTTCAAGACGAAGTCAGAATTTGAAGCGTTAATCGCCGAAGATGGTTTCCTTGAATGGGCCAAAGTGTTCGAAAACTATTACGGCACGCCACGCGGCGAAGTGGAGCCTTTATTGCGTCAGGGAACGGATGTTCTCTTTGACGTCGATTGGCAGGGCGCACGCATGCTCAAACAGGTGTCGCCCGGCGATGTGGTGTCTGTCTTCATTCTGCCGCCGTCTATACCGGAGTTGAAAGCGCGATTGGAAGGACGTCCAGGCGCTACGCCAGAAGGCGTGAGAAAGCGTCTTGCTGGCGCTGAGCGCGACATCCGCCGCTGGGGCGAATATGACTATGTGATCGTCAATGATGATCTGGAACAGGCCTATCGCGATCTCTGTGCGATTCTCTACACAGAGCGCCTTTCCCGCCGCAAAGCCTCCCAGGGCGCCCGTGTCGACAAACTCCTCGAAGACGCTGAGAAATTGAGCTGATCGCTTTAAAACTAGCCTTTAAATCAAGGCTGTTAGGCCTTTTTACTTTAATGGAAAAATGGTGCCGGCTGCAGGGGTCGAACCCGCGACCTGATGATTACAAATCAACTGCTCTACCAACTGAGCTAAGCCGGCGCGCCGCGAATGCGTGCGAGAGGGGCGTTCTTAGTCCGTTACGTTTTAAAGCGCAAGGCCTGAATCTGAAGGTTTTAATCAAAAAACGACAACACCGCGCCGCCGACCGCATAAGCGACAAATAAGTGCAGCATATCAATGCGGAAAAACGCCATCGGCGCGTTTGCATAGATGTGGTTATAGGCCAGCGTGGTGGCGGCAAAACCGGCCCATAATAAGAGGGCGTAGCCAACATTCGCCACAAGGCTTGGCGCGGCCGCCGTCAGCTGGCGCAGGATAATCGCAAGAAATACGACTGTCACAAGCGCATTCACAAAGCCCAATCCCATAGAGAGGCCGGCGCTGCCGCCAATGTGTTCGGCCCACGCCGCCTGGAAGCGTTCATCCGACATCTGGCGAATCGTATCCAGCTCCAGTTCGCTGCGCGCCTCTAGAAGCGTAAAGCTCCATTCCTCGGTGAAAATCACGCCGTAGAAAATGAAACCGACAAAATAAAACGCCAGCGTCGCCACCAGCACGCCCACTATGTTTATGCCACCAATCCTAGGCATTTTTATTCCCCGCTCGACTTACTCTTTTCAAACTAGCGCGCAGCACGTTATGAACGCGCAACACGCATGCTTCTTTTAAGCATGACACCGTATGCACGATTTATAAGACAGAAAAGCAAAACATGGCGCGCACCCTCATTACTTCCGCTTTGCCTTACATTAATGGCGTCAAACATCTCGGCAATCTGGCAGGCTCCATGCTGCCGGCTGATGTGTATGCGCGCTATAAACGTCTGGCGGGCGATGAGGTCATGTTTATCTGTGCGACCGACGAACACGGCACGCCAGCCGAACTGGCGGCACAGGCAGCGGATGTGTCTGTGCGCGCATATTGTGACGAGCAGCATGACATTCAGAAAAAGGCAGGTGAGGGGTTTAACCTTTCCTTTGATTATTTTGGCCGTTCCTCCAGTCCGCAAAACGCTGAGCTGACCCAGCATTTCGCCATTGCGCTGGAAGAGGCCGGGTTGATCGAAGAGCGCACCTCGCAACAGGTTTATTCCATCGACGACGGACGTTTTCTGCCAGACCGCTATGTGGAAGGCACATGCCCGCACTGTGAGTTTGAAAAAGCGCGTGGCGACCAGTGTGACAATTGTGGCCAGCTATTGGACCCGGTAGACCTTAAAAACCCATATTCGGCCGTGTCCGGCTCGACTAATCTTGAAGTGCGCGACACCAAACACCTCTTCCTCCTTCAGTCCAAAATGCAGGACGAAATCCGCGCATGGGTCGATAAGGCGCATGACTGGCCGGTACTGGCAAAATCCATCGCTAAGAAATGGCTGGACGAAGGCCTGCAGGACCGTGCGATCACCCGTGATCTTAGCTGGGGTGTGCCGGTGTTGGATAAGAATGGCGAACCGCGCCCCGGATTTGAGAACAAGGTTTTCTATGTCTGGTTTGACGCGCCGGTGGAATATATCGCCGCAACGCAGGAATGGGCGGAACAAACCGGCGGCGACTGGGAAAAATGGTGGCGCACCGACAAGGGCGCAGACGATGTGTCTTATGTCCAGTTTATGGGTAAGGACAATGTCGCCTTTCACACGGTATCATTTCCGGTGACGATATTGGGCGTCAAAGAGCCATGGAAAACCGTGGACAAGCTCAAGGCCTTTAACTGGGTCACCTGGTATGGCGGCAAGTTTTCCACGTCCATGAAGCGCGGCGTGTTTATGGATCAGGCGCTGGATCTGTTGCCGGCTGATTATTGGCGCTGGTATCTCATCGCCAACTCGCCGGAAGGGTCTGACGCTGGCTTTACCTGGGAAGGTTTCCAGTCTGCGATCAATTCGGACCTGGCCAACGTGTTGGGCAATTTCGTCAACCGGATCACAAAATACGCCAAGTCCAAGTTTGACGCCAAAGTGCCGGGCGAGGGCGCATTTGGCGAAGCTGAACAATGGATGGCGGACGAACTGAAGGTCCGCTTGCCAGCATTGGCTGACCATTACGAGAAGATGGAATTCCGCAAGGCGGCGGCAGAAACCCGCGCCATCTGGGCGGCGGGCAATGAATACCTCACCAAAGCCGAACCGTGGGTGAAATATAAATCCAGTGTTGAGGACGCCGCCGTCGGCGTGCGCGCAGGTCTCAATCTTGCGGCTTTGTTTGGCATTCTGGCGCAGCCGATTATCCCAAGCGTTGGTAAAACCATTTTAGACGCGCTGGGCGTGCCTGAGGATAAGCGCAGCTTCCAGTTTGGCGATGATTACGCCGCGCTTTTGGATGTCTTGCCGCATGGCCACGAAATCTCACCGCCTGATGTGCTTTTCTCCAAGATTGAAGACGAGCAGGTCGCAGAATGGGCTGAACGTTTTGGCGGCGAAAAGAGCTAGAGCACGAACCGGTCTTTATCCTCTGGTGAGGGCATGTAGCAATTATCCAGCTTGCCAAAGAGTTTGTAGCGATTGCTGGCGACAAGCTTATACGCCCAATCCCGCAAGGGGCGGGGCAGGCTTTTAAAGACGCCAAGACATGCCAACGGTCCGCCAGCGCGTTTTAACAATGCAAAGCCCGCATCAGAATGAGTGTGGCTGTCGCCATCCTCTATATAGATAAATGTCTCCGGGTCATCTGGATTGACGCCGTGATCTTTCGCGATTGCGCGCCCTTCATC
>CAYFFG010000014.1:0-13240 GCA_964342355.1 uncultured Hyphomonadaceae bacterium
GTCCACCAATATATATCTTGAAATGTTCGCATCTGTGTCCCCACCACGAGATGCAGTTATTAAAGCCCTGAAAATCCCATTGCGGCAAGACTGATCGAGATCTTGATGCCAGCAAGAACGCGGTTCATTTCAACCACTCTTTTAGTTTTTTGTCCGCCCATTGTGCAAATCGCGGGCCGGATTTTAACGCAACTTGTGTCAGCACGATCCCTACTGGAGTGCAGATAATTGCTATCGGAGAACCTTCACTAGAAACCGCAACAAAAAGAGTAATGGCCGTTGGATTCTGTGCTATTTCTAATAATGTTTTCCCCGCAACTGGGCTCTCCCGCCAAGGTAAAACCTGCTCGCTCATCAACTCTGGGATACGGGAATCGAGTTCGCCTTGGGTAAGGCTGTTTTCTAGAATTTCGCTGATATCGCCTTTTTGGAAAATATTTTGAATATCGTGCTTAGGAACAAAACCCAAAACAAGCGCATCAATTATTTTTTGCGCATCACCTGCCTCGATTTCTTTTTTCCAAAATCTCTCTTTTCTTATGCGCTCAACAGCTTTGGTAATCCTAGGAACCGCATTTACGTTCTGCTCTACATTGTAAAAATGGTAAAAGATCTGAGTTGGTCGGACCAATTCATCGCCCCAAGGCAAAAATCTGACCGTGCGCTTCGGCCCGAATATAGTTGTTTGGTATAGTAAATCGTTCATATCGCCCCGCTCCCATGTCCGACTATGTTCGACAGAGAAGCCTGCCATTTTTTCAAAAAGCAAAAAAGGAGTTTCGCCTATAGAGAGGCATTCGGCAGAAGCATTAGTCATTATGCACCAGATTCTCTGGCACCCGAGAGATCACCATTATTGGTGAGTCTGCTCCATGATGCCGGAAAATTCCGGCAGCTCATCTAAAAATAGCACACCGTGATGCGCAAGCGAGGCTTCGCCGGGACGCGCCCGCACACCGCCACCCACCATCGCCGCCATGCTGGCGGAGTGGTGCGGCGCTCTGAAAGGTCTGGTGCGAGAGAGCTTCCCACGCTCCAAAATGCCCGCAATGGACTGGATCTGACTGACTTCCAGCAATTCCCGCGCATTGAGCGGCGGCAAAAGTCCCGGCAGGCGTGACGCAAGCATGGATTTGCCCGAGCCAGGTGGTCCGATCATCAAGAGATTATGTCCGCCAGCCGCTGCAATCTCCAGCGCGCGCTTAGCGTTTTCCTGTCCCTTGACGTCCAAAAGGTCGAACCGATGTGATTGTTCAAGTAATTCACCAGGGGTTGCAGCTTTTATGGGCTTATCACCGCGGAAATGTGCGACCAAATCCATCAAATTCCGGGCTGGCAACACATGACCGCCAGACCACGCCGCCTCTTCCCCACAAGGCGCCGGACAAATAAGAGAAAGGTCTAAGCTTTCTGCCGCCATAGCTGCTGGAAGCGCGCCTGCAGTGGGCGCAAGATCGCCATCCAAAGCCAATTCTCCCATAGCCGCCACACCCTGAAGCGCATCACCGGGAATGACGCCAATGGCCTGTAAGAGCGCCAGGGCGATCGCGAGATCATAGTGGCTGCCCTCTTTTGGTAGATCAGCCGGCGCCAGATTAACGACAATGCGCTTAGATGGCATTGAAAGCCCAAGCGCAGCAAAAGCCGCCCCTACACGCTCACGACTTTCGCCAACAGCTTTGTCTGGAAGGCCCACAATCGCAAAATAGCACTGGCCGCTTGAAAGCTGGACCTGTACATCCACAGGATTTGCATCCACACCTTCAAACGCGAATGTCGTAATCCGACTGACCATTGCCTGCCCCCACAATTACCCAACTTGTGAGGGCTTAGCACAATTCATAGAACAAACAAAGAACTTTTGAGATTGGCTATATATATTAATGCCCTAATCGTGGCCGATTAAGCCGCTTCTGTATCCGGGCGACTGAAATTAACTTCGCGGGTCACCTGCCAGCGGCCGTCCTCAAAGATAAAGTCGATGCTGAGCTCGATATGCATTTTCGGACCGCCCACTGGAATTTTTCGGGAAATCAAAACGTGACCCCTGTCACCATTGACCGTCAGGCTGTGAATTTTCGCCCACATATGTTCTTCCGGGATTTTGTCTTTAAAGGCCTCTTGTAGCATAGCCATGAAGGCATGCTTATGTAGCGTGACCAGCCGACCATCAATGCTGAGATCCATCACGACGATGTCTTTGTGATAGATCTTGTCCAGCTCCTCAATGTTGGCGCTGGTACCATATTTCATCAGGTCCTGAACCTTCGCGCGCAGGGCGTCTTCGGATTTTTCAGTCATCTGTTTCTCCTTTGGGCGTTAGGCATATGTGCCGTTGACAGGGGCGTCTTTCATGGGGCCGCGGCGAAAACCGATACCTCTGGCAATCCAGGCCATATCAGGCCGGGAAAACGGAACATTTGATATGTCGATGATTTGGATGGCGCCCTTTTCGTCGAGGACGAAAAGCCCGGGTTCCGCAAAGGGCGCTTCAACGTCCGTTCCGTTGCGCGGGTCTGAAATGTAAAGACCCAAAGATTGCATCTGCGCAATTGTCATGCCGTACGCCACATCAAACTGAGGAGCGACTTCAGCCATTTGAGCGGTTGCCCGGGCCTCGCTATCGGCAGAAACAGCGATTACATCCACGCCCTCACTGTGGAGGTCCGGCAGGACGGCGTTCAGCTCTTTGAGGTATTTCGTGCACAAAGGGCAGTGCTTTCCGCGATAAACGACGACAAGCGTCCAATCATGCCCGTTCTGTGGTGTGGACAAACTGCGCTGGCCACCGCCAAGCACAGGAAGAGTGATCGCCGGAAAGATGCTTCCAGCGGCAAGTTTATGACTGGTCAATTGAGGTAAACTCCGTTATATATCGTTCGTTACATATATTGTTGAGTTGTAAATCTTCAAGGGTTTTATATTGAACGTTACAAAAAAAATGGGGCGGCCCAGAAACTTTGATTATGATACGGCCTTGCTCCGCGCGATGAAGGTGTTTTGGGAAAAGGGCTATGATGGTGCGTCTATGCGCGACCTGACTGCGGCCATGGGCATTACAGGCCCAAGCCTATACGCAGCGTTTGGAGACAAGACCGAGCTCTATCTCAAAACCATCGATCACTATATTTCATCTGACGCATGCACGCCGCTCGTCGTCTTAGAGCGTGAAAGCGATATCGAAACAGCGCTGAAGGAATTTCTGTTTGAAGTCATTCGTTCGGCAACGGATCACGAAAGCGGCGCGAAGGGTTGCTTTATCGCTTCCAGCGTTGTGGCGACAACTGAACATGTGGAAGGCGTTTCTGCGCGCGTGAATGCCATCATGGCAGAGGCCGAAGACCGGCTAACCGCCCGATTTCAAAAAGAAATTGATAAAGGAAATCTGCCGCAGAGCTTTCCAGCACGCTTCCGCGCTTCAATGCTGTTTGATCTCAGACAAGGCTACATGTTTCGAGGCCGTGCAGGCGGATCAAAAGAGGAAATGCTGAAAGATGTTTCTGAGCGGGTTCGCATGCTGCTTTCCGCATAACATCGGAAAGCAGTCATAGCTGACAGCATACTAGGGCAGATAATTTCCAAGCCCGATCGCTGAGATCTTATTCAGTTTCATCCAGAGAAATGGACGATTCGAAAGTCTCAACGGCAATTCCGTCGTCTTCTGGCAATGCGACGCGTCCAAGCGCTGTGCCGTTCAGACCTGACGGCGGCGCACCGTCATCAGGAATTGAAAAGTTAAATCCGCCCGATGTCGCACCAGACTGACCGGAAGGCGCTGGCGTTGAGAAATTAAAGCCGGATGACGTCTCACCAGCTGTTTCAGAAGACGCTTTTGTCTCCGGCTCAGGGGCTTCTTCAGCGGAACAAGCCGCTCCGGTCATAGCTCCGGCAAGAACAGCAAACAGCGCATATTTCATCGTAGCATTCTCTCTAACATTTACCCGGCATTTGATAGCCGCGCTTCAATAACATCCCACATTTTGCCAACAGGGTCATGCCCGGTCATGGACTTGATTGCTTGGGCGCCGGTCGGCGAAGTCACATTCACTTCGGTCAGCCAGCCACCAATCACATCAATTCCCACAAAAATGAGGCCGCGTTTTTTCAATTCTGGACCAATTGTGCGGCAAATAACAAGCTCACGCTCTGTCAATTCCACACCTTCCGCCTTTCCGCCAACCACAAGATTAGACCGGATCGCCCCTTCAGGCGGCTTGCGATTGATCGCGCCGCATGGCTCGCCATCGACTAGAATGATCCGTTTGTCACCCTCAGTCACAGAAGGCAAAAAGGCTTGTCCGATAAAGGGTTCAGGCGCTTTTTCGAGGAACATTTCTAAGATCGCTTCGAAATTTCCGTCATCCGGTTTGATCCGCACAACCGCCGCGCCGCCATGCCCATAAAGTGGCTTGATCACAATGTCTTCATGCTTTTCGCGAAAAGCCCTGAAACTTTCAACCGAGCGACTGACGAGCGTTGGCGGCTGTAATTCTGGAAAATCGAGCGGAAAGACTTTTTCTGGGCTGGAGCGCACCCATGCCGGATCATTCACAACAAGCGTTTCAGGATGCACCATCTCCAGCAAATGCGCAGCCGTCAGATATCCCATGTGAAATGGCGGATCCTGTCGCATTAACACCACATCAACATCTATACGCAGATCCAGTCGCACCTGGTCGCCAAATTCATAATGGATCTCGCGATCACGGAACACTTTGGAAGGTTTGGCGTATGTGATCACATCGCCTGCATCATAGAACATGTCCGCGACTTGATAGGTCCAGACGTCATAACCCCGCGCCTGCGCCTCTTCAATCATCGCAAATGTTGTGTCCCCTGCAGGTTTAACACCTTCCAAAGGGTCCATCTGAACCGCAATCCTCATGACGCGGATACCTCCCAGTCTAACTGATAACCCACATCATGTGAGGTGTGCGCCACTTAATTGTAAGTCTCGTCGTCAAATGGATCAGCGTAGGGATCTTTGTAACCCTCTGTGGCGCCCTGGTCCGGGTTCACATCCTGAGGCTCAATCAGAAATCCGTCCTTGTCGTACTGCGCGTCTTTGCGCCACTCTGGTGAGGCGTTTGGCGTTGCAAATTCCGGCTTGGGCGCATAATTCGGCGTGGCCTCTACGCTTCCATACAATTCTTCTGATTCAACCGGCGCACTTGGCTGCGCGGTGTAAGTGGGCGCGGCGCGGTTTCGCATTTTAACATAGGATACGACGCGTTTAACGCCGGCTATGACACTTGCATGCTCTGCCGCGCGCTTAAGTTCATCCTGATCTCTCGCCAAACCCAGAAGGTAGACCGTGCCGTTGTAAGTTTCGATATTGTAGTTGACCGACTTAATCGCAGCATCACCGACCAAACGACTGCGAACGCGGGCGGTGATCCACTCGTCGTTGACGTTTTTCAGAAGACTTGTGTCTGGCATAATTTCCAATTCGTTCGCCACCTCATCAATTGTGCGAACAGACCAAGCAATACGTTCAGCCTCCTGTTTAAGTTCAGGGTTGGCGACCCGACCCGTCAACAGCACCAAACGGGATGTGACCTCCACGTCGACTTCGCCAAATGCGGCAGCCGAGGCTGACAACAAGCGGCTTTTGATCTGGTTAGACGCAGACGCATCGTCAAAGCTTTCACCAAGTGTCTTTTCCTGAACGACAGCGCACGCGCTTGTTGCAGTTAGCAAAACAGCAAGAGCGGCAAATTGGAGTTTCATTATTAATCTCATTTGATTTGAGGCGTGTTTTTGTATTCCCGACGGCAATACGTTTGTCATGGTTAAAGATGGCTTGCGGCAAGATCTAGGCACAAACTGCGACCTGACTGAAAATTGAGGCGGTTAATATGGCGCGGGCGGCCGCCAGGCGTCTTTGAAATGGTGCGGAAAACTCATTGGCGTCACAACGACGAGATCATATCGCCAGTCCAAATGCTTTAAATCTGGCCGTGATTTCATCCAGGCTGATGCGGCGCGCGAAACTCTGACCCAATTTGATTGGGTGACTGCGGCCACACCCTCATCTACGGATTTGCGGGCTTTAACCTCAACGAACGCCACTACTTTTCCCCGCCGGGCGATGATGTCCAGCTCTCCCGACTTGAAACGCACGCGACGGCCGAGAATGCGATAAAATTTTAGGCTCAGCCAAATTGCGGCCATCAATTCCGCTCGCCGTCCCTTTTTCTCGCGCGCCCTGCGACTGTTCCCGCTCAATGAGTATTTCCATCTTTAAGAGCCAAAGCGCGCGCATAAACATCCCGCTTTTTCAGACCAAATTGCTCAGCCACAGCATTAGACGCCGACTTGACCGGCATCTCCTGCAACGCAGCGATGATTGCTGCATCAATGACCGACTGGTCTGCGGTCACAGACTTATCTGGCGGACCAACGAGTACAACTAATTCGCCTCGTGGCGGTCCTTCTTCCGAAATAGTTGAAGCAAGTTCATCCAAAGGCGCCCTAATCGCCTCTTCAAATTTCTTGGTCAGCTCCCGACAAATCGCAGCCGGTCTGGCGCCAAAGGATTTGGCCATGTCCTGAAGGCTTTCGCCCAACCTGGAACCGCCCTCAAAGAAGATCAGCGTCGCATCAATGTCTTTGAACTTTTCCAGAAAAGACAAACGCGCGCTCGATTTGGGCGGCGGAAATCCTGCAAATAAAAATCTGTCTGAGGGTAAGCCAGATATTGTCAACGCCGCCAATGGCGCGCTGGCGCCGGGTATGGCTGTCACATCCGCGCCGGCCTCAATCGCATCTCTTGCAAGTTTAAATCCGGGATCTGACACCAAAGGCGTTCCCGCATCGGAGATCAAAGCAACACGCTGACCACCCAGCAGGCTTTCAATAATGTCCGGCCTGACCTTCGCCCCATTATGATCATGATATGGACGGAGTGTCGGATTAAGCCCGAATGCAGAAAGAAGTTTGCGGGCTACTCGTGTATCCTCGGCTAGCACCAAATCAACTGAAGCGAGGATGTCGAGCGCCCTTAATGAGATGTCCCTGAGGTTCCCAATGGGTGTGGAAACCACATAAAGACCTGATTTCAGGTCTGGATTGACGCGAAAGAGTTGGTTAACAACCGAATTGTCCGCTTGTTTCCCGTTGGGCGCGCCACTAGTGTCCGCAACATCATTATCGGACGGCGCATCGTCCTTCGGACCGCTGGAGAAAGTTGAAGATGACATCACCGTTCCGTATTGCGGATTTGAAAAAGTCACCCGCGTTCAGTTTCAAAGCTCTTGCAGCCTGCTTTTGCGCACTTGCCATGGTTGCAGGCTGTGCGTCCACTGATACACGCCCAACAACGCCAGTCTATAGTGGTAATGACCGTCCCGATCCTTCTCGTCCAGAGCGCCCTGACGAACCCACACCGCGCGAAGAACCAGAGAAAACGCCGGAAACAGTTGAGGAACCAGAAATTGTCCTCGGCGAAGGCTCTACGCCTCGCCACTTGATGTCACGGACGATCGAGGCGCCAGCAGAGCTTAGCCATGTCGCCGTTTTATTACCTCTGACAAGCTCCAACCCAGCGGCGCGACGCGAAGCGGAAAGCATCCTCGCCGGCATCGAACTTGCCATGTTTGACGCTGAGATCGACAATGTTGTGTTGATGCCATTGGACACCAAAGGCCTGCCTGAAGAAGCTCGCAAGGTTGCGATTGAGGCGCTGCGCGATGGCGCTGACGCAATCATTGGTCCTCTCTTTTCTCACAACATTCCAGCCGTCACCGAAGTGACTGAGCAATTTAACATCCCTGTTTTGTCATTCACCAATGATCTCAACGCCGCCGGTCAAGGCGCGTATATGATGTCCATCCCGCTGGAAGAAGAGATAGCGCGGATCGTTGACTGGGCTGCGCTGGAAGGCGTGACACAATTTGCCATGTTCGGACCAAATAATGCCTACGGTCGACGTGTCGAAAACGCATTGCGCTTTGAAGTTCAGCGACGCGGCGCATCCATCCTGCGCGTTGAAATGTATGATCCAAGCATTGAAACACCGACTTATCAGGCTGAAGCGCTGGCAAAAGCGGTCAATATCGCAAACGAATTCACACCAGGCGAAGTGGCGGTTTTAATCCCCGAACATGGCGTGCGCTTGCGCGCTGTGGCACCGCTGCTGCCCTATTATGATGTGGACATCAACACGGTGAAACTGCTCGGGACGGGCCTTTGGAACACATCAGATGTCTGGCGCGAACCAACCCTGAAAGGCGGCGCGTTCGCCACGCCTGACCCAAATTCTGTAAACGCCTTTAAAAATTCATTTGCTGCCACTTTTAAAGCGAACGCGAGCGACATGTCCGCCCTTGGATATGACGCCGCCCTGATGACGCTTGTCATGTTGAGCCAGGATGCGCTGAACAAAGCTTCACTAGAGCGCCGCGACGGATTTATTGGCACCAACGGTCTTTTCCGGTTCCGTGAAGACGGTTCAATAGAGCGTGGCCTTGCCGTGGTCCAGGTGACCGGCAATGGCGGCGTGAACGTTGTCGACCCTGCGAAATCTCAGTTTGCGCCTGACGCATTCTAACGAGGTTACTCCGCCAGTTTGCGCGCGATGTAATCAGCCAATAGCTGGCCTTCAGGGGTGAGCGACAAATCTGTGTCGCTCATCTGAAGTAATCCGTCCTCTTTGAGCTGAAGCGCATTTGCTTTGTTGATACTTCGCCCAGCCGGCTCCTCAAAGTCAGCTGTCGGCATGCCTTCAAGCAAGCGCATCCCCATAGCAATCCGCTCAAATGCTATGTCTTCATGGCTGAGTGTTTTCATAGTGGTTGAACCATTGCCAGACGCCCCAATGGCTGCGGCATAATCCTGCGGCCGGCGTGCGGCGATAGTCTCATATCGCGCACCATCAAATGTCAGCCGACCATGTGCGCCCGGCCCAACTCCCACCCAGTCGCCTGATTTCCAATAGATTATATTATGCTGTGCTTGATGTTGATTGTTTCTGGCATGGTTGGAAATCTCGTACGCCGGATACCCTGCCGATCGCATCACATCCTGGGTCAGATCATAAAGATCAGCACACGCATCTTCATCAGCCGGTCGCCAGGCGCCACGCTCAACAGCTTTGGCAAAGGCCGTGCGCTGTTCAATCGTCAGCTCATAAAGGGATAAATGGTCCGCACCCATACGTGTGATTTGCCCAAGATCTTCCTGCCAGTCTTCCTGGGTTTGTTTGGGCAGCGCATAGATAAAATCGAGCGACAGTGAAGCGAACAAGCCCCGAGCCGCATCAACAGCTGATAAAGCCTCGGCAACTGAATGATTGCGCCCCAGGAATGTCAGAGCCTCATCGCGTAGCGACTGAACACCCAACGAAAGCCGTGTGACGCCAGACGTTGAAATGTCTTGGAACCGATGCGCATCGTCCGGATTGGCTTCCAATGAAACCTCAGCGTCTGCTTTAACGCCCCAAAGCTGATCAATGGCTTCTATAAGGCCGCCAATCTCCTTACCGCTTAAAAGCGAAGGGGTGCCGCCGCCAAAGAATATCGTGTCCACTTGACGCGCACCGGTCTTTGACCGCCAAAAAGCAAGATCGCGCTGAATAGCCGTAAGAAGGTCAGGATATGCGGCGGGTTTGGCGACATAGACATTGAAATCACAGTACGGGCATATTTTGGCGCAGTAAGGCCAGTGAACATAAATACCAAACCCACGATTTGGTTCAAATACCGGTGAAAATGTCGCCTTTGAAGTCAAAGAAGAGCCGCTTTTAGCTTAGCGAACGCATCCGCTCTGTGACTCATAGCGTGCTTTTTATCCTGATCCATTTCGCCAAATGTGATGTCTTCCCCTTCCGCGATGAAGACAGGGTCGTATCCAAACCCTTTGTCACCCCTTGGCGGCCAGACCAACTCACCCTCCACTTCCCCGCGAAACATCTCCGTGTGCCCATCCGGCCAGGCAAGGCACAAGACGCATACAAACTTCGCAGAACGGTCGTTAGATCCTGTCGCCTTAAGCGCAAGCTCTACCTTTTCCATCGCCAGATTAAAGTTCTTTTCAGGGCCGGCCCATCTGGCGGAATAAATGCCCGGATCACCCTCAAGCGCGCTGACAGCCAGTCCAGAGTCGTCCGCCAGCGCAGGCAAGTCAGCGGCCTGGGCGGACGCAAGCGCCTTTAATTTCGCATTCGCTTCAAACGTGCTGCCGGTTTCTTCAGGTTCGGGCAGGTTCAGTTCGCCGGCTGAAACAGGTTCGATGCCTAAAGGTGTCAGCAACGCCTTTAGTTCGCGCACTTTTCCCGGATTGTGTGTGGCGGCCACAAGACGCCCGGGCGCCAGTTTTCGGCGCTCTTTAGATGATTGGCTGGTCATTAGTGTCCCTTTAACGTCTGGCTATATTGTTTTTCGATAAAGAATGTGCGAAGACGTTTTTAATTGTGTCTACATTGTGTTCATCTGTTTCGCCACCCCACGCTGAGCGAGACTAATACAGGTTATCGGCTTTGATAAAGATAAGCGCGCTGGGCAGAGGGTCTCTGTCATCTGTGTTGAAAATTTTTGTTGATCTGTCGTGGGTCATCGCCTGCGCCGCACTGGGATTCATCTGGCTTATTACCTTGATTTCCATCGTGACAATTTTGAACGGCGGCGAATTTCAATCCGGACCGATCAGCGAGATTTCGATCACAGACGAGAGAAACCTGGTCGCATGGACACTTGGCGGCACGATTGTCTGTATCGGCGTCATGATGATTTCCGCCCTTTTGCGAGGCGTTTTTGAAACCTTGGTGGAGGGTGATCCGTTTGTTCCAGAGAATGCGCAGCGATTTAGAAAAATCGCGCTTGTTCTGGCCGTGCTCCAACTGTCCCGCATGTTGATCAACGTGCTGATTACAGCGGTGATGTCATTGTTTGAAAAAAATTCAGACAGCAATTTGACCTTTGAGTTGAACATAAACCTCACCAGCTGGGCGGTGGTAATGATCCTGGTGGTGCTGGCTCAGATCTTTGACGAAGGCGCACGCCTCCGTGAAGAACAGAAAATGACGATCTAGACGAAATAGGCTTATACTTTTTCCATGACGATTCGCGTAACTCTCGACAGGGTCCTTTTGGACCGACGCATGTCTCTCACTGAGCTGGGAGATCGTGTCGGCATTACCCTTGCGAATTTGTCCATCCTCAAGACTGGCAAAGCCAAAGCTATTCGCTTTTCAACACTGGAAGCCTTGTGCAGAGAACTGGAATGTCAGCCCGGCGATATTCTCATCTGGGATGATGAATCAGATGCGGATGAGAACGGCGTCGATGTTCAAACAGCCGCCGAATAGATCTGCATAATTTACAAAATTTTTTGCACAAAACGCTCTAAAAGCCATCCTCTGCAAACTTTTGTTAAGCATGTCCGCGCAGATACTGATGTGAGATTACGAAAACCTCGGCAATTTGCAGGACGAGACCCCTCTATGTTGAAGCTCAACAAATCGACCCCCGCTGCGACGAACACAGTTGCTTCCCAGCCCAGCAATAACGCTTCAACTGCGTGGGTGGACTCACTGCCGTCATTGATACTGAACGCAGCTAAAGGTCAGTCTCCTGCCGATTTTGATGGCCCAGCAGAAGTCGCAACAGCGCTCAAGCAAGCCGCCCAGATGTTCGAGCTGCAGAAGAGCGCGTCAGAAAGCGCAAAAACCACCGGTTCAAACAGCATTTCAAGCGCCAAAGGCTCTATGCAAGGCGCTGCTGAAACTCTGCGCCGCATTGATGTGCGCGCCAACGAGATGACCGCATTGATTGACAATCTGAACGAAGGCTTCGCTCGGATGACAGACAATGCAAACAACGCCGCATCTACGCTTAACCGCTGTGCCGAGCTTTCCGAAACAGGCGCTCGCGCGACTGAAACGACAACTGAACACATGCAAAATGTTCAGTCATCTGTTGAATCCGCATCTGCACGCGTAGACAGTCTGGCCCGCGCATCCGGTCAGATCGGTGAGATCGTCGATACAATTTCTGAAATTGCTTCCCAAACCAACCTTCTGGCGCTGAACGCAACGATTGAAGCAGCGCGCGCCGGTGAAGCTGGACGCGGGTTTGCGGTTGTTGCCTCTGAGGTGAAAGAGCTTTCCACTCAGACAGCCAAAGCCACTGACGACATTCGTCAGCGCATCGAGGCGTTACAGTCCGAAGTGAACGCAATCCTCTCCGCAATGGAGGCTTCTGGCGAAGCCGTTGCTCAAGGTCGCGAAGCATGTGACCGCGCCACTGAAAACGTGCGCGCATCCGCATCTGAGATCCACAATGGCGCATCCATGACCGACCAGATCGCCCGCGCAATGGGCGAGCAACGTTCGTCTACAACCGAATTCTCAAATGGTGTGCTCGACATGGCGTCAAGCGCATCTGAAGCAAAGAACCTGCTCGACACTGCTCTGAGCACGCTGAAAAGCTAATTCAACGAACAAAAGAAAACGCCAGCGACGATGCTTAATTCGTCGCTGGCGTTTTCATGCCCTCTTTGGGGAAGATTTATGCGTTCTCGATCGCTGAGCGTTGGGCCGCAAACAACTCCGAGCAGCCTTTTTCAGACAAGTCGCATAACGCGTTAAATTCAGCGCGAGAGAAGGGGCGTTCTTCACCCGTCCCCTGGACTTCGATAATGCGATTATCAGACGCCATGACAAAGTTAGCATCTACCGCAGCATTTGAATCCTCTGCATAATCCAGATCCAGAACAGGGATTTCTTCAAAAATCCCGCATGAGATCGCTGCTGCCTGCGCAATTACCGGATCAGATGTGATAACGCCCTCATCTTTAAGGTATCGACACGCCAGCGCCATAGCGACAAACCCGCCTGTAATGGCAGCTGTCCGCGTCCCGCCATCTGCCTGAATCACATCACAGTCAATTGTCAGCTGGTTTTCACCTAACAAGGTGAGGTCCATGACCGAGCGCAGCGAACGACCGATCAAGCGCTGAATTTCCTGTGTACGGCCAGATTGTTTCCCGGCTGCCGCTTCACGGCGTCCGCGTGTGTGCGTCGCGCGTGGTAGCATCCCGTACTCAGCCGTGACCCAGCCTTTTCCTGTGCCTTTCATCCAGCGCGGCACATCACCTGTCCATGAGGCTGTACACAGCACATGCGTATTGCCGAATTTTGCCAGACATGACCCTTCCGCATAGCGTGTTACGCCGGTTTCCAGAGTAACTGTCCGCATGGCGTCCGGCATGCGTTTTGAAGGTCTGTGCGAATTGGTCATAT
>CAYFFG010000014.1:13340-90541 GCA_964342355.1 uncultured Hyphomonadaceae bacterium
ACTGTCCGCATGGCGTCCGGCATGCGTTTTGAAGGTCTGTGCGAATTGGTCATATGCAAGCTCCCGGAGCGTTGGCTATTTTTATCAATTGGACCCTCGCGATACGCGAAGCATAGGCGATTTGGCAATGCCAATAGACGCAAACACGGTTGAATCAGATTGCATCGCGTCGCGAGCACACCTAATTTCCAAAATGAGATGAATCGCACTGGCTTGGACACACCTTCCCTTCTCGCGGCGATGGACGCGCGCTCCCGGGAGATTTTCCGTGAGATTGTGGACGCATATCTGGAATCTGGCGAACCTGTTGGCTCACGCACCATTGCGCGTCGCGGCGTAAACCTGTCTCCAGCATCCATCCGCAACGTGATGTCTGACCTTGCAGATATGGGATTGTTAGACAGTCCGCACATCAGCGCCGGACGCATGCCGACACATCAAGGCCTCCGCCTGTTTGTCGATGGGCTTCTTGAAATGAAGCGACTCAAGCTGGAGGCAAGCGAGCGGCGGAAAATCCAGGCCCAACTGTCGCGCGCGCACGGACAAACGCCGCAAGATTTTCTAGGCGAAGCTTCAGAACTCTTGTCAGGACTTGTCGGCGGCGCCGGACTTGTCGCAGCGCCCAAAGCAGACGCATCGGTCAAACATGTCGAATTTGTCGCAGTCGGACCCAACCAGGCGCTGGCCATCATCGTTTCTGACGATGATGATGTCGAAAACCGCCTTTTAACCCTGCCTCCTGGCATTCCAATGTCGACTCTTCAGGAGGCCAGCAATTACCTCAACGCACGCATGAAGGGTCGAACCCTTGGCGAAGTTCGCGAACAGGTACTGGGAGAAATCAGGGAAAAGAAAGCACAACTGGACAAACACGCCGCAGCTCTCGTCGAACAGGGCCTGGCGCACTGGACCGGCGAAGACCCTGTGCGCGGTCGATCACTAATCGTACGCGGGCGCGCCAATCTGTTGGCAGATGATCAGATCGCGGAAGATTTGGATAAAGTCCGCCAGCTGTTTTCTGATCTGGACAAAAAAGAAAGCCTTGCGCAATTACTGGACCGCGCACGCGAGGGCGACGGTGTTCGGCTGTTTATCGGATCAGAAAACCCACTTTTCAGTTTATCGGGTTCAAGCGTCGTTGTTGCGCCCTATATGAACACGGAGCGCAAAGTGATAGGTGCGTTGGGCGTCATCGGACCCACGCGTCTGAACTATGCGCGCGTGATACCAATGGTTGATTATACGGCCCAGGTTGTCGGCAAACTGCTGGATGGCCGCAATCTGGAAGAGAAAGAGGACAAGCGATGAGCGATACAACGGAAACGCCTGAAGAGAACATTGAAACTCAGGCCGCCGAAGAAACAGTTGTTGACGCACCACAAGACGACGACCCGCAAGCGCGCATTGCCGAACTGGAAGCAGAAAACGCCGCCATGAAGGACCAGCTGGTCCGTACGCTCGCCGACATGGACAATCTGCGTAAGCGCACAGCAAAAGAGACAGCTGACGCACGCGTTTATGCGATTGAGCGATTTGCTGGCGACCTGTTGCCTGTTTCAGACAACATGTCTCGCGCCCTTGATGTTTTGTCAGAAGATGCCCGAGCAGAACTTTCAGAACCAGGAAAGAAACTGCTGGAAGGCGTGGAAATGACGCAAAAAGAGCTTCATGCCGCCCTTGCACGCAATGGCGTCACCTCAATTGACGCCGCGCCCGGCGCTGTCTTTGATCCGAACTTGCATCAGGCCGTCTCACAGATCCCATCTTCAGAGCCATCCGGCTCTGTCGCAGCAACGTTCCAGTCTGGCTGGAAAATCGGCGAACGCATCCTGCGCGCGGCTATGGTCGCCGTCAGCTCAGGCACACCAGCAGCACCGCAAGAATCTGAAAGCGCTGAAAGCTAAGATTTTCAGGATATGATTTCAGGACGCAGTTTCTGCAATTGCGTCCTGAATCAGGCTTTTTCATCTTCGATTGTCAGACCAATACCGGCTTGACGACGGATTGAGATATGTTCCCTGCCCCACTGACGTAATGTCTCCAGCACAGGCGACAATTCCTTGCCTTGTTCGGACAGAACATAGTCATACCGTGGCGGTCGGGTTTGGTATGCGCGCTTTTCCAGAATGCCGACTGCGACCAGACGTTTTAGACGCTGGGCCAATACGTGCCGAGTCACGCCAAGACTTTTCTGGAAATCGTCAAACCGTGAAACGCCCATAAAGCAATCACGGACGATAAGCAGCGTCCATCGGTCGCCTATGACAGCCGAGGCGCGTGCGATCGGGCACCAATCATCTGAAAGTTCGTCCCATTTCATAGCGCTGGACTATACTTCGAAAAACATGGATTCGCTACGCGCGATTTGGAATCGGCAAGCAGAATAACAGTTAAATGAGCGCTTTTTTGGCAGCAAGTTCATGCAAATTGGCAACTGGCCTTGGTCCATAGTGCGAAATAACTTCCGCAGCAGCCAAATGACCCAGCTCAGCACAGCGTGTCATTTCCGCATTCAGTGAAAGGCCGTAGAACACACCTGCCGCATATGCGTCTCCCGCACCTGTCGCGTCGACCACTTTTTCCAAGGGCGTTGTCGGAACATGTGAGATTTCACCGTCTTTCAGAACTACAGATCCTTTTTCAGAACGCGTAACGGCTGCAAAACGGGTGTTCTCGGCTAGCGCTTTCAGCGCGTCATCGAAATCGTCTTTTTCATAAAGTGATTTCAACTCATCTTCATTGGCAAATACCAGATCAATGTGATCCCGTACCAGATATTGGAAAGATTCCCGGTGACGTTCGACACAGAACACATCTGACATGGTGACCGCCACCTTGCACCCGGCTTTTTGAGCAATCTCTGACGCATGCACAAAAGCGGTTTTTGCAGCGGGCTTATCGAAGAGATATCCCTCAAGGTAAAGCCATGTGGATTGCTGAATCAAAGTCTCGTCGACATCGTCAGCACTAAACTCTGTTGATGCGCCCAAAAAGGTATTCATGGACCGCTCGCCATCCGGCGTGACCGCAATCATCGAGCGCGCAGTGGTCAGTCCGCCTTTTAGCGGTGATCCAGAAAATACAGCGCCAATCCGCTCCATATCCTGAATATAAGCCTCTCCCAGGCTGTCATCCGCCACCTTCCCCATGAAGCCGGCTTTTCCGCCAAAACTCATCAATGCCGCGACCGTATTGCCCGCCGATCCGCCGGATGTTTCCAGACGATCCTCCGGCAGTTCATTGTAAAGATAATCGGCGCGCGCTTCATCAATCAGGTTGGTGCGTGCTTTTGGGATCTCTTTGTCTTCCAGGAAAGCGTCATCCACCGACGCAATGACGTCCATTATAGCGTTTCCAAGCGCAATAACGTCATATTTAGTCTCTGTCATGGGGTAAGCTTTCCTGAGTGTGATTTCCGCGCATTTTTGGACGCAAAACGCTGTGCGCCGTGAGGCCTCGGTTGATTATATTCCGATTTAATGGACGAAGCTATTTTGCAAGACAAGACGTACATGTCTCTGTTTATTATTATTCACTGTCATGAAGGGGTGTATATTCTCTGTTAATCCTCAAATTGCTGAGGTGAACAATGGAGTTACAGATGTTCCTGCTTAGAGCGAACCTGTTTGCTGTCGCAAGCGTTCTTCTCGTTTCCTGCGGAAATGCGGGCGACAATGCAACGGCAAAAACACAACCCAAAGCGACAGAAACTCCATTTGAGGTAAATTTCAGTGAGCTTCTGCCCTGTAGCTTTCTTGAGGAAGATGAGGTTTCCGCCATTCTGAGCGTGCCAGTAACCAAAGGCGAACGTGAGCCTCGTTCCGGAGTGCGGCCGACATGGTCGTGTACCTGGTCGGATGCAAATTTTGAAATCTGGGCAAGCGTGGAAGTCGCCATCTGGCCAGATATTGAAAATCTGTCCTCTTATCTGGACGAAGTCATCGCTGGCGAGCGCCTGGAAGGTGTTTCAACCGAAGCCATGTGGACTGAAGGCGACTTGATTGTCGGCAGAGTCTCCAACCTGCAATTAAATACGCGTATTGGCGGCGATCACGACTTTGACGAAGACACTTTAAAAGCCAAGACGTTGGAATTGCAGGACAAAGTCGCCAGTAATTTTTAAGCGCGACACAGCCTCCCACCCTACTCCTTCGGCGGTGGCAGTTTTCGAACGGTCGACTGGAAAACAACCAGCGTCTGGTCGCCATGGCGCAGTTTGCCGCTCACAAACCCCATTTTTCCGGTTTCATGGGTACGCTCAAGATCGGCGTAAAGTTCGGATGTAATTTCGCAATTGGACACAAATTGCAGGTCCATGCCCACCACAACCATGCCGCCGCGGTAAATGCTACGCTCGACATATAACGGCAATAACAACAAACGCTCGACCAGCCCCGCCAACGCGCCGCCATGGTAAAACCCATGCACGTTCAGCATGTCTGCGGGCGTTTCAAGGCGCGCTTCCACCGTGCCCTCGCCGACTTTGCGGAAAAACACCTTCCCCAAATGCTTGTCGAATGTGTTGACTGCGTCTGTCACAGAAAACGGGTGCCAGGCGCCTGGCGTGGTTTCTTCAAAATATTGAGGCATGTCGGGGTCACCTGTTGATCAGGCGGTTTTCTCCTTGAAACGGCAAATGTCGTAAATCGCGCACGCACCGCATTTGGGCTTGCGCGCCACACACACATACCGCCCATGCAGGATGAGCCAGTGATGTGCGCCCTTCTTGTAGGCAGGTGGCGTAACCCGCTCAAGGATTTCTTCAACATCGTCTGGCGTTTTTCCTGGCGCCAGCCCTGTACGGTTGCCAACGCGGAAAATATGCGTGTCGACAGCAATCGTTGGCTCGCCAAAAGCTTCGTTCAAAACAACATTGGCAGTCTTGCGACCCACACCTGGCAGTTTGACGAGATCATCACGCGTTCTGGGCACGTCTCCGCCAAAATCTTGTATGATCATTTTGGACAATGCGATGACATTCTTGGCCTTGTTACGCCACAAGCCGATTGTCTTGATGTGCTCAGCAACACCTTCTTCCCCCAAATCGAGCATGGCTTGAGGCGTGTCAGCGGCTGCAAACAACACACGTGTGGCTTTGTTGACCCCAACATCCGTCGCTTGCGCAGATAAAGCCACGGCGACAACCAAGGTAAACGGGGAATGATACTCAAGCTCTGTCTTTGGGTCCGGGCGGTCATTTGCCAGCGCCATGTAAAGTTCGGTGATCTGATCGCGTGACAATCGTGTCGCCTTGCGTCGTTTCTTGGGCTTTGCGCGAGTTTCAACGGCGCTTGGCGTTTTCTTGGTTTCAGATGACATTTACAGCTCTGGTCTGGGAAATTGATCTGGCGCAAAATAGACTTGAAACGACGCGCCAACCCGCGCGACACACCAATCCTGATAAATGTCAGTGGAAGCAAGCATGTCAACGCAACATGTCTATATGGATGCGGAGTTACGTCCCTCGCGCTCATTATCCCCCAAAGGATATTGGCAGGTGATGGCGCTGATCCTCGCTATTGCCGCACCTATGCTGATCTATTTTCTGTTTCTGGGCATGACGCCGATTGTCATCGCCATTTGTTTGTCTGTCGGCATTACCGCTTTTGGTTTCACGCAGTCATTCAAACATTTATCACAACGTACCTTTGTGCGCGTCACCGCCAGCACCATAGACGTACAGCATTTTGATCGTTATGGCCGCCAGACTTGCGCGCAAATGCCATCCGCATTCACGCGTGTCGCTGTTGAAAAGACCAATTCCGACACGCACAATGGCATCCGACTTTCCAATTCAGGCAAAGCCTATCTGATTGGCCGCTATTTGACGCCCGACGAGCAGGAGAAATTTGCAGAATCTCTCAAACAAGCGATCACCAATGCGCGCCAGGAGCGTTATCCCCTTGCCTGATCTTGCCTGCTGGACCATCTAAGGCCCTGACTTGTTTAAAGGAGCATCCACGTTTCATGAACTGGACCCCCGTCATCATCCTCGTTTTCATCCTGTGGGGCGCATTCATCGCCTACAAATACAGACAGGCGCGCATTGACGCTTCGGATATCTTCAAAGCGCGCAAAGACGAAGATCCGCTTATCGGTCGCTTTGATGAAGACCAATTCGCGAAAATCTATCAGCGCGCCATGGGGCCGCGCGGACCGCTTTATTTCTTTGCGGCTGCCTTAACTGCGCTGATTTCCTTACCAATCATCTTTCTCGCTGCCAGTTGGGCGTTCAATTTGATTTGGAACCTGGCCGGCCGCGCCGCAGACCTTGATGAAGGCCTGCTGCCATGGATGCTGTTGATGGTCTTCCCGTGCTTAGCGGGCGTGGCGGCTGTGTCTTATGTGTTTTCCCGCGCATACCACCAGAACCGGCCCCGCTCCCTTGAAAAAGAACTGCAACGCGAACTGGAAATGAAAGCATGAGCATTCGCTATCTTCACACCATGGTGCGCGTCACCGATATCGACAAAAGCCTGGATTTTTACTGCAAGGGTCTCGGGCTTGTCGAAGCGGCTCGCAAGGAAAGCGAGCAAGGCCGTTTCACGCTGGTGTTTTTGGCCGCACCAGACGACCTTGAGCATGCCAAAAAGAATGGCGTTGATTTAAGCGGCGGCCCTCTTCCCCCGGGCCTTCCCATGGTCGAGCTGACCTATAACTGGGACCCGGAAGAATATTCCGGCGGACGTAATTTCGGGCACATGGCCTATCGTGTCAGCAATGTATACGAAACCTGCCAGCGCCTTGCCGATATGGGTGTGACCATCAATCGTCCACCGCGCGACGGCCACATGGCGTTTGTGCGCTCACCAGACAATATCTCGATTGAAATCCTGCAGGACGGCGATCCGCTGCCGCCCGCAGCGCCATGGGCGGACGCACCTAATATTGGTGAGTGGTAAGCCCCATGCAGCGTTATCTCATAGCGGCAATCGCTGCTCTGGCGTGTGTTTCCTGCTCTCAAGCTGCAGGCGACACCACACCAGAACCGCGCCCCACGCCAACACCAAAAGCAATCGTCGACAGTGACACCAGTAGTGACTGGCGCATCGTCCCGGCTGAAGATTTGTTGGTCATCAAAACCCGCTTTGGCGATATCTTTGTCGAGCTCAATGCGGAGTTTGCGCCCGGCCATGTGAAGCGTATCCGCGATCTGGCCGCTAAGCGTGCGCTAAACGGCGCGGAATTTTATCGGGTCATTGATGGGTTCGTCGCTCAGGGCGGTCTTCAGGCCGAAAGCGACTGGACACCGCTGGAAAACGAAAATGAACGACCCTTCACAGCCAGTGACGCATTCACGCCATTAGGCAATGCAGACCTATTCGCGTCCGAAATTGGCTTTGCTCACGGATTTCCTGTCGCGCGTAATCCCGAAACGGGCATGCAATGGCTAACTCATTGTCCCGGCGCCATGGCCATGGCCCGTGACACCGATCCGAACAGCGGCTTGACCGAGTTCTATATCGTTTTGGACGCCCAGCGCTATCTGGACCGCAACCTCACCGTATTTGGGCGCGTGATTAAGGGCATGGACATCGTTCAGAAACTGACGCGCGGCGACAAAGATGTTGCTGGCGGTGTCATTCAGCCTCCCACCAAGCCGGACAAGATGTTTTCATTCCTGATGGCGTCCGACATTAGCGAGGCCGAACGCCCAATCCTTGAAGTGATGAAAACAGATTCCAGCGCTTTTGCACGCGCATTGGATGGGCAACGCATCCGTAAAGATCCGTTTTTCTATAATACGCCGCCGGAAGTCGTGGACTTGTGTGACGCTGATATTCCTGTGCGCCAGATAAAATAAATCCGCCTTAGAGGCCCAGCACATCGCGCATATTGTAATAACCGGGTGGTTGATTGACTGCCCAAAGCCCTGCTTTCAGCGCGCCATGAGCAAAAATGGAACGATCCATCGCGGTATGGCGCAGGCTGATAATCTCATTTTCTGACGCAAACGTTGTCTCGTGGTCGCCAATAACCCCACCTGAACGCCTTACGGAAAAGCCAATTTTTCCTGCTTCGCGCGGGCCGGTCACACCATCATATGGCGGTGTTTGAAGGTCTTTAAGGTCCTTGCCGCGTCCTTGTGCGGCCGCTTCTCCCATCATCAAAGCTGTGCCTGACGGCGCATCGACCTTGTGGCGGTGGTGCGTCTCTAAAACTTCAATGTCCCAATCATCGCCCAATCGCGCGGCGGCCTGTTCCACCAATGCCGCCACCAGATTGACGCCCAGGGAGAAATTCCCAGCTTTTACCACAGCGATACGCTCGCCATGTTTACGTAATGCGTCTTCTTCAGCGTCATTAAACCCTGTCGTGCCAATAACAGCCGCGCGAATCTGCGTCGTTTTTAACGCGTCCAGCGCCTCAAGCGTTGAAACGGGCGAGGTAAAATCCACCCACACATCAGCCGTTTGCCCCGCTTCCATGGCAGAAAGGCTCGCCTTGACGCCTAGTGTCTCCGCACCCACCAGCGCGCCGAGATCCTTATCCAGTTCGCCAGAACCGGGACGCTCAGTCCCCCCTATGAGTTTGTAGTCGTTAGAAGACAGCGCAGCAGAGATAAGCGAACGGCCCATGCGGCCCGCGACGCCTGCAATGGCGAGGTGATATGTCATGATAATATAGACCTTGCAGGATTATTCCTGGGCGGACGATAGACTCTTGCCTATTGCGTGTCAGCCGATGCGTCGAAAAAACGCTTTACGCGACCAATAAAGCCTTCATGCTCCGGGTTGGTTTCCCCACAACATGTCTCGGAAAACTCACGCAGCAATTCTTTTTGCTTTGGTGTGAGCTTACGTGGCGTTTCCACATACAGCTCGACATACATGTCGCCTGTTTGCCCCGTGCGTAAAGACGGCATGCCCTTACCGCGCAAACGCATGCGTTTTCCGGTCTGAGCGCCTTCGGGAATGGTGATACGTGTGCGGCCGCCATCAATTGTCGGCATTTCGATTTCACCGCCCAACGCCGCCTTACACATCGGCACTGGCGTGCGTGCGTAGAGATCAGGCCCATCACGTTCGAAAATGTCGTGTTCTTCAACAGTCACAAAGATATAGAGGTCGCCCTTTGGACCGCCATTTGCGCCTGCTTCGCCCTCGCCCTGAAGACGAATACGCTGACCATCTTCAATACCTGCGGGGATATTGATCGACAATTCGCGCTCAGATCGAACAGCGCCGCGTCCAGAACAGGTCTTACATGGGTTGGTAATCACAGACCCACGACCCTGACAGCGCCCACATGTGCGCTCCATGGTGAAAAAGCCCTGCTGCGCACGTACGCGGCCTGCGCCAGCACACACCGGACAGGTCTCAGGAGAGGAGCCGGGCTCAGATCCAGAACCGGCGCAATCACCACAGACATCAGTTGTCGGGATTGCGATATCGGCTTGTTTGCCAGCAAAAGATTCTTCTAGGGTGATCGAATAGTCATAGCGCTGGTCAGCGCCGCGTTGCGCACCGCCACGACCCCCGCGCGACCGGCCGCCAAAAAACTCAGAAAATACGTCACCGAAAACATCGCCAAAAATGTCTTCAGGGCGTTGACCGCCAAATCCGCCGCCAGCGCCGCCGCCGGCTGCGCCCATACCGCCCTGCTCATAGGCCTCACGGCCATAGCGGTCATAGGCTGCGCGCTTTTGAGCGTTCGAAAGGCACTCATATGCCGCAGACACTTCTTTAAACTTGGCTTCAGCTCCCGCATCATCCGGATTGCGGTCCGGGTGATATTTCATCGCCTTTTTGCGGAAAGCAGACTTCAGCTCTTTTTCGTCGACTGTGCGTTCGACGCCAAGGATTTCATAGTAACAAGTCTGGCTCATGCGTGGATCTCAAATTCCAGGGCTGTGAACTTCGCTATCATCAAAAACTGTGCCGGCCATATCACCAGCTCGATTAAGATGTTGTCATCGCAACGTCATCAGACAAGGGCTGCGCTCATAATCTGATGGGATTGTGCGGACTTTGAACACAGAGCGCCTCCAGACCGTCCCAAAACGCTGAATATCAGCGTTTCAGGCATCTGGAGGCGCATGTGTATCATCCGACGCGCTTATTTCTTGTCGCCGTCAACTTCTTCAAAGTCAGCATCAACGACATCATCATCATCGTCCGCCGCCGCGTCTTTAGCAGCGTCAGCGTGCGCCTGAGCTTCCTGCTGGCCAGCATAGATGGCTTCGCCAAGCTTCATAGCCGCCATAGTCAGCGCCTGCGTTTTGTCTTTGATCTGGGCTGTGTCGTCAGCTTCGATCGCAGCTTTCAGGTCGTCACGGGCTTTTTCAATTTCAGCTTTTACTTCCGCGCCGACTTTATCGCCGTGCTCTTCAAGCTGCTTGTCTGTGGAGTCGACCAGCGCTTCTGCGTTGTTCTTTGATTCCACAGCGTCACGTTTGGCCTTGTCCGCATCCGCGTTTGCTTCAGCTTCCTTGACCATGTTTTCGATTTCATCATCGGAAAGACCGCCAGACGCCTGAATGGTGATCTGTTGCTCTTTGCCGGTCGCCTTGTCCTTAGCGGACACAGACACAATACCGTTGGCGTCAATGTCGAATGTCACTTCGATCTGCGGCACGCCGCGTGGCGCTGGCGGGATGCCTTCAAGGTTGAAGTTACCCAGCAGTTTGTTGTCCGCCGCCATTTCGCGCTCACCCTGAAGGACGCGAATAGTCACCGCCGCCTGATTGTCATCAGCAGTTGAGAAAGTCTGAGACTTTTTCGTCGGGATTGTTGTGTTGCGGTCAATCAAGCGTGTGAACACGCCGCCGAGGGTTTCAATACCCAAAGACAGAGGCGTTACGTCAAGAAGAACAACGTCTTTCACGTCGCCCTGCAGGACACCGGCCTGGATCGCGGCGCCGATCGCCACAACCTCATCAGGGTTCACACCCTTGTGTGGCTCTTTGCCGAAGAATTTTTTCACTTCTTCCTGAACCTTCGGCATGCGGGTCATACCACCCACAAGCACGACGTCATCGATGTCCGCAGCTGATTTTCCAGCGTCTTCAAGCGCCTTTTTACAAGGGTCGATCGTGCGCTTTACAAGGTCAGCCACCAGGCTTTCAAACTTGGCGCGGGACAACTTCATTGTCAGGTGTTTTGGACCAGACGCATCCGCCGTGATGAATGGCAGGTTGACGTCATAGTTGGAAGACGAAGACAGCTCTTTCTTAGCTTTCTCGGCTTCCTCTTTCAGACGCTGCAGCGCTTGCTTGTCTTTCTTAAGGTCGATGCCGTTTTCTTTTTTGAACTCGTCCGACATGTAGTCAACGATACGCAGGTCAAAGTCTTCACCACCCAGGAATGTGTCACCGTTTGTGGAGAGAACCTCAAACACGCCATCGCCAATTTCCAGGATGGAAACGTCGAACGTACCGCCACCAAGGTCGTAAACTGCGATTGTCTTACCGTCAGCTTTTTCCAGACCGTAAGCCAGCGCCGCAGCTGTTGGCTCGTTGATGATGCGCAGCACTTCAAGACCAGCGATACGGCCAGCATCTTTCGTGGCCTGGCGCTGAGCGTCGTTAAAGTATGCAGGAACAGTGATAACAGCCTGTTCAACTGTTTCGCCAAGGTAAGCTTCAGCTGTTTCCTTCATTTTCTGAAGAACGAAAGCTGAGATTTCCTGTGGCGCGTATTCTTTGTCGCGACCTTTAACCCATGCGTCGCCATTTGGTCCGCGAACGATCTCGAACGGAGACAGCTCCATGTCCTTTTTGACGGTCGCGTCATCGAACTGACGACCGATCAGGCGTTTAATCGCATAAAAGGTGTAGTCGGAGTTCATCACCGCCTGGCGGACCGCCGGAAGACCGATCAGACGTTCGCCGTCTTCGCGAAACGCCACCACGGAAGGTGTTGTGCGCGCGCCCTCAGCGTTTTCGATAACCTTTGCGCTTTTGCCGTCCATCACGGCTACACAAGAGTTGGTCGTACCAAGGTCGATACCGATAATTTTTCCCATAAGTCTTTCTCTCAATCCTTTTCTTGGCGGCCGCCTTCGCCCAACATAGGCCCATTAACTCGCGGCGCCTGGTTCAGGCGGTCCCTAAAGATTTGAAATCGGCTCATCCAAAATGAATAAGCCGGGCTCGAATGGCGATATGGGGACCATTTTTCAGGTCTCAATAGGCGCCTACACTTCTACGTGATGAAGATTCATCGCGAGAGGAGCCCATATACATGCATCAGGGTCTGAAAATCTACAGCGAATTCCTTATTCGTCGTGATCAGGAGGAATTACGTGATGAACTGCGTAATCTCCTGTCTGGCAACCCCTTTTATCGCCCTGTCATGCCAAAGACCGGCCGCCCGCTCAGTGTGCGGATGACAAATCTTGGCCGATTAGGTTGGATTTCTGACATAAAAGGCTATCGCTACATTACGACACACCCGCTTACCCACCGCCCGTGGCCGCACATTCCAACATCACTTCTAGCTATCTGGGATAAAGTCACCCAAGGCGAAGCGCCGCCCGACGCATGCTTGGTAAATTTTTACAGCGCAGACGCTAAAATGGGACTGCATGTCGACAATGACGAAGACGACAAGACCGCCCCGGTCGTTTCCATCTCACTGGGCGACACCGCTCGCTTTCGCATTGGCGGGACGAAACGCACAGATCCGACAAAGTCTTTCAAACTGTCTTCAGGCGATGTCGTCGTGTTAAGCGGTGACGCGCGTTTCATTTATCACGGTGTCGATCGGATCTATCCGGGCACTTCCACACTATTATCCGATGGCGGGCGCATAAATCTCACTCTGCGTCGAGTGAAGCAACCGGTTCCATAACTATTGTGTAGTGCGCCGCAGCAGACAGAAATTCAGCATTTGAGCCAATCATCCCTGTCATCGCAAAGCAGTACTGCGGCAATCCCGCCATCATGTTGGCCGACCGGCCAAGCCTTAAACTGCCACGCGTCAAAACATCATGTAGTGGCTCAACTGGCACCAATTCGATAACTGCGCCATGCTTGCCACCCGCATTCTCGCGAACGCCGGCAATCGCCTCCCACGGGATGGTCTGATTGTGATTTTTCAAAAACAACCCGTCCGAGCTTAGGTCCGCCATGACCGGACGTTCTATCAGAACCTTAAGCTTGATCACCGCCACCACAAGTCCGGCCAGTACGACCAATATGGCGAATGCTTTTATAAGACTGGGCGCGTTCGGATGCTGGCTGATAGCCCACGCGCCCACCACACAGCCCAGCGCCGCGAGCACTATTACCGCATTGCCGCCAACACTGGCGCGAAACGTGATGTGAGGCATCCCTTCCGTTTCGGCCATGGTGTGATCCTTCGCTAGAGGATGTATTTGGAAAGATCTGTGTCGCCAGCCAGATCAGACAAGCGCTCCTTCACATAGGCCGCATTGATTTCAAACGCTTCGCCTGAGCGATCAGGCGCTGTGAAAGAAATATCATCCAACAGACGTTCCATGACTGTGTGCAGGCGGCGCGCACCAATATTCTCAACAGTGTCATTTACCTGCACAGCCAAGTCAGCAATCGCGTCAATGGCGTCATCCGTGAAAGTCAGCGTCATGCCTTCAGCGCCGATCAGCGCCGTGTATTGCTTGATCAGGCTAGCTTCTGGTTCGGTCAAAATGCGTCGGAAATCTTCACCTGTCAGTGCGTCCAGTTCCACACGGATCGGCAATCGCCCCTGCAATTCCGGCAATAAGTCAGACGGCTTGGCCACGTGGAATGCGCCCGAAGCGATAAAGAGAATGTGGTCGGTCTTCACCGCGCCATGCTTTGTGGAAACGGTTGTGCCTTCAATCAGCGGCAACAAATCACGCTGGACGCCCTCGCGGGAGACATCCGCACCGCCTCTGTCCTGACGCGCAGCCACTTTGTCGATTTCATCGAGGAAAACGATGCCGTCTTCTTCAACTGCGCGCACTGCTTCGCGCATCACCGCTTCGTCATCGACCAGTTTTTCAGATTCCTCATCCAGCAATGGCCGGTAGGCATCCTTCACTGTCGTTTTCAATGTGCGTTTCTTGCCGCCAAAACCTTTGCCCAACAGATCGCCTAGATTGAGCATGCCCATGCTGGCGCCAGGCTGCCCAGGAATATCCAGCGCCTGAAACGGCGAAGAATTGTCAGAGATTTCAATCTCAACCTGTTTATCGTCCAGCTCACCCGAGCGCAGCTTGTTTCGAAAAGCCTCACGTGTGGAAGATTGCGCATCAGCGCCGACCAACGCGTCCAGAACACGCTCTTCAGCGGCGCGTTCAGCAGACGCCCTCACCTCTTTGCGCTTTTCTTCGCGCACCATACCGATCGAGGCTTCAACGAGATCGCGCACGATCTGTTCGACATCGCGGCCCACATAACCCACTTCAGTGAATTTGGTCGCTTCCACCTTCAGAAACGGCGCCTGCGCCAATTTCGCAAGTCGGCGGGAAATTTCTGTTTTACCCACACCGGTCGGACCAATCATCAGGATATTTTTTGGCGTGACTTCTTCGCGCAATCCTTCAGGTAATTGCTTACGCCGCCAACGGTTACGCAGCGCCAGCGCGACAGCGCGCTTGGCGTCAGCTTGACCAACGATGAATCGGTCTAATTCAGATACAATCTCACGGGGGGAAAACTCAGACATATTTCTCTCTTAGGAATCGCCCTTAAGGACGTTTTCAGGCGGGAAAAGGCGGGCCCATACGCCAGTTTCCGGAACAAATTTCAAGGCAAAGCTGCGCGCAGTGCGCCAACCTGCCCCAAGCAAAACAACGCTTGCGCCAACAATCAGCAAAGGCACAGCAGCCTTCTCAGCGCCCGAAAGGCCTGAATTATTGACGAGGGAAAACACAACCAGCGTAAACGTCACCAGTCCTGAAAATATGAGCGCGCGCCGGTTGAGCGCCAGCGATAAGAAGCCGACAACCAACAAGACCGCTAGCATGATCACGGACGAGCCAAGGTCAGACATGGCGTTTTCACCTATAATCATAAACCGCAGGCCCAGCATAATCTGCGGCGCAGCCGCCAGGTGAAGCCAGAATGCATTGTCAGACTGGCGCGTCGAACGGGTCGGGTCGCGCGCGTCAAACACCATGGCGCAGACCAGCGTCGCAGCACCAACTAGAAAAATCGCCAGGCCGCCGATTGAGGCAAAACCACTGTTTTCGAAAATAAACGAGTACGTCAGGATCGAACCCGACACCGCAACCAGAAACAGTGAAAACGGCAGACGGAAACGAAAATAATAAACAATCGCCGCCAGCGCGCCGGCTGTGGCGCCCCAATATCCAGTGTTGAAAAAGTGGCCCATCTGGCTGGCGCCAGCCTGAACCGCATCAAGCGCTGTTTCAGCCGCTATCTTAGCCATGAAAGAGCCAACACCTATGCCTGCTAGAATGTAGAATGCAGTCGCCAAGGCCATGGAAGGCAATAACAAGCGCCGCCGCAGACAGAAATATTCAGACAAGGCCCAGGTAAACGCCGCAACGATGATGGACGTTGTCGGACCGACCCACGTCAACGGAACGACATTAGCCGCCATCCAGCCGGCAAAAATACTCGACCCGGTCAGTAGAATTAAAATCCCAATCGTGAGGAAAATATCGTTGAAAGACGACAGAAACGACAGGTTTTCAGGGTCTTGTGCGCCATATGGATCGCCACCGCGCGAAAGATAACCCTGAAGCTTTTCTGCCTGATCAGCCGTTATCACACCGTCGCGCAGAGCTTCGCCTATGGCGTCACGATCAGACATCCAGTGTTTCCACAGTAAAGCTTGTATTGGTGTAAACACAGACTTCGGCGGCAATTTCCATTGCCTTGCGCGCGAGTACTTCCGCGTCGTCTTCATATTCATAAAGCGCGCGGGCTGCAGACAGGGCAAAATTCCCGCCTGATCCGATTGCCACAACATTATGCTCTGGTTCAAGCACGTCGCCATTCCCTGTCAGCACCAGCGTGATGTGCTTGTCCGCCACAATCAAAAGCGCTTCAAGTTTTTGCAGGTATTTGTCTGTCCGCCAGTCCTTAGCCAATTCCACTGCCGCACGCTGGAGCTGGCCCGGAAAGCGTTCAAGTTTCTGTTCCAGTCTCTCAAACAAGGTGAATGCGTCCGCAGTTGCACCAGCAAACCCCGCAATAATTGAGGCTTTTTCGCCAATGCGACGCACCTTGCGGGCGTTGCCCTTCATCACGGTCTGGCCCATGGAAACCTGACCATCGCCAATCAGAACGATTTTATTTGGTTTTCTGACCGCCAGAATTGTCGTGCCGTGCCAGCTAGGGTGTGCAGAATTCTCCGCCAAAACGCGTCTCCATTTACTGTAATGCGTTACAGTTGGACGCATGCAGGCATATGATCAAGTCTGCATTATGGCTTTCGCGCTCAAGATCTATTCAGCCGGTGTGCGCAAAGGCGCTGGAATCCGCCATGTTTTTACCAACGCTTCAAACTCATGGCTCGGTAATGGCGGTGAGAAATAATAGCCCTGTCCGATCTTACAACCACGACGACGCAGGAAGTCGAAATGCTCAGCTGTCTCAATACCTTCCGCAACGGTTTCCTGGTTTAGCGCTTCCGCCATTGCCAGGATCATCTCAACAATCGCAGATGCGTGCGGGTCAACCCCAAGGGATTTTACAAACTGCTGGTCGACCTTGAACACGTCAAACGGAAGGTGCGTCACTGTTTTGAAGTTTGAATGGCCTGTTCCAAAATCATCAATCGCCAATCGCACGCCCTTGGCGCGCAGCGGACGCATGACCCGCGCAACTTTTTCGGGGTTCTCAACGGCCGTGGATTCTGTGACTTCCAGTTCAAGCAATTCGGGCGGCAGGCCATTTTCATCCAGCACATCATAAACTGCCGGAATAAACCCTGGGTCCTGGAACTGGATAGGCGACACATTCACAGCAACTTTCAACCGCGCGCCATTACGGTTCCATTTCGCCGCCTGAGCGACCGCATCACGCATGATCGCCATGCCCAGTTCTGCGATCATGCCCATCTCTTCGGCCTTCTGGACGAAAACACCCGGTGAGACCACAGCGCCATCCGGACGACGCCAGCGCGCTAAAGCCTCAGCGCCGACGATTTTACCAGTTTCCAGATGCACTTTGGGCTGGAAGACCGCTACAAACTCACCCCGGAACACACCCCGGCGAATTTCTTCTTCCAGTCGAACCTGATCATTGGCTTTTTTCTGGATGTCTTCACTGAAGAATTGAAGCGATTTTCCGCCTTCCGTTTTCGAAGCCTGAAGCGTCAGATCCGCGCGCTTCATCAGATCCGCCGCGCCTATCGTATTGCCCGGCGCGCTGGCGGCTGCGAATGTGGCCGAAATATCAATGTGGCGGCCATCTTTCTCGATTGGTTTTGAAATGACTTTTTCAATCCGCAGAATGAAATCAGCCACGGTTGAATCATCCACAAACGGAACAACAAACGCAAACTGGTCAGCCCCCAATCGCCCGACCACACTTGGCGCCTGGCCTGCAAATTTTGGCCTTAAGACCTGATCTGCCTCATGCGCAGCTTCCTTGATCCGCTTTGCAAGCCCTGCCAACAAATCATCCGCGCCACGCGGTCCCAGAATATCATTCACTGCGCGGAAACGGTCGATATCAGCAAACACGACAGACACGGACCGCTCACCAGCTGCACTAAGGTACGTATCCACCTGTTTTGCAAAATAGGCACGATTAAACAGCCCCGTCAGCGGATCACTGACTGCCAGCTTGCGAGACTTGCGGATGACAGCGTCATACCGGTTTGTCATTTCTTCCAATGAAGCCGCCAAATGCTCTGAAATATTGCCAGCGGCTTGGACAACTTTCTCATTTTGGCCGGGCTTCAGATCCTTCAGCGCGATTGCCACATAGTCGATTGGTCTGAATGCGCGATGGGTAAACATCAGCACAAACGGATAAATGCCCGCTAATGCGACCAATACGATAAACAGCTGTATGCCGTAATGATAATGATGGTTCTCGAAATTCGTGAACGTGCCGGCCCGCATCAGGATCGTGCCATAAATCCGGCCTTCAATCGCGATAGGTCGCACTTGCACCAGATGATCGCCAAATTGCTCAGCGCCCGCGCGCTCGCGCACCATCAAGCGGACTTCCGGCATCGCCAAAACAAAAGACGCCTCGCCTAGCGAAATCAAAGGCTGAGAATTCTCATCAAGAAGAATGACTGTGTCGATGGACTTATCGGCATGGAAAATCGTCGCGATACGGGTCACTTCCTCAATATCGCCTTCCATGAACGGTTTCGTTGCAAGGGACACAAAACCACGCAGCTTGTTGGAAAGAACCGTACTGGCGACCGCAGCATCATTGTGCTGCTCAACCATCCGCTGAGCCGCTATGGGGCTCAAGCCAGCAATCGCAGCAGCAGCCACGGCCGCAAGCGTCACTTGCTGGGCAAGGGTTCGGCGTCTACCAAGTTTGTTTTTGGCTTTCACCATTTCCCCTCGCGCCGTGTCCGGCAGTTAACGGATCATTTTCCCAGATGATCCAAGAGTTGCGTTGCATGCTTGAAAGCGTGTAATCCCATTCGAAATTAGTTGTTAGTCGTAATGACTTTGTTAACGATCCCCAAAGAAAGGCATGCCCGCAATGGCGAGAAGCGCCGAACGTACGCGTAAGACCAAGGAAACGCAGATCAGCGTTCAAGTGAATGTTGACGGTCAAGGCACAGCCAAGATCGACACAGGCATTGGTTTTTTTGACCATATGCTGGAAAGCCTGGCTAAACACGCTTCATTTGACCTTGAGATTACCTGCAAGGGCGATCTTCACATCGACATGCACCACACAATGGAAGATGTGGGCATTGTGCTTGGCGACGCTGTTAAAGCGGCGCTGACTGATAAATCAGGCGCGTTTGCTGGCATCACACGCTTTGGCCACGCCTACATCCCTATGGATGAAACTTTGTCGCGCTCTAGTGTTGACCTATGTAACCGCCCTTATCTTGTGTGGCGCGTTGAATTCACGCGCGATAAAGTCGGTACGGTCGACACAGAACTGTTCAAGGAATTTTTCCACGCATTCGCGATGAATTCCGGCGCATGTCTGCATGTGGAATGTCTTTACGGCGTTAATTCGCACCATATCGCGGAAGCCTGCTTTAAATCGCTCGCGCGCGCCCTTCGTATGGCCGCACAGATAGACGACAGATTGGAAGGCAAGGCTGCGTCCACAAAGGGATCGCTCTGAAAACAGCGACCCTCCGGGCAAAATGTCTTGCGGTAACAGATGAATAAACTTGCTCTCATTGATTATGGATCAGGGAATGTCCGTTCCGCTGCACGCGCCCTTCGGGCAGCAGCGCAGATGGAAAACATTGATCTTGAGCTGGAACTGACCTCTGATCCGGACCTTATTGCAGATGCGGACCGGATTGTGCTTCCCGGCGTGGGTCACTTTGCAGACTGCATGACCAACTTAAAGGCGCGCGATGGTGTTATCGACGCCATGATGCAAGCAGTGTTCGCCAAATCCCGCCCGTTTTTCGGCGTGTGTGTCGGCATGCAATTATTAGCCAGCCTAGGTCTTGAAGATGGTGAAACTGACGGGCTGGGATGGATCCCCGGCATTGTGGATCGCTTAAATCCAATGGATTCTTCTTTGCCGATCCCGCACATGGGATGGAATGAGGTTTTTGTGCGTGACCATCCGGTTCTCGACGAATTAGGTGAAAACCCCCACGTCTATTTCACACATTCTTTCGCCATATCCTGCGAAGAAGAAGGCGATATTGCTGCGACATGCGATTATGGCGGCGGGTTTGTCGCTGCTGTGCGACGCGACAATATTTTTGGCGTGCAATTTCACCCGGAAAAAAGCCAGAAGACAGGCCTGAAAATCCTCGCCAATTTCCTCAGATGGAAACCCTAGTGCGACATGCCGCGTGAAATTTCTGCGCTCTCATAGGCGTCAGAGGCGCCAGACCAGTCAGAGACTTCACAAACCATCAAGTCGATTTGGGCGTCCGCTTCAACCAGCAGTCTTTGCCTTAGCGAACTGACATCTTCTTCGGTGTGCACCATCCACACCGTATCCAGAATTTTTCGACAAAGGCGGAATTGCGAGGCGACACGGTCTGCAAAGTCGATTTGCGGACACTTATTATCAGACTCAAGGACAATCATCTTCAGCGGCATAGGCTCCTCCAAAGCTCTCATTCAGAAGGACCCCGCACACACCCGATTTTTTGACGGTATTGGAATTTTTTTATCCGCCACTTCGCCAAACAATGCGTTCAGCGTTATTTCGTTCCAAACGAATTAAGTCAGATGGATTGCTCTTGACGAAAAAATGTAACAGATGACAGGCCATGGAACTTTACCCCGCTATCGATCTTAAAGACGGCGCCTGTGTCCGCCTCATTCGCGGCGACATGGATCAGGCGACCCAGTTCAATGACAATCCAGCCAATCAGGCGGCTAAATTCCAGGATATGGGATTTCGCAATTTGCATGTTGTCGATTTAAACGGCGCATTTGCTGGCAACTCCGCGAATGTGGAGGCCGTGCGCGCGATTTTGAGCACGACAGACGCGCTCGTCCAACTTGGTGGCGGCGTGCGTGACATGGCCGGTGTTGAGCGTTGGCTTAGCGAAGGCGTCTCACGCATCATCCTGGGAACCGCCGCAGTGCGTGATCCTGATTTTGTGAAGCAAGCAGCCAAAGCCCATCCCGATAAAATCGCTGTTGGGATCGACGCAGTGGGCGGCATGGTCGCCGTTGAAGGCTGGGCGGAAACAACCGACATTAAAGCGGTCGAGCTAGCCAAAAAATTTGAAGATTCCGGCGTCTGCGCCATTATCGCCACTGATATTGGCCGTGATGGCATGAAGACCGGCGTCAATGTCGACTTTACCGGTGAACTGGCAGACGCCGTCTCTATCCCCGTGATTGCGTCCGGCGGTCTAAAAAATGTTGAAGATATTGAAGCGCTTAGCGCCCGAAAAGGAAAGCGCGACATTTTTGGCGCCATCCTTGGTCGCGCGCTTTATGATGGCGACATTGATCCGATAGAGGCCATAAAAGCCGCATGCTGAAAAACCGCATCATACCCTGTCTCGATGTTAAAAACGGGCGCACTGTAAAAGGTGTCAATTTTGTCGATTTAAAAGACGCAGGCGACCCTGTCGCACTGGCAAAAGCCTATGACGAACAAGGTGCGGACGAGCTTTGCTTTCTCGATATTACCGCCAGCCATGAAGGGCGTGGTCTTATTCTCGATGTGATCGAGCGCACAGCTGACCAGTGCTTTATGCCGCTTACCGTTGGCGGCGGGGTACGTGCGCCAGAAGACATGGTGACTTTGCTTGGCGCCGGGGCGGACAAATGCGCCATCAACACTGCAGCCGTCACAGACCCTGATATTGTGATGAATTGCGCGCTTAAAGTCGGATCACAGGCCGTCGTGGTCGCGATCGACGCACGCCGTGAAGGCAATAGCTGGGGCGTTTATACCCATGGCGGACGCAACGCTTCAGGACGTGACGCTGTTGAATTTGCCAAGCTTGTTGAATCCAAAGGCGCCGGAGAAATCCTGCTAACCTCTATGGATCGCGATGGCACGAAACAGGGTTACGATATCCCGCTTCTAAAAGCGATCACTGACGCGGTGAACATCCCTGTGATTGCGTCCGGCGGCGCAGGTTCAGTTGATCATTTAGCGCCAGCCATCCTTGAAGGCGGCGCAACAGCGGTTTTAGCTGCTTCGATTTTCCATTTTGGCGAAGCAACGATCGCTGAAGCGCGCCAAGCCCTTGAAAATGCAGGCGCTCCTGTCAGACCACTCCCCTAATTCGCGCCAAACACCACCGGGAACACAACCCGTATCGCCACCAGAACACACCCAGTAAGAACCACCAGAACCATGCCAGCACCTTTAGCCTCTTCTGAACGTCTTGCCGCTGCGCTCTCTCACCTGGCGCAAACGATTGATGCGCGCGCAGCTGATACAGATCCGGATGCTAAATCCTGGACAGCGAAGCTTCTGAAAGACGGGCCTGCAAAATGTGCTAAAAAGTTGGGTGAAGAAGGCGTGGAAGCCGCACTTGCCGTTGCCGCCGGGACCGACGAGGAAACCGCCTCAGAAGCTGCTGACCTGCTTTACCACCTGTTCGTCGCGCTGCGCTCACGCCACATATCACTGGATGATGTCGCCTTAGCGCTGGAAAAACGTCAGGGAATTTCAGGTATCGCAGAAAAAGAAAGCCGTAAGGACAGCTAAGTCCCTATTTTCGGCGCAGAAACACGTAAAAAGCGCCTGTTCCGCCATGCTTCTGGTGTGCTTGCGCATAAGATGACACCAAGAGTCTGAAATTGCCCTCGTGCAGCCAGTCTAAAAAGTGCTTGCGTAACACGCCGCCGCCTAATCGTCCTTTGCCTGTAATGACCAGCACACATTGGTCGCCCATATGCCTGTGATGGCTGAGAAAAGCATAAAGCGCAGCTTTTGCGCCATCCTGAGTATGACCATGCAGATCCAGCTTGCCGTCAATTGTGGTCTGACCACGACGCACGCGGCGCTCTTTACCTCTATCAGCCAGAGGCCCGGATGCGGGCTTCTTGGTGGTATTTACCGCTTCAGCTAGGGGCGCTGGTTTTGGAATCGACGTTTTAGCTGGCGGCGTTGTAGTTGCTGAATTGGAAGACGTTTTGGTAACGGCCTGAACCGTTTTCTTCCCATCCAAAAGCGCACCAAAATCTCCTGCCTCAGGCGCTTTTTCGACTGGTTTTTCGTTCAGTGGCGTAATTGTGCGTGCGACTTTCCGCCAGATACGACGTTCTGCTTCACTCAGACGTCGTTTAACCATCGTGTGTTTTAGACGCCCTGGTTTGTTCAACAACCATACGATTTGAAAGCGCCTTAGGGAGCAAGATCCACATATCAACGGGATGGTTCATGCTCGCCGCCCGACCGCCAGCTTCCTTGCCCCAACCAAAAAAGAGGTCGCCACGCTTTAAACCTTTAATCGCACCGCCTGTGTCCTGCGCCACGACAAGTGATTGATATGTCGTACCCTGCCAGTCGCCAGGATGGGCCGGAACCTTGGTGTCAATAAACATCAATGCGCCATAAGGGTGATATTTGGGGTCAACAGCCATTGATCCCATCGGCATCAGCGGGACACCTGCAGCGCCATTCGGGCCTTTATTTGGATCTGTGATTTCCTGTGGCGTAAACCAGACATAACGTGGGTTTACATTCATCGCCGCCTGCGCACGTTCTGACCCAACTTGGCGCATCCAGTTAAGGATCGACCCCATTCCCGCCTGATGGATTTCTATTTCGCCTGTATCAATCAAATGGCGCGCGATGGAGACAAACGGACGATGGTTGTGTGCGGCAAACGCTGCTCGCATGACGCGCCCGTCTGGAAACTTTAAGCGGCCAGATCCCTGTATTTGTAGATAAAACACCTCGCCTGGGTCTGCATAAGCTAACGCCGTCGCCGGATCATCAATGATTTCGGCGCGCGGCGGGTAATATTCCAACACGCCATCACTAACCCGGCCCCAGATTTTCCCTTTAGGGTATTTCTGATCAAAATCACTCGGGTCAGCGCGAACAAGGTCAAAAGGAATGCCTGGCACAGCCTTGGTAAAGCCAGGCTCAGGATATCGGCGCACTTCCAATTCAGGCTCAAAATAGCCGGTCAGCTTAGATTCAGGTCCTTCCGGATCGACCATATAAGCGACAAATGACTCTTCAATCGCAGTACGGATCGCTTCGCTGTCTCCAATCGCTGCTTCCATCCGATCACATGCCGGGAGCCAGTCCTGAACCAAACCGCCATAGCTTGCTTTAAGAGCAAAATGCGCAGCAGGAGACCGACGGCGCAGTGACGCACACGTCTCCATAAAAGCGGAATGCGCAGGCTTAAGATCCGACGCGCCCCACCCTGGCACGTCTGCAAAGCGAACAGGCGCGATCGGAAAGCCCACATCCGGTTCGGGTGTGGGAGGCGTTGTTGGCCCCTGAATAACCGTACGTGCGGTCGGCGACTGAGGGCTTGAGCAGGCGGCGAGTACCGCCGCGAGACACAGGACGCCACCTAAGAGGCTTCGGAGACTTCTGTCAAACGCCATGCCGGGTCTGAACTCTTCAAGGCGCGCTCGAATGTCCATATTTCCTTCGCCGTCCTCAAGTTTTCGCCGTCACTGAGCTGCGCCTCAAAGGACACGGACACTTGCGCGACATCTGCGGACACAATGCATGCGTCAGCTATTTCACCTGATTTGAGCCGCATCAACCGAAGTGGCTCACGCCCTTCAGATTCACGAGCGTCAATAGCTGAGCAATAAGCATCATACACGTCTTCATCAAGCAGATTAGACAGTGTTTCTCTGTCACCTTCTGCAAAACTGTTGACGATCATCTCATAAGCTTTTTTGGCGCGCTGGAGAAAATCTCGCGGATTAAACTTTGGATCGATTGCCGCGATATCTTCCATTCCGGAAGCTCCCGGACCGGTAAAAGCGGGACGAAGCGATGGCTTGTCCTCTTCTTCCTCGTCTGTGTTATTTTCCCCAAAGCCTTTATTGTCCGCTTCGCGCAAAACAGCTGGCGGAGGTTCGGCGCCTGTTTTTCGTCCGAGGACCGCATAAAGCCGCGCCAGGACAAATACTGCTACCGCTGCGAAAATGAGAAGTTCGATATCGATCATGGCCAATCTTGTGTGGAATTCATGTTTGTTGGAATCTTATATAGTGACTTATCTTATCACGTAACCCGTCCAGCTTGTGACTTGTCATTCAACATGTTAGCCCGCTGACGAATTTATTGTTGTAAACTTTCGAGTAGTCATGACTGAAACCTCAAACCCAGAAGGCCAACCCGCTGCTCCGGCGCCGGATGCAGCCGCTCCGCAAGGCCCTACAATCCGCGTTTTGGCCCAATACGTCAAAGACCTTTCCTTTGAAAACCCAAACCCTCTAGCAACTGCTAACAACCAGACAGCGCCTGCTATCGAACTTGGGATCGACGTTAAAGCCGAACCAAAACAACAACAGGACAAACAACTCTACGAAGTTGATCTGCGCCTTTCTGCACAGGCTAACCGCGACGACAAAGTCGTTTTTATCGCTGAACTAATCTATTCCGGACTTTTTGAACTAAGTGGCGCACGTCAGGCAGATGTCGAACCTCTTTTGTTAATTGAATGCCCGCGTTTGATCTTCCCCTTTGCACGCCGCATCGTTGCTGAGGTCACACGTGAAGGCGGATACCCACCGCTTCTGATCGATCCGATTGATTTTGTTGGTCTTTATAAAGCCCAAAAACAGGCTGCGTCTCAACAGCCTGCCTCTGATGAGACACAATCCTAAGTCAGTTAATCCATCTGGGGGAAAATTTTCGCCCAGATGGGATTGTCTCCGAGCGTGTCCACAAATGCGCGATGTGCTGTGCGTTCTTCATCGCTGATACGTGAAGGAAGCGGTTTTGGCCGTTTGCGCCTTTCAGTACGCTTTATCGTATCGCCAGATGCGTCATCTTCATCATCAAACGCAAATGCGTGCGCACGTCCGCCATTCAGCTCCAAATAAACCGCCGCAAGCAGTTGGGAGTCGAGGATAGCTCCGTGCAAATCACGTTCGGCAAGCGATATGTCGAACCGCTTACAAAGCGCATCCAGTGTGTTTGACGCCCCCGGATATTTTTCCCGCGCAATCACCAACGTGTCGACAAAGCGTTCTTTTGGAAATTCCGGAAGCCCTAACCGCGACATCTCAGCATTAAAAAATCCGCGGTCAAATTCTGCATTATGCGCCACCAAAGGCGCGTCGCCGATGAAATCAAGAAATTCCTGATAGACGCTAGGGTCAGAGAAAAACGGCTTATCCCGCAATATCTCATCTGTGATCCCCGTAATACGGACAGTGTCAGCGCTAACCGGCCGTTCTGGATTAATCAGGCGATGAAACTCCCGGCCAGTTGGTAGGAGATTGATCAGTTCGACGCACCCCAATTCGATAATCCGGTCACCATTGTTGGCTTCCAGTCCGGTTGTCTCGGTGTCGAAACAGATTTCCCGCATCAGTTTGTCGCCTTCTTGGACCTTACATTATCTAGGATGGCGCGAACTCGCTCTCTTGCGTGCTCCATACCCAGCCCAGTATCTATAATGTAGTCCGCTCGGGCCCGTTTTTCAGCATCCGGCGTTTGCTTTTCCACAATTGCTTTGAAGACGTCTTCTGTCATGCCTTCCCGGGCCATAACCCGTTCGCGCTGGATGTCAGGCGCCGCTGTTACCACAACAACTTTATCGACATTGGCTTCGCCACCTGTTTCAAACAGCAACGGGACATCCATCACCACTATGTCTGCATGATCAGCATTTGCTTTTTCAAAGAAAGCACTGCGGTATTTTCCAAGGAGTGGATGGACGATTGATTCTAAGTGTTTGATCTCGTCTGGCTTGCCAATAACTTTCTCACGCAGTTTTCCGCGATCAATACCGCCATCTTCTGACATCACGCCAGGAAAGGCAGCCTCAACAGGCTCAACCGCGTCGCCCCCAGGCGCATAGAGCGCATGGACAGCAGCGTCCGCATCATAGACCGGTACGCCTTCATCCCTGAACATCTGTGCGGTTGTTGACTTGCCCATGCCGATAGAACCAGTCAATCCAAGGATTTTCATGCAATCGCCTCACGGCATTTGATCAGAACTGGCTCGGGATCTGGGCTGATATCATGCCAGATTTCAAAGGATCGACGCGCCTGTTCGACCAACATTCGAAGCCCGTCTTCAGTTTTCCATGTCTGCGCTTGAGCGGCGCTGAGGTTAGCCGCCGCCGCATGCCCATACGAAAGGTCCATAAACAATCGACCTTTTCCTTCTGGCAGTTCCAACGCGCCTGTATCGCCATGTCCGGCGCTGGTGGCGTTGATTGCAATATCGCAAACTTCCAACGCGGACCCTAATTCTTCCAGTCCGATTGCCTGAGCGTCTGGGTTCAGACTATCTGCAAGTTCAACTGCTTTTTCGGGTGTGCGGTTCGCAATTGTCAGATTAACGCCCATTGCTCCCAGTGCAAAAACAGCCGCGCGGGCCGCACCACCCGCACCAATCAATGTGACGTTTGCGCCTGTAAGATCCTGTTCCTCAACCGCATGACGCAAAGCCAATATAAAACCGATCGTATCGGTGTTGTCCGCTTTCCATCCCGCTCCTGTTGAAGAGAGCGTATTAGCTGCGCCAACAATCATGACTTCTTCGGACATAGTTGCCGCGGACATAGCGGCGTGTTTGTAGGGAACAGTAACGTTTAGTCCCGCCACGCCAAATCGGTTGAGACTTTTAAGATCTTCTACCGGGCCTTCTGAATTGAGTTCAAAAGCGGTGTAAACCGCATCTATATCCGCCTCAGCAAGCCAGTGATTGTGAATAAGCGGTGACAAGGAATGGCGCACAGGGTTTCCCACAACACCATAGATTTTGGTTTTTGCTGTAATCATCATGTCGCAATCATCCCCCTAGCTCGCAACCAGTCTAGGAGCTGGATCAACGGTAATCCCAGAATGGAAAAATAATCTCCCTCTATCCTGGCAAATAGCTGCGCACCCAAACCTTCCAACTGATAAGCGCCGACTGTAGAAAATGCAGCGTCGCCAATGTTTTCCAGATAGTTTTCAATAAAATCATCTGAGAAACTGCGCATGGTCAGCTTTGGACGCGTCACAATCCGCCAGATTGGCGTCCCGTTTTCACAGGCGACGAGCGCTGTCTCCAGCGTATGGGTCTTACCGCGTAGTTTGCGAAGATTTTCGCGTGCTTCATCAAGGCTTTTTGGCTTGTCAAAACCCTCGCCTTCCAGATCGAGCATTTGGTCAGCGCCAAGCACAATTCCGGGCGTACCGGATGATATTTTTTGCGCTTTGAGTTCAGCCAGCGTTTCTGCCTGTCGGGTCGTGCTTTCGCCGTCTTGACGCATCGCGGCTTTAACAGCGTCTTCATCCAATCGGGATGACATCTGTTCAAACGTCAGTCCCGCATTGCGCATCAGCGCGCCGCGCGACTTGCTCTGTGACGCTAGAATGAGATTAGGCGTGGGCATGGATTCAGCCTCGTCTGCTTTCTGAGATATGGTTTAGGATTGCAGCCGCTGTTTCTTCCACAGACCTACGTGAGACATCAATCGTCTTCCATTTCATGCGCGCAAATAAACGGTTCGCCCAGGTGAGTTCTTCCCGAACGGTGTCTTCATCCGCATAAGCTGTTTCCGGGTTCTCTTTGATAGAGATCAATCGCTGACGTCGGATCTGAATTAACCGGTCCGGAGATATCTTCAGCGCCACGACTAATGGCGCATCCGGCCCCATAATCGACGCCGGCGGCTCAACACCTGGAACAAGAGGAACGTTCGCCGCCTTCACGCCACGGTTGCCAAGATAAACACAAGTTGGGGTCTTTGAGGTTCTGCTGACACCCACAAGAACCACATCAGCATCCTCTAAATCATCCATCCCCTGCCCATCATCATGCGCCAAGGTGAAGTTCAGAGCTTCAATGCGAGAAAAGTAAGTTTGATCGAGGTGATACTGACCAGCGACTCGGTGGTTGGATGGCAGTCCCAAATAGCGACTGAGAACATCAACTGTCGGATCAATCACAGGCAATATGGGCGTATGGGTTTGCGCGCACCAATCCTCTAATGTCTTTCGCAAACTTTCTTCAGAGATTGTATAGAGCACTACTCCTGGCGCGCCCTCAATTTCGCGCAGCACGCGGTCTAACTGTTTTTGCGATCTGACGAGATAATAGTTATGTTCGAGCGGTGCGACATCCTCAAACTGCGCGCAGGCAGCTCGCATAACGGCATTGAGAGTTTCACCCGTAGAATCGGAAACAAGATGGACGTTGAAATAAATGTCCATAGGATTATCGACCAAGTTGTCCTCTTACGTCTCTGCCCGGAAAAAGTTTTCCACTGTCAGGGTGTGGAAAAGCTGTTGGGATTTAGTTTCGCCAAACTTTACTCACCTTTTTCCACATTTCTATCGACAAGTGAAAAAACGGGAAAATTTAAACACCGATATTAACCAGTTTTTCGAGAACGCTGACTCGACTCCTGTTAATCTCTTATTAACCAGTAATTTACGAATTGGTAACCATCCCTTTTCGTCGCATGGCAATAGTGGAGAAACGGTGGATAAGTTGTGTATGAAATGCTAGCGGCTGACTTGTCCCCGTTATCAACCGACTTATCACCCTCATAGAATCTAAAATATATAATAGAATATAGAGGTAGCGCCTGTGGCTCAGACTGAACGTAAATTGCTAGAGACTCTCAAAGGGCGCGTTTATGAAAATCCTCCAATATGGATGATGAGACAAGCAGGACGCCATCTTCCAGAATATCTGGAATTAAGATCTCGTGCCAAAGATTTTCTAGATTTTTGTTATTCCCCATCCTTAGCAGTCGAAGCGACGCTACAGCCAATCCGTCGATACGGAATGGACGGCGCTATTCTGTTTGCTGATATCCTACTCATTCTGGACGCCATGGGTCGCAATGTGCGTTTTATTAAGGGCGAAGGTCCAAAAGTTGATCCAGCGGCCTCGGCAAGCGATCTAGACGCTGTAGCGATGGAAACAGTTCTGGACCGAATGTCTCCAGTTTATGAAACTGTCTCTCGTGTAAGATCTGAGCTTCCAGATGAAACAACTCTAATCGGATTTGCGGGCGCACCCTGGACGGTTGCCGTGTACGCGATTGAAGGCCGTGGCGGCACAGACAAAACAAAGGCCCGTTTAAAAGCTTACACAGAGCCTGAAGATCTGGATGCAATGATCGAAATCTTGTGTGAAGGAACGGCCCAATATCTAAAAAGACAAGCTGATGCCGGCGCAGACGCATTGATGATCTTTGACAGTTGGGCGGAAGGTCTAGCGAGTCATTCATTTGACCGCTTGGTGATCCAGCCAACCAAAAAGATCGTAAAGCGTTTGCGAGAACTTGGCGTCGTTCAGCCTGTGATTGGTTTCCCTCGCGGATCTGGAAGCATGCTGGAAACTTACGCAAAAGAAACTGGCGTAACCGGTGTTGGTTTGGACACAGCAATTCTGCCTGAATGGGCCAACAACATTGTTCCTGAAGGCATGCCTGTACAGGGTAATCTTGATCCTTTGCAGCTTATCGCAGGCGGAAAAGCGATGGATGATCGCGTTGATACGATCATGAATGCGTTCAAAGGCCGACCACATATCTTTAATCTGGGACATGGCGTAACCCCTGAAACGCCTATCCCGCATGTTGAGCAAGTTGTTGCTCGTGTTCAGGGACGATAAGGTTTTACATGCGTTTGGCTGTCGTTTTGTTCAATTTGGGTGGTCCTGACGATCAGGACGCTGTTCAGCCCTTCCTGTTCAATTTGTTCAACGACCCCGCGATTATCGGTTTGCCAAATCCATTTCGATGGATGCTGGCCAAATTCATCTCAAAGACGCGCACGCCTTCTGCTCAGGAAAACTACAAACTTATGGGTGGCGGTTCGCCGCTTGTGCCAGAGACTGTAAAACAGGTTGACGCTTTGGAAGCTCAACTCAATTCGGCGGGCATAGAGGCAAAATGTTTTATCGCAATGCGTTACTGGAAACCCTTTACCGAGGAAGCGGTAAAATCGGTTGAAGCATATGCGCCAGACAAAATTATTTTGTTGCCGCTTTATCCTCAATATTCAACAACGACTACGGCGTCATCAGTCAAGGAATGGTATCGCGCTGGCGGTGGCTTAGCCACAACGATATGCTGTTACCCGACGTTAGATGGCGTTGTTCGTAGTCACGTTTCCAACATCGTCGACACCTGGAAAAATGCTGGTTCGCCTGGAAATATCCGCGTCTTGCTATCGGCTCATGGATTGCCCGAAAAAGTTGTAAAAGGCGGTGATCCTTATCAGTGGCAGGTCGAACAGACCTCCGCTGCTATAAAAGAAAAACTGCCGTCAGACTGGGAAGTTGAAGTTTGTTATCAATCTCGTGTCGGGCCGCTAAAATGGATTGGACCATCAACAGATGAGTCAATCATCAAAGCAGGACAACAAGGGATGAATGTTATTGTTTCTCCCGTTGCTTTTGTCTCAGAGCACATCGAAACACTGGTTGAGCTAGATATTGAATATGGCGAGCTTGCTAAGCACAACGGTGTGAAGACATATCTGCGTGCGCCTGCCCTTGGCGTCGCGAAGGAATTTATCTCTGGTCTTGCGGACTTGACCCGCCGGGCCGCTCTTGATCATCGCGAGATATTTTCTGAAAACGGCGTGCGGATCTGTCCGCATAGTTGGAAAAAATGTCCGATGAGCGAAGGATAAGCACCTGATGTATGATTGGATTCGGGCTGGCCACATTATTTGTGTGATTGCGTGGATGGCGGGCATGCTTATGCTGCCGCGGCTTATGGTTTATCGGATCGAAGGTGCCGATGATCCAAAACTAGTCGCGATGATGGACAAAGCTTGTGACAGCTTGCGGAAAATTATTTTAACACCAGCAATGGCGCTTACCTGGCTGCTCGGTTTGGCGATGATCCACATGAACTGGGCTTTCTTTCAGACACAGCCATGGTTCTGGGCGAAAATTTTTGCGGTTATTCTGATAAGCGGCGCACACGGTTTTTTTACGAGCCTGCATAATAAACTGAAGACCGGCAAAACCACTATTCCATCGAGAAAACTTCGCATGATGAACGAAATACCATTCGTTCTGGCGATTATCGCAGTGGTTATGGTGGTGGCCGAACCGTTCGCAAACTAGCATGTTTGTTGGACTGTTTTACTAAGGTCCTGGCGATAAAACTTGACCTTTTTGCGTCTGCATGTTTTTAAAAAGTACAGGGCCCCTAACATGTATGTGGGTAGCCGTTCTGGCCGCTCGCCCTCCTTTCCTTTTCGACATTCCCGTCAACTTCTAGAAAAAAGATATTCTGGTTCATGTCAGAAACTCAGACTGAAACCATCGAGCGGATGACGCTCGAAGAGCTCAAGAAAAAATCCCCGACCGAATTGCTGGCTTTTGCTGAAGAGCTGGAAGTAGAAAACGCATCTTCGCTTAGAACGCAGGAATTGCTGTTCGCCATCCTTAAGGAACTGGCTGAACGCGATGTGCAGATCGTCGGCGGTGGTGTTGTTGAAGTATTGTCCGACGGCTTCGGTTTTTTACGTTCGCCTCAATCAAATTATTTGCCCGGTCCGGACGACATTTACGTTAGCCCTCAACAGATCAGGAAGCTTGGTCTTCGAACTGGTGATACTGTTGAAGGTGAAATTCGCGCGCCGCGTAATGATGAGCGTTATTTCGCTCTTGTAAGAACAAGCCTGGTCAATTTTGAAGAGCCTGATCGCGTTCGCCACAAAGTTCACTTTGACAACCTTACTCCGCTCTATCCAGATTTGCGCTTGCGTATGGAAACAGATGATCCGACGCGCAAAGACCGCTCAGGACGCGTTATTGATATCGTGTCGCCCATCGGTAAAGGTCAGCGTGCTTTGATTGTAGCGCCGCCACGTACGGGTAAAACGGTTCTTTTGCAGAACATCGCTCATTCGATCGAGCAAAATCACCCGGAATGTTACCTGCTTGTCCTTCTGATTGACGAACGTCCGGAAGAAGTGACCGACATGCAACGGTCCGTAAAAGGCGAAGTGATTTCTTCAACCTTCGACGAACCAGCTGTTCGCCACGTTCAGGTCGCAGAAATGGTGATCGAGAAAGCTAAACGTCTTGCTGAACATGGCCGTGACGTTGTTATCCTGCTCGACTCGATCACGCGTCTTGGTCGGGCTTACAACACCGTCGTGCCATCCTCAGGTAAGGTTTTAACCGGTGGTGTGGATGCAAACGCTCTGCAACGGCCAAAACGTTTCTTCGGTGCTGCGCGGAATCTTGAGGAAGGCGGATCGCTGACCATTATCGCGACTGCGTTGATCGATACAGGTTCGCGTATGGACGAAGTTATCTTCGAGGAATTTAAAGGTACAGGTAACTCTGAGATCGTTCTTGACCGCAAAGTGGCTGACAAACGTGTCTTCCCTGCGATTGACATTCTCAAGTCCGGTACCCGGAAAGAAGAATTGCTCACAGATCCAAAATCACTTCAGAAAACATACATTCTACGCCGTATTCTCAACCCAATGGGCGCGCAGGATGCGATTGAGTTCCTGTTGGACAAGTTGAAGCAAACCAAAAACAACGACGAATTCTTCGAATCCATGAAGAACTAATTTCTGAGTTATTCGAAATGATAAGAGCGTCGTGTCATAGCGGCGCTCTTTTTCTATAGGGATTTACATGCTGAAATTTTACGGCCTGAAAACATGCGATACCTGCCGCAAGGCAAAAGCCTGGCTAAAATCTGAAGGTATAGAGTTTAGGGAAATCGACGTACGCTCAGACGGTATATCAGCAGAAAACATAGCGCATTTCGAACAGTCTGCTGATCTGATGAAACTGCTCAACAAAGCCAGTACGACTTGGCGAGGTCTCGATGAAAACAAAAAATCTGAGGACCCTGAAAACATACGCCGCTTGATTGTCGAAAATCCAACGCTTCTGAAACGCCCAGTTTTTGATTTTGGCGATAAGGTATTTGTCGGATTTCGTGACGCTCAGAAGGCTCAGCTCCTAAAAATGAAATAGCCGCTGGCCTGTTTCACGTGAAACACAGGCTAACGGGTATTTCCTGGATAGAGAATTTAAGCAGAGTTATGCCGAGAGTTTTTCACGTAAAAACTCAAGTGTGCGTCCGTTTGCAAGTTCTGCGTCATCCTTGTCGTAATGTTCGCCACCTTCACGAGCAAAAGCATGATCGCGGCCTTGATACCAGTTCAGGACATAATTGGGTTTCGTAAGGCCTGATTTGAGTTTCTCTTGAGACTCTTTGGAAACGAAGCCGTCCTCGGTCGCAATGTGAAGCATGATTGGCGTGTCGCACTTTTCCGCTTCTTCGAGATGATTATCAATTCCTATACCGTAATAACAAACTGATGCGTCCGCAGCTGTGCGCACACCAGCTAGGAATGAGAGATAGCCGCCAAGGCAGTATCCGACTGTTCCAACCTTTTGTCCGAGCCCGGCTGCATATTTGACAGTCGCAGAAATATCTTCAACGCCTTTTTCAACGTCGAAAAGGTTATAGAGCTCGAATGCGCGGTCCCACTCTTCTTTGGTCTTATCAGTGATCTGAATACCGGGCTCAATGCGCCAGAAAAGATCAGGGCAAATCGCAACAAAACCCTCTGAAGCCAACCAGTCACACACATCACGCATGACCTGATTTACGCCGAAGATTTCCTGAATAACGACGATGGCTGGACCAGTACCCGATTGTGGCTTTGAGATATAAGCTTCGAACAATCCGTCTTCACCGTCGATTTTGATCATGTTTCCTGACATATTGATTCTCCCTGATTTGATGCGTCCCAGTGGTTCGACTTAGTGCATGTGTGTCGAAGAACTCAATATTAGATGATGGAAATCATAGCGACATGACAGAAGAAACTATATGTGCGTTGGCAAGTGGCGCCGGCCGTAGCGGCGTTGCTGTCATACGCGTTTCCGGACCAGTTGTTTCTGAGTTGGTGCATGCTCTTACAAAGCGCTCGCCACCGCCTGAGCGAAAAGCAGCTCTACGGTGGATTTACAGTTCATCTTCTGATGATGCTTTTAAAGTTGATGACGCTCTTGTCCTGTTTATGAGAGGCCCAGCAAGTTTTACAGGTGAAGACGTCGTTGAGTTCCACACACACGGTGGCCCCGCTATTGTAAATGCCGTCTTGGAGGCCTGCCTTACTTTTTCAGGCGTGCGATTGGCTGAGCCGGGTGAATTTACGCGACGGGCGTTTGAGAACGGAAAACTGGACCTTACGCGTGCAGAGGCAGTTGGTGATCTAATCGATGCGGAAACACCCGCGCAGTTGCAACAAGCGCTGAAACAGTATGAAGGAAGTTTTGCAGATGCTTGTGTGCGCTGGCGAACAAAAACAATTGAGGCGTTAGCCGCTTTTGATGCGGCGATAGACTTTCCTGATGAGGATGACATTCCCTCAGGTGTGGACAGCCGCGCTTATGGTCTGTGCAAGGAAGTAGCCAAGGAAATAGAGACTGTTCTTGCTGATGCGGATATAGGCATGTCCATTCGTGACGGATTTAAGGTCGCAATTATCGGCCCTCCTAATGCTGGTAAATCCAGCCTGTTAAATGTCCTTGCAAAGCGCGATGCGGCAATCGTTTCAGATCTTCCAGGAACAACGCGAGATATCGTTGAAATCAGGCTTGTTCTTGCAGGTTATCTAGCTTGGGTGAGTGATACGGCCGGATTGAGGGAGACGGATGACAGCATCGAATCTGAGGGCGTAAAACGCGCTCGCGCCCGCGCGCAGGAATCAGATCTTCGTATTTACATGCGGGCTTTCGATCAACCCTGGCCTGATCTGGATGATTTAAACACTGGGGATTTTGTGGTCACCAATCACTTAGATCGGAGTACTGATCAGGATCGGCAGAACATAGAGATGGAAAACGGAGAAGATGTTCGTTGCTTTGAGATTAGTGTGAAAAACAAGATTGGAGTTGATGAGCTGACCAACGCTTTGGCAAATGAGATAGTGTCACGCATGGGGTCCCGGCCAGGCGCGCTCATTACGCGACTAAGGCATAAGAGCTATCTCGAAAAATCTCTGGTCCATCTGCACGAAGCTATTGCAGCGATGGAGCGAGATGTGGCAAGCGATTTGGCCGCTGAAGATGTCCGTATGGCCGCTCGAGAAATTGGCCGTATTAGCGGAACGATCGACGTTGATGATATTTTGGACAAGATATTTTCTGAGTTCTGTCTCGGGAAATAACGTTTCACGTGAAACGATTTAGGACTTGCGATATGGATACCTATTCGAATGCTTGTGGCACGTAGGATAAAATGACCTTGGATGGTAAAGATACATACGATGTCATCGTCGTTGGAGGCGGGCACGCTGGCGTAGAGGCAGCGTCTGCCGCATCACGCTATGGCGCCAAGACAGCCCTGGTTACTTTCCATGCTGACAAAATTGGCGAGATGTCATGCAACCCGGCGATTGGCGGATTGGGAAAAGGTCATCTGGTTCGCGAGATTGATGCGCTTGATGGTGTTATGGCGCGCGCAGCCGATATCGGTGGGATTCAGTTCCGGCTTCTCAACAGATCTAAAGGCCCGGCGGTTCGAGGACCGCGCGCACAAGCTGACCGTAAACTTTATCGGAATACTGTTCAAAAATTACTGCGTGAGCATGATCATCTGGACGTCATTGAAGATGGCGTGGAAGACTTAATCGTCTTTGACGGTGCGGTGACAGGAATCGTCACAGCATCTGGACGTGCGATAAAAGCTGGCGCAGTCGTGCTGACGACAGGAACATTTTTAAACGGTGTTATTCACCGCGGAGAAGAACGTATCCCTGCAGGACGCATAGGCGACAAACCCTCAATCGGGCTTGCGCAAACTTTGCATGTACTTAATTTGGATTTGGGTCGCTTAAAAACTGGTACGCCAGCGCGTATCCTTAAATCATCTATCACCTGGGATAAGCTGGAGCTTCAACCCGCGGATGAGCAGCCATCACCGTTTTCATTTTTGACAGACAAGATAACCACGCCTCAGATTGAGTGCGGCATTACCTACACTACCCCAGAAACGCATAAGATTATCGCGGACAATATTAGCCAGTCAGCAGTTTACTCAGGCGCTATCTCAGGACGTGGGCCACGCTATTGTCCTTCCATAGAGGATAAAGTCACCAGATTTGCAGATCGCGATAAGCACCAGATTTTCCTTGAACCGGAGGGTTTGGACGATCCGCTGGTTTATCCAAACGGCGTATCCACATCGCTGCCAACCCATGTCCAGGATGCATTCTTAAAATCCATTCCAGGATTGGAGAATGTCGAGATCGCCCAATATGGGTATGCGATCGAATATGACTACGTTGATCCAAGAGAGCTTAGTTTTGACTTACAGGTGAAAAAACTTCCTGGTCTTTATCTTGCGGGACAGATCAACGGCACAACGGGATATGAGGAAGCTGGCGCTCAAGGCCTTATAGCCGGGTTGAACGCAGCGCGCCGGTGCGGACAATCAGATCCTGTTATTCTCGACCGCTCACAAGCCTATATCGGTGTGATGATTGACGACCTCATCACCCGCGGCGTAACTGAGCCATATCGCATGTTTACATCGCGCGCAGAATATCGCCTTACCTTGCGTGCTGATAATGCTGACCAACGCTTAACTCCGTTGGCGGTTGAACTTGGGATGGCGAGCAAAAACAGAGTGGCTGCCTTTAACCAAAAGACGAAGCGTGTTGAACACGCGCGACAGATGCTCAGCCAAGTCAGCCTGACGCCGAATGAAGCGATCAAGCACGACATCAAGATCAATCAGGATGGAAAGCGTCGGTCAGGATCTGAGCTTTTATGTTATCCCGACGTGGATATGCAAAAGCTGATTTCGATTTTCCCGGAGCTTGCCAATGTGTCCGACGAAGCGCGAGAGCAGTTAGAAATAGAGGCTGTTTATGCGGGCTATTTGGAACGCCAGGCTGCCGATATTTTGTCCTTTAAAAAGGACGAGCAATTAAAACTGCCCGAAGATATAGACTACGCTGGTGTTGGCGGTCTTTCCAATGAGGTTCGCTCCAAACTGGAAACAGTACAACCAATGACCATTGGCCAGGCCAGTCGCATCGAAGGTGTGACAGCGGGCGCAATAACGTCACTGCTTGCATACGTAAAAAGATCCTCCAAAGTTCGAAAGAATGTTTGATGTTGATTGCCGATGAAGACGGCTATGGCTTGAACAATGTCGCATCGGAGCTTCAGTTAAAGCCGGAGTCAGTCGAGAGATTATCAGCTTTGGTTGAGACTCTCGACAAATGGATCAAAACCCACAATCTGATTGGCCCGAAAGAACGCGCCCGATTATGGCGACGGCACATTTTGGATTCAGCGCAAATTTGGTCGCATGTTGATAGAGGAGCTCCTGCTAACTGGGTAGATCTGGGATCAGGAGCTGGATTTCCTGCTCTTGTGCTCGCGGCCACTGATTCGATGCAGGCTCACAAATTCACGCTCGTTGAGTCAAATGGCAAGAAATGTTCGTATTTGCGGGCTGCTGGACGTGCTGCAAATCTGAACATTGATGTAAAAAATGCGCGCATTGAGGATGTTTCACGTGAAACCTATGGATATGTCACATCGCGCGCGCTCGCAGACTTGCCGCGACTCTTGGGCCATGCTTATAGTCTGCTCGCTAAAAAGGCGAGTTGTGTATTCCTAAAAGGGAAAGAAATCGAAGCTGAAATCGAAGCTTCCAAAGCGGAGTGGGATTTCGAATACGAGCTTTACCCTAGCTTGAGTCACCCGGACGGGCGTATCATCGTCATCCGGAACCTGCAACGGCGGACACTATGAACACACGGATTATCGCGGTCGCTAATCAGAAGGGCGGCGTTGGCAAAACCACGACATCAATAAATTTAGGCACTGCGCTTGCAGCTGCGGGCCGTCGGGTTTTGATTATTGACTTTGACCCTCAGGGAAACGCGTCTACTGGGCTTGGTGTGCCACCATCTGAGCGCGAATACACAAGTTATGATGTTGTCATAGACGGAACAGCTGTTCACACCGCCGCGCGGCCAACACAGATACCCCGGCTCGATATTGTTCCTGGCGATGAAAACTTGTCCGGTGTGGAGACGAAACTTTCAAATGATCCGCGCCGCTCATATCGCTTTGCGGACGCCATGAACGCTTATCGCCAGGCAGCGGCGGCTGGCGAAGGCGTGCAATACGAGTTTATCCTCGTGGACTGTCCGCCATCACTAAGCTCACTTACGATAAACGCTATGACCGGCTGTGATGCTGTTCTGGTGCCGTTGCAGTGTGAGTTCTTTGCGATGGAGGGTCTTAGTCAGCTGCTGCGCACAGTTGAAGTCGTCCGTGGCGCATTGAACCCTAATCTTGATATTCAGGGCGTGGTGTTGACCATGTTCGACAAGCGCAATGCCCAGTCAGAGCAAGTAGCCGCCGATGTGCGTTCGTTCTTCGGTTCAAAGGTCTATCAGACAGTTATTCCAAGAAATGTTCGTCTGTCCGAAGCGCCCGGCTTTGGCAAACCGGCATTGCTTTACGACCACAAGTGCGCAGGCAGCGAAGCTTATATCCGCCTAGCCAGCGAAGTTATCCAGCGTGAAAAAGAAAGGGAGGCTGCATGAGTCAGAATAGCGAGAGTGGAAGCGCAGCGCCCAAGCCAAAGCCATCACGCTTAGGTCGCGGACTCATGGATCTTATCGGTGAGCAGGCTTTTGAGCCCAAAGCAGCGTCCGTGTCTGCGCCTGCGCCCAGTGCGTTAGCCAGTGCGCCAAACGTGGCGGATGAAGACCGTCTAAACGCACAACAGATCGCTATCAGTCTGATCTCCCCGAATGCCTCGCAGCCGCGTCAGACATTTGACGAGGACGAGCTGAATGAGCTGGCAACGTCGATCCGCGCGAAAGGCGTGCTGCAAGCTATTCTCGTTCGACCAAACCCAACGGAGCCAGGTCGATACCAAATCGTTGCTGGTGAGCGTCGTTGGCGGGCAGCCCAGCGCGCTGGGCTTGAAAAAATACCCGCTGTTATCCGTAGCCTGGATGAACTTGAAGTGGCGGAAATCGCCATTATCGAAAACGTTCAGCGCTCTGACCTGAACCCAGTAGATGAAGCGGAAGCTTATCAGGCGCTAATGAAGCGTTTTGGGCGAACTCAGGAAAACCTGGCTGAGCAGGTTGGTAAAAGCCGTCCGCACATCACCAACACACTGCGTTTGCTCAACCTTCCGGATGAAGCACGTGATCTTGTACGTAAAGGCGTCGTTAGCGCCGGTCACGCACGCGCAGCGCTTGGCGCGCCTGAGCCTATGTCTGTGATTGAAAAGATTGTGTCTTCAGGTCTGACCGTTCGTGAAGCTGAACGTCTGGCGCATAAGCTTCGTCTTGCAAGCGAGGAAGTAGAAACAAAGCCAGCTAAAGACAATCAACCGGCTAAAGACGTTGATACGGAAGCGCTAGAGTCAGATCTTGCTCATGCATTGGGTCTGACTGTCGAAATTAGACATAAAGGCGTTCGGGGCGGTGAGTTACGCATTAAATATGCGGAACTGGAACAACTGGATGATGTCTGTCGTCGATTGACGTCTGGCCGGTCTTCACGTTAGCGCGCGGCTAATCCTATCGATCACGATTTTCAAAACAGCTTCGGCTGGTGCGCCACCTCGCTTACAGGTCTTCTCAGCAGAATAAAGCAAAGAGAAAGCGCTGCTTAGGGAACGAGCGTTCCAGCGAGCAATCATACGATTAAATGCGGGACGCTCATTATCAAAAACAGGCGGCCTTAAAAACTTAGCGCCGGATTTAGCATCGACAATGCGTGACAATCTGAAGTGAAGCGTGCGCAAGGCCGATACAGGTGCGCCGCCTGAATCCAAGAACCGATCAATGGAATTAAAAGCGCGCTTAGCGTTACCTGATAATGCTGCGTCCGCTGCATCTGCGGCATCGCGAGGTTGCTCGGAAAACGAAATAGATCTGACATCATCCACGCCTAATGGCCGATCAAAATCGAGTGCAAAGAGAGACAGTTTTTCGATCTCGGAATTTGCTAGTCTACGATCACCTGGCAATTCGCTCGAAAACAATTCCAATGCGTCGTCAGCGATTTGAATGTTCGATTGCGCAAGTTTTTCCCTGACCAGATCTTTCACTTGCGCCTCTGAGTCAGAAAAAACATGCAGACAGGCCATATGAGCGGATGTGGAAAAAACCATACGCACCTTAGACTTTTTCGTCAGACTTGGCGCCTCAACAACGAGGAAATTTTCAGCGCTCAGCGTCCCGACATTCATTTCATCGGCGACAGCCTGTAATGTTTTGGCGATCGCTTCGCCAGTAATTCTCAAGCGAATAATCTGCTTTTCGCCGAGTAGCGAAATCGCTGATATGGCGTCGAAAAGCAGAGCCGGCTCTTTTTTGATGTCATCTTCCTGAATACGGCGCACATCAACAGCACCGCCAGCTTTCTCACTCCACGACCTGATTAGCGTAGAGGCTGCGTCTTCAACGACGCCAGGGTCGTCTCCGAATAAAAGAGCGATTTGAAATTGCCCGACTGGCCTTTCACAAAACTGAAGCGCTTTGTCGCCTGAGGCATTCACTGCAATGTCACCAGATCTTCGTCTGAGGGCGTAACGTCCGACTCAGTCTGTTTGGAGTCGGAAGCCTTCTCGTCTGTGGCGCCAAGCACCAATTGTTCATAAATCCTACGAGATAAAAGATAAGCCACACGTTCACGCGCATCTGTTTGCAGAGCAATGTCGCCATATTCTGAATTGGTCACATCGTAATCGGTCTGCACGCTGGTGGAGCCTTTTTGCAGAACTTTTCCGTCAAAACTATACAGCGTGTAATTGGCGTTACCGCTTAGCGTCGAGCGTGTTTCACCTGCATCCTGACGCAGGCTGAGCCCAGAAAACCGCTCGGCGACAGACACCTCCAGATAGGCGCCGTCCTCAACATTGGGTAGCCCGGAGGAAAGTGTGCGGTTCAGCTCCTGACGCAGACGGTGACCAGTGCGCCCCTCAATTTCCAAGACCTGGATTTTACCGGATGTGGGATAAGTTCCATAAACTGGCTTGAACCCACATGCCGATAGCATGAGACACAGGCTGGCAATCAGGAGCGTTCTTTTCATCATCCCACCACAATATTTATAATACGGCCCGGCACTACAATGATCTTACGGATTGTCTTGTCTGCCAAGTAACTCTTCATTTTAGGGTCAGCAAGGGCAGCTTCTTCAACGGCTTTCTTATCGGCGTCAGCAGCTACGACCAGCTCGCCGCGCTTTTTACCATTTACCTGGATAGGCAGGGTAATGGTGTCGGAGACAAGCATGCATTCATCTGCTACCGGCCATGGTTGAGCGGTTACAAGTCCTGTACCGCCTAAACGCTCCCAACATTCTTCAGCGACGTGGGGGGCAAAGGGCGAGACCATTTGCGCCAGTGCTTTCAGTCCGAAACGGCGTGCGGTCGCCATGCCAGGCGCCTCTGCAGTTTCAGCTTTTTTTAGTGCGTTGGAAAATTCGTGAATTTGGGCTACGGACGTATTGAAGCGGAATTCATCAATACCGCGCGTCACGCCATCAATCGTTTTGTGAGCAAGGCGCAGAAGGTCCATTGCCGGGCCGTCCTTAACGTCTCCATCATCTGCATCAGGGGCGGCATCCGCCAATGACCAGAGTTTCTGGATGAAGCGCCAGGCGCCTTCGGCTCCGGATTGTGTCCACTCCACATCGCGTTCAGGGGGACTGTCGGACAGCATGAACCAGCGCGCGACGTCCGCACCATAATCAGAAATGATTTGGGCTGGGTCGACGACATTCTTTTTGGACTTGGACATCTTTTCGACAGCGCCAACTTTGACAGGTGCGCCCGTGCCGATTTGCACGTAGTCGCCATCGCGATCTTCAATGTCTTCAGGAGAGAGCCATTTGCCGTCTTCAGATTTATACGTCTCGTGCGTCACCATGCCTTGGGTGAACAGGCCTGCAAACGGTTCTCCGTCTGGCAGGTCGATAAATCCACAATCAATGAGCGCACGCGTAAAGAAACGCGAATACAAAAGGTGTAGAACTGCGTGTTCTACGCCGCCAATGTATTGATCAACCGGCAGCCAGTATTTCACCAGATCGGGATCTAGTGGCTTGTCGCTTTTCGGGTCACAGAAGCGCAGGAAATACCAAGATGAATCGACAAACGTATCCAGCGTGTCCGTTTCGCGCTGGGCGTCCTTGCCGCATTTTGGACAGGTCGTGTGTTTCCAGGTTGGGTGTCGGTCCAACGGATTACCGGGGGCGGAAAAGTCAGGGTCATCCGGCAGAACGACCGGCAAATCTTGTTCGGGAACCGGTACGACACCACAGTCGCTACAACGGATTGCAGGAATAGGGCATCCCCAATAACGCTGGCGAGACACACCCCAATCGCGCAAGCGATATGTTGTGGAAGCTTTACCCGCTCCAAGTGATTCCAGCTTTGCAACAGCCGCATCAATCGCCTCAGCTGTCGACATGCCATCGAGGAAATCTGAATTAAAAATTGTGCCCGGGCCAGTATAAGCTTCATCTTCGATTACGTGCTCATCAGCAGATTTGCCTGGAGGCAAGACGACAGGTTTGACAGGCAAATCATATTTGCGGGCAAAGTCCAGGTCGCGCTGGTCGCCAGCCGGTGAGCCAAACACAGCGCCTGACCCATATGTCGACAGAACAAAGTTTGCTGACCAAACCGGGATTTCCCAATTCGGGTCGAATGGGTGCTTTACCTTCAGACCAAGATCAACGCCCAGCTTCGGCGCTTTTTCGATGGCTTCTTCGGATGTGCCAAGTTTGCCAGCTTCTTTTATAAAGTCAGCGATTTTCGGATTCGTTTCTGCAAGCTTCTTTGTGATTGCGTGGTCAGGGGCCAATGCCACAAAACTTGCGCCATAAAGCGTGTCTGGGCGAGTAGTGAAGACTTCGATACCATCTTCAAACCCTTGAGGCGCTTCGCTTGCAAACGCCCAGCTAAAGGTTGCGCCTTTGCTGCGACCAATCCAGTTGGTCTGCATGGTACGCACTTTTTCCGGCCAGCGATCGAGTGTTTCTATCCCCGCCAGCAAATCATCAGCATACTGAGTAATCTTGAAAAACCACTGTTCCAGCTCGCGCTGTTCGACGACAGCGCCTGAGCGCCAGCCCTTGCCATCGATCACCTGCTCGTTTGCCAGCACGGTATTATCAACAGGGTCCCAGTTGACCTTTGAGGTCTTGCGGAAAACCAGCCCCTTTTCCCACATTTTAAGGAACAGCTTTTGCTGCTGGCCGTAATAATCAGCTTCACAGGTCGCTAATTCGCGGTCCCAGTCTAATGAAAGACCTAGAGGCTCGAACTGCTCTTTCATCGCAGCAATGTTATCGCGCGTCCACGCGCCGGGGTTTGCGCCTTTTTCCATCGCGGCATTTTCAGCCGGCATGCCAAACGCATCCCATCCCATCGGGTGAAGGACATTAAAGCCTTGCGCCATACGATAACGCGCGACCACATCGCCCATAGCGTAGTTACGGACGTGTCCCATGTGCAGACGTCCTGAGGGGTAGGGGAACATCTCAAGGACATACGCCTTAGGCATGTCACCGGCTTCTTCAGGTGACTTGGTTTTGAAGACATCCGCCTTTTTCCAGGCGTCTCGCCATTTCGGTTCGACTTCGCGGGCGTTGTAACGCGTGGCCATAGCGTTATCCCTGTTTGCAGCGCGTCCAAGACATGCGCCGTATTGTGATGCTGATAATCAATTCGCGCAGGTTGCGCTTGCGCTCAACCTGCTTGGTTAAAACCGTCTACCCGATTTGACGCCTATTCGTCGATGGTCGACAGGCGAAGCTCACGCGCACGGGAGAGGATTGCGTTTTCAAGTGCGATAGGTGTCGCTGGGTCCACTGTCGCTGTGCGCCATTGGCCGTTGTCTTCAACCTCACGGTGGACAGATACGGTCACACCATCAGCGCGCAGGCGCGTATCGAGAATGTAGACAGTCAGCTTGAAACGTTCGTCAGGCTTTTCTGGGTTGGCATACCAGTCTGTGTTGATAATGCCGCCATATGGGTCAGCTGTGTCGAGTGGCATAAAGCTGATCGTGTCCAGTGACGCACGCCAGAGGAATGCGTTGACGCCGATACCAGCCTGCTGGTTAGAGCCGGTGTCGACTTTGCGTACGCTAGCCGTTTCGGACCCGCCGGAGGAAGCGCAACCAGCTGCAAGCGCTGCGCAAACTGCTAGTCCGAGAATGTTACGAGCAGCCATATGCTCTTACTCCTTAAATCAAGGCCGCGCTCTCGCGGCGACACGTCACTCCCTCATTAGCGGTGTCACCGTCCATGAGGCAAGTGCTGGTGTGTATAGCCAAGTCGCAAAGATCAAGGCAAACAAGTCAGGGAAAAGCAATATCCAAACTGAGCGCCATGACTTTTAGAACCAATTTGTTATCCACCATTCTCCTGACAGGCGTCATTGCGCCTCAAGCATTCGCGTCTGACCCTATAGAGATTGACGCTGACCTTGGCTTTGTCTTTGGCGCATTAGATGTGGAGGGCGGTGTTAAGGAAGCGGATGTGGCTGTCAATTTCGGCATTCGCGCTGAAAAAGACGCCTATCTCGACAATGGAACAAAAATTGGGGCGGTTATCGAATTGCGCGCTGAATCGCCTGCAGGTCAAAGACCGGGCTTTAGCGGGAATTTCCGCGTGCAGGATGACACAGGTTTTGGTCTTCGCGCCCCTGCGACTGGCATAGCGCTAAGTGACAATAGAACAGATTCAGAGGGCAGGGCCTCTTTTGAACAAGCCTATGTCTACGCAAAAAATCCATGGGGCGAGGTCAGTCTTGGTCGCGATCAGGGCGCAGCAGCCAGATTGGATGCGCGGGCGCCAAAAGTTTTGAATTATGCCCACGCCACATCGCCGACTATCGACTTGTCTGGCGCTTCAATTGTTCGATCCAGAAATGATGTGACAGGCCCCAGCGCCAAAATCACTTACGTGACGCCACGTATTCTCGGGCTGAGAGCAGGCGGGTCTTATACGCCTAAGGCGGAAGCGCGTGGGTTGGACTTTGACAATGGTGCGACCGCTCCGGGGCTTGAAAACGCTGACCTGGAAAATGTTTTTGAGGCCGCGCTGTCTTTTGACCATGTATTTAGATCTGACCTAACGCGCGTACGTGTTGGGCTCACTTCGACGATTGCTGAACCGTCCTCAGTGAATCCCGTGTTTAAAGATTACACCGCTTGGGGCGCAGGGCTTGAGGTAGAAAAAGGCAACCTGGCCACAGGCATTCGCTATTTGCATTCCAACAACGCCGTCGACAACGGCGCCTATGAGGCTGTGGAAGCGGGACTGGTTTATTATTTTGAAGATTGGACAGTTGGCGCAGAAATAGGCGCGGCTCAAGATGATCTTCTCAATATTGACGGAAGCGTCTGGTCCTTAAGCGCAAAACGAAATGTCTCACCCAACATATCGTTAGGATTTGCATACACAGACACAAGGACAAGTGGTTCTATTAACGTTTTCCGGAACGGAAGCGATCTCTTAGCAGAGGGAAAAGGGGTGTTGATTGAGCTGACTGTGAGAAAATAGAGACACCTGATATGTATATTCTCATAGATAGCTGTGTAATTCTTCTTTAATCTTTCGTACACCTTCGCTACGTAGTATTGAAACAGTAAGTGAAATTGAAATCCTCTAGGGAGCTTTTCGTTAAATGAAGTATGTGGCCGGTCTCTTGTGCATCGCAGCCTTGTGCGCGACGCCCGCATTAGCGGATGAGCCGGACGTCGCTTCTGTGACGAACCTGCCGTCTCCGAAGGTTTCTGAAGGTCCTATTAAATGGTTCGAGAACTTTGCGACAAGTGAAGTGAGCACGCCAGAAAAAGACCTGCTGACACCAGACCTGGAAACAGACAAGTTTGCGCTCACCTGGAATGGCAGTGGTCGCTGGGGTCTGACCCTGGACGTCACACGTCGCTCTGAAAACCAGATCCTTCCTCAGGAAGAAATCCAAGCTGGTGCTTATTATCAGATTACGCCTCGTTTCCGTTTTGGCGGAGGCATCAGCATTGGCGGCAAGGAATTGTCGGATGCAAGTCGCTGGACAAGCGACGAAGCTGAAACAGGCGTGCGCATCGAATCAGCTTTCACATTCTAAGCTAAGCTTTTTCTCTAAAAAAATTATCCAACGCTACAAGCCCGTTAGACGAGCTGTGTGACGCCTTCGACCATTGCAAAGCCTGCATGCGGTGCAATCTGACTGGTTTTGTCGGACGAGACACCACCAAGGCCATAGACGGGGATTTCGGACCAGCGCGCTAATTGCCTGAAACGACGAGCGCCCATAGCTCTTGGCGCACTGGGGCTATTGCTCGAAAATACCGCTGATACAAAACAGGCTTCCGCACCCTTTTGGATAGCGAGCTGAATTTCACAGCGCGAATGCGCCGATGTGGTGACAAGTCTTTGCGCCGCGATTTTTTGCACATCAACACGCCCCATAACTTTGAGGGTGGTTTTCGGAAGATGCGCGCCGGCCTGAGGGAATGCGGCTAACAGGTCTGGATCATAAGACGCGCTGACAAAGAGATTTCGGCTACGTGCAATTTTTATGATTTTGCCGAGCGTATCGAACCGATCTTTTGCGCCAAAATGTCGGTAGACAACGCCCCATCCAGAGGGGAGGCGAGAAGAGATATCCAACAGGTTGGGCGTACGATCAGGATCGGTCAGAAAATAAGCTGGGGGAAGACTGAAAGGAGAGCGCAAACACAAAGCGCGTTGAGCTGATCTAGTCGCCATGACTAGCTTGCGGCGTGTCAGAATTTGCGTTTCAAGTGAGTGCATGACTGAAGATCTGATCTCGACTATTGCAAAACGCCGCGCTGACATTGTTTCACGTATAGAAACAGCAGCGCGCGAAGCCGGGCGCAACCCGGAAGATATTATTTTAACGGCGGTTTCCAAGAAACAGCCTGACGACCGTATCGAAGCGATGCTGGCGACACCACAAAGATGTTTCGGGGAAAACCGTGTTCAGGAAGCCAAACACCGCTGGGAACACTACCGGGAAGAAACATCAGAACACCACCTGGAACAAAACATGGAGTTTCACCAGGACATTCACTTGCGTCTAATCGGTCCGCTTCAGAGCAACAAAGCAGAAGAAGCGGTTGATTTCTTTGATGCAATTGAGAGCGTGGACCGCCCAAAGATAGCAAAATTTATCGCCAGCGCAGTGCAAAAACTGGGAAAATCGCCCGAATTATTTATTCAGGTAAACACTGGCGAAGAGCCGCAGAAATCAGGCGTTGTTCCACAAGAGCTGGATGGGTTTGTCAAACAGGCGCGTGATGAGTTTGGACTGAACATCAGCGGGTTGATGTGCATACCTCCAGCTGACGAACCTGCCGGGCCGCATTTTGCCCTTCTTAAAAAGCTGGCGCAGAGGACCGGCCTGCACAGCCTTTCAATGGGCATGAGTCAGGACTTTGAAACCGCTATCCGATTTGGTGCGACACATGTTCGGGTCGGTTCAGCTTTGTTTGGAGACAGGGAAGCCGTCTAATCTTTTGTAGAAATCCGGACAACATCGCCGGGCTTGGCATCCTTTAACACAGCAAGCAAATCATCCATCGCAAGAGCGACACACCCTTCAGTGCCTTCATAATCGCCGCGCTTTAGGTGCATGAAAATCGCGCTGCCATGACCGGGCACAGGCGGGTCATCATTATACCCTAACACCACAACGATGTCGTAGACATGATCCTCCCGCCAAAGCTTTTCATGACGATGAGGGAAGGGGAGTTTGACCTTTCGATTATAGTATTCTGGGGCATTCGGGTCGTCACACCACCCGTCTGATTCGCTGATTTCGCTCACGAAAAGTTGGGTTTTGGGCTTAAAAACGCGATCTTTTCGATAAAACACCTCACGAATTTTCCACGCGCCGAGCGGGCTCATATTGTCGCCCTCACGCTTGGAAATGCTTGCTACTACGCCATTTTTTCCCAATGCGCATCGACAAGAATGGCCGTTCCAACTGAATTTGTCTGGGTAACAAGCGTCAAACACTTCGTGATTTACTATAATCATGGCTTTTCCCACAGTTTTTCGGCCTTACTTTAGAAAGACACTAAATTTTTGACGCATTCTTAGGCCATAGAGTGCGTGGCAGTATTCAGGAGGCCTCGGTTGTCACAGACAAAAACAATTCTGATCGTGGATGATGACGAAGATCTGCGTCAGGCGTTAGCTGAACAGTTCGAGCGCCATGAGGGTTTCACCATCGAAATGGCGCCCAACGCTGTTCAGGGTATGGAAATCGCCGAATCAGGCAAGGTGGATCTTGTTATTCTTGACGTTGATCTGCCAGACATGGATGGTCGTGATGCGTGTCGCCTGATGCGTAAGCATGGACTACGTACGCCGATCATCATGTTGACGGGCCAGGACACCGACGCTGATACGGTTTTGGGGCTCGATGCCGGCGCCAATGACTATGTGTCAAAGCCATTTAAATTTACAGTCCTGATCGCACGTGTGCGCGCGCACCTTCGCACTTTTGAGCAAAGCGAAGATGCGACATTCAACATCGGTCCGTATGAGTTCCGCCCAGCCACAAAGGCGCTAACGGATGAGGGCGGAAAGCGCGTACGTTTGACAGAAAAAGAAACCAACATTTTGAAGTACCTCTACCGCGCTAATGGTAAGCCTGTGGCGCGTGAGGAGTTGTTGTCAGAGGTGTGGGGCTACAATGCGAATGTGACAACGCATACGCTGGAAACGCACATTTATCGTCTGCGCCAGAAAATCGAGCCAGATCCAGCAAACGCACGTTTGCTCATCACCGAAACAGGTGGTTACCGTCTGCAGCCATAAAGGCTGCGGAGCAGGGGTGACATCTATTCTGTTGCTGTCAGCGTGACAGATACGGGGGCGTGGTCAGAGGGTTTTTCTCCGCCACGCTCTTCAGCATGGATGATGTAGCTTTCATTGTCGCACAGAGGCGCTGCTGTCTGATTGGCCCAGATATGGTCCAGACGGCGTCCACGATTGCTCGCCGCCCAATCGCGCGCCCGATAGCTCCACCATGAATAGAGCTTGTCTTCAGGTGCATGTTTAGCGCGCGCAATATCAGTAAACCCACCCTTGTCTATGATCCGGCGTACTGCGTCCGTCTCAATTGGTGTGTGGCTGACTACTTTTAAAAGCTGCTTATGAGACCAGACATCGTGTTCATCCGGCGCAACATTGATGTCGCCCACAACGATCAAAGGTGTCGTATCGTCCTTGCGGTCGGCATATGATGCCTCCATCCGAGCCAGGAACTCGAGCTTATGCGCGAATTTGTCGTTGATCTCTGGATCCGGCTCATCGCCGCCAGCTGGAACGTAAAGGTTTTGGATCTCAACGCCATTGACCTTTACAGAGAGACATCGCGCCTCTTCACGCATGCAGAACCCTGGCGGATCAACGCGCTCTAACGGATATCTGGAGACAGTTGCAACACCGTGCATGCCTTTCTGGCCAGCAATTTCTACATGCTCATAGCCAGCGTTCTTGAATGCTTTGAGCGGATATTCCTCTGCCCGGCATTTGATTTCCTGAAGGCAAAGAACATCAGGACTTTCTTTCTCAAGAAAAGCGGCGACACGCGGCATGCGCAGGCGAACGGAATTGATATTCCAAGTGGTGAGCTTGATTTTCGTCATAGGCAAGAGGGTTAGATCGGCTCGCAAAACTTGGCAAGCAAAGCCTAGCTCTATGCAGCGGAAAACGGCCCTTATATAAGCCGCGCCCGGTTGCGGGGACAACCAGGCGCGGATGCGCAATTTGCGCGAAAGATCGGGAGGGGATAGCTCCGATCTTCCAGTGTCGGTCGGATCCAGCCTGCGGGGGGAAACTCAAGCGATCCTAGCCATCAACCGACGTGATAAATTTGACACGACTTTATTTTAAATTCAAGAGATGTGTCATTAATTATTTGCTGTGTCGAAATTGCACTCACGAATCAGTGAGATTTAATTTCGGCGGTCGTCATCATCCTCAAGGAAGAACTTCTTTGCAGGGATTTTGACATTGGTTTCAATATCCAGCAGCGACACGCGGGTTTCATCGCCCAGACCGTCCACACTGATCCAGCCCATCAGGTCATATGTATCTGTGTCAAACTGTAATATGAGCTGCCCTTCAATGGCTTCTTCGTCTTCTGATGGCTTGTCGACAACGGCGACGAGGTACTGATCGCCTACCGTTTTTACATCAACGACATTGGCGTCTTTTGCCAAATCAAGGTCCTTTTTCAGGAAGTGCTTCAGAGGAGTCGTAGACAAGGGGGTTCGGTCGATCGTGTCCAATTGTCTGTCTTCAATCGCAACCGTCACGCCATCTGACACGATTAAATACGGTGTCGGATCTGCATATTCGAACCGGATCTTGCCTGGCCGACGCAGGAAGAAGTCACCTGTCGCCACGTTCCCCAACGCATCACGTTGAACAAAACCGCCCTTGGCGGAAGTTGTTTCATTCATGCGGGCGTTAACGTGGCTCAGAATGTCTTCCTCCGTCAGGTCTATTGAGCTTTCACTAGCAGCAGAGGAGGGTGACGTGACTTCTGGCGCTAATTCGACCGCTTGCTCAAACTTAATCTGAGTTGGTTCTGCTTCACTAATGTCTGAGCCAACAAATTCAGCTGGCACAGTTATTGGCCTGACATGTTCAGTTTCAGGTGTCTGAACAACTGGCGCTGTGGATAGGATCATCGCTTTGAGCGACAGCGTGAAAGGAATGAGAGCGAGAAATATGTTCATGGAAGCACAGTTGTCCGTTGATTCGGCTAAAACAAGACGTGATCGTGATATTTCGGTCTTGTTTCGCTGAACAGGCGTTCAGGCAAAATAACAAAATAAAACGGCCGGAGTGTTATTTCCAGCCGTTTTAAAAATTTGGTTTAGCGTCAAGAATTAAGCGGCGTCATCATGTTTTCCAGCATAAATCTCTCGCTTGCCCGCATGATTTGCCGCGCTGACAATTCCTTCTTGTTCCATTCTCTCAATCAGGGAGGCGGCTCGGTTATAGCCGATCTTCAAACGACGCTGGATGTATGACGTTGACGCTCTCTGGTCGCGACGCACCACTTCCACTGCTTCGCGATAGATGTCTTCTTCGGGATCACCAGAGGACGTACCCATCACATTGTCCATGACCGGTGTGTCTTCTTCAGGCTCATCGGTGATGCCTTCAACATAGTCTGGCTCACCAATGTCTTTGAGGTAGGAAACAACTTCTTCAACTTCCTCATCGGACACAAAAGGACCGTGAACACGCTGAAGCTTTCCGCCCGATGCTTGGTAAAGCAGGTCACCCATACCAAGGAGTTGTTCGGCGCCTTGCTCGCCAAGGATTGTCCGCGAGTCGATTTTGGTTGTCACCATGTATGAAATACGGGTTGGGAAGTTCGCCTTGATCGTTCCTGTAATAACGTCAACTGATGGGCGCTGGGTAGCGGTAATCAAGTGAATACCCGCAGCACGCGCCATTTGCGCAAGACGCTGAACTAGCGCTTCGATCTCTTTACCCGCAACAATCATCAGGTCAGCCATCTCATCAATCACGACCACAATGTGCGGCATGTGACTCATGTCGATGATTTCGTTTTCCCAGATAGGCTCACCACTATTGGAGTCATATCCTGTTTGAACCGGGCGCGTGAAGACCTCACCGGAATCCCTTGCTTCCTTGGCTTTTTTGTTGAAGCCGGCGATGTTTCGCACACCCATCTTCGCCATGACTTCGTAGCGGCTTTCCATTTCACGAACGACCCATTTCAAGGCCGCAACGGCCTTTTGCGGGTCGATCACGACTGGGGCGAGGAGGTGAGGGATACCTTCATAGATCGACAATTCAAGCATTTTGGGGTCGATCATGATGAAGCGGCATTCTTCCGGTGTCAGTTTGTACAGCAAGGACAGGATCATCGCGTTGATACCAACAGACTTACCTGAACCGGTCGTACCTGCGATCAACAGGTGAGGCATTTTGGCTAGGTCAGCGATTGTTGGATCACCGCCAATTGTCTCACCAAGTGCTAGTGGCAGGGCATACCGACTACGCTTGAATGATTTGGATGCGAGAAGATCACGCAAATAAACTGTTTCACGATCTTGGTTTGGCAATTCAATACCGATTGCGTTACGCCCTGGAACAACCGCGACACGTGCTGACGTGGCGCTCATTGACCGCGCAATGTCTTCGGCAAGTGCTATTACGCGAGAAGATTTGGTCCCAGGCGCTGGCTCCAGTTCAAAAAGGGTAACCACAGGACCCGGGCGTACCTCTGCGATACGGCCTTTGACGCCAAAGTCGTTTAAAACAATCTGAAGGCGGTCCGCCATTTCAAGCAACATTGCTTCGTCAAACTCGCTTCGACGTTGAGGCGGAAGCTGAAGAAGGTCTAGCGGTGGCAGAACGTCGCTTGCGTCAACAACATGCGTCGCTGTTGGTTGCGGCGCTGGCTTAGGCATAGGCGGCGGAGCATGCGGGGTAGGCTCTACCTGAGCACGGTTTCCAAACGTTGCTGGTTTTGGTGCTGTAATCTCAGGAGCTTGTTGACGTGCTGGCGCTTGAGTTGGAGCGCTGGCTGCTGGTTGAGTTCTTTCCGCAAGTCGTTGGCGGATTGGAACATTTGCACGCTCGCTTGCCTCAACGCGGTCCATGAAGTCTTGCTCTTGGGCGTTGTAGCGAATGTCATCTTCATCGTCATAAGCAGATGGCGCTTCAAGCTGCGCATGAGCAGAATAGCCAATTTGCTGCGCTGGTTGGGTGCGTTGACCAAAGCGCGCAAGGAGATTGCTGAGCGCAGTAAACACTCCACGCTTTTCGGACTGTTCTGCGGTTTCAGCTTTGCGCTGGGCAGCTGCGCGGCGTGCGGCTCTGATCGAGCTGAAGATTGTCTTGATCATTGCAACGCCGTCTGAAGTGCCAAGACCCATTGCGATAGCCGCTGATAGGACACCAGCAAAGCCAGCGACACTTGCGGCCCAGTTTAAAGGTTGTGGCGCGCCGAGTGCGGCAAAGGGAAGGGAAGCCATTGTTAAAAGGCGCTCACCAGCCATTCCGCCTAGGCCCGTCGCAAGTGGCCAGTTTGCAGGAATAGGCCAGTTCGCCAGGCAGACGCAGGTCAGCACGACAGCGATGGCGCCCCACATCCAGCGTGCCGGTCTGCGAGGGCCAATCGCAAACGTGCGATAAACGCCACCCACCATGAGACCAAAGCCGGCAAGCCATGCTGTCCATCCAAATGCCTGCATCAAAAGGTCAGCTGCCACTGCGCCAGTTGCGCCAAACAAATTGCTGGCCTGCATATCGGAAGCGACATTGAGACTTGGGTCTGTGGGTGAATAGGAGCCACTAGAGCCACAAATAAAGACACCAACACAGAACGCGGCGACGCCTGTCAGCATTCTTCCGAACCCGCTTGGCTTGTGAGCGGGGGGAGGGAGTTGCTGTGGCGTGTAGCCCTGAGGAAGGGTGTGCGATGAAGACATGGCAGCGTCCTTGCGGGAATAGGAGTTTGACTGTTCAGACCCCAACCTGACGCGTGGCTCTTAACGGTGAGCAAACAACAAGCGATTCTTTTGATATTTTCGACAAAAATTTCGCTAGATTGCATGCATTTAATAAGCATGAATCAGACATGAAAAACCCCGAAGCAATTGATGCTTCGGGGTTTTCAATTTGTTGACCAATCTATCCCAATTGGCCGAAGAGCTTGTGCTTACTTCACAAAGTCTGGGTAAGCGGCGATGCCGGTTTCACCCATGTCGAGACCTTCGATCTCTTCTTCTTCAGAGACCCGGATACCGACTGTCATTTTCAGGATCATCCAGACAATCGCAGATACGGCGAGGACGAACGCACCGACGGCCACAATACCCAGAGCCTGGACACCGAAGCTGCTGTCAGCTGGAGATGTCCAAGGAACGATGATCGTGCCCCAGATACCTGCGAACAGGTGAACCGGGATAGCGCCAACCACGTCGTCGATCTTCAGTTTGTCGAGTAGCGGAACGGTAAACACGACGATACAAGAACCGATGGCGCCGATGATGATCGCCTGCCATGGTGCTGGGTCAAGAGGACCAGCCGTGATCGAGACCAGACCAGCCAGCGCGCCGTTGAACGCCATTGTGGAGTCGACTTTTTTGTAGAGGACTGATGTCAGGATCATCGCCGTGACAACACCCGCGGCTGCAGCCGTGTTAGTGTTCAGGAAGATGCGTCCAACGGCGTTGATGTCGTCAAACGTACCCGCAGCAAGCTGAGATGCGCCGTTGAAACCAAACCAACCGAACCACAGGATAAACGTACCCAGAGCAGCCAACGGGATGTTGGAACCTGGCATCGGGTTAACTTTGCCATCGACGTATTTGCCAAGACGAGGCCCAAGAATGATTGCGCCAGCCAGAGCTGCCCAACCACCTGTGGAGTGCACAAGTGTGGAACCAGCAAAGTCGTAGAAGCCAGCGTCAGACAGCCAACCGCCGCCCCACTGCCAGGAACACTGGATCGGGTAGATAAAACCGGTCAGGACTGCGACAAAAATCAGGAATGGCCAAAGCTTGATGCGCTCAGCGACCGTACCGGACACAATTGAGGCTGCAGTCGCCACGAAAACCATCTGGAAGAAATGGTCGGACGCTGCACCATATCCTGTGTCGAGGCTGTCAGACTGAACCCAAACTTCTGGCATACCCAGTACGCCTTCAATAATCCATGTGTTCGGATACAGGATGACGTAACCGCAAAGGTAGAACATGATACCTGCGATTGAGTAGAGCGCGATGTTCTTGGTGACCTGTACGGCTGCGTTTTTCTGGCGAACAAGGCCAGCTTCCAGCATACAGAAACCTGCCGCCATGAACATGACGATGATGCCGCCGATGAGGAACAGGTAAGTGTTGTCAACGTAGGCGGACACGTCTGATGCTGCAGGAGCGACAGCTTCCGCCACTTCAGCAACTTCAGTTACGACTTCTTCAACGGCTTCCGCCGCTTCTTGTGCAAATGCGGCAAAACCGCTGGTCAGGGCGCCAAGCGCGGACAACCCGACGGCCTTTCCGAATATTCCGGATCTTGAGTTCATGAGATCCCCTCTCCAATGTTTATCACTGGTCGCGCCTTCACCTGAGACGCCAGCCGAGGATGAAGGGATTGCGAGCGCTCGGATGAGACAAGTTTTCTGCTGCGTGGAAAAAGTTTCGTGAGAGAAATGAGCAATCCGCGGGCGCCCGTGCGGCTTTTCGCACAATTCCTGTGCGACTATTGTGCAGTTAAAGATGTGGCTTCGGGAACCAATTATGACAGAAAAGTCAGAGACCTTCATGGATCAGGATATCATCATTTGTGGCGCAGGGCCGGTCGGTCTCACACTGGCTCTATGCCTGTCGCAGATTGATGTTAAGGCAACTGTTCTTTGTCGCGAAAAAGCCCCGGCTGGCGCCGCAGATTTTGATGGAAGAGCGTATTCGATTTCGTCAGGGTGTTGGAATGTCTGGAAAGCGATTGGGTGTGCCGAAGATTTATCTGAATACTGTCAGCCTATAAATCGTGTTGAAGCCGAAGCAGCGGCATTTTCCCCGATTCGTTTTGGTTCGGACGAACTTGAAAACCCGGATGAAAATTTAGGGTACATGATTGAATCAAGGCACATTTTGAATGTTCTTTGGCGCAAAGCGAAGGCGTCTGATCACATTTTCATACAAGAGGAGTGTCAGATTAACGACATTCGCCTTTCTGATACTGGCGCAAGCGTGTTTGCCGATGGTTCTGAGCAGTCGATCACCGCGCCACTCCTCGTTGGGTGTGACGGCAAACACTCTCGCACACGTCAAAGTATTGGCGCTGGTTTTCCTGGGCATGATTATGACGCCAAAGGTCTTGTTGCGAGTGTTAAGCTCACAACACCGCACCAAGGCGTGGCGCGACAGGTTTTCTTATCGACAGGGCCGTTTGCTATTCTTCCGCTGCAAGACAATTGCGCCAATCTGGTGTGGACTGAACGTGCGCAGGTCGCAGATGTGTTAGCAAACATGGATGAAGCTGATTTTGCGGAAGAACTCGCAGAGCGGGTTGGAGATTTCCTTGGAAAATTTGAACTGATCGGACCGCGCTTTGCTTACCCGCTGACAATGCGAGTGGCGGATCGTTTTGTTGGAACGCGGGCTGTTTTGGCAGGTGACGCCGCTCACGTTATTCATCCGTTGGCGGGGCAGGGATTGAATCTGGGTTTGAAAGACGTCGCGACGCTTGCAGAGATTATTGCGGACACCATCAGCACAGGTGGCGACATTGGCGGTGCGGTTGCGCTGGAGCGATACGACTCGCTTCGCCGCCCGGATGTGACCTCAATGGCGGTTGGTATGGATGTGCTGGACAAGCTGTTTAAAGGGCCCAAACTTTTAAGGGGCGCAGCGGGAATGGGAATGTCCTTTTTGGAGCGTTCGCCTGCGATTAAGTCGGTCTTCACAAAACGCGCATCTTCGGTTTCAGACAATTCCGTTCCGTGTTTGATGCGAGGCGAAGCGCTTAGTCTCGGCTGAGACCGGCGTCTTTTAGTCTTTCCTGATAAGATTTCATGCGCGCGCTTTTATCTTTCGCCAGATCGTAAAGATACGGCCAAGTGTAAAGCCCTGTGTCGTGACCGTCTGTGAATGAAATTCTCACCGCATAACGCCCAACCGGAGACGCATTGGTAACAGCGACGTGTCGCTTGCCTGCTGGAGGAGGAGGGTTTTCGCCTCCATGACCTTTGGTTTCGGCGCTGGGACTTTCAACACGCAGTAATTCGTATGGAATGTCGCCGGAAAACCCATCATCAAAGCTGACCTTCAATGACGCTTTTTTCTCGATGAATTTCAATTCCGTTGGCCAGGCGCCCGGATTGCTTGCTTTTTTAAACAATGTGCTTGCCTTGCATTAGTCGTCGAGCTGACGCGCTTCGTCCATCAGCATGATTGGCACGCCATCGCGAATTGGGTAGGCCAGACCAGCTTGCTTTGAGATAAGCTCATTGGCCTCCTTGTCATACACCAAGGGTCCGCGCGACGCCGGACACACCAGAATCTCAAGGAGGCGCGGGTCCACGCCATGTTGCGCATCTTTGCTCATTGCATCATTCCACGGTTGCCGGTTGCGTCCATCATCAGAAGTGAGATGAGAGCGCGACCGCGATCAATCAATGTTGGTGTCTCCAATAGCATTTGTTTTTCCGGATTGGAAAACGGACACCCTGACGCAAGCGCGTTGATTAAAGTTTCTAATGGCGCATCTGTCACAGCGCTCCAGTCTGTCTTCATGGCGTTGTGGGACAGATAAGCCTTTAGTGCGCGTGTGAGATCTTCGCGGTTGATAAAATCTTCTATAGAGCGAGACGGACGGAAATCATCAGCATAATCATCACAGGCAATCTGCGCGCGCCGATAGGGGGTGTCGACGTCTAATTCAGCGACAGCATCAAACCGGCAAATGCCCTGCAAGTTGATTGCATAACGCCCATCCTCCGTTTCGGTGTAGGACGTTATGCGTCCAAGACATCCAACCGTGTTTACGGCGGGGCGAGTCTCCGCCATTTCATCTGGCAATGGCTGGATCATGCCGATCAGTCGATCTGAGTACATGGCGTCATCCACCATGTTGAGATAGCGCGGCTCAAAGATATTGAGTGGGAGATTGGCATGCGGAAACAGCACAGCGCCTTCTAGCGGGAACACAGGAACTGTTTCTGGCAGATCGCTAACTTTACTGAATACCGGCGGGCTCACTTTAAATCTCCATGCTATCTACTTGTAAAAGGTGGTTGGCGCATATCTCCATGTCTAGGCCATGAGCTGCACAAAGCGGATAAGAGGCCACGCTGCACTGCCTGCCCACAATGTTGAGCTTTGACGATTAAGAACCCGTCAATCTTTGAATTGTGATGTCTTTTCAGAAATTTATGAGAAAAGTAGCGACGATAAACGTCTTCTGCCTTTCTTAGAAACCTCTGCTTTTGGGCCGGCCGCTTCAAAAATTTTCAGCAATTGCTCTTTAGCAGCGCCCTCATTCCACGACATATCCGCCTCCAGAATATTTAGTAATTCATCAGCGGCGTCATCGTGATTGCCTGCAGAAGACAAGGCCTTTGCAAGCTCAAATCTTGTGTCGTGGTCTTCCGGATTGGCTTCGACTTTTGCGCGTAATTCACCAAAGTCACCCCCCTGATCAGTATCGGACCCGTCAACGAGTTCCAATGCTGTGATGACTGATTTTACCTGTGGGTGATTACGTTGATCCTCTGGGACCATGTTGAGCACATCGCGAACGCGGTCAAAATCATTCTTGGCAAGGAAACAGCGCGCAAGTCCGGCCAAGGCTTCCACATTGTCCGGAATAGCTTGAATGATTTGTGTGTAGATCGCTGCCGCCTGATCGATTTCAGCAGCTTGCAGCGCTTGTTCGGCGGCTTGCAAAGCTTGCTCAATCTGCTCAAGCGCGCTGCCGCCGCCAAGGCGTTTGATAAACTCTTTTAGTTGTGATTCCGGCAAAGCGCCCTGAAAGCCGTCAACGGGCTGGCCGTTTTTAAACGCAAACACAGTCGGGACGGACCGCACGCCCATTTGACCGGCGACGCCCTGATTTTCGTCGATGTTTATTTTAACCAGCTTTACCTCGCCGCCAGCCTGTTCGACGACCTTTTCAAGGGCTGGGGTTAGCGTTTTACATGGACCGCACCACGGCGCCCAGAAGTCTACAAGCACGACGGCATCACGCGACGCCTCGATCACGTCCTGCATAAAGGTCTGGTCGGTAGCGTCCTTAATCAGCGATGAGCCAGCTGCGGGGGAGATATCCATGATTTGCGGCCTTTTATGCTTGGTAAACTCAGGGTGTGTTCGCTCAACATGGTTGCGTCGTCAATCCAGTGCAACCCGCATTGGTGCGTGGTTTCAGATGGCAGAAAAATCAATGCATTCTAACATTCTGCCTGTTGTGTGTAAGAAACGTTGGAAATCCCGGCGCGAAATTGAAGTGGTCATGTCGTTTCGCAGCGGATGAAAATTGAAAGTGTCAAATTGCATCAGCGCCTCATCGACCAGGAATCTTACAGAACGATCGCCGTCATGGATGAGTGAAAATGCTGACACAGATCCCGGTGTGACACGCAATTTCTCCCACAATAAATCCGCGTTGGTGAAAGAAAGTCGCTGTGTGTCGATGAGCTTGTGAAGTTTGTTCAGCGGTAAGTCACTTTCAGCCCAGGCGCTGATTAGCACGCAGTGGCCCTTTTTGTCCTTCATAAAGAGGTTCTTTGTGTGACCGCCCTCTATGCCGGTTTTTACTGCGCGTGAATCAGCCACCGTGTGCGTTGGAGAGTGCGTCACCGTTTTGTGGAGGAGGCCGTGCTGATCAAGCCACGCAAACACAGGTTTTTCCGGATGACGGGAAAAATCATCAGGAGCAGGCATGTTTGATTTGATAGAAGGGGAGGACATTGGTTTCTGGCGTCTGTTTTTTGTGGGTCGGTGACCTAGCGTGAATCTTCTTGTGTGTTCAATCCTTGAAAATTGAAAGTTTCCGGTTGGCCAGCAGGAATGTAAACGTTCCGGCGGTGTGTAGGATAAGAAAGGTGATGGGATGCATTTGGATTGTTACCGGTTGCACGAATATGTGCCGGAACTGGCGCCTGCGCGATCGCGTCGGGACTGGATGGATCGTTTTACAGACCGCCACCCTTATAGATGTCTGCCTTTGACCATGGCAAACGCCACAGGTTGGGAAATTCTGTTGCAGAATGGTTTGACTGTGGAATGGAATGGCGGTCCGCGGGCGGAAGATATCAAAATCACAACTGACGAAGAATGGCCGCCCCTTGCCAATGTGGCCGACAGTCATTTTCGCGAAGGCGTTTTGACCTTTCATACCGGATATCTCTTTCGCACGCCGCCGGGGTGGGGCGTTTGGGTTCAGGGGCCGCCCAATCAGCCCAAAGATGGCATTTACCCACTGACCGGTCTTGTCGAGACAGATTGGCTGCCATTCCCCTTTACAATGAATTGGATCTTTACCCGGCCTGGTCGCGTGCGATTTGAAAAAGGCGAGGCTTTCGCGTTTATCACGCTGATTGAACATAATCGTATGGAAGACCTGGAGCCATCGCTACAAATGCTCGATGATAACCCCGAGCTGAAAGCAGAATGTGAAGCGTGGTCAAAATCACGCGGGGACTTTAACGCGCGTTTGTCTTCAGGAGAGACCGGCGCAATGCGCGAGCGTTGGCAGCGCCATTACATGCGCGGTGAGACAGCAACGGGCGAAAGTGCGGAGGCGCACGTCACCAAACGCAGGTTGAAGCCGCCAAAGCCGGTTGGTTAGAAAACACCGGACTGCCTGAATTTTACAGGAAGTGAAAAACCTGAAAAATTTTGCTTGCATGCGGTGTCGAGATGCGCTTAAACACCGCCTCTGACAACGGCGAAAGTCGTTGTTACCCCAAACGGATGCGGGTGTAGCTCAGGGGTAGAGCGTTACCTTGCCAAGGTAAATGTCGTGAGTTCGAATCTCATCACCCGCTCCATTTTCTCTCGAAAATTCTGATAGTATCGCGGCCGTTGGTATTTTAGTCCCACCAGAAATACCACCAGTTTGAACTGATTAGGTCGGCGGCAAGCGTGCTGATGTCTCCAACGCCTTGAGAGACGATATCTTCGCAATAGCGATATTGTTCCCAGGCAAGATCAATCGCTTCTTCTCTCGTGGTAGGTCTGTTTTGGACGCGCATGTTGAGCGTGTCTGAGGACAGACCGACGAGTTCTGCGCCATATCTCTCTTTCCAGCGGCGAAAAGCAGCGACATGCCATTGAGGGGAAGGGCACGCATTCCATCCGCCCCAACCAAGATAGATTGGCGCTTCGGTCCAGTCTGGCGTGGGCAGAAGGACGATTGGAATTTCCGTACGAATGGCCTGGGTTGCGATGTCGTAGACGACCGTTACATTTTTGAGGTCGTCGGTCTCCTGCGGCAATGGTTCGTCTGGCCAGCTCCCTAACAGATCTTCATCAGATGGATCATCTGGATCAAAATTCGCAACGCCTAAACGCTTGCCGTATTTTTTGAGGAACTTGGCGTATTGCTCATCAAGGTGTTGAAGATAACCGGCCGGAAAATCGAGCGCTTCAGCCTGTTTAAGCTGTTTTTCAATTTGATGCTTTTTGCGGAAAAACGGATCGCCTCGTAGGGGTGCGATGGTTTGGTAACTGCCTAAAATGACTGGCGTACAGTCTTTATGCTCAAGCTTGAGATCTTCCCAGGCGGCAAGCGCGTCGTATCCCGAGACAAGATATTGCGGATAAGGAAAATCTTCTGATGGAGGAATGAACTCTCTCATAGGCGACCTCTCCGAAACAATCTTCCGAAGAAACGCCTATTTTTGCTGGATTGTCGAGGATGCTTCCTGATCTGGTATTATGTCAGATTAGGCGTCCGGCCAGTTTCCGGTCATGAGCGAGAAGGGGGAGTAATCCCCAAATGTAAACCGGAATGGCAGCGCGGCTTTCAAGCGAATAGCGTGATCCAGTTTAAACCGCATCAGGCGTTCAGCCCCATAAAATAGCGGTATCTCTTCGGATGTCAGGTCGATCGCCATTTCACCGGCCAGGAACAGCATATCGCCTGTTTGAAAATCAGGAAAAAAGAGACTGCATCTCGGGTTGAGCAACAGATTGCCAACTGTGTTGAAGTGCATATTGCCTGAAAAATCCGGGATGGTGAGCTCTGTGTCTGAGTCTAAACGGATAAACCCTGATTTACCGCCGCGATGGGACACATCAGCCCCATACTGGATGCGGTTTTCGCCGGGCGCTGTCGCTGTTGCGACGAAGAAGGTGTCTGCGGTTGCAATCACATTGTGTGCTGAGCTGTCGAAGCTTGAAAAGCATTCGATGTCAGGCATGAACATGGCGTCGCGTGGATCACGCACGAATTCCAGATCGCGTGTCTGGATGAAGCGAGGGCAGTTTCCAAAACTGCTGTCGATATTCAGTTCGATTTTACCGTCGCTTAGGTTTGCGACGTGAGCGGTAAAGCGATTGCGCCGGCGTGTGCCAAATTCAAGTCCGAGTGCGCCGATTGGATTTCCTTCACGCAGCACGCTTTTAAATGGATCGCCCGTTAAAACATGCGCGTTTATCTCAAAACAACTTGGGTCAGGTGAGAACGCAAAACCTGGTTCGCCGGCCAGCATGGTTGCCCGTGGCCAGCCGTCTTCGTCCAGGCCGCCGAGCAGTATCAGGGGTAACTGGCGAAAGAACATGCGATGTTGGTTTGGCAGATAGCTGCGCACCGCGCGGTTCGCGAACATAGCCACACGTTCTGTGACGCCCATCAGATTCTGCATGTAGAGTTCCCCTTCGTGGAAAGGCGTTTCCTTTGGGGTATCTTTTCCAGATGTCACGTCAGCTATCCTTCTTGAGAGGGGAGTGGCCCGACGCCGTGGAGGCGTCAGGCCAAAGGGCAATTAAGCGGCGAGGCCGACTTTGGTCGCTTGCATTGGTGTGAAGCCTTCAAGCTTCTCAACGCGCTCCAGCCAGTTACGGACGGAAGGATAGTCAGCAAGAGAGACATTACCTTCTGGTGCGTGGGCTGTGTATGTGTAGAGCGCAACGTCAGCGATTGTTGGCGCGTTTCCGACCAACCAGTTCTGGTCTGCCAAACGGCCTTCCATGACAGCGAACAGCTGGTGAGACAGGGCGATCGTTGCTTCTGCGCTCAATTCAGCGCCGAATACTGTGATCAAACGGGCTGAACATGGGCCGAATGCGAGTTGACCAGCTGCGACTGACAACCAAGACTGAACTTCGTGTTCGCCTTCAGGCAGCCATTTGCCAGCTTTGTCGTACTTTTTCGCCAGGTAAACGAGGATTGCGTTGCTGTCGTAAATGACAGTGTCGCCGTCTTTCAGGACTGGCACCTGACCAAATGGGTTCATCGCAAGGAATTCTGGTTCCTTGTGAGCGCCGTTTGGAAGGTCAACATCAACCAGTTCGTAGTCGAGTTGAAGAAGGGACAGGAAAAGCTCTGCACGGTGGGAGTGACCGGACAGTGGAAAACGGAAGAGTTTGAGTGGGGCGGACATGTAAATCTCCTTGCATGACTGCAGGATCATTGATGACCCCGCTGATGATCGGAGAATACGCATTCCACTCTGCGGATAGAACGCATGTTGAGAGAAAGGGATTATTCCGGTAATCGTAATAATCATGGACCGATTACATGCAATGAATGTCTTTGTCGCTGTGGCCGACGCTGGAAGTTTTTCCAAGGCGGCTGAAAAGCTGCGTTTGTCTGCGCCAGCGGTCACGCGCGCTGTCGCTTCGCTTGAAGACAGATTGCGTATTCGCCTGTTTAATCGTTCGACACGTCAGGTGAAGCTGACAGAAGCGGGCGCGTCTTACCTGGAAAACTGCCGGCGCATTCTGGCGGATATAGAGGCGGCCGATAATCTGGCGAGCGGGGCAAGACAAATCCCGCGCGGTCATTTGCGTGTCACGACCTCCATTACTTTCGGGCGGCTTTGCTTAACGCCGATTGTGCAGTCCTATTTGGCGACTCATCCGCAGGTGACGGCGTCTGTTTATTGTTACGACCGATATGTCAGCCTTCTGGATGAAGGGATGGATATCGCTGTGCGGCTGGGCGAACTGGATGATTCCTCCATGATCGCGCGCCGTGTGGGCGAAGTGCGACGCATGTTGATCGCCAGCCCGGACTATATTGCCAAGCATGGCGCGCCCACACATCCTGACCAACTTGCGGACCATAAGATCATAGGCTTTTCCGGCCTGTCGCCGCGTCATGACTGGCCAATGATGATCGACGGCAACAAGGTCAATACCACAGTGCGACCAACCCTGGCGGTGAATGACTTCCTGGCAGTCGTCGAGGCAGTCAAATCCGGGCAGGGGATTGCGATCGCCCAATCTTATGCGGTTGCGGATGAATGCAAAGCCGGACGGCTGGTCAGCATTCTGGATGAGTTCATGCAGATCCGCTCGCCGGTGCATCTTGTGTATCCGGAAAACCGTTTGCTTAGCGCCAAATCACGCACTTTCATGGATTTTGCGGCGCCGCGCCTGCGTGAATGGCTGGATGCGCGGCACATTTGACGACAATTAGGCCGCCTGAATGTCTTTCAGGAAGCGTTCGATTTCTTCACGCAGCACTTGAGCCTGTTTTGTGAGAACCACTGTAGAAGACTGAACTTCGCTAGCTGCCTGTCCTGCTTCGTTAGCGGCCAAACTGACAGATGAAATGTTGGAATCAACATTTTGAACGCCCGCCGCCGCGTGCTGAATGGACTGGGAAATTTCGCCGGTCGCCGCTGATTGTTGGGACATCGCAGCCGCAATTTCAGAAGAAGATGTTTCAAGCTGTGCGATCACATCCATGATTTCTTTAATGCCAGAAACGGTTGCTTGCGCGACATTCTGGATATCACCGACTTGGCGTTGAATGTCGTCAGTGGCGCGGGAGGTCTGATTTGCCAGTGTTTTGACTTCTGATGCGACGACGGCAAAGCCTTTTCCGCTTTCGCCTGCGCGTGCGGCTTCAATGGTTGCGTTAAGCGCCAGTAGGTTTGTTTGTGCGGCGATGTCAGTGATGAGTTGCACCACATCTCCGATCGACATTGTCGCCGTTTCCAGGCTTGAGACATGCGATTGCATTGTCTGCACATGTTCTGCGGCGTGACTGGTTGCGCGATCTGAAGATTCAATTTTGTGCGTAATGTCGTGGATAGACGCTGAAAGCTCCTCGGTTGCCGCAGCCACACTTTGCACGCTGGATGAAGCGGCTTGAGATGCGTTCACAACCTCACCGCTTTTTTCCTGTGTCTGGGCTGCAATCGAACTCATAGACTGTGAGTTTGTAGACAGAAAACCTGTCGCGGCGCCCATTTCCTCAAGTGCTGCTTTTACGGTTTCATCGAACTTTGCGATGAGCAGTTTCATTTTTTGAGCGCCCTCGGCAGAAAGCGTCGCACGCTCTTCAGCTTCGCGCTGCGCGTCTTTACTGATTTCCTCACCCAGAGCGACATCCTTGCGCAGCTTATCGACAGCGCGTGCCATTTCGCCAAGTTCGTCTGTACGGTTGACGCCCGGGACGTCAATGTCTCTTGCGCCCTCAGCGATTTCGCCGGTGACTGTTTTCAGATTGGCGAGGGGAATGGAAATCCGTCTTGATAACAGCCAGGCGCCGACGGTCGCCAATGCGAGAATGAGGACCGATAAAATCGCCATCATGTTTCTGATTTCATGGGCGTGAGACAGAGCCTCTTTTTCAGTCTGCTCGGCGACAATCGTCCACTCTGTGTCATGGAACTTGATCGGCGCTGTGGCGGTGATGACCTCATCATTACGGTAATTGGTTGTGTGAAACACGTCGGCTTTGCCAAACTTGTCCATAAGGCCTGGCGAGGCTTGGGCTCTTAAAATCGTGCTGTTTTCTGTTAAAGGCGCGTCGCTGCGCAGGAAGCCATCTGCGCCAACAACATAGGCTTGACCTGTTTTTCCCAATCCAGCACGTGATGAAAGCGCCTTGTTCAGCCGATCGACCGGCATTTGAAACACAAGCACGCCAACTTTATCTCCGTATTCTCCGTAAATCGGGGAAGAGATGAAACTGGCGGGGGCGCCATGACTAGGTTCGTATGGCGCAAAGTCAAAGAAAGCTGTTTCGCCGCGACCGATTTCCATGCCTGCCCTGAACGCATTTCCAAGGTCAGTGTCAGCATATTGACCATTTAACATGTTGGTGGCGTAGTCGGCCTCTTTGTAAACGGAATAGACAAGATCGCCCTCAGTCGAAAAGAGGAAGATATCGTAATAGCCCTTTGCGCGTAGAAAATCGCGGAACCAGGGGTGATAGCTGGCGTGCGCGGCCGAGTATTCAGATTTGTCGCCCGCATCAACAAGATTTTCTTTTTCACCGAGCGGGTGCGGGTTGTCCGTGATGTAGAGATTTTGCAGCGTTTGCGTTGGGGTGTCGCCAATCAAATACCAGCTTTCCTGAAAGTCCAGCAATGCGTGCATTGTGTAGGGGTTCGTCGCCACCGAAGCTAAGTCTTGCTTGATGGAATCCAGATATATATTGAGGGCGTAATGCTGACTTTCAGCGACAGACTGCACTAGCGCTTCGACATCCTCTTTAAGAGCCTTGTCTGTTTGACTAAGTGTCGTAAGGCCAATTGACCCGCTGAGCAGCAGCCCGGTGCCTGCGATCATTGCCATGAGCTTGCCGGAGATCGGCAATCCATCAAACATCTTCAACATTTTATATTGCTCTCGATCAAAACGGGGTCCCCACCCCTGTTTCGGGAAGTCTTGAACTTAAATGTGGAATGGCTAACAAAGGGTCACCAAAGTCTTACGCATTCCTTTAGGCATAGAGTACCAAAGGTTGTACGGTGTAGGATAAGCATCGTCGTTGATGCTTGTTATCAACGCACTGATATGGTTGACGTGAGGCAATGAACATTAACCTGCGTCGCGGCGACGCGATGTGCATGAGGAGTTTCTCATACAATGGCTGACTGGAATTTCCCTAAAGGAGACTTGATGGCTGGCAAACGTGGTCTGGTCATGGGCGTCGCCAACCAGAACTCCATTGCCTGGGGCATCACACAGCAACTTGCTGCGCAGGGCGCTGAAATGGCCTTCACATATCAGGGCGAAGCGCTGGAGCGCCGTGTGCGCCCGCTGATCGAATCCATTGGTATGGACACAATGATCCAGGCGGATGTGTCCTCTGATGAAGACATGGATCAGGCGTTTGCTACGCTTAAAGAGAAATGGGAGTCTATCGACTTTCTGGTCCACGCTATTGCGTTTGCCGGCAAGGACGAGCTGCAGGGCTCCATGGTCGCAAACACCACGCGCGAAGGCTTTCGCCGGGCGATGGATATCTCTGTTTTCTCATTCATCGACGCCTGTCGCCGCGCCTCTGAAATGATGTCGCCAGGCGGGTCGATCATCAACATGACTTACCTTGGCGCAGAGCGTGTAATCCCATCTTACAACGTCATGGGTGTGGCGAAAGCTGCGCTGGAAGCGTCCACCCGCTATGCAGCCCGTGACCTGGGTGAGCAGGGCATTCGTGTGAACGCCATTTCCGCAGGTCCGATGCGGACGCTGGCGCTGGCTGGCATCAAGGGATCCAAGGATCTGATGAAGTCTGGTCGTGAGTGGTCTTTGTTGAAAGAAGACACAAAAATGGAAGGTGTGGCGGGCGCTGCGCTTTACCTGCTCTCACCCATTGGTGAGTCGATCACAGGTGAGGTTTTGCACGTTGACGCAGGCTTCCACGTTGTAGGCGTGCCACAACCTAGCGACGAGTAATCACAGATAATTTATCAAAAAATTTGATCTTTCAGGAGGCGTCGTGTTAGACGCCTTCTTCGTTTCAAGACCTAAGAGGAGGACCCTGTCGGTGAAGTAGTCTGACATTTCATGTCAATCGCGTGTCAACGTCAGCCATGAAGCTGGTGTGCGCGTCTGCTTTTTTCAACACCACAGTCAGGTTCTTTTATGCCATCCACCACAATCGAGGCGACCGCTAAGTGCGGTCCAGACCCGCTTGCGCACCGTCCGCAAATGGACACTGCTTTTTTAAAAGCGGTCGTCACCGCCCCCAATATAGAAGTGGGCGAATATTCCTATTATCACGACCCGAAAGGTCCGGAGAATTTCCAGCAAAACTGCGTGCGCTATCATTTTGAAATGATTGGCGACAAGCTGATCATTGGCCGGTTTTGCGCATTTGCCACCGATATTGAATTCATCATGAATGGTGCCAATCACGCCATGACCGGGTTTTCAACCTATCCCTTCAACATCTTCGCCAATGGCTGGGAGGAGGGCTTCGACATGGCCACCATCACAGATGGTCTGCGCGGTGACACCATTGTCGGCAATGATGTCTGGATCGGGACCGGCGCGACGATCATGCCGGGCGTTAAGATCGGGCATGGCGCAATCATTGGCGCAAAGGCGGTGGTGGCGTCTGATGTGCCCGATTATGCGATTGTCGCTGGCAATCCGGCGCGCATTGTCAAAAAGCGCTTTGATGACGCCACAATCCAGGAATTGCTCGACATTGCCTGGTGGGATTGGCCGATCGATAAGATATCTGCGGCGATAAACGCTATACGCGGCGCTGATATTGCGATGCTGAAAACTCATGCTCAAAATGGCCAACAACCAAACATGGGAGGGAAGCCTGAATGAGTTACACCAAAGACTCTTGGAACAATGAGTCCGGCCAGCGTTGGGTGAAAAATGCGGACCTGCTCGATGAGATACTCTCACCGTTCGCAAATTTTCTGATGACGCGTACCAATATGCGGGAGCGTTCTGGTCCGCTTTTGGACATTGGATGCGGCGCCGGCGCCACGACCATTCTGGCGTCTCAGTTGATGGGTGAAAGAGGGTCAGCAGTTGGCGTGGATGTTTCAGAACCGCTTGTCGGCCTGGCCCGCAAGCGGATTGCGGATAAATTGCCTAACGTGACGTTTGCCTGTGCGGATGCGGCGCAATGGCGGGGGGATGCGAAATTTCAGCATGTCCTTTCCCGTTTTGGCGTGATGTTCTTTCCCGAGCCTGTGCCAGCTTTTGCCAATATCCGGGAAAACTGTGAAGCAGACGCGCCGCTGGATTTCACGTGTTGGCGCACGCCAGCTGAAAGCGAGCTTATCAGCTTGGCCGGACGCATCGCGCGGGAGTTTCTGACCGAACCGCCTGTTAGACCCGAGCCAAGAGAACCTGGGCCGTTTGCCTTTGCTGAGCAGGATTATCTCAGCGAGGTGTTGACGGCTTCGGGGTGGAAAAACGTCAAGATTGAGCCGGTGGACCTTAAACTATCCATTCCGGGCGCGACCCCGGAAGAAGCCGGCCGTAATATTGTGTCAGTCGGTATCCTTCTTGACCTGTTCACGGAGCAGGGTATCGACCCTGAACCCATGTTTGAGATCCTGACCAGGGAAATGGAGGCGCGGGTCGGCGCCGATGGCAAACCACAATTGCTTGCCGGTGTCTGGGCGGTTTCTGCAACCGCTTAAAGCCCGTCCAGAATGTGATTGTCCGTCAGAAAGGTCCAGACCGGCGCGACCAGCCGGTCTTCAGCTTTTTTGTCGGGTTTGTTCAGGGTGGAGGCAAGCGGGCCTTCATCCTGGATGATCAGGTCACACTGAATTTTGGCCGGCTCTGTATAGCGGGCATGAGCGGGGCGCACAAAATTGAGATATTGCGCCAGAATGCGATCCAGATCGCGGCCGCGTTCCTTGGTGTCGCGCTGGATGCGGCGGGCAAGGCGCAGATCCGCAGGCGTATCGACAAAGACGGTCAGGTCAAACAAATCAAAATAACGCGGTTCGCAGAGGACATGCACGCCCTCGGCGATGATGATCGGCTTGGGGTCGAGGGTTGTTTCCTGTCCCATGCGGCGATCATGGCGGGCAAAATCATAAACCGGCTGGCGAATAGATTCCCCGCGTTTAAGCGCATCCAGATGGGATTCCAGCATATCCATGCTTTTCGATTGCGGGTCGTCAAAATCGACGCGTTTTTCCATTTCTTCGGCCGACCATGTGGGCGCATCCACATGATAATGTTCGCGCGGGCGATAATAATTGTCTTCGCTGAAATTGAGCACGTGTTCAGCGCCGATACGGGCTGACAATGCGCTGGCCAGCGTGGACTTGCCCGAGCCGGACCCGCCGGTCACCGCGATCATAAAGGGAGCGTCTGTCGAGGGCATGGCGTGTGGCCTTCGTAATTGAATGAAAGACGACTAAAGACCGCGTTCCTGGACAAGAGGCAAGTCCATTGCCGTTTCTCCAGCACCTAAATCTCCGCTAACGGGTAGGCCGCGCGGAGATCCAGGGCTGTACGGGGCGCAAGGCGCAAAAGACAACAGCGATATGCGTGCTAACCGAAGTTAGCGAGGGTGTACGAGGGGCTGCCGTCAGGCGCGCCTTGCAAGACAAGATTTTTCGCAGCGAGGGGTAATCTAAACAAAGGGAGCCATGACCCTGTGCCTTGTCAGCCATCCGTAAAAGCGAACCTGTAGGTATCCCTTCTGGCGATCTGCGCAACGGGCCGGCATCCAGCTTTCCGGTCGCTGGTCCTTTCCCGTCCTTGTCTGTCCGCCACATCAGGCCAGCCGGTTCCGGACCCCGCCCCGTCTCTTGTGTCGGACGAGGGATAATATGCGCCAGACTGAAGGGGTGGGGGATAAGTTTTGGTTGAAGGCCTCATTTTTAGCGGGATCTAGCCGTTTTGGACGTGGGATAAGTGGGGACATGGATCCCCGCCTTCGCGGGGAAGGCGGTTTTGTGTGGAGGCGCTTTCCCCCAACCGTCGTCATTCCCGACGCGATAGCGTCAGGGAATCCATGCGTGAGATGCACGCCGGGTGGAAAGTTGAGAGATGGATCCTCAGATGCGCTTCGCTTATCGAGGATGACGATTGTGAGCGTGGGGGCGCTGTCCTCCCGCTTCGTCATTCCCGACGCGCAGCGTCAGGGAATCCATATCTCTCAACGCGCGCTATTGTAGGCGCAAATGTCCTTTGTGGTATGGCGGACCCATGCGAAACTGATCTCTGGGATGTTTAAAGGGGGAGAAGTGGCATTATGGCGTCATGGGACAGAATTACCGCCGTCTACATGCTCGCCAACCACAAGAATGGGACGCTTTATATTGGCGTGTCATCCGACCTTTTAAAACGCATGCATGACCATCGAGAGGCGCTGACGCCCGGTTTTGCCACGCGATATGGTTGCCGCACGCTGGTTTGGTATGAACCGCATCAAATGATTGCAGAAGCCATCCGGCGGGAAAAGTCACTCAAAAGCTATCGTCGCAAAAACAAGATCAGCCTGATTGAAGCCGATAACCCTGAATGGTTGGATCTATACGCAGGCTTGATAAGCGGATGATGCGGGAAATGGATGCCCAGATGCGCTGCGCTTATCGGGCATGACGGTGGTGGGGGTGGAGGCGCTTTTCTCCACTGTCGTCATTCCCGACGCGATAGCGTCAGCGAATCCATACATTCGCCCGAAAATAAAAAACCCCTCCGGCGGCGTTGCGCTGAAGGGGTTCTTGTCTTGTGTCGCTATCTTAAACAGACAGCGTTTTAGCCTTAGCTAAGCAGGCTAAGGTTGCCAGCGGAGAGTTTGCCGCTGCGAGCGTCTTTCAGCTCTTCAAATTCAACCTTGTCGTTTTCTTCCAGGCCTTGAAGACCTGATTTTTGGACAGCGCTGATGTGTACGAACACGTCGTTGCCGCCATTGTCTGGAGCGATAAAGCCGTAGCCTTTTGTCGCGTTAAACCATTTGACCGTACCTGTGGCCATGTCTTTGTCCTTGCTGTTTGCGACCCGTCGAATAGGTGCGAGCCGCCTCAAAATTTCGAAATTAAAGATGGTCTACAGCAAGTCAGCGCAAAAAGCGCGAGAGGCGTGGTCGTCCGGCTTGAATATCGAAGCCATTCCCATAGTCAAATTCAGCAAAAATTGCAAGGGAGGGGGTGCGAGGCTTCTTAATCCAAGCCCTCGTCATTCCCGACACGAAGTGTCTGGGAATCTATATGCATGACAGTACAATAATAAGGGGGGCATCGATAATCCGGGTTAGGAATTGTTGTCCCCCGATAAGAAAGCCCCGGTCTATGGTTTGAAATTTCTGAAGACGGTTGCAAGCTTGTGCTGCGCGTGCGTGCTGAGCTGAGTTGGGTGGGGGAGGTAGACCACCTGGCGAAGCAGATTTTCAGCTTTGGGTGCGCCAGGGCCGACGACGCGCAGGCTGGTGGCGCCTTGTGTGGCGTCAAATCCTTTTTTCCTGAGCGCTTTAACTATTGCGTCCGGGTACGCGGATAGAAGAGGCAGCAACCAAAAAGCGGCCTTTTCCGCGTGACGGCCGATATGGGCGTCTGCATTGGCGGCTTTATCCAAAAAAGTTGTGCAAATTGTTGATCTGGTCTGGTGGTCATTTGTCTCCAGGATTTGTTCCGTCATAACCGGCAGGAGCCGTGCAGGCGGGCGGTGACGGATATTGGACAAGAGATCAGGACCAGAGAAACCGCGCGCGGCGGCGCCTATCGCTTCGTCCGGGTTTTTACCAGCAATCAACAAGAGCCAGATGAGAAGCTGATAGAAGAATGGGACGGTCAAAAGTTTCAGTGTCAGGTATTTTAAGCCGCGCTTTCGATACCAGCTTTCCGAGAGCGCGGGATAACTATTCAGTCTTTGGCTGATTGCTGAGGCAAGCGGTGCGTGTTGTATGACTGCAAGCGCACCGCTGAGCGCTGTGCGTCGCTTTATCGGTCCAAAGCTGAAGAGAGAAACGCCCGCATTCGCATCTCCTTTGTGGAAGTCGCCGGCAAAGGCTTGTGCGCAATCTTCGATCACTAAGACGCCGTTTTCACCAAGCTCGCGCGCATCTGGAATTGGACTGACAAACCCGAACAGATGAGACACAACGCATACCTTTGCGCCGGTCGCCTGGTGTGCGCGTAACAATGCGCCTGGAGGAGGAAGCAGAGTGTCTGGGTCGATGTCGACTGGCACGATGTTAAGCCCGTGAGCTCTGGCAATATCGGCCATGTTTTCGATATTGATAGCGGACATGATGATGTTGTCGCCGCTGTTTATTGGAAGTTCGCTCAGGATAGCGTCAAACAGCGTTCGCACAGATAGGCCCGGCACAACGGCGATTTGCGGCCAGAAGGTTTCCAGTTGCTTGCGAGCATCCGCCAGCACAGCAGCGGATGGCGTTTTGCCGAATGCGATTTGGAACAGTTTTTTCCAAGCGATGTCAAACTTAAGACGGCTATGAATGGCTTTTACTCTCGATTGGCGGATCAGATCCAGTTGAGGGGAGGCGCATGGTTGCGCAATGCGAGAATTGTTTCCTTTAAGCGCGTCATGAAGGAGGTTTTTGAACCCGTCCAAGAAAAAGGCTCGCCGACAATAATGCTGCAATTGAAGGGTACGATAAGTTTCGCTCCGCGGGGGAGCACACGTCCTGCGCCCTGAAGGTAGACTGGAATAATAGGCGTATCCGGATAAGTTTCCGCCAGTCGGGCTACACCGGTTTTAAATGGCCCCATTGTCTCAGCCTCACCACGTGTTCCTTCGGGGAAGATGAGCAGGATTTCGTTGTTTTCCAGCGCCGTTTTGCAGCCAGCAAGCGGATCATTCTTGCGTGATTGCAGGCCACGCTCGACAGGCAGGATGCCGATGATGTTTTGCGCAAACCAGCTGGATAAAGGGGTTCGCATAAAATGGTCTGCCGCCGCCACGGGTCGCACCTTGGAGAGTGCGCGGTAAGGAAATAGACAGAGCAACATCACAGTATCAATGTGGCTGTTGTGGTTGGCCGCAATAATGGCGGGCCCTGTTTTTGGAACATTATGTCGGCCATAAATATCCATTCCGATGATCAGCTTCGCAAACGGACGCAGCAGGCAATAAAGAAGGCATTGGCGGATAAGAGATAACATCGTTAGAAGCGCTCCAACGCAAAGAGGGCGTGCATGTGGAAAAACCACGGTGCGGTGAAGCTTAAATTCGCTATGCGGTCTAATACGCCGCCCTGACCCGCGAGAAGACGGCTTGACGCCCGAACGCCTATATCATCTCGCACCGCTTGCATTGTGACGCCTCCAAATGCTCCAAGCACGGGCAGAATGGAGAATACCAATACGCTGTGCCAGAAGGTCAGTGGAGAGAAATAGGGGCTCAACACGACCAGTATGATGGCTGATGACAATGCGCCGAACAGTATTCCCTCAATGGTTGGCGCTTTGGGGCTTTTTGTTCCCAGCTTTGTGCGTCCCACCAGATGATTGGCGATGCGGATGAGCGCATCACTTAAAACAGTTGCGCCTAAAAGAAAAAACACGAGGCCCGCAGGTCCCGCCTGAGATGTTTCCGCTTCAGGCGTGTGCATAAGAAAGGCGGCGTGTCCGACATTGAAAACACAGATAATCATCCCCCAAAACATGATGCCGCTTGTCGCTAGAAAATGTTCAGACCGCTTTCCAAGTGAAAGAATTGTGGTGATCGCTACGAAGACGAATATCGGTGATATAACAAGGAAATAGGCGTAATTATCTATCCAGACGGACCAGTAACTACTGAGGACTGAAAGGTATAAACAGAAAACGGCTATTCGGTCTTCACGGCGCGTTGGCGCTAAAGTCAGAAACTCTCTGATCGCGATAAAGCTGATGAACGCAAAAACGATAATTGTGAGTTCCTTGCCAGCGGTGAGGACGGTGGCAAACAAAAGAGATATGAGCCACCAACTCTTTATCTGACTGCGTGTGGCGCGCGCCCAAGCGACCTTGCGCATGAAAGGCGCGTACGCAAAAATTGAGAGGATAGACAGACCTGCAAAGACGGTGATCCAAGCAATTTGCATGGTATGTGGAATGTCCGTCAGGTTGAGTGGCATTGGCGCATCGAGTCTTGATGAATTTTCATTGCAAGTTGTTCATTTTTTATGCGCAGAAAACAATGCATTTCGGCAAAATTGGGACAGACCTACAAAAAAAGCCGCCCCGGTGAGGGGCGGCTTTTTGTTTAGCCTACCATGCCGCGGGGGCCGGCGGGGATGATGCGGTGGGGGTTGATATGCTGGTGGGAATAAAAATAGTGCCGCTGGATATGATCAAACTGCGTGGTGGAGCCAATCTCCGGCATGTCATACAGCCGACGGGTGAACGCTGAGAGATAGTCATAATCCCGGATCAGTTTCACATTACATTTGAAATGCACGTAATAAACCGGATCAAAACGCACGAGCGTGGTGAAAAGGCGGATGTCGGCCTCTGTCAGCTGGTCGCCTGTCAGGAATGGGCGTCCGTCGGATAAGCGATCCTCCAGCCAGTCCAGCGCCTCAAACAAAGGCGTGATATTGTGATCATACATGGCCTGGGTCTCGGCAAACCCGCATTTGTAAACGCCGTTGTTCACAGGCTCGTAGATGCGCTCATTCAAATCGTCGATCTCATCGCGCAGGTGTTCGGGGTAAAAATCGCTGGTATTGCCGGTAAGGTCGTTAAAGCCGGCATTGAAGATGCGAATGATCTCCGCGCTTTCGTTGTTGACGATGGTTTGTTCCTGCTTGTCCCACAGGACGGGCACGGTCACCTTGCCGGAGTAATCCGGTTTGGCCAGCGTGTAGATCTCATGCAGGAAGGATTTGCCATAGAGGGGGTCGCCCGTGGCGCCGGGATAATCATCCGCCAGCGTCCAGCCTTTATCGAGCATGTCCGGATGCACGACGGAATAGGGGATGAGGCGGTCCAGACCTTTAAGATTGCGCATGATCAATGTGCGGTGCGCCCACGGACAGGCATATGAAACATAAAGGTGGTAGCGGTCAGCCTGCGCTGGTACAGCGCTCACACCCTCAGGGCCGGGTGCGCCGTCGGGCGTGATCCAGTTTCTGAAGGCGGAGGCGTCGCGCCGGAATGCGCCGTCCTTGTCCGCGAAACTGTTCTTTATCGTCCATTCGCCTTCTACCAGCCTGCCTGCCATGTCTTATACCTCTTTTGATGTCTGTGTGACTGCATCTGGTGAGGATACGCGCGCGGCGCCAGTGAAGTTCAGTCACACATGAGCGATATTGGCGGAGCTTATAGGGCGGGGATGCTGATAAATTGTTGGAGAGCAGGTCCAACAAAAAGCCGCCCCGGTGAGGAGCGGCTTTCGTTTTATTTGACGATTTGAAGAGGTTTATTCTTCTTCGTCGCTTTTCTTGACGATTTCCTGGCCGGTTGCCTGGTCGACCACTTTCATGGACAGGCGCACCTTGCCGCGGTCGTCAAAGCCCAAGAGCTTGACCTTGACCATGTCGCCTTCTTTGACAACGTCGGAGGTCTGCTTGACGCGCTCTTCCGCCAGTTGGGAAATGTGGACGAGGCCGTCCTTGGCGCCGAAGAAGTTTACGAATGCGCCAAAGTCCATGACTTTCACGACTTTACCTTCGTAAATCTCGCCGATTTCAGGCTCAGCTGTCAGGCCGTGGATCCATTTGTAAGCCGCGTCGATCGATTCTTTGTCCACCGCAGCGATCTTGACCGTGCCGTCGTCTTCCACATTCACTTTCGCGCCTGTTTCTTCAACGATCTGACGGATGACCTTGCCGCCGGTGCCGATCACGTCGCGGATTTTGTCCACTGGGATCTGCATGGTGACGATGCGTGGCGCATTGCCGGAAACATCATCACGCGCGCCGGTGAGGGCTTTGTTCATTTCGCCAAGGATGTGCGCACGGCCACCTTTGGCCTGCTCCAGAGCGGTCTGCATGATCTCTTTGGTGATACCGGCGATCTTGATGTCCATCTGAAGCGAGGTGATGCCTTCTTCAGTACCGGCCACTTTAAAGTCCATGTCGCCCAGGTGATCTTCATCACCCAGAATGTCTGAGAGAACCGCCACGC
>CAYFFG010000015.1:0-82834 GCA_964342355.1 uncultured Hyphomonadaceae bacterium
AGTTTTGGGGGATGGCCGCTGGGGCGGGGCTTTTAGACGCTTCCGGCATGGATAAAAGGCCAGACAAGTGGCGGAGCTTATGGGATCAGAAATGTGAAACGGCCAAAGCTTAAACAGGTTTGCTTGACCGCTGGGGCGTTCCTTGGCTGATTTTAGGGCAGTGTCGCTACGTTTGGGCGGATAATGCGAAGGCGCTGGCGTGAAAGTTGCTTGCTTTGGAGAAAGCGGCGCTGGCCAGGAAAAGATGAACATGACGAATACAAGATTGAAGTGGCTGGACGCTGCTAAAGGGATTGCGATCATCCTGGTGGTGCTTCACCATAGCATCCTATGGCTCGACAAAGTCGATCTGGTGCACCCTGTTTATGTTCAGATTGATCATTTTATGAAGCAGGCGCGCATGCCGCTGTTCTTCCTGGCGTCCGGTATTGCGCTCAAGTATATCTATCAAAAACCGCCGAGCGAGTTTGTCGCATACAAGCTGTTGCCGATCGCATGGATCTATATGGTCTGGACAGTGATATGCGGCATTGCTTTTGACGATGTGCTCAGTCTGCCATTTCTGGGCGGTGAGAGCATTGCGATCTATTTTGCAAAAGCGATGGTTCAGCCCACTCACGGGTTATGGTTTGTGCTGGCGCTGGGCGTGATGTGCTTTCTGGCGCTGATAACGCGTCAATTGCCGTCCATGGTGGTGCTGGCGGGGACGCTGGCGATGACGCTGTATAATGATATGGGGCTGCACCCGGCTTATTTCCCGATTGTGTCGGATGCGGTCGTTCACAACATTCTCAACTACTGCCTGTTCTTCTTTGTGGGACTATTCTTCAGTGACCTGATCATCAAGGAAGCCAACTCGCGCAACCGCATGCTTGCGCTTCTTGGTCTCAGTTTCATTGGCTTTATCATTGCCAACTGGCTGGCGTTCCAGTCAGAGGCGCTGTTCTGGCAGACCCAGACCGTGCGGGCTGTGTGCGGCACAGCTATCGGTTTTGCGGTGTCGGTGCTTTTAACACGGATCGACCAGGTGGGATCAGCGATGTCCTGGATGGGAAAAAGGTCTTTGGGCATTTTCCTCGGACATGGCCTGTTCCTCGTTCCGATCGTTGTCTACATGCCTGAGGCCTTTAGGGGGGCGGAAACGCTTCAGACGATAGCGCCAATTCTAGCAACGGCGTTATGTGTGGGCGGAGCAACTGCGCTTTACCTTCTGTTGTCCAGAATTGGTCTTCGCTGGATCTATATCTTTCCCAAAGACAAAGCCCGCGCCATTGTTGAGAGCGCCTATCGTGTGGTTGGACGGCGTGCGCAAATCACCTGATTGGACGAACCCTTACGACAAAAACACTATGTGTGGGGCGTTGGGGGGATGACAGGCTTGGGGGCACTAACTGTGCCGAACAAACGCTTCGTAAAGGGCGATCGCGGCAGCGTTGGAGACGTTCAGGCTTTCCATATCCGGCGACATGGGGATGCGGGCTAATTGTGAGCAGGCCTTGGCGACAGCCGGGCGCATGCCAGGGCCTTCTGCGCCCAGAACGATCGCGATGGGGGCTGGCGTCTCAAACGCCTCACGCAGGGAAGTTTCGCTTTCGCCATCCAGCCCGACAACCCACCAGCCCGCCTCGGCAAGCGCATCGACGGCGCGGGCGATGTTAACGGCAGGGATTTCCGGCACAGTCTCAATCGCGCCAACGGCCGCCTTGGCCAGCGCGCCGGACAGTGGCGGCGATTTGCGCGTCTGCATGACTACGCCTTTTGCGCCAAAAGCTGCAGCCGAGCGAAAGACAGCGCCGACATTTTGCGGGTCTGTCACCTGATCGAGAATAACAAGCGGGCCTTGCCTGCCCAGAATGACACCTTCAAGCGTATCGCCATCCAGTTCGCGGGCCCGCACGGCGACGCCCTGATGCACAGCGCCAGGTGGCAGCATGTCGTCAATTTCGCGTGGTTCAACCAGCCTAAACGGGGTAGGCGGATGATCCGGGTCCAGCTCCAGTTTGATGGCGGCGTTGCGCGTAATGCGCCCGTCAAGAATCGTCCGGGACGGGTTTTTTAGGCCCGCATCGACCGGATGAACGCCCCAAAGCCACACTTCGCCCTCTGGAAGTGCTTGAATGCTTGAGGTTTTTTGTGGGCGAGCGGGATTTTTGCGTTTGCTCGCATCATGCCTGTTGCGTGGTCGGTTCTTCATGTTTATAAAGCGCGCTCCGCCGGATCTGAGCAGGCAGGCTTGAAGCTTCTTTTAGTCTGCGTCAAGCGCGAAAGAGATGGCCTTGCGTTTTCCCAGCGCAGCATTCCGTGGAGGGGTGGGAGAGTGGTTGAATCCAGCGGATTGTAAATCCGCCCGCGTAATGGCGAACACTGGTTCGAATCCAGTCCCCTCCACCATTTCATTTGATATCGGTGCTGGAATGAAAAAACTCGCCGCTTTAAGGACGGCGAGCTTTTGTTGTTTGCGATAGGGACGTCTTAGGCTGTCCTAGCTTTTTGCGCGATGGTTCGCTCCGCTTGGCGCTCTGTAGGTTGAGAGGCCATCCGCAGGAAAAGATAGCCGAGTATGCCAGACATCACGGAGCCCATCAAAACGCCGAGCCGCACAGCGTCAAGTTGAGCAGGCGTGTTGAATGCCAGACCGCCGATGAAAAGGCTCATTGTGAAACCCACGCCAGTTAAACAGGCGACGCCATAGATCTGCATCCAGTTGACGCCGGATGGGAGTTTCGCAATGCCTGTCCGAACGGCGAGGAAGGTCAGTCCGAACACACCGATCTGTTTTCCGATGAACAAGCCTAGCGCGATACCCAGCGGGACGGGCGCAAGCAGGGCTTCGACAGATAGCCCTCGCAGGTCCACGCCTGCATTCGCAAATGCAAAGACCGGCAGGATAAGGAACGCCACCCATGGATGTAATCCATGCTCAAGTTTGTGAAGTGGCGACTGGCCTGTCTCCTTGCGCGGCATAATCGGGATAGCTAACGCTGTCAGCACACCCGCCAGTGTCGCATGCACGCCGGACTTCAGCACACAGACCCACATGAAGAGGCCCACGAGAATGTAGGGTGCGATACGCTTAACCCCCATTCGGTTGAGAGCCACAAGCCCTACAAAACCAAGTGCAGCGAGCGCCAGTGCCTGAACCGAAAGGTCAGCCGTGTAAAACAAAGCGATAATAATGATTGCGCCGAGGTCGTCGATAATAGCGATCGCCAACAGAAATATCTTTAGCGATACTGGCGCACGGGTTCCGAGCAGGGCGAGGATACCCAGCGCAAACGCAATGTCGGTCGCAGCAGGTATCGCCCAGCCGCGAATGGTCTCAGGGTCGCCCCAGTTTAGCCCCGCATAGATCAGCGCCGGGCCCGCCATACCTCCCACGGCGGCAAGTATAGGAAGAATTGCCTTGTCGAAAGACGACAGCTCGCCCTCAAGAATTTCGCGTTTGATCTCCAATCCCACGAGCAGAAAGAAGACAGCCATCAAGCCATCATTGATCCACAACAAGAGCGGCTTGGCGATTTCGAGCGCGCCGACCTGTATGGCCATGGGTGTCGACAAAAAGCCGCTATACCAATGACTGAAGAGGGTGTTGTTGGCGACTATGGCCAGGGCCGCGGCCAGCATGAGAATCATGCCAGCCGCGCTCTCGAGTTTCAGAAAGTCCTGTATCTTGGAAACGACCTTATCCATGTTTACGCGAGGCCTCCTGCTTTCGCGCGGTTCGAACAGAAGGTTCGTTCTGTCGAGCGCGTCTGACGAGGATGGATCTCATTTCATCTTTCAAACTGAGCTTTCTGCGTTTCAGCTGCGTCACGCGCAGCGTATCCGGCAAAGGACGCTCCAATTCGTTCAGAATCTGCCTTTCGACTTCCGCGACCTTCCAAGACAGCGCTCTGATACGTGAGGCGTCACGCGTGGAGCGCGCTGTTGAGGATACCGGTGAACGTTGCAAACTTGTCTGTCTGCGGGTCATGCGCTTCCTCCCTGTGGCTGGTAGGGCAAGGAGGAATGATGGACACAGATACGCAGGACGCCATCTTCGTTGCGTGTGTAGCCAAAGGTGTATTCAACGTGCACAGGCTCTTCGTTCGTACTGTGAGGCGTGAAGACGTAATTACCCATGGCGAAAGCGCCATTGTCGATGAAAACGACATTCCGATCGCCAAATTCGACATGCGACCAGGGACGCAGGGCGAAACCGCGATCTTCCGCGACAGAACCGCCTACAAAGTAGGAGAGCGCAGTTTCAAACGTGGTGCGGAAAGGTTGCTCAGCCGCTAGAGTCGGCTTGAATAGAACAGGTCCGGTTTCAAAACCGTAGAGGTCGAGAATGTGAGCCTCGGCGCATGTCCGGTAGTCGCCTCCAGTGAGGTAGACGTTGCCAATATCGACGATGGCCTCGGCCCACCTTGACTGGGCCTGCGCTACATCTTCCCAAGATACGTCGTTGGCATCTGGAACGAACAAGTTCTGTGTGTTGGAGTCAGGCGTGAATAGTTTTCTCATGATGTTATCCTCATGACGTTTCACCGCGTTGCGGCCAGATTGTTTTTTAGAAAAATTCGCGACCCGTTGGCGCTCCGATGTTTCTGCTTGGGGGAGAAACACTTTAAGCGTCAGTGTCGGGGAGGGCGCGCTTGGAGCGCCAACAGGGTCGCAGCAGTCAGCTCTTAAGGTCAGGTTGAGGGGCTGGGGCAACTGACCAAGGCTGACTGCTAGTTCGGTAAGGTCGAGTTCAGTCTTCCAGGAAGTCAAACCTGTTTCGCTGTCGAGCCTGCCCGCCTTCGTCCTCCCATCGATTCAGAGCCTCTCTATCGTCTCTTGATCGACTGTGGGCAGGTGCGAAAGCCGGGTTTCGACGACGATTGTCATCAGGTTCCAGCAGGTCTTCGAGCCAACCAGCAATTAGGTCTTTAAGGGCGAACAAGTTATGTTTCCTTTCTGTTTAGGCTGCCTGGTAACGTTTTTGGCGACGTCGGCGGCGATTAAGGTAGTTCGTGGCCGAAGGAGGTGGGTGTCCTTCATCCTGTGCGCCCGCATGGCGGGGGTCTCTTCCCGCGCGCCGGTCCTTATTCCGGCTACGGCGGCCTTGAAGCAGCGCCTCCAGCCGGCGCTGGGCATGAAGGGTCTGTTTCAGTCGGAACATCGCTGTTTTCTCCTTTTCTCTCTTGCGATGACTAAGATATCGCCGTATATGTTCGATAATTCAAATACAAGAAAACGTGCTATTCGATAGGATAAGGCTATAGATGAGACCGACCCTTCGTCAGTTGCAATACATTGTCGCCGTATCTGAAACCGGGAAGTTTCTTGATGCGGCGCGCCAGCTTGGCGTCAGCCAGCCGAGTCTTTCCGCGCAGATATCCGAGGCGGAGGCGCAGTTAGGAGTCACAGTCTTGGAGCGAGGGCGCGGCGGTGCGGTGCTGACCCCGATAGGAGAAGAAGTTGTCCGCCGCGCACGCATCATCCTGACGCAGCTGGAGGACCTCAAGACCGCCGCACGCCAATCCCTTGGAGGCGTGACGGGGCGTTATCGGCTGGGGACATTGCCGACGATTGGTCCTTATCTGCTTCCAAGCGCCGTCCGAGAACTTCACGCATTATATCCCGATTTACGTATGAGCGTACGAGAAGAGCGCACCATCGACCTGGAAGAAAAACTGAATGATGGTCGGCTTGATATGGTCATCTCCACCGCTGAAGATCATGTGCACGCAGAATTCATGCAGCTTTTTGATGAGGTTCTTTATGTTTGCGCCGCCAATGATGACCCGTTGTCTGCGCAGCAGGGGCCGATCGTGTTGAGCGACCTGAAGGGGCGGGAAATCCTTAGCCTTGGATATGGCCACCGCTTGTCTCTTATTGTGCAGAACCTTGCCGATGCCGCAGGAGCGCACGTGTCGACGGAATATGAAGGCACGTCGCTAGACGCTATTCGGCAGATGGCGGGCATGGGAGCGGGCATTGCCATACTTCCTAGTCTGTACGCCATGATTGAAGCTCGCCGTGATCCTGATCAGGTTGTGCGCCCGATCCGGCACCCGCTTGCTACGCGCACGATTTCTTTGATCTGGCGCGAGAGTTCGCCTCTGGCTGACAATATCCAAAAGTTGGGCCTCATCTTTCGAGATGTGGCTTCAGACCTGCTCGAGAATTAGGGGTATATAGTTATTTTCTATAACATATAAACAAAAACAAGATTATTCAGATATTTAATATTGTTCTACGACTTGGCTCCAAGAGAGGAGTCCGTCATGAATTTAGCAGCAAAGAAATTGCTTAAAACCACCACAAAAAGCTCGGTTAACATGCGTGGTGGCATGCGAAAAAACCGGAAACACCGCAGATCTGGTCTTCCTTCACAAATGGTGAGTCAGTGTGAGGACAAAACTTTGTTTCAGTGCGATTGGAACGGGGATCCGGAGCTCTTGCGTAAGAGGATTTCGGCTCGTGTGGACTGGGGACCTTTTGACGTCTCTCTGGTTCAGGAAGGCGACGATCGTTTGCCGACTCTGTCCGTTCGATACTTGGGACCGGCGCGCGAAAGATATGTGCTGATGAGGAGCTTCTGGATGCAGGTCGAAAATGTTGCTCCAGTGGCGCTGTTGAGCAAGGCTTGATTCCGCTGGCAGGCCTTGCTGGTTCAGGTAAGGTTTATTCCGTCTGCATTGTCGCATAACGTCTTGTAGAGTTTGTCTGAAGCTTGGGGGGAGCACCATGGAAAGCAATGATCCGTTTGAGAATTACCGGGAGCGGCTGGCGCGTGGCCAATACCTCTATAAACCGGAGGATACGCCTGATCATGTACGGGCTTTTTTTGCGGCGGGAGCGAAAATCTACAAACGTTCGTCCCGCCCAGAAATGGTCTGGTATGAATGGCATTTCCTGGAGAACCCTGTCCCATTCGAAGATGATTTCGAGCAATCTCATCTGCCTTGGGATTTGGATGAATGGATCGGAGAGCTCACCTTTTCAGAAGCAGATAGTTTTGAAAACTGGATGAAGGTTGTCAGCACCCCCTTTTCCGATCTGAGTGGCCCGTTAAATCTTAAGTATATTGGTCGCAAGCATGAATTGTGGGGTGATTATCGTAGTCTAAGCAAGATTGGCCGGGTTGCTCAGAGGCCGCAAAAATCGGGTTCGCACAATATTTTTTACTGCAATCAAGATGTTAAGACCTGCCTGCAGAACACGCCGGGCGTGGAGGTCGAATTTCTGGATGTGGTTCTGGAAATGGATGGCAAGCTCAATTCAGATTACAGCTTGTGTCGAGTGCTTAAGCAAAAGTGCGCGGTTGATGTGACGAAAAGCGCGGGCGAATGGTCGTATTGGAAAGATCTGGGGCTTTATAGTTTCATGACCGACCCCGGGCGGTTTGGGAGGCGTAAAGCTGCGTTTGATGAAGCGAAGCTGGCTGATGAAGCGTTGTTTTATGACCCTGGGATTCCAGGTGGAAATATAGTGATTTCAAGATCGCTATTGTCGAAACTATCTCAATTATAGCGGTTATTGGGGGGGGGATACCGGCCTATTTGGTGTTTAAGCGCTAGACAGTGAGATTGTCATTTTTGGGTGGGCGCTGTTGGTGTTTTTGGAATGGCCTATCTCTCGCGGCGACTTTCAATGTTGTGCTGGTTTTTGGTGTTGGGATTTCAAACCGCAAATTCGAATATGGGGAATGATAGTGGTTACATTGTCATAAATACATTAATTTTGCGAGGTTTTTCGGCTTGACTGCGCTCTAGGTGTTCGAGCATACCCAATATACTAATTTTGAAAATGGATCAGCGCTTGTTGGGGGTGGGTGTGCGCACCGGCCGTCACTGCGGACTGATAAATTGGTGAGACATGCACGATGAAAAACATTCTGACAGCCAGCCTTGCGGCCGTTCTTTTAGCGGGCGGCGCTTATGCTGAACCTGGCGCGAAATCAGCTGAGGCGCATGCAGGCCATGAAGAGGCGGGCAAAACAGACAAAGCTGTTCAACAGCGTTGGGCGGAGCGGATTGAAAGCGGTGCGGCGTATGCTGAAAGTGAGCTGTGGCCTGACTATCTGGAGCTTGAGCCGATCTCCATCGAGGACATTCTGGGCACATGGCGTGGCGGAAAATTTGATGGCGGCGCGGAGCCTGACCCCATCAACTGGTATGGCAAACGTTTCAACAGCGCAGATTTCGTCGAGCCGCTTCTGGTGAATAAAGCAGATGGGTCAATTGGCGTGTTCGACAAGTTGGGCGCAGCCCGCTTAAGAGACGTTCAGTTCAAAGGAAAAGTCTCTGCGACCATTATCTATGACAGCCAGCCAATCATGGATTATTTTCGCAAAGTGGATGACGACACGATCATTGGCTGGGGCGAAGTCAAAGGGGAATCTCCTGACTTCTTCTTCTGGCTGAAACGCGACCCTGCGGGCAACTGATTGCCCCAGTCCGTATTCCTTTGAGAATATGGTGTTTCACATGTCTATCCTGTGGCTGACAGAGACGGTCGGCCATAAGGCGGAGTTAAGACTTCAAGCCCGCGCCGCGCCTGATTAATCAAGCGCGGCGTGTTCTGTTATCTGGTCCCGTTTGAAGTTGGGAACAGCGGCGGACTGGGCTTCTGTTTCCTCCGAAGACGGATAAATAAGTTCAACACCCGTGCGGTTACCGCCAAACCTGCGACCCTCTTTGGGGGCAGGGCCATCAAAGAGCTTTGCTTCGGAAATTGGCGCGGTGCTGTCCGGGTCAACAATGATCGCGGGCGTACCGTAAAATCGATAGGCTTTTGAGATACCCGTGTAGCGATTGCGCGCTTCATCCCACAGTCCATCGGCATGACGCAGAAGCGCATACCACACAGATTGCGTGTTCATGCGCATGGTCAGTTCATACGTCGCACCGCCGCGCGCAAGTTCGTGGTAAGCGATATCGACATCCTGATACCCGCCGGCAAAGCCGTGCAGATGGCCGTTTTCGCCGATTTCAAAACGCATTTTGGATTGGTGGAGCGTGACAGGTCCGTCCACCCCGCGAAAGGTGAACTCCAAAGGCGCGCCATCCTGTTGGGTGATGATCCCGTCTTTGATCTTTACTGGAAAGACAGACTGGTTTTCCGGGTGAGGCTGGACGCGAAACGTAAAGTCCTCAGCGATTTCGCCATTCGCGTCTTTGATCACTGGGTCCTGGCCCATCATAAAAGCCATCTTAACGTCGGGATCATTGCGCCAGTCATCGCCTTCGCCGGACAGGGCTAGCAGCACCGTGAAACGCCCATCACGCATGCCGTCCATGACATATTTTGCGTGGTGTCCGATTTTGGTGGAGCCGCGCCAGGCCATCACACAGCCAATAGCGCGATAGTATTCATTGTCGACGCCTGTGTCGTCGCCATTCATCCCAATCTCAAAACCAGTGTCGGGGTCGTTATCCAGATCAAATCCGTAGGCGTGGGGACCGGTGACCATTTGCAGGCCTGGGTCTGGCAAGAGCCATGGCCAGTCATAGATCATTTTCTGGGGATGCGGTGTGCGAAGGCCGCCGACAATGATGCGTGTGGGGTTTTCAGGATTGTTGATGCGATCAACATCTTCCTGGGTGCGCCACTTGGTCTTGAGCATTTCATGCCAGTTGTTTTCAGGCGTTGGGCCCGCTGGACAGTCTGTTCCTGGCGCAGCGTCGCCTGGCTCCGGGCCACCATAATACATGGCTGGTTCCAGCCAATCGATGACGAATGTCTTGGTCCATGCGCTCGCGGCGCTACAGCCAAGCCCGTAAGTGAGCCCCGCCAGCAACCCTAAGGATAGAAGCTTCTGTCTGATCATGTGTGTCCTCCCGAGAGCGGGTAAAGCGGACCGCGGCGTCTTTATCTGTTCTTGGTCGCGCGGTCCCTTTGCGTTTACGCCATCACTTCAGTTACAGGTTTGCCTGTCATCATGCTGCCAACGCCGAATTGTCCGACAGGAACGCCAACCAGCTGTTGTGCTGTTAGTGAAATACGGCTGACAGGGTCACCGTTTGAGGCGACATGCATGCCGCCTTTGTGTGCGCCGCCAGCGCCGCCGGCCAGGAACATCGGGATGTTATCGGTCGAGTGGATTTTGGCGTAGCCCGTGTCGGAATACCCAAGCACAAGCGTGCGATCGAGGAGTGTGCCATCGCCTTCTTCGATGGCGTCGAGCGCGCGCAGGAAGTCTCCATAGCCGCGGAAGGAGAGTTCAGCGAGTTGGGAAGAGACTTTCTGATAGCCCAGCTTTGGATCAACCGGCTCATCGTGGGTGTGCAGGTGATAAATCTTTGAATCACCGTCCAGATAAGCTTCGGAGGTGGCAGATGTGTGGACCACGTTGAAGACTTTTGTCTGATTGCATGCCAGCGCCATCGCCATCAGTTCAGCCATCTGTTTGTTGGCGTTGTTGACCCTGTCGATGCGACCAGATGGGCGTGTTTCAGGCGGGGCTTCGGGAATGTAGCAAGCTTGTGCTGGCGCGGGGCGTTGAAGTTGAACGTCGAGCTGGTTTTCCATTTCACGGATGGAAGTGAAGTATTGATCCAGTTTCTGGCGGTCAGCGTGTCCGGCTTCTGAGAGCAGGGCTTTGCGTTGCTCAGTCACTGCAGAAAGGACGCTTTGTCGGACCATGATGGATGGATCTGGGCTCCAGTCCGGGCTGTTTGGATCCTGAAAACCTGCGCCGAAGAGTTTCTCATACAAGGCAAGCGGCGTTGTTTCCGGTGTGTTGAAACCTGTGCCTGTTGCGGTGGAATAGCAGAGTTTCGGATTGCCGAACGGGGTTAGGTGGATCGTCCGGAAGCGTGTGCCGCCGCCAATCGCTTTTGCGACCTGAAGGTCAAATGTTGATGTGTCGAACGTGCCGATTTTGGTGGGGGCAAGACCTGACATAACAGCGCCTTGACCGGTCCAGTGTTGCAAATTTGGACGGCCATCGAGGTGAACGCGGAAACCAGAAAAGACGCTGACTTTCTTTTCCAGGCCGCCGCCGAGGGACTGGAGTTCAGGCGTGATTTCCCAGCCTTCGCCGATCTTTTCCGGCACCCAGCGACCCGGTGTGAGGCCCAGCCCCCAGAAATAAGTTCCAAAACGAACCGGCAGTTTTGCTGCTTCGCCAGCGTAAGCCGTGCCATTGCCATTCAGGAACATGTTAAGCGCGGGAAGCGCGATACCGACGCCGCCTCCGCCCATTACGCCTTTTAAAACGCTACGACGCGAAAACTTGCGGCTCATTTTTGGCCTCCCATTGGTCCTTGTGACTGGTGTTGCGCAGCCGATTGAAGCGCTCCTGGCGAAAGAGGTTCAAAGTGGAAAAATTCTTCTGACGCTGCGATGGATTTGAGGAGCGCCGGATAACGATATCCGTTCTTTGAAAACGCCTTGGTTTGCTGATTTAGAAATTCATTGTCGGAGGGTTCGACAGCGCGGCCGACACCGTAAGCGTAGAGGTTCTGAACAATACAGCTTGGCACCTGTTCGCTTGCTTTGAGGGCGTCTGCCAGGCCTGCAGCGCCTTCAACCTGCATGCCTTTAATCTCGGCGCTGACATCAATCACCTCGCCGTTTTCCATGGTGCGGAACTGACCAATGGAGTCAAAGTGCTCAAGCGTTAAACCAACCGGGTCTGACAGGTCGTGACAGTTCGAACAGGAGTCATCCAGAGAATGCGCCATCAGGCGTTGGCGGACAGTTCGCAGTTCGGTGTTGGAGACGTCATTGACGATCGAAAAATCGACATTTGCCGGCGGCAGCGGTGTGGCTTCACACAGATAGATTTCATTCACCGCTACGCCGCGCAATGTAGGCGAGGAACGTCCTGGATGAGAGAAGGCGGACAGGAAACTGACCTGGGTCAAAACGCCTTCGCGATTGGCATCTTCGGGAATTTCATAAGCGACCCAGTCGCCATCGCCCAGATAAGGCACCTGATAGACTGCGGCCAATGTGCGATCCAGGAAGGTGTCACGGGTCGTGAAAATGTCTCTGTAATCACGCTCTGCGGTTATCAGGTGGTGCACCATTGTGCGCAGCGTCTGTTCCTTCGCGGACTCAGCGACAGCTAGCGAAAATTTAGGATAGATTTGCGGGTCCTTGGTCAGGGTCGCAAACTTATCGTAATGCAGCATGTCAGAAAAAAAGGCGCGCGCGCCATGTTCGGCCCGCTCAGACGTCGCCAGCCGCTCAATCTGTGCTTTCAGAACTTTCGGCTTGTGAATATCGCCAGATGCCGCAAGCGATAAAAGTTCGTCGTCCGGGGTGGTATCCCAGAAAAAGTAAGACAGGCGCGCTGCTTTGGAATATCCGTCCAGACGCACTTTGCCAGATTTGCCGGGCACAGCTTCGGCTGTTTCGATTCTGAACAGGAAATCGGGAGAGACAAGAAGGCTGGTCAGTCCCTGTGAAAGTCCAGCATAAAAATTGTTGCTCTGGTCTGCGACATTATTTGCAACCTGGAGTACGGCCTCTAGTTCGCCTTCGCTGAGCGGACGCCGCAACAGGCTTTGCCCCCAATCTGCCAACGCCATTCTGGCGCATGCTTCATCGCTGGCGTCAGCAGCGGTAGGTTCGCATGGCATAAGGTCTGAGCGGTTTTCTTCTGATACGACAGCGTTGGCGACATCAGCGCCCATGGAGAAATATTGCTCAAAACCCGATGGCGTGACTGACAGTTTTGCACTGCCGATAGCGAGAAGGCCTTCTTCGCGCATTTCAGGCTCAAACCGGCCCCGGATCTCGATATTGTCGTTGAAAACATCTGCAATGGTGTTGCGATATTGCGTTTCGGTGACGCGACGGACATTCACAACGCCCGGCTCGCCCTCATAAACGGCGGCCTTTTCAGAACATCCGGCAATAATAAAACCTGACACCGCCAGAACAGCGCTGGCCAGATGGCTCATGCGGTTCGTACGCATTGCTCCTCCCAAAGCATGTCGGTCCTGGTGATTGTATTTTTCCTAAGACCGTACTGTGTATTTGTATCAATACATTCAGTCAGTCCTGATTGTTTGTCAAGCGAAAGCGGACCGGCAATTGATTAGGGGAGTGGGGCAGCGAGACAGACCTGAGCGATATGTCTTTGGTATTTGAAAAAAGGTGTTGAAGCCGCCACCAGAAAAAATGATGGCGGCCCAGTAGGACAGTTGATTAATCGTCGACTCTGAAGTTGTCGTGGCAGGATTTGCAAGCACCGCCGACCGGACGAACAGATGCTTTCACACCATCAATGTCGCCAGCCTGAGCAGCTGTGTTTAAGGTTGCTGCGGCCGTTTTGAATTTTTCAATTGTGTCCGCATATTCCTGCGGTTGGGTCCAGATTTCCGGTAAAGCGTCTGTTTCAACGCCAGAATCAGGGCCGGTGCCTTCTGGGAACCAGGATGCGATGTCTTGTGAGTGGCGTTGCACTTCAGCCGCTGCGAATTTGATTTCCTGTCCTAAAGGCTGTTCCTGGCGCAGCTGATCATTGATGGTTTTAAATGCGCCGCCCAGGTCTTTCAGATTGTGCTGACGCGACTCAATCATTTGCTTGATCGTAAGGCCGTTCGCCAGCAATTCGTCGCCTTTGTATGTAGATGCGCTTTCGCCGCTTTGCCCACAGGCTGATAAAGCTAGCGCAGCGGCCAGAATTGTCGTGATGGTCAGTTTGTGTGTCATTGATTGTCTCCCCTCGTCATTTTTATCGCCACGTTCTGATATTCAGAATTAATTATGTGACGTGGCGATGAGGAGGAATTTGAACGAAGTCCAACATTCGCTCAAGAAAAAACATTCAGTTATGACGGTTTTTGTCTTGGGTGGCGGGCTGCGAGGCTGTTCCTGCGTGTTGCCAGGTCGCTAATCGAGAGATCATTCCGTCAAGTGTTTGGCGTGCCAGTCCACATGGTCCGCCATGAAGGTGGAGATGAAATAGTAGGAATGGTCATAGCCTGCCTGCATGCGAATGGTTGCCTGTTGACCGGTCGCCGCGCAGATCTCTTCTAGGAGGTGGGTTTTTAGCTGGCCGTCCAGGAAATTATCCGCTGTGCCCTGATCGACCAGCATATGCGGCGCGCGCGCGCCATCTTCGATAAGGGCGCAAGCGTCGTATTCGCGCCAAAGCGCGCGATCTTCGCCGATATATCCGGTGAGCGCTTTTTCACCCCATGGACAGTTGAGCGGTGAAACAATCGGCGAAAATGCAGAGACGGATTTAAACCTGTCCGGGTTGCGCAGCGCGATGGTGAGCGCGCCATGTCCGCCCATGGAATGGCCGGTAATGGCTTGTCGCGTCATATCGAGCGGGAAGTGTGCGGCGACAAGGGATGGCAGCTCTTTTTCGATATAGTCGCGCATTTTGTAATGCTGGCTGAAGGGCGCTTTCGTGGCGTTGACGTAAAACCCTGCGCCAAGGCCAAAGTCGTATGCGCCATCGCTGTCATCGGGCACGTCGTCACCGCGTGGGGAGGTGTCTGGCGCGATAAAGGCGATGCCATGCTTGGCGCAGGCGGCGCGAAACTCACCTTTCTCGGTGACATTGGCGTGGGTGCAGGTGAGGCCTGAAAGATACCAGAGCACCGGCAGTTTTGCACCATCTGCGTGGTCCGGCACAAAGATGGAGAATGTCATGTCCGTGCCCGTAGCTTCGGATGCATGCTTGACCACATGCTGCACACCGCCAAGCGCACGATTAGAGGAGAGGGTTTCGAGGGTCATTGCGAGCTCTCGTGTTGTGTCAGTTTTAACTCAATAGAATCAATGATTGATTTCATTTCATACAACCAATCTTGATTGCGGCCATGACTGAACGTGGGGAAGTTAATGCACAGGTGTCGAACAGTTTTCCAGCTGGCTCGGCAAATCCTCGATAATCCGGCGAGTTCCAAACTCAAACCTTGTTCACCAAAGTGGATAAACTCGTTCCTGAGTTCTATAGCCTTTTCGACATCCTTGTATTCTTGGGATGTGAGTTTGGCGGAATAGGGGGCGGGGATTTCAGCATCCTCGCCGCAAACTCTGCGAAAGAGACTGGCAACAGAAGCGTTTTTCCACTTCTTAGTCGGTTTGATTGGGGTAGAAGAAAGCCATTCTAAATATGCCTCTCGTTGACCTTTTTCCAAAAGGTTTGATCCGGTTGAATCTTCGCCACGCAGGGCTAAAACACAGGCTCCTTGTAGCGCCAATACAGTGCCGATAATCACCCACCGCCAAGCGTGCGGATTTTCTATTTCAGCTAATCTTGAATGAGCGAAGCGAGTGGCTTCAAGTAGTTCTAACCATTCGTCAGTTCGAAGATATTTCTTGTCGGGCTGACTATCGTTCAAAACACTACCACAGACCGGATGCTCTCGCCTTCGTGCATCAGATCGAAGGCTTTGTTGATGTCTTCCAGCGGCAATGTGTGGGTGATCATCGGGTCGATCTCGATCTTGCCGTCCATATACCAGTCGACAATGCCAGGCACTTCTGTGCGGCCGCGCACGCCGCCAAAGGCTGTGCCTTTCCAGACGCGCCCGGTGACTAGTTGGAAGGGGCGGGTGGCGATTTCCTTGCCAGCTTCGGCTACGCCGATAATGATGCTTTCGCCCCAGCCGCGGTGGCAGGCTTCCAGCGCTGTGCGCATGACATCTGTGTTGCCGGTACAGTCAAAGGTGTAGTCAGCGCCGCCCTGGGTCAGCTCCACAAGGTGCGCGACAAGATCGCCGGACACGTCCTTTGGATTGACGAAATGGGTCAAGCCGAATTTACGGCCCCATTCTTCCTTGTCCGGGTTTAAATCAACGCCGACAATCATGTCAGCGCCGACCAGTTTTGCGCCCTGAATGACGTTGAGGCCGATACCGCCCAGACCAAAGACGATGACATTTGATCCTGGTTCGACCTTGGCGGTATTTGTGACCGCGCCAACGCCGGTGGAGACGCCACAGCCAATATAGCAGGCTTTGTCGAATGGCGCGTCGTCGCGGATTTTAGCAACCGCAATCTCAGGCAGGACGGTATAATTGGAGAAGGTAGAGCAGCCCATATAGTGATAGACGGTCTGGCCTTTATAGGAAAAGCGTGAGGTGCCGTCGGGCATGACGCCTTTGCCCTGTGTCGCGCGGATAGCGGTGCAGAGATTGGTCTTTTGAGAAAGACATGACTTACACTGGCGACATTCCGGCGTGTAAAGCGGGATCACATGATCGCCCGGCTGAACGGTGGTCACGCCTGCGCCAACCTCGCGCACAATACCAGCGCCTTCATGGCCCAGCACAGACGGGAAAAGGCCTTCTGAATCGAGCCCGTCCAGTGTGTAAGCGTCTGTGTGGCAAATGCCTGTGGCCTTGATCTCGATAAGAACTTCGCCTGCCTTGGGACCTTCAAGGTCCAGCTCGACAATTTCCAATGGTTTTTTGGCTTCAAATGCCACAGCGGCGCGCGTTTTCATGTCGGATCAGGCTCCCTCATCATATGACTAGGGAAGGTAGCAACAGCCGTCATGGAAGCAAACACACACGCACGTGTTTTCTGAGTTACTTTAGGCGTCCGCTGTTTCTGACTTTGGAGCGGAAGCCTTGGACACGATCCAACCAAACGCGACACCTGAAAGAATGCCAGGCAGGCCTTCGTAAATGTCGCCATGCCAGCCAAGGCCATAACGCCAGATCAGGGCCACGCCCACGCCAATCGCCATCATGATGATGGCGTTGGTCTCGCTGATGCGGCGCTTGAGCGCGAAGAGAATCAGAAGCGGCGCAAACGCACACGCCAATGTCGACCAGGCCAGAATAACGATGCTGAACACGCTTTGATTGCCAGAGAGGGCAAGAAGCAGCGCCAGAAGGGTTGAGCCTGCGGTTGCCGCTTTCAACGCCACAGACGATTCCAGACGTTTCGGCGCCAGGTCATGGGTGATTGCAGCTGAGCAGGACAGGACCAACGAATCGGCTGTGGACATGGTGGCGGCGAATATGCCGGCCAGGATAACACCGATCAGCACGTCCGGTAAGAGTTCGACAGCCATGGTCGGCAGGGCAAGTTCCGGATCAAGCGAGGCCAGGTCTGGAAGGTATAGGCGTGACAGCATGCCGACGCCGGTCGCAAGCAGGTAAAACAGGATGAAATAGCCATAATACCAGATGCGCGTTTGGGTCATCTGGTTCTCGTCTTTCATGGCCATAAAGCGCACCATGACATGGGGTTGGCCCACAACAGAGAAACCGGCAAACAGCCAACCGAAAATAAACAATGCCAGCCCGCCAACGCCGGCGACAATCATGTCTGGCGGATAAATATCGAGGAAACCAGGCAGAGCGTTCCATTGATCTATTGCGCCGGAAAAGCCGCCAACGCCGTTGAGGCCGACGATGAACAACAATCCCATAGCGAGCACCATGGCGATGGACTGAGCGCCGTCCGTCCAGATGGATGCGCGCAGGCCCCCGGCGATGGAATAAACGATCACGATGGCGGCGACCGCGACAGCGCCAAGGCGCGGATCAAATCCTAAAACGCCCTGAAGGGCTTTGCCGCCAGCTGAAATCTGCGCTGAAGCATAGGCGATAAGAAAGACGAACATCACCACAGCTGCGATACGCCGCCAGAGCGGAAAACTGTCTTTGCCCTGCCAGTGAGCAAGGACGGAAACGAAAGAGGCTTCATTCGTGTCGACAGTGGCGTGTTTTAATCGTTTGTGGATGAAGAGAGAACCTAAGAAATCCCCGAGTATCCAGCCAATCATCAGCCAGATGGAGGCAAGCCCAACATCATATGTGTAGCCAATCACGCCGATGAACATGTAGCCGGAGTTATTGGTCGAGACAGCGGAAAGGGCTGTCAGCCAAGGGCTAACGCTGCCGCCTGCCAGGTAATAATCATTGCGTTCGCCAGTCGCTTTGCGCGCTGAAGCAAGACCGATTGCGAGGAAAAGACCAAGAATGGCCAGAAAGCTTGTTATGATCATTCTGAGGCTTCTTCTGAGTTGGAAAACAGGTCAAATTGCTCGTCCCCGCCGCGCGGGTCGAATTCAGCAATTGCAAGCGATGTGGCCGGTGAGGCGGCGAAAGCTTCCTTGTCTTCTGTTGGAACAGGTTTTTTCATACGGATGATCCGCGTGAACAATAGAGTGACCATTAACGTCAATATGACGCCAGCAAACAGAAACAGGCCTTTTCCGTTTGATTGGGTGTTCATCACGGCGCCCGCGGCGATGGGGCCGACCACAGATCCGATCCCCCAAATCACGAGTATGCCTGCCATGATGGAGGTGGTTTCTTCTGGTTGTGACCGGTCTGCGGCATGTGCGACTGCAATCGCATAGTAGCTTAGCGAACCGGCGCCATAGAGCGCGGCGAGTGTCAGTGTCAGCGACTTTTGGTCTGCGCCTGCAAAAATCCATAATAAGAATGCTGATGTTGCGCCAACACAGCCCAGTACGCCGATCACGACGCGCCGGTCCATACGATCTGAAATGAGACCGGCCGGCCACAGGCTGATCATTGCGCCAGCCAGCATGAAAGCGTTGAATTGGGCGGTGAAACCGACGCCGTCTTCAGGCGCGATTGTGGCGGTAAACACCGGGTAAAGCTGAGCGACGGAATTGTTTACGGCGCCTGCACAGAAGGCTGCCACGGCAGCTGTCGGCGCCACATCAAAGATTTTCTTGGGACCATAAGGTGTGGCTGTCGTCAGGACTGGCTGGCTTCGTCGTGTTGAGGTGACGGGTATCAAGGAGCTGGCGAATAGAATGCCCAGCAACATAAAGCTTTCAACGCTGCCGATCAGGCCTGAAACAATGAAAGGACCGGCAATAGCGCCGGCTTTTGAGATGAGATGATAGAAGCCGATAATCGAACCGCGCAGATGCTGAGGCGCAGCGTCGGCAATCCAGCTTTCGCCGGAGGCAAACAACGCCGCACAACACAGCCCCAGCGCACAGTGAATAATCAGCCAGACAAACCAGTGTCCGGCAAAGTGCAGGGCCAATGCGCCAATGGTCGCTGAAGCGGCAAATAAGGCAAACGAGCGAATGTGCCCGATGCGCGCAATTTCAATCGGAGAAAACCGCGCGCCAATCAGAAAGCCGCCCGCAAAAGCGGACGACACAGCCCCTAGGACGATATTGGAAACACCCTGACCGCGCAGTGTCAGCGCAACAACCACGGCGAGCGCCGCCATGGCTGTTTGAAGCAAGGTCAGCGCTGTTACAATTGCAAGAACGTTACGATATCCGGAAAGACCATCGCTGGACGTCGCATAGTCGCCGCTCAGGGTGTCCTTCTTTGTCGTCATGCAACAGCTTTTAAGCGATGTCCGTCGGCGTCAGATTTTTTTTCGATCAACGCTTTATGCAGAGCAATTGTGGCTGCGTCGAAGTTATCTTCGTCCACAATGATCTGGATATCTGTTTTACGTGTCACTTGCTGAACGCCCACCAGTCCGATGTTGCTTTCAGCTAAAGCAGAAAGCGCCGCAGCTGTCATGCCCGGACTGTCCAGATCTGCGCCGATAACAGAAACAATCGCAACTTTTCGGCGATTGATTGTCGCCGCCGGTAAGGCTGCTTCAATGGTCTCGATCGCCAGATTAAGCGCTTTGCGTGTGCCATCGACATAGTGCGTGATGGTGTTGGCGTTTGAGCATTTGGAAATAATGCGGATGTTGTGGCGGGTTAGCGCATCCAGAATAGCCGCGTCATATCCTTTTACGCCGACCATGTCCTGTTCGAAGATTTCCAGCGCATCCACACTTTTGATACCCGTGATGATTTCCGCGCGCGGTTTAGGCGGCATGAAGTCACCCTTGATGACCGTGCCATCGTCTTTGGGGTCGAACGTGTTTTTCACCCGCAAAGGAATGCCTGCCTGGCGTAAGATTTTCGCAGCGTTCGGATGAACAGCTTCCATCCCCATATTGGAAAGCTGGTCGGCGACATCGTAGTTGGTCGCGCCGATCTTACAAACCTTGTCTTCGCCAACCAGTTTTGGATCAGCGCTGGAAAGGTGGAATTCCTTGTGGATGATCGCTTCGCGCGCGCCAGTCAGGGATGAAAGGTGCGCAAAGGTCACTTCTGTATATCCGCGGTCATATAGCTTCACCATGCCTTCAAGGCAGTTGGCGTATCCGGTGATGATCGGGATGGTTTTGGAAATGTCGATCTTGTCGAGCGCGTCTTTCATGCGTTCTTCTAAAGTGAGGTCGCGCTCATCACGCCAGCCGGTCAGATCAACGAAGACAGCGTTCACGCCGAGCGAGCGTAGGCGCAGGGCGGTGTTGTGCGCAGAATGCGCTTCGCCCAGACCCGCCAGCATTTCGCGCACAGTGGTCAAGTGTTCGTCGAGGCGGAACTGACCGAAAGAGCAAAGGCGGTTAAGGTCGATCAAACAATTGCGCACGCCTTCGATACGTTCGCGCACGAAGTCATCTGCGACTTTGCGATCGTTTTCATCGTCAAGCACTTCTTCATTGCGACGACGCATTTCCAGGCTGAGCTCTGTGAGCGCATCGCTCCACGCCCATTTATTCTGTGCGTCGGCAAATTGCCCGTAAACGCCGGGTTGGCCTGTTTTTTTATGTTCCAGAAGAAGGTTTGTGATCCCTGCATATGCAGAGACAACAAACATGCGATTGTAAAGGTTCTGGTCTTTGCGGTCGCCGATCAGCACATTGTCAAAGACAACGGGGGTGTTCGCGATCGACGTTCCGCCAATTTTTTCGACTGTGTGAGTCATCTAAATGTCTCGTTTGGTCTGGTGTTTTGAGGATAAACGCGAGGGGTTACGCGTTTTCCTCTGCTGGAGCGTATGCGCCGTCAGGTCCGTGTACTTCTGTGCCGGTGACCGGCGGATTGAAGACGCACGCCATTTTCATCGCGACGCCCTTGTCAGCGCGTAGGATGTGTTTGTCGTTTAGGTTCAGCGCATACATGATGCCCGGACGGATCTGGTGTGTTTCACCGGTCGCCAGGTCTTCAATTGAGCCTTCGCCCTCCATACAGAACACGCTTTCAAAGTGGTGTTTGTAATGCAGGTGCAGCTCAGCGCCTTCGTGGATCGTTGTGATGTGGAAGGAAAAGCCCATCTTGTCGTCTTTCAGGAGAAGGCGGACGGATGTCCAACCTTCTGCTGATACGCTGCGTTCTGACTTTTCAGCTTCCGCTAAGTCTCTGATGATCATTGATCGTCTCTTTAATTTGTCTTTGTGTTTTAAGCGGCTGCTTTGGCTGTTTTCGCGTCAATCGCGCTGACAGCTTCGGCCAGGATATCGAGGCCTTTGTTGAGCTGCTCTTGAGTGATGGTCAGCGGGCACAAAACCTTGACGACTTCATCGTTTGCGCCGCTGGTCTCGATGATCAGGCCATTGTCAAAACAACGTGCGCAGATGTCGCCTGCAAGGTCGCCATCTTTCATTTCGATACCGCGCATCATGCCGCGGCCTTTGACGCGATTAGCGATTGAAGCGGATGCGGTGATCTCTGAAAGGCGCTTCTTCAAGAGCTCGCCCTTTGCGCGAACTTCTGTTTCAAACTTATCGTCTGACCAGAAAAGCTCGATCGCCTTAGCGGCCGTCACGAATGCGTGGTTGTTGCCGCGGAATGTGCCGTTGTGCTCGCCTGGTTTCCACTGGTCCAGTTCAGGACGGATCAGGGTGAGAGCGAATGGAAGGCCCATTCCGGACAGTGATTTGGCCAGCGTGACAATGTCCGGTTTCACACCAGCTGTTTCAAAGCTGAAGAAACCGTCAGTACGGCCGATACCCGCCTGAATGTCATCAATAATAAACAGTGCGTCATGTTTCTTGGCGATTGCTTCGATCTTTTTCAGCCACTCAGCGGAAGCAACGTTAAGTCCGCCTTCGCCTTGTGTGGTTTCAACGATAATCGCAGCTGGTTTATCCAGACCTGAAGAAGGGTCAGACAGTTTTGCGTCCAGCTGGCTAGCTGTGTCGATGTCGCGGCCAAAATAACCGTCATAAGGTTCGTGCGTCACACCCGTCAGCGGAATGCCTGCGCCTGCGCGTTTCCCAGCGTTACCTGTGGCGGCCAGCGCGCCCAATGTCATGCCGTGGAATCCGTTGGTAAAGGCGATAATGCCTGTGCGGCCCGTCACCTTGCGTGCGATTTTCATCGCGGATTCAACAGCGTTTGCGCCAGTTGGACCTGTAAACATCACACGGTGATTCATGCCGCGCGGTTTTAAGATATTGTTTTCAAACAGGTTGAGGAAGTTGGCTTTGGCCTCAGTGTGCATGTCCATTGAGTGCGTCAGCCCGTCGCTTGTGATGTAGTCAACAAGCGCTTGTTTCAAAGCTTCCGGGTTGTGGCCGTAGTTCAGCGTGGAACAGCCAGCCAGAAAGTCGATGTACTCACGGCCGTCAGCTGCTGTGAGGATAGCCCCTTTGGCCGTTTCAAAGCTTGTTGGAAACGCACGGCAGTAGCTGCGGACTTCGGATTCACGGCGTTTGTAAATTGGGTCGATGTTGTCAGTCTTGTCGAACGGCATGGTGTTCATGCTCCTTTAGAGATGACTTTTAATAAGCAAAGCGGGGGTGAAGATTTAAAAGACGCGTCAGCTGTCACTGCCGGGCCGAACAAACGGACCGATTGTGACCAAGATCTCGCTTTCATGGTTTCCCTTGAAGTGAACGTCTTTATCGAAGTGCGGCGCAGAATTTAGCGGCGCGTTGAGCGTTTTTGCGACCCGCTCAAACAAGGCCCAGGACGCTTTATTGTCCGGGGTGATGGTCGTTTTGAGATACCTCACATCTTTACAGATGGGACGGGCGAAAATCTCCGTCAGCATCCTTTGCGGCAGTTTGCGACCACGCGCAGTTTCGCGCACGGCTACCTGCCAGAGGAAATAAACGTCCGGTTGATCCGGTGGGATATAACCGGAAACCCAGGCGTCTGCGCGATCATGTGTTTTGACGATGGCGCATGTTTGCGAAAAATCACTGCATTGCAGAAGGTTTGCGTAAAGCGAGTTCTGGTCCAGAGGCGGGCAGGCTGCGATGAGGTCGTGCACGCATGCGCCATCGGCAGCATGCGGACGTTTGATACTATCGTCCGGATCGTCCGTCTGTTCTGATTCAGCTGTCATCATTGTTGTTTGCATTTTAAAACGCTGCTGAGTCCTGTCTCACTAAATAGTTTGATGATCTATATAATGGGATTGCTAAATATTAGCAACCACCTGCTCATTAACTGATCGAAAGGCTCCAAAACTGCCCTGATCATAGGCGAAAGGGTTTATTTCATAAGGCTTTTCCAAAGTGTCAAAAGTTAAATATTTTGATTGAAAAACGAATATCTCGCAGAAAAGTTCCATCTGCTTCATCAATTCGATTCGACCAGATACTGACGGCGCGCTATGAGGCTCGTTCGGTGACTTGGGTAAAAGGTTGTGACCAATATGGCGATTACTGCAGATGATCAGGCAGAGATGGCGCTTGTCGCATTGCGACGCATTCTGAAAGCAACAGATGCGAACGTAAAAGAATTGGCGTCCAAGTCCGGCCTTAACGCATCGCAGCTATTGGTCCTGCAATTGCTCAAAACACGCGGTGAGACACTGACGGGCGATCTTGCGCGCGCTGTCGACCTTAAGCAGGCGACTATCTCTATCTTGCTGGACAAGCTTCAGGACGCAGGGATGGTGGAGCGCCAGCGCGGTGACAGCGATCGGCGTAAAGTGTGGGTGCGTATCACTCAGCTTGGCGCAGAAGCGCTGAAGGGCGCGCCAGATATGCTGCAAACCACCTTCCGCGACCGGTTTCGTTTGTTGGCGGAATGGGAGCAGAGTTTTCTGATTTCGGCTTTATTGCGCATTGTGTCCTTGATGGACGCGGAGCGCATTGACGCTTCGCCTGTGCTTGCTGTTGGCGAGGTGACGGACGTGCCGGGCGATCCTGCGACGTAAAAGCGCCTTTAAGTAATGGCGTCACGGAGCTATTCCGAGGGGCGCGAACTTTGATTTTTCGAATCACTTTAGCCTTTTAAAGGTGGGCCTGGGCGGGCAAGTGTGCCAAAATGGTGCGGTATTCGTTACGGCTATCGTTGCAAAATAAACAAAAGTTAAGATAAACCGCCGCGTCTAAGCCTCCGACACTAAAAAGATGGCTGGAAGTGAGCGTACTTTTGGCATTTTCGATATTTGCTGAAACCTTTTCAGTCGTCAGTTTACTTGTTCATTCAAATTTTCCCGTGGTTGGAGAAAAAAAGAACTAACAGATTGCAAATATAGTTGGATGATTTATTTATAGCGAGACCCAAATGGGGCGGGGCGAACTGAGGGACAATTTTGTGGTTCGTAGCCGGGGACAATCGTCGAATTCGTTCGATGGAATTATTGCCTGAAGCCATTTAGGGACGTTGGCGCGGAATTTGCCTGTCAGGAGTCATCTTGATTGGTGAACGGGAAATTAAGGCTGTGAAACACAATACGATTCTCGATAATGGGCTCTTTGATGTCTTTTCCGGATTTCGACATGGTCAGTCGAACTGGTCAAAACCTCGTTTAAGCCTTGGCAAGCGTGTGATGGATATCGTTCTCAGCATCAGCATGTTGATTGCGCTGTTCCCGCTTTACACGATGATTGCCATTCTTATTAAAATGCATGACGGCGGCACGGTGTTTTTCAAGCAACGTCGTATTGGCGTCGATGGCCAGGAATTTTACTGCTACAAATTCCGCACAATGGTCGCAAATGCTGAGGACAGGCTTGCAGCTGTGCTTGCAAACGACCCGGTAGCCGCTGAAGAGTGGCGCCAGTTTAAAAAGCTGAAGAATGACCCGCGTGTCACAAGCCTTGGTCGTTTTATCCGCAAAACCAGCCTTGATGAGCTGCCTCAGCTGATCAACATTCTGCGTGGTGAAATGTCTGTCATCGGTCCGCGAACGATTACGCGCGCTGAAGCGCCAGATTATGGTTCGCCAGCAGATTTTTCGGTTTATTGCTCTGTGCGCCCTGGCGTTCTCGGTCTTTGGCAAATTTCTGGTCGCAGCGACACTGGCTTTGATCGCCGTGTGAAGCTGGATGTTAAATATGTCCGTGAGTGGTCCTTGATGGCTGATATCGCGATCCTGTTCAAATCAGTGCCTGCGGTTCTGTTTGGTAAGGGCGCGTACTAAGCTTCGCAAACAAGCCTGACCTATCCCGTTCACAGTCACACACGGGTCGGCTTTCCTAGCGCATACAAAAAAAACGCTCACCTTCCGGATGAAGGTGAGCGTTTTTCTTTCGGGGGACTTCCGGGGAGGGAAAGGAAACTTCGTTAGTTGAATAAGCCTATGAATAGATAAGCGACGCCAGCCCAGAAACTGCCGCAGAAGACCAACACGAATAGTGTGGTTTTCCAGGCTGGCCATTTTTCATCGCCATACTCTGTCGTTTCAATTGGAGCTGTGCGCTCTGGCGAAAATGCCAGAACTTGTGCTTTGTCGATTTGAGATTGTGCGTAAGCGCTCATGGTGCAGCCCACCTCTCAACATTGATCCTCGGATAAGACCTTAGGCGGGTACGCACAAATAACTTGTTAATTTAAAAGGTAAGATTTTACCGAACGTCCTCACCGCGTCGTGAAGAGAGGGGGCCAGTTTCGCCTAAAGGCGTCGGTTTAGCTCTTAGAAAGGCGTTTATTGATTTCGCTGAACAACAGCGTGCCCAGCTTAAAAGCGTTGCCAGGAGACGTCAGGAAACAACCAACGAAGCTGACAACATTCTTGGTTTTTACCGCATCAATCATTCTTGCCCAACGATACCGGACTGACGTGTTAGAGCGACTTTTGCGCAGGAGGCGTCGTTCAAAACTGTCGGTTCCAGGTAAACGCGTAAGCGCAATTGTGCTTTTATACAGCCGTTCAAGTTCGCGGTGTCCGTGGCGTGCGCTTAACGAATCGCGTCGGCGAACGGCGACATATCCTTTTGGCGATGTCAGGACAGCGGATGTGCGCAGCGCCAGGATGCGTGCGTAAAGGTCATAGTCTTCGCCAAGTCGCATACGCTCATCATAAGACAGCTTGTGCTTTGACAGGATGGATGTGCGGATGATCGGCTTCAAGAAGCCTAACTCACGTTGCTTGCGGTCCGGGTTGGGAATATTGCCGTCGACGAACATGGCCAGCGACACTTCCGTGCGGTGTTCGCTCTTGTCCGGATACCACATATTGTCGCGCGGGCCGTCGATATCATCCTGCATGACAAGCCACAAATCATCAGCGACAAAATCATAGCCTTCTTCGGCCACGTCCAGCAAAGCGCGAATACGGCCATCATCCATGAAATCGTCTGAATCAAGAACCGTGAACCAATCGGTATGCAAGAGCGAGAGCGCGCGGTTACGCGCAGCAGATGGGCCTTGATTGACGTTCTGGCGGACAACGAGCAGGCGCTCAGTCGGATCGTCAAAATCCCGCGCAGTCATAAATGTCGTGTCAGGGGAGGCGTCATCAACTACGACCACCTGCGCCACATCAGGTTGGGCAAGCGCTGATGCAATCGCGCGCTCAATCGTGTCTTCTGCATTGTAAGCGGCAATGATCACGCCGACAGTGTTTTTGCGCTCGGGTTCATTTGCTGAGACCACATCAGGCATATTTCCAGCCTGCTGCTGGTTCAGCTTGTCAGCTGAAACTGTATCTGGATCATGCCGCACAAGAGACATTTGACGCCCCAACTCCCGATATCCACCTCGTCTAGCCACATGTTTGTGTTCTAGAACGGAATAGGTGTTTCCCTTTTAAGGGTAACAGAGCGAAATTCACGCCAGATCAGCCGCTAATGATAACCGCATTTGCGCAATCATTCCGCTTCCCCCTCAAGACCGCACAATACACGCCTAAATCATAAATTTAAAGTAATCGGTTTGATGGGCATGGAGGAAAACATGTGCGCGTCATCAAAGGATTGAGACGATCGTCTATGTGAATTGAGAAACAAATTTTACTGAAAAACTGAATGGAGCGGGTACACGGAATCGAACCGAGATCCTCAGCTTGGAAGGCTGCTGCACTACCGTTGTGCTATACCCGCAGATTCAGGAAGAGGGTTGATACCGATTTCTGGCGCATTCGTCCAGCGCTGTCGTGCAAAAAATAAAACACCGGCCCACAAGATCTTCAAAGATCAAACAGACCGGTGTTTTTAAAAAGAATTCTGTCTGGCGGTCGACTAGAAGAGACGCTCGCCAATGCGGATTGTGTCGCCTGGTGTGACCTGTGTGCTGGAGGTCAGCGGTACGGCAACTTCTTCTGTTGCGTTTGCGCCGCGTACGAAGACGGTTTTCTTGTTCGCGCGGTAGGAGAATCCGCCAGCTGTGGCAACAGCGTTAAGGACTGTCAGACCATCCTGGTACGGGTATTCGCCAGGGCGGCCGACTTCGCCAAGAATGTAGTATGGACGGAAATCGATAACTTCCGCTGAGACGCGCGGGCTGTTGAGGTATCCGTCTTTCAGCTTGCCTTCATATTCGCGCTGAACTTCGCGGACCGTTTTTCCGGTCGCGTGAATTTCGCCGATCAGAGGCAAAGAAATCTGACCTGTGCCATCAACAACGAACTCACCTGACAGTGTCGGTTCGCCAAATACGGTGATGCGCAGTCTGTCTGCGTTGCCCAACTTATATCCATCTGCGATGGAAGCAGTGTTTAGTGGCGCGGCGTCAGCTGTTGCTTCAACAGCAACAGGTGTTGGTGCGACTGTTGGCGTTGGGGCGGGCGCAGAAGCACAGGCGGCGAGAAACACCATGAAAGCTGTAGCAATTGCGATTTTTGTGCGTGCGAACATATTCATCATTCTCGTCCTGATAGTCTCCGGTCGTTCGACGTTTGCGTCGCATAATGGCATGCGGCCGCATCCTTATGGTGCGACACTCAAGAAACAGGCCACATCATTGAATGACAACAGCAATGCCACAAGACAAAGGCATTTATATGAAAGCGACACATTAGATAGCAAGCGCTGAAGCGCCTGCTACCCTGTCTGAAATTTTAAAGATCAGGCCTGATCTTTATAGCCAATGCTGTTTCCAACACGGACAATGTGTTCAGTGCGGATTGTTTTGGCGCGATAATCTGGCGCAAGCACTGTATCCATTGCCACATAGTCAACGGTGGCGGTATCGCGGCGGTAAACGACGCGCACATATCCCTGGTGCATATTGTCAGTCCAGCGCACTTCGTCCAGTTCCTGTTCAAACACGCGGTCGAGCTTTTCCGCCACATCATCCGGCCAACCACTTTCAACGAAATCTCCAGGGGAGGTCACACCGGCGGTGCCGATCTCAACGCCCATGGCTTTGCCGTCTTCGTCAGCCAGCGTGTTGGCCCAAAAAGAGTGGCTGTCGCCAGTAAGGAAGAAGAGGTCTGTTGCGCCAACTTCCTGACAGACATCATAGAATTCTTCACGGGCGCGCGGATACCCGTCCCATGTGTCGGTGTAGAAAGGCAAATTCCACTGGCCTTTCCAGAACAAGGCCTGGGTGCCAAGCGAAGGCGGCGTACCTTCAGGTGTCGCCTTGTTCATGTCCGGCGTAATGCCATGTTCGGCGATGTTCGGTGTCAACATACGCGCGATCGGGCTTGCGCTGCCGACAATACGCCAAGGTTGACCAGCCTGAACCGATTGGCCGAAGGACGAACGGAATTCATCTTCCATTTCTTTGGAGATCATCGCGCGGGGCGCATTGACCACATCCTGCATGAAAGCTTCGCGCTCTTCCCAGGAATTGATGGCTTCGGCGTAATGAGCATAGTCGATCTGTTCGCCGCGGGCTGTGTGGCGGCTTTCCATGGTGACCAATGTCGCCAGATCACCAAAGGAATAAGACCGCCAAGCCTGTTCGCGTGTCATGCCGTCTTCTGGTTCGCGGATCGGCATCCATTCATAATAAGCTTTAAGCGATGCGGCGCGCCGCGTTGGCCAGTCGCCTTCTGTTTCCGGCTGGTGGTTTTGTGCGCCGTCTTTCCAAGGGTTGTTGGCGCTTTCGTGGTCATCCCAGATGCAAAGCAAAGGATGTGCGGCGTGCATGGCTTGAGAGCCTTTGTCGGATTTATATTGCGCATGGCGCATACGATAATCCGCCAGTGAAACGATTTCATGCGCTGGCGCGTGCGTGCGTTTGAGTGTTGCGCCGGTTTCGTGGCCCCAGCCGTCAGCGCCGCCATATTCGTAGATGTAATCGCCCGTATGCAGGACAACGTCGATGGCTTCGTCCTTTGCGATCTCCGCATAGGCGTTGAAGAAGCCGAACGGATAGTTGGAGCAGGAGACAAGCGCAACGCCCAGCTTATCCAGCGCGCCTACCGGCAATGTCTTGGTGCGGCCGACGGGAGATTTTTCTTCATGTGTTGTGAAGCGGTAATAATAAGTGGCGCCAGGTTTTAAACCCTGACCGATGACTTTGATGGTAAAGTCGTTCTCTGCTTTGGCGACGGACTCGCCTGCCGCCAGCAGGTTTTCAAAGGCTTTGTCGGTAGCGATTTCCCATGTCACGAGCGAGAGATCGTCAACGTTGGACGCGCGTGTCCACAGAACAACGCTGTCATGGCGCGGATCGCCGGATGCGACACCATGCAGGAAATGCTTTGCTTTTGCCGGGGCGGCTTCAACGTGTGTCGCCGGGTTTTCAACGTCAGCGTGGTTGGTCGTCGTACAGGCGGCTGCGCCCCCAAGGGCGATAAGGCCCAGTGTCTTGCGGCGTGAAAAATCCATTGAAAACGCTCCCATGCGCAAAAGGCTTTGTGAAACGGGAGAAGGGGCGAACACATGTCCGCCCCTTCAAGAAGGTATTCGACGTCAGACCTTAGAAGTCTGCTGTCATAGTGAAGACAACAGTGCGCGGCGCACCCAACCAAGCGCCTGAGTTAAACGCGTGCGTTCCAAGGTAGCTTTCGTCGGTCAGGTTGTTGACTGTCAGACGCAGATCCAGGTTGGAAAGGTCGTCTGAGATCGCTTCACCGGATACGCCGACATAAAGGTCAGCCAGAGTGTAAGCGTCCATAATGAAGCTGCCTTGCGGGTTTGTTGGCTGAAGGACAGTTTCAACACCGTCGATCACAGCTGTACGCGCAAAGTTACGTCCGCCGTTCACAAAGCGGTCGTCGACATGCTTTACAGACAGACCACCGTAGAAGTTGTTGCGTGTCCAGTCAGCTGACACCACGAACATGTTCTCTGGGATACCCGTGACTGTGTTGCCTGCCCAGATACCAGCGTCATCGTCAAGGCTGAGGCTGCCTGTGCCGAGGTATGTTGCGTCATTGTAGGTGTATGACGCAAAGAAGCTCAGGTTGTCGTTAAGCAGGTACTCACCGGCGACCTCGATACCGGAGCTGTCGATACCGCCAGCGTTGACGAAACCGCCGCTGAATTGCTGCAGGTAGTCGATTTCACCGTCTTCAGCTTCTGAAAGCGCAACAATGCGGTTTTCAAACTGTGTGTCGAAGTAAGTGATCGAACCGCGCAGGTTGCCGCCAACATAACGCGCACCAATTTCCCAGTTTTCAGATGTTTCTGGTTCTGGAAGACGTGTGTCTTGATCAACTTCTTCAAGCAGGTTGTCCGAGATTGCTTTGTAGTTTTCAGCGTAACCAGCGAAAAACTCCAGGCCGTCGACTGCGCTTGGCGACCATGACGCACCTGCTGACAGAAGCACGTCTGATTCGCTGTCGATGCTGAAGTTTTCTGATGCGTCTGTTGGGTTGAACAGGTCTTTGCGTTCAACTTCGTTGTTGAACTGTTTTGCGCCAATACGTGCGGAGAAGTCACCGAACTGAATAACGTCTTCAACATACCATTTGAACGTGGTCTGCGGGAAGTCGATTGAGTACTGAACATAGTACGGGTTGTGATCGAACTGGAAGCCGACACGTGTGTCAGAGATTTTGTGCCAGTCGCGGTGCTCGTGGCGTGTGGCGTCTTCATACCAGATACCCGCGCGAACAGTGTTTTCAACTGCGCCGAACTGAGCTGTCCAGTCGACGTCAGCTGTCAGACCTGTGCGGTCTTTCTGGTAGTGTGTGTGGCGGTAAGACTGGACTGCAAGCGCGCCGTCAGCGTCAGCGCCAACAGATACGTTGTTGCCGTCTACGTAGAAGATCTGGCCAAGGAAAGGGCCGCCTTCAACGAAAGCGTCGCCAGTTGCTTCTGATTCTGCATTGCCAGCGCCATCTACGACAACATCAACAAGGTAAGGCGGCACCCAGTCACCACGACCATCATTGTCATGACGGTAAACAGATGCGCTGACGTTGAGGCCGTCCTGAATTTCGTAGTCTGCTTTCAGGTATGCGAAGAAGTTTTCACGCAGTGTTGACCAACCACGACGGTAGTTTTGGTCAATGGCCGGAATACCTGTCCATTCACCGTTCAATCCGTCTGATTCTGGGTTGTTAACAAACTGAGCCAGGCTGTAGATGCGCTGGTAGTTGTCTTCGTGTGTGTCGTCATAAGACGCGTAACCAGTTAGTTCCAAAGCGCCGAGGGAAGACTGGAATTTTGCAGCGATGTGGTCACGTTCGTTTTGCGCTGAACCTTCCTGCCAGTCTGTTGCAGACTGAGAGGAAACAGAGATCCAGGCTTTCGTTGTGTCATTCAGGAAAAGACCTGTGTCGTAACGACCGTAAAAGCGCTGAGCTTCGAACTCACCCAAAGAAACAGATAAGCGAACGCGTTCTTCATCGAGTGCATCTTGTGTTGTGAAGTTCAGTGTGCCGCCCAGAGCGTCATTAGAACGTGAAGCGATGTCTGCAGTACCCTGAGACACTTCAACAGTACCGAGGTTCTGGCTGTCGATGTAACGGTTTGCTTTAGCGCCGCCACCGTAGTTTGAGCCACCGTTTGGCAGACCGTCGATAGTGATACCGATTTGCTGTTCGCCAAGGTTTGTCTGGAAACCGCGAAGAGATACGGAAGTGGACCAGTCGTCAAAACCGAAAGTGTCGCCTTCGTTGACGTTCACGCCTGGCAGGTTGTCGATAATAGCCAGCGCTGAAGTGATAGGCGCTTGTTGCAGCTGCATGCTCTCAGTTGTTTCAACAGCTGAGTAAGTAATGCCTTCACCAACAATGATGATTGCGTCGAGTTCGCGTGTGTCCTGCTCTGCAGCGTCTTCTGCAGCAGCTGTTGCGACGGAAAGGCTCATGCCTGCGCTTGCAAGCAGGATGTTGCGCCAGTTCATTTTCATGTCATTCCCCTGAATAAAGACAAAAAATGGCCGGTCGCTCATCCCCAATCATTGCGAATGCATGATCCCGAACGCCGGATTTTTCTTGGGAAAGCACCCCGTGCTTTCTGAGGGTCCTATATTCACAGGTGGTGACAGTTGCGTGATGTTTGTGTGACTAAGGTGTGAACCTTAATTGTCAGTTTTGTTAATCATTGCTCGAAGCAAGCACCTTCCTTGCGCAAATTACGAAGAACGTTGAATATTTTGGATTTATTGGATTGTTCGAATGATCTGTGTACGCGCATAAATGCATACAGATACTATGAAAACTTAACGCCAGAACGTGTCTCAACAGCCACAATCACACCGTTTGGCGAGGCTATAATATGTATCGAATGTGGAAGATTTCTTAGGTCGAGAAGACCTGGCAGGGGCACCAGGACTCGAACCCGGGACCCTCGGTTTTGGAGACCGATGCTCTACCAACTGAGCTATACCCCTGCAGAGGAAAGTGCCTGATACGCTATCCGTTCAGCCAAGACAAGCCGGTAAGGCGCATTTGCGGGTGAATTTTAGATTGAAAAGTCTAAAAGCTCAGGGCGTGGAAATAATGAAAGAGTTGGCCTCATCTTCATTGACGCTCACACATCCTGCACGGTCCTGGTTTTCCAAAACAGCCCGAAGACAGGCAGGATAAAGTTTGTGCTCGGTTTTAAGAACGCGCGCAGCCAAAGTGTCTTCGTCATCGCCCTTGAAAATCGGCACCACGGCCTGACCGATAATTGGACCTTCATCCACCCCAGCCGTCACGTAATGGACAGAACACCCGGTTAGGCGGCATCCGGCGTCAATCGCGCGTCTATGGGTGTGCAGACCCGGAAAACTTGGCAGGAGGGACGGGTGAATATTGATCATCCGACCTTCCCAGCGCGAAATGAACCATTCTGTCAGGACGCGCATAAAACCGGCCAGCGCGATGAACTCGACATTGGCCTTGGAAAGTTCAGCCTGAATCGCCTTTTCAAATGATTCGCGACTGTCATAAGCCTTGTGGTCGACAGCCACAGCCGCAATGCCACGGGCGCGCGCCGCATCCAGTCCTTTTGCATCAGGCTTGTTTGCCAACACCAGAACCGGTTCTGCGGGATAATCCTGTGCTTCGCACGCGTCCAGTATGGCGTCCATGTTGGAGCCGCGGCCAGAAATAAAGATGGCGATACGGGTCTTGTTGATCGTCATGCGTTAGCAAGCTCACCGACAACATAAGCTGTTTCACCGGCGGCGTTGAGCGCTTCAACAACGCTGTCGGCGTTTTCTTTGGAAACAGCTGCGACCATGCCGACGCCAAGGTTGAACGTGCGGCGCATTTCAGACGATTCGATTGCGCCAACTTCCGCCAGCCAGTCGAACACCGGCAGGGTTTTGATCGCAGAATAATCAATCTTGGGAACCAGTGTCTTAGGCAGCATACGCGGTGTGTTTTCGGTCAGACCGCCACCGGTAATGTGCGCCAGCCCCTTGATCTGATCATTCGCCAATAATGGTTTGAGGGATTGCACATAGAGTTTAGTCGGCGTCAGCAGAGCTTCGCCCAGCGTGCCTTCGCCAAATGGCGATGTGTCACCAAGCGCCAGGCCCGACCGTTCAACAACCCGGCGAACAAGCGAATAACCGTTTGAGTGTGGGCCTGAGGAGGCGATTGCGACAAGCACGTCGCCAGCCTGCATGTCTTCGGTGCGCGGCAATAGTTTGCCACGCTCAGCGGCGCCGACAACAAACCCAGCCAGGTCATAATGTCCGTCCTGATACATGCCCGGCATTTCAGCTGTTTCGCCGCCGATCAGCGCACAGCCTGATTCTTTACAGCCATTTGCGATGCCGCTGACGACCTGCTCTGCCACACCTGTTTCCAGTTTTCCTGTGGCGAAATAGTCAAGAAAGAAAAGGGGCTCTGCGCCTTGCGCCAGCACATCATTCACACACATTGCGACAAGGTCGATACCGATTGTGTCGTGCTTGCCGGTTTCAAACGCTAATTTCAGCTTTGTGCCGACGCCGTCTGTTCCTGAAACCAGCACAGGATCTTTAAAGCCGGCCGCGCGCGGATCGAATACGCCGCCAAAGCCGCCAAGGTCAGCGTCAGCGCCTGCGCGACGGGTCATTGCAGCTAATGGCTTGATCTTGTCGATAAGAGCGTCGCCTGCATCAATATCGACACCTGCGGACTTGTATGTGAGCGGAGTTTGTTTGGAATCTGTCATGGCTGGCGCGCTTAGCATGAGTAATATGTGTTCGCCAGTGGATAACCGTCTTTGAACTGGCACAAACCGCTGTTATCACATTTGCCATGACTCGTATCCTGCGAACTTTAGCCGCTTGTGCGTCGATGCTTTGGCTCGCCGTCAGCGCCGCGAACGCCGATGTATATCTTGTGACCGACGTTGCTGTTGACGTGACGGCGGAAAATTCCGTGCAAGCTCGCGCACAAGCCTTTGAAGAGGCGCGACTAAAGGCGGCCAGACGGCTGATGGATCGTCTGACGACCCAGCAGGACCGCAACGCTGCTGGCGGGGTGGCGATGAACTCTCAGATCGCATCGCGATTGGCGGCGGCTGTGGACGTGCAGGATGAGAAACAATCTGCAACCCGCTATGTCGGTCTGTTAGCAGTCAAATTTGACGAACGTGCGGTTAAATCTTTCCTGAATGTCTATGATATGCCGTACGTGGATACGCAGGCAGGTTTAGCCCTGATTGTCCCGGAAGCGGATGAAACCGTCAGTTGGGAAGAATGGGCGCTTAACTGGCAAGGGCGCGCAGATAAGAATGTCTTGTCGCCATATGTGACGACCACTCAGGTCTTTTTAGACCCAGTCACCTGGGAGGATGTGTCAGAAGAAGTTCTGGCGATTGGCGCACAGCGCGCGGTCATTGCGCGTTTAAGCGCAACAGAGACAGGCTTTTTTGTGCAGCTGTTTGAAATGCACGGAGAGACAGAAAGTCGTTTGCCGATTGGCGCAACGGGGCCTTTTGAAACCATGGCTGATGCGCGCAAAAGCTCTGTCGGATACCTTGAGGCGGCGTGGAAAAACCAGACGATTGTGCGTGCGATTGGCGAAACAGCTGTTCAGGCAGTCGCATCTTACCAGAATTCTACAGGCTGGGTGACGATTGAGCGGGCGCTGAAGAACTCACGTCTGGTGAAAAATTATCAGGTCGAGAATATTTCACTCAAAGGCGCTGACCTTTCATTTGCCTTTTCAGGACGCCCTGACCAGCTATCAGCAGAATTGCGCGCGAATGGCGTAAGGCTCTCAGCTGGCGACTTTGGCTGGGTTTTGGAGCCGGTAGACTTTTGATGCCAGACAAGGCGCCAGGGGGACACGACACATCGACTGCGCAACTCGTGCTGGACTTTCCAAAGTCAGATCCTAACGCGCTGCCATTTGTAGAAACACCAGCAACAGAATCAGCCCTGCTGATGCTGACACGCTGGCGTTTCTGGCCTGATGGTCAAATGGCGATGATTGGCGAAAACGCGTCCGGTAGAACGCGATTGTTACGTCGATGGGCGGAAGAGACAGGCGCAGCCTATATTGAAGGTCCTGACCTTGCGAAAGCTGACATTACGCAGGTTTCCAATCTCTCGATCTCAGCGTTAGCTGTTGATGATGCGGATTTGTGCGAAAATGGCGCGCCTTTATTGGCGGCAATGAATTTGTGCCGCGACAGAAACGCAACCATATTGATCTCAGGCAAGAGCGACCCATCGACATGGAATATGCGCCCATTGGACCTGCAGTCGCGCCTGACGGCCTTTCCGGTTGTGCGCATCGAACCCTTAGATCAGGATACGTTTGAGAAGCGGTTGATTGCAGCCTGTCGTATCAGATTTATGAAATTGCCAGATGAGACCGCGCGCTATCTTGCCGAACGCATGGTCCGGTCATACCAAGCAATAGAAAAAATGGCGCGATGTCTGGAAGAGGCTGCGGATGGTAAAGCGCTGACCAAAACGACTGCCCGAAAGGCCATTGAAAAATTTGGCGATACGGGCGACGAAAACTAATCCAAGGAAGCTTTCTAGGGGCAGGGTGAGGATATGACAGACGGACAAGACACACGCACCACAGGCCGACGTCGTCGACCATCACGTCCTGTTGTGGCGACCACTACGGATGCGACCGGCGCGCAGGCGTCTGACGAGGGTGAGACATCGCAGAAATTGATGATGTCGCCGCGGCGTTTCTTTAACCGGGAACTGTCCTGGCTGGATTTCAACACCCGCGTGCTTGAAGAAGCGGAGAACATGCGTCATCCATTGCTGGAACGCCTGCGGTTCTTGTCGATTTCAGCAAACAACCTAGACGAATTTTTTATGGTGCGGGTCGCTGGACTTCGCGAATACATGCGGGCCGGTGTGACGCGTCTTAGTCAGGACGGACTAAGCCCTGCTGAACAGATCGAAAAGATCGGCGAGCGTTCGCGCGCATTGATGCACGCCCAGCAGAGGATCTGGACAGAACTGCACAATGAGCTGAGCGAAAACGGCATTGACGTTATTGATCCGTCTGAACTGACAAAAGCGGAAAAAGAAGCGCTTCGTCAAACATTTATCGACAAGGTTTTCCCACTCTTAACACCGCTCGCCATTGATCCGGCGCACCCATTTCCATTTATCCCGAACCTGGGGTTTGCCGTTGGGTTGTCGCTGAAGCGAAAAACTGAAGGCAAGAAGACTGAGCACACAGATTTGCAGGCGCTCGTGCCGCTTCCCGCACAGGTTGATCGTTTTCTTGAATTGCCAGAGCGTGTGGCGGGTAATGGCAGTGTGACACGTCGTTTCATCTCTTTGGAAAACACTATTCCGATCTTCCTCGACATCCTGTTCCCGCATTGCGAACTGGTCGGCAGCTGTGTGTTCAGGGTCGTGCGCGACAGTGATATTGAGATCGAAGAAGAAGCTGAAGACCTGATCCGCGAGTTTGAAATCCTGCTCAAGCGTCGTCGTCGCGGACGTATCGTGCGTTTGACCATGCAGGCGGATGCGCCAAAAGCGCTGAAAAATTTCCTGATCAAGGAAATTGAAGCGGATCCGATCGATATCATCGAGCTGGATGGTATCCTCGGCATGGCGCAATTATCTGATATCATTGATAAAAAACGCCCTGAGCTGTTGTTTCCGCCATTTGAACCACGTTTCCCGGAACGTATCCGCGAGCACAACGGGGATTACTTTGCGGGGATCAAAGAAAAAGACATCCTCATTCACCATCCGTATGAAAGCTTTGACGTGGTGGTTGGCTTTATCCGTCAAGCAGCAGCTGATCCTGATGTGGTGGCGATCAAACAAACCCTCTATCGCACATCAAAAGATAGTCCGATCATCGCTGCGCTGATTGAAGCGTCTGAAGCAGGCAAGAACGTCACGGCGTTGGTTGAGATTAAGGCGCGCTTTGACGAAGAGGCCAACATGCGTTGGGCGCGCGACCTTGAGCGTGCCGGCGTTCAGGTGGTTTACGGTTTTATCGAATACAAAACCCACGCAAAAGTCAGTCTGGTCGTGCGCCGCGAAGGCGGCGAGCTGCGCACCTACACGCACTTCGGGACAGGTAATTATCACCCGATCACAGCGAAGATTTATACGGACTTGTCGCTCTTTACAGCCAATCCGGCTTTCGGACGAGACGCCAACCGCCTGTTCAACTATGTGACGGGTAACTCTCAGCCAGACACATTGGAAAAAATCTTCATGTCGCCACTGAACATGAAGTCAGAAATCCTGCGTCTGATCGACGAAGAGATTGAACACGCAAAAGCCGGAAAACTGGCGATGATCTGGGCGAAGATGAACTCCCTTGTCGACAAGGAAGTCATTGATGCGCTTTACCGCGCCAGCCAGGCAGGCGTGACGATTGAACTTGTCATTCGTGGTATCTGTTGTCTTCGCCCAGGCGTACCGGGTCTGTCAGACACGATCGAGGTGAAGTCCATCGTCGGGCGTTTCCTTGAGCACTCGCGGATTGTCTGTTTTGGCGCAGGCAACGGCCTCCCGTCGCCTGACGCGAAGATATACATTTCGTCCGCTGACTGGATGCCGCGCAATCTGGATCGCAGGGTCGAAGCGATGACGTCGATTGAAAACCCGACCGTTCATCGCCAGATTCTGGACCAGATCATGGTCGCCAATTTGAACGATTTTTCGCAAAGTTGGGTTCTGCAACCTGATGGAAGTTACAAACGTATTCTTGATGAAGTAACTGAACAAGAACAGAGTGAAGACCCGTTCAGCGCGCACGACTATTTCATGAAATATCCCAGCCTCTCCGGACGGGGTAGCGCGCTAGAATATGCTCCGCCGCCGAAACTTAAGCCTTCGGTATAATTCGAAGCTGTAGAGTTATTTGATGTTCAACGCCTCTTCTTCACAAGCGGCGGCTGACAAAGCGGCGAAAGTCGTTCGTAAAGCCGTTGTCGATATTGGATCAAACTCTGTCCGTCTGGTGATCTATGACGTGGCGGGACGTTCGATTCAGCCGCGCTTCAATGAAAAAGTGCTTGCAGGTCTTGGGCGGGGCATGTCCTCAACTGGCGCGCTCAATCCCGAAGGTGTTGATGCGGCGCTTAAGGCGCTTTCCCGGTTTAAATCGCTGATGAAAGCGCAGGCGGTAGACGAAGAAATCGCGTTTGCGACAGCGGCTGCGCGCGATGCGACAGATGGGCCTGAGTTTATCGCGCGTGTGCGCCACGACATTGGGCTTTCGATCAAGGTTCTAAGCGGTCAGGACGAAGCGCGTCTTGCTGCGACCGGCGTTATCGCTATGCAACCGCAAACAGATGGCGTGTGCGGCGATCTTGGCGGGTCAAGTTTGGAACTTTCCACCATTGTGGACGGCTATTTCACTGGCGGGACGACCTACAAGCTTGGGCCATTGGCCTTGTTGTCGACGGACTGGCTACAAAAAATGTCGGCCTCGGATATCAAACCGGCTGATTTTGCAGGTGTCGCCAAGGACCTTTCTAAGACGGTTGAAGAAACGCTTGCCTCAGCTGGTGAACTGCGTGGATCACAAACTGATTTTTATATGGTGGGCGGCGCCTGGCGGGCAATTACGCGCATCCATATGGAATTGACCAATTATCCGCTGCGCGTCCTGCAAAATTATGCGATTAATGCTGAAGAGCTGATCGAGCTGACAAACAATCTGATCACGCCAGACAAAAAACTTCTGGCGCTGATGAATGAAATTTCCACGCGCCGCGCAAAAACGCTTCCGGCCGCTGCAGCTGTGCTCAACGGTATTTTGAAGGTGGGTCAGTTTAAGCGTGCAATAACGGCCTCTTATGGCGTGCGTGAGGGATTGATCTATGAGGGGTTAACCTCTGAACATAAAGCCGCAGATCCTTTGTTGGCGGGGATTAAGGCGATGATTGCCTATAATCGGGACGCAACCCATTTTGGCGCTGCTTTGGCGCCCTGGACACAAGCCGCCGCACGCGCCACTTTGCCGGAAAGGCTCTCAGAAGCGGCTTGTTTAGCGGCTGACATCGGCGCGCGCATGCATCCGGACCACCGCGCAGATATGGCGTTTGAATGGTTGGTCACATCCCCGCACGCAGGACTAACACATGAAGAGCGCGCAGGTGTCGCCTTAGCAGTCGCCTGCCGCTATCAACGCGGATATCGCCACATTATAGCCTCTAAGCTCTTAGACAGCGACATGGCGGCCCAAGCGCGCGCATTAGGTGCGCTCATGCGATTAGGCGCTCATTTTTCTGGCCGTTCGGCTGACCTGCTAAAATATGCGCGCCTCGATGTACGTGGCGGCGCCGTTTATTTCGACGTTGATAAAGAACATAAAGAGCTGATGTCAGAAATGGTGCGCAAGCGACTGACACAGGCGGCGACCATACTAGGAATGGAAGCGAAATTGTCGTTTTCGGGTGAGGCGGTTGAGGTTTAAACCTCAAACACCTTTACCCCTTTGGGTGACGCCGCCAGCGCAAGCTTGCCGTCTTTTAGCGCCAAAGCCTGTTCGCCAAAGACTTCACGTCTCCAACCCGTTAAAGCACGCACGTCTGGTGCGTCTTCACAAGCGATGCGTTCAACGTCAGCTGCGTTTGCGATCAGTCTAGGGGCGACACCTGCCTCATCAGCAACGTGTTTTAAAAGCACTTTCAGCAAATCACCCACAGCGCCAGGCGTTGCCTGAGTGGGTTTGCGCTTTTCAATCTCCGGCGCAAAAAGGTCCGGATCATCAAGTGCGGCATTGATCGCTTCTAAAAGGCTCTGACCATGGCGTGATTTTGCAAACCCTTTTGGCACAGCGCGTAAGCGGTCCATTGCAGCCGCATCGCGTGGTTTTTGCTGAGCGATTTCCTGAACGCCATCATCCTTGAGGACACGTGAACGTGGCTTGTCGATTTCCTGGGCCAGCGCTTCGCGCCATTCCGAGACAGCTGCGATCAGGGCCAGATAATCTTTGCGCGGTTTGCGCAGTTTCATCCGCTTCCAGGCATTTTTAGGGTCAGTATCGTATGTCTCAGGCGCAGTCAGGATCGCGGTTTCCTCAGCAATCCAACGCATACGGTCAAGCTTTTCGAGCTTTTCCACCAGCTGTACATAGATCAAACGCAGGTGCGTCACGTCACCGCGTGCGTAATGCAGCTGTTTGTCGGTGAGGGGGCGACGCGTCCAATCCGTGAATTGAGAGGATTTGTCGATCTGTTGTTTCAGCATCTGGGACACAAGATTTTCATACGAAATCGAATCGCCAAGTCCGCACGCCATTGCGGCAATCTGTGAATCAAACACAGGCGCAGGCGGTGTTCCGATCAGGCGTGTGAAAATTTCCATGTCCTGACGAGCAGCGTGAAACACCTTCATACGCGAGGTGTCCGCAATCAGATCGAGAAACGGTTTAAGTTCCAGATCCGGAGACAAGGGATCAATGAGGACGTCATAATCCATCGTCGCCGCCTGAATCAGGCAGAGTTTCGGCCAATAGGTCGATTCGCGATGAAATTCTGTGTCCACGGCGATGAAGTCGCCTTTGGCCAATTCCTCACACGCTTTTTCCAGACTTTGGGTGTCTGAGACCAAATTTATCTTTTCGCGGGTGTTTGAGGACACGCCGGCTCCTTCCAATCGCTTGACAAGCAGCGCCTAGAGGTGTGCTTGTGCGGCCAAGTTTATATCCAAGCAGGAGTCTCCATAAAATGCACGCTTACCGCACGCACACTTGCGGCGAACTGCGCTCCGAACATGTCGGCAAAACGGTCCGCGTCAGCGGGTGGGTCCATCGCAAGCGCGATCATGGAGGCCTGTTGTTCGTAGACTTACGCGACCATTATGGTTTGACGCAATGCGTCGCACAGCCGGACAACCCACATTTTGCCACTTTGGAACGTCTACGGATAGAAAGTGTGGTTTCGATCACAGGTGAAGTAGTTGCACGTTCTGATGAAACAGTGAACGAAAACCTCAACACCGGCGCAATCGAAATCACGATCACGGAACTTGAGATCCAGTCGACAGCGGATGAATTGCCGCTGCCAGTGTTTGGTGAGCCAGAATATCCCGAGGACATTCGCTTAAAGCACCGTTATCTCGACCTGCGTCGTGAGACCTTGCACAAAAGCATTATGTTGCGGTCCAACGTCATCACGTCTTTACGTGAGCGGATGAAGGCGCAGGGCTTTACCGAGTTCCAGACACCGATCCTGACGGCGTCCAGCCCTGAAGGCGCGCGTGACTTTCTTGTGCCGTCACGCATGCACCCGAACAATTTCTATGCGTTGCCGCAAGCGCCGCAGCAGTTCAAACAGCTATTGATGGTGGCGGGTTTTGACCGTTACTTCCAGATTGCGCCATGTTTCCGCGATGAAGACTTGCGCGCTGACCGCTCGCTGGAATTCTACCAGCTCGACATCGAAATGAGCTTTGTCACGCAGGAAGATGTGTTCGCAGCGATCGAACCTGTCATGCATGGCGTGTTTGAAGAGTTTTCAGGTGATAAGGCCGTCACGCCTGCGCCATTCCCGCGCATTCCATACCGCGAAGCAATGGCGAAATATGGGTCGGACAAGCCGGACCTGCGTAACCCGATCGAATTGAAAGACGTTACAGAGTTCTTTGCCGACGACACCAAGACTGGCTTTGGCATTTTTGCCAAAATCATCAATGGCGGCGGCAAGGTGATCGCTGTTCCAGCCCCTGAGGCCTCTACGAAGAAATCACGTAAATTCTTCGACGACATGGACAAGTGGGCGAAAAAAGACATGCAGATGCCAGGCCTTGGCTATGCGCGTCTGAAAGAAGCGGATGAGGGTGGTGTCGACAGTCAGGACCCGGTTCTGAAAAACTTCCAGAAAGACCACCTTGAAGCTTTCCTTGAAGCTGTTGGGCTTGGCGCGGGCGATGGTCTGTTCTTTGCCGCGGGTAAGCCGTCTGACGCTTATAAGCTTGCAGGTGCGGCCCGTATGAAAGTGGGTGAGGAACTCGACCTCATCGAAGAGGACATTTTCAAATTCTGCTGGATTGTCGACTTCCCAATGTATGAATGGGACGAAGACAATAAGAAAATCGACTTCTCTCACAACCCATTCTCTATGCCGCAAGGCGGCTTGGAGGTACTGGAAAACGCCAAAACGGACGAAGAGAAACTCGATATTCTCGCGTATCAGTACGACATCGTGTGTAACGGTGTGGAATTGTCTTCTGGCGCCATTCGTAACCACCGCGCTGACATAATGATGAAAGCGTTTGAACTGGCCGGTTATGGTCCGGAAGTCGTGGAAGAAGAGTTCGGCGGCATGCTGAACGCATTCAAATATGGCGCACCGCCACACGGCGGGATCGCACCGGGAATCGACCGCATTGTGATGTTGCTTGCAGAAGCAGAAAACATCCGCGATGTGATCGCGTTCCCAATGAACCAGCAGGGCCAGGACTTATTGCTTGGCGCACCGTCAGCAGCAGACGCAGCTCAGCTGCGCGAATTGTTCCTGCGTCTGACACCGGTTGAGACAAAATAGGGTCAATCGAGAACTGGAAACAAAAAAGGCCGCTTCTATTTTGAAGCGGCCTTTTTCTTTTGTCTGGAAATAAAGGTTAGTTGCTTTCGGGCAGTTCTATGAAGTCGTCACTATCCTCGACGAACTCCATCTCAGGTCCGCCGACCGCCATTTCCGCATCAACTTCACAGCTTTCAATTTGAACCGTGTCAGGAAAGCGTGTGTTGGCGTCACCGCATGCGCCCATGAAATTTGCGCTGGACAATCCGAACGCACCAGTGAAGTCAGCGCCCTCAAGTCGTGTCGACGAGAAATCTGTAGAGTTTAGTTCAGCGCCGACAAAATTTGCATCCGTCAGGACTGCGCCTGTGAAGAAAGATCCTGAAAGATCAGCGCCGGTAAAATCAGCTTCCGTCAATGTGGCGCCTGATAAGTCCGCGTCTTCCATTTGCACGGATATCGCTTTTGTTTGATGCAAACGGGCGCCAGTCAGTCGAACATCGCTCATGCTGGCGTTCATCAACATGGCTTGAGAAAAATCAGCGCCGACTAGCACAGCGCCATAAAGGTTTGCGCCGGAAAGGTCCGCACCTTTGAAACTCGCGCCAGAGCCTTCAATCTCATTCATTGTCGCGCCGATAAAGCGCGTGTTGGTGAAGTCTGCGCTTGCCAACATGGCGCGACTGAGCACCGCGCCGGTAAAATCAGCATCCTTAAAGACTGCGCCTGAAGCGATCACGTCCTGCAGAATTGTACGACGAAAATCACTTCTTGGGAAACGACCACCGGATAAATGCGCACTTGAAAAATTGCGATCAGACAGGTCACACGCCTCACATACACCGCTGAAACCATGCTGCAAACGAACGACGGCAGGCTCGTCAGACACAGCATTCGGCGTCAGAATTACGCCGAGTACGGAGAGTAATGTAAGGGGTGTCAAGTTACGTATCATGCATTTCGGATATGCCGATTTGTCCGGTTTGACGACTTAACTTGCAGTAACCTCGAGCCTAGTTGTTAAGGCACATCGACGCATCAAGGCCTTTGGGGAATTCAGTGTATTCATCACAATACGCACCAGCAAGTTGGTCCTTTGTCAGACCTTTTGCCGTTGTAAGATAAGAGCCGGAGATGACAGCGCCGGTTAAATCCGCACCGGTAAGATCAGCACCGCCAAACCATACACCGACAAGTGTTGCGTCGCGAAGGTTTGCGTTTTTCAGGTTCGCATTGGTCATGCGCGCGCCGTAGAGGTTGGCGACACTTAAGTTTGCGGATGCCAAATTTGTACGGTCCAGCGTGGAAACTTCCAAATTGGCCTGGCGAAGTCGCGCGCCAGACAAGTCACGGTCCGATAAATCCAGCAAGCCAAACTCAGCCTGAAACAGATTGCATCCTTCACATGCTTTTGCGCCATCACGCACCGCTTCAATCTGTGCGGCGTTCTGTGCAAAAGCGGGCGCAGAAAGGGCAAAAAAGGCGAAGAGGAGGGCGATCAGCGTCTTGTGCATGGAATGTGTCGCAGTTCTGGTCTTGGTTGAGGCATCTAACCCCATGACTGCAAAACCTGCGCCACATTCCCTAAAGACGCGAATTTACGCGCTATGCAATCTGAACAGTTGCGCCACAAGCGTCGCACAGCGCCACACCATCATCTTCAACCAAAGTGAAGTGTCCGCAGTTTGGACACGCATCGCCCAGATAGCTTGGTTCTTCATCCATAGCGTCTTCTGGTTCAAAGCGAGACGAGATCGCAGGCGTGTTCTTATCGTCTGGTCCGTCATCTTCGCGCGGAGTGTTCTTGGCGTCGAAGAAGATGATGTTGTCCGGAATGGCGCCGCGGCTAAAACCTTTTGAAATCAGACGCGCAGCTTCGTGTGGTGTGGGGGCGGATTTGCGTGTGGTGTCAGCTTCGCCCTTACCAAGCCCGTCAGAAGACAGATTGTCCATTTCCGCCAGATCTTCACGCTCCAGATAGGAAACGGCCAGCTCGCGGAAAATATAGTCCAGAATCGACGTGGCGGATCGGATCGAATCATTGCCTGTCACTTCGCCTGCCGGCTCAAACCTTGTGAACACAAACGCATCGACAAATTCTTCCAGCGGCACGCCGTATTGCAGCCCAATAGAAATCGCGATGGCGAAATTGTTCATGAGCGAACGGAAAGCGGCGCCTTCCTTGTGCATGTCGATGAAAATCTCACCCAGCTCGCCGTTTTCAAATTCGCCGGTATGAAGATAGACTTTGTGGCCACCTACAGTGGATTTCTGGATGTAGCCTTTGCGCCGATCCGGCAGGCGTTTACGCTGGGCGTCGGAATATTCGGGCGCCTGAATGTGGCTAGGCACTTTGCTGGGCTGGTGATGCGGCTCAATGGTTTGAGATTGCACAAACGCTGGTGGCGTGTGCGCGCGGCGTTCAGCTTCGGCTAGGCGGTCCAGAATGATCGGATCAATCTGCGGCTTGGATGGCTCCAGGCGCAAACCGATTCGGTTTTTCACAGCGCCTTCATAGCACACGCTCAGAACGCCATTTTTCAACACGCCGTCTTCTTGCACAGGCACAGTCAAAACGATCGGGGCAGGACTTGCTTCGCGGATACAGCCGGCAAAGGCGACACAATCATCCACCTTCATATCACTTGCTCGACGCAAGATGACCGCCAACGGCGATTTGGGGTCGGATACGGGACGTCTGCGCCCTTGGATGGTTGCGCGTGCGTCTTCAATTTCACGTCCTGAAATTCCCAGTGTGCGTAAAAGTGATTCGCCATCTGTTTCGAACGCTTCAGGCGCAAGCCCTAGACGTTTTTTGATGACTTCATCGCCAACAACCCAGCGGGAAAACACGCTTTTAAGCGGCAAGCCATCGCGCAGGGCCTGTTCGACACGATCTAACGCTTCTTCGGTCAGGCCACGCTCGGCGAGGCGATTACGTTCCAGTCCGTCAATCTGATCCAGCATTCGCGCGCCAAGCACCCGCAGCGCCACATCCTGACGCTGGCTTTCATTGGCGGCGACGTTGAGCGCAAGTCCTGTGCAGCGCGCAAACACGTTTTCTTCTTCATCGCGGCTGGAGATAAGAGTCTGGACCGGATCAGCGCCGACGCTTTCAGCGCCAAGCCAGGACACCACTTGGGGCATGGGGCGCTCAAAAGAGAGCGTCATGCTGGCGGTTTCATCTTCTGTTTCGCATGCAGACCGCAGCGCGGAAACGATGTCGCGTGCGCGCTTGCGACCTTCATCGGAAGCGTAGGCTAACCCTTCGGACATAATGCTGGCGGCAAGACCGGTCACAATGACAACCGCATCCGGCGCAAGTGCGCGTAACTCTGCAAGATCAGCGGCAATAGCGTCTTCATTCAGTCCCTTGCCGTCGCAATATGCGCCAAGATTGAGAACGGCCGCGGGTGTGTCAGCGCTTGGGCGTTCTTTGTTTTCCGGCGCGATATGCAATCCGAGGCGCAATCCGTTCAAACGCTCTGTCGCCCGCGTCAGGCGATCTGTGTTGGCGTCATCCCAGTCAGAGACAGAGATATGAACGGCGCTTGTTTGCGCGGATGTGGCGGCTTGTTTGCGCAGGGCGCTAGCGGCGGCGCGCGCACCGCCTGGCGTTGAAATGGCAATTTCAAGAAGATCAGCATCAGCTCCACAGCGCAGCGCATCAGTGAGCGCATCTTCTGTCGGCAGACCATTTTCGTCGGTGTCGATCGTCAGGCCTTCCAGAGCGTCAGCGAGCGACACAAATCCCTGTGACGTGGCCAAGCGGGCGGCGGCTGTGGATGCGGCTTCGCAGATTGCCGCTTCAGCTGCGCTGGATGAAAGGGATGACCCGGTCTTTGCGATCACAAGGCTGCCATAAGGCGCGATTGGCGACAGGCGTTCTTTGCTGTGCGCATTGGTCAGCGCAGTCTTGGTTTTGCGCGCAACGCCCGTTTCAGCCAACGCACTTAGATAGGATGACGCGCTTTGAGGCGTGTTTTCCTCGGCTTTTTCAAGCCATAACTCTCCTGCTTCCATGAGGAAGCTAAGTCGTTGAGTCGCCGATTTGGTCCTGCGCTGCGCCATTTACGGGTCTCCTGTTTATGATTAATTGTGAGGAAAGCCGTGGTTCAATGCAATAGATCTGGTAGGCGAATGATATTTTTCCCACAAGATTTTGGATTAATTAGGGTTCATGCGGGGTGCGCGCATGTTGCCGCTGGACCCGAGACGATCTTCGCGCCATATTCCGCGCAATTCTCGTATTAGGAGCGCTAAATGTCAGTTATCGGTTGGTGGAAGAACGCCACTGTTGGAACCCGCTTTGACATCAACCGCCGCGCCGTGCTGGTGGGCGAAGACGAATGGGGCAATAAATTCTTCGAAGAAAAAAAGCCCAGTCTTGAAAACCGCAAACGCCGTTACGTTATTTACAAGGGACCGGCTGAGCCTTCTCGCATCTCTGCGGACTGGCATGGTTGGCTTCACCACACTTTTGACAAACCGCCAACGGAAGATCCGTTGCAGAAAAAGGCGTACGAAACTCCGCACCAGCCAAACCTGACCGGAACTTTACTGGCCTACAAGCCGAAAGGCAGCTTGTGGCGTCGTGAGGAAGAACGGACAAAAACGGCCGCGGACTACGAGGCATGGGATCCGGATGCGTGATTCAATTTTTGAAACAATAATCGGCGCGGCAGTTGTTGTCGTCGCTGTTACATTTCTTTGGTTTTCACTCCAGCGGGCTGAAGCTGGCGGCGGATCAGGCAGTTATGAGCTGAAAGCTCAGTTCACAGGTCCAATCAATGGCGTCACGCCTGGAACGGATGTGCGCCTCATGGGCGTTAAGGTTGGTGTGGTCACCGACGTGACGCTCGACAAGCAACGCCTTGTGCCTGTGGTGTCCCTGAGCGTTGAGAACGGCATTGAGCTGGACGAAGACACAACCGCCAAGATCGCATCGGACGGTTTTCTTTCCGGTCCGCACCTTGCGCTCCTTCCAGGCGGCGGTTTTGACATGCTTCAACCAGGTGATGAAATTCTTTACACCAGCGGGTCTGTCGAACTGGGCCCATTGTTGACAGAATTCGCCACTACAATTGATGGGCGTTTGAAGGATATTTCCGAAGCGATCAGCACAGGAAATGAGCTTCAACAGGCGCAAGCACAACAATAACACCGCCCGTAACACCTCCAGCAACACAAGCGGGGACTTGCCATGAAGACATCATGTAAGACCGGCCTGATCACAGCCATGATCGGCGCAGCTTGTCTAAGCGCCGCGCCGGCTGCATTTGCGCTGAACCCGCACCCAGGCGCGAAACTTCGCGCACTGGAAAAAATCACGGGTGAGGCGACTGATATCGAAGTGGAATCTGGAGAGACAGTTGCATTTGGCGGCATTATGTTGACCGTTCGAGCCTGTTACCAGTCTCCGCCAGAAGAGCAGCCTCCTGAATCAGCTGCTTACATTGAGGTTATCTCTTCAGCTGTTAATCCCAAAACGGGATCAGCTGCTGACAAGGACCCGCGCCTTTTTGCAGGTTGGATGTTTGCATCTTCCCCCGGCCGAAACGCGTTAGAGCACTCGCTTTACGATGTCTGGGTGATCAGCTGTACGGCTCTACCGCCGGTCATCGAAGAACCTTTGGTGGAAGGGGAGGATTCCGAATCTGAAGACGGATCGCCGGAAACTGAGCTATCGCCATCTGATGGTGGGCTACCGGACGCTGCGCCAACCGAATAGAAATTGGCTTTGACTTCCAATGCCTCGGCAAGTTTTTCCTGAAATGTGTCACGCGACATTTCCACAGCGCCTAAGCTGGCGAGGTGGCTTGTCATGAATTGCGTGTCGAGCAGTTTGTAACCGCCTGCGATAAGTCGGGCGACAAGATGTGTCAGTGCGACTTTGGAGGCGTTGCTCACGCGCGAGAACATGCTCTCGCCAAAGAAAGCGCCTCCAAGAGACACCCCATAAAGCCCACCTACCAGCACGTCACCCTGCCAGCATTCAACACTGTGCGCATGGCCACGCCGATGCAGTTGAGCATAAAGGTTCACAATCGGCGTGTTGATCCACGTAGACGGACGTTCTGGTGTCGGCTCGGCGCATGCTTCCATCACGGTTGTGAAACAAGTGTCGACTGTGACTTTGAACCTGTCACTGCGCACGATTTTCTTTAAAGAACGGGAGAGGTGAAAGCCGTCTAGCGGTATTACGCCGCGCACATCAGGATCGACAATAAAGATACGCGAATCATCTGCGTCCTCCCCCATGGGGAAGACGCCTTCGCGGTAGCAATCAAGCAATTCGTCAGGGCCGAATCCTGAACTCATAGTCTCATCATTTGTTGGAAGCTAAGAAGCCTTCCAGCCAATGAATATCATATTCGCCTTTGGCCACGTCCTCATTTGTCACGAGGCGGCGGTGAAGTGGCAGAGTTGTCTCCACACCCGACACAACCATTTCATCCAGAGCGCGTTTCAAACGCAGCAGACATTCCTCACGATTCATCCCGTGCACGATCAGTTTTCCGATCAGGGAGTCATAATGAGGGGGAATGGAATAGCCCGTATACATTGCCGAATCGAGGCGCACGCCAAGTCCGCCAGGTGCGTGGAATTCGCTGATTTTACCTGGAGATGGCGTGAAAGTCACAGGATGTTCGGCGTTGACGCGGCACTCGATCGCATGTCCAAGGAACTGAACATCCTTCTGTTTGAAGGACAGTTTCTCGCCATCCGCAATCCGGATCTGTTCGCGTACAAGGTCGACGCGCGTAATCATTTCCGTCACCGGGTGTTCCACCTGAAGACGTGTGTTCATTTCGATGAAATAGAACTCGCCGTCTTCGTAAAGGAATTCGATCGTCCCAACGCCGCGATAGCCGAGCTTTTTGATCGACGCACAGACTTTTTTACCGATATCAGCACGTTGTTCTGCGGAAAGGATCGGCGAAGGAGCCTCTTCAAACACTTTCTGGTGGCGACGCTGCAAGGAACAGTCGCGCTCACCTAAGTGAACAACGTTGCCGTGTGTGTCGGCGATAACTTGAATTTCAATGTGACGCGGCTTTTTGAGGTATTTTTCCAGGTAGACAGCATCGTCGCCAAAAGCAGCTTTTGCTTCAGTTCGGGCGGTCTTAAAAGCAACTTCAATGTCGTGTTCGGTTTCAGCAACCTTCATACCGCGGCCACCGCCACCGGAGGCTGCTTTCACGAGCACAGGATAGCCGATGTCTTTGGCGATACGCTTGGCGTCTTCAACTGTTGCGACCCCGCCGTCAGAACCGGGCACACATGGCACGCCAGTACGGATCATGGCGTCTTTTGCGGCGATCTTGTCGCCCATCAGACGGATGTGATCTGCAGTCGGGCCAATAAATGCGATACCGTGAGCTTCAACGATTTCAGCAAATTTAGCGTTTTCCGACAGGAAACCGTATCCGGGGTGGATACCGGTTGCGCCAGTGATCTCAGCAGCCGCCATGATGGCCGGAATGTTGAGGTATGACTGGGAAGAGGGCGCAGGGCCGATACAGACGCTTTCGTCCGCCAGACGCACATGCATTGCGTCCTTATCGGCTTCAGAGTGGATAGCCACAGTCTGAATGCCCATTTCCTTACATGCGCGGTGGATGCGTAGAGCGATCTCACCGCGGTTAGCTATGAGGACTTTGTCGATCATTGTTCCGCCTATTCAATGATGATGAGCGGTTCGCCGTACTCAACAGGTTGCGCGTCGTCGACAAAGATTTCTTTTACCGTGCCGCTGACATGCGCTGAGACTGGGTTGAAGGTTTTCATGGCTTCTACGAGAAGCAAAGTTTGGCCTTCTTTGACCTTGTCGCCAACGCTGATGAAGTTCGCCGCACCAGGCTCTGGCGCCATGTAAGCTGTTCCGACCATAGGCGATTTAACCGCACCAGGGTGGTTTGTTGGCGCTGCTGCTGGAGCTGCTTCAACAGCGGTTGGCGCTGCTGCGACGGGAGCGGGCGCTGCCGCCATCGGCGCTGCCGCGGCGGTATAAGACACAGGAGCAGGTTCCGGCATAGATACGCGGATACGCAGATCACCATGTTCTATTTCGATTTCGCCCAGCTTGCCTTCGGTCAGGATGGCGGCAAGCTCTCGGATAAGCCCGGTATCCAGCTTGTCGTTATTGTCAGCCATTTTTCTTGCTCCGTTTTTGAACGAGCGAAACAGCCGCCTCTACGCTAAGGCGGTAACCGGCTGAACCAAAGCCGGCGATAACGCCATTTGCACATGGGGCGATGTAGCTCTTGTCGCGGAAGTCCTCGCGTGAACTTGGGTTGCTCAGATGCAACTCGATTATGGGAATCGTCAATGTTTTTAATGCGTCATGCAACGCAATAGAGGTATGCGTGTATGCGGCGGCGTTGATGATAAGCGCGTCAGCTTTCGTGCGGGCTTCCTGGATCCAGTCAACCAACTCGCCTTCGTGATTGGTTTGACGGAAAACAACGCTCTCACCGAGCGCCTTGGCGGCGTCCGTCGATATCGTCTCCAGATCTTTAAGCGTATCCGTACCGTAAATCTCTGGCTCGCGTTCGCCCAGAAGATTAAGGTTCGGACCGTTCAGACAGTACAGAATCAGACTCATTGCGTCCTCTTTAGACCAAGAGTACTTGCAAGCCGCGCTAGACGACGCAAGTCTTGTATGGGTGCAAAGACACGATTTCGCGCAAAAACGAAAGGGCGTTTACATAAAATGGAACTTATCTTCAACGGCGAGACAACGACTTTCGAGCGTGGCGGCTCGGTGAAGGACTTCATTGAGAGCCTGGGGTTGCCGGAAAAAGGAATTGCAGTAGAGCGAAATCTGGAGATTGTCCCGAAATCAGCCTATGCAGACACCCAGCTTGAATCAGGTGACAAGCTAGAAATTATCCAATTCGTAGGAGGCGGTTGATGCGCCAGGAAGACCAGTCACACAATGACGCGCTTACCATTGCCGGGCGGACGTTTTCGTCCCGCTTGATTATCGGCACTGGTAAATATGAAAGCTACACACAAAACGCCGATGCAGCCGTTGCTGCTGGCGCTGAGATTGTGACGGTGGCTGTGCGTCGTGTGAACTTGTCAGACCCTTCTAAAGAACGCCTTGTCGACAAGCTGGATCCGGAAAAGTTCACTTATCTGCCAAACACCGCAGGCTGTTTTACAGCTGAGGACGCCATCCGCACCCTGCGTCTTGCGCGTGAAGCAGGGGGCTGGTCGCTGGTGAAGCTAGAAGTTCTGGCGGACCAGAAAACGCTTTATCCGGACATGGTGGAAACTCTGCGCGCAGCAGAACTGCTCATCAAAGAAGGTTTTGATGTGATGGTCTATTGTTCGGATGATCCGGTTTACGCCCGCCGCCTGGAAGAAGTTGGCTGTGCGGCGATCATGCCTTTGGGCGCGCCAATCGGGTCGGGTTTAGGCATTCAAAATCCTGTGAACATCCGTTTGATTGTCGAACAATCGCGCGTGCCCGTTATTGTGGATGCTGGTGTTGGAACCGCATCTGACGCAGCCATCGCTATGGAGCTTGGCTGTGATGGTGTGTTGATGAACACAGCGATTGCAGAAGCAAAAGACCCAATTCGAATGGCCAGAGCCATGAAGCACGCTGTGATCGCTGGCCGTGACGCCTATCTGGCGGGCCGCATGCCTAAGAAAAAGTATGCGGACCCGTCTTCGCCATTGGCGGGCCTGATCTAGGGGTATTAGGCGCGCAGCTTATGAGCTGCGCGCGTCCTTGATCAGCTGATCAAGTAAAGGTTTGTTCAGGCCTTCGACAAAGTGGCCATTGACGTAGAAGCTAGGTGTGGCCTGAACATTTGCTTCACGCGCCAGTTTCAGCACTTCGTCGACAAACCGGTAAGCCTGAGCGCTTTCCATGTCTTTTTCCAACTGATCAACATCCAGACCGGCTTCTGCTGCAATCTTCAGGATGTTTGATTTGTTGAGCTTGTTGTTCTGCATCATCGCAGTGTGCATTTCACGGTATTTGCCCTGCATGGACGCAGCTACCGACGCACGCGCAGCCAGTGCCGAAGTGCGCGTACGTGAATCAAGAACCGGCAGTTCCATGAACACGACACGGACATCCTGACGTTTGTCATCCAGTTGAGACATCAACCAGCTTGTTGCATTGCGGCAGTGCGGGCAGTTGTAGTCAAAAAACTCAACTATGGTGATTGGCGCATCAGCCGGGCCGAGGGTCGGAGCGTTTTCCAAGGCTAAAAACTTAGCGCTGTATTCTTTGTGCTTTTCAACGCTTTCAGCGACCTGGCGGCGGTCGAGTTCTTCAAATGCTTCGATTAGCACTTCTGGATTATTGACGATGTATTCGTGAACAATCTTCTCGATGGCTTCTTTGTCAGTTGTTGAAACGGGCTCGGACTGCGCCTGCGAACACGCGGCAATGGACATAGCGGCGATGCTTGCGGCCGTCATGGCCAGTGTCTTTAAGCGTGACATTGAAGTATCCTGATCAGAATTAATTAGCATGACTTTGCGGCACACTAAGCACGTTGCGTTTCCAAATGCTAATGATGATGGTTCACGTCCGATTGAACACGTAGGGAAAAGTTGCGCGGACGTGCTGTGCGAATGCTGGCTTCGCTAATGGCTGCAATGTCGTCTGCGCGTCGCCATTTAGGGCTGCCCTCATCCAGGTCTTCCAGGGCGCGTCGGGCAAATAAGTGCGCGCGCTGAATATCGCCAATCACGTAAGCAGCTTCTGCTGTCGCAAGCTCCGCTTCGCCTGTGCGTCCAAGCGCGCCAAGCGCAAAAGACAATTGACGCCACGCATAGCCATTGCCGGGTTCAAGAACGAGTGCGCGATGCAGCAATACTTCAGCTTCTTCGTTTGCTGCATGTGTGTTCAGCGCAATCAATGACTGAGCCAGGTTCACATAAAGCAGGGAGTGCTCCTGTGTGAGTTCCAGAGCGCGACGGTGTGGCGGAATGGATTCTTCAAACCTGCCATTTTCAAACAGGATCTGACCATGCAGCTCATGAAAATATGGATTGTCTGGGGATTCTTCCAACAGGATCGAGATCTCTTTAAGCGCGGCCGTCACATCATGGTTCTGGTGGGCGGCAATTGCGCGCGCGTATCGCGCAGGAGCGCTCGTGTCTGTCAGCGGATATTTTGAATAGACAGATCGCGGGCGCAAAAAGCCTTCCAGCTTAGCCTGCATCATCATCATTTCGGTCTGATAGCTTTCTGGCAGCGGGCTCGCTTTTTCGGTGACCTCATCTGCACGATTTCTCAGTGCGCCGATACGCGGGCCAATCTCAGGGTGCGTGCGGTAATAAGGGTCCTGACGGTTGACGGACATCACTTCAGAGACCCGGATTTGTTCCATGAAGGACACTAGTCCGTCAGCGGGCATACCTGTTTTTTCAAGAAGTCTGAGGCCGGTCTGGTCCGCTGAGCTTTCTTCGATGCGCGTATACTTGAAAAAGGTGAGGGCGGCAGCCTGCTGGGAAGACGCCAGAAGCGCAACACCCGCATCAGGCGCGCCAGCCGCCACAGCAAGCACACCTAGTCCAAGTGCAATCCATGATGTGCCAGCAGCGGATTGAGCGGCTTGTGTGCGCGTAATGTTGTGACCGCCGACAATGTGTCCGGTCTCGTGCGCCATCACGCCAATAATTTCCTGGGGCGTTTCTGCGGACATCAAAAGACCTGTGTGCAGAAACATATTCTGACCGCCTGCCACAAACGCGTTCAGCGAATTGTCGTTGACGATAAAGAGGTCCACATCGTCCGGATTCAGGCCGCCAGCTTCAAACAATGGCTCGCCATATTTGCGCAGCGTGGCTTCAATTTCCGCATCACGGATCAGGCTTTGCGCATGCGCCACAACGGGTACAGCAATCGCAATCGCTGCTGCAGCAAGCAAATGAGGGATTCTTCTTAACACGCCCATGTTCAGACGCTCTCCTTTTCGTCCCCCGACGTTACAGATCTTATTCTCCCACATGACATCCTATCTGATCATCTGGCCCACTACCAACCCCACAACTGTTCACACAGCTGCGAGGCGGCAATAAGGCAAAATGCAGGATGTTATTTTTTGTTCCACCAACCTATGCGGCGTTTCTTTGGCGGAGCGGCTTCTTCAAGCGTCGGCGCGCTTGTGTGCAGGGAATGCAGCGTTGCGCCCGCTGGTTCGGCTTCGTCCGCCTCTGCAGGAACAGGCTCTGAAATGTCCTCAACAGCTTCTTCTGCGGCGACATCCGCTTCAGTCTCAGCCACTGGTTCGGGCTCGACGGGAGCTTCTTCAACAGGCGGTTCAATCTCTACGACTGGCTCGGCGGTTGTTTCGACTGATTCTGTTGTGGGTTCGGGTTCCGTCGCCGGTTCCTGCTCCTCCGATTGCGTCTGCGCCGCGGCGGATGGGACTGGTTCTTCTGATCCGTCGGTGTCTGAACCGGACTTTTCTTCAACGCTGCCTGATCCGTCGACAGTGTCTGTTTCGTTTGCTGTGTCGACTTTGTCATCAGCAGGCGCTGCAACAGGTTCGACACTGTCGTCATCAACCGGCGAGTCCATCTCGTCAGATTGATCGGCTTCTTCGAAGAGAAAGGGCGCTGACGCAATTGCGTCAATCATTTCACCTCCGTCCATTGCGACGTCAGGTGTGCGGCGACGTACCCGGCGCTTGCGAGAGCGCTTGGAGCGTCCGCCACTGCCTTCTTTGCTGGTCTCTTCTGTTTCAACTTCAGCATTTTCAGGCGCGTCTGACCCGCTACGTCTGCGACGTCCGCCGCGACGACCGCGACGACGGCGTTTCGAATTGTTTTCGGACTGCTCTTTATCAGAAGAATCAGCTGACCCTTCATCCTCCTCGCCATCATCTTCATCAATGACATCAAGGCCGGTAGAGCTTGTGTCCTCTTCCTCTTCGACTTCGCGGTGGCGGCGACGTCTCTTGGTCGACGCCGGCGGTGTGATCGGTTGGTAAGGAATAACTTTTCCGCGACTTGTCGCCTCAATTTCAAAATCACCCGGCATGAGGTGGTCATTCGTCTCGATGACGACGTCCACACCAGTTGTTTCTTCCATCAGCGTGATAGCTTCACGCTTGTTGTTGAGGATGTATAGCGCGACGTCAGCTGGCGCCTCAGCGGATACTTTTTCAACGCGTTTGTCGGCGGCGCGCTCTTCGATTGCGCGCAATAATTGTAATGCAGCGGATTCGATAGAACGCGTGCGACCTGTGCCCGAACATGCCTTACATGGCTCTGAAGACAGCTCCAGGACACCTGCGCGACGACGCTGACGCGAAATCTCAAACAGACCAAACTGGCTGATGCGTCCGGTTTGAACGCGTGCGCGGTCGATTGAAAGGCATTCCTTCATCTTCTTTTCGACCGCACGATTGTGCTTGGTTTCTTCCATGTCGATGAAGTCGATGACGATCAGACCTGCCAGGTCACGCAGACGCATCTGACGGCAGGCTTCAGCCGCCGCTTCCAAATTGGTCTTCAGCGCGGTCGCTTCAATATTGCGCTCACGCGTTGCTTTACCTGAGTTCACATCAATCGCGACAAGAGCTTCTGTCTGGTTGATGACCAGGTATCCGCCTGATGGCAGGTTCACCACCGGAGAGAAAATGTTGTCGAGCTGCGGTTCGATCCCGTTGGAAATGAACAGCGGCGTGCGTTTGTCGTGCTCGATCACTTTGTTGACGTGATCAGGCATCAACATTTTGATGACGTCGCGCGCTTGTTTATAGGCAGCGTTTCCTTCGACCTGAATTTCGTCGATATCTCGGTCGTAAAGATCTCGGATCGCACGCAGCACCAGATCGCCTTCCTCATGGATGAGGCAGGGAGCGATGGATTCAAGTGTCTGGTTGCGAATGTTGGACCACAACCGCATCAGGTATTCATAGTCTCGGCTGATTTCGCTCTTTGTGCGTTTTGCGCCTGCTGTGCGGATGATCAGTCCCATGCCTTCCGGCACGTCAAACTCACCCATGATCTTTTTGAGGCGTTTGCGGTCAGATGCGTTGGTGATCTTGCGGCTGATGCCGCCGCCACGCGCAGTGTTTGGCATCAACACGCCATATCGGCCTGCTAAGGACAGATATGTGGTGACTGCCGCGCCCTTGTTGCCGCGTTCTTCTTTGACGACCTGGATCAACATCACCTGACGACGTTTGATCACTTCCTGAATTTTATAGCGCTTAACCGCACGCGCCGGCTTGCGCGCGCGCGCCGGCGCTTCGTCAGCCGTATCAGTGTCGTCGCCTTCTGAATCAGCATCCGAAGATGCGGTTTCTTCGTCGCTGTCTGTGTCTACTAAGGACTGATCTTCCGCGTCATCATCTGAGGCGGCGTCTTCCTCAACAGCGTCAGAGCTATCTTCAGAAGCGTCCACTTCCTTATGCGCTGTGTCTTCTTCGTGCTCGTGTTCGATGACATCATCGTCGTCATCATCATCGTCACGAATTGGACCCATTTGCTCAGCGATGAGGGCCGCGCGGTCCTCTGCTGGTATCTGATAGTAATCAGGATGGATTTCCGAAAAGGCGAGGAAGCCATGACGATTGCCGCCATATTCCACAAACGCAGCCTGAAGAGACGGCTCAACGCGCGTCACTTTCGCCAGGTATATGTTGCCTCTTAGTTGTCGCTTATCCCGGGCCTCAAAGTCGAAGTCCTCGATTTGTCCGTCGGCGACGACCGTCACCCGGGTTTCTTCCGGATGCGCGGCGTCGATCAACATGAGCTTGCTCATGTAGTTTAGCCTTTATGTCTGATGAGTGCGGTGCGGCGCAAAAAGAAGCGACCAGCGTCCCGCAATACGTGTTTACGTCAAGCGTCAGGTGACGCTGCTTTCCAGAGCGCGCAGAGCAATGTCTAGATTTTGACAGGGTCGGTCCCATCAATGTCCCTAATCGGCGGCGGCGCCTCATATCAAGGGCAGCCGACTCCGCGCGTTTGAAATCCAAAAAATCAACTACTCACTCAAGAGGTCCCTTTGGAAGGAGCGCGCAGTTGACGTCGCCGTAACAGGCAACTGGTTACTAATCTGCCCAATCAATCACAAAAAAGAAAGTATAACTTTAACACGAACTGGTGTTCATCCTGCCTTAATTCAATTGTGATATCGCAAATAGCTCGTCGTAGCGCAGAGGATAGCGGTTTGCTGAGTCGGCTGTTTTTTTTCGTAATTAGCGCAGTTTTCTGCGTTTTTTCGACTGCCGCGCAGGCGCAAAGCGGAGCGGGCGGTCGTGTGAGCGACGTTCGATTCGGCCAGAACAGCGACATGACACGCGTTGTCGTTGATTCAGATATCCGTCTTGATTACGAATATTTCACGCTCGCAAATGGGTCTATGCGTCTGGTTATCGACATGCCGCGCATCCGTTGGACCATAAACGGGCAGACGAGCGAAGCGGGCTCAGGCGCCGGTACGGGTGTTGTGCGCCAATATCGCTATGGTCACAACTCAGCCAGCACCTCCCGCCTTGTTTTAGATCTTGATCAGCCAGCCCGAGTGGTCAGCCGGGAATACATCAAGCCAAAGGGTAATAATCAAAACCACAGGATCGTGTTAGATCTTGAAGCGACAGATTATGCCGTTTTCGCTAAATACTCCGGCGCTCCGGAGCATCGGGACGACAAGAACAAGAAACGTCAGCGCCGCAAACCGCTGATTGTGATTGACGCGGGACATGGCGGACGCGACCCAGGCGCCATCGGTGTCGGCGGTCATAAAGAAAAAGACGTCAATCTTTCAGCTGCGTTTGCTCTAAAAGATGCGCTGACGCGCACGAACCGTTATGATGTCGCTTTGACGCGTGATCATGACGAATTCATCGAATTAGAAGACCGCGTAGATCGCGCCCGAGGATATAAAGCGGATCTGTTTATCTCTCTGCATGCTGACGCTGGCGCAAAATCGCACACGCGCGGCGCTTCAGTTTACACCTTGTCTTCCTCAGGCGCGAAGCGTGCTGAACGCATAAGGGAATCACAAAACTGGATTCTCGACATCGAAAAGGACGACACCCGCTCCACGCAAGTGCAGGACATTTTAGTTGATCTTGCAGTCAACGAAACGAAAAACCGTTCCTCAGAGTTTGCACAGACTTTGATTCCGCAGATTAACAAAGCTGGCTGGCCAACAGTTCAGCGCACGCATCGTGACGCTGGTTTCTTTGTTTTGCTGGCGCCGGATGTGCCTGCGGTCCTGCTGGAAATGGGTTTTATGACCAATGCCTCAGACGAAGCGCTGCTGACCTCTGGACGCCAGCGCAGAAAGCTGATTAACGCCATTGTTGAATCCATCGACATCTTCTTTTCCGAAGAAGAACTGTACGTGGCGCAAAGGTAATCTTCCCTATAAGTGTCTGGCGCGCCATAAAGTCACCCAATTAGCGAGTGATTCTTCGGCCATTCGATGTCGAAGTCATGCCAAGGGTACCGTTTTCGCATGCTGAGAATCCTGATTCTTGTCGCCGCCATTCTGGCTGGAGCCGTTGGTGCGGCGTTCACCGGGTGGATTATTTCTGAAACACGCGACCTGCCGTCTGCGTCTGAACTCAAGTCTTATCGCCCGCCGATTACGAGCCGGGTGCACGCAGGTGACGGAACGCTGGTGGCCGAGTTTGCGCGTCAGCACCGTGTGTTCGTGCCTGAAAACGAGCTGCCGGACTTTTTGATTCAGGCTTTTTTGTCAGCTGAAGACAAGAATTTTTTCAACCATGATGGTGTGGATCCTGTCGGTGTTTTGCGCGGCACCGTGTTTAACGCTATTCGCGGACGTCGTATTACTGGCGGTTCCACCATTACACAGCAGGTCGTGAAGAACATGCTGGTGGGGTCTGAGCGCTCAATCGTTCGGAAAGTCCGGGAAGCCTATGTCGCAAAACGTCTGGAGAGCGTTTATACCAAGCGCCAGATACTCGAATTCTACCTGAATGAAATTTATCTGGGCGGGCGCTCTTATGGCGTTGGGGCTGCGGCGCTTAATTATTTCGGCAAATCTTTGCGCGAACTAACTGTTGCCGAAGCTGCCATGCTGGCAGCGCTTCCCAAGGCGCCAGGGGATGTAAACCCTTACCGTAAACCGAAAGCAGCTGTTGCGCGCCGCAACTGGGTCATCGGGCGCATGGCGGCAAATGGCTACATCACTGAGGAAGAGGCAAAAGCAGCGCAGGAATCCCCGTTGGAACTCTCTGAGCGTTTAAACAGTGATGAAGTGCTGGCCTCAGCCTACTTTGTAGAAGAAGTTCGCCGCGAAATTCTGCGCAACGCAAAAGATGGCGAACTCACAGGCATCGAGATCGACGCTGAAGAAGATTCAGCGGAAGCCCAGCAAAAAGCTGAACAGCTATTGTATGAAGAAGGGCTCTCTGTGCGTTCTACGCTCGACAGTCGTTTTCAGTTGGCTGCGCAACAGGCGCTTCAGGATGGACTGGAATCTTATGATCGCCGCACCAAACCCTATCGCGGACCAATTGCCACGATTGAGGCTGGTGAAGGTTGGCAGGAGCGTTTGGATGCTGTGGATGAGCCAGGCGGAACCGGAACCTGGAAAAAAGCCATCGTCCTCAACATGGATGCAAAAGCCGTCAAACTCGGCATAGGCGAAGGCGATACCGGCTGGTTGGCTAAAACCAGCCGTGACTACGCGGCCAAGTATGAGCGCGCAGGCGGACGCAAAGGTCTCATTGTGGGCGACGTCATCCTCGTCAGTCAGCAGCCGCCTGCCAATGTGCTTGAGCGCACAGCCTTGGATGAAACAGAAATAAAAGAAGACAGCCCGTACCATATCCGCCAGATCCCAGATGTGGAAGGTGCTTTGGTCGCCATGGACCCACACACAGGGCGTGTGTTGGCGATGGCGGGTGGCTATTCCTTCTGGCGCAGCCAGTATAACCGGGCCATTCAGGCTAATCGCCAGCCGGGGTCATCTTTCAAGCCGTTTGTATACGCAGCCGCGCTGGATTCCGGCTGGACCCCAGCGGACACTGTGCTTGACGCGCCATTCGTGATCGACACGCCTCAAGGCCTTTGGAAGCCAGGCAACTATTCTGAAGGTCAGTTCTACGGCGAATCCACACTGCGTTTGGGGATTGAAAAATCCAGAAACCTGATGACAGCTCGTTTGGCGCAGGATGTCGGGATGGAAAAGATCGCCGAGTATGGGCGTCGTTTCGGAATTTATCCCACACCTCCTGAAGATGCGACAGAATCACAGCGTCGTGCGATCATCGGACCGCAAACATATCTTTCGCGTTCGCTGGGATCTGGCGATACGACACCGCTTAAAATGGCTACGGCCTATGCGATGCTGGTAAACGGCGGAAAGCGCATTGAGCCTGTTATGCTCGACCGGATTCAAAACCGGTTCGGGGAAACCATTCTGCGCCGTGATCAGACGCCATGTGAAGACTGTAACGCACCGTGGACAAACCAACCGCCACCGGTGTTTGAAGATACAAGGGAACAAATCATCGACCCGATTACGGCATATCAGTCTGTTTCCATGCTGGAAGGTGTTATTCAGCGCGGAACGGCGACGCGACTGCGCGTGATTGGCAAGCCAGTCGCCGGTAAGACTGGCACGACGAATGATTATTTTGACGCTTGGTTTGTTGGATTTTCACCAGACCTCGTGGCTGCCGTGTGGGTTGGATACGACACACCAAAAACATTGGGCGATGGAGAAAGTGGTGGCCGTGTGGCTGCGCCAATCTTCCGGGACTTTATGTTAAGAGCGCTGCAAGATGCGCCTGTCATGCCGTTCCGTTTGCCATCTGGTGTTCGTCTTGTTGAGGTTGACGCCAAGACAGGCGAATTACCTGGCCCGGGCACCTATCAGACAATTTTGGAAGCGTTTAAACCGGGAACGGAGCCTGGCGGCGGCGGCGAAAACTTGGATGATTTTTTCCGCGATCAATTGGAGCGCCAGAGGTTGTTGCAACAGGGAATAAACCCGGATGCGCCTTACGATCCAGATGCGCCTTACGACCCTGACGCGTCATTCGACCCGACAGGCGCGAAGATAACACCGTTTGAAGATGGCGGAACATTACCGGGAACACGACCCGTATCGCAGGGGACTGATTTTGGCCAAACATCACCCCTAACACCGACCGGTACGCAAACAGGAACACCACCCGTAACATCTGCGGATCAAAACACTGATCGTCCGCGTTTTGAATCGCCATTTGGGACTGGAGAGACACCTGTTCCAGACCCATTTGGAACGGTTGAACCAGAAAAAAATGAGCCTGAACCCGATCAAGATCTTGGATATGGGCTTCATTAAGCGTTATTGATGCGCGCTTGATAAATTGAATAACAAGAGAACTAAATGTCACCCGAACTTCAGGCGATGGCCGACAAGATCAAGCAGTCAGTGGAACTGCTGAGGAGGCGTCTTTGACTGGGACGTCGCAGAAAAACGACTAGACGAACTTAACGCACTGTCTGAACAACCAGATTTCTGGAACGATGCGGAAAAAGCGCAGACTTTGATGCGTGAACGCACAAAGATCTCTGATGGCATGAGTGCGATTACCACGCTGGAGAGTGACGTTTCAAATGCCGAAGAAATCGCAGAACTCGCCGAACTGGAAGGCGATGACTCTCTTCTTGAAGATGTCAAAGTCACTCTGGAAGATGCTTTGGCGCGCGCCGAACAGGCAGAATTACAAGCGCTTCTTTCTGGGGAAGCAGACGGTAATGATTGCTTTTTGCAAATAAACGCTGGAGCAGGCGGCACGGAAAGTTGTGACTGGGCCTCCATGTTGATGCGTATGTATGTTCGCTGGGCGCGTGCGCACGACATGAAAGTCGAAGAACTGGACATTCATGATGGCGAAGAAGCTGGCATTAAATCTGTTACCTTAAAAATTTCAGGCGACAGCGCATTTGGCTGGCTCAAAAGTGAAAGTGGCGTTCATCGTCTTGTGCGCATTTCACCGTTTGATTCCTCAGCGCGCCGCCACACCAGCTTTACATCTGTCTCTGTGTCACCGGTGATTGATGACAGTATTGACGTTGATATTGCTGAAAGCGATGTGCGAACGGACACTTACCGTGCATCCGGCGCGGGTGGACAGCACATCAACACAACAGACTCAGCTGTGCGTTTAACGCACGTGCCAACAGGTATCGTCGTGCAATGTCAAAGCGAACGTTCGCAACACAAAAACCGTGCGTCAGCTTGGGATATGTTGCGGGCCCGTATCTATGAGATGGAGCTGCGCAAAAGAACCGAAGCAGCTCAGGCAGAGGCGGACGAGAAAACAGAGATCGGTTGGGGACACCAGATACGATCTTACGTCCTGCAACCTTATCAGATGGTCAAAGACCTTCGCACCAATGTTGAAACATCTGACACCAAAGGTGTTTTGGACGGTGATCTGGATAAATTCCTTGCTGCTTCGCTGGCTGCTTCTGTCGGTCCGGAGCGTACCTAGCCGGTTTGTCCATAAAGCCGGGCAATCAGGGATGACAAGTGACGGCGGCTGCGTGTATGCAGTCGCCAAATCAAAATTGAGTAAGATATCATGACTGTAAAAGTCCGCTTCGCCCCGTCACCAACTGGCAAACTACACGTCGGCAATGTCCGCACGGCCCTCATCAACTGGCTGTTTGCAAAAGGTCTGGGCGGCGAGTTCGTGCTTCGAATTGATGACACAGATACAGAACGTTCCACAAAGTCCTTTGAAGACGGCATCAAACAGGACCTGAAATGGCTTGGTCTTGAATGGGGGGACACGTTCAACCAGTCAGACCGTTTTGCAATGTATGATGATGCGGCGGAGAAGCTCAAAGCTGCTGGCCTCCTATATGCGTGTTACGAAACGCCGGATGAGTTGGAGCGCAAACGCAAGATTGCTTTATCGCGTGGACGTCCGCCAGTTTATGACCGCGCTGCGTTAGAGCTTTCAGAAGAAGATAAAACCAAGCTGGAGGCGGAAGGCCGCAAACCACACTGGCGGTTCAAACTGTCAGGCACGCCATGTGAATGGACAGATCTTGTGCGTGGCCCACAGTCTATTGATACGGCGTCTGTTTCTGACCCGGTGTTGATCCGTGCAGATGGATCATATCTTTACACTCTGCCATCCGTCGTGGACGACATAGACGCCAAGATAACACATGTTGTGCGCGGTGAAGACCACGTTACGAATTCTGGCGCCCAGATTGAAATATTCAAAGCGTTGGACGGTGAGCCTCCGATTATGGCGCACACGCCTTTGTTAGTTGGCGCAGACGGACAGGGGCTTTCCAAGCGGTTAGGGTCTTTGTCCATCGCGCAATTGAATGAAGATGGCTATGAGCCAATGGCGATTGCTTCTCTACTTGGAAAAATCGGCACCTCCGATCCCGTAGAAGTTCGCGACAGCTTGAGTATTCTGGCGGAAGAGTTTTCGTTTGATAAAATCGGTCGCGCGCCGGCTCGGTTTGATGAAAAAGAACTGACATCCTTAAATGCACAATTGGTCCATGCATTTTCATTTGATGATGTGAAGCCGCGTTTGTCAGAGCTTGCTCTTGGTGATCAGGCCGACACATCCTTCTGGGAATTGGTCAGTCCAAACCTTGAGCGGGTAAGCGACGCTACACTCTGGCTCAATGTTGTTTATGGCGACATCGACGCAGAAATTGCCGATGAAGACAAAGATTATATTTCAGGGGCCGCTGCGCATTTGCCTGATGGCGAAATTACACCGGAAACTTGGGGTATTTGGACCAGCGCCCTTAAAGAAGCGACAGGCCGCAAAGGCAAACAATTGTTTATGCCGCTTCGTTTGGCGTTGACTGGACAGCCAAGAGGTCCGGAGATGGATAAAATGGTTGCGCTGCTTGGTCGAGAGAAGGTGCTAAGCCGGCTTACCTAACGCGCGTTTTTCTTTGACGGCATTGACGATGAAGTCAGCAAAAGCGCGTGATTTATCAGGCATGTAGGCGCGTGAAGGGAAGACAAGTGAGATGGATGCGTCAAACGATCCGCCCGCTGCTTCCCAATCGGGTAACACGTGAACAAGTTTGCCCGACTTTAGTTCATCAACAACCGTCCAGTCGGCAACCAAAGCAAGCCCCATCCCGTCCTTGACACAGCGCACCAACGCGGCGGCCTGGGAGACAATAGCGACCGGATTGATCGCAATTTCGCGTAGATCTTTGCCATTGCGAAATCGCCAACAGGAGCGAAAACTATCCAGATGAAAACTCACGGTCTGGTGTGTTTCTATGTCTTCGGGCGCTTCAATCGGCGGCTTGTTTTGCAAGTATTCCGGGCTCGCCACCAGGATATAATCCACGTCCATGAGCTTTCGTGATAACATGCTGCTGTCAGCGAGTACGCCATGGCGCACAGCTATGTCGATGCTTTCTTCGACAAGGTTCACGATCTGATCTGACAATAAAAATTCAATTTCAATGTCAGGATAGGTTTTGCGAAACTCCTGTAGCAGTGGGGCGATAACGAGCTGTCCGAAAGACGCCGAAGAAGTGATCCGTAACCGACCGGCCGGCCCACGCGCTTTGTCTGCTGCTTCAAGGCAGGCCGCCTCTAATTCCTCAACGAGTGGGGCAATGCGCCGATAAAATGTTTCACCTGCTTCGGTGGGCGTTAATTGGCGCGTGGTGCGATGGAAAAGGCGCGATTGCAGCTCCGCCTCAAGACCGGCAATAGCCCGCGAAATGGAAGATGGCGCGACGTTTAGATCTACTGCGACCGGTGCGAATCCTCCCGCACGGTAGACAGCAGTGAACATTTTCAGATGATCGAGATTCATTCGTGCGCCATTTGCAAAGGTGTTGTTTTCAGGTGGTGATTTAATGCGACTAAAGCAAATGAGACAACAGCGCTTAATTCACAATCAGTTCAATTCTCACCGGCGGCTTGGTTTGGTGATGTTTGAGGAGATAAGAGCATGATCGACTTGAAGGGAAAAACAGCGCTTGTTACCGGAGCGAACCGGGGCATCGGATTGGCCGTCGCTGAAAAACTCGCAGAACATGGCGCCCATGTTGTTCTGGGTGGGCGTAGATTAGCCAGTGTTGAGGATGCAGCGCAATCAATTGTAGCTCAGGGCGGAAGCGCCGAAGCGACCGTTTGTGACGTCACAAGCTATGTTTCGGTAACAGAAGCCGTTGAAAATACCGTTCAAGCGTTTGGTAGTGTAGATATCCTCGTAAACAATGCCGGTATGATTGACCCTATCGCATGCATGAGTGAGAGCGATCCTGAGATATGGGGACAAGCGATCGACACTAATGTGAAAGGTGTCTACCACACGATCCGAGCTGTGCTTCCGATTATGGAAAAACAGGCAAGCGGCACGATCATCAATATGAGTTCTGGCGCAGCTAACAGTGCGTTGGAAGGTTGGAGCCACTATTGCTCCTCGAAAATTGCCGTCCGCAAACTCACAGAATGCGCGCACAAAGAAATGGCTGAAAAAGGCGTTCGTGTTGTGGGATTAAGTCCGGGAACTGTAGCAACAGACATGATGGCGAAGATTAAATCCTCAGGCATCAATCCTGTCAGTAAGCTTGATTGGTCCACACATATTCCTGCCGAATGGGTCGGAAAAGCCGTCGTGTTTTTATGCGGGCCTGAAGGAGTGGAATTTGCTGGGACTGATTTTTCAATCAAAACGCCTGAGGGGCGCGCACGTGTCGGTTTGCCTCAGGAAGGTGCGCCAGACGCTTAAAGATCACCATCTGAAATTCAAATGGACCGCACCAGAGCGGTCCATTTTTTAATCCAGGGCAACGAAGCGTTTGGAGAGCTCATCAAGCGCGTGCTCAACGGTGTCGGACTCAACGACCAGATCCAGCATGCTTGCAGGGGCAAACTTATCACGCACCGTGTGTTCAAGCAGCTCAAAGAATGGTTCCCAATAGTCGTTTTCAGACAGGAAAGCCATCGGTTTAGCGTGCAAGGACAGTTTCGCCCAAGAAAGTGTTTCAACCGCTTCTTCCAGCGTGCCGATGCCGCCTGGGAGCACGACAAAAGCGTCTGCTTCTTCAAACAAAAGCTTTTTGCGTTCGTGCATTGTCTCCACGACAATGTGAGGCACAGAATCAAAATTTCCCTCTATTCGTTGCAGAAACTGGGGAATGACACCTAGCACGGCTCCGCCATGCTGATGCGCCGCGTTTGCAGCCGCATACATCAACCCAACTGTTCCCCCACCGTAAACAAGACGCCATCCACGTTCTGCAATAGCCTTGCCTAAGCGTTCAGCAAGTTGGAGATAATTGCGGTCCACGTCGTTTGAAGAACCACAATAAACGCAGACAGACTTGATACCGGACATGGGGAAACTCCATTTGAATCAGAATAGGCTATAACGCTGTTCGCTTTGGAAAGGGAGGTCGCGTACTGGAGTTTTCCAAATCGCGCGACGAAAGGATGATTTTATGAGTCGTGGACACGGCACGCGAGGCGGCGACGGACCGGATGCGGACGGAATTGAAAGTCGCGACGCGGGACTAAGCGTCTCCCTATGGCGTGTAGGGACAATTCTATCGCGTCCAGAACTGCGGCGTTGGCGGCCATTAATGTTGCTAGCTCTGGTTCTAACTATTACGGCGAAGCTGTTTGCGGTTGCTGCGCCGCTGTTTCTGGGGGAGGCGATCAACGGGCTAAGCGAGGGTGAAGCTATCTTATCAGCAGCTCTTGGCGGGGTGGTTTTGTGGCTTTTGGCACGCTTTTTATCTTCCGGATTTCCATACATCCGTGATGCGTTGTTTGCGCCCGTCAGCCAGGATGCCCAACGTGTTATCGCTGTTGAAGCTTTTGGTCATGCTCAAAACTTATCACTCAAATTCCACCTCACCCGTCGTACGGGCGCACTAAACAGAATCATTGAACGTGGTGCGGCAGCGCTGGATTTTCTTATCCGGTTCTTGGCATTTAGTATTGGACCGACCTTTATTGAACTGATTTTAGCGTCAGCTGTTCTTGCGGTCCGTTTTGGATGGTCTATGGCGTTGGTGGCTGTCTTTACGGTCGTTATCTATGTGGTTTTTACACTTAAAGTTACCGAACTCAGGGTTAAGCAACGTCGGATCATGAACACCCATGATACTGAGTTGCGCGCACGTTCAATCGACAGTTTGACGAATTTTGAGACCGTAAAAGCGTTTGCGGCCGAACAACGGGAAACTGATCGCTTCGATCAATCGTTCAAAACTTACTCAAAAAGCTACGTGACCACTGTTCGGTCTCTGGCTCTCCTGAATGCGGGCCAAGAATTGATCATGAACCTTGGGCTCTTAGGGGTGGCGGGTTTGGCAGTATATGCAGCTGCAAATGGTGACTTGCTGCCAGGAGATATCGCGGCTGTCACGCTGATATTGATGAACCTTTATCGACCATTGAATATTCTGGGTTGGGCCTGGAGAGAGATCAAACAAGGTGCTGTCGACTTAGAAAAGCTCTATGGATTGATGGAGATGTCCCCTGAAGTCGCTGACCCTCCTGATGCTAAGCCTTTAAGAGTCGATGGCGGTTCAATCGAGTTTAAAAAAGTTTCTTTTGCTCATGATGGCCGGACAGGAGGGTTGAATAATGTGTCTTTTCATCTGCCATCTCACGGAAAGATCGCATTCGTTGGAGAATCCGGGGCCGGGAAATCAACACTTTTAAAACTTGTTTTCCGATTCTTTGACCCGCAGTCCGGTCAGGTGTTTTTTGATGGGCAAGATATAAAGACTGTTACTCAAGCGTCGCTCCGCAACGCTCTGGGACTAGTTCCTCAGGATGTCGTTTTATTCAATACGACTATTAGGGAAAACATTCTGTACGGAAAACCTGATGCGACTCTACAGGAACTGGAAGCGGCGGCCGATAAGTCTCAGTTAAGCGCCTTTATTGAAGCTTTGCCAGATGGTTGGGAAACGCGTGTCGGTGAGCGTGGACTTAAATTATCAGGCGGAGAAAAGCAGCGGGTTGGAATTGCGCGCGCAATATTGAAGGATCCTCCCGTGTTGGTTCTGGATGAAGCCACATCGGCGCTTGATTCCTCGACTGAGGCGCAAGTGCAGGCTGCATTGACCGTTGCGTCCGAAGGGCGAACCACAATCGTGGTCGCGCATCGGTTATCAACCATTGCGGATGCTGATGAAATCGTTGTGCTGATGAATGGAGAAGTCGCTGAACGCGGAAATCATGTGTCTTTATTGGAGAAGCGTGGCGTTTACGCAGAGATGTGGGAGAGGCAATCCAGCGTTGGCGAACGGCAAGAGCCTGTCAAAATACAGAGCACAAATTAGAAAAGGCCGACCACGCTGCTCGGTGGTCGGCCTTTTATGACATCGCTCAAATGGGGAGGGAGCGATGTTGTAACTTGTTGTAAGCGTTTCTTACTTGATCAGCTTAGCGTGGTTTTCTTCAGCAGACGCTTTCAGCACGCCTGTTTCGTCTTGTTCAATCGCTGAAGTGAATGTTTTTTGCACACATTCAGCTTCGTTTACGCGGGCGTAGTAGTCAGCCAAAGAGCGGACGCCGCGAACTTTGCAAAGCTCTTCAGATGCGTCAGCAATTTCAGAGACTGTTTGAGCGACAGCGGCTTTGTCATTCAGGTCGGCAGGCATTGCGACATTGATAGAGTCTTGAGCGAGAACTGGAGCGGCCATGCCAAAGGTCATAGCAGCGCCGATTGTGAGTACGCGAAAGATTTTTGCGTCAAAAAGTTTCATAGCGGTTGTGTCCATAATTTGTATCAACTCAACCTCCCCGAACGAAGTGTTCGTCGTTTGCCAGCTTATCCTGCTGGTTCGAGCCTGTTATGGCACACTTCTGAGCTTTTGTGCAGTGCAAAAAAGCGCTTAGTCATGATTTTTTGTTTAGAAAATGACAAAAACTAGTCACAAGCGCGTGATTTTTCATTAACGCTAGTTTAGGAATATTCATAATGGTGAATAATGAGGGTGTCTTTTGGTGCCGAAACGCGGGATAAACGTCTCATTCAGCGCATGCTTGGTGAGCGTTAAGGGTTAGCTGTTCATAAGTGTGAATAAATGAGATATGCAATAACGCATGCATTGCTTGCGGCGCATGACTGCTAATCACGCATAGCTATTGTGCGTCAGCTGTGAAAAGTGACTCAAAAACAGTCGATTGTGAGCGGGTTTCTAAATGTCTGCAGCAGGCAGAGGTTTGTCTTTCGCATGCATCCAGCGCAACAACGGTTTTAAAGGCAGGGCCCAGGCGATACCGGCGACAACATAATAGAAGATGGACACGACTTTCATGCCTTGAAGCTTCTCACCTATAAGGACAGCAATGGTGATGTAAGCCGCCAAAAATGATAACAATGCGATGGAGCCAATTATTTTGCGCATGTCTGTACCTTATCTGTGCTTTCACTGCGGCTAGGCGTCTCATTGAATGAGCCGACCCGAGCATCTTTCTTTCAAAGCTCAGGGGAAAGTGTTTTTCAAATACTGAGCGTGACTTATAGAAGACGCCATGCAGACTCAACACAACACATCAATGAAAGAAGCCAAATCGTTTGATTATGGGCTTGCTGGACTTCGCCCGGTTCGCGGTGCTGAGGCCGTTCGAATTTGGCTGTTGGTGATTGCCGCATTCGTCTACGCGATGATTCTAGTAGGTGGAGCGACGCGGCTAACGGACTCTGGATTATCAATTACAGAGTGGAAACCTGTGACGGGCGTACTGCCGCCATTGGATGCGGAAGCCTGGGCGGAAGAGTTTCAAAAATACAAAGATCTCACTGCAGAATACGCGCTTCAGAACAAAGGCATGTCTTTGGCGGAATTTAAGCAGATTTTCTGGTGGGAGTGGGGGCATCGGCTGTTAGGTCGATTCGTTGGCGTTGTTTTTTTATTGCCATTTCTTGCGTTTTGGGCGCTGGGGTGGACAACAGCAGGTTTGCGTACGCGCCTGTGGGGGGTGTTTGCGTTAGGCGGATTGCAAGGCTTTATCGGCTGGTGGATGGTGTCGTCTGGTGTCGGGGACACAACGCGCGTTGATGTTGCGCCTTACCGATTGATGACTCATTTTTCGCTCGCGCTTTTGATCATATGCGGCGCAGTTTGGGTGTGGTTGTCTATTGGGCAATCACAAAGAAATATAAATGATAGAAGGGCGCTGCCTTGGGCGATTGCCTTGTTATGTGTTGCTTCGCTTCAGATGATGCTAGGCGCATTGGTGGCTGGTTTGGACGCCGGTCGCACATATACCGATTGGCCATTAATGGATGGAAATTTCATTCCGAAATCCTATTGGGTTGGCGGACTAGGTGTGCGGAACTTGTTTGAAAATGTGGCGACGGCTCAGTTTAACCATAGGATTGTTGCTTACATTTTGATAATTCTGGCAGCGACAGCTGTGTGGCGCGTTAAGGATGCGGCCGCAAATATTTTTCGGGTCATTTTGGGATTGGTGATCGCGCAGGCCTTGCTGGGGATTTACACCCTGATTAACGCAGCGCCGTTGTGGTATGGTCTTGCTCATCAGGCGCTTGGCGCTGTCCTTTTGATTGCGACAACAATTGCACTGTGGCGATGTGTGTCGCGGGTGGCCAAAGCCTAGTTTGCGGTTTCGTCAAATTTGGAAAGATCAATCGCGAATGGCTTTTGAAAGCCTGTCTCAACACCAGAAAGTGTCAAAATGCGCTTGGAGCTGAGATAGCTTGTGCGGTGTTGGCCGTCAGCGTATCGGCCGCTAATGACCGTTATGCCATTAGGATAATCGATGTTTGATAGACGATTGTCTGTTGCGACTTGGTTAATATGTATTGGCTGAGAGGTCGACATACCGCCAAAGACTCTGATCGGCGTGGGATCTTTAGTCATCAAGGTCGACGTATATAGTTCGCCATTTTCCAGTACAGAAAGAATTGCAAAGGTATCTTGTTCACCGACAAGCGCAATGTCTGTGACCTGGTCAGGTAGGGGGAATGTATTTTCAACGGTTCCATTCTTAAAAACCGTTATTCTTTGGCCTTCTGCGGTCACAAGAAATGGGCCGCTCTGTGCACAAGAGGTGCTGTCAGATACAACTATGTCGTCGTCACCGACCTTCGAAAGTGTGGCGTTATCGTTTTCGATGTTGATTTCGAGCTGCGTAATTTGGCCCGATGAACCCGATGAAATAGCGGAAAATGAAATCGAATTGGAATCAGAAGACTGTGAGACGCCATCGCACAGCATCTTGGCTGTATATATTGTGTCGAGTTCAGCACCGCCGCCTGATTGCGCTTCAGGTGAAATGAGCGCCAGTTTGATATTATTGTTGGGGCCTAGCGCCGGTGCTGCGCTCAAATTGGCTCCCGCCAGATTAAAATGGTTTGCCGTCAGCGTCTGAGTAAAGAGATTTGGGCTGGTTTCAGCGATTTTGGCGCCGTCTAGATCAAAGGCGCTCAAGCGACCGTCCGCTTGTGTTGCTGCAATAAAAGTCTGTGCTGCCTCAGTAACCCCGATAGAAAGGTCGACAATTGGAGCACTGGCAGGCTGAGATTCCCAAATGACAGTAACCCCAGCAGAACGCTCAGTCTGCGCTGGCGATGAAGCTTTCGCTGTTGCAGACGCCTCTGAAGAAACAGAGCCTTCAGCACCTTCGTTTTTACCCGGCGAACACTGCGTCAAAGCAATTGTTGCGAATATTCCTACAGTTGCAGCGCGAACTATGTTGACAAAAGGAGACTCGGACTGTAGCCACACCCGCTCGTTCATCAGAACAATAACTTTCTTTAAAGAGGCCCCGTGAGGGAGCAATGAAAACCTATTCTGCAAAACCTTCCGAGGTCGAACACAAGTGGGTCGTGATTGACGCTGAAGGCGTTGTTGTTGGACGTCTTGCGTCTTACGTTGCCAAACGCCTGCGTGGCAAGCACCGTGCTGATTTTACTCCGCACATCGACACCGGCGACCACGTCATCATTATCAACGCTGAAAAAGCAGTCCTGACCGGCAACAAACGTCGCGATAAGACTTACTATTGGCACACCGGTCACCCGGGTGGGATCAAATCTCGTCGCGCAGAAGAAATTCTGGACGGTCGCTTCCCTGAACGCGTGGTCAAAAAAGCCATTGAGCGGATGATGCCAAAAGAGTCTTCTCTTTCACGCGCCCAGTTTTCCAAGCTGCGTGTTTATGCGGGCGCCGAGCACCCGCACGAAGCACAACAGCCTGAAGTGGTCGACTTCGCATCCATGAACACTAAAAACGTGAAGGCCGCATAATCATGTCCGACGCTGTTGAAAGCCTTGAAGACATCAAAGACCTCGGTTCAGCGACTGTTGAAGCTGCGCCGTTAGCGCCGGCTGAGCCAAATATTGATGAATACGGTCGTGCTTATGGCACAGGTCGTCGTAAGTCAGCGATTGCGCGCGTATGGATCAAGCCAGGCACTGGCAAGATCACTGTGAACGGCAAAGATCAGGAACAGTATTTTGCACGACCGGTTCTGCGTTTGATCATCGAGCAGCCATTGGTCGCTGCTGAGCGTCGCACAGAGTTTGATGTGATCTGTACTGTTAAGGGATCTGGTCTTTCTGGCCAGGCAGGCGCGGTGCGTCACGGTATTTCTCGCGCGCTTGTCGCTTACGAGCCCGGTCTGCGTCGCGCGCTGAAGCCAGGCGGATTTCTGACACGTGACAGCCGTGAGGTTGAGCGTAAGAAGTACGGTCGCGCAAAAGCTCGTCGTTCCTTCCAGTTCTCCAAGCGTTAAGTCTCGGACAAACAATACATTCGAGAAAGGCGCTTGGGCTTGCTGCTCCAGCGCCTTTTTTATTTTCCGTATCGCTTTTTCCAAATCAGTCCACCTTAAACAAAAGGATATCCTCATGGCAGCCAAGGTATTCATCGACGGCGAAGCTGGCACGACAGGCTTGCAGATTGCCGATCGGCTGCGTGATCGTCGCGATTTGGAACTGGTGTCTATTGAACCTGATCTGCGCAAGGATACCCACGAGCGTCAAAAACTGATGAATGCTGCTGATGCTGTTGTTTTATGTTTACCGGACGATGCGGCGCGCGAAGCCGTCAAGTTAATTGAAAATCCGGATGTGGCCATTGTTGACGCATCGACCGCGCACCGTATTGCAGACGGTTGGACCTATGGTTTCCCTGAAATGACGAAGGGGCACCGGGAAAAAATTGCTAATTGCAAGCGCATTTCTAACCCCGGCTGTTATCCAACGGGTTTTCTTGCTTTAGTAAGACCGCTGCGCGAAGCCGGACTATTACCAGAAGACTTTCCGGTGACTGTAAATGCTGTGTCTGGCTATACCGGCGGCGGAAAAGGGATGATTGCGCAGTTTGAAGATCCGCAAAACCCTGACTATGCAGCAGAAGCCTACAGAATCTACGCATTAAGTCAGCAACACAAACACCCACCGGAAATGATGGTGCATGGTCTTTTGTCGCACCGGCCTATGTTTACGCCTTCTGTTGGGCGCTATGCACAGGGTATGATTGTCGAAGTTCCTTTAATGTTGTGGGCGCTTCCTGGCGCACCAAAACGTAAAGACCTTCATGCAGCGATTTCATCAGCGTTCGCAGGTGAAGCCTTTATAAATATCCCAACGCTTGAAGAAGTTGATCAGATCGCCAAGCTGGAGCCAGAAGCGTTGAACAACACAAACACGATGGAATTGTTTGTTTTTGGCGATGATGAGCAGACGCGTTTGGTGGCGCGTCTTGATAATCTAGGCAAAGGCGCTTCCGGAGCGGCCGTCCAAAATCTCAATATTTTGTTGGGCTTAGAGGAGGGGGCGGGACTATAGTTTCGTTTCTTCTTTTTCGTTGTCGCGCTGGTCGTGGATGTCCGCCAAAGTCACATGCACATATTCGCCTGGAGCAGGTTTTGCGCCTGAATCGGGCGACGGTGGCGCCGTGAGTGTTCCTGCGTGTGTTTGGAGCCATTTCGACCAAACTGGCCACCAACTTGATTGTGTGCGAGTTGCGCTTTCAACCCATGCCTCTGCTGTTTCCGGACTTAAATCGTCACCGGTCCAGTGTCCGTATTTTTTGGAGGTTGGCGGACTGACAACGCCTGCAATGTGTCCGGATTCTGCAAGAACAAAAGTTGTCTCACCTCCAAGTTTTTTTGCACTTTGATATACTGATGCGTACGGCGCGATATGGTCACGCTGCGCCGCGTGAACGAAAGAAGGAAGTGTTATGTCCTTGGGCGACACTCTTTTTGAAAAGAGTTCAAATTCGTTCTCAGCGAAGGCGTTTTCCAAGTAGAAGCGTCTTAAATAGGTCAGGAAAAGTGGTCCAGGAATATTGGTTTGGTCATTGTTCCAAAACAATAAATCAAACGCGTCCGGCGTCTTACCCATGAGGTAATTTTGTTCAAAATACTTCCAAATCAGATTTTCCGGCCGCAGAGCGTTAAAGCCGTCACGCATTAACTCACCAGGCATCACACCATGATTGTCAACAATGGTCATGGCAATTTCTGCAACGCCGCCTGGAGTGACCATCACCCCCAAGTCGCCGGGCTGATCAAATGTGGTTTGGGTGGCAAGGAAGCTGAAGGACGCCACGCGCTCGTCGCCAGCTTTACACATCAAGGCGCCTAACGTGGCGAGTAGTGTGCCACCCACACAATATCCGGCTAGATTGATAGGTTGCTGATGTGCGTTAAAAACGTGTTCAATCGCTGCCAGTGCGCCTAAAGCGGCGTAATCATCCCAGTTTAAGTCCCGAATGACTTTATCTGCGTTGCGCCAGGATAGGATATAAACCGTAAAACCTTGATCTCTTAGCCAGGCAACTAGAGATTTTTCTGCTGACAGGTCGAGGACATAATACTTGTTGATCCATGGCGGGATAATCAGAATTGGCCGCTCATAAACCTCATCAGTTGAAGCGTGATAGCGAATGAGTTCCATCAATTCATTCTTCATCACGACGTCGCCGGGGGTCGTCGCTAGCGTTGCGCCCAACACAAAAGGCTGACCATCGCTCTGACGAATGTTGAGATGGCCACGCTTGAGATCCAGATCAGCTTTGAAGTTGGCAAGGCCCTCTTCGAGTGACTTTCCATCTGTTGCAAAAAGCTTGTTTAACGCTGTGGGATTGGTGGCGATGAAGTTAGAGGGCGAAATCGCCGCCATCATCTGACGAATATAAAATTTTGCTGCGTTTCGCTCATGCTCAGGTAAATCAGGGGCGTTATCAGGAAGCTGAGAAGCCCATTCGCAAAACAGAGCGTAAGATCGGCGAACATAATCAAATGCAATACTAGATTGCCATGCCGGATCTGAAAACCGCGGATCAGTATCAAGTTCAGGCGCAGGCTTTGAGTTGATTGTATCTTGCAGCAAGTTCGCCTGACGTTGCATCAGGTCTAGTTGTTTGGCCTGGAGGGCGTCTGCGTCAGCTGACAATGCTTCATAAAGTGTTTGCAATGCGGTCATCGCCCCGGCCGGTTGCACCGCCATAGATGACCCTTTTGCTGCTAACTCCTGAAAGAGGGCCTGAAAATCAGCGCCCAGACGTGATATGCGCTCTTCCAGCGGCGACGTCTGCGGATTGGTAAATGGCGGTATATTCGCGCCAGTGTGTTTGTTTTTTCCATCTGCCAAGGTAGGAAGTTCTCGCTGATTTCTAACCGGGCTATTATTTGCCTAATGGTCTAACGACTCAAGATCGAGAACCAAGATGCACAAATTATCTTCCACTGCGATACTTTTCGGTTTGTGCTTTTTAGGCGCCGGGTGTGTTTCCAATGTCAAAAACCAGGTTGTCAGCGCTGTTGAGAAGGCTCCGGAATGGTTTGAAAATCGCCGAGATGAAGTCGTAGGCCAAGGCTATCCGGACTTGCGCGACGTACCGCAAGGGTCCCAATACGCGCAGCAGGATAAAGATAAACTTCGGACCGAAGATGAAGCTCTGCTTGCAGAAGCTGAAAATATCCGCAAAGACCCACAGGCGCGTTCGCCGAGTGAAGAAGAAGACCGCGAAGATCCCAATGATTGGGCTGATGATGTGCGTTCGGAGTTTTCAGATTCGGCTGGCGCACAGTAGTCAAACGCCCAAGCTTGCGAATTTTTTAGGTCGCACCCCTGTTAAGCGTCGCCTAACGCGCTAGGTTGCATCGCCGCAATTGTGCGGCTTGTTATATTTTTTGGTGTCCAGATGAAGTTGGAATTTCACAAGATCAGACGTCTTCCCCCGTATGTGTTCGAACAAGTCAACCGCAAGGCGGCCGAACTTCGAGCGGCGGGTGCGGACATTATTGATCTTGGCATGGGAAATCCGGATTTGCCGACGCCCAAGCACATTATCGATAAATTGTGCGAAACGGCCTACAAGCCGAAAACAAATCGATATTCAGCTTCGCGCGGCATTCCCGGCTTACGCCGCGCATGCGCGGCGTATTATGAACGCCGCTTCGGCGTAAAGCTCAATCCAAACACGCAAATTGTTGCGACACTCGGATCGAAAGAAGGATTTGCAAACCTGGCCCAGGCGATTGCTGCGCCTGGTGACGTCATCATTGCGCCAAACCCATCTTACCCATTGCACACTTTTGGTTTTCTCATTGCGGGCGCTTCCATGCGTCACATCCGTGCAGATTCTCCTGAGGAATATCTAGCGGGTATGGACAAAGCGATTCGTCATTCAGTGCCAAAACCAACTGCAATGGTGCTTTGTTATCCGGGTAACCCGACGGCGCAGACCGTTGACCTTGATTTCTACAAAGAGGCTGTCGCTATCGCAAAGAAGCATGAGATCTGGATTTTGTCGGATCTGGCTTACACAGAGATCTATTTCGATGATCCCCCGCCATCTGTGTTGCAGGTGGAAGGCGCATTTGACATCGCTGTGGAAACGACTTCGCTTTCCAAGACATACGCAATGGCTGGATGGCGCATGGGCTTTGCGGCCGGTAACGAACGCCTCATCGCGGCCTTGGCGCGCGTCAAATCTTATCTCGACTATGGGGCGTTCACACCGGTTCAGGTAGCCGCCGCCGCCGCATTAAACGGTCCGCAGGAATGTGTCGAAGAGATGCGCGAGATTTATCGCTTACGTCGAGATGTTCTCGTTGAAAGTTTTGGACGCGCCGGATGGGAAGTACCGTCTCCCAAGGCTTCAATGTTTGCGTGGGCGCCTATCCCTGAAGCTTACCGCCATCTTGGGTCACTTGAGTTTTCCTTGCGTTTGATTGAGCAAGCACACGTCGCTGTGGCGCCTGGCGCGGGATTTGGAGAATACGGCGACGGACATGTCCGGATTGCGCTGGTTGAAAATGAGCAGCGCATTCGGCAGGCAGCGCGCAATATTCGCCGCTTCTTAGAAGCAGGACCTGAAAATTCCGAAACCGTTGTCAGCGCGGCAGAGTGATAAGAGTTATGGCCAAAAAAGAAAAATTGCGACTGGGTATAGCCGGTCTTGGAAATGTTGGCGTCGGACTGGTGAAACTGGTTCAGGCGCAAAAAGAACTGTTATTACCTGGGCAGTTAGAGATTACAGCTGTGTCTGCTCGCAGTCGCTCTCGGGATCGTGGTGTTGATATCTCCCACTATGGATGGGCGGATGATGCAACTGATCTTGCAACGTCAGACGACGTTGATGTTTATGTCGAACTGATCGGCGGATCAGACGGTCCTGCGCGCCGAACCGTTGAAACAGCGCTGATGAATGGCAAGCATGTTGTGACAGCTAACAAGGCGCTGATCGCAGAGCATGGATATGAGTTGGCGCAGTTAGCAGAAGCAAACAATGTCCACCTTCTTTTTGAAGCGGCAGTTGCTGGCGGCGTGCCTATTGTGCGCGTTATTCGAGACAGCTTGTCAGGGGTGAATATTGAGCGTGTTTCAGGTATTTTGAATGGGACATGCAATTACATTCTTAGTGAAATGCTCGACAAAGGCGCTTCATACGAAGAGGTGTTGAAAGAAGCTCAGGCGCTTGGATATGCCGAAGCTGATCCATATTTGGACGTTTCCGGGATGGATGCGGCGCACAAGGCGTTGATCCTCGCCTGTATGGCGTTTGGTGCGAAACCTGATTTTTCAAAAGTCAGAGTCTCCGGTGTTGATAAAATAGAAGCGACAGACATCAATTTTGCCAACAAGCTGGGGTATCGCATTCGGCTAGTCGCTGAAGCCCTACGTCTTGAGGCTGGCGTACGGGTCGCTGTGGCGCCTGTTCTGGTGCCTTTGGGACATCCGCTTGCTCAAGTGACAGGCCCGACCAACGCGGTTGTTGTTGAAGGCGAACCTGTTGGGCAAGTCACAATGACTGGTCCGGGCGCTGGCGAAGGTCCTACAGCGTCTGCTGTGATGGGGGATATCGTCCGGTTGTTCGATGGTCCGGCCACTGCGCCATTTGGCGTGCCCGTCAGCTCGCTTAAAGATTTGTTTGTGGACACGTCAGGCGAGGGGCTTGCTTCCGCTTGGTTCATTCGCCTGAAACTTGCCGATAAGTCAGGCGCCATGGCGGCCGTGACAAATACATTGGCGGCATGTGATGTGTCTATCGACAAATTGTTGCAGGATTCAGCTGGTGACACGGCGGCGGCCCCTGCGGCGATTGTTACGCATGATTGCAAGCGCAAAGATGCGGAGATGGCTGTTCGTAAGCTGACGGAATTAGAGTATTGCGTGGATGCGCCCCGGTTAATCCGGATTGAGGCATGAGTTTCGCATTCTGCAGTTGAAACTGGATATTAGTGATTAAATCGAGGGAACCAAGATGACCGCTAACGCACTGAACCCCACTTACGCGGACGCGATGGTCCGAGTGACTGAGCGAGCAGCTGTAGCATCCGAAACGATGGTGGGGCGTGGCGACGAAAAAGCCGCAGACCAGGCTGCCGTGGATGCTATGCGCAACGCGCTCAATGAAATTGAAATGCAGGGTCGTATTGTCATCGGCGAAGGCGAACGGGACGAAGCGCCAATGCTGTACATTGGCGAGGAAGTCGGGACTGGTTCCGGTAAGGAAATTGACATTGCTCTGGACCCTTTGGAGGGCACAACCCTGACAGCCAAGGCAATGCCGAACGCTCTTGCCGTACTTGCTTGCGCGCCACGTGGCGGACTTTTGTATGCGCCAGACGTTTATATGGACAAGATTGCGATTGGCCCTGGATACGACAAAGGTATTGTCGATTTGGATCAGTCACCTGCCGATAACGCAAAAGCTCTTGCTGCTGCCAAAGGCGTAGACGTTAAAGATCTGAACGTTTGTGTTTTGGACCGTCCGCGTCACCAGGAAATCATTGCTCAACTACGTGAAATCGGCGCGCGTATCGCCTTGATCACAGATGGTGATGTGGCTGGCGTTATTAACACAACAGACCCATCAACTGGCATCGACATGTATATGGGATCTGGTGGTGCGCCTGAGGGAGTTCTTGCTGCTGCTGCGCTTAAGTGTGTTGGCGGTCAGATGCAGGGCCGCTTGTTGTTCCGCAATGACGACGAACGTGGGCGCGCTGAGCGCACAGGCGTCACAGACTTTGACAAAAAGTATGACCTACATGAGTTGTGTTCGGATGATGCAATCTTTGCAGCGACTGGCGTGACAACAGGCGGACTTCTGTCTGGTGTGAAGCGCACGAACGGTAAAATACACACGCACTCCCTTGTTATGTCATCGTTTGATGGCGTAGTGCGGACTGTGCACTCCACTTACCCAGGCTAAAGCTAGCTTTGGTAGTCTGACACAAAGGGCCGTCCTGATTTGCTCAGGGCGGTCTTTTTTTCGCGCCAAGGGCTGACCGGCAGACGACCGAGATTTACTCTGGCCGTTTATTGAGTCGCAGGAACAACAGTTGATGTCAGAGCCTATAAAAGATCACAACGCTCACATGAATGCATTCCTGAATGTGGACGAATCATTGACCGGCAGACGCTGGCAGGCTCGCGTAACTGATGACACACTAGCGACTGCGCATGCGCGCCGATTAAACAAGCCGGATCTTATTGGTAGACTGCTTGCTGGACGTGGTGTCGCGTTGGACGAAGCAGAAAGATATTTCAATCCGACCCTCCGGGACCTTTTTCCTGATCCATCCAGCTTTGCTGATATGGATGCAGCCTGCGAGGCCGTATTGGAAGCGATACAAAGTGGCAAAAAAACAGCAGTCTTTGCGGATTACGACGTTGATGGTGGAACATCATCAGCCATTTTGACGCGCTATTTTAGAGCTTGGGGAAGAGACCTTCTGCTTTATGTGCCAGACCGCTTGACGGAGGGATATGGTCCGTCGCGAGAGGCGTTTGAATATCTCAAAGCACAAGCGGTGGAACTGGTCATTACAGTTGATTGCGGGGCCGCAGCGGTCGAGGCGCTGGAAGCGGCGCAGGAAATCGGTCTCGATGTCGTGGTGCTGGACCATCACCTCATGCAGAGCGCACCCCCGCCTGCACGTGCCGTTGTTAATCCCAATCGCCCGGATTGTCAGTCTGGTTGCGGGCATTTGGCGGCGGCTGGCGTGGTGTTTGTGCTGACAGCAGGCCTAAATAGGCTAGCGCGTCAAAAAGGCGTGGCTCCAAATTCTGGACTGCCTGATCCAATGCGTTGGCTGGATTTATGCGCACTAGGCACTTTGTGTGACATGGCGCCTTTGAGGGGCGTCAATCGGGCGTTTGTGAATTTGGGGCTTAAAGTCCTACAAGCGCAGGAAAATGTCGGTTTATCCGCGCTTGCGGAAATAGCCGGCATCGAAGCGCCGAAGTCGGTTTATCACGCGACATTTATGCTGGGGCCACGCCTTAATGCGGGTGGGCGCATTGGAGACCCCTGGCTGGCCGCTAAATTGTTAGCTGAAGATGATCGCAGGGAAGCGATCGTTTTGGCGGAGCGCCTGCACGCCTTGAATGAAGCGCGCAAGGAAATGGAAGCGGATATATTGGCTCAAGCAACGCGCATGGCTGAAGCGCGATTGGCCGAAAAACCAGACGCTGGCGTAATTGTTGTCGGCGGTATGGGGTGGCATCCGGGCGTAATCGGTATTGTCGCTGGCCGCCTGAAAGAAGCCTTTCACAGGCCGGCGATTGTGATCGGCTGGGGTGATGCGCTTGGGCCTGTCGCAAAGGGATCGGGACGATCTATAGAGGGAGTTAATCTGGGAGATCTTATCGCAAAAGCTGCGCGCGAAAGCATCATTTTGTCCGGTGGAGGGCATGCTATGGCGGCTGGATTATCGTTGGAGCCCGAGCAGCTAGACACTTTTAGATCTTTTATGGAGAGCCATACAAACGAGAAACAAGCAGAGTTAGCCCAAGCGCGAATATTAGAGCTGGACGGGACGTTGGCGCCAGGTGCTGCAAATGGCGATTTACTCAATTTGATTGAACGCGCAGGACCCTATGGCGCTGCGGCCCCAGAGCCTCTTTTTGTGCTGGCAGATGTTCGCCCTCACAATGCGCGCAGGGTTGGTGCGGACCATTTAGCATTTGAGGCATTGGGTGAAGATGGCGGTAAAGTAAGGGCTATTGCCTTTCGGATTGCAGACGAACCAATGGGGCATGCCATTCTATCTGGAATGCCGGTTCATTTGGCCGGACGCCTTAAACCAGACGAATGGCGCGGAGCCGGAACCGTACAATTTGAGGTGAAAGACGCAGCAATTGCAAAATAAAGCTTTTACCCTCTTGCGTGCGTGAAAAAGGCTAGCTATACACCCCGCTCACATCGCTGCGCTCCCTTCGTCTATCGGTTAGGACGCCAGGTTTTCAACCTGGAAAGAGGGGTTCGATTCCCCTAGGGAGTGCCA
>CAYFFG010000016.1:0-81391 GCA_964342355.1 uncultured Hyphomonadaceae bacterium
GGTGCCGATGGGGACGGGGGAGTTGCGGATGATCCACTCGCGGGTGTTGTGGATATTGCGGCCGGTGGAGAGGTCCATCACATTGTCGGCGCCCCAGCGGGTGGCCCAGACCATTTTTTCCACTTCTTCCTCAACTGAGGACGCAACCGCGGAGTTGCCGATATTGGCGTTGATCTTCACGAGGAAGTTGCGGCCGATGATCTGGGGCTCTAACTCCGGGTGGTTGATGTTGGCGGGGATGATGGCGCGCCCGCGGGCAATCTCATCGCGCACAAATTCCGGTGTGATGAAGGCGGGAATGTCGGCGCCGAAGCTTTCACCGTCATTGATGGCGGCGTTGGCGCGGGCGAGCTGTTCCTGGCGGCCCAGATTTTCACGCTCGGCGACGTAGATCATCTCTTTTGTGATGATGCCTGCGCGGGCGAATTCGTATTGCGTGATTGGTTTTTTTGTCTGCTCGCTTTTGTTGTCAGCTGACGCTGACGCTGACGCTGACGCTGACGCAGCTGCGCCTGCGCGGTCGCTAGTGGGGGCAAAGTCGACTGATTTGAGCGGGCGGTTACGAACAGGGAATTCGCGGGCGAGGTGTTTGCCGGTGGCGCCGCCATTGTCTTCAGGTTTGACGTCGCGGCCTTGATATTCTTCGACGCCGCCACGTTCCAGGACCCATGCTGTGCGCAGGCGCGGCAGGCCTTTTTCCACGTCGATCTCAGCGTTCGGGTCCGAATAGGGGCCAGAGGTGTCGTAGACGGGCACGGGCGGCTCATTGGCGCTCGGGTGCAGGTCGATCTCGCGGCGCGGCACGGCCAGTGTCGGATCAGCGAGCGGGTGAGTGTAAACCTTGCGCGAAGATGGTAGCGGCCCCGTGGTGACTTTCGGCGTTTCAAACTCGGACTGGGTGGTTGGTTTGTTCATGGCGTATCCTCGCAAGGCTAGGATTCGCGACTTTGGTAAGGGGAATCCGGCTGACCACTTGCCGGAGTTTTCCGTCCCTACGCCGGCGCGAACCGGATCAGGTTCAAAGGGTGCTGGAGCGGATCAGCTCCATCTCAGCGCTTACCGTACGCGCCCCTCGGATGGTTAAGAGAATAGTTGATTAATCTGCTGGGGCAAGGGGGAAGTTCGTTTGTGTTGTGTGCCGTTATTTCTAGATACTAAGCTTTTTGGCTAACTGTCTTGTGGGGTGGTTTGTGACGTGATAGTTAGCCATATGACTAACTTAATGCAATTAGAGCCGAACCAGGCTGATCTGGGGTTTCATGCGCTTGCTGATCCGACGCGGCGTGCGGTGATTTCCCGGTTAAGTCGGGGGGAGGCGCCTGCGTCTGAATTGGCGGAGCCGTTTGATATGGCGCTGCCGACCTTCCTTAAACATCTCAAAGTGTTGGAGGCGGGGGGGCTGATCTCTACGCGAAAACAGGGGCGGGTGCGCGTGTGCAAACTGCAGCCGGATCGTCTGGCGCGGCTGTCTGAATGGATCACGAATTACGAGCAGGGGTGGCGTTCGCGTCTTAACCGGCTTGCCAGCATCATTGATGAAGAGGAGCAATCATAATGGCCGGCAATCACATGGAACATCGCACATCAACATTAGAGCAGGTGTTTAGGTCGCCTCCTGCCAAAGTGTTCAATGCCTGGTCAGATCTTGAGCTGCGCCAGAAATGGAACTCGCCGTCTGAAGACATTGAAATTGAAATGCATCAGGCTGACTTTTCCGAAGGCGGCAAGGATGTGGCGATCTGCATGTATGAGGGACATGCGGTGGCCGAAGTGATTGCGATCTATCATGAGATCGTTGAAGACAGCCGCATTATTTTCACCGAGGCGATCAGTTCAGAAGGCGCAAAGCAAGGGGCTAGTCTTGTATCTGTGGCTTTCCTGCCGGAGAACACAGGCACGCGTCTGGTTGTGACACTACAGACCGTGGCTGTGGATGGATCTGAATTGCTGGACGAAGTGCTGATCGGCTGGAAAGAAGCCTTCGTGCGCATGGTGCGTCTGGTACCTTAAGAGACGGTGCGGATTGGCACAAATTTTAAGCCCTGAGGTTGCGGCAAGGGTTTGCTTTCCCACTTGATAGGGGACGTAATCAGCCAATTGAGGGGAATGTCGAAATGGCCAAGACAGTGATCGTGACCGGGGCAGGGACAGGGATCGGGCGTGCGAGTGTGGAGCGGTTTTCCCGCGATGGCTATAATGTCGTTTTGAATGGCCGTCGACGTGACAAGCTGGAGGCGGTGGCTGAAACCCTATCGGGCGATTATCTGATCGTTGCGGGCGACGTGTCTGTTGATGCGGACGCGGCGCGTATCGTGGAAGAAACGCTGGACAAGTTCGGCGGGCTGGATGTGTTGGTGAATAATGCGGGCGTTGCGGTTGGCGGTTCGGTTGGCGTCTTGTCACGCGAAGGCTGGGACAAACAAATCAACATCAATGCTGGCGGCGTTTTTAATATGATCACCGCTGCGATTGATGCGCTGAAAGACAGTCGCGGGTCAATCGTCAATGTCTCCTCAGTGTCTGGTATTGGCGGGGATTGGGGCCTCTTTGGCTATAATGCGTCCAAAGGGGCGGTGAATCTGCTGACCAAGTCGCTGGCGCTGGATATGGGCAAGGTGGGCGTACGTGTAAACGCCGTGGCGCCAAGCCTGACCAAGACCGACATGACGGGCTTTGTGATGGAGAATGAAAAAGTCATGGACGCGTTCAAAAAACGTATCCCTATGGGCCGTTATGCCGAACCGGAAGAAGTGGCCGATGTGATCGCGTTTCTGGCAAGCCATGACGCACGCTTTGTTAACGGCGTGATCCTGCCCGTTGATGGCGGAGTCAACGCTTCAAACGGCCAGCCAAATTTGGCGTAGGGGCCTCGTGGACGTTAAGCGCCATTTAGTCTGATTTTCGTTTGTTGCAGGTCATTGCGCCCGGCGGCGGGCATTAATCAGAGATATTACAGTTTTTGGGCTGTCTATCGCGTGCAAATTGGTCAAATTTCGAACCAAGAAGGTGGGCGAGCGGAGACCCAACCTGATGTCTCTACTTTTGCAGCTTTCTGACTCAACGGAGGTTATGCTGCGAATGGGTATACGCCTGATCTTGTTAAAGGTGTCGGCTCCCTTTGACCATGCAATAAGGATTTCATCATCGGTCAGAGCATATGTTTTTCGTCGCGCAACCCACAAACTGCCAATTCGAAACAGAAGCGAGAATGTGAGTTGGGGCCCTGCGCCGGACAATAACACAAGCGTCGCTAAGATAAGTATCCACCAATATTCCGTGCTTAAAACAAGCTTATATTGAGTGACCAGAAACACGGGTAAGCTGAGGAGGAAAGTGAAGCAAATTAGCGATCCGAGAGTTGCGTTAAAAAGCCCCGCCGCGAGTTCCTGTTTGTCTGGTTTTCCATGCCAGAGAAGAGACTTATCAGGCGAAATTTGCGCGCGCCAAGCCGCTTCAATGTTATCAATGGTCATAGATTATGCGCCGATTTTTCGCCTTGGGTCTGGTGGGCGGCTAGCCGCAGTCTGAGCTTTGATGCAGTGACCTGATGGAAGTTGGCAATATCGCGGGACTTCACATCTGCTTGTGGAGTCGCCGAGCGCGGGCGCGCACGGAGGCGGCTTGATCTTCGGTTGCGCTTGTAAGAGCGGCATCAGCGTCAGCTTTGAGCGTGGGGTGATATTGCGCGAGGCGGCACAACGCGCTCATCGACCAGGCGCGCAGAAATGGGCGTTTGTGGGCAAGATTGGCTTTTATAAATTCTGAAAAGGTATCAACGTTTTTAGCCCGCCCGTCATAATGCTCCAATGCCTGAAGCACATGCAGGGCCGCGCCCCAGTCTGTGACACGGTTCAGCTGAACGCTGAGCAAAGAACAGGTTTCAGGCGCAAACAGCGCGTTTGACTTTGCGTGATCTAAAAATATCCAGGACGCGCCGCGCTGGATCATCGGATCACTATCGCCAACGTATTCAATGACCGTATCCAGATAGCCGGGCGTTTTTTTATAGGCGGCGTCAATCTCAGAGAGCATGCTGACAGCATTGCCATCAAATTTGGAAAGGGCGGTGCGTAAAGTTGAAAGCTGTGTGCCTGTCACCGTTTATGTCCGTCCGGCCTTTATGCCGCGCTTTTCTGCAGCGGTGAGCCATTTTTGCAGCTTCTTGTCTGACGCGCCCTTAACCGTGCCGACCTGGAGTGTGCGCACTGGGCGAATGCCAGAGAAATTGAGCACCAGACGCCTGGCCTGTTTCATCGCTGGGCGGCCATACAAGATCTGATCATACCATGCCGGGGTATCCGCTGTCATGATCAGGTCGGCTGTGCGCCCTTTCAGTAAAGGGTCCCAGAAAGGATCATTGGTGTGATATTCCATAGCGAAACCCGGCAGGAAAGCGCGATCGACAACGCCTTTCATTTTAGCTGGCATGCCGCCCCACCATTGCGGGTAGATCCAACACAAATGATCAGCCCATGTGATGTTGTCACGCCATTCTTCAAGGCAGGGTTCAAGTGTTTTTCTCTGGTTGTAGCCTTCTGATAAATCAGGGTCGAACTGCATGTCGCGCACCTGCATGCGGCGAATGTCCGCGCCTTGCGCTTCTGTGCCTTTCTGAAATGCGTCTGCTAATCCGTGACAAAGCGAGGTTTCCTGCGGATTGCCCACCCAGATAAAAATTTTACGCCCCATGAACTCTGCTCCTATGCCGACATCCGGCTGAATTTAGGAGCTTACTGGCAAGTAAATAAGACACTGAGGCGATCTGGCTCAGATGCCCTAAGGGAAGGTGTCCGGCTTACATGCTGCGTCGCTTGGCGGCGTGATAGGTCAGCGCCATGCGGATACAGTTGGAGAGTTCCTGCGCGGGTAGGGCTTTGCGCGTATCCAGCAAGATGGCGCGATTGCCAGAAAAGCTGAGTGTGTCTTCAAACATTGCGCGCCACGTGTCGACCAGGCTGGTCTGGCAGTGGACCAAGAGTTCGATAATGAAAGGCGTGTCCTTATTCCAATTGATACGAATGGGCGTGCCTGTGCCGGATTCTTCAGTCTGATAAGAGGGCTGGCCCCACTTAAGCGTTTCGCTGAGCTTGCCAACGCCGGGCGTGTCTTTGGCGGCAAAGAGAATATAGGTCCGAAGATATGTGGCGTATTGGCGCTGGTGGTCAGGCAAGGACGTGAAAAATGGACGTACGCACGCGGGGATGTCGCTTGAAGCGGGAGGCGTGGCGGGGGTGTCCATTCTTGTCCTCTTTATTGTCCCGTACGACGGTTTAATCGCCTGTCAGGTTTTCATTCAACCACTCAATGTCTCTGGCGACAAAATGCTGAATAGCAGTTTCCGTGAGTTGATGATGCGCGCGTTTGCGTTCGCCCGATAGGTGTATTCTGTTTTCACCTTTCCCCGCAAGCGAGCATTCCCATGTCAGCGTAAATGCGCCGTCATGGTCGGGCAGAATACGCATCCAATCACCATATGTGTCTTCTGTCAGACCCAGGACCGGCGGACAGGTGTCCATTCCGGCGCGTGTGGAACTATCAAACCGGTCCAGGTGCACACGCCAGTTATGGGATTTGAGCAGTTTGATCACGGGCGGTGCGGTCTTCACCGTCTTGTCGACGATGGAGGAATAATCAACATCCTGTATCCAGACCGAAAAACTCAAAAGCGCTCGTCCCTCGATTGCCTCTAAACCTTAGGCGAGGGTGGAAGTTGCGAAAAGTGGTTATGGCGCCAGAGCGGTGTTTTTCGCTCTGGCGCTGTTTAAATAGTCGGAAGGGGCGGCGCGATCGCTGCGGGCTATGGAGCGGGACGGGCTGGTCAAGCGTACGGTCTATCCCGTTATTCCGCCAAAGGTGGAGTATGAGCTGACAGAGCTGGGCGAAGGGTTGGGGCGCGCCTTTTGCGGTGTCTGGATCTGGGCTGAGCGCAATTTAAAAGTCATCGAAGCAGCGCGTGAGGCTTTTGACGGCAGGGAAGAGGCCTAACCTTAAGGCAGTTTCTGAGATAGTGTTGCGACTATGCATGGCTCTAAAGCCTGAAAGGGCGGAGGGGTGTTCATCTCGACGATGAGCGTATTTTCATTTGCTGTAGTAAGGCCATCTGCTGATGTGGCCTCTAATACTTTAAACGTCTGCGCTGACAGGCTGGGCTGAATGAAAAGCGCATCAGGTGATTGCGCATCCCATCGAAAAGACAGGCCTGCGACATCGCATTTATCCTGTGGGCCAATCATTGGAGCCCCATCGAGCAAAGTCATTTCCAGTGTGTCGATATTGGCGATAGTACGGGCGACATATTCGACGAAGCTCAGGACAACATAGATATATCTGCGCTTTTGAGTGGGAATAATGTCCAGCGCTTTTTGGGCATTGGCTGGCGCAAGCGGATAAGGGCCGCTTAATTGGTCGATGTGATGCTTGATCATTGTATTTTATTACCTTTTTACAGGTAATTCCGAAATTACTAAATTTGCCGTTTGTTGAAAAGATCTCTCACGCAGGTGTGAAGAATCGCGATTTGATTGCGTGTCTATAGCGGTGCAACGCTCTTCTTATGCAAGAAGAACAGGGTGCCCCGATGATCTATAGCTGGAAGAAAAGCCTCACTATTATCAGCGCGGCCGTCGCAGGTATTGTGGTGATGTTTGATGAGGTTGGCGCACAGACTGCCAAGGCGACAAACTCCACCAATGCGGCGGCGCACGCGCCTGGTCCGGTTCTGGTTGAGTTGTTTACGTCGCAAGGATGTTCGTCTTGTCCGCCAGCGGAGCGTCTTTTTTCGGAACTATCAAAAGATCCCAACCTTGTATCCATCGAGTGGCATGTGGATTACTGGGATAATCTGGTGCATGGCGGGTCAAACTGGAAAGACCCGTATTCCTCAGCTGACAACACACGCAGGCAGCGTGCATATAATGGCGTTATTCGCAAAACGCGCGGGGTTTACACGCCTCAGGCTGTGGTTGGCGGCATGTATGAAACCACAGGATTTGACGAAAACGGCATTCACCACAGTGCTGACCTTGTGATGCGCGCGCCAAATACAGTGAGTTTGAAAGTTGATATGCGTGATGGCGAAATCATTGCGCGCCTGGATGGCGAGGGCGAAGCGCGTGTTCAGGTCGTGACCTTGCTTGAGACCCAATCAACGCGTGTTTTGGGTGGCGAGAACAAGGGCCGCTTGCTTAAAGGACGTCACATTGGACTAGCCGCAATGGACGCGGGTTATTGGGAAGGCGGAGAAGCGGAATTTTCCGCCGCTGCGCCTGGGAAGGGCGAAACCTGCGCTGTGATCGTGCAGGAGGGATCAGAGCAATTCCCTGGTCAGGTACTTGCCGCACAATACTGCCCGAAAGCGCTTTAGCTTTCAGGACGCATGCCTGTCATGGCGGTGACGGCTTGTGATTTGAGCGTGGCTTTTACTTTGTCTTCTGGCCAGGCGCAGTCGCGTGTCAAAAGATCCCAGCTTTGCAAACTAAGCATGGTCCAAAGGTAATCAGCAGCATCTTTCGATGTCCAGTTTGGGTTCAAAACCCCGTCTGCCTCCAGTGTGCCTGTCAGGGCTTGTGTCAGCTTTCGCAAGTGTGACATGCGATCTTCCCAAGCTGCCGACGCATCCGGATCAGTATCGCGTAGCCTGACGAGGTCGCGCGCCACGGGATAAATCTCCGGCAAAAAATCCAGCCAAATGTCGATGTGCTTTTCCAGTCTGAGAGCAGGATCGGTTTCGCTGAGGTTGTCGGTAAACGCTTCAATGATATTCGCGCGTTCGTCTGCGCGCCGCACCATTGCGATCAACAGGCCGCCGCGCTTGCCAAAATGCAAGTGCAGCGCCTGGCGCGTTACGCCGACTTTTTTTGCAATTTCCGACAGGGAAACGTCCGCGCCTTTTTCAGAAATCAGCGCCCAGGCGGCGTCCAGAATCTGGGCGCGTGTCGCGTCCCCACGTAAGTTTGTTGACATATGTAAAGTTTCCATTATCTTGTCATGTGTCAAGTTAATCGGGAGTTGGTCATGGACGTCAATGCGGTCGCAACACAATTGGTGAAAACATACGGTGAGACTGGCGCGCCAAATCTCGAGCAGTGGACCCAAGCGCTTCAGCTTCCAGATAATCAGCCGATCAAGCTGATCAATTTCTTCAAGTTCGCGAAACACGCGTCCTATCCGGATGGTCGTCGCGCGACAGGGGAGGAGGCGTTTGGCGCCTATGCGGCCGTCAGTGGCGCTTGCCTGGAGCGGGCAGGGGGACGGTTTGTGTTTATGGGCGGATCTGGTGGCGTCTTTGTAGGGGAGAGCGAAGACTGGGATCTGATTGTTGTTGGAGAGTATCCAGACAAACAGGCGCTGTTAGCTCTGTTTCAGGATGAAGAATATGCACACATTTATCCTCACAGAGTTGCGGGGTGTGAAGCGCAGAGGGTCCTGATTTGTATTGGCTGATATGCAAATATTCAACATCATGAATGACTGACGCTGGGGAAGCTGGTTTCGCAACTGCAGAAAAATTGTGAGCGATTACAGCATATAACTCGCTTCTTGCGGGAATTTAATGCAAAAACATGTTGCAATTGTGCCAAATATCGCGTTTTTGGCGCGCCGGGCGGCCATGGTTGGCGATAACGAGTCCTGCTCGTCCCCCCCTTAAACCCAAAGTAGGACACTGTTTTCAATTAACCCAGCCATGGTCGTTCACATATGTGAACGACCTCGCCTTCGGATTTTTTTATTGTGAGAGATTGGTTTCTGCAAAGGAGAGAAACGCAGACCAGCTCTTTTTGTCGGCCTTCTCCTGATAGCGTGGCGTGTCAAAAACCGTCCATGCGTGAGGTGCGCCGGAGTAGATTTCGACGTCATAAGGAACGCCTGCTGCTTCTAATTGGTCAGCCAAGTCTGCAGCGAGTGAATTTGGAATGCCGGTGTCAGCTCCGCCGTGCATAACCAGAATAGGGGCGTCGGCTTTTGAATAGCTTTGTCCCTCAGGCGTATCGAGACTGCCATGAAATGTTGCGTAGCCAACGACGTTTTCGCTCATGCCGGAGCGTGCAAGTTCAAGCGTGGCCCCGCCGCCAAAACAATAGCCCATGACCACAGCCTGGTTTAGCTCAGACACTTCGCGGGCTTTTTCCAGGCTGCCGAGAATGCGCGCGCGCATAGCGGCGCGATCATTGTAGAGTTTGCCGACTTGAGCTTTTTTGCCTTCGGTCGTTTCCGGGCGGTTTTTCGCCCCGTAAAGGTCTACAGCGAAAGCGTCAAAACCTTCATCCGCCAGCATTTCAGAGCGGGTGACTTCATAGTCGGTTAGCCCGTCCCAATCATGTATGACAAGGATAAGGCCCTTGGAGTCGCGTGTGGCGGGGGCGAAATAGCCTTCGTATTCAACGCCATCAACGGTGTAAGTGACTTTCTCGCCCGCGTGCGCGGCAAGCGGTGAAAGTACGGCGGTACAAAGGGCGGTTAAGGCTGTAAGCGTGCGCATGGTATTTTTCCTCCGGTATGTTTTTGCGGCCCGGCTGAAGCTAGCGGACCTGAAAATGTAATTTACTCAACTTGGGTTCTGGCAATTTTATTGTGCATGGGAACGATCTCTAAGAGCGCCGCGGAGGCATAATGCCATAATCGTCTGCGTCCAGACGTTCAGCCAATGCGGGGTATTGCGATGTTGTTGGTGCGGATGCTGGCAGACATTCCTAAAGCCAGCATGGCGGCTGCAAAAGCTGCTTGTTTGATCATGCTCCCTCCCGCGCACTAAACCTTGCCTGTGTATAGAAGCGCGAGAAGGCATGAGGCTTCAAGTCAAATTTGCGGTACCGGCATCCAAAGCGGAGCGGCCAGTCCAGACGAAAACCTTAGTCCAGGAGATTGAAGCGAACCCCGCATACCGTGACCTGCCGGTCTGTTACGGGGAGGTGACGATCGTGCGCTGCAGAAATGATGCGGTCTGCATCGCGGGTTTGTATGTCGAGCGCGCAAAGACCAGGACCGCGACCATCTGTTTCCTCTACAAATCGAAGTGCTGCATTGGCGAGGGTGATGTGTGGTGCGCCTTCGCGTATCTCAACTGGCAAGCCAGACACAGCGCCCCAATGTGCGGCGAGGCTTTCGGGATCATCTGATTGCAATTCGGCGGCGAGAATTGCGTCGACGACGCCGGTTTCTCTCATATCCCGCCACGCAGCGCCGCCAGCGGGATTCCAATGTCCGGTCACGTCGCCAACATCGTCCCATTCGACCTCGAAGAAGGCGGCGCGCATATCGGCAGGATGTAGCTGCATGATATGCCAATGACCGTGATCGCTGTCGAACGCGACTCTAACGTTGTTGGCGACAGCATTGGCGCGTATCGCATCCTGCTGGGACTTTTCAAGCGCCTGAGTGATGACCATGTAACCGCCATCACCACCACGTCTTTGTAAGTAGCGCCCGGCGGCAGTGTCTTCGCGGACAGGGGCGACAACTTCCAGAAACTGCGACCCGAACGCCATCAGGAAGTTTTCCAATCCGAATTTTCCAACAGCCGGATCGACATGACAGACAGGCGCGCCGAATACAGCTTCAAGGTCTGCGCGCGCTTTGGCGGCGTCATGCGCCACAAGGCAGATTTGACGAAGATAGATGGACATCGGATTCGTCCTCTTATTCTGGCGAGTTCGCGCCGCCTATAAAGCCCAGTTCGCGCTGCTTCTTTTTGGTGAGACCTTTAGCAACGATGTGATAGCTGTCTCGCAGATAGGTGAGTAGTTCGTCATCCGACATGGTGTCGTCGGAATAGCGCTGGATCCATTTCATCCCGCGCGAGGCAAGGTGGGGCGCGCCTTTCAGACCGGGTTGTTCTTTCAAGATTTCAAAGCCGATTGGCGACACCTTAAAAGATGCAGCGCTTAATTGAGTGACGCCGTCATCATCTTGTTCGCCTTGAGCGATGACATAGACCTTGCCGCCAATCTTCCAGACATGCGATCCGCCCCACTGTACGACATGCGTAGAGTGAGGCAGGCTTTCACAAAAGGCGTTGTATTCATCCAGTGTCATACGCATCCCCCTTTAATATCTGAAGAGAGCATATTCGCACACGGATGTCGCTTTTAAACGCTCGGCTTGCCAGGACGAGGCGGCACGATCGGGTGAGACGAAGAAAGGCCGCCATCAACCGCAATTGCCTGGCCGTTGACATAGCTGGCTTCATCAGACGCCAGGAATAGAGCCATGTTCGCGATTTCATTTGGCTGACCGGCGCGGCGCAGCGGGTTGAGCTGGCCAAGCTTGTCTGTTGTGCCGCGCTCAGCAGCACGATCAAACACACGTTTCGTCATGCCGGTTTCAATCAGGCCCGGACATACAGCATTGATGCGCACGCCTGTGCCATAAAGCTGATTGGCGATGGTTTGGACAAGGGAAATTACCCCAGCCTTAGAGGCGGAGTAGGGCGAACCGCCTGCGCCAGAGCGGATACCGGCAACACTCGCGGTACAGACGATGGAGCCTTTGCCCTGCGGGACCATGACTTTGGAAGCGTATTTCGCCATTAAGAATGGGCCGATCAGGTTCACTCGCAGAATGCGCGCCCAGTCTTCGGCTGTCTGGTCGCCAAAGCCGACAATCCCGCCGCTAATGCCTGCGTTTGCAAAGGCGACGTCCAGCTTGCCAAATTCCTGAACAGCTTTAGCGACGAGCGCTTCAACCTGGGCTTCATCACCTGCGTCCATGACCACGGCAATCGCGGTTCCGCCGTCCTTGGTGATTTCTTCAACAGTCTGGTTGACGTCTTCATTAATGTCGGACGCAAGAACGGATGCGCCTTCGGCTGCGAACTGTTTTGCGGCGGAGCGACCAATGCCGCTGGCGGCTCCGGTGACGATGACGGACTGTCCGGTAAAACGAGCCATTTAATTCTCCCTTGAGCGCCGCATGAATTGCGGCTGCTTTACATTGTGTGGACTTAGTTTTGGCTGATGGCGTGTGGCGCGACAAGGGCGAAACGACACAATCTCTCACAATCTCACCTGATCTTGGCCCTAATAAAGTCTGAACGCTTGTTCATGTTGTAAGGCTCCATCCACTTTAAGACACGGGATGACATGTCATGTCAGAAGGAGAAGACGTGCCGGAGCAATCGCCAACCGCTCCCGCAGGTGGTCAAGGCGCAGCAGGCGGATTTGACTTACGGCGATTAGCGCCCAAACGATCCATCGGCCTTAAATTATTACTGGTCTGTGCGCTCGCATTACTGATGGCGATCCCCACAATGTTTGTGTGGGGCGTTGTGGCGGAGCGTTCAGGTGCGGCCGACAGAGCGCTGAACAGTGTTTATGAGGCGCGCGGAGGCGTACAGGAGGCGATGGGGCCGGTTATTGTTGTTCCATATCGCAGATTGGTTTGGGAGACAGCGCCCACCGGCGAGAATGGCGCAATGGAAGAGCGTCGGCGCATGCAGTATGGCCATTACGTGGTTTTTGCTGAAACCGGCGACGTAGACGCAGATATCAAAACAGAGTTGTTGAAGCGCGGCATTCACCGGGCGCCGGTGTTTGAGGGCGCGCTTAATTACAAAGCCAGCTTTGACTTGAAGACAGCGATGAAGGATGTGCCTGAGGATGTTGAGTTTCTCTGGGCGGATACGCACATCTTTATGGGGCTTGGAGATTTGCGTGGAGCAAAAGAGGGGGCTGAGGTTCATCTCCTGGGCGCCACATACGCACTGTCGCCCGCACGATCCGCTTCGTCAGACTGGAGTACTGGCCACAATATCGGCGCAAGTGCTTTCAACACATATGGAATGGAGCTCATATCGGCGCGTCTTGATGGCGTGAACCCGGAAGAAATACCCCAGTTTTCGGTAGATGCGTCCATGCAGATTACAGGCGCCAAACAGGTTAGTCTGTTAGCTTTTGCTAAGAACACGACGGCAAGCATGACAGGAGACTGGGCGAGCCCCAGTTTTGGCGGGGATTTTCTACCGACCAGCCGCGATTTGAAAGACAACGGATTCACCGCTGAATGGACTGTTCCGTTTCTTGCGCGTGGCATGGTTGGAGAAGGGCCTAACATCGGCTTTCAGCCCTTGGTGGATAATGCCATCGAGGTCAATTTCCTTGATGAGACATCGCCTTACCAGTCTGTGATACGCGCTTTAAAATATGCGCCAATGTTCATTGGACTGGTGTTTTTGTCTTACTTTCTGTTTGAGGCGACCAGCGGATTACGTGCTCACCCAGCGCAATATGTGCTCGTCGGACTGGCCAAAGCGGTCTTCTATCTCTTGTTGCTCGGCGTATCAGAGCATGCGGGCTTCCTGCCGGGCTTTTTAGCGGCGTCTGTTTCAACTGTAAGCCTGTTGTCCCTTTATGCGGGCGCTGTCTTTAAATCTAGATCAGCCGCTATGAAGGCGTTTGGTATTTTCTCCACGCTGTATGCGCTCATCTTTATCCTGATGCGAATGGAGGATTATGCGCTTCTGGTTGGTTCTATCACCAGCTTCCTGGCTATCGCATTCACAATGTGGATGACTCGTTCGCTCAACTGGTATGGCGAAGATGATACGGAAACGAAAAAACTATCAGGTTAGTGGCGTAGCCTAAGGAAAAGCTGGCCGCACCGGTGTTATCGCCGGTGCGGCCTTTGTTTGACGTTATTTATTCCACTTATCCAGTTGTCGGGCCGCCCATTCCTTGCCTCCCAGACCAAATGCGATACCGCCGGCGATGGATGCGCCGACCAGTATGATTAGCGAGGCGTTGGTTATAAACGCGCCCGTCGGATCAAGACCCATGCGGGAGACACCTAAAATGACTGAGAGGGCGACGATAACCCAACGAACGGCCTTTGCGGCTGTGTCGCCAGTGTCATCACCAGTCGCGGCAATGGCTTTTTCGACAAATCCTGAGATCACGACACCTGTAACGATGATGACAGCGCCAAACAGGATTTGAGCGCCCATCGACAATATGACATCCAACGCATTATTGAGCGGATCAAAGCCTAAGGAATATGTGCCTTGAATGAGCCCGAGCAATAAGATGATCACACCAGCTAATTTCGCGATGAAATTAGAAGGCGAAAAACCGTCATCCGCACCATCAAGCAGGCCGGTTTTTGCAATTGCCGAATCCAGTCCGGTATTAGGCAAAAGATTGCTCAAAAGGTTTGAAACGAACTGAGCAACGAGCACAAATAATCCAATCACAATGGATGCGACCAGAATATTTGGTATGGCGGAAGCGACTTCATCAAGCATCGCAACTGTTGGTGTTGTGATTGCGTCTATGTTGAGCACTTGTAGCGCAGCAATTGCGCCAGGCACGATAATGAAGGCGAAGACGATCGTGCCTGTCATTGTCGAAACGCTGACAGGACCTTTGGCCAGACCCAGACGCTCCGGCGCTGAGTCCGCCTGAGCGGCGGACAAGGTGGCGACGGTTGCCTGTTTTGCGACACGCGCGACAATAAAGAAAATGAAGAATGTCAGTATCGCGCCAACAATTTGGGGCAAATAAGCAAATACTTCGTCGACCGCCCGGCGAATGGATTGTGCGACGGACGTCATGCCTAGGCGTTCCAGCGCTAGGACCAATCCGATAAAGATAACGATCCAGAAGCCCGCTGCGGCCAATGATGCGCCAATCGTCTTTCCGTCACCTGCTTTTTTGTTCGCATCTGCGATAAAAGGGATGGAATCCACCCCTTTGGTAAACAGAAATCGGATCAGTAACGCCGCCAAGTAAGCTGCAACCATGATGATGATCGCATATAGCAGGTTTGGTCCGTAGTTATTCCATGCGCGTTCGATATTTTCAGCAAAGTCATTCATGGCAAACCCCTTCCCAGTGTTGGCCTCATCCCGCCCGAAGGGGCGGAGGCTGATCAAAATTGAACAACAAAATGCGAGGATTAACCATCATCTGAGGGGTTAAACTTTTACAACAGGGCGCAGAATTAGGAATAACTCAATTGTGAGGAGAGTTTAATTTTGTGGTTTCTTCTAATGGTAGAATTAGACAGACTGTCACAACACATTTGGAACAGATCGGTGCGATGACTTGCTCGTATCAAAGGCGCTCAGCGTTGTTGGTAGGCAAAATGTGAGATAATTCGCATGCGCGTCACAAACAACGGTACGTGGAATGGACAAATCGCGCGAAGGGCACTACGACACTTCGCCAAAGTGTAGAATGAGAATGAGTAAAAGCTGTTTAGCTAAAACTCAAATACACGCTTAAGTGGATATGTCTTTATCCTGGCCGGTGACTTTGTTAACTTAGACCTAACAAGTTGTAGGTAAATTAAGACAGGGTTTGAGGGAGTTGAAGTTTATGAAAGTACTCTGGGTAGAGGATCACCCGGTGGCGGGAGAGATGCTCGTAGCCGCAGGAGCTGCTGCAACACGAAAGCGTTTGGCCGTTGATTTGGTTGTCGCGCCATCGCTGATGGAAGCTGAACGTCGCTTGCGCCTCGAACGCTTTGATCTTGTCATGCTGGATCTGCGCTTGCCTGATTCCATCGACGAAGACACAACCATTACGCGCATTGCGAATATGGGCGACTTCAAGCTTGGCGTTGTTTCCGCCAGCGAGAAACGTCAAGAAATGGTGGATTTTCTGGTCAAAGTCGGGTGCGCCTGTGCGCCGAAGGCTATTGCCAAAGACGAAATCGACTTCCACGAACTTTCCAAAAAGCCAGATGCTTTCTTCGCGCTTCTTCAAGACGTGATGGAAAGCGCTGCGCAGACAAAAGCCGCTTAATACCATTCTCAGCGGTTTTTTAAGCATCTCATTCAAATTCAGCTTGATGGCAAGAACAGCGCTCGACCTTGGAACGGTAAGGCGTTAATCCCCCGTCATGGGTAAACTCATCGACATATACCGCCAGCGTGTGCGAGACGGCGAACTTCACCAGGATCCAGCACAGGCGCAGGCAGCCGCCGCGCTGGATGAGCTGGCTGTTGCGCTTGCAAATATGAAGTCCGGCTGGTTTTCCAAACCTAAGTCGCCCAAGGGACTGTATCTATGGGGTGGTGTCGGGCGCGGTAAGTCGATGCTGACGGACCTTTTTTTCGCGCATGCCCCGGTCAAAGCCAAAATGCGTGTCCACTTTCATGATTTCATGCTGGAGACTCACGCTTTCATCGCGCAATGGCGCAAAATGGAGCCAAGGGAGCGAAGACGTCATTCAGCTTATGTCAAAGAGGCAGGCGAAGATCCGATCGCGCCGGCGGCAAAACGCATCGCAGATGGCGCGCTGCTTCTGTGTTTTGATGAGTTCCATGTAACCGACATTGCTGACGCCATGATCCTTGGCAGACTGTTTGAGCAATTGTGGAAACGCGGCGTTGTTGTGGCTGCAACCTCCAACCGTCATCCGGATGATCTTTACACCAATGGTGTGAACCGCCAGCTTTTCACGCCTTTCATTGGCATGATCAAAGAACACATGGAGATCATGGAGTTAAAATCAGAGCGTGATTATCGTTTAGAACGCTTGATCGCCGCACCAGTTTATTATGCGCCACTCAATGATAAAGCCGATGCTCTGATGAATGCGGCGTGGAAACGTCTGACGGAAGGCGTTGACATTGGGACTGATGAACTCAGCGTTCAGGGGCGCGTGCTTAAAGTGTCAGAACAAGCGGCTGGCTGCGCGCGTTTTTCATTCACCGAATTATGCGACAAACCTTTGGGCGCGGCCGATTATCTCGCACTGGCGCGCAAATATCATACGATCTTTTTAGATCACGTGCCCCAGCTTACGCCTGCCAACCGCAATGCGGCCAAACGGTTTGTGACGCTCGTGGATGCGCTTTATGAATCAAAGACCAAACTGCTAGTCAGCGCTGAAGCCGAACCGGATAGCTTATATCCTGAAGGCGATGGCGCATTTGAGTTTGAGCGTACCGCCAGCCGTCTGCACGAAATGCGCTCGCGCGATTATTTGTCTGCCGAGCGTGAGGCGGTGGAAGCGGTCGAGTAACCCGAACAATTGACCTTTGCGCTGCATCGGCAGATCCTTGTTGCTAGGGGCAGGAGGAGGGCGCAGATGGGCAAACCAGAAAATGTAATCGACAAGCGCATGGTCAATGCGCTTTTCAAACAGGCAAAAGCAAGTGCTGGCGCTAAGACGTTGCTGGGCGGAGGCGGTCAGGTGGGACTTGGTCTTGTGACCAAGATGACAGGTGGTTTGTGGGTGGGCGGTACGGCCTATTTAACAAGCGATGCGCTGATGTTTGTCATCAATGGTTTAAACGCGATCGCCCATACTGATCCGGATAGTCTCAACTGGGACATCCCGCTGCAAAACATTAAGGATGTGCGTCTTCGCAAAGCACTGTTCACGCAAATAATAGATATCACTGACGTGTCCGGTGAAGAGCGTAGTATCCGGTGCTACAACGCCAGCAAATTTGTTGATTCAATTCAGGCGGCATGCGCTGCCCGATGATATTTGGACGAGAGTGTCTCGTGTGATTTTCAAGACGGATTGCGCGTTGGCCTCTCATCGGCTACCTGTCCGTCACATTTCTTTATTGGGACACCGATCTGATGTTCGGAAAACTCATTGGGGGCGCCATCTCGAAGATGGTTGGGAAAGCGCCCGTGCAAGACACACAAGACCTAGAAGACACAAAGGAGAACCTCCCCATGGCTCGTAAAAAGATTGCGCTTATCGGCGCGGGTATGATTGGCGGCACGCTGGCGCACATTTCTGCTCGTGAAGAGCTGGGCGACGTTGTTCTGTTCGACATTTTTGGCGGTGTGGCAAAAGGTAAGGGCCTCGACATTGCAGAAGCCTCTTCAGTGTTTGGCATGGACTCAGCGCTTGCCGGCACAGACAGCTATGCAGACATCGCTGGCGCTGACGTGTGTATCGTGACAGCCGGTTTCCCACGCATGCCAGGCATGAGCCGTGACGACCTTATCGGTAAAAACCTTGGCGTCATGAAGCAGGTCGGTGAGGGTATCAAACAGTACGCACCGAACGCTTTCGTTATCTGTATCACGAACCCGCTCGATGCGATGGTTTGGGCGCTACAGAAATTCTCTGGTCTGCCAACAAACAAAGTTGTCGGCATGGCGGGTGTTCTGGACTCTGCGCGTTTTGCTTACTTCCTGTCTGAAAAAATGGGCGTCTCTATCAAGGACGTTAAAGCCTGGACGCTTGGCGGACACGGCGACGACATGGTGCCGATGGTGCGTTACTCCACAGTCGGTGGTCTGCCGCTGACAACTCTGGTGGAAACAGGCCTCCTTGCTCAAGCGGACCTGGACGCAATGGTTGAGCGTACGCGTAAAGGCGGCGGCGAAATCGTAGCCCTTCTGGAAAAAGGCTCTGCATACTACGCACCAGCAGAATCTGCGATTGCGATGGCCAAGTCTTACCTCAAAGACCAGAAGCGCATCCTGCCATGTGCGGCTTACCTTTCCGGCGAATACGGCCAGAACGACATGTATGTTGGCGTGCCATGCCTGATCGGCGCAGACGGTGTTGAGAAAGTCATCGAATTCCCGATGGACGCTGGCGAAAAAGACATGATGGAAAAATCCATCGGCGCAGTGAACACGCTCATCGACGCTTGTAAAAACCTTGAGCCATCATTGGCTTAAGGCGTTTTAGAGGCTTTAAAATTGAAAAGGGCCGCCTCTTATCGGGTGGCCCTTTTTTTGTTTGATCGCGGCATTTGGCGCCTGATCAATTGTCGGTGAGGTCAGCGCGCCGCTATAGCTTGATTAACCATCCTCTGACAGGTTCGCCCCGACGCATCACGAACAGATGAGGAAGAGAGCACACATGACTTTCGTTAAGCACCTATTTGCCGCTATCGCTGGGGCGGTGTTGGCGTTTTCAGCGCCTGCTTTTGCCGGTGACAAAGACAACGCTTCATCGATTGCAGATGAAATTGGACTAAAAGTGGGTGAGACCGTGCCGGCCATCGAAGCCCGCGGCGCTGACGGCACTAAAGTGAAGTTTGAAGAACTCGTCGGTGAAAACGGGATTGTTCTTGTATTTGTTCGCTCCATCGACTGGTGTCCATTCTGTAAGAACCAGATGGTGGCGCTGGATGAGATCGCACCAGAGCTGAACGCGAAGGGATATCCGATCGTCGCTCTGTCTTACGATTCTCCAAAAGACCAGAACAAATTTTTGGCCAAACGCGACCTTTCTTTCAAAATGGTATCTGATCAGGAGTCTGAGGTGATCAAAGCCTTTGGACTGTTGAACACTGAATACAAAGAAGGATCACGCCCATACGGCGTTCCCCACCCGACGATCTACGTCATCAGCAAGGATGGCGAGATCAAAGGCAAGCTGATGGAACAAGGTTTCAGACGCCGTCCAGAACCAGAAATGCTGGTTGAGTTGGTCAACTCAGTCGCCCAATAGGGTGATTTAAACCTATTTTGCAAAGACAAGCGTAGGAAAATCACTACACTCTCATGTCTCATGGGAGGTGCTGGTGACGGACCTACGCAATAAAAAACAAGAAACCGTCGGTGGCGGCGCAAAAAAAGTTCTCTACACGCTGGAAACGATCCGGCGGATGGGCGTCACACGCGCCGCCAAGGCTTTGACTGCCAAGAACGCCTGCAAAGCATGCGCTTATGGTATGGGCGGCCAGCAGGGCGGCATGACCAATGAACTGTGCGAATTCCCATCGGTCTGCAATAAATCCGTCCAGGCTCAGTCAACCGATATACAGCCCGCCATTCCAGCCCAAATTTTTGACCATCCGATCAGCGATTTACAGGCGCTGACAGGTCGAGAAATTGAAAGCCTTGGTCGGTTAAACACGCCGCTTTTAAAAACAGGCGATAGTCAACGCTTTCAGCCTGTGTCGTGGGAGCGGGCTATGGATATTGCTGCAAAACGCCTGCAGGCGACTAATCCGGATCGAAGTTTCTTTTACTCATCGGGGCGTTCGTCAAATGAGGCTGGATTTGTCTTTCAGCTGCTTGCCCGGGCGTTTGGCACCAATAATGTCAATAATTGCTCTTATTACTGTCACCAGGCGACAAGCGAAGGGTTAGCCACGACGATCGGTAAGGGCACGGCGACAATTGAGTTAAGCGACCTTACGGGCGCAGACATGATTGTTGTCATCGGCGCCAATCCCTCTTCCAACCATCCGCGGTTTATCCATATGCTCAGCGCGTGTCGTGCGCGTGGGGGAGAAGTGGTGATCATCAACCCCGCGAAAGAGCCGGGGCTTGTTAAGTTTGCGCTGCCAAAATCGCCATCGTCACTGCTCAAGGGTGGTGATGAGATCGCGTCGGAATATCTTCAGCCTCAGATCGGCGAAGACATTGCGCTTTTAACGGGTATCGCAAAGCGCATATTGGAACTTAAAGCGGACGATCCCTCGTTTATTGGCGCTAACACGCATGGGTTTAATGCCTGGCGCCAGCAGGTTGACGCGGTCAGCTGGGATGAGGTGTGTTTGCGAACGGGACTTGCTCGCGAAGACATTTTCCGGGTCGCCCAAAAATATGCAGACGCACAAAACGTTGTGTTTGCATGGGGAATGGGCGTCACCCACCATGTGCATGGTGTTGAAAACGTTGAGGCCATCGCAAACCTTGCCCTTTTGCGCGGAATGATCGGAAGACCCAATGCCGGGTTGCTACCGCTAAGAGGACATTCCAACGTTCAGGGAATTGGCACGATTGGTGTGAAGCCAGTCCTTGCTGAAGATGTGTTGCAGAAAATCGAGCAGCATTATGGGCTCGCCTTACCGCGCGCTAAGGGCATGGATACGCTGTCCTGTCTGAAAGCGGCTTATACCGGTGACATTGATGCGGCTGTCATTATGGGCGGAAATTTGGCGGAAGCGTCGCCTGACGCAATCTGGGCAAATGAGGCGCTTGGAAAAATCGGCTTTAAACTTTATCTGACAACCACTTTAAACAGAGGCCATGTGCGCGGCGTCGATACGGGTGACACGCTGATATTGCCTGTGACGGCAAGGGATGAAGAGTGGGAGCCGACGACCCAGGAATCCATGTTCAATTATGTTCGCTTATCGGACGGCGGCATTCACCGTTTAGATAATGTGCGGCCCGAAACACGCATTTTAGCAGATCTGGCTGAAGCTGTTTTGCCTGAGCTGCCGCTGGATTTTTCAGCTTTTCGACAACATCGTTCTATTCGCCAGGCTATTGCGGCAATTGTGCCTGGCATGCAGGATTTGGCGGATATTGATGTCGCTAAAAAAGAATTCCACATTAAAAACAGGGTGCTGCATACGACAGTTTTTGGCGGACCAGATTCAAAAGCAGCGTTTCGCCCTTTGCCTTTGCCGCCAAAATTTGAAAACGAGCTAAACGGGCGCCACATGCTGCGGCTGGCGACCGTCCGCAGCGAAGGTCAGTTTAACACCATCATATATGAAGAGCTGGACATATATCGCCGCAAGGCGGAGCGGTGGTCGATCCTGTTAAATCAAAGCGACATGGCGAAGCAGGGTATTCGTGAAGGTCAAAAAGTGGATGTTTGTTCTAAGCAGGGGCGTATGGAAGCAGTCACCGCGATGGCGTTTGACCTGCCATCTGGCTCGGCGCTCGCTTACTTCCCGGAAGCTAATATCCTGGTGGGGTTGGAAAGCGATCCTCGATCAAAAACACCGGCGTTTAAGTCCGTCCCTGTGTGGATCGAAACCTAACGCCAGCTTGGCCTAGAGGAAAAGCGATGGAGCGCTTTGCAGGTTCAGGAACAAACCAGCGATAACCAGCGCGCCTGAAAACCCAACAGCAAACAGGCCCGGCAGGGTGTTTGACTTAGACATTGTTCTGTTCCTTTAAGTGTCCCTTGCTGAACTGAACGCCGCTCAGGATCATTTGGTTGCATGGCGATGATATCGCGCTGCAAATGAGGCGCCGGTGTGTTCTGTTGTCGGCGAGGTGACGGCAGGTTAGGGCAATGTGAGGGCTGGTGCGTTAAACATATTTTATCTAGCGTTTTTGTCTGCTTTATAGCTAGCATGGCGCTTCGAGCTCGTGGGGATGGAAGACACATGCAGGATGCAATTAAGCGTTATTGGTGGACAATTGTTCTGGGGCTTGTCCTCCTGATTGTGGCGTTTCAGATGATTGAACCCCCGCCTCCAAAAGAGGTAACGATCGCTGGAGGCTCTGTTGGAGGAGCTTATGAAGCGACGGCGAAAACCTATGCCGATCAGCTGACGGACAAGAAGGTGACGCTGAATGTCCTGACGACATCCGGCTCGATGGAAAACCTGCAATTGCTGCAATCTGGCGAGGCTGACATTGCAATTGTTCAAACAGGCGTCGCCAAGAACGCTGATATTCAGGGCGTCAAAGCGCTGGGCGCCGTGTTTTACGAACCGCTATGGGTGTTTCACCGTGCGTCGCTTGATGTGAATGATCTACGTGCGTTGGCAGGCCTGAAAGTTGCGGTCGGCGTTCAAGGTTCAGGATCGCGCGTGTTGGCTGAGGAAATCCTTAAGGACAATGACTTGGGTGCTGAGGACCTGACACTTGTTGATGTGGGCAGCGCTAAAGCGTCAGAAATGTTGTTGGCCGGTGAAATTGATGCGGCTTTTATTGTGTCTGGGCCATCCTCACAGTGGATCGCGCCGTTAATGCGTTCGCCAGATGTGTCGCTTGCATCAATTGACAGGGCGCTTGCCTATAGTCGCCGTCACCCGTTTCTTGCCAACATTATCTTGCCGGATGGCGCGCTGAGCCTGTCAGAAGATCTGCCAGCAACGGACATTAAAATGATTGCGCCAACGGCTCAGATTGTGGTGCGAGACGATTTGCATCCTGCGATCCAGTCCATCTTGATGGAAGCGATGTTCGCCAGCCACCAGGGTGGAGGATTGCTGCATGATCCCAAGACGTTTCCTAACGCAACGCTTGTAGATCTTGAATTATCTAAGGAAGCGCAGCGATTCTTTGAAAGAGGGCCAACCTTCCTGCGTCGGTATGTGTCGTTTGGGCTAGCGAATTTTCTTGAGCGCACATGGGTGCTGATCATTCCTCTGATCACGCTGTTATTGCCGATTGTAAGGGTGGCGCCGCCGCTTTATCGCTGGCGCATTCGCCGCAAGATTTATGTCTGGTATCGGGATTTGCGCCTTTTGGAGGCCGAAGGTCGCGATGCGCGCACTGCGGATGACAGGCGTATAGTCCGAGAAAAACTGGCAGACCTTCAGTTTGAGACCGGAAATGTGTCTGTGCCTGACAGTTACACGGATGATTTATATCGTTTGCGCGCGCACATTCGATTTGTGGCTGAATTGCTGGACCGCATCCAACAGGATGATCGCGCCGCAAGGGTGTAAAAGTAATTTCAGTCAGCAGCTTTCAATGTCGCCATAATGTCATCTGAATGCGTTACGCAAAGATCAGGTGAAGTCTTTGTGGGGCGGTTAGATGAAACACCTTTTTACAAGCGTTGCGATGGTTTCGGCTCTGGCTGGTTGTGCTCTGTTTTTGGAGAACGACAATGCTCCCGCTGATGTGGTTGAAAAACCAATTGTTGAAACATCCAACACTCCTGTTTCAACCCCAGTAGAAGCTTTACGCGCTTATTATAAAACGATCCCAGACGAGATCCTGCCAGTGGCGCCGAAAGGACCGGAGCTGGATGCAACCAAGCCTATCAGCCGTGTGGTGTTTGGCTCTTGCCTGGACGAGGATCTGGAAGCGCCGGCACTTAACTCTATGGCGTCGGAAGGCGGTGATGTTGTCCTGCTGATTGGTGACAACATTTATGCAGATGTGAAAGACGGCGCATATCATGAAAATGGTCCGGATTTAGAGGGCGTTCGCGCTGGATATGAAGCGCTAGCCAAGATGCCAGAGTTTGTGCAGTTGCGAGAAACAACTCCGATGTTGGTTACATGGGATGACCATGATTATGGCGCAAATGACAATGGCGGTGAGTTTCTGTTCAAAGAGTTTTCTGAGCGCATTTATGAGCGTTTCTGGGGGCTTGAAGACACTGATGTGGCTGACCATCCTGGTGTCTACACATCTGTGATGACTGGTCCTGACGGCCAGCGCCTTCAGCTGATCGTGACCGACACGCGCTTTTTCCGTACAGAACTTACGCCGACCGATGAGTACGGCGCAAAAGGCAAAGAGCGCTATCTGCCATCTCAAGACCCTAATCAGAACATGTTGGGTGACGCACAATGGGCCTGGCTTGAAGAAGAGCTTAAAAAGCCTGCTGATCTGCGCCTGTTTGTGTCGTCCATTCAGGTGATACCAACAGTACATGGCTGGGAAGCTTGGTCGAGCATGCCGAAAGAGCGTGAGCGTCTGTTCGACTTGCTGAAAGAGACCGGCGCAACTAACACAGTCTTTCTGTCTGGTGACCGACACACAGCGTTTCTTTACAACGATGAAGACAACACCGTCGGACCATTGCGTGAGATCACTGCGTCCTCTATCAACAAGTCCTTTGCTGACAACCCGGTCAGCGATGAAGTCGACGCTAAGCAATCTGGTGACGGTTACACCTTTACCAACTATGGCGTCATCGACATTGACTGGGAATCCAAAACGGTCACACTGTCTGTCAAAGACGATTACGGGCACGTCAAAAACGCGCTTTCATTCGATTTTTGAGCCGATTTCAGCCCCTTCTAAAAATTTTTTTGACCATCTGAGATGGGTGCGTTTTTGCGTGGATCGCCAAAAATGGAGGCTGTTAGCGCTAACTCATTCCTAAAGGGTCAGCATTCAGAGAATATTAGCCTTTTTCCCCCGCAAACTGCGGTTGTCAGTGGCAACACGGGTGCTATAAACGCGCCGCATAAGACAGGGGCGTAAACCCCGCTTCCTCAAAGGCGGTAATCCATGAACATTCACGAACATCAGGCCAAGGCGGTACTGAAAGAATTCGGCGCGCCAGTCGCTGACGGCGTCGCAGTTTTTTCAGCCGACGAAGCGGCTGCTGCAGCTGACAAACTCCCAGGACCTCTCTGGGTCGTCAAATCCCAGATCCACGCCGGTGGCCGTGGTAAAGGTAAATTCAAAGAAGCTGAAGCGGGCGAAAAGGGCGGTGTGCGCCTTGCTTTCTCCAAAGAGGAAGTGGTCGAGAACGTCAAAGCGATGCTGGGCAACACCCTGGTCACGCACCAGACCGGACCAGAAGGCAAGCAGGTTAACCGCATTTACGTGGAAGACGGCGCTGACATCGAACGTGAGCTTTACTGTTCATTGCTGGTAGACCGCGCAACAGGCTGCCCTGCATTCGTTGTGTCTACCGAAGGCGGTATGGACATTGAGGAAGTGGCTGAAGAGACACCAGAGAAAATTCTTACTCTGGCGATCAACCCGGACACAGGCGTGACAGACGAAGACGCCGCAAAGCTCTGTGATGCGTTGAAACTGGAAGGCACAGCCCGCGAAGACGGCATGTCCCTGGCGAAGATCCTCTACAAAGCCTTCACAGAAAAAGACATGGCGATGCTGGAAGTGAACCCGCTGATCGTTATGAAAAACGAGCGTTTGCGCGTTCTGGACGCGAAGGTGTCTTTCGACGGTAACGCACTTTTCCGCCACCCTGACATTCAGGCGCTGCGCGATGAGACTGAAGAAGACGAAAAAGAAATCGAAGCGCACGAGTGGGACCTCGCTTACATCTCTCTTGATGGCACAATCGGTTGTATGGTGAACGGTGCTGGTCTTGCGATGGCCACAATGGACATCATCAAGCTTTACGGCGAAGAGCCTGCAAACTTCTGTGACGTTGGCGGCGGCGCCAACGCTGAGAAAGTGGCGGCTGCGTTCAAGATCATCATGAAGGACCCGAACGTGAAGGGCATCCTCGTGAACATCTTCGGCGGCATCATGAAATGTGACGTCATCGCAGAAGGCGTGCTTGCTGCAGTTAAAGAAACAAACCTTGCTGTTCCTCTTGTTGTGCGCCTTGAAGGCACAAACGTAGAAAAAGGTAAGGAAATTATCGAAAAATCTGGTCTGAACGTCATTCCGGCGAACGACCTTGACGACGCGGCTGAGAAAATCACCAAAGCCGTGAAGGGAGCCTAAGTCAGGTGAAACGCCTCTCCATCATTCTTGCTTCAGGGCTGGCTTGGTCTGTATCGGGCGGGCATGCTTTCGCTGAGAGCGAAAGCATGCCGCCGGCTGTTCAGACTTGCATCAGCGCCAATGCAAAAAAAGTGGAGTTGGTATTTGACGATTTGACGTCTGCAAGTGAATTTTTGACGACTTCGGTCTGCGCCGCGCCACTTTTTGATTGGGAGCAGTCCTTGAAGGAAGCGAAGCAAAAAGAAGCGCTTTTGAAAGAGCGGTGTTCCAATCCTTTGGACGGTAGCCTTCTTTCAGAATGTGAAGATTTTGAGCCGTTTGTCGACAGCCACATCCGAATGTTTACAGGCGACGACCCTTCATTTTCGGAGGTTCGCCGAACATTTGCATACGCCAGTTCCGCTGCATCCTTAGAGTTGCTCAACTTAAGAATTGAACGGCTAAACGCCGAATCTCCGACGGGGACAAAATAATGTCTATCCTTATCGACAAGAACACCAAGGTTCTCACTCAGGGTATGACCGGTAACACCGGTTCGTTCCACACAAACCAGGCGCTGGCTTACTTCGGCACCCAAATGATCGGCGGCACGCACCCAAAGCGTGGCGGCGAGACTTGGAAAGCTGACAATGGTCAGGAACTGCCAATCTTCACAACTGTTGCTGAAGCAAAAGAAAAAACCGGTTGCGACGCATCCGTGATCTACGTGCCGCCAGCAGGCGCAGCAGCTGCGATCGAAGAAGCTATCGACGCTGAAATCCCGCTTATCGTCTGTATTACAGAAGGTGTGCCGGTTCTCGACATGGTGCGTGTGAAGTCCAAACTGGAAAAATCAAACTCACGTCTGATCGGTCCAAACTGCCCGGGTCTTCTGACACCTGAACAGTGCAAGATTGGCATCATGCCGGGCTCTATCTTCAAGAAGGGGTCTGTGGGTGTCGTATCGCGTTCCGGTACGCTGACATACGAAGCTGTTTACCAGACATCACAGGAAGGCCTGGGCCAATCTTCTGCTGTTGGTATCGGTGGTGACCCTGTTAAAGGCACCGAGTTCATCGACATCTTGGAAATGTTCCTGGCTGACGACGAGACCGAATCCATCATTATGATTGGTGAAATTGGTGGGTCTGCTGAGGAAGAAGCTGCGCAATTCCTCAAGGATGAAGCCCAAAAGGGTCGCAAAAAGCCGATGGTTGGCTTTATTGCGGGCCGTACGGCGCCTCCAGGACGCACAATGGGCCACGCCGGCGCGATTGTGTCTGGTGGCAAAGGTGGTGCGGAAGACAAGATTGCGGCGATGGAAGAAGCCGGTATCGTTGTGTCTCCAAGCCCAGCGCGTCTTGGCGCAACAATGGTGGAAGTGCTGAAAGGCTAACACTAAAGAAAGTAAGGCGGCCGGACGGAGCCGACATAACGACCCCAGTCCGACCGTCCTCATTTGTAAGGACGGTTAACCATGACAAGCCAGTCGGCTTCGAAAGACAACGGGCGTTCAGACATGAACGCCGCTATGCTGGAAACAGCGTTCCTCTATGGTGGAAACGCTGTCTACATCGAGCAGCTTTATGCTCAATATGTGGATGATCCCAGCTCAATTTCGGCGGACTGGCGCGCCTTCTTTGATGAAGTTGGCGACCCGGCTCAGGCGACCAAGCGCGCCGCAGCCGGGCCTGCATGGAAAGACAAGAACTGGCCGCTTCCGCCGACTGACGAGCTTGTCTCGGCTTTAGACGGAAACTGGGCGGCTCTGGAACCGGCCATCAAATCCAAGATTGAAGCAAAGGCGCAAGCCCCGGCCACAAACGGTGCGGCTGCTGCTGCTCCTGCTAGCCTGACAACGGCGGAAATCAACCAACAGGTTCAGGACTCAATCCGCGCGCTGATGATGATCCGCGCTTACCGGATTCGTGGTCACCTGGCTGCAAATCTGGACCCGTTGGGCATAGAAGTAGGGTCTAACCACCCTGAATTATCTCCTGAAACATACGGCTTTACAGAAGCTGATATGGATCGATCAATCTACATTGATCAGGTGCTGGGGCTTGAATATGCGACCCCGCGCAAGATCCTTGAAATTCTCAAGCGTACTTATTGTTCCACATTCGGCGTGCAGTTCATGCACATGTCCGATCCGGAAGAAAAAGGCTGGATCCAGCAGCGTATCGAGGGTGAAGACAAGGAGATCTCTTTTACGCCGGAAGGTAAAAAAGCGATCCTTGCCAAGCTGATCGAAGCTGAAACATTCGAGCGCTTCCTGCACAAGCGTTACCCTGGCACCAAGCGTTTTGGTCTGGACGGCGGTGAGGCCATGGTGCCTGCACTCGAGCAGATCGTGAAGCGCGGTGGCGCGCTCGGCGTCGACGAGATTGTTCTTGGCATGCCGCACCGTGGTCGCCTCAACGTCCTGGCGGCTGTGATGGGCAAGCCATATCACGTCATTTTTAACGAGTTCCAGGGCGGCAACACACAAGGCGCCGAAGAGTTCGGTTCTGGTGATGTGAAATACCACCTTGGCGCGTCCTCTGACCGGACATTCGACGGACACACAGTTCACTTGTCTTTGACCGCTAACCCATCTCACCTTGAAGCGGTGAACCCTGTGGTTTTGGGTAAAGCGCGTGCAAAGCAGTCTTTTGACCTTCAAGAAGACAAGCGCGCTGAGCGTGTGAAGGTGATGCCATTGCTTCTACACGGTGACGCGGCGTTTGCTGGTCAGGGTGTCGTGTCAGAGTGTTTTGCGTTGTCGGAACTGGCAGGCTACCGCACTGGCGGCACAATCCACTTTATCGTGAATAACCAGATCGGTTTCACAACCAGTCCGAAATATTCGCGTTCATCTCCTTATCCGACAGATGTCGCTCTGCAGGTTCAGGCGCCGATCTTCCACGTCAATGGCGACGACCCTGAAGCTGTGGTCCACGCAACGAAAGTGGCGACAGAATACCGGCAGAAGTTCGGTAAAGACGCTGTCATCGATATGTTCTGTTACCGTCGTTATGGTCACAACGAAGGCGACGAACCGATGTTCACGCAACCTTTGATGTACAAGAAGATCAAGTCGCACCAGTCGACGCGCGAGATCTACTCTGATCGTTTGATCGCTGAAGGCGTGTTGGACCAAGCCGAACTCGACAAGATGGTGTCCGATCTTGAAGATTATCTCGACAAGGAATTTGAAGCCGGGAAAACTTACAAGACTGACAGTGCGGACTGGTTAGACGGCGCATGGTCTGGTCTTGGCTTGCCGGAAGACGATGACCGTCGTGGTCAAACCGCGGTCGAAGAAGAACGCCTCCGCGCTATCGGCGACCGTCTGACGACAATTCCAAACTCTGTGAACGCTCACCGCACGGTGAAAAAGGTCTATGACCAGCGCGCCAAAGCGATCACCACAGGTGAGGGCATTGACTGGTCAACTGCGGAAATGATGGCGTTCGGATCGCTCTTGTCAGAAGGCTTCCCGGTACGCTTGTCCGGCCAGGACTCTTGTCGCGGAACATTCTCACAGCGTCACTCGCACATTATCGACCAGGACACTGAGCGACGCTACACGCCGCTACGTCAGCTGCGTCACGAACAGGCAGACTTTGAAGTCATCGACTCGTTGCTGTCTGAAGAGGCTGTGCTGGGTTACGAATATGGATACTCGCTAGCGTCCCCAAATACACTCGTGCTTTGGGAAGCCCAGTTCGGTGACTTCGCCAACGGCGCCCAGGTCGTGTTTGACCAGTTTATCTCATCAGGTGAGCGTAAATGGCTGCGTATGTCCGGCCTGGTCTGTCTTCTGCCGCACGGTTATGAAGGACAGGGCCCGGAACACTCATCAGCCCGCCTTGAGCGTTATCTGCAGCTATGTGCGCAGGACAACATGCAGGTTGCCAACTGTACGACGCCTGCAAACTACTTCCACATTCTGCGTCGCCAGATCCACCGTGACTTCCGTAAGCCACTGATCCTGATGACGCCGAAATCTCTACTGCGTCACAAATTGGCGGTGTCTTCGCTGTCTGAAATGGCCGAAGGCTCATCTTTCCACCGTGTCCTCTGGGATGACGCGGAGATGGAAGGCAAAACAAGCGAAATCAAACTGGCGCCGGATGATCAGATCCGCCGGGTGATCATGTGTTCGGGTAAAGTCTATTACGACCTGTTCGAAGAGCGTGAACGCCGCGGCATCAACGATGTTTACATCCTGCGTCTGGAGCAATTGTACCCGTTCCCGGTCGCCCCGCTCATGAAAGAGCTGGAGCGTTTCAAACAGGCCGACATGGTCTGGTGTCAGGAAGAGCCCAAGAACATGGGTTCGTGGACATTTGTCGACCCGAACCTGGAACGTGTCCTTGAAAGACTACAATGTAAGCACACGCGCGCCCGTTATGTCGGTCGTGCGCCATCCGCATCCACTGCGGCTGGTACAATGAGCTTGCACAAGAAAGAGCTGGCTGCGTTCCTCGACGCGGCGTTTGAAGAGTAAACGCGTCCGCCAAAGGGCGTTTGAAGGAGAAAATGATGGCCGAGATTACGGTCCCTGTACTGGGCGAAAGCGTCACCGAAGCAACGGTAGGCAACTGGCTCAAGAAACCTGGCGACAAGGTCGCTAAAGACGAAGTGCTGGTTGAATTGGAAACAGACAAAGTTTCTGTTGAAGTTTCCGCTGCAGAAGATGGCACGCTCGCAGAGATTGTCGCTAAAGAAGGCGACACAGTTGAGATCGGTGCGCTTTTGGGCCGTATCGGCGAAGCAAGTGGCGCATCGGCTACACCAGCTGCGGCAGCGCCCGCAGCGGCCGCCCCAGCTCCAGCAGCTTCCGGATCTGGCGAACAAGTGAAAGTCGCAGTTCCTCAGATGGGCGAAAGCGTGACTGAAGGTACGCTTTCTCAGTGGCTTAAGAAGCCAGGCGAAGCAGTACAGCAGGACGACCCGATTGCTGAGATAGAGACCGACAAGGTCGCTATCGAAGTGCCTGCGCCTGTTGCTGGCGTTCTTTCTGAGACACTTGTTTCTGAAGGTTCCACCGTCGGCATCGGCACAGAGATTGCGATCATCGCTGCCGGCGCGTCAGCTGGTGCGACGCCAGCTCCGGCTGCAGCGGCTGCGGCATCAAGCCCTGCGCCAGCTGCTGTGTCTTCTTCTTCTTCTGCTGCTGCGCCATCTGTGCGCCGTATCGCGGCTGAAAACGATGTGAATCCAGCTGATATTCCAGGTACCGGCAGAGACGGTCGCGCCACGAAAGGTGATGCGTTGAAATATATCCAACAAGGCGCCAGTGCGCCTGCCGCAGCATCGTCTGCACAAGTTGCGCGTCAGATTGGTCCTCGCGAAGAGCGCGTGAAAATGACCCGCTTGCGCCAGACAATCGCAAAACGTCTGAAAGAAGCGCAAAATACCGCGGCTATGCTGACCACATTCAACGATGTGGACCTCACAGAAGTGATGGCGATGCGCAAAGCCTACAAAGACATCTTTGAGAAGAAGCACGGTGTGCGTCTTGGCTTTATGTCATTCTTCACAAAAGCTGTCGTACATGCGCTGAAAGAAATCCCAGCGGTGAATGCTGAGATCGACGGCACTGACCTGATTTACAAAAATTACTACGACATCTCCATGGCTGTCGGCACAGACAAAGGCCTTGTGACACCTGTCGTACGTGATGCTGATACGCTGTCGCTGGCTGGTATCGAAGCTGAAATCGGTCGTCTGGGTAAGTTGGCGCGTGACGGAAAACTGGCGTTGGCTGACCTGCAAGGCGGCACATTCACAATTACCAATGGCGGTGTTTACGGCTCTATGCTGTCTACCCCGATCCTGAACCCGCCTCAGTCAGGCGTGCTTGGTATGCACCGTATCGAACAGCGTCCTGTCGCCATCAACGGTGAAGTGAAAATCCGTCCGATGATGTATCTGGCGCTTTCATATGACCACCGTATCGTTGACGGCAAGGAAGCTGTGACATTCCTTGTCCGCGTGAAAGAGAGCTTGGAAAACCCAGAGCGTTTGCTTCTGGACCTCTAATATATTCTCTTGAAATCCACGATTAATAGCCCCGCTGGTTGCAAACTGGCGGGGTTTTCTATTTGACGTCATGTCAGCCCATTAAGGCGATCTTCAGATCAATGGCGTATGGTTAAGCTTAGTCCCGTTGTGAAAACGGGAGAGGGTATAGTGGTGGATCGTCCTTACGCATGTTGAAGAACCTGCAGTTCCGTCTTTATGCGTTGATGTTTGCAATATCGGTGGCGACATTGATTGCAGGCGGATTTGGCGCTTATGTCCTCGCATACAAATCAGACCTGAAACAGGTTGAGCTAAGCCTTGAAAAATACATCGCTGAACGCGGCAAACGCGAACAGTTACTCTTTACTGAACTACACCATATTCAGATGGTTGCGGTCGAAGAGTTCGAACGGTTTCGTGCGGAATTAAGCGATGCTGAAGTTGAGACTGTTTTCGACGAAATTTTTCTAGACTTTGGCGACAATACATTTCGTAGCCGAGACAATGTCTATAACGGTCTTTATCAGGACGGCGTAGGGCATGTGAACGGCGTCGCCGGGTTTGTGCCATTTGCTAATGACATTGACGTTGAGCGCAAACGCACGCTTGCCGCAGCATATCATACCATCGCCAGGCTAATCCCGCTCTCAAAATCAAAATTAGAAAGTTTGTGGTTTTTCACTGAACAGGACGAGCTGCTGATTTATGCGCCTGACCGACCTGGGAATCTTAGTTTTTATCGCACTGAAGCGCCCCCTGAGCTGAGTTTTCAGGATACGGATATCGCGCGTGCTTCCAGCCTGAAACACAATCCCCAAGGCGTGGCGACGTGTACGCCGCCAACAGACCTAGTTTATAGCATTGAAGGGGAGGCGTTGGCCGCCGGTTGCCAGATCCCAATCAGGGAAGAAGGCAAACAGCTTGGTGTTTGGGGAACCACAATGATGGTCACCAAGACTTTCAAGCGCGCTGTTCAGGAACGCCCAATTCCTGAAAGTCGCGTCATGTTCATGACGAAAGATGGCAGAGCAATCGCGCACCCGGCTTTTGAAACTTACGACCAATTGACCACAGCGCAGTCGATGACAATTTCAAAGCGCGAACAATTACACGAAATTGCGGGACTGCTGACCCAGCAGGAAACTCAGAGCGGTGTGCTGAAATTCAACACACGCGGCGGGAAGCCAGAGATTGTCGCCTATCACTTTCTCCCATTCACTGAATGGTTCCTGCTGGTGAAATTACCGCATTCTTATGTGGCGTCGAACGCCTTCAAATCCGCCATGCCGGTTTTTATCATCGGAGCATTGGGACTTGCGGGACTGTTAGGCGCCATATCGCATTACGCCATGCGCAATGTTGTGATGCCATTGAATCTCTTGGCGGCGCGTTTCCGTGCGCACGAAGCATCCAATGATATTTCGCCTGTGGGGTGCGATGTTGAAGCGCTTGCGCTGCGTAAGGATGAGATCGGAGAGCTTGCCAGCACGCTCATCAGCTACAGGCGAGAACAAGAAGGCGCTTTGGCGCATCTTGAAAACAAAGTCGCCGAACGCACTGCGGAACTTGAACGTGCGAACGAAGCCAAGACGATCTTCCTTACGACGATGAGTCATGAGCTGCGCACGCCGCTTAATGGTGTGTTGGGCATTGCCCGCTTGTTAAAACGTAGCAAGCTGGACCAGCGCGATGCTGAAATGGTTGGTATCATTGAAAGCTCAGCGTCAACGCTTGAACGCCAATTGAGCGACTTGCTGGACGTGTCCAAAATGGAGGCGGGCCAGCTGGAGATGATTACCGAAGATTTCGATCTTGTGCGCGCTGTTGAGTCTGTCGCACAGCTCTATCAGGCCTCTGCAAACGAAAAACACCTGATGCTGAGCACCAGTTTTTCTGCGACCTGCAAAGGTGTTTATCGCGGCGACACCGTTCGCGTTCAGCAAATTGTGTCAAACCTGCTCTCCAATGCGATCAAATTCACAGATGAGGGGCATGTCGTTCTGTCAGTTGAGGTATCGGCTGGCGCAGATGATCTTCACAAAGTGACTATTTCCGTTGCCGACACAGGCTGTGGAATTCCGTTAGAGGCGCAGGAACGTATTTTCGATCGTTTCCAGCAGGCCGATGGACGTGTCACACGCCGCTTTGGCGGATCAGGTCTTGGCCTTTCAATCGTTCGCTCGCTTGCCATGATGATGGACGGGGATGTGAGTGTTGATTCAACACCAGGGCAGGGATCAGTCTTCACTTGCCGCCTCAAGTTGGAAAAAGTGGCGGGCGCCAATCCGGACAAGCTGGCCGTGGCTTCGCCCATGCCTGTGATCAATGAGGAAAACGTCCGTCGCCAAGCATTGCTTGCGGAAGATCACCCGGTTAATCAACGCATTATTCAGCTGTTGCTGGAGCCTGCCGGATTTGATGTCACTATCGTTGGCGATGGCTTGCAGGCGGTATCCGCCTTCCGCAAGCAGCATTTTGATGTTGTGTTGATGGATCTTCGCATGCCGGTAATGGACGGATTGGAAGCTATTCGACAGATCCGTTTGTTTGAAAAAATGTCCCGTCATGAAAGTTCGCCAACACCTATTCTGGTAATGAGCGCTGACGCCAAAGGCGAAGACGCAGATCGTTCGTACAGGGCTGGCGCCAATGGTCATATGGCGAAGCCGTTACGCCCGGCTCAAGTCTTGAAAACCATAGGTCAACTCTTGGAAGAAACCGCAGACGAGGTTATCGAACAAGCAGTTTGATCTTGCTCGGAGACTGATGGTGCTTCAGGTCTTTATCGCTATCTTTGCCGGATTGATTGTCGGCCTGGGCGGACTTGCTATTGGTCGTGCTTTAGGGCCTCACGACGGAATAGTTTTTACCATAATTGTTGTTGCCGCTAGCTGGGCAGGCATTTTCATAACAGCCTTTTTGTCGCCCAAGGCGGCTAAATTTTCATGGCTTTACAGAATTCTGCCAGCCATTGGCGTGGCGTATGTCATGTGCGCCTTTATTTATTTGGCGTGGGTGCGCGGCGAAGGCATATTTTATCAGCCGGGCGTGCATTTCAACTTTATGATCGGCGCGCTCATTCTGATCGTCATTTCTCCGCGTCTGCTCGTGAAGCTGACGAACAAACTGTCTCGTCGGGGCAAAGGACAATGATGATCCGTCGTATTTTCGGGCTGTGCCTGCTGGTGACGTCTGCATGGGCCATCTGGCAGACAGCGATCACGCTGCATTTTGTATATCGAGTGACCGGCAATCTTGATGGCGCGTTTCTGGATCCGGTTTATTTGATCCCGCTGGTCGCTGGCGGCCTTGGAATGTTGGGCGGCGTTCTTGCGGCGCTTAATTCATGGGGTGGCGGAAGTCTCGGACTAATCAGCGCTTTTGTATTCGCCCTTTTTGGAATTGCGGTTTTGATCGGCGGTGGCAATGAGGGCATGTGGTACCCGAAAATTGTGCTATCGGGCCTTATTTTTGTTCTTGCGGCCGGTGTTTTACGGATTCGGAGAAATTGATTGCGCTAACAGCTAATTTGCATCAACGCGATGAGTTGACGTTAGCTCTTGGCTGTCTATTTTCCGCCCAACGCCAAATCTGCTAAGCAGGAATCTTCATGTCTGAGACTTTTGACGTTGTCATCATCGGGGCTGGCCCCGGCGGTTACAACTGCGCCATTCGTTGCGGCCAACTTGGTCTGAAAACAGCGATCATTGAAAAGCGCGAAACTTTGGGCGGCACATGCCTGAATGTCGGCTGCATCCCATCTAAGGCGATGCTGCACGCGTCTGAACTTTATCACGAAGCAAAGACCAACTTTTCCTCTCTCGGCATTGAGACAGGCAACGTCAAACTGAACCTGCCGCAAATGCTACAGCAGAAGTTGGATGCGGTTAAAGGACTGACGGAGGGCGTTGCTTTCCTGATGAAAAAGAACAAGGTCAAGGTCTTTAACGGAACCGGCCGCATCGCAGGCGCTGGAAAAGTTGTCGTCGAAGGCAAGGACGCCACCGAGCTGACGGCTAAAAACATTGTTATCGCTACAGGTTCTGAGCCGACAAACCTGCCAGGCATTGAAATCGACGAAGAACGCATCGTGACCTCCACTGGCGCGCTGTCGCTTCAATCTGTGCCAAAGAAAATGATCGTAATCGGCGCTGGCGTGATCGGTCTGGAACTTGGTTCTGTCTGGTCTCGTCTTGGCGCAGAAGTGACTGTTGTGGAATATCTGGACCGCATCATTCCAGGTTCCGACTTGGAAGTCGCCAAACAGTCCCAGAAACTGCTTGAAAAGCAGGGTATGACTTTCAAACTCGGTCAGAAAGTGACTGGCGTTGAAAAACTCAAAACCAAGCTGAAACTGCCGATGGAGCCAGCTAAAGGCGGCGAAGCTGAGACGCTGGACGCAGACGTGGTGCTAGTCGCAATTGGTCGCCGTCCATACACTCAAGGTTTAGGGCTGGAGACAGTCGGTCTTGAGCCGGATCAGCGTGGTTTTGTGGCCAACAACCATTTCAAAACAGCTGTCGAAGGCGTTTGGGTCATCGGTGACGCAACATTTGGCCCGATGCTGGCGCACAAAGCTGAAGATGATGGCGCAGCGTGTGCTGAGCTCATCGCTGGCAAAGCGGGTCATGTTGATTACAACCTTGTGCCAGGCGTGGTTTACACATCTCCAGAGATTGCCTGGGTTGGTAAGACCGAAGAAGCGCTCAAAGAAGAAGGCCGCAAATACAAAGTGGGCAAATTCCCATTCATGGCTAACTCGCGCGCGCGCACAAACCACACAACAGATGGTTTCGTGAAAATCATTGCTGATGCTGAAACTGACGAAGTGCTCGGCGCGCACATGGTTGGTACAGGTGTTGGTGAGATGATCGCCGAAGTCTGTGTGGCGATGGAATTTAAAGCAGCGTCAGAAGACATTGCACGCACATGCCATGCGCACCCAACACAATCAGAAGCGGTCCGTCAGGCTGCTATGGGTGTTGAAGGCTGGACAATGCAAATGTAGGCTTGGTGAAAGCTAGAAATATAAAGGCCCGTCGCTTCTATAGTGGCGGGCCTTTTTCATTCAGAACTGGAAGTAAACAAACGGGCGATAGCCGAGCGGTACGAATGAAATCGCAAGCGCCACACCAATCCCCATGGTCAGCGCTAACTGTAAGGGCGATTGGCGCAAGAATGAGCCTTGCCAGTCCATCTTGCGTGACACAATATGCACCAGCGCCAGAACGCCTAGTAGCGGCCAAACAGCCAGTGGCAGGGTGTTTGCGCCTTCAGACGAGAATGTCAGATAGGTTTTCGACATGGCGAAGGCTTTGCCGAGTGTGTCCGCCCGGAAAAAGATCCAGCACAAATTCACAAAATAGAATGTCACGATCGTGCCGATCGCTGCGCCGAAGAGACCCATTGGTGAAAACTTAGAGGCGACACGTTTGTTCCAGATGCGCTCGACCACCAGCGCGCCGCCATGCAATCCGCCCCAGATCACGAAGTTAAAACTCGCACCGTGCCATAATCCGCCAAGCAGCATGGTGGTCATCAGGTTGATGTTCCGGCGCATGTTAGAGCAGCGGCTGCCGCCAAGTGGTATGTAGAGATAGTCACGCAACCAGCTGGAAAGCGAAATATGCCAGCGTCGCCAGAAGTCCTGAATGTCTGGAGACAGATAGGGCGCGTCAAAGTTTGGCGGGAAGCGATATCCTAAAAGACCGGCACACGCGATCGCCATATCCGAATAGCCGGAAAAGTCGCAATAAATCTGCACGCCATAGAGAAACACGCCGGCAATAACTGTGAGCGCCGTATATGAATCTGGCTGCGCGAATATCAGATCGACATAAGGGGCGATATTGTCGGACACACCGGCTTTCTTGATGAAACCGATCAGGAATAAAAAGCACATCGCGCCAATGTTGACGTCGACCCATTTGCGCGCTGCGCCCATCTGCGGAATGAAGTCAGACGCCCTTACAATCGGCCCGGCCACAAGCTGTGGGAAGAAGGCGATATAGAACGCCACATCCAACAAGGACCGGTCTGCGGGAATGTCCTTGCGATAGACATCAACCATGTATGAAATGGCTTGGAAAGTGTAAAACGAGATCCCGACAGGCAGCACGAGGTTGAGGGTCACACTGCCAGCGTTGAGGCCAATCAGGCCTGCCAGATCTGTAAAACTGTCAGCAAAGAAGTTGAAGTACTTAAAGAGGCCGAGAACGCCAAGCGCCGCCACGATGCCACCAGTCAGCCACAGCTTGCGCTGGGATTTGGAGAGGGCTGTGTTCGGGCCCACTTTCAGACCAACCAGATAACAGACACCGATCACAAACATGATCAGGCCTAAGAAACGCCAATCCCAAACGCCGTAAAACAGGAAGGAAGCGGCCGTCAGCACGTATTTGCGTGAAAGGTTTTTTCGCAATGTCCAGACGAGTGAAAAGACCACCGCGAAAAAGATGAAAAAGCGAAGTTCGACAAATAACATCTTAGCAGGTCCTAGCTTATGCTTGCGTCACAAAGGTGCGCGCCGATTTCGCGGCTCAGCATCTGTGCGCCATGACGGCCATAATGGCTGAAATCTTCCCAGATCTCGCGCGTGAACAACTCCGGGAACAGGTCAGGGCGATTAAAGTCGAGGATTTTAAGGTCCGGCGCTTTTGAGCGGATGACACGGGCAACTTCTGGCGTCCGATCAATCTCCATGACGTCGGGAGACACAAAGATCATTGGTTCAATGCCTGCGGCGCGGATCTTTTCCGCTTTTGCAATCATATAGTCCGCGCGTGCGTCCAGGTTTGGGCTGGACGCTTTTTGAAACAGTCCCAGCTGGTGGTTGAACTTGTCAGGATTGTCGATGAAGTCTTTGCGCCGGGCGACAATGTCGTCTGACGTCACATCATCCAGCGCCTCAAACCCACCTTCTTCAAATAGGAATGTGTAGTCTTCTCGTGTGGTGTGTGAAGAGAAAAACGCGTCAGATGCGCGACCGACGTTGGAAAGGTCATAAACAGCTGCGGCGCCTAGCATTCCGGTTCGAAACGCGCGTTTGGGCAAGCTTTCAGGGAACGACCAGATGGATTCCAGATTTGCCTTGTAATGCTCTGGCCCATGAAAAAAACGACCACGTTCGTTTGTAAAGGCGCCCGGAGAGCGCGCCTCAGGAAGCGGATCTTCAATCACGACGCGTTTAAGGTTTTCGGGCGGGTTTTCCAAAATCCGGTCCAATAACCAGTCCTGTTCAGCGCCCGTCAGACCAAATACGCCGAAATTGAAAACAGTCATGTCCCGGCAGCCAGATTGTGACGCTACGTGTTCAATATCCGCCGGCACGATGTGATAAAGCGTGCGGGACGTGCCGAGAAAGACTGTGTCGTATGTGTCTGCGTGGGCTTGATAGTGTTTGAGTTTCGGGGTCAGCACCAGCATGTCAGGCGGCGGCGTGGTCGCGCGTGTGATCACCGCTATGACCAGGGACGTCACGACAAGACCGAGTGCGAAACTGGCAAACACGCCAACACGCTGGCCTGGTTTGAAACGCGCCAAAAGAGATGTCATCAATTTTTATCCCAACACTGGCGCGAGGTGAGACGCGCGAAAATCATTGCTGCTAATTTCAGCAAGACATATGCCAATTGGGGAATTTTTGTTTGAGTTTTCCCGCTTACGCTATTGTGCGGGTGTGACCGTTAGGAAGGCGTAACCATCTGCCTTAAGCGTGCGAATGATCTGACGCGCGGCGTCATTAGAGTGGTTAAACGAGGGGTGTAGAAGGATAACGCCCTTACCGCCGCGTTCTTCTAGTTTGGTCAGAATATTGGCTGATATCTGATCTGGGCCAATGTTTTCCCAGTCAGCGCCATCAACATGTACGGTGACGTCACCAAGTCCCATATTGGCGATCAGTTTTTGAAGATTATCATTGTAGGCGATGAACGGATAGCGAAACAGCTTTACCTTGGAACCTTCGCCTAACGCGGCTTCAATGGCTTCTGCGCCGCGCGCTATGTCCTTGCGTGCGTCTTCCAGCGACATTTCTGTCAGATTAGCATGCGCCCAGCTATGCGCGCCGATCTGGTGTCCGCGCGCTGCGATTTCTCTGACAAGCTCCGGGTGTTTTTTGGCGTTATTCCCGAGAAGAAAAAAAGTTGCTGACACACACTCAGTATCCAGAATATCGAGGATTTCCTGAGTGCGATGTCTGTGCGGGCCGTCATCAAAGGTCATGATGACCTCTTTAGCCTTCAACGCATCGTAGAGATTGTTTGCGCCGGGTGAGACCTCCAGCATTCTTGGTGCGGGCGCACATGCTTGATTGATGTGTGTCTCTTCCGCTTTGGAAGGGGAACACGCAGCGCCAAGAAACAGCAAGCCAGCTGTAAGGGTCATCTTTCCTGATTGCATCGTGCGTTCCCCACCTTTGTGCGACATGTCCTTCTAAATCATGCAAGCAACATTCCTGCTATGGCGAAAGTGCTTTAGCTGGAGGTTTTCGCAACAGGCGCGCGCACCAACAGCCATAAGCCTAGCATGGTCAACACCAGGGAGGCAGCGTGCGGCCAGCCAAAGGGTTCGTGCAGGACGACCACCGCAGCAATCGCTGTCATAATGGGACCTGCGCTACCCACAGCGCTGGATAAGCCAGGACCGATGCGGGACACACCTTCATTCATTGCAAAAGCGGATAAAACTGTCGAAAACAACGCCAGCGCCACGCCGTTTATCAGGATAGGCGGGGTGAACGCTGGCAGAGGCGCGCCTACTGCAACTGTCTGCACCAAAGTGTGAACGCCAATTCCCAGCGCCGCCGCTGACATCGCCACACACGTAAACAGTTGAGACCCAAGTCGTGTGATGACCGATTTCGACATGGTGACGTATGCCCCGAACAGGATTGTCGCTGTGCCAACCAATCCAACCCCTTTCCACACTTCAGGGCCGACATTGGCGGCTTCCGGACCGGCCAATAGGATCACGCCGACATAACTCAGGCCCAATGCGATGCCGTGCTGAAGGGTCAGCCGGTCCTTGAAGAAAATCCGCGCCAATAATGCTGTGATTGTGGGGTAGAGCATCAAGATCAGGCGTTCCAGCTGAACGGAAATATAGTTGAGGCTCTGTAAGTCCAACCATGTGCAGACATACCAGCTCAACCAACCCAATCCAGCGGCGCTGGCAATATCTTGCAGGCGAATTGGCTGTTTCCGATTACGCCATGCAATCACGCCAACTACCAGAAATACTGGCAGAGAAAACAAGGATCGCAGGATCATCATCTGCTCTGTATTGCCGCCGGCGTTAAAGCCGAGTTTGACAAAAATTGCCTTTAGGCCAAACAGCATGGTCCCAACAAAAGCGAGGGCAAAACCTGTCATGCGGTAAGAAGCGGCGTGGGTGTCAGCTATCGTCATGGGACCGTCCGGTTTGTCAAAGTGCCGGTGGTTAGTGAAAAACTGCGGAGCGCATAAAAAACCGGCGGCGAAGCGATCCGCAGCCGGTGAAATTACGCGCACATGACGTAACCGACTGCTCCTAGATAAGGAGCAGGAGCCAGTTTGTCAGTGGGTGCGCGGTCATGTTCATGCTGGTGTGAATAGGGGGGATCAGCGCTGTGTGTCAATCTGGAAACAAGTTAGTGCATTGACTTTATGCTGATCTGCCCGCATATGCGGGGCAAGACGTCTGCGTTCTTCCATCCAACGCATGATCCGGGCGGCGTGAAACGCCTGCGGTAGAGACATTCCGCAACAGCGCCCGTCAATTGAGCGTCTACCTCCCCAACGCCCTTAGTTCACGCGGGTCGTCCACCCGAGCGACATAACGCTATCCGTCCCTCATGGCGGATGGTGCGAAATTTATGTGCGCTCCCCGCAGTATGAAAGTTACACGTGACTACATTTTCTGATTTCAACCTTGCCGGTCCGATTGAAAAAGCGCTGGCAAAAGAAGGTTATGAAACACCTACTCCTATTCAACAGCAGGCTATTCCAATCGTATTGGGCGGCGCTGACCTTTTAGGTATCGCTCAGACTGGAACCGGTAAGACAGCTGCTTTTGCGCTCCCGGTTCTGCACCACCTTTGTAAACAGCCAAATGCTCCTGAAGCTGGCGCTGTGCGCGCGTTGGTGCTTGCGCCGACACGTGAACTGGCGGGCCAGATTGCTGAGAGTTTCCGCACATATGGCCAGTGTCTGTCACTACGCATCCTGACAGTATTTGGCGGTGTGCCAATTAAACGCCAGATCCGTGACCTCCAGCGCGGCGCGGACATTCTGGTTGCGACCCCCGGACGTCTGATCGACCTGATGGAACAGCGCGCAGTTAATCTTAGCCGGGTGGAAAAACTTGTGCTTGATGAAGCTGACCAGATGCTGGACATGGGCTTTATCCACGCTCTGAAACGCATCGCGCCAGCGCTGCCAAAAGACCGTCAGACATTGTTTTTTAGTGCGACTATGCCGGACAACGTTTCTGGTCTTGCCGGGCAATTCCTCGACAATCCTCAACAGGTGTCCGTCACACCGGAATCCACAACAGCTGAACGTGTTGAGCAGAATGTGATTTTCGTCGGACAGGCGCAAAAACAATCATTGCTGTTGCTGACCTTGCAGGATGAAAGCATTGATCGCGCGCTGATCTTTACGCGCACCAAGTTTGGCGCCGACCGTGTGGTTCGCAAGCTGATGGGCTCAGGTATCACAGCAGCGGCAATTCACGGCAACAAGACACAAAGCCAGCGTCAGCGTGCGCTTGATGCGTTTAAGGCGGGTCAAAAACGCGTGCTGGTCGCAACCGACATTGCTGCGCGCGGGATCGACATTGATGGCGTCAGCCATGTTGTGAACTTTGAGATCCCAAATGTGCCGGAACAATATGTTCACCGTATCGGCCGCACAGCGCGGGCAGGGCGTCAGGGTAGCGCGATCTCCTTCGTCGCAAATGATGAGCGTGGTTACCTGCGCGACATTCAGCGTCAGATCCGCATGACAATTCCAGTTCTGGAACCGCCAGAAGGCTATGTTCAGAAAGCAGAAGAGATCACAGAAGCTGCAGAGCCTGTACGCGATGACCCGCCACCGCGCGCCTCACAAGGTAAAAAGCGTGGCAAGCCACGGTTTGAGCGTGATGGCGAACGTCCGCGTCGCAGCGCCCGTCCAGAACGCGAACGCGAAACGGGCGGAAGCGCAGGAAGTGTGCACGCCAAACGTCCTCCACGGGACAGATCGCGTCATGAAGATGGCCGGGAAGAGCGTACTGACTTTAGACGGGAAGAACGCTCAGAACACCGCCCTAACAAACGCCGGGAAGATCGCCCTGAGCGCCGCTTTGAAGGTCGCTCGGAAGGACGCAGAGAAAACCGTTCGGAAAACCGCTGGGAAAAACGACCAGAACAAAACCGGGAAAACCGCCGTGAACACCGGGGGGACTATCGCCCGGAACAAGAAGGTGACCGCCGCGGTGAGAAACGCTTTGAAAAACGTGGAGAGCGCCGCTTCGAAGGTCGCAGCGAAGGTAAAGGTGACTTCCGTAGTCGTCCAAACCGCGAAGATCGTCCGCAACAACGTCGCGACCGTGGCCCGCGCCGTGAAGGCGATCGTGACGGCGAAGGGCGTTTCAGCGAAGCAGGCGAGCGTCCAAACCGTCGCTTTGACAAACCGTTCAAAGCGCGCGGCGACCGCGATCGTCAGGGCGAAGAGCGCTCCTCTCGCGGACCGCGCAGCGATGGATGGAAAAAGCCTCAAGGCGACCGTGACCGTCCACGCCGTTCAGAAGGTCCACGTGGCGACCGTCCAAGAAGTGACCGCCCCAGAAATGATCGCCCAAGAGGTGAAGGTCGCGACGGTGAAAGCCGCAGCTTCGACCGTTCAAGCGGGGATGCTCCGGTAAGACGTCCGCGCGTTGGCAAGCCTTCAGGCGGTAAATCAGGCGCAGGCAAATTCAAGGCTGGTTTCGGCAAACCAAGCGGCGCTAAGCTAGGCGGTCGTAAACCAGCAGGACAACGCCCGGGCGCTAACCGCACTCGGTCGCGTCAACCCGCAAACTAACCTCGCGGATGGGCGGCGCGGTGGATCGCCTTCAGGCGGTCCGCCTCAACGCCTGTGTATATCTGAGTGGTGGAAAGACTTGCGTGCCCCAAAAGCGTCTGGATCGCGCGCAGGTCAGCTCCATTGGCTAAAAGATGCGTGGCAAATGAATGGCGCAGCGCATGCGGGGTCGCTGTTTCAGGCAGATCAAGCACAATACGCATGCGCTCAATCAGCTTTTGAATGATACGTGGGTTGAGTTGTTTGCCTTTAACACCACGAAACAACGGTCCGTCATTGTCGCGGACAAACGGACGTATCTCAAAATAAGCATTCATGGCGTCACGCACTGCAGGAATAAGCGGAACGAGGCGTACTTTGTCGCGTTTCCCGCGTATCCGAAGAACCTCTGGCGCAGGGATCGCACTATCTGTAAGGGTGAGGGCTTCGGAAATACGCAACCCTGCGCCATAAAGGAGCGAAAGCACAGCCACATCGCGCGCAGCAATCCATTCTGGCGCGTCTTGGTCTTGCGCTTCGCTTATTAGGTCTTTTGCAGCCACTTCAGTCACAGGGCGTGGCAAGCGGCGCGTGCGTTTGGGGGCGCGTACCAATTGCAAACGAGCGTTCGGTTTATCTAGCTTCACATCCAGAAAACGAAAAAAGGCGCGCAGAGATGATAAGGCGCGACTGATGCTTGCGGGTGTTAAGTCATCCAGCGCGCGGCGTTGCGCCAGCCATGCGCGTACATCAGCCGGTGAGAGCGCGGCAAGATCATTCACATGCGCTTCTCCGCCCAGATGGTCTGTTAGAAAGCTAAGAAAATTCGCTACATCCCGACGATAGCCGTCCACTGTGTGTTCGGACATGCGGCGTTCATGCTCAAGGTGCGCCACAAATGCTGCGAGCGCTTGTGAGCCTGTGCGAGGCGCATGCGGATGAGATGGTGCGGTATCTGTCATGGCGTTACTTTTGCGCGCCATCCGTTAAAGAGCAGTTTTAAAGGAAAAGATTGCTCCCACACCCGGTGTCATCCACTATGGTGGCGACTTAAGGAGAGACCCGAATGAAGCTCAAAATCGATATTGATGTCACGCCCGCCGAAGCACGCGCGTTTTTCGGCATGCCGGACATGGAGCCGCTCAACCAGATGATCGTTAAAGAGATGATGGATCGCGCCAAAGATCAGATGGACACTTTGGCCGACCCGGAAAGGTTCGTCTCGCGCTGGATCGAAATGGGCGCAAAAAATTACGACGCCTTCACGAATATGATGGGCGCTGCGACTGGAATGAAAAAGTAAATTCCAAGGCCGATACCTAGCGCTGAATTATATCAGCGCTGGGCGAAAGACTTATTTGCTTGGGTTGATCAGGTATTTCTCACCTGTCGCCTTGGCGTTGTAGGTTTTCAGCATGTCTGGGTTGAGCGCTTCAGTCAGTGAAATTTCCTGGGTGTAGTGGCTTGCAAACGTTGTTTTGAGTTCAGCCATCACGCGCGCGCGTAAGCGGTTACGACCTTCATTTCCGATTTTCTGAAGGAACGGGGTCAGCAGGTAACCGCCACAGCTCCATGCCATGCCAACGCCAGGCGGCAACACAGTCGGCGACATGTCCAGGCGACCGTAAATGTAAACCTGCTTCTGAGTTGTCGACCCATAGCGGGAATACTCCTGACCGATGCTGGATGCTGCTTCCATCGCAATGAGGATCTGACCGGCTAATGATCCGCCGCCAATGGCGTCAAATGCGATCGTTGCTTTTGTCTCCGCCAGTGCTTTGATCAGGTCATCCATGAAAGTTGGCGCAGAAGAATTCACAATGTGCTTAGCACCAATTTCGCGCAGGATCGCTTCCTGTTCTGGTTTGCGGACGATGTTCACAAGGTCAACATCATCAGCCAAACAGATTTTGTTCAGCATCTGACCGAGGTTTGACGCCGCCGCCGTGTGAACCAAGGCTTTGTGGCCTTCCATACGCATGGTTTCTGGCATGGAGAGAGCGGTTAGCGGGTTGACGAAACAGGATGCGCCATCGCGCGGTGTGGCGCCTTCTGGCAGCTCCATCACCTGCGTGTGGTGCAAACAGCGGTATTCGCCATACATCTCACCGCCTAGCATGGTGACTGTCTTACCCATTAAGGCTTTTGCCGCATCAGAGTCTCCAGTTGCGACAACGACGCCTGCGCCTTCGTTTCCGACAGGCAAAGACATATCAAGACGCGCTTGCATGCCGCGCATGGCTTTTTCTGGGATATCAGCGACCAATGCGCCGCCTTCAGTGCGCAGTGTGGAAAGGTCAGCCGGCCCCACCAACAGCCCAAGGTCAGATGGGTTGATCGGTGTGGCTTCAACGCGCACTAACACGTCGTCTGGGCCCGGGTTAGGCGTATCCACTTCAACCAGCGCCAGTTTCAGCGTGTTTGCGGATGTGACTTCAGTGCGTAACTGTTTGAATGTTGTTGGCAGGTTCATGTCGTTTCTCCCTTATGTGACGGCCTTTTGTGGCCGGTTTATCTATTATTGTTGCTGTACAGTATTGGCGGCGCAAGAATGTGCAAGCGTTCAAACTGCAGCCCTACAAAAGTTTTTATCCCACAAATAAAAACAGCGACGATAATCATCGCCGCTGCCTTCATAAATCAGGTTTTCCGATTGGCTTACGCCTTGGACATTGCGTCCTGGAAGTTTGCGGCCACTTTGTCGATGAAGCCTTCTGTTGTCAGCCATGACTGGTCTGCGCCAACGAGTAACGCCAGGTCTTTTGTCATGTGGCCGGATTCAACAGTGGAGATAACTGTTTGCTCAAGCAGGTTCGCAAAGTCCATGAGCTTCTGGTTGCCATCCATGCGGCCACGGTGGCCAAGACCACGTGTCCAGGCAAAGATAGATGCGATGGAGTTTGTAGACGTTGCTTCGCCACGCTCATGCGCGCGGAAGTGACGTGTCACCGTTCCGTGAGCTGCTTCAGCTTCGACTGTCTTGCCGTCTGGCGTCATCAGAACAGATGTCATCAGACCCAACGATCCATAACCTTGAGCAACTGTGTCGGACTGAACGTCACCATCGTAGTTTTTACATGCCCATACGTAACCGCCGGACCATTTCAGCGCCGCAGCCACCATGTCGTCGATCAGACGGTGCTCATAGTGTGCGCCAACTTCTTTGAACTTGTCTTCGAACTCTGTTTCATAGATTTCCTGGAACAGGTCTTTGAAACGACCATCATACTTTTTCATGATGGTGTTTTTCGTAGACAGGTAAACAGGCCATTTGCGCTGCAGGCCGTAGTTCAAACATGCGCGTGCAAAGTCACGGATGGAGCTGTCGAGGTTGTACATGCCCATTGTGATACCGGCTTCTTCAAAGCGGTAGACTTCTTCCTCGATGACGTCGCCATTGTCGCCTTCCCATTTCATGGTCAGCTTACCAGCCCCAGGAACAAGGAAGTCTGTTGCGCGGTACTGGTCACCAAATGCGTGACGACCGACAACAACAGGCTGTGTCCAACCTGGAACCAGACGTGGAACGTTAGAGATCACGATTGGTTCACGGAAAACCACACCGCCAAGAATGTTACGGATTGTGCCGTTTGGCGAACGCCACATTTTCTTGAGGTCAAACTCTTCCACACGCGCTTCGTCTGGTGTGATCGTCGCACACTTGACCGCCACACCGTATTGTTTGGTGGCTTCAGCAGCTTCAACTGTGATTTTGTCGTCAGTTTCGTCGCGCTTTTCGATGGAGAGGTCGAAATATTTCAGGTCGATGTCGAGGTAGGGCAGGATCAGGCGGTCTTTAATCAACGCCCAGATGATCCGGGTCATTTCATCCCCGTCCATTTCAACAACAGGAGTGTCTACCTTGATCACGGCCATGAGGTTTTTCCTTCTTGCATGGGTGTCGAGCGGCGCAAGGGCGACGCTCATCTGCTTTTTTCGTTTCCGGGAGGGCTATAGCAGAGCTTGCTTGACCGTCAAATCGTACAGGGGAATTAGTAGCGATTTCCGGCAAAAAATATGGGGCTTCAGCGCATTTTTTAGGATGTTATCGCTCACATGCCCGTTTTGGGGAAATCCCGCGCGACAATCATCCAATCTCTCAGAGCGAATTCAACTCACGCAGCTTATGTTAGCCGGTTCTATATTGATCTGTGTCTTGTGCAGAGCGTTGACAATACTGGAGATTTAACAGGCTGGCTGCAGCGCCCTGCAGAGCTTTGCTGCACGACAGCTTGACAATTATCGAAAAACAATAATAATTATATGCAATTCGATATACATTTGCCGAGGCGGGGCTGAAATGAAGAAAACATACATGATTTCAACGGCCTTGATTGTTGGCGCGTTTGGGATTGCCGTGAATGCTGTGTCTTTCGCATCTGCTTCAGAAGAGGCGGGTCAACGTTTTGAAGGCAATGTGATCGTCGCAGATGATTTTGTCGGTACGCTTATAATTCAAACGGGGAATTTTGAGAGCATCTCTGCAACCGTGCAGATAGGTTCGGCAGTGGGAGAGGGCGATCTGCGCGCGCCTGTCCTGAAGCAGAAACCAAACGGACTTTTCATTCAGGGAGATGAGCGGGCAAAGGTTAGAAACTGCTCTGAAGCCAAACGGATTGAAGATCAAACCGTACAGATAAAAGGTAAATCCAAACGGCCGCTTTCAGATTTTCCAGTTCTTCGAGTCACCGCACCAAAAGACATTGAAATTGACCTTCAGTTAGATGGAGGGCGCATGCAGGTCGGCGAAGTTGCGCTGGCGAAAACCCAAATTTCTGGATGCGGCGACATATTGATTGGTGATGTGGCTGAAAAATTACGCGCGTCCATAACCGGATCTGGAAACATAATGACCGGTCATCTTGGGGAATTGGACGCCAGTCTTTATGGGTCCGGCGACATGCGCTTTGGTGATGTTGTTGGTGAGGCTGAATTGTCAATCTCCGGCTCAGGCGACATCTCAACCGGTATGATTGGTGGCGAAGCAGAGATTTCCATTGCAGGGTCTGGCGGCGTGCGCAGCAAAGGGGGCTCAGGTTCGCTTGATGTCAGTATCGCCGGATCGGGTGAAGTTGATTTCATAGATGCGCTGTTTGAGAACCTTGATGTGTCCATAGCCGGGTCAGGCGACGTACGTGTGTTTGGTGATGTTGGCGATGTGGACGTGTCGATTTTGGGGTCTGGTGATCTGAATGTGTCAGATGTGACTGGGACGGTTTCGATCCGCCAGATCGGTTCAGGCGACATTCACGTCAATGGACACAAATGGACGAAAAAGGGCTGGGAGAAAGACTGACATAGGACAGGTTTCTTGACGTGGGTCGTCAGTGGCGCGAAAAGCGGCCAATGACTGTTAACAATCCCGCTATAATCCTCGTAAATCCCCAAATGGGCGAGAATATCGGCGCAGCTGCGCGCGTTATGGCCAATTTCGGCCTCTCAGATCTGCGTCTGGTGGCGCCGCGCGATGGATGGCCGAATCCTGCCGCAAATACGATGAGCGCAGGCGCTTTCGAATGGGGTGTTAAGGCCAAAGTTTTTGACAATCTGGAAGATGCTATCGCTGACCTCGTGTTTGTTTTGGCGACCACAGCGCGTCCGCGCGGCATGGAAAAGCCAGTCACAGATGCAAACGGCGGGGTAGTTCAGCTGGTAGCGCAAGGCACGAATGCGTGCGGTGTGATGTTTGGCGCCGAAAAAACCGGACTTCTCAACCCTCATGTCGCTTTAGCAAGTGCGATCATGACCTATCCGGTTACGCCGGGGTTCTCATCGCTTAATCTGGCACAGGCCGTCGGCGTGTTTGCGCACGCTTGGGCGGCGCGAGACGAACATTCAGGCGTTGTTGAGGTGGAAAGTTTTGGTGGCGTGGATGCGCCAGCATCCCGCGAAGAACTCGGTCGCATGTTTGAACATTTTGAAAACGAGCTTGAGCGCGCAGGTTTCTTTTTTCCCGTGGAGAAAACGGAAATGATGAAGTTGAATCTGCGCAATGGGTTTACCCGCAGCGCCTGGACGCAACAGGAAGTGCAAACTTTCCGGGGCGCCGTCAAAGCGTTAGTTTTAGGGCGGGGAAAGGCCCGTATTCAACGCGATGACGACTGACAGATTGATCGGGCCTAGCTTGCTTCGCGCAGCGCTTTCGCTCGGCCAGCATATTTCATGTCCACGCCTTTGATGTGTGCGGTCAGCCACAGTTTCAGGAATGAAAAGAAGTCACGGCTGAGCTGCCCGTCATTTGACCGGTAAAAATCGTAATATCCGTTCAATTTTTTGAGCAGATCTGCGTGGATCATCTTGTGCGTCGCCAGTGACGCATAGCCAATCTCCTGCATGTAAACTTCTTCGTCTGCGAAGTGGTCAGTCGTCACCTTCACAAGGTCTCTGAGAATAATGAGCACCTCACTACCTGTCTTCCCAGCCAACCATGCATCATGAAGATCGTTCATCAGTTTTAGAATGTCCTGATGCTCGTGGTTCATTTTGTCTTCGCCGACATCGAGGGACTGATCCCAGTTCATCAAAGCCATTTCAATTTCTCCGGGCTGTTGCTTGAAATGACCGTACCGAGGTTATGGAAATGAAAAGTAAATTTTTTGATCGTTTTGGTTAACGTTGTCGGTTTTGTTCCATCCAGTGTTTCCAATCCGAATGAAGTTTGGCAATGGAACGCGGATACTTTGTCTGTATCACCCTGATCTGGCGCACACGATCCGTTCGGAAATGCCGGAAATCTCCGCGTAATTCGCACCAGCCGCAGATAATGCGCACTTCCTCGGTATAGGCTAACAAAAAGGGCCAGATTATTCGGGTGGACGCTTTGCTTTCGGCATCCTGATACTCGATCTCGACTTTGTAGCGATTCCGAATTGCGCCCCGGATAAGCGACACATCACACGAGTCTTTTTTTCTTTCTCGAAAGCTGACCGGCGCCAGCCCGCTATCCAAGACAACAGCCTGTAACGGATTGGGAGCAACCTGCGCCAACTTAGCGATCAGATCCTTAGCGCCGCGCGCAAGCGCATCATCGCCACGCGCCGCCACCCATTGTGCGCCAAGTGCAGCCGCCTGTAATTCGTCAGCTGTCAGCATTAAGGGAGGAAGGTCATAACCTTCTTCGAGAACGTAGCCAGTTCCCGCTTCGCCACGTATGGGCACGCGCTGGGCAATTAACTCGGCCATGTCGCGATAAAGGGTGCGCAGAGAGATTTCCAACTCCTGAGCCAAAGCCGTCCCTGTGACCGGAGCGCGCGACCGACGCAATACCTGGATGATTTGAAACAGACGTTCTGTGCGGCGCATAAAAAAACTCAGCTCTGCTGACACAATGCTGACAGTATGTTGTCAGCAGGGGTGGGTTAGCAAGGTGTCACCGGTGTCGTGGAAGAAAGGAAACACTATGACAACCTTGTTTGGATGGGGCCCGATGTTCGGCTGTCCAGGGCCAAGCCCTTATGTTCTCAAATCCGACATGCAGCTTCAGATGCTTGGCGTCGAATTCGATCGCAAAATCGCAGACCTGGAAGCGGTGTCAAAACACAAAGCGCCTTATGTGGAAGACGAAGGTCAGATCATTCAGGATTCCAGCTTTATTCGCGCCCATTTTGAATCCAAGCTCGACAAGATCCTGGATGATTATGAAACCAATGAAGAACGCGGTGTCGCCTGGGCGCTAGAGCGTATGGCGGAAGGCCATCTTCTGACGACGATGGCTATGGAGCGTTGGCTGGTTGAAGAAAATTTTAACAAGGGCCCGCGCCTGTTTTTTATGGACGTACCTGCAGAAATGCGTGAGCAGGTCTGCAAGGATGTCGTGGCTGAAATTGCAGCCACGCAGCAGGGCACAGGCATGGCGCGTCACTCTCGTGAGGAGCGCCTGCGTCTTGCAAAGTGGGACATTATGGCGATTGCCGCAACACTGGGGGCTAAGCCGTTCCTGATGGGCGACAAAGCATCGGCGCCAGATGCATCAGTTTCTGCTGCGTTGATCAGTTGTGCGACAGATTATTTCGACACACCGCTTGTCGACATGGTGCGCGAATATCCCAACCTAGTTGAATACATGCAGCGTGTTGAGGAAACTTACTTTGCCGAAAACAAATGGCCTCAAATGGCTATCGCGTAAAATAATCGGTTTGTCACAAGCGTGATTCCGTTTTAGGTCGGATGTGCATTGGTGGAGACATCACGATGGACATCCGGCCTGAAAGAAACGGAGATGAGGATGCTATTCACGCGCTCACCCAGCGTGCGTTCTCAATGGTGCCTTATGCCGATGGCAATGAGCAGGACATAATCGACAAACTTCGAGAAGCGGGTGCGCTCTTTCTGTCTCTTGTTGCAGAACAGGATGGTGTTGTTGTTGGGCAAGTGACGTTTTCGCCAGTGACGGTGGGCGAAACATCTGAGAATTGGTTTGGCCTTGGTCCGATAGCGGTCAATCCTGATTATCAAAAACAAGGAATTGGCGCAGCGCTGGTCAAAGACGGTTTGAAACGACTTCAGGCGTTAAGCGCGCATGGGTGTGTAGTGATCGGTGATCCAGGTTTTTACAGCCGGTTTGGTTTTTTCGCCGACGGGTCTGTAACGTTTGGAGAGCTCGAAGCGCAATTCGTTCAGAAAATGGTCTTGAACGGGCCGGATGTGGCGGGTGAAGTGATTTATCCGCCAGCTTTTTACCCCGCGACTTGACCTTTCAGCACTAATCCTGTTTATACGCCGCTTCTCTGCCATAGCAGACATAACGGGTGGTGCGCAGACCGCCGTTGAAATCGCGGATCTCATAGGGAGGTTCGCCGGCGCGCACTGAATAATGAGGTATCATATGTCACGTCGTCATTCGGCGAAGTACAAGATCGACCGCCGTGTTGGTGAAAACATCTGGGGTCGCGCAAAATCACCAATCAACAAGCGTCAGTCCCGTCCTGGTCAGCACGGCCAGCGTCGTCAGGGCAAGATGTCCGACTTCGGTACGCAGTTGATGGCCAAGCAAAAGCTGAAAGGCCACTACGGCGACATTACAGAAAAACAGTTCCGTCGTATCTACGATGAAGCTGCTCGTCGTAAAGGCAACACAGCAGAGAACCTGATCGGTCTTCTGGAATCCCGTCTTGACGCGATTGTTTACCGCGCCAAATTCGTTCCAACAATCTTTGCTGCACGTCAGTTTGTGAACCACGGCCACGTCACTGTGAACGGCAAAAAAGCAAACATCCCATCCATGCGTCTGCGTCCTGGCGATGTTGTCCAGGTTAAAGAAAAATCACGCTCAATGGCGCTGGTTCTTGAAGCGTTGGGTTCTGCTGAGCGCGACCTGCCTGACTACATTGAAGTCGAACCAAAAGACATGACTGCGACTTACATCCGCTTGCCTGAGCTGGCTGATGTGCCATACGCAGCGAAAATGGAACCAAACTTGGTGGTTGAATACTATTCATCATAATAGGTTTAACGCGTTTCTCGCGTTGGATTTTTAAAACCCCGCAGCTCTGCTTGCGGGGTTTTTTCATTGTTTGGCTTGTCAGGTCTTGTGTCGGGCGTGTAGCAAAACCGAGTTGAATTCTGCCTCAGTCAGAACGGGTGAAGTATGGCGGATACCGCGACACAGTCAGGCATTTCTGCGTCGTCGGACGCTTCTAATGCGATCGAGCTGACCGTCATTATCCCAACATTCAATGAAGTCGATAATGTTGCGCCCTTGCTTGAAAAACTCACCACAGCGCTTTCGGGGCTGCGATGGGAAGCTGTTTTTGTCGATGATGACTCCAGTGATGGAACACATCTGGCTGTGGCGGAGGCCGCAAAATCTGTCGCGAATGTGCGTCTCATCCGCCGTATTGGGCGTCGAGGGCTCTCTACAGCCGTTATCGAAGGCGCCTTAAGTTCGCTGGCGCGCTTTGTGGCTGTCATTGATGGCGACATGCAGCATGATGAAACCAAACTGGTTGAGATGCTTAATGAATTGCGAGCCGGCAAAGATCTGGCTGTGGGCACGCGTTATGCCGGAGATGGCGGCACGGGCGACTGGGACGAAACACGCGAGAACGTCAGCCGGCTTGCGACACGTCTGGCCAAACTGGTCACCGGCACGCACCTGTCAGATCCGATGAGCGGATTTTTCATGATCCGCAGAGAAGCCTTTGAAGCGTCCATGCGGCGACTGTCAGGACAAGGGTTTAAAATCCTGTTGGATATCGTCGCATCCGCGCCCAAGCCGCTTGAAATCGTAGAAGTGCCCTATGTGTTTCAGTCACGTCAGTTTGGCGAGAGCAAGCTGGATTCCATGGTGGCCGTTGAATACGCCATGCTGCTAATCGACAAAACGATCGGTAATGTGATCCCGGTTCGGTTCTTTATGTTTTCCCTTGTGGGCGGATTAGGGTTGTTCGTCCACATGGCAGTGCTGACGAGCGCGCACCAGCTTGCTGACGCCTCATTCGCTGTCGCACAGGCGACCGCGACGATTGTTGCGATGGGGTTCAACTTTTTCCTCAACAATATGCTCACCTATCGGGATAAGCGACTAAAGGGGCTACGCGACGTATTCGTTGGGTTGATCAGCTTTTATCTGGTGTGCAGCCTTGGCGCTGTCGCCAATGTCGGCGTGGCCAACTTCATGTTTGAAAAAGATTATGCCTGGTGGCTTTCAGGTGTGGCGGGCGTGCTGGTAGGCGCAGTCTGGAATTATGCTGCAACCTCAGTGTTTACATGGGGCGGCAAGAAAAAGACTGCGCATTAAGCGGCTTGCCTCAAGCGTCAGTTTAAAGGCAAACTTTCTAGCAACGCCAGTATAAGAGAAAGCTTCATCATCATGTTTGAAACGCCAAGCATCAAAGAGGTGCGCAAAGCCACCTGTGTTCAGCCTGGCGACAAGATAAAATTAGATGATTTTCCAACGCACGGACGCGAACTGTTTCCCGATCGTGATCATGCAAAGCGGACCATGATGGATGATGCGCTGGCGATAGATGAATTTCAGGACCGGCTCTACGCTGAAAAGAAGCAAAGCCTATTGGTCGTGTTTCAGGGCATTGATACGTCTGGCAAGGATGGAACAACGAAGGCGGTGTTCTCACAGACCTCTCCTTTGGGGCTGCGGGTGCATGCATTTGGCAAACCATCGTCAAACGAGCTGGCGCGCGATTACCTTTGGCGTGTTCACAATGTCGCCCCCCGAAAAGGCGAAGTCGCGATCTTCAATCGCTCCCATTATGAGGATGTGCTGGTTGTTCGGGTCCATGAACTTGTCCCCATAGAACAGGTTGAAGAACGCTACGAACAGATCAACAATTTTGAAGAGCACCTGACAGAAAACGGCGTGACCATCCTGAAATGCATGCTGCACATTTCAAAAGACACGCAGCGTGAGCGCCTGATCGAACGACTTGAAAACCCGAACAAGCGCTGGAAATTCAATCCGGGAGATTTGGATGATCGTGCGAAATGGGATGAATTTCAGGACGCTTATGAGCGTGTGCTTAATCAGTGCTCGACGAAACACGCGCCTTGGCATGTCATTCCATCTGACAGCCGATCACGCAGAAAAGCCATCGCTGCTAGGTTGGTGCGCGGCGCGCTGGAAGACATGGATCCTAAGATTCCAGATCCAGGCTACAGGCCGGAACAGTTTGACATCAAATAATGCAAGTAGGCTAAGCGAACGCTGCCTGGGCTTCTTCAATCCAGTCGTAAATCTCTTCCTGATCGACTTCGGTGCCATTATCGGCAAGCCGGGACCCTTTAGGTGACTTGAGGAAAGTCGTCGCCGCTTTCAACAGATCGCTTGCTGATGCTTCTGCTAAGTCTTCCACACAGCGCACGCCTGCGCCGACTAGAATTTGCGCATCGTGCACACGCAAGCTCGGCATGTCGATCATCAGTAATGTCTGATCCTGCCAGTCCGTCAGCGTCTCTGATGTCATGTAACGAGAGTTCAAACGTTCAGCGAGTTTGTCCGTGTTGGCCTGAATGAGATCGCCAGTGGTGTTGATCCCAACCTTGTTGAGCCGCGCAGCGGTCTTTTTGCCAATGGAAGGCGCGTCCACAATCGGCGAGGCCATTGTAAGCGAGCCTCGGCGGCTAGATTTTAAAAGTTCGTCTTCATCGACCAGATCGTCTTCAGCTTCATCAGGCGCTTCAGTTTTCTGCGCCACTTTGGGCTCTGGAGCCGGGGTCCGAGGAGGGACTTCAGGTTCAAGCTTGGCGTCTTCCAGCGGTTCAAAATCAACATCAATTGGTTCGGAACTCACGTCCGGTTTTGTCTTAATTTCCGCAGACGTTTCAGTCTGTTCAGACGGCTTCATATCCGCCTGTACTTTGATCTTTGGCTTAGCAGGAGAGTGCTTTTCAGCTGCCTGCTCTAGCGCCTTGGCTTCGATCTCAGCCTGCTCCCGCGCTTTGCGGTCTGCGGTCGCATTTGCAGCGCGAAGGGCGGCAATCGCTTCTGCGGCTTCAGCTTCTTCCTTAGCGGTGCGCTTAGCTAGTTTCGCTTTGGTCTTTTCTTCCTTGGCTTTTAGCTCGGCCAACCGCTTTTCTTCACGCTGACGTTTTGCGTCTTCTTCAGCTTTGAGTTTGGCGGCTTTTTCAGCCTCGATCTCACGCTGTTTTTCTTCTGCTAAGCGCTGCTTTTCAGCCTCATCCTGACGCTTCTTCGCTTCAGCCAGACGAAGCTTTTCAGCTTTCTCTGCTTCCAGGGCCTTTGCCTTGGCTTCCTGAGCGGCCTTTTCTTCGGCGGCACGTGCTGCTTTGGCTGTTTTTGCCTCTTCAGCCTGTTTTTGTTTCAGCGCCTTTTTGTCGATAACAGGCTCGTCTCTCACTGGAGATGTTTCAACCGCAACCTGGCTAGCGCTGTTGCGCGCCACATGTTTGGTGCCAATCTTGCGCATACGCTGGGCGTCCAGCTCTTTAAGCGGCATGCGCAGAACTTGTTGAGCGTGCATTTTGCGGATCGCTTTGTCGTCATCAGGCAGGGCCTTGATGACCTTGCCTGTCTTGCGCAGCTCTTTGTACATAGCTTCAACAATGCGACGATCGCCTGCGTCATCCAGCTTCTTGGTGATCCAGCGCACAGGGATGTCCAGTGTGGCAAGGAAACCGTTGAGTGTCAGGTTAGACTTTGGCGGTTTGACAGCGGCTTCTGCAAACGCCCGGTCAAATATCGCGGCCAGTCCTGACGTGGCGTAAGCAATTAGGTCTGAAATGATCTCAAGCAGCGTTTCGTCCAGCCCGTCTTCAGGCGACTTTACGCCGACATCCAGATTATAATGATCAATCAGGGTTTGGTAATGCGGGTGGGAGACTTCTGCGCCTGCGCGCACCATCCCGGATACAAAATTGACGCCTTCGCCAGTTGGAACCTCTGGGTATCCCTTCGCCTGAATGCGACGCTCAAGTTCTCCATGGGATTTTGCAATCGACCATTCCAGCGCCCGGTGCATCGCGCCTTCTTCTTCGGTTTGGCCAGTGTGAAACGGTTGGATCGGGTCGGCGTAGTAGTGGCTCATCACGCCGAGTGCGTAGACAGCATCGCTCCAACGCTTTGCTTTGAGCGCCATGACAGCTTTGCCATACCACTCCGCCGCCGCGTCGCGTGCGCCGCCCCATTCGCCTTCGCTGATATGCAGGACGTGGTTCTTGAAATCTTTAAAGTCGGTATCTGGCGCTTTAGCCCCTGAGAGCAGGTCCTGATGCAGCACTAGCATGAGGTCATGCCATCGCTCTGCATGTTCGCCTTTTATCAACGACAACGCGTTGATCGCGATGTGGTGGTGGGTCGAGCGGCAGCGGTGCGCGCGGATCACACGAAGAAGGAGCGAAGACATGGCAGCTTCCCTTGGAGCAGCGTTAGAGCAAATTCACTTCGATGATTTCAGCCAACTACTGGGGCGAAAGTGTCGTGATTTGTCTTTCTGAAGAGTAAATAGATACGGAAAAAATTGCCGACTGTGGGTGTATTTGCAGTAACCTTTGCCTATTTGGATGATAGGAAAAGGGCGCAATTAATCGCGTACACAGAAGATTGGCGGGGAGCATCGACTTGATACCTATATCCATTTTAGACTTGTCTCCAATCAAACAGGACCAGTCGATCAGCCAGTCATTCGCTGAATCTTCCGCGCTCGCTAAAACCGCTGATGAGCTGGGCTTTAACCGTTACTGGTTTGCTGAACACCACAATATTCCCAGCGTCGCCAGCGCAGCGACCGCTGTTCTGATCGGACATATCGCTGGGCAAACCTCGCGTATTCGGGTCGGCGCAGGCGGTATAATGCTGCCCAATCATGCGCCGCTGACAATTGCTGAACAGTTTGGAACATTAGAAGCTATCTATCCCGGGCGGACTGATCTTGGCCTTGGCCGTGCGCCAGGCGGTGACATGAACACTGCTAGAGCTTTGCGTCGCACAATGCATGGCAGTGACGACAGTTTCCCACGTGATGTGCTGGAGCTGTTGGAGTATTTTAAAACACACGATGCGCCGCGCCCCGTGATAGCTATTCCGGGTGAGGGGGCAAACGTTCCCGTGTGGATTTTAGGGTCCAGCCTGTTTGGCGCGCAAATGGCGGCGCATTATGGATTGCCATACGCATTTGCTTCGCACTTTGCCCCACAAATGCTGGAAGAAGCCGTTCATGCCTATCGGACGGGTTTCAGGCCGTCAGAGTATATGGATCAGCCATATTTCATGATGGCGTGCAATGTGGTGGCGGCTGACACAGATGATGAGGCAAAACTCATTTTTACGTCCCAACAGCAGGCTTTCATCAATCTGCGCACAGGCAATGCTGGACCGGTGCCGCCGCCAAATCCGAATTTTATACCACCGCCTGGCGGGCAGGCTGTTCTCGACAGTGTTCTGCGTTATTCAGCTGTCGGTTCGGCGGAGACGGTCAAGGCGCGCCTCAGCAGTTTCATAGATCAGGTGAAACCGGACGAACTGATCATGTCAGCGTCCGGTTACACGCTTGATGCGCGTCGCAGATCACTTGCGTTGGTAAGCGAGACGATGGGGCTGAATCAGCCTTCATAATCTGGGGCGGTTCCCCAGAGGTCATAGACGTCCGCATCCGTGATCTTCACTTTTACGATTTCGCCGGTTTTAAGACCTGGATAATCTTCGATATTGACGATGCCGTCGATTTCCGGCGCGTCCGCAGAAGTCCGCCCCACAGCGTTGTCGCCATCAGCGTCATCGATGATCACGTCCAGCGTGCGGCCAACTTGAGCTTCTGAGCGTTCGTGGCTGATTTCCTGTTGCAGCTGCATAAACCGATGCCAGCGCTCTTCCTTGACCTCTTCAGGCACATGGTCAGGCAAGTCATGAGAAACCGCGCCCTTCACATCCTCATATTTGAAACAACCGGCTCGGTCGATTTTTGCTTCGCGCATAAAGTCGAGCAATTGCTCAAAATCATCGTCTGTTTCGCCAGGGAAGCCAACAATGAATGTGGACCGGATCGCAATGTCGGGCACATCCTTGCGCCATTGTTTGATACGCTCCAGCACCAGGTCTTGTTTGGCCGGGCGCTTCATGTTGCGCAACACATTCTGCGCGGCATGTTGGAAGGGAATGTCCAGATAAGGCAGGATTTTCCCTTCAGCCATCAACGGAATCACCTTGTCTACATGCGGATAAGGATAGACATAATGAAGCCGCGTCCAAAGCCCCATGTCTCCTAAGCCTTCGCAAAGATCAAGGAAACGGGTCTCGTATTCCTTGTCTTTCCATGTGCGTGGCTCGTATTTGACATCAAGGCCGTAAGCGGACGTGTCCTGAGAAATTACCAGTAATTCCTGAACGCCGGCATTTTTGAGTTGTTCTGCTTCACGCAGCACATGGTCAATCGGACGCGATTGCAAGTCACCGCGCAAAGCCGGAATGATGCAGAATGTGCAGCGATTGGAACATCCTTCAGAAATCTTCAGGTAGGCGTAATGGCGTGGTGTCAGGCGAATGCCGCTTTCCGGAACCAAGGCTTGAAATGGATGATCCGGGGCAGGGCAGTGCGTATGAACAGCATCCATCACCTGCTCATACTGATGCGGCCCAGTGACCGCGAGCACTTTAGGGTAGCGCTGCTCAATCACTTCAGGTTCGGCGCCCAGACAGCCGGTCACAATCACGCGGCCATTCTCAGTTAAGGCTTCGCCGATGGCCTCAAGACTCTCGTCTCGCGCCGAATCAAGAAAACCACACGTATTGACCAGCACTAGATCCGCGCCTTGATAGTCAGGCGAAATTTCATAACCCTCGGCGCGCAGGCGTGTAATAATGCGCTCAGAGTCAACGAGCGCCTTGGGACAGCCAAGGGAGACAATACCGACTTTCGGCGATTGAGCGGGCGGGCGCACGGGCGCCTGAGTTGTCGTGGATGCGTTCATGCAGCTCGATTTAGCAGATTACAAAAATCACGCCAGTAGGAAATCAGCTTAAACGTGCGAAGAGCTTGACCTGAACCTTACGATCTACTCGTCGTCTAGCGCGCAATATTCAAGCCCAGCGCTGATACCGCGCCGCCAAACCGTTCGACAGAGGTAACGTTGTCCGAAAGCTGAAAGGTTGACGTATTCAGGAAGGTTGGACGCGACCTGACACGAAATACCTGCGCCAGTCTCACTCATGTCAACGATGATGCAGGGTTCGCCCTTGCCACTGGGCAGATAAACTGTGCTGTCACGGTAAGTTGGCACACGCTCGGCATAGCGTCCTTCGCGATGACGCTTTGGTTCAATCTGTTTAGATTGAGCAATGGCGGCGATCCTGTCTGGCGCCTGCGGTTTCTTCTTTTTGAACTTACCTAGCATCGTTTTGACAACTGTATTCTTTGGTTAACGCACCTGTTTACGATCCCTTTGGAGCACTCAGTGTATTTATATATTGCAAACAAATAGTAATTTTCAGGCTGTTATTTGCTAGCAACCACTTTTTGTGTGTTTATGGTTGAGAAATGCGCGCACAAGTCTTTGCCTGACGTATCTAAACGTCAGTTTCAGAAGTCAAATTGTGTAAGAATTCGAGAAAGCGCTTAGGCCTCTTCTGCGTCGAGCAGCCCTTTTTCTACGAAAAAGTCGCGAAGTTCGCCCTGTTCGAACATGTCCTTGATGATATCGCATCCGCCAACAAACTCACCTTTAACGTAAAGCTGAGGGATGGTCGGCCAGTTGGAAAACTCTTTGATACCCTGACGGATTTCATTGTTTTCCAAGACGTTCATCGCGCCATATTCCACCTGCAGATAGTTGAGTATCTGCGCAACGGTCGAAGAAAAGCCACATTGCGGAAAGGTTGGCGTGCCCTTCATGAACAGCATGATGTCGTTTGAATCGATAGCGTTCTTGATGGTTTCTTGGGCGGACATGCGTATCTGGCCTTTCAGTTTGCTCTTGATCAGCACCTAGCGATCAATTGGCTGTTTTTCAAGAAGTTGAGCGTGCAATCGCAATATTTTGCGTCAGCTGCGCCGGGCGCGTCGCTTGTATCAACGCCACATCAACTAGTCCGGAGTTGAGCACCCATTGCAGACATTCTTCAACAGAAAAAGTTGTTTCAGGGCGTTGGTCGAGACTTTTACGCAAAAACTGACGCATATTATGCCACAGATCATGTGGTCTCAGCGACCATCGAAAGCGTTTTGCGGTCGGGGAAAGGATCTCAACACCCACAACGCCTAAACCACTTGCGCGAGCCCGCTCCAGTCGATCCAGTTCACGGGGAGACAGCGCTTTATGCGCCGGCGCCACTAAAATATCGAAAGCGTCTGTTTGGATTGCACTGTCTAATTCGGTTCCGCGTCCCAAAATACCAATATGTTTGAAAAGCCCCTCGGAGCGCAGTTTATCGAGTGCGCTCAAAAAGTTAGATGGAAAGTCGACGCCAGAAGCAGCCTTCAGAACAAGGACATTGATGTGAGGTAAGTGTTCCAGGCTAACGTCCAGCTGTCGGCGCAGCGCATCGATGGACACGTTTTCTTCGTCATCAAAATGTGTATGCGACGCCATGATGAAAGCGTGCTTTTCCATTCTAATCGCTTTTAACGCCGATCCAAACTGTTGTGACTGATCGCCAATAAGAGATGTGGCGAATACCTCAACACCCTCCTCAACAGCGCCTGTAACAAGAGGAGGTATTGAATGTGGAGAAGATACAGCTGAACGGGCGGTTTGGGAAATATCCAATCCAAGCACGGGCAGAACATATCCGGTTCGCCCCAGCGCCCTGCGCGGGATGGAGGCGACATGCCCGGAAGCTGCCCGATCAAAGCGGTAGGGAAGAATGGGTGGTCTTGTCTCGTCCATGCTGCTTATTGTCAGCTCCGGTCGGCTAGTCGGGCGCTCTGGTTTTTAGGGCCAGAGCGTGCAGCTCCTGATCCATCGCTCCTTTAAGGGCCTTATACACCAATTGATGCTGCGCCACGCGCGACATGCCACGAAACTGCTCAGAGATAATCTCGGCTTGCCAATGGTCGTTGTCGCCAGCCAGGTCGGTCAGCGTGACCGTCGCATCAGGAAACGCATCACTTAAAAGGGTCATGAGTTTCTCTTCAGACATTGCCATTGTTAACGGCCTCCCGCAATCGTGTTGATGGTAAAACAGTATGACCGAATTGACGGCGGCTCATCCTGTGTCGAAGGAGATAGGACAGGATGAGCCGCAACGCCAGTGAGGCTGCGCCCGGAAAGGGGGGAGGACGCAGAGCCACTGTGTGATGGAAGAGTTATTTCCAGCCGCAGGTGCGCCCTTCGTTTTCCTCTTCCAGATAGGTGATGAGCGGAGCGAAATATTCAGTGATCGCAGAGCCATCCATTTCACGCGTGCCTGTGAAAGCTTCCAATGCGTCTGGCCATGGCTTGGATGCGCCCATCTCCAGCATTGCGTTAAAGTTCTCGCCAACTTCCTTGTTGTTGTAGATAGAGCAACGGTGAAGCGGGCCTTCCCATCCAGCCTGATCACAAGCAGCCTTATGGAACTGGAACTGCATCACAAAGCTCAGGAAGTAACGCAGGTATGGTGTGTTGCCTGGAATATGGTATTTCGCACCCGGGTCAAATGCATCGTCAGGACGACTGACGGGTGGGGTAATCCCCTGATATTGCTCGCGTAGAGCAACCCATGACGCATTGTATTCTTCAGGTGTGGTTTCCCCGCGGAACACATTCCAACGCCATTTGTCGACCATCAAGCCAAATGGCAGGAATGCGATTTTGTCGAGCGCCTGGTTCATCAACAGACCGGTGTCGGCTTCTGCTGGCGGGATTTCTTCTTCTGTGATCAGACCGATATCTTTAAGGTAAGATGGTGTGATTGAAAGCGCCAGGAAGTCACCAATCGCCTCGTGGAAACCGTCGTGTGCGCCGGTCTGATGCAGCGGGTCCTGGTTTTTATAGGCGCGCTGGTAATAGTTGTGGCCCAGCTCGTGGTGCACGGTCTGAAAGTCTTCCGCGTTGACCTGCGTACACATCTTGATGCGGACATCATCTTTGTTGTCGAGGTTCCAGGCTGATGCGTGACACACAACTTCACGGTCACGCGGACGAGTAATCATAGAGCGTTCCCAGAAAGTTTCCGGAAGCGGCTCAAGTCCGAGGGAGGAGAAGAAGTCCTCGGCGGTTTTGACCATTTTGGTTGCGTCATAGCCATTATCGACCAATTTTTGCGTGATGTCATAGCTTGGTCCGGCAGCGCCTTCGGGTTTTACAATGTCATAAACATTGCTCCATTGCTGCGCCCACATATTGCCCAACAGGTCCGCACGGATCATTCCGCTGGCGGGCTGGACATCATCGCCATACTGCTCGTTTAGCTCAGCACGCACATAACAATGCAGTTCTTCATAAAGCGGTTCGACCTGTGTCCAAAGGCGCTCCACTTCTGCGGCCATTTCCTGTGGCGGCATGTCATAGTTGGACAGCCACATGTCGGCGACGTTATCAAATCCAAGTTCGCGCGCGCCTTCATTGGCGATGTCGACCATGCGGGCATAATCATCTTTCATTGGTGGCGAAATTGTGCGCCAACCGTCCCAGACGGCTGCAAGTTCTTCAGGGTCACGGCTGCTGGCGATAATGCCTGAAAGCTGCTCCAGGTTTAGTTCTTCGCCCTTGTAGACGAATTTGCCTGTGCCGTATGTTGCGTCCAGCCCGGTAGTGATGTCAGCCAGTTCCTTTGCAGCGCCATCCGTAGAGGGCGCTGGAAGCGTTATACCAGACTTGAGAATTTGCATTTTGCGAGCAAGCTCAGCAGGAAGATCCAGGTCTTCAAACTGTTTCGTCGCATTGGCGTATCCGACAACTTTTTCGGTGTATTCCGCGCCAACTTTCGCAGCTAACCAGTTTGTGTCGTATGAGATATTGGTCGCCTGGTTCCAGTAAATACGTGCGGCGTATTCTGAAAACTCGGCCAGGTCAGCTTCTGCATCTGCGATAAAGATGGCGGCGTCTTCTGCTGTCAGCTCAGCTTTCGTCACTTCAGCAGGCTGGGCGATATCAGGCGTCAGTGACAGGCTTGCGCAGGCCGTTGCAAACAAAGCAGCGGAGCCAAGAAGTAGTTTTTTCATGGTGGTTTCCCCTAGTCAGAACAGTGTGACTGCTCTTTGATCGGGGCTAGAAGATCGTGTAAATTAACAAAGGTCAAGTCTGTCCGTAAATGGTGAAAAGCAAACAATAAAAATCTGATAAAAGCTCACGCCAAGGTGATAAAATTTCGAATTATGTGAGGTTCTGAAAAATCGTTGCGTCAGATTTTCTTGACGAACTCGGACTTTAGCTTCATCGGCCCAAACCCGTCGATTTTACAATCTATGTCGTGATCTTCATCGACCAAGCGGATGTTTTTGACTTTGGTGCCAACTTTGACGGACTGAGATGAGCCCTTAAGTTTTAAATCCTTAATGACCGTTACAGAGTCGCCGTCCTCCAGCACATTCCCATTTGCATCTCGATATATGCGTGGGCCGACTTCAGCTGTTTCTGAAAAAGACCATTCGTGAGCGCACTCCGGGCATACAAGCAAAGCGCCATCTTCGTAGGTATAAACTGACTGGCATTTCGGGCAGGGCGGCAGTTCGTTCATATCCAGATCCTCATGGGCGCAGATGTATTAGGAGGTGGCGTCCATATATTGTGGCATCCAACTCTCATGCACATGACGCAGGGCTTCCAGCGTCACTGATTGGTCATGTAGCTGTACGCTGTCGCCGCCGAACTCACCGACAGGTGTCAAAGAAACGCCAGCATTGGCTGCTTTTTCCATGACATCTGCGACGTTGGACGGAGATACCGCCATAAGATAACGGCCCTGGTCTTCGCCGAAATAATGACCCAGCAAGTCAATGTCTTCTGGCAGGGCGGCGTTATTGAGCGCGATACCGATATTCCCGCTCAGCGCCATATCAGCCGCCGCACACGCTAGACCACCATCAGACAAGTCATGACATGCGCTTACCAATCCTGCGCTAATCAGCTCACGCACCAAAGTTCCGCGTTCTTTTTCAATAGTGAGATCAACAGAAGGTGGCGGACCGTCTTCACGGCCTTCAACCTCACGCAGATAGAGGCTTGCGCCAAGGTGTGCGCCTGGCTCGCCAACCATCAAGGCCACATCGCCTGCACGCGCACCAGCAATTGTCACAGTAGATGAAATGCGTTTCGCCAGTCCGATCCCGCCACACACAGGCGTCGGCGGGATAGCGATCCCGTCTGTCTGGTTGTTCAATGACACATTGCCTGAGACGACCGGAAAATCGAGCGTGTCACACGCTTCGGCCATGCCTTCGATCGCACGCACGAAATACCCCATTGTGTCTGGCTTGTTTGGACTGCCAAAGTTGAGGTTGTTAGTGATCGCAATCGGTTCAGCGCCAACCGCTGAAAGGTTGCGGTAAGCTTCTGCAACAGCCTGCTTGCCGCCTTCAAACGGTTCAGCCGCCACATAGCGCGGAGAACAGTCAGAACAGATCGCAAGCGCTTTGTTGGTGCCGTGAATACGCACTAACGCTGCGTCACCGCCAGATTGAGAGGAATCGCTGGTATCGCCCATTACGTGACGGTCATACTGTTCCCAGATCCAACGTTTTGACGCCATGTCAGGCGATGACATCAACGACGTCAGTGTCTCAGCATAGTTTGCAGGTGTTTTCAGGGTGGTGCGATCAATCGCAGCGCGAGGCGCAGGCGCATTCCAGGGCAGGTCGTATTTGGGCGCATCTTCGGCAAGCGGCGCAACAGGGATGTCACAAACCGTCTCTCCAAACTGTTTCAACACAAAATGACCGGTGTCGGTGGTCACGCCGATCACTTCCGCGTCCAGATCCCATTTGTCGAAGATCGCTTTGGCGACGTCTTCGCGTCCTGGTTTCAGGATCATCAACATGCGTTCCTGAGATTCAGACAGCATGATTTCAAATGCGCTCATCGCGTATTCGCGTTGCGGCACTTTATCGAGGTCCATCTCAATGCCGATGCCGCCTTTGTCAGCGATCTCAACCGCAGACGATGTCAGGCCCGCAGCGCCCATGTCCTGAATGCTTTCAATGGCGTCAGTCGCCATCAGTTCCAGACAGGCTTCGATCAGCAGTTTCTCTGTGAAAGGGTCGCCGACCTGTACGGTCGGGCGCTTTTCTTCATCGCCCTCAGAAAACTGAGCTGACGACATGGATGCGCCGCCAATCCCGTCGCGGCCCGTCTTGGAGCCGACATACATTACCGGGCGGCCTGGCACAGCGCCGCGCGCATAGAATATCTTGTCCTGATCAGCTAGCCCCACCGCCATCGCATTGACGAGGATGTTGCCGTTATAGCCGGCGTGGAATTGCGTTTCGCCCGCAACCGTTGGCACGCCGACGCAATTTCCATATCCGCCGATACCAGCAACAACACCAGCCACCAGTGAGCGTGTCTTGGGGTGATCAGGCGATCCGAACCGTAGCGCGTTGACCAAAGCCACAGGCCTTGCGCCCATTGTAAACACGTCCCGCAGAATGCCGCCGACGCCTGTCGCTGCGCCTTGATAAGGCTCGATGTAAGACGGGTGGTTGTGGCTTTCCATTTTGAAGATACAGGCCTGACCATCGTCGATGTCGACGACGCCTGCATTTTCACCTGGCCCTTGGATGACGCGCGGACCCTTGGTTGGGAATTTTGCCAGATGCATGCGGGATGATTTGTAGGAGCAGTGTTCTGACCACATCTCGCCAATAACGCCCAGCTCCACGCGGTTTGGCTGGCGACCAAGGCGATCAAGCAGCACTTTCCACTCATCCGCATTCACACCGCGCTCCAAGGCGTCGGCTTCTGATTGCGGGGCCAGCATGGCCTCAAGGATCTGCGTTTTCAGCTCGGCGGGTAGGGCGTTCGGATCAGTCATAAACGCCGCTTTACCACCGAACATTCCTGCGCGCTAGACGAAATGGATAGGTCCCAAACGGATCAGTTAAGAAAGGTGTGAAAATAAAAACCGGCGCTGAATATTCAGCGCCGGTTTCACGTTTTGAACGATTAGGAAACGTTGCGATTATTCCGCTGCGTTTTCAGCCAGCCAAGCGTCTTTTTGAGCTTCTGCAATGTCGAGCAGGTTACCCATTGTCAGGTTGACGTCGATTAGGTGGAGCCCCCAATCCTCTAGGATGACGTTCTCACCTGCATAAACATCGCCAGCGATGTCGTCAGCACGTGCGTCAGCTGGGTCTGCTTCAACATCAATTGCAAGCCATGTGTGTGTGTCGTTCTGACGGCACTCAGCTGTCAGCATGCCTGGCAGTGCGACAAACTTGGTGTCGACTTCCACGCCGTCACCAAAGTTGTTGTTGTCCGGGCTCGGGAAAGTGCGTGCTGGCATGTAAGCGTCCAGTTTGCCTTCGTCTCCAGAAAGCACAGCTGGGTTCACACACAAAGAACGCTCGCCCTTTGGCGAACTCACGCCGAAACGAGAGTAGGATGGCGGTACTTTATTGCCACGGAAAGACATGTAGTTGATCATACAAGCTGTCTGGTCCTTAGCCTCACAAGGCGGGAAGATGTATTCGCCTGTCTGAGGGTTCGGGTACGCTGGGAAGCCGATTGGCATGACAGAGATGATCTGCTTGCGGTCTTCTTCGCTGATGATGCCGGTGTTGATCATCACGTCGAGCACGTTTGAGCCTTGTGAGTGACCCACCAGAATAACGCCGCGACCGTCATTATAGTCGTTCATGTATGTTTTCCACGCGCGCTTTACGTCTGACATACGCATTGCATCGTTTGCGGAAAACTTACCGCCCGCCATCATTGCGCGCAGGTGCGGCAGCGTGATCTGACGGTACATTGGCGCGAATGTGCGGCACATGCTGGAGAAACGTGCGAACTGTTGTTCAGTCACGTTGATTTCTTCAGGGCCTGCGACAAGGTCAGAGTTTGGTGTCTCATCGCGTGAAACAGTTGGGTAGATGTAGAAACAGTCGATTTCCGGCTCTTCAGCCTGCGCCATCGGCACTGTTGTTGTCGTGCCATCAGCAGCAACAACAGTCGTCGTCAGGTCGATAGAACAGACATCGTCTTCTTTTTCTGGGTGGCACAACCAGATGGATGTGTCGGAATAGTCTGCTTTTTCAAAGTCAGCGACTTTGTCGCCTGCGGCGTTTGTCGTTTCAAAGTCAGTTGTGTTGGCTTCCGCTTCAACGGCGGCGGTTTCAGCTACTTCCGCGACTTCGGTTTCAGTCTCTTCAACAGTCGTACATGCGCATGCCAAGGCAAACGCACTTGCTGTTACAAGCGCTCTCAAATTCATTGTTTTTATCCTCCCCAAAAACAGGACGTCGTGACTGTAAACGTCGACGCGATACTATTGCGAAGTTGAACCGTTGCAACAGCAAATTCGACGTTTGGGTATTTTGTTATAATTCGTCTTGGATTTCGATTTCCGCCCCGTCAGGCAGGTTGCGCACCTGAGCGGCCAATTCCGCATAAAACCCGATGAGTTCAGTGAGCGGCACGGCGATAAGGTTGTCAGATGATCTGGCGCCGCCGCCAATAAAGGGCAGGCGCGGCAATAAGCGGTATCCAACCGGAAGCGCTCCGTTTTCTCGTTCCCACTCTTTCAAGCATGACCAACCTGTCAGCTGTTCGAAATGATCCAGCACGCGCTTGGCCCAGCCTTCAATATCTTCGCCGATGCGCATAAATCGCCCGGTTTCCAGGTCCAGTTTCAATACGCCCTGATCAGACACACAGTAAGGATAACCAAAGATATCGACCGCAAAGGCGTGGGAAACGCCTTTTGTTTTTGGGTATTTGCGCGCCCAATTGGCGATTTCGGGATGGTCAAGGCCCGGCTCGTGTGCTGCGCTGTGAGAAGCAAACACCCATAAAGCCTTGTCGAAGGCGTAATACCCGTTTCGAGTCGTTAGAAGCGTTTTAAGACCTTTATCTTCAACGGGAGGCGATATGTTGATGTCACCAATCGCGGGCGATGCGTTGACTAGCAGGTCCGCCAGTGCGCTCACGACGCAAATGCGATACAGCTTGCGATACTTTCAAACAGTGGCGTGCCGTCCGTGCCGCCATGCTCTTTGTCTACGGCGCGCTCCGGGTGAGGCATCATGCCAAGCACACGTTTGTTTTCTGATAGGACACCAGCGATATCGCGTTGAGAACCGTTCGGGTTTTCGCCAGCCGCATAGCGAAACGCCACGCGATCTTCGCCTTCAAGCCGGTCAAGCGTTGCCTCATCGGCGAAATAATTGCCGTCATGGTGGGCGACAGGGACGATAATTTCAGATCGACCCGCATAAGCGCGCGTGAAATCACAAGCCCCATTCGCAATGGTCAGCTTTTGTGGACGACAGACAAAGTGCAGATTGGCGTTTCTCATTAAAGCGCCAGGCAATAGTCCTGTTTCCGTCAGGACCTGAAATCCATTGCAAACTCCCAGCACATAGCCGCCGCGGTCCGCATGGGCTTTGAGCGACGACACGATAGGGGAGTTGGCCGCCATTGCACCGCAACGTAGATAGTCGCCGTAGGAAAAGCCGCCCGGCACCATGACCAGATCAACACCCTGAGGCAGTTCTGCGTCTTTGTGCCAGACCATCGCCGGGTCATCACCTGTGACTTTCTTCAGCGCGGTTTGCGCATCACGGTCACAATTGGAGCCAGGAAAAACAATGACGGCAGACTTCATATCGACATGTCCAAGTTGAGCGTAAATTGCCTTGTGGAAACACAAGCGACTGCGGAACCAAATCACGCATCGCTCACTTTATTGAGTATGACACACTTTCGATCAATGCTGTTTGCAAGCTTTATTTGATTAAACGCTGGTCCAACCCAAATCAAATGGTGGCGGTTAGCCTAAAACGCTTTCTTCTTAAGTGATTTAGGCCCATATAGCGCATATTAGAGCCATGAACTGGAGACGAAGATGAAACCGGTAAAGCTTATTGTGACTGCGGTTATGGGACTTTTGATGATCAGCGCTGCGGCATGCAACACGATTGCTGGCGTTGGCAAAGACATCACAGAAGGCGCGGAAACAGTCAAAAAAGAAATTGAAGACTAAGGCTTTCAGCCGCTTTCACAGTGTGGGGAATGACATGAAAAAGCTTATTTTGGCGTCGCTTGCTGCGGTCACTGTGTTCGCCTTGGCTGGCTGTAATACGGCAAAAGGCGTTGGCAAGGACATCCAGGCTGGCGGACGCGTGCTGGAAAATGCAGCGGATGACGTGCAGGAATCTATCAAGAAAGATAAAAAGGCCGACTAGTCAGTCGGCCTCTTCCACTTCCTAAAACGCAATAGCTTTAAGCCAGTTCGAACTCATATTTCTCGATCACGGTGTTGGCGAGAAGCTGTTCGCACATGTCTTTTACGCGGGCTTCGGCTTGCGCTTTGTCCAGACCGTCCTCGATCTCAAGGTCAATCGTCTTGCCAACGCGCACAGCTGCGACTTCTGAATATCCCATACGCGCAAGGGTGTCGGCGACTGCCTTGCCTTGAGGGTCTAACACACCGTTTTTCAGGCTGACGTGTACGCGCACGATCATTACTTGTCTCCTGTAATGGATACGACTTCCGCGCCGGACCCGTTTTCCTTGATCAGACCCAGACGGCGCGCCACTTCGGCATATGCATCTGTCACACCGCCCATGTCGCGGCGGAAGCGGTCTTTGTCGAGTTTCTCGTTAGTTTCAGCATCCCACAGACGACATGAGTCGGGGCTGATTTCGTCAGCCAAGATCGTACGCACCGTATCACGCTCAAACAGGCGGCCATATTCAACCTTAAAGTCGATCAGGCGAATGCCGATCGCAGCGAACATGCCGGCCAGGAAGTCGTTGACGCGCAGTGTGAGTGAAATCATGTCGTCCACTTCCTGCGGGCTTGCCCAGTTAAACGCGCCGATGTGTTCTTCAGACACCATCGGGTCGCCCAACTCGTCTTTTTTGTAATAAAATTCGATAATGGAGCGAGGCAGCTGTGTGCCTTCTTCAAGGCCCAGGCGTTTGGAAATTGAACCAGCGGCGACATTGCGGCACACCACCTCGAGCGGAATGATCTCACACTGTTTTATCAATTGCTCACGCATGTTGATGCGCTTAAGAAAGTGGTTCGGCACGCCAATACCGCCAAGGCGGGTGAAGACCAGCTCGGAAATACGGTTGTTCAAAACGCCTTTGCCATCCAGCACAGCACGCTTTTCTGCGTTAAACGCTGTTGCGTCGTCCTTAAAGTATTGAATAAGCGTGCCAGGTTCAGGTCCTTCATACAGGATCTTTGCCTTACCTTCATATATCTTTCGGCCACGGGCCATGACGTCTTGCTCCTGAAGTATGCCGCTGATCAGGCGGACGGGGCGTTGCGAGCGCGATGGACTAGTATCAACTCTTCGCCGAGTCGATGACTATATCACGCATTTTACACCGGAATCGAAGTCCTGAGACAAAAAACCTGCTTTTCGGATGTGACACCCGGCGTTATCAATGCGCACAATGAAGACAATGCGTGGACCTATGGAGAGTGCGCTATGACAACATTCGACAAGCGTGAAGAGGCATTTGAAGCCAAATTCGCTCATGATGAAAGCATGCGATTCAAAGCGACCGCGCGACGCAACAAATTGTTGGGCCTCTGGGCGGCTGATCTTATGGGCCTTTCCGGCGCTGACGCTGACGCGTATGCGAAAGAAGTCATCAAAGCAGATTTTGAAGAAGTCGGCGAAGAAGACGTGTTCCGCAAAGTGCGCCAGGATTTTGATGCAAAAGGCGTTGAGCGTTCAGACCACCAGATCGTCAAACAGATGCAGGAACTTATGATCGTGGCAAAAGAGCAGATCGCGAACGAAGCCGAGTAAAGCATCACTGCACAATCAGAATAAGAAAAACCCCGGAGCTGTAAGTGCGGTTCCGGGGTTTCTTTATTTTTCCGGGGAGGAAAACTTATGCCGATGGCGCAAGGTTTGCGACGATGTCTTCAACAGATGTTTTGGAGCCAAGCTTTTTGATCGCTTCGCCTGTTTGAGCGTCTACAACGATCACAACACCTGTTTTGATTTTGCCTTTCAAAGCGGTTTCAACGGCAGATTTGACGCCAGCGGCTTCAGCCTGCGCCCAGAAGTCAGCTTTGTCGCGCGCTGAATAGTCAAGTTTGACGAACTTCACGCCCTCAACGGATGCGTCTGCTTTCACTTCTTTGAGCTTGGGTTCAAGAACCTTACAGCTAGGGCACCAGTCAGCGTAGATCGTGACGGCTGTGCGGCTTGCGTGCTTTGCGTCTTCTGTGTGGGTTGCTGCTTCATCACCTGCGAAAGCTGGCGTCGCCATAGTTGCGGCGGCGATAGCGAAAAGTGCGTGTTTGATCATATTCTGTTTCCTCGGCGTGCAAAAAGGGGCGTGCGGGGCAGGCGGTGAAAAAAAGCGTATCGTCCCGCCTCAAGTTCGACGCTACAGGCCAGCAGGTGCGGTTTCATTGCAATTTGCCCTGACGCGCTGTCAAAACTGTGTGAGTTTGGGACGGTTCCTAAACATTCAGCCCCGATTGGTTAACCTGTTGCGACTGAAAACCCTCCGAAATTAGTTTCAGGGTGAACGTGGTCGAAAATGTTTTGTGAGACATTGAAATCACAAGAGGCGCGGCGATGCGCTCAGGTAATTAAGTGGCCTAAAAATATCACTGATCGGGAGGAACACTCTATGAAGCTTTTGAAGGCGCGCGCACGAGCAGAAGAAGCCGTTCACGCAAACCGGACCACGAATGAATTTTTGGCGCAAGCAGCTGGCCTAAAAGCCCTTGGCGAATGGGCGGCAAAAGAGATGATGGGCGAGGGCGCCCCCGGTGTAGCGGCTTATGCCGAAGCGCTGGTTCGTTCAAAAGTAGCCGGATCAGACGCATTTAAATCTGTATGCGATGATCTGCGTCTGGCAGGCAACGATCAGCCGACAAGAGCAATAAGAACACGGTTTGAGCAATATTTAGATCAGGCGCGAAGCGCCAATACCGCTTAAGCCATATCAAGATCGCGCGCGTAGGCGGGACGGTCCCCCCCCCACGCACTCACCCTCGCAGTTTCGTCTGCGCGTGCGAACCACTTACTCTTTAGATGCAAATTGCTGGGCTGGCTCTTCACAGACGAAGCCTTCAGCATCTGAAGCATCAACGCATTCATTCTGTTCAGAAAGAGAAGCTTCAACTGTGTTGTCAGGCGTATCGCACACCATGACAGCGCCTGCAGTCACGGCTGCAACACCTGCAATAGCGGAAAGTCTCAACTTCATGATCGCTTCGCACTCACTCTACTAACGCAACAAACTACCACCCATTAAAAAGTGGTAAACTTGGATTGTCTAGCATGTGAGCGCCAAGGACAAGTGAATTTTACACGACAAATTTGATCAGACTTCGCCAAATACGCGATTAAACACGTGATCTACGTTCTTTAAGTGGTATTCCATGTCAAACAAGCTTTCGAGCTTGTCGTCTGACAGGCGTGAGGACACATCTTCATCCGCTTTCAGGTAATTGAGGAAATCACCTTCCTGCCGGTTGCGGTCATCCCACACTTTCATCGCATTACGTTGCACCAAACGATAGCTGTCTTCGCGCGATGCGCCAGCTTCCACAAGCGCGAGTAAAACGCGCTGTGAATTGTGCAGGCCACCCAGACGGTTGAGGTTGGCCAGCATGTTCTCCGGGTAAACAACCAGGTTTTCAATCACGCCAGCCAGACGGTGCAGTGCAAAGTCCAGGTGAATTGTCGCGTCAGGACCAATACCGCGCTCTACAGAAGAGTGGGAAATATCACGCTCATGCCACAGCGCCACATTCTCCATGGCGGGCGTCACAGCTGAACGCACAAGGCGGGCAAGGCCGGTCAGGTTTTCGGTCAGCACCGGGTTACGTTTGTGCGGCATGGCGGAAGAGCCTTTTTGGCCAGCAGAGAAATATTCCTCAGCTTCCAGAACTTCCGTGCGCTGTAAGTGACGGATCTCAACAGCAATGTTCTCGATCACGGATGCGACAACGCCCAATGCTGCAAAGAACGCCGCGTGACGGTCACGCGGGATGACCTGCGTAGACACAGGCTCGGGCGCCATGCCGAGACGCTCTGCGACCATTTCCTCAATGCGTGGATCAATGTTGGCGAATGTGCCGACTGCGCCGGAAATCGCACAGGTGGAGATTTCTTTTTTCGCTGTTTCCAGACGCTCGCGGCAGCGTATCATTTGTGCGTAGTAACCGGCCAGCTTGAGGCCAAACGTCGTTGGCTCTGCATGGATACCGTGGCTGCGTCCGATGGTGACCGTGCGCTTGTGTTCAAAGGCGCGTGTCTTTAACGCGGCTAGGACGCGATCAGTTGCAGTGAGGAGCAGGTCAGCGGCCCGCGATAATTGCACAGCAAGACATGTGTCCAGGACGTCTGACGATGTCATGCCCTTGTGCAGGAAGCGGGCTTCTTCACCGACGTGTTCAGCCACAGAGGTCAGGAATGCGATGACGTCGTGTTTGACTTCGCGTTCGATTTCATCAACCCGGTCCACGTCAAATGCGCCGCGTTCGCGAACAGCTTTTGCTGCATCCGCTGGGATAACCCCCAGTTCAGCCATAGCCTCCGCTGCAAGTGTTTCAATCTCCAGCCACACGCCGTAACGCGCTTCAGGTGTCCAGATGGCGGTCATTTCAGGGCGGGCATAGCGGGGAATCATTGCGGATATTGCTCCTGGCAATTTAAAAGGTCGGAGTGTTCAGGGCTGTTAACTCGTAATCCATTGCGAAGATCAAGTGCGAAACGCGGGCGGATTGTCGCAAAAGTGAAAAATTAAGGGTGTGATGCGCCTGGCGCGCACCCTTGAAGCGCCGATAACCGCGAGAATTAACAGCGTCATTCCGTCAGTAAGTCATCTCCATCAGCAAAGGGATGATCCTAATGACCTGTCTTAAAAACAAAACTGCAATAATTACCGGCGCCAGTTCGGGAATTGGTAATGCAACCGCCAGACTTTTCGCGCGACAAGGCGCAAACATTGTCGCCACAGCACGTTCCGACGACAAACTCAAAGCACTCGTTAGCGACATTGAAAGCGAAGGCGGTCGCGCAATCTACGTTGCTGGCGACATAACGGATCCAGACCTTCATACGGAAGTCGCGCAGCAAGCAAAAAAGGCTTTCGGACACATCAACATCGCCATGAACAATGCCGGTGATCTTGGCGAAATGGGAAGTTGTGAAAGTATCTCTTATGAGGGGTGGAAGCGCACGCTCGATGTGAATCTAACCGGCGCTTTCCTTGGAGCTCAAACCCAGATCAAAGCGATGAGCGAGGGTGAGGGCGGAGCGATAACATTCACATCCACCTTTGTTGGGCACACGCTCGGATTTCCCGGAATGGCGGCTTATGGGGCGGCCAAGGTAGGTGTTATTGGCCTGATGCGCTGTATTGCGGTTGAGCAGGCGGAAAATAATATCCGCAGCAACGCCATGTTAGTGGGTGGTGTGGATACGCCAATGGGCCAACAAGGCGCCGGATCGCCAGAAGGGTTGGAATTTGTCAAACAACTCCACGCCATGCGCCGCGTCGCACAGCCAGAGGAAATCGCGCAAACAGCGCTCTACTTGGCGTCCGACATGTCGTCTTTTGTAACTGGCGCCTGTGTGGCAGTTGATGGGGGCGTTACAATTACGCGAACCTAACGCCCCCAAATTTCAAGAAACTACGGTGTTTCTGGTTCAGGCAATTCTTCTTCTTTTGGTTTTACCGGTACGGCTGACCATGTGTCGCGCTGCAGCGTGCGACCCATGAGCATGAAGTGGATACCTGCCCAGATGTAGATCATCACACCGAATGTCACCGCAAAGCGAATGCCGTTGGCGCGTGCTGGCGCACAGTATGTGCTGAGGGCTTCGCCTTTTTCGGCCGTGCGCGTGGCTTCGTCACGCATTTCCTTCTCATAGAGGTTACACGTGCCAAGATCGACAGGCGATTCCATCTGAGAAAGATTGAACGCCGCCGCTTTGTCTGAAACCCAACCAACGGTTGGCGGTCCAGCGGCGTAACCGATAATGTTGACCATAAACAACAGCACGGCGGAGGCGGTTGCGCGCATGCGCGGGCTCACCAGGTTCTGCGTTACGGCGAACTGCGCGGACAGATAGAAATAGTGCATCACCGCGCCGATGATGAAGAATGGCATCGCTACCCAGATCGCCGCTGCGCCATCTAGGAACGCCACAGTGTTATACCCGATGGCGTAAGCTGGCGCAGACGCAAAGAAGCCTATTGCTGGAAGCCAAGAATAGGCATTCGGATGACGTTCGCGAATACGGTCAGCGAGGAAGCCAGAAAGGAAAGTCCCGACTGCGGAGAACACACCAAGGATCAGACCATAGAGCAGGGCGGCTTCCATTAGCGGCAATTTGTATACGCGCAGGAAGAATGGGGTGACGAACTGGCCAACCCCGTAACCCACGAATGACGCCAGACCGCCGCCAATTGCGACGTGCCAGAATGTTGGCTTGCGCGCGATCACGCCAAAGACTTCAAACGGAGAAGGCTTGTCTTCCGCCGCTTGCACCCCGCCTGGGTCAGAATAGCCGCGCGGTGGTTCTTTCACGGTCAACTTGAAGACAAGCGCGATCACAACACCCGGCAGACCCAGCCAGATAAAAGCTGACCGCCAGTCAAGACCGGCTTGTGTGGCAAAATAAGCGCCTGAAAGGGACGCCAGCATTGTTCCGATTGGGATACCCAGCGAATAAACCGCCAGCGCAGTTCCGCGCTTTTCTGGTGGGAAATAGTCGGAGATTAGAGAGTGCGAAGGAGGCGAACAGCCTGCTTCGCCAATCCCCACACCGATCCGGCCAAGGGCAAACATGAAAGTGCTGTTCGCCATGCCACAAAACGCTGTGAACGCACTCCAAGTCGCCATTGCGACAGCAATGATCGTTCCGCGGTTCATGCGCTCCGCCAGCATCGCACAGGGGATGCCCAGCAACGTGTAAAGGATGGCGAATGCAGGTCCGGACAACAGACCGATCATGGCGTCTGACAAACCAAAGGTTTCACGAATCGGTTCGCCCAACACGCCGATCAGCGTGCGGTCGATGAAGTTGAACATGTAAACAATGAATAGCGCCGTCATAACGTAGGCGCGATAAGCCTTGGAGCCAAAGCCTTCGACCTTGCCCTCAGGCGCCGCTTCATGCGGCGATGCAGTCGTCATAATATACTCTCTCCCCACGACCGCTCGGGTCGGTTGTTGTCATTTTCCGTTACGGTAGACGCCTAGATGACATTCTGCCAAGCCCATTTGATCGATTATCGAATAACAATTACTGGTGAGAATGTCTTTTGGGGCCTTAAATGAGGTTTTGCGCTTTCATACTGACGATCCCTTTGGAACCGACAATGAGATGTTCGTGAACTTCAATGTCCAGAGCGTCCAGCGCATCAATAATCTCCCGCGTGATTGTCACATCCGCTTTTGATGGGGTCGGATCGCCAGATGGATGATTGTGTACGAGAATGATGGACGCTGCGGAAGTTTCAAGCGCGCGTTTGGCGACTTCGCGGGGATAAACAGGCGCTTGGTCAATCGTGCCGCGTGACATTATCTCGTCGGTAATGAGCTGATTTTTCCGGTCGAGGAACAGGATACGAAACTGTTCTTCTTTTTCATGTTGCAGCGCCAGGCGGACGTAATTCAGCAGTGCGGACCAGCTTGAAATCACAGACTTTGCAGCCACTTCCTCGCGCACGCAGCGTTGATTGATCGCGTGGGTCGCTTGAATATAGATTGCTGTGGTATCGCCCACACCTTCCACTTCAACCAGGCGCCGAACCGGGGCGCTCATAACGCCGGACAAAGAACCAAACCGGTCAATCAGCGCCTTTGCGATGGGTTTCACATCCCGTCTTGGGATGAAGGCGCACAATAACAGCTCTAATAATTCATAATCTGGCAGCGTGTCGCCTGCGCCGTTCAACACCTTGTCGCGCAAACGTTCGCGATGGCCGTGATAATGTTTTGTCGGCTTTTTGGCTGACGGATTTTGATGGCCTGCTGGGGCTGCTTCTTCAGGATGAAAAAGGCCATTGGCTTCGTTTAATTTGTCCCGCGCCATATATGCGCCCCCATAAACTACTCATGAGAGTAAGGCCGCAAAACAGTAATGAATTCAACCGTATTGATTCTAAGGTTTTTTGTGCGGCGTGTGATTGTCCGTCGGTGACAGCGTGAAGATTTCACAACCGTCGTCAGTCACACCGATTGAATGTTCAAACTGAGCTGTCAGTGATCTGTCGCGTGTGACAGCGGTCCAGCCGTCTGGCAACAACGCCACTTCCTTACGGCCCAGATTGATCATGGGTTCAATTGTGAAAATCATGCCGGCTTTAAGCTCAGGGCCGGTGCCGCGTTTGCCATAGTGAAGAATGTTGGGCGCATCGTGAAACAGCTGGCCCAGGCCATGGCCACAGAAATCTTCGACGACCGAACAGCGCTCAGCTTCAGCGTACTCCTGAATCGCCGCGCCTATGTCGCCTGTGCGCGCGCCAGGCTTCACTTCAGCGATACCGCGCATCAAACATTCATACGTGATGTCCATCAGGCGCTCGGCCCGGCGCTTCACTTCACCGACTGAAAACATGCGCGAAGTGTCGCCATGCCAGCCATCCACCAGAGGCGTTACATCGATATTGACAATGTCGCCCTCGCGTAAGGACTTCTTGTGGGTTGGAATGCCGTGACAGACCACATGATTGATCGACGTACAGGTCGAGTGGCGGTAGCCGCGATACATCATCGTTGCGGGCACTGCGCCATTATCAAAAATGAATTCGCGTGCGAGATCATCCAGATGCCCAGTCGTCACGCCAGGCTTGACCTCATTCGCCAACATGTCGAGGCAGGCGGCCGCCACCGCGCCAGCTTTGCGCATGCCGGCAAAGCCTTCTTCTCCGTGCAGACGAATAGCGCCTGTATTGCGCAAAGGAGGTGCGGCTGCTTCGACATAATTCATGGGCAATCTTATCCTTCAGTGCGCTGCTTCAGTTATGCTGCATCAACGTGGTCAGTTTCAACGTGCCCAGTTAAGCGCGTGCGACAATGAAATATCTTTTAACGTTAAGTCGCAAGCATAGCATAGAACTTCAACCCCATGGGAGGCGGCTTCCTGCAAACCTTCGTGATATTTGGGATCAATATCACCTGCGGTTTGAAAAAATCTGCAATCCGCGCGCTGAACAATGAACAACATGACTGCTCGCGCGCCGCTTTTGACCATGTCTGAAAGCTCAACCAGGTGCTTGGCGCCACGGGCAGTGACGCTGTCAGGAAACTCAGCCACGCCGGGTGTCCTCATCAGGTGAACGTTTTTTACTTCAACATAACAGGGCGGGGCGCTAGACTTTTCCAAAAGCAAATCAACGCGCGAGTTTGATCCATACTTCACTTCACGGCGTATGGTGTCATAGCCAGTCAGCTCTGCAACCTGTCCGTTGCTAATGGCGTCATAGGCGATTGTGTTTGGGTATGAGGTGTTGATACCGACAAGGGTTCCATCAGCCTCAACCAGTTCAAGGGAGAATTTGAGTTTGCGTTTCGGATTGTCAGACTTGGAGACCCAGACCTTCATGCCCGGAGTTTTTAGCCCGGTCATAGCGCCGGGGTTTGCGCAATGCGCCGTGATGACTTCATCGCTGGCAAGCCTTATATCCGCTAAAAAGCGTTTATATCGTTTGATCAATTCGCCTTCAAACAGCGGCGCAGGCAAAAGCATTTGATTCTTTCCTGTTTGAAAAATTAAAACAACATAAAAACAGCGACATAAGCTGCATTTGTTTCCCTGGAAGGGCCAAACACCACATGAACAACACCAGTAACTCACCCGGTAAGCAAGACATGAACTCCACCCGGACAACCACCCCTACAGTGACGGCGGCAGTGATCATGATTGGCGACGAGATTTTGTCTGGCCGCACGCAGGATACTAACTTGAAAACCATCGCGGATTTTTTGGGTCCCTTAGGTATTCAGGTGCGCGAAGCGCGCGTCATTCCAGATGTGGCGGAAAAGATTGTCACAACCGTCCAGGAAATGTCGGCAAGCTATGACTACGTCTTCACCACAGGTGGGATCGGCCCGACCCATGATGACATCACCGCGGATTGCGTCGCGAAAGCTTTTGGCGTGTCGATCGATGTGCGCGAGGATGCGCGTGCTGTGCTGGAAGACTGGTATTCAAAGCGTGATTCAGACGTCAATGAAGCGCGGCTTCGCATGGCGCGCATTCCCGAGGGGGCTGATCTGATCGACAACCCCGTATCTGGCGCTCCTGGGTTCAGACTTGAAAACGTTCATGTGATGGCGGGTGTGCCGCGCATCATGAAATCGATGCTGCATAATATCGGTCCGACCCTTAAAGGCGGAGAGGTGGTGGAAATGCGGACTGTCCGTACGCCAAACCTCAAAGAGGGAGATGTGGCAAATGCGTTGTCTGAGATTGCAGAAGAAATGCCGGATCTAAGCTTTGGGTCCTATCCATGGTTTTTGGAAGGCGACCGCGGTGTCGCGTTAGTTGTCCGCGGCGCAGATACGGATCGGCTTAATCTTGCTGCCGACAAATTGGAGGCGCTTGCCAGGTCCCAAGGCGGATCGCCAGAACGATTTTGATCCAATGCAGGCTAAGAGGCAGAATTTCTTGAGCTGCCGTCTTCACATTGCGATTGAATACGGGCAGAAACACGGCTCGCCTTTTTCAGGAGAGGCGAAAAGTGTGCGGGCGTGGCGAAATCGGTAGACGCGCCAGACTTAAAATCTGTTGTCCGTAAGGACGTGCCGGTTCAAGTCCGGCCGCCCGCACCATTTTTCTTATCCTACACTGTTATTGCCTGCTGTATATTCAGTATCGC
>CAYFFG010000017.1:0-76330 GCA_964342355.1 uncultured Hyphomonadaceae bacterium
CTCCCGCACCCAACTTACCAGATCTCCTGAAATATATAACTTTGGCGCCTTGTGCCGAAATTTACAGTGCCAGATGCGCTATACGGAATGTCGTTCGTCATTTTGATGTAATTAGTGATGTTGCCACTTCCCAACAAAAGGCGTTCCGGACTAATGTCGGAACTGAATACAGGGGAGGTGAAGATGTTTGGTCACACAAAACAGGAAAGCTCTCAAAGAGGTTCTGGCACTACTAAAAGCGTGATCAACGCTATAGGAAGGCGACAGTTTTTGCATAACGCGATAATTGCAGCGCCTATAATGCTAGCAACAGCGCCCGCCTTAGCAGAACGCGCCAAGCCCTCATCTAACAAGCGCGTTCCCACAACATCTTCATTGCCGCCACAAGATATTTTTATTCCGCATCAATACAGCGAGCGGACTGCTGACCTTGGCGAAGTCAAAATGAATTACGCCGTAGTAGGCGCTGATAGCAATCCGGCACTTTTATTGGTGCCAGGACAAACAGAGTCCTGGTGGGGCTATGAAGCAGCGATGAAGTCTTTGAAAAACGACTTTCAGGTTTTTGCAGTCGATCTACGCGGGCAAGGACGTTCTACACGTACGCCTGGGCGTTATACCTTGGACAATATGGGCAATGACCTGGACAGTTTCATCGCGACGGTCATTAAAAGACCGACATTGGTGGCTGGATGCTCATCAGGTGGTTTACTGGCCTGCTGGTTGTCAGCTTACGCTACGCCGGGACAAGTTCGTGGATCTTATCTAGAAGATGCGCCGCTGTTTTCGTCTGAGATCGAGCCAGCTTTTGGTCAAGGTATTCATCAGGCGGCAGGTCCGCGCCTCGCGCTTGTGAACCGATACTTAGGCGACCAATGGCAGATAGGTGACTGGCAAGGTTTCTTGGCGGCCAGCCGATCCTCATCGCCCTTTGAAGATCGGGATACACCCCAAAAACAAACTCCGCCGCCTCAAAATATCCGTGAGTATGATCCGGAATGGGCACGTGCGTTTACAGAAGGCACAGCTATGCGTACGTGTGACCATAAGGTCATGCTCAGCTCTGTAAATACGCCAATTTTACTGTCGCATCATATGCGCGCAGAGAACCCTGAAAACGGTCACTTAATGGGAGCAATGTCTGAGTTGCAGGTCGGTCAGGTCAAAAAACTGATTGAGGCAACAGGTCAGGCTTTCAGCTATGTTTCCTTGCCGAACGCAGCCCATGCTATGCATGTTTCTGATCCAGAGACTTATGTGAGGGTTCTTAAAGAATGGGTGGATCAGCTTTAGGGAGGGCGGGCTCAGATGGATTTCCCGCGCAACATTGCAATGCGGTTTTGGGTCCAGTTAGGGTGCAGGCCAAAGAGCCAACCAGCATAAACAATGCCGCCTGCGCTGACGCACACAATAAGGCGCAGCACGGGATCAATGTGACTGAATTCACGCTGCAAGTACCACACAACTGCGCCCATAATCCCCGCAGCAAGATAAGCGGGGGATAATCCCAGGTAATGCAAGAAAGGATTTTGTCCAACGCGCATATGAACGATATGCGCGCTGATCAGTCCGACAAGCACAGAGGGGGCTGACATAATCAACAGCGCCCAGAAGGGCGTGACATGCGGAAACGTCAGAAGCGCTGCAATACAGCTGAGCACATTTGTTAGAGTCACAAAAAACGACTTCCTGTTTTCGTCTAATGACCCTAGCGCCAAGCTGTTAAAACGGTTCAAGGGAATAAGCAGCGAGGTCAGACACACCGCCTGAATTAGCGGAGCGACGCCAGAATATGCGTCGGGCAAGATGACGTCGACAACATCATGAGCGACAATCAACAGGCCCGTAAAAGCTGGAAGCGCAAGAAACGCGCTTGTCTTGACGATAGAGTCATAAACGTGGCGCTCTTCTTTTTTGTTGCCGCGGACTTTCGCCATCAATGGAAACCATAAGCCTTGAAGTGGGCTTACGAGCGGTCCGCGCGCGGATTCTTCGATACGGTAAGCTGCGCGCAATAAACCGACTGTTTCTGTTCCATAGCGCGCGCCAAACACCAGTGTCGCTGCGCGCGGAATAGACAAGTTGAGGGTAATGATACTCCACAGCGGGAAATAGCGCTTTGCAAATGTAATGGCGTCAGCTTTTTCAAGCGCAAACAACGGCGCCCATCGCGTGTGTGCGTACTGAAAGACCAGCGCTGTAAAGAGGGCGACGACGCGCTGGACCACGAGCGCCCAGATGCTGAAAGGTGAGAATGCGACGGCTATGCCGGTAACGCCGCCTAAAATAGTCGCTGCCATATTGCGCTGGGTCTGAACTTTAAATCCCAGATCCTTCATGATCAGCGCGTCCATGACAGCCAGCCATGGCACGGGCAGCAGGATAAGCGCAAACACGGGCATGAATGCCTTGATCAATGGGGATTGATAATAATCGGCCATCATTGGGGCGATCAGAATGAGCGACACAGTGAATGTTATCGCCACACCCATCATAACGGCGAAGGCGGAATTCAGAGTTTTCCGGTCATAACGATTGCCTTGCACGATGGCGTCCATGCCAGCGGTGCGCCCCTCAATGGCAATGATGTCAGCGATGATGGATGCAAGCGCGACGATACCGAATACAAATGGATCAAGGCGTGTTGCCAGAATTAGGAAAACGGCAAACCCAGCGCCTTGAGACCCAAGGAAATTCAGCGCGTTCCATACAATTCCACTGCTCATGGACTTTGCCAGAGACGCAGACTTCTTGTCTGTGCGAACAGTGGATTGAGACGTGGGCATTGCCTGTTTGGGCCTAAAGCAGTTTCAATGTCAGGCGCGCATATTTCCAGGTTGTCATCCAGTTTTGGGACTGAAGGTTGGTCCTGATGAAGAAAAGCATTGCGCGTGCAAATGCCTTTGCAATGGCTCTGCCAACTGGGCCGTTTTGGGATAATTCCGTTAGACGTTGTGCAATAACAGCATCGTTTATGACTTCGAGATTGCCGTATTTTGAAAACAGAGCGCGTCGGATGGCGTTTTTTTCCTGTTCGGTGAGGCATTCAGGCGCGTCTGTCTGGGCGATCGCGATTTCAAAGTCATCAAACGCCAAATCCCAGAGTTTTTTGCGCGCCATGACACATGCGCGTCGGATGAGCGCTTCGCGTGTTTTCTCGCAATCCATACTAAAAGCAGGCGTATCGCCAGGTAAGAAATCACATAGCGAGCTGGCGCTGTGTAGTTCTATAAAAAAGTCTTTTTCTTCGTCTATCCATCGCTGTGTGCGATTGCTGGCGGCAAGCCCGCCTACGCGATCCCCGTCATGTTGGCGCTGGTAAAATACACATTCATCCGTTTGCGCCACTTGCGTTATGCGCGCCAAACGCACCAGCATTTCATAATCTTCCAATCGCGGGTATTTCGTGGAGAAGGGGCCTGCTTTTTCATAGACGGACTTTCGAACCAGCATGCCTGGGTGGTGGACGAAAAAGTCTTCCAACGTTGTCGCAAAAAAAGCGTCAGGTTCGCATTCGCTCCAAAAGCCGCAATCAAAGAAACGCTTGTCACCGCTGGCCGGATCAACTTCAAACCGTTTGTAACGGCCATATGAAAGACCAATATGGGGCCGACCATCCAAAGGTTTAGTCAGCGCTTCCAGCGCCGTTTCAGCCGCGATGTCATCATCGTCCATAATCCAGATCAGCGGGTGCTGACAGGTTGGGATTATCGTATTGAGGGTGTCTGCTTTGCCTGAGTTTTCCTTGTGGACATAACGGACGTGGTTGGAAAATCTGGCAGCGACTTCAGACGTGTGATCGGATGATCCGTCATCGGCGATGATAATTTCACCCGGCTGGAATGTTTGCGCCAATACGCTTTCGACAGCTTCAGCCAGTAAGTCAGCGCGATTGAAAGTCGGTATGATAACAGACGTACGTTCCAAGGTGGTGTGATCCGGAGGGCTGCGAAGTTTTAGGAAGCTGTTTCAGAAGCTGAAACGGCCAAAGATGAACTGCGTTGGTCTTGTGCGTTTTGCTGTCTTAACCCGTCTACGCCATCCTGGTATCCGCGATAAAAATGAAAATTCCAAGCCGCATCAAAGCGTTTGGCTGGATTTGGCAAAAGTTGCGACAATAGAAAGGCCATTTTTTTCATGCCGCGTAATCCTGCGCGCACAACCATGCGCAATCCAGTTGGGTTGTGCGGTTTGATCGCGCCTTCAATCCAGTGTTTGCGGGCTGTGCCAAGACCGAGCCGATAAGCGCGTTTTTCCCGGAAGGCTTCCGTGGTCTGGTTAGGGCGGACAATATGATAAACACTTGGCGCGCTGGCAAAACCCAGCTTGTAACCAGCGCTTTCGGCTGCGCGACAATAGGCTGTTTCGCTGCCCATGGCATAGTTAGACCTGCTGGAGTTGGGGCCGACGTCTTCGTCAAAGATGAGGCCATCATCAAACAGTTTTTTGCGAACCGCCATATTGGGGCCAAAGATGTAATCTGCGCCTATGGGACCGTCAGGAATGTTTTCGCGCAACGCATAAAGCTCGATGAAACGTGGTTTCTCGTCCAACATCCATTGCGGCATAGGGGTGTCAAACCACGGTGTGATCGAACCGCCAAACACATCTGTTTCGGGCGCTGCGTCAAATGCAGCTACCCATTTTTCCAGAAAACCGGCATGCGGGATAGCGTCATTGTCCGACAAGATGACGCGCGGCGCACTGATGTGTTTCACACCAAGATTTAGCGCTCGGTTTTTGCCTGGTTGAGGTTCGTATTCGGTAATCAGAGGGAGCTTGTCTTTAAACGCTTCAAGCACTTTTGGCGTGTCATCAGTGCTGGCGTTGTCGATCACGATCACCTGCCAATCGAAAGGTTGCGGCCCCAGCGCGATATAGCCCTCCAGGGTGCGACGCAGGAGGTCTGCGCCATTATGTGTGGCGATGAGAACGGAAATCTCAGACATGTGCGCCTCGTGATTGCAGGCCTAAAGAGGTGTTGCTCAAGTTGATAAGCATGTCACTTAGCTGATCGTTGCAAATGTGGTTGTTAAAATGCTCAACAACATGGTGACGCGCGGCCTCGACCATACGTGTGCGCAAGGCCTTATCTTGTTGGATGCGAAGCATTGCCGTTGTGAGAGCGTCAACATCTCGTTCAGGCGCTAAAAGGCCGGTCTTTTCATGGGCGATCAATTCTGGAATGCCAGAGTGATAGGTCGAAAGCACGGGCAATCCGCTGGCCATAGCTTCCATAAGCGCGACAGGCACACCTTCCATGTCGCCATTTACGGCCACAACGCTGGGTAAGACGAAGGCGTGCGCTGCTTTCAGTTTCTTTGCCACCTCAGCATGAGGCAGACTACCGGTGAAAGTGACTGCATCGGCAATTTTAAGATCTGCGGCCAGACTTTTTAACTCAGTTTCCAACGGACCTTCACCGATAATGGTGAGAGACGTTTGACGGTTGTCTGATCGGGTTTTGGCGTTTGCGAATGCGCGAATGGCGTATTCGACACCTTTTTTCTCGGTCAGGCGTCCAACCGTTATGAAATTGAAGGTGTCATTGTTCGCCGGTGTGCGTGGATTGTAAGTGAAGGTGTCCGGAAACACGCCCATACGGTGAACATGGGTTAAGTCTTTCGGCGCGCCCAGTGCTATCAGCTTGTCTTGCCAGAAATTGGAGATTGGCAAGAACAGGTCGCCGCGCGCAAACAGATCGCCATAGACCTGTTGCGCGTCTTTGTCTTTCAGGTGGCTGGACATATCAGCGCCATGAAAGATGGTTGCAAGCTTGATTGAACTGGATGTCTCGTTGAGGCGTTCGGCTATGTCCGCGCCGAACCATCCGAAATGACAGACAACGACGTCGTTGGCGGCCAGCATTTTTTTGTAGATGAATGATTTGCGCGCTTCGCGGAAGCGATAAGGCGCTTTCTGCCACAACGCATTCTTTGGCGTGAGGTATGCAACTTTTCGCAAGCCGTTGCGAATAATGTCTGATTGAACCAGGGCTTCGTCCGCACTCCAATTGTCGGCAAGAACGGACACGTTATGTCCGCGCCGCACCATGCCTTCAATCTGGCTCAGGACAAAGGTTTCCGACAATTTGGGAAACGGACCGACCCTGAAGAGGATGTTCAGTGAACGTTGCGCCACGATTATCCCCTTAGTTTGGCCAGCCCGGCCATCCAGGGCGCAGGCCAAATTTGATCATTGCGCCGTTCATGAGCGAAGCCACTTTGTCGCTGGTTGTGACCGGGCCACGATTAGCGGCAATTGTCTTGTAGTGGAGGGCGATTGCATCATCGCCACCCATACGCCGCCATCCGCGACATTTGCCGAGGTAATAGAGCTCATATCGTCGCGCCAACGCAGAAAATTCCTGAGGCGTGAACACGTCCGGCCCATGGCGATAAAGTGTGGTGTGCCAGTCAGCGAAATGCGTGTTCTTCTTTAGCATTGTCGTAGAGGTTTGAGAGCCTTCATGCACGCGAACCCATCCCAGGTCTTCGTGGATCATACCGAATTTGCCACGCTTAAGGATGCCGACATAAGCTTCGAAATCCATGCCAAGCATGATCTCGTCAAACAACGGGTTGCGCCATTCAAGCACGTCAGCGCGCATCAGGGAGTGAATGGCGAAAAAGCCCATCTCGCCTTTAAAGAAACCGCGGGCAATTTCTTTACCATCAACGACAGCCTGACCAGGCCAATTGAACTGCATGCGCTCTTCGTTTTTTGTCACATAAGTCCCAACCAGCTGAATGTCCGAGTCGGTTTCGGCCAGTGTGACAGTCTTTTCCACAAAGTCCGGTGTCATAAGATCATCAGCGCACAGGAAGCGAATGTATTTTGCATCCTTAGGGGTAAGGGCAATAGCGGCGTTCCAGTTGGCGTTGATGTTCAGGACTTCGTCATTGACGTGAACTTCTACGGGCACTTTTGCGTCTTTGAATTTTTCCAGGATCTCAGCTGTGTTGTCGGTGGACGCGTTGTTTAAGACGATGTGGACGAGATTGGGGTAGGTCTGCGCTTGCACGCATTCCATCGTCTCCTCCAGATACGCACCGCCATTATAGACCGGCGTAACAACGGCGACTTTCGGTAAATCGGAAGCTGTGTTCGTGGCGTTCATGTGTCTTGGTCCAGGACATTCGCTTAACAGATGATCGAATTTACAACTTTACAAGCAACAGGTGTGCCGAAATCTGGCGCTAACGTGATTTGATATCAGAAATTAGTCCGAGCACTTCCTTTACAAGTTTCCGGTCCAGAAGGACGCACAATCCAACGTACGTGACGGCGCCAACTGATGATAGAAAGACGAGTTTGCCAAGATTTGGCAATTCAGCCACCACAGGAATGAATTTAAGCGCCAGCACTGTGCCTGCCATCAACAGGGTAGCCAGAAACGGTGTTTTCAGCGCGCCGATTATATCGCCAAGCGACATTTTAATGAGGCGCATTAAGGGAATAAAGCTGAACGGCGACAAGGACACGCACAAGACCAGGTAAGCGGTCGCGACGCCTTCCAAACCCCAGTTCACGCCCACCTGAAAGCCGATAACAGACGCCGCCATGCCGATGAGTGATAGTCGGAATAAAATGTCAGCACGGCCAAGTGCCATGTACATAGCGCCTTGTGTGGACCCCAAACTCTGTATAGCGCCAACGGGCGCGATGATCTGAAGGATCGCCGCGGCTGGCGCCATGCGTTCGCCTAAAACGACAATGATGAGGGGCTCAGCCAAAAGTGAGACGCCCGCCATTGCTGGAAACGTACACAACGAAATGAGGCGATACGTGCGTAAAGTGGCTGCGCGCATCCGGCCTTTGTTTTCCTGAAACGTCGACATCGCCGGCATAAGCACCTGGCTTAATCCCCAAGCGAACACTTCTACAGGTAACAACAAGATACGGTAGGCGATTGAATAATATCCGAGCGCAGCTGCGCCCAATATGCGGCCGATAATGATGTTGTCTGCGTTACGCGACACAAAATTGACCACGCGAGTCAGCATCATGTTGGATGAAAAACCAAACATCTCGCGTAATTCGTCCACGCTTATGATAGGCGCTATTGGCGGGCGAGCCAGAAGCCACATCAAAATGGTTTTCAGTGAGAACATGACGACTTGCTGGAACACCAGCGACCACGCGCCATACCCTTGAATAGCGCTGAATATGGCGACTGCGATACCAGCGCCGATGGAGAAAACTTCGACCATAGATAAAAGATCAAAGCGCATCTGGCGCTGAAGTTTGGCTGCAGGCGTAATGGTGAGGCAGTTCAGGATGACCGTAAAAGAAAGCACCTGCAGGATTGGTTCTGCGCGTGGCTGATTGAACCATCCAGCGACCGGCGCAGATAAGAAATAAATGATTGCGGTAAGGGTGGCCCCCACAGCGACATTGATCCAGAAAACACTGGTCCAGGCCTGTTTGGAGACAGATTTCGCCCGTACGAGGGCCGGGCCGAATCCAAAATCGTTGAACATCATCAGGAATAGAACGACCGGCATGCCGATCTGAACAATCCCGAAATCATCCGGGGATAAAAACCGTGCAAGGACTGGCAGCACGAAGATCGCAGAGGCGATGCGGGCGATGTTCGCCATAGTCGCCCAGGCTGCGCCTTTGACGACAGACCCTGCCATCGAATCTGAATTAGTCGATACGTCAGCATCAACAGATGATTTTGCAGGGGCCTCTGCGTTGGGATTTTGAACAGTGCTGCTCATGCTTGCAGATCCAGACGCAGCGCGTCATGATTTAAAAGTTGCGCTGTATGCACGCTGCCTTGAAAGACAAGGCAGCGTTTTACAATGAATATGAGTTAGGCTTTCCAAGGCGCATTGCCAGACGCCCACAAGTCTTCCAGCTTGTGTTTGTCGCGCAGCGTGTCCATGTTCTGCCAGTAACCTTTGTGGTGGTATGATCCAAGCTTGCCAGCTTCGACCATGCGCTCGATTGGTTCTTCTTCCCAGACGGTCGTGTCATCATCAACCAGGTCGTAGATTTCCGGTTCGCAGACGAAGTAGCCACCATTGATCAGGCCGCCATCAGCTGCGCCTTTTTCACGGAAAGCGCGAACGCGTGTATTATTGTTCTCAAGGCCAAGCGCACCAAAACGACCAGGCTGTGTCACAGCTGTCAGTGTCGCCCAGTTGCCGGACTTTCTGTGGTGAGCCAGTAAGTCGTTGATATTCAGATCGGTCACACCGTCGCCGTATGTGAGAAGGAATGTTTCCTCACCAATGACGTCGCGCGCACGTTTGATGCGGCCGCCTGTCATCGTGTCCAAGCCGGTGTCCAGGACTGTAACTTTCCAGTCTTCGATTTCACCGTGCGGGCGGCTCCAAAGAACTTCGCCAGTTTTCGTGGAGATCGTGAAGTCAGATGATTGCAGGTGGTAGTTCGCAAAATAATTACGGATGAATTCTGCTTTGTAGCCTGCAAGGATTACAAACTCGGTAAAACCAGCTTTGGCGTAGGTCCGCATGATGTGCCAGATAATTGGCCTGCCGCCAACTTCAACCATTGGCTTTGGACGAACGGTGGTCTCTTCTGAAAGGCGGGTTCCATACCCCCCGGCGAGAATAACGGCTTTCATGACTTGGTCCCCATTTGGACTGATTGTTGAACTTCAGTTCCCTCAATGCAAGAATTTTGCCGACATTACTCGCCAGCGCAATTCTTTCGTTTAAGCCGCGAAATATGCGCGCTGCTCAGCATAAAGTTTGTCGATCAGGCGGCCTTCGGGGAAAACGACATCGTCAAACGTGAGCGCTGCGTCTTTTGGTACGTCACGAACAAGTTGAGCGCCAACAGCCAGACCGATCGGCAGGAGATTGTCCTGATCAATGACAGATTGGTTTTCAGCGACACCATACGTTGCGTATCCACCGAACTCATCAATCGTTTCGCCAGCTTTTAAATCGATCTTCGCTTGGGCGATGACTCCAACTTTTGGCGCGCCTGATGGTGTGAGTGTTGGGTCGCCAAACAGAACGGCGCGCGCAACTGATGTGGGCGCTTCAAAGTGGCATAGGTGGTAGGGCGTATAGAACAGGTAAAGCGGACCCTGTCCGAGTTTATAAAGGTTGAGATAGTGCTTTTGGCGCGGGTGTTCATGCGTTCCCAGCACGAAAACGCCAGGACCAGGGCGTGCGCCAACAACATAGTCGACAATTTTCTTAGATCCGTCGCCGACATGAGGTTCGAAAGCTTTTAGCGTGTCTTCTAGCGGGACAAGCGGTGCGGTTGGATCGCCGCCGGAAAAGTCAGGGCCCAACATACCGCGTTGCGCAACTTCCATATCAAAAGCGTTTGCAACAATCGCCTGCTCGTAAGAAATCTTCGTTCCGTCAGCAAATGACGCGACCATAGCAGGTTTTTGCCCCCACTTTTCGGCGAAAGGTTTTTGCGTGGTCGGGTTACGGTAAGGGTCGTGCAGACCTTTGATGTTGCCAGACAGAACAGGATTTACGCCAATCCCTTTGACAAAGCGGATCAGGTTGGCCTGGACGCCTGGTTGGTCGCCATCTGAGAATGAGTAAATGACGCCTGCTTTGTCAGCTTTGACTTTCAAAATAGGTCCAAGCGTTCCATCGACTTCGGCGTTCATGTGCACAACATGCTTGCCAGCTTCAATAGCAGTCAGGATCGCTTCGGTCGCGTATTCGATTGAACCCGTCATTTCCATAACACATTCAACGCCGTCGGCGCGTGAAAGGGCGATATGGTTTGGCGTGACAACCGTGCGGCCAGACGAGATGGCGTCGTTGACGCCATTTTCTGTTTCCTCAACGCATGCTTCCAGACCGGCCGCTTCGCAAGCATCCAGACCCTGCTGAACACGGCGGGCGGCCACCCCAACAACCTTGATGCCGGGGAATGCCTGAGCAATCTGAAGAATTGTCCCACTAGCCTGAAAGCCCGCGCCAATAATGGCGAGTTTGATCGGACGGTTTTCCTCGACGCGCTTTGCCAGCGCTGTGTCGACGATGATCATGAGACAATTTCCCCAGTTTGAATTTAAGCGTTGAGCGGTGTGGTTGTTAGTCGAATGTCCAGAACAGGTCGTCTGTCAGAAGACCGTTCTTACGGAATTCCATCAGCATTTTCAGACGTGTGTATGGAGCTGCCTTAAAGACGTCTTCGGACATGTTGATGGATTTGAATAGTTTATGCATCTGAGCCGCGCCTGTTTGGGCTGTCCACTTACATTCAAACTCCGGCATCAGTTCGCGGATTTTGTCGAATTTGACGCGATAGGAGCGGTTGTCTGCAGATGGTTCGCCGACAGAAAGCTCACAGCCATCAAACTCATCAGCGACAATCTTGGCGATGTCGATCACACGGTAGTTTTGCTCTGATGAGCCAACGTTCATAGCCTGACCGCCGATTTTAGCTTTGTCAGCTGTAAGTGCGCGGAATACTGCCTGACACATGTCTTCTGCGTGGACGAGGGGACGCCAAGGCGTGCCGTCAGATAGGAGTTTGATTTCCTTTGTTGTCCAGGCAAGGCCACACAGGTCGTTAAGCACAATGTCAAAGCGTTGACGCGGGCTTGCGCCATAAGCTGTCGCATTACGCATGAAACAGGTTGTAAAGTCATCGTCGTTCATCGGACGCAGGTCGTTCTCAACACGAACTTTACACTCAGCGTATGCTGTCTGCGGGTTCACATCTGAAGTCTCGTCGAGAATTTGGTCTGGCTTACCAACACCGTAAACAGAACAAGATGACATGTAGACAAAGCGCTTAACGCCTGCCTTGCGCGCCATGTTCGCCAGATTGACGGAACCTTTGTGGTTGATGTTGTAAGTCAGTTCTGGGTTTTGTTGGCCCAGCGGATCGTTTGAGAGTTCAGCAAGGTGCGCGATCGCATCAAAGCCCTCAAGGTCTTCAACCGTGATGTCACGGATGTCTTTTGTAATGACAGCAGGTTGTGGTCCGCGCATTGGGAACAACCAGCCCTGGCGGTAAAAACCGGTGTCCAGTCCGACGGCATCTATGCCACGCTGAAGTAGGTAAGGGCCAAGCAGAGCGCCAATATATCCATCGGCCCCCGTAAACAGAACGCGCATCTTACGACCTTTCATTCTCATATGTGCACATGTGTGTGCGTTGTTGACTGCAACTGAGTTGGCAAAAGCAGAAATCGTGCCGTTAGCGAATTTGTCGAAGAACTGTATCAGAATTATTTCGGCGCAGCGGATGAGAGCCCGTCAACGCGTTCTGAAAAAAGCTCCTTGTTTAAAGGAATAAAACTGGTGGGAAGTTTGCAATACAAGCTTTTATCAAGACTTCAGACTAAAAAAACGTCTCTCTTTGAGACTGTATTGGGACGTATAACATAGTCGTTGGAATTCTCTTAAGGGGCGAAAAATGCTCGGCCTCTTAAAAAAACACCGTAGGGGACACTGTTCATGATTTTTCACGAAACAACTTTGAAAGACTGCTGGCTGTTGGATTTAGAAAAGCGCGGCGACGACCGTGGCTTTTTCGCACGCCTGATGTGCCAAAATGAGTTTGAAGCACACGGCATGGACACAGTTTATGTGCAGCAGAACCTGTCGCTTTCACGCACAAAAGGCACGCTGCGCGGCATGCACTTTCAAAAAGGTGATGCTGCGGAAGCTAAGCTTGTGCGGTGCCTGAAGGGCGCGATCGTGGACATTATTATCGATATCCGTCCTGAATCCCCGACCTATAAAAAATGGGAAGCGTTTGAGCTGACTGAAGATAATTACCGTCAGCTATATGTGCCACGCGGCTTTGCGCACGGTTTCCAGACGATCACTGAAGACACGGAAGTCAGCTATCTGGTGTCCAGCTTCTACACGCCAGATGCAGAAGGCGGCATCCGTTACAATGACCCGGCATTTGGCATCGAATGGCCGCTTGAGCCTACGGAGATGTCGGACAAAGATCGTAACTGGCCAGACTTTGCTGGCTAAACAAATCCAAGCGTGCATGTGTGAGCCGGGAAATGAAAATGAGTGAATTGCCTGTGCATGAGGTTGGCTGCGTCGTCGTCGGCGCCGGTGTCATCGGACTTGCCGCCGCCCGCGAACTGGCTCTGGCCGGTGAAGAAGTGGTCATCCTGGAAGCTGCCAATCAATTTGGTTCAGAAACAAGCGCGCGCAATTCAGAAGTGATCCATGCGGGTATTTATTATCCGCAAGGGTCGCTTAAAGCGCGCGCCTGTGTGGCGGGCAAACATGCGCTTTACGCCTATCTTCAGTCCCGCAATCTGCCCTTCAAACAGTGCGGCAAGTTCATTGTGGCCACGAATGACGATCAGCTTACAACGCTTGACCAGGCCGCGGAAAAAGCCAGTGCGAATGGCGTGGAGGATTTGGAATTTATTTCAGGTGCGAAAGCTGTCGAATTAGAGCCGTCTCTGACCGCTGTCGCTGCGCTTGTCTCTCCCTCCACCGGGATCGTTGATTCACACGCATACATGCTTTCTCTTTTGGGGGAGGCTGAATCAAATGGTGCCATGCTGGCTTTAAACACACGGGTTGATAAAGCTGAAATCCTGGCAGACGGACGCACACAGCTTGTCTGTTCAGGTGAAGAGCCATGTATCCTGATTGCGCAAAAACTTGTGAATGCGGCAGGGCATGGCGCACCAGCGCTGGCTAAGCGCATGCAGGGATTTCCAGACAGTCACACTCCTCAGCAGTATTTCGCTAAAGGTAATTATTTTATGCTCTCCGGACGTGCGCCATTTTCACGTTTGATTTATCCGGTGCCTGTGGCTGGCGGGCTTGGCGTGCACTTAACCCTTGATATGGGCGGTCAGGCCCGTTTTGGTCCTGATGTGGAGTGGATTGATGAGCTGGATTATCAAGTGTCTCCATCCCGCGGCGACAAATTTTATGATGCGGTTCGCACCTATTGGCCGGGTTTGAAAGATGGTGATCTGGCGCCTGCATATTGCGGCGTGCGCCCAAAACTAGCCGGGCCGGGGCAACCAGACGCTGACTTTACCGTGTATGGGCCGGACGATCATGGGGTTGAAGGTCAGGTGCATCTTTTTGGCATTGAGAGCCCTGGTCTGACATCAAGCCTTGCGCTGGCAGATTACGCCGCAGCAAAACTTCTGGACCGCGCTCCCCAAATTTTGCTGTGACAAATGCGTGCACAACGCAGTCCTGCCGAGAATGTGACTTGATATTGAAAACCGTTCTCAATATATCTGCGTCTTCTGCTGGGAGTGCGATATGACGCTGGATGAATTGAAAAAGGGCGCAATTGCGCAGGTACTTGGTTTTACACAAGATCAGTCCTGTGCGCGCACGGTCGCAAAACTCAGAGAAATCGGATTTGCCGAAGGCGACGAAGTAGAGTTGCTTTACACGGGCTTGCTGGGCGGTACGCCGCTTTCAGTTCGGCTGAACCGCACCATGATTGCGCTGCGCAAACGCGAAGCTGCGATGATTTCCATAGAACTAAGCAGCGAGGCCTGAGCGCGTGGAGCAGTTGAAACTTGCGCTCGTTGGCGCACCGAACTCAGGTAAGACTACGCTTTTTAACGGATTGACCGGCGGTCTGGCTAAGACAGCCAACTATCCAGGCGTAACGGTTGAAACGCGCAAAGCGCTGTTCCGCACGCCCCAAGATACGATGATCGATCTCATCGACCTGCCAGGCATTTACGGCCTTGAGGCGGGATCAGTTGATGAGCGTGTGGCGATTGAGGCGATCTTGGGAAAAGTGGAGGGCGAACCTGCGCCAGACGCGCTTATCGTTGTCATTGATGCGGCGCACCTGCGCACACACCTGCACACTGTCTTGCAAATGCAGACACTGGGTAAACCCATCATTGTTGCGCTCAACATGATTGATTTGGCGGAGCGCGACGGTGTGAAGCTGGATTTAGACAAGCTACGCGCCGAGTTGGGTGTGCCTGTTGTGCCAACACGCGCTACCCGTAAAGCAGGACGAGAAGAATTACTTGCCAGCATTGATCGCGAACTTCAGGCGCTAAAATCAAGCGGAAGCGCCCAACAGACAGATTTTGACCTTAAAGACCTCCAAAAACGCGCCCGTCAGATCGCCAATGATGTCATCTTATTTGAGCCGGTGATGAATAAGGTGACGCGCGCGATTGACCGCGTGGCGTTACACCCCGTCGGCGGTATCGCTTTGTTGTTCGTTATTCTGTTCATTATGTTCCAGTCTGTTTTTTCGTGGGCGGGTCCGTTCACAGATGGCATTGACGCTGGCGCCAGCGCTTTGGGGGATCTAGTCGGAGCGACGCTGCCGGATGGTCTTCTGAAAAGTCTGATTTCCGATGGTGTGATCGCCGGGGTCGGGTCTGTTTTGGTGTTTTTGCCTCAGATCATCATCCTGTTCTGTTTCATTCTGGTGCTTGAGGCGTCTGGATATATGGCGCGTGCCGCATTCGTCATGGACGAAGCTATGATGCGGGTGGGACTTAATGGTCGCGCATTTATCCCACTGCTGTCATCATTTGCTTGTGCGATTCCTGGCGTTATGGCGGCGCGTACAATTGAGAATGAGCGCGATCGTCTGACCACGATCATGGTCGCTCCGCTCATGACCTGTTCCGCGCGTTTGCCAGTCTATACGCTTATCATCTCTGCATTCTTTCCCAATGAAAGCGTTTGGGGGCCAATCCGCCTGCAAGGACTGGTGATGTTCGGACTGTATCTGGCGGGCATTGTCAGCGCCATTATTGTCGCGTTCGTTTTAAAACAAACCGCCACGCGCGGACCATCACAGCCACTGATTATGGAATTGCCAACGTACAAAATGCCTCAGCCGCGTGACTTTTTCCTAGGGCTTTGGCAGCGTATATGGGCCTTTTTGCGTCGTGCTGGGACGATCATTTTTACCACGTCGGTTATCCTTTGGGGATTGGTGACCTTTCCGCTGGGCGCTGAATTTAAAGATACGATCGCTGGGCGCATCGGTTCGGTGATTGAACCCATTTTCGCACCCATCGGATTTAACCTGGAAATCGTGATTTCGCTTATTCCTGGTATGGCGGCGCGTGAAGTCGCTGTTTCTGTCCTCGGAACGATATATGCGATCCAGGGAGGCGAAGAAAATGTTGAGGCGTTGGGCGCAACGCTTCAGAACGCCTGGTCAATGCCGACAGCTCTGGCGTTCCTTGCTTGGTTTGTGTTCGCGCCACAGTGTTTTGCTACGCTGGCGACTGTGCGGCGCGAGACCAACTCCTGGAAGTGGACGGTCTTCATGACCAGTTATCTTTTCGGCCTTGCTTACATTGCGTCGGGCGTAACGTATTGGGTCGCAAAATTGTCAGGTCTATAGGGTTGATTTGTCGGCTGTATGCTTCCTCAATATTGTTCATCAACAATAACAAATGCTCGGCAACGGCATGAGGGAGAATAAGAGAATGGCTGACGCTTTCCAGATGATTGAAACTAACGGAATTCGCCTTCGCGCGCGCGTTGAGGGTGAGGGGCCGTTGGTCGTGATGGTCCATGGTTTTCCTGAAAGCTGGTATTCCTGGCGTCATCAGATCCCGGTTGTCGCCAATGCCGGTTACAAGGTCGCGGCCATTGATGTGCGTGGCTATGGCGGGTCTGAAAAACCGCATGAGATTTACGATTATTCCATGAAAGAGATCACGGCTGACATCGCAGGCATTCCGGCGGCTATGGGCTATGACAAAGCTATCCTCATGGGGCATGACTGGGGTGCGCCGCTTGTTTGGCACACATCCCTTTATCATCCTGACCAGGTATCAGCGGTGGCGGCGCTGTCTGTGCCATATACAGGGCTAGGTCCGGCGTCGACGGTCGACATGGCGGACAAGATATTCACCCAGAACAACAAATTTTTCTATCAGGTCTATTTCCAGAAAGAAGGCGAAGCGGAAGCTGATCTGGAAGATGATGTGCGCACTACCTTGCGCCGCCTATACTATGTCTGGTCCGCGCAAGGCGGCAAAGACTGGCCGCGGGACAAGGCGCACGGCGAAAAACTGCTCACAGACATTCCTGACCCTGATCCGTTCCCAAGTTGGATGAGCGAAGCCGAGATCGATTATTATGTGTCTGAGTTTGAAGCGTCAGGTTTTCGTGGTCCGCTGAACAAATACCGGACTCATAAAGCGGATTATGAGCTTCTAAAATCTCAAACCGACCACAAGATTTATCAACCGGCGCTCTTCATTGGTGGCGATAAAGACCCGGTTTTAAAAATGATCCCAGGGCGAAATGTAGTGGATATTATGAAACCGAACGTGCCCAACCTGATGCGCGCCGTGGTGCTGGATAATTGCGGTCACTGGACGCAACAGGAAAAGCCTGAAGAGGTGAACAGGCTGCTTCTGGAATGGTTAGACGATCTTAAATCCGCATGACCACACACCTGAGACCGCCGGAACAAAAAAGCTCCGGCGGTCATTAAGGCGTTGTTTCTTGTATTGCTTAGAGCGCGCGCAGGTCGCCAGCAGATGTTTTGCCGCGTTTCGGGTCAGTGATGAGTTCGAACTCAACTTTCTGACCTTCTTCAAGACCGGCCATGCCAGCTTGTTGGACAGCAGTGATGTGAACAAACACATCGTTGCCGCCTGCGTCTGGTGCGATAAAGCCGAAGCCTTTAGTAGCGTTAAACCATTTAACGGTTCCGGTTGCCATGAGTCATGTCTCCTGAGGAAGCGGACTGACCGCCTTCCAGATTGTAATGAAGAGATTGCGGTCGTCTGCAGGGACAGAAGATGGACGGCTGTAGCGGCCCGAGTGAAGCAAGTCTTTAGTCCTTTGCGCCGTAAATCGAATAACCCGATCATTGGCATAGTCTAGTCCGCACCGGATCGCCGTTATAAGCGCTTGCGGGGCGGGGCGGGGCAGTTCGATCCGGCCGTTTACTGCCACAACAGTACAACGGCGAGCCAGTGTTCTGGCTCGCCTTGCTTATAGCATGTTATTAACGACTTAACACGTGAATTATTATTGTCTTGATTTGTCGCGAATGGCTTTGAAGGCGTGACCTTCATACCAATTTGGCCAGTTTTCTGAGTTCGCGATGTTTTCGGCTAGCTCATGAAAGACTTTTGCGTTTTCCACCATGCCAGAGAAATCCCAGTTGGGATCAAACTCGTCGGAAGGTTTGTGATAGTCGTTCGCCGTGTAAAGTGCGGCTGCCTTTAATCCAGCCTCTACGCCGCCTTCCACAAGGTCAGCCCCACCTTCAGCATAAAGCATAGGCACGCCTTTTTTCGCGAGACTGATGTGGTCTGAGCGAAAGAAATAACCGTTCTGCGGCGCAGAATCCGGGCTGGTGACACGGCCATCTTTAGCCAGAATGTCTGCCAGCATGTCTTCTAGTTCGGATGAGCCGGAGCCGACGACTTCCATGTTTTTGGCGCGGCCGCGTGGCAAGGCGCCGTCAATGTTCACACCAGCTACGATTTGATCGAGCGGTACGAACGGATTGTCTGCAAAATAGGCGGAACCGAGAAGCCCGGACTCTTCAAGTGTCACAAATAAAAACAGCACAGACCGTTCTGGCTGAGGTCCTGTCGCGAATTTTTCTGCAATGTCGAGAACTGTTGAGACACCGCTGGCATTGTCGACGGCGCCATTATGAATTGCGTCGTCAGTTGCAAAATTGATCTTTTCGCCGAGATGGTCCCAATGGGCGGTGAAAATCACATACTCGTCAGGCGCTGTTTTTCCCTCAATCATGCCGGCAACATTGTTGCTGTTCATGTATGAAATGGACTGGTTGATTTCGCCAGCTGCTGTCGCCCCTTCAAGAGCAACCGCCTCAAAGCCAGGCTTCTCGGCAGCCTTTTTTAACGCATCAAAATCTTTGCCGACTTTACTGAAAAGCGATTTGGCGTAGTCGTGGGTGATCCAGCCCTCCAGTGGAACGCGATCTATCCCGTTTTCCTTACGGACAAGGTCAGCTTGTTCGCCAGCCCAAGAACCGGTTACGACATTCCAGCCATAAGCGGCTGGAGCGGTTTCGTGAACAATGATCGCAGCGTCTGCGCCCTGACGGGCAGCCTCTTCAAATTTATACGTCCAACGACCGTAATAGGTCATTGCGTTACCGTTGAAGAGCTTAGGGTCTTGGGTTGCAAAGCCGGGGTCATTGATAAGGATCACCGCTGTTTTGCCGGCCATGTCGACGCCAGCATAATCGTCCCAGCCATATTCAGGCGCGACAATACCATAGCCAACAAAGACCATTTCAGAATCATCAAAAGTGACTGGACCTTCTATCTGTCTTTTCGTCCAGAAAACGGTGTTTGCGCCGGGTTCAAGCTCCTGCGGTTCGCCGTTTGTGGTGATGGTCAGATGCGAGTTTTCCAGGTCAACTGTCTGTGCCACCATTTGCACCGGCTGGTACCAGCTTCCGTCTACTGCGGGGGTTAGTCCAACACGTTCCATCTCATGTGCGATCCATTCAGCAGCAGCTTCTCCAGCCTCTGTTCCAGGTGCGCGGCCTTTGAAAGTGTCGGAGGCGACGATTTTGAGACGCTCAGCAAGGTCCGTTTCTGTAATTTCGGCAGATGTGTCTGGGTGAGAAACCGTGCGGGCGAGACTGGCTGTCTCCACATTTTGTGAAGTGTCTGGTTTAATTTCTGCACTTGAATTGGGGTCTGACGTATCAGAAAACACGCATGATGCGATCATGAGTGTCGCTGCGCCGACAATAAGGCTTCGAGCCATTTTGTGTCCTTTCGGTTCCTTTTGGCGCAAGACTAGTCTGCAATTTTTTACCTGCAAGGTTGAATGATGTGGAGTAACTTCAAATATGAGTGTGAACGACCTACTGCACGAAATTCGCTCTTGTCGTATCTGCCAACCATCCATTCAGGAACCACGACCTGTTTTACAGTTTGATCCGCGAGCCAAAATATTATTGGCGGGACAGGCTCCAGGAGCGCGTGTGCATGCGTCCGGGCGCCCCTACACTGATCCGTCTGGAGACCGGCTGCGTAAATGGATGAATGTCACAGAAGATACATTTTACGATGCGTCAAAAATCGCGATCGTGCCGATGGGGTTCTGTTTCCCAGGTTATGACAAGAATGGCGCCGACAAACCGCCACCTAGAATTTGTGCAAAAACCTGGAGATCGCAAATAGTCGCTCATCTGGTGGACATCAAACTCATCTTGTTGATCGGTGGATACGCAATGCGTTGGCATGCGCCGGAAAGTTGGAATGGAAGGGTGACAGATATGGTGGTTGCAATGCGTGATAACTCATCAAACATGTTTGCTCTGCCTCATCCAAGTTGGCGAAATAGCACCTGGCTGAAAAAACATCCTTGGTTTGAGGAAGAAGTCGTCCCGCGCATGCAAGAACGCATTGCAGAGGTGTTGGCTTGATACATTTAGGTCGAATTTTAGTCTGGACGATTTGCATGTACTGGTTATTCGCAGCGTCAGCTTGTGCGCCAATGACACAGGGGCGATTTGAGAAGTTGGATATTTCCTTGCAGCCTCATTTTGATGTCGAGAATGCGTTTTTCTACGCCAACGATGGAGCTCCGCTGGGGTTATCTGTGTGGGGGCTGGATAAAAACCCAAAACCGGAAACTGTGATCGTCGGCGTACATGGAATGAACGATTATGCCGGGGCTTTTCGGTGGTCAGCGCCATTCTGGGCAGAAGAAGGCGTCGTCACTTATGCTTATGATCAACGTGGGTTTGGTCGTTCACCTAATTTCGGTGTTTGGCCAGAAGAAGAGCTCATGCGGGATGATTTGCGCACGGCTGTGCGCATTGCGCGCGATCGCCATCCAGACGCAGAAATCGCCGTGCTTGGCGTTTCGATGGGAGCGGCGGTTGCGATGACGGCATTTGCTTCCGGCGAACCGCCAGAGGCTGATGTGCTGATTTTGTCCGGACCTGGGTTTCGTGGGTGGGGAGCGTTGCCGCTTGTTTATCAGGCAAGCTTGTGGACGAGCGCGCATGTGCGTCCGGATTGGGTCGTGCGACCGCCAAAGGGTATTAAGGTCACGCCGACAGATAATCGTGAAGTTCTTCAAGTCCATTGGGAAGATCCATATTTTCAAAAAACCAACCGGATTGATTCCGTTCACGGCGTGGTGACGGTCATGGAACGTGCGCATGAAGTTGCGCGCAGGCTACCATCACACATTCCCACATTGGCGCTTTACGGCGGACGTGATCAGATTGTGCCGCTAGCTGGGGTCAAGCGAACAACAAAGCGCCTGCCTGGGCATGTTAAGACGGCTTATTATCCTAACGGGTACCACATGCTGCTGCGCGACCTTGGACGGCAAGCATTACTAGAAGATGTGTTGTCGTTTGCGCGTGATCCAAGCGCGGAATTGCCTTCAAATCCGCCCGAATGGCCGTGGCGAGGGCAATAAACAGCATCAATACATTGAAATCTCAGGAAACGATCATCTCATTGTTAACCGTGTTGGCGTAGGGTGATCGACGGTTGAATGCGTACTCAGGTGGTGGAAAGCGACATAATCGTGCTTGCCCAGTTAAAAAACGTAACAGATGCAGACGGCAGGGCTGAGCTCCTGGCGCGCATTGGTGCGTGGTGGGATGGCAAAGATTTTGATCCTGAGACGATGAAGAATGCGGGTGCAAGCGCTTCTAAGTCTTCTGACCAAGATGAAGCGCCAAACTTGAAGCCTCTCCCAAAAGGCAAAAATATTTCAAAGCCGCCACCCCGTGTTGGCGCTTTGGAAAATATCTGGGGTCGCGGGCGGTTCATGCCGGGCGACGGCGTGTTTGATAGCAAGCTTATAGATGCTTTGGGGCGTGTGCGCGGCCGAATTGGTAAAGTCGGCCTGCTTGGAGTTGATTCCGTTTCAACAGATGTCCTTGCGGCGGCGGCCGGTGAAGAAGTCGAGCTTGTGGAATGGCGCAAACCGTGTGGGCTGCGCTCAAGTCAGATTGTTGAAAACGCACATGTGAAAACCTGTGATCTGGACCGCGTAAACGTATTTGAAGATTCATCGCTGAAAGCGCTCTTGTCCGTCGAGGTCATGTCGTTTGTTGACCACAAGGCAGGATTGTCGGCGCGCATGCATCGCGCACTGCGTGAAGGCGGACGTTGGGCGATTGTCGATTATGTCGTGAAAGAAGACTTTACGCCCAAAGCGTCATTTGCGTCTTCGTGGGCCGAACCGCAGTTGCTGAAAGAAAGACAGCTTGAATCCCATCTGGAGACGACTGGTTTCCAGATTGTCAGCAAACAAGATGTTACGGGTGCGGTGATCAACGCGGCTAGGGCTGCGTTTGCGCGTCTGGGGCCGATGTTAGAAGACCTGGTTGCAGAAGGCGTAAAGGGCAAAGAAGGCGCCTTGATGATGCAAGAGCTTTCCTGGGAGGCGGCAGCGTGGCGAGCGCGGTTAAAGCTCCTGGAGAAAGGCGCATTGCAGGTCGTTATCTGGATAGCTGAAAAGCCAGGCGCACAGACCTCAGAAGAGGTTGTCCCGCCAATTGCAGCTGAAACTGCCGCAGTGAAGGAAGAACCTTCTGAAAATGAGTGGAAAGTTGAAGAAGGTTCAGATGTCAGCGCTGATATGAAGGCTGCGATAGCTGAGGCAGAAAACGAAGATGATGGCTGGGACGCCGAGGAAGAGACTGAAGAACTCGATCAAAGCGCAGTAGATAGTCTCTTCGACTAGGATTGTTTCAAATCCAATTCCTGAGCTTGCTCGGATAGGCAAACTGCGCAACATCTTCTTGTAATTCTTCAGTTCCCCATCCTGAAAGCAAAAACGATGTTCGATCTTGAAGCCTTCAAATCTCATGAAAGCGTTCACCTGTTTTTTGACGAGGAAACCGGGCTTCGTGCTGCGATAGCTGTTCACTCGACGGCACTTGGACCTGCAGCGGGAGGATGCCGCATGTGGGACTACATTGACAGCGCAGCAATGGTGCGGGACGCGTTACGACTTTCAGAAGGCATGAGCTATAAGAATGCTATGGCGGGATTGCCTCTGGGAGGAGGGAAGGCCGTCATTTGGGGCAATAGCAGGACGGGCAAATCTCCTGAAATTTTTAAAGCCTTAGGGCGCGCGATTGATAGCTTGGGCGGTAAATACTGGTCTGCTGAAGATGTCGGTGTGTCCACGTCCGATATGACCTATGCGCGGGAAGAAACTCGATATGTTGCTGGCCTGGATGAGGGAGAGGCAGCGTCAGGAGATCCATCTCCTATGACGGGGTTGGGGGTGTTCAAAGGCATTGAAGCGACTGCTAAGCGCGCATTGGGTGTTGATAGCCTAAAAGGCGTTCGTGTCGCTGTTCAGGGTGTCGGGCAAGTCGGCGGTCATGCCTGCCGTCATATGGCGAAGGCAGGAGCCAAACTTTATGTCACCGACATTCATCAGGATGTTTTGGAGCAAATATCCAAAGAAACCGGCGCAGAAATCGTAGCGCCGGACGATATTTATGACGTCGAGGCGGACGTTTTTTCACCCAATGCGCTTGGCGGCGTGATTAATGAAAACACCCTATCGCGCTTGAAAGTTAAAGCAATTGCGGGCGGCGCCAACAACCAGCTAGTGGATGAAGCCACTGGAGAGAAAGTGCGCGAGGCTGGTATATTGTACGCGCCGGATTTCGTCATCAATGGCGGCGGTATTATCAATGTCGCGTCCGAAATATCAGGAAAATATGATCGTAACTGGGTTGTGTCCAAGATCGAAACGTTGATTGAGACACTTGATGAAATTCTCAGGCGTTCCCTTCAAGAAGACCGCGCTTCAAGCGAAATTGCTCTTGAAATGGCAAAAATGCGCATTCTGGCAGCGAAAGCGTAAAATACCGGCCATTATTCTCGCAAAATCTCGTCACAAGAGAGTGAGCACAATTGATAGTTCGCCTTTAGGGCGAGCAATGTGGCCTGCTTTTTGCTGATGGAGTGAAATCTCGATGTCAGTTTTCACCTGCAAAGAGAGAACAATAGACCGCATGCCGCGGTTGCGATAAACAGTGAATGGTTAAAGGTCTTGGGGGCCCGTATGTCTGAAGTTGTAGTTCAGTTGGAAGAGCGTGAAGCTGGCGATGATGTTCGGCTCATGGATGCTTTGGACGCTTTTGCAAAATGGTGTGATGAGGTGGCCGCTAGCGATGCTGGAGCAGAAGTTGGCGATTTTATGATGACCACAATTCACACAGGTGACATGCTGCGTCGCAAACTGATCTTTCAAGATCATGCCCAAGCTGATCAATTTCTGGTATTCTGGCGGTCGCGGGGCGGTCGTCAGGTGGTGGCCAACGTTTCCTGATTTCTGTGTTGAGGGAACGAACTGTTCCCTATAGGCCGTTTTGATATTGCAGATTTTATGGTGTGACAAAGGTTAACCGTCGAATCCAAACATTGTTCTTATTCTGACCGGTACGGTTCGTTTCAGGGTGTCTTTCGCACAAAGACGCTCTATATCAAGAAGATGTTTCTTAATTCTCCCAAAATGCGGGTTGCTGTTGTTGGTGGCGGTTTAGTTGGCCTGTGCGCCGCGCTGCGATTAAGCGAAGCTAATGCGCACGTCTCGATTTTTGACGCCGCGCAACCCGGTGAGGGCGCAAGCTGGGCAGCCGCAGGGATGTTAGCTCCCGCGTATGAATCCGCAGCAGAACCTGGTGCGCACCCTCAGCTCTTTGATCTTTGTGTGGCTGGTGCGACGGCCTGGAAGGCGTTTGGGGAGTGGATTGAAGATAAGCATCCGGGCGTACTGAGCCTTGATGGCCCAGGCGCGCTTGCTTGCGCAGTCACAGCTCAACAAGTGGCAAATTTGGATAGTCTCGCCAAGGCGATGGATGCTCGGCAAGTGGCGTATAATCGATTGGATGGATGTGAAGCGCGCAAAGCTGACAACAATCTGTCCCCAAATGTTTTGGCGGCTCTTGAAATGCCGACAGATCAGCAAGTGGATAATTGGGGTGTTCTATCTGCTTTGAAGACGCGATTGAACGAGGTTGGAGTTCCAATACATGCAAACCAGACAGTCGACAGGTTATCGTCAAATGCGTCCGGTTGGGACATTCCGGGATTTGGCGTCTTTGATAAAATAGTCTGGGCGACGGGCGTTGACGCTGCTGCGCAAATCCTAATTGACGGTGTGCCGGTACAGTTGTGTCCTGATAGCGCAATTGTGCCTGTAAAGGGACAGTTACTCTCCATTGCGCCATCGCCAGTAACACCTCACCGCGTTTTGCGATTTGGGGCGGGTTATGTGGCGCCGAAGGCGTCTCGCGTCGTCATTGGCGCAACGTCAGAGTGGGGCGTGAACGACAGGTCTGTGACCGATGAGGCTACTATTTTACTTCGACAACAGGCTGCTGAGATATGCCCTGGACTTGCTCACGGTGACATCCAAATGGCGTGGGCTGGTGTGCGTCCAGGCACACCCGATCACGCGCCAATCATCGGCCGGACTCAATTTGATGGGATTGTACTGGCCGCAGGACATTATCGAAACGGCATATTGTTGTCCCCGCTCACGGGCGAGTATGTGCGTGACATACTTTTGGAAAAAGATCTCTCTCCCTTAGCGGAGGCATTCAGTGTAGAGAGGTTTTTATAACAGCCCAATATTTCAGAATTAACGAAAGTTTGACGCTCCCTGATTAATTTACTGGTATTGTCTCCGGGAGCGAACATGTCTGACGTCTCTTTGAATGCTGCTTCATTGTCTGCTGCCGCCAACAAGGCTGGCGTCAACAGAGCGTTGCGCTTAGCTGCAAGTGAGACTGGTGTTGATTTCGACTATCTTTTCAGAACTGCGCAACGGGAATCTTCCCTAAATCCCGAAGCGAAGGCCAGAACCTCTTCGGCAACAGGGTTATTCCAGTTTACAGACGCGACATGGCTGTCGGTTGTTGATCGCTACGGTGAGAAATACGGCATCGGCACATCGGATAGCGGTCAATCGCTGCCAAAAGATGAAGTTTTAGCGCTGCGAAACGATCCCGTTGCATCTGCTCGGCTTGCTGCTGAACTTGCCAATGAAAACGCTGCGTTGCTGGAAAACCGTATCGGTCGTGAACCCACCTCTCAGGAATTATATTCTGCACATTTTCTAGGACCGGCGGGCGCGGCTCGTTTGATTGAGGCAGTGCGCGATAACCCTCGGGCAAACGCGTCTGAACTGTTCCCTGCAGCAGCCAGAGCCAATCCGGCGATATTCAACTCCAAAGATGGAGAACCACGCTCAGTCAGCGCGGTCTATTCCCGATTGACAGGACATCGCTTATCGGACGTAGACGGGGTGGAGGTTGCAAGTTCAGATACAGTGTCTCGACCGACAGGTTACGCGCCTGTTTTTGAGGAAGCATCTTCCTATCGCACCGCTTACTCTGCGCCATCCGTTACAGGGGCGCCAGTGAGCGCTCTAAGTGGTGTCAAATTGACTTCAGGTCTTCTGCTAACGCTTCTTGATCTTCAGGAGCGACACTTATCACAAGGCAGTGAAGCAGAGAAATAAGCTAGTTTTACACACATTTCCCGTAGATCCGGGCGAACAAGTTAACGGTTTGCTTATCAATCTGATTGAAGAATCGACGGGCTAATTCGAATTCCTAAAGGTTCTTGATTATGTCTGTGAGCACTATGCGCAGCAATCTTACGCACGATGACATCCGTCGACTGGTGAAAGGCGCTACTCCAGAAGCGCGTGCGAATGCTGCTCACAAGATCTGTCGCCGTATTGATAATGCAAAGTTATCACCTGGCGATCGCGCCAACGCCGACGAAATCATGAAAATTTTGGCCGAGGACACTGCAGCGCTGGTGCGCCGTACCCTGGCTGTTACGTTGCGCTCGTCTCCAAACCTGCCGCATGATCTGGCGATGAAGCTTGCGCGCGACATCGAAAGCGTTGCTGCGCCGATACTGAAGCATTCGCCCATATTGTCCGAAGACGATTTGATCGAGCTTGTGCTTTGTTCTTCACCCGAAAAGCAAGTCGCCATCGCCGAACGTGAAACAGTCGCTGAGGCGGTTGTGGAGGTCATTGCTGAGCATGGTGACCAGGAAGCTGTGGAAGCGGCGTCACTAAATGAAGGCGCTGCATTTTCGGAACGCGCTTATGAATCCACGCTGCGTCGTTTTTCCGAGAGCGAAAGTGTAAAGAGCGCGATCATTTCGCGTAAAAACATACCGGTCGGCATCGCTGAAAAGCTCGTTTCGATCGTAACGGGCGAACTTTTTGATCGCCTTGTTAATCAGCACGAATTGCCTCCCCAGCTGGCTATTGAGCTGGCGTCAGGCGCAAGAGAGCGTGCGACATTAGACTTGGTTGAACAAGCCGGTCTCAGCACGGATCCGGGCCGGTTTGTTCAGCAATTGAATTTGAATGGCCGCCTGACGCCGTCAATCATTATGCGTGCATTGTGTTTGGGCTATATGCCTTTTGTCGAATGGGCATTGGCAGAGTTGGCGGGCGTGCCACACTCTAAAGCCTGGTTGATGATCCACGACACAGGAAGTCTGGGATTGAAAACTATTTTCGATCGTGCCGGTTTGCCTTCAGGTATGATGACAGCTTTCAAACTGGGTGTTGAGGTCTATCACAACACCGATCTTGATGGTGAAAACGGTGACCGCGAGCGCTTCCGCAAGCGCATGACAGAACGTGTGCTGACCCAGTTCCAAGCTATTCCGCGCGCCGATCTTGAATACTTGCTTGAGAAGCTGGATGCGATCGAGGAAGGCCGTGAATATGGCATTCTGGCAAACCCTGCTGCTTAACAGCCTTTTTTAAAATCATGAAAAAAGCCCTGGATGATATGATCTCCGGGGCTTTTTTATTATCCGTCCAGGCGAGGGGAGATTGCGTGCTCAACACCTAGCTGACGCAGAGCTTCTGCATCTTGCCAGGAAGCGTTTTCTGCATAAAGCAGCGTGCCAGAGCCAATGGCTGCGTCCACCCGGTCTTCCAACAAGGGCAGTTCATGCATGGCGCGGCTGTCTATGCGGATAGCTTCGACAATCGTGCCCAGATAGCTGCCAAAAGGGCAGCGCCATGACATGCGTGCGTCTACACCGATACGAAATCCGCGACTGAAGAAGCCGTCAATGTAGGCTTGTCGCATGTATTCGGCTTCAAGCAGGGCTAGATCTGGAAATTCCAAACGGATTTCCTGTGTGCAGATATTGGCGCGACGTGCGCCAGCTTCCGCTGCCATTGGCGCATCAGGGTGGGACAGCGCAGCAACTGGTGTAACGATGGCGATTGGGCGTGCTTCCAGCTTAAGTCTGGACGCCATACGTCCGGCGATTTCCACCATATCGCCGAGCCATGTCGCTGGACAGGATGTGTTCTGCCCACGCGCAAACCCTAAGAAAGCCTGCTCTTCGAAAGTTGTGTTGTATTCCGTAGCGCAGCCAATGACTTCGCCATCAACCAGATTCTGAATGCGAGTGAAGCGCACCTTTGGGCGCTGAACGACTTCGGAATGATTGTCGTTCGCGATGACTTTAAAGGGCTGAGATCGCGTCATGTGGTCTGGTCCGGTTATTGTTGTATCTCCGGACATTAACAAAACAGACTAAAGGTCTAGCGAAAGCGCGCGCAGCAATTTGAATGAACATCAAAAGCTGATGGCTATATTTCAGTAAGGATTGTTTCTCTTTGGATAATTACGGTTCCGAAGGAGATTTATTCCTCGTCTTTATCTTGTGACGGCAGCGTGTTCTTGGCTTCAAATTCGCCAACACGCACCTCAAGTTCTTCGACAAGCTTTGACCCAATCGGGTGGTCTTCTGTCTTGATGTGGCCTTTGATTGCGGCGCGAATACCGTCAATGTGCCCTTTGATCAAAACAGCAGGCGCCTTGGCGCGGTCAACATCATCATTTGTCAGTCGGCAAAGCAATGACGCCATACGACCAACCAGGGGGTATTCGTAGGTCTTTGCTAGGCCCTTGAGATCGTGAGATACCGCGTGGACGGCATTGATAGCGTCGATCTTGTTGTCTTCGCTTTCATATTTAGCCCACGCTTCATCGAGGCGGGTAAGCTCGTCTTCAATCCAGTTCTGAAATTCACCAGAAAGGTCCTGCAGGGCCTTTTCCGCCTTTGCGATAGCGCTCCGGTCCATCGGAGACAGGCTGCCTCCCACCTTCGCTTTCAAAGCGTTTGGCGGAGTAAAGATCTCGATAGGTTTGGATCGGGACATTACGTCTTCCCTGTACTGGTCACGGCGCAGACGAAACAGACATTAGCATATTTCGCAAAAGCTGGAAAAACACTAGCCGCCACTGGTTAACAAGACCTTTTGTAACACAAAGAGAGACACTGTTGGATTAATAAGCGAACTGTTCCTGCAAAATTCTGTCGTCGAGCGCGTGTCCTTCATCAAACAAGAGGGTGAGGGATTTGCTGCGGTCTTCGCGGACTTCCACGACTGACACATCTCGCACTTCCTGAGTGTCTGCTGTAGCGGCGACCTGACGTCTTTCGCTGTCGACGGCTTCAAACCGCACAACAGCGTCATGGCGCAGAAGCGCGCCTCTCCAACGTCGAGGGCGGAAGGGTGAAATCGGCGTTAAGGCTAAGAGGTTAGACCCGATTGGAAGGATAGGGCCATGAGCAGAGAGATTGTAAGCGGTAGAACCTGCTGGCGTTGCGACTAGCACGCCGTCACAGGCAAGTTCGCTGAGGCGTTCTTTACCGTCCACCAGAATGCGAAGTTTCGCTGTCTGGGCTGTCTGACGGATCAGGGACACTTCGTTTATGGCGAGCGCAGTGATCTTTTTGCCGTCAGCGGTCGTCGCTTTCATCTCCAGCGGATGTATGACAGCCCGCACAGCGGCATTGAGACGTTCCGGCAAATCATCTTCGCGGTATTCATTCATCAAAAATCCGACAGACCCGCGGTGCATGCCGTAGACCGGAAGTTTATCTTCAAATCGTGCGTGCAAAGCTTCCAGCATGGCGCCATCACCACCCAAAGCGACAATCACATCCGCGTCGCCAAGCGGAGACTGACCATATCTGCGCGTGAGGCTGGAAAAAGCGCTTTTGGCTTCCGGACGCGGGCTTGCCGTAAAGTGTATGCGTGGCGGTGCTGGGTTCATTGCGGCGAGGCTCTTTAAAAAAAATTTATCCAAAGGGGCAGGAAGCTGGTGCTTTCGTCAAGCGTTGGATCGCTCATCGACTAATTTACGGTCGTAGTGCCTTGTAATGTTGTGGTTAATTTAAAATTGTATTATCAACCCGAGGGCGTGATATGGGGTGAGTTGGGGTCAATGCAAATATCGTACACGAATTTGGCGGGACCGCTTGTTTGGGCGTGCGACGCGGCAATGAGCGGACAGGCGTATGCCAGTCCCTGGGCGCAGCCTGTTCATGAGGGCTATCAATCTGTCAGTGTTGCGCGCGAAACGGGCGAATTTGGCGAGACTTTGCGTCAGGACACCTATCTGGAATATGGCGCGTTTCAAAACTGGACGCTCTCTGGAAAATTTGAAACCGTCTGGAGGTTGAACGCAGCGACGCTCGATCAAAGATCAGCCGGCTTTGTGCGGCTACAGCGCGAAATTATTCATACGGATCAGATTGTTGTTTCGGGCATTGTTGGCGCACTCGCGGGTGAGCGTCTTGATGATGAAGGTTGTGGCGGATTTGGAAGTGAAATCGGCGCCTCTGTGGGGCACAGCAGAGAACTTGCCGGCGCATCGGTTTATGCTTTTGCTGAGGCCTTGACGGGGGCGCGCCGGGATTGTGAACATGCCACGCTAGACGTGGTTGTAGGCACACAACTGAACGATAACTGGACCCTTGAAGTCAAAGGCTTTTCAGAGCAGTTTCCAGGCCGAGAATTCATTAAAACAGAGCTGACCGCATCGCGAAAAATTGGAAAATTCGCGTTAGGGGCAGGTGTGCGCCGCGAAGTGAGCGGCGCGTTTGATGAGGACAGCGTATTTATGTCTATATTTCGAAAATTTTGACCTCGTGCGCGCTGGCAAGTCTTATTGCGTTTCTACCATAAGATAAGCAATGAGGTTTTCACGCTGGGTCGCGTCGGCAATACCAGCAAAAGTCATACGGTTGCCAGGCAGGAATTGCTTGGGGTTTGCAAGCCATTCGTTGAGACGTTCAGGCGTCCATTCAAAATCCGCTTCCTGAACGGCTTTAGAGTAAGGAAAGCCTTCGGCGCCGCCGATCGACCGTGAAAACACGCCATGCAGGTTGGGACCGACACGGTGACCAGCGCCCTCATCGACAAGGTGGCAGGATCTGCACTTCGCAAATTGCTTTCTGCCTTTGTCGTAATCGGCCCCATTATAAGGGGCTGGCAGACTGGCGAGCAGTGTTTCAGGAGATATGTCAGCTTCTTCAACCGGCGTGTCTGTGCCTGTTGAAGGTACTGGTTGCGTACTGGTTGGTGTTGGGGTGTCAGTACTGGTCAGTGTTCCGGTCGGTGTTTGGGGAGCGGTTGGGGCCGATGTTTCAGCAGTGCTGGGGGCTGAATTAGCTGGAGCGTCCTGGCTGGCGGGCTGGCAAGCTGCAATCAAAACACCAAAAGAAATGATGCAGATCTTTTTAAGAGCCATTTGAACATCCTTTGTCTCGTGACCGGGCGTGCGAATACCTATAACAATAAGTTGGCGAACGTCGAACCATCAGGCGCCGATTTTGCGATAATTAACCTGGTGGAACATGAGTGGGACACAATTTTTACTCTGGGTGGAGAAACAGACTGATATGCCGCAAGCTGTTCAAGTCGCGAATGCAAATGCTTTAAAGGAATTGGCAAAGGAAGAGGGGCGCGAGAAGCGGTTTGTGTGGACGGGGCCGCACATCGAAGCGGATGTTACGCGCCAGCCGGTATCAACACTGATGATGCGCGAGCTTTTGACCTTTGCGTCGAAACAGGAATTGTCTTCTGCAATCAGCGCATTGTTTGCTGGTGAAATCGTCAACGGATCGGAGAATCGTCCTGCGCTTCATTGGGCGCTGCGTGGAAATGCTGATCACCTGGAAAAGTCAGCTGAGTTTAAGCAACAGGCCGAAGCGGCTGCAGCCTTTGCCAACAAGGTGCGTAACGGCGGTCTGGGATATGATGTTAAAACTATCCTTCACATTGGAATTGGCGGATCAGACCTTGGTCCCCGCCTAATCTGGGATGCTCTGCGTCCCGTCAAACACAATGGGCCAACTTTAAAATTCTGCGCAAACATCGATCCTGTTGACTTTGCCGAAGCAACCGAAGGACTGGATGCTGCGTCAACCTTGGTGATTGTGGTGTCAAAATCGTTCAAGACACCAGAGACGCAAGCGAATGCGCAATTAGCGCGCGAATGGTTGATCGACGAACTTGGCGAAGACCAGCTCAACGCTCACATGGCGGCTGTGTCTTCCGCGCCTGATCTTGCGCAGGCCTGGGGCGCTGCGCCTGAGCATATCTTCCCAATGGATTCAGCAATTGGCGGGCGTTATTCCGTTTGGTCATCGGTCGGTTTATCGCTGCAGATCGCGCTAGGCGAGGATGTATGGAATGCATTTTTGGCGGGCGCGGGGGAAATGGACAGGCACTTCCGTGATGCGCCGATAGAGGACAATTTGCCGGCGAAGTTGGCGATGATTGATTATCATCTGCACACAACGCTGGGTGTGGCTTCGCGCGCGGTTCTCTCTTATGCGCACCGTTTGCGTAAGCTGCCAGATTTCCTTCAACAGCTGGAGATGGAATCCAACGGCAAATCTGCGGCCTCCGGGCGGGGAGAGAAGGCGGACGCCACGGCGCCAATCACCTGGGGGTCTGTTGGAACGCTTGGTCAGCACTCTTTCCACCAATTGCTGCACCAGGGAACGCATCGCACATCCTGTGAATTTGTTGTCGCGCTGGATGCTGGCAAGGAAGTGGGCCGCGAGGCCAATGGCCAGTCTTTGCTTGCAAACGCTTTTGCTCAAGCCGAAGCCTTTTTAGTGGGTAGGTCCGAAGCAGAAGCGACTGAGCAATTACGGGCAAAAGGCGAAAGTGAAGACACAATCAAGGCGCGCGCGCCGCACATGCATATGGAGGGCGGACGATGCTCAACAATGCTTTTGCTGGACACGCTGGATGCCAAAAGCCTTGGTGCGCTGATCGCGCTTTATGAGCACCGCACGTTCGCTGCCGGTATCCTTTGGGGTGTCAATCCGTTCGACCAGTGGGGCGTGGAGCTGGGCAAAGTCATGGCTGCGGAGATTGATGACGCCATCTCGGGCAAAGCGGCCGGTGAGCGTGATCCGGGGACTCTGCGCTTGATTGCAAAGGCAAAATCGGCCCGTCAAACTTAGAATGATTATAATTTTTAGTTCACATCTGACCTCTACGGTCTTGTGAACTATTTGCAAAATGATTACATTCTCGCCATGACCAAAGATGAACTCAACATTCTGTTCGAGCGCCACGACATGCGCATGACCCGCCCACGCCTGGCGGTCGCGAACTTGTTGCTTGCCGACAAGAAGCACCGCCACGTGTCCGCAGAGTGGGTGGCGCGTGAGCTGAAAGAGAAAGACGAGAATATTTCTCTGGCGACTGTCTACAACACGCTCAAAAGCTTTGTCGAAGTCGGGCTGTTGCGTCAGATTCAAGTGGGCGGAGCAACGACTGTGTTTGATACCAACACATCAGCGCACCATCACTTCATGAAGAGTTCTACGGGTGAGTTGATCGACATTGTTGATGACAGTCTGGATATCTCACCGATGCCCAAGCCGCCTGAAGGGGCGAATATCAAGGGCTGGGACCTGATCATTCATATTGATTAGGCAAGATCTCTAGGGAATGAAGTCTGTGTTGTCGGGCGCCAATCTGAGAGTCGCCTGAAAAACCGATTCAAATTTGCTGGCTTAAAAATAGCTGCTCTTGCGTTCGCTGACTTTCAAAGTTGCGCGATCATACAGCATATCAACCAGGTCGCTGGCGGATTTTCCGCGCATGTCGATGGAGGTTGCAAGGTTGTTGTCCTTGAGGACTTTCTTAATCTGAGCCGCCTTCAACGAAGAGAACACCGCGTAAAAATTAGATCGATCGCCTTCAGCTGCAAGCAGATATGGATTAGCGATGTCTGCTTTGGCTGTGTCTTCAAACACGACCTGACCGCCCATCGCACGTACAAGACGGCTGGCAAATTTCGGGTTGGCGCGCGCTTCTTCTCTTAGTTCGTCAAAAAAACGATCTAGGAATTGTATCGCGTCTAGTCTCTCATTTTTTTCCATTTGTGCCCTACACGCTGGCTCAGGAAGTCCGTAAAGCGCTCCGCCAGTCTTTTTACATCGCCTTTCACACCGCCATATTTGCCGCGGAATGTGTTGTAACTGTCCGGTGCGGCGCGATCCATTGCATTCAAAACCTGAGTGGATTCAGGAATTGTCGGACCAAACCATCGGTCGCTCAGATAAATGTCTTTCAATTCCTGGGCCACCTGGCGAGCATAGCTTGTGTTTCTAAAGCGCGTAATCAAAACAAAGTGTCGTTTTGCCAAATCAGACGCAATATTGGCGGCCACCCACTCTGAAAATTGTTTTGTGCCCCACGTTGAAACAGCGTCAGCAATTGTTGGCATGACAAAGACATCTGTCAGCGAAAGGCCTGCGCGGGCAAGGGGCGAAAGGTGAGGCGGGCAGTCCAGCAGGATAATGTCATAATAATCACGCAGAGGCTCGAACCCCGCGCGGAAATGTTCAGACAGGCTGGTTGATAAAGACGTTGGCGTACCGGCCTTGGAATACCATTCCTCTTCCAGACTCATTTCCTGAAGTCGCAAATGCGGATGAGAGGGAAGTGCTGAAATCCACCCCTGACGTTGGTCTGTTTCTTCTGCGATACGTAATTCTTCTAACGTGACAGCGTTTGGCGCAATCAAAGACGCCGCGTTTGGCGGCTCGCGGTCAATAAACTGTTTTAAGAGGTGTGTTGCGCCTTTACCTTGTTCATAGGCTTGTTGCACGCCGCGTTCGGTTAAAAGCATTTGACTGGAATTGGCTTGAGCGTCCAGGTCGATGACGCACACATTCAATCCGTAGAAGTAAGCTAACCCGTCAGCCAACATAACGGTGGTGGTTGATTTTCCGACCCCACCTTTAAGATTGGCGACCGCCGCAATTGTAGCAGCCATGTAACGTTACTCCAGTCTCGTTCCGCCCCAACACGACTGTACATATAATTGATCTGTCGTGCAGCGAGTTTCTCATTCAATTCTATATGTTTGATACCACCTTTAGGTGCGTTGGCTAGCCCCCCTGGTGTTGCACGTAAAAATATAAGTATTGGTGTGAAAAATTCGAGAATTCGCTTGCTGCGCGCATTAAGTTGACTCAAACTCCTCGTTGTATCGAATATCAAATTGGGCGTGGAAAATCGTTCATGCGGTCGCTTGGCGCTCTTTTTGCAGATCAAGATTTTAAAGCTTTTCGTTTTAAAGTCGTGTCTAGGGTTGATCTGGAGTAAAGTAGTGTTTGAAGTTTCGAAGATCGCCAATCAGATTTTGGTCGTCATCCCGACCCTGAATGAAGAAAAACACATTGAAGCGTGCTTTCGCTCTCTCATGTGTGGGTCTGAGGAACTGAAAAACGTTAAGTTTGTTGTCGCAGACGGCGGTAGCACGGACAGAACGGCAAAGATCGTAACAGACCTTGGAAAGTCATTTCCAAATCTGGAACTCATCCACAATCCCAAAAAGATACAAGCAGCAGCTGTGAACATTGCGGCGCGCACGGTGGATAAAGAACGTTCCATTTTAGTTCGGTGTGACGCTCACTCGATCTATCCAAAAGACTTTGTGCTTAAAGTTGCATATCGCTTGAAAGAAGCCGGGGCGGCGTCTGTTGTTGTGCCGATGGACGCAGTCGGTTCCGGAAGTTTCCAGTCTGCGAACGCCTGGGTTGTCGATCAGCCTCTGGGATCAGGCGGATCTGCTCATAGAGGCGGACTAAAATCTGGTTATGTCGACCACGGTCACCACGCAGCATTTGATCGAAAGGTGTTCTTGGAACTTGGCGGTTACGACGAAAGTTTCACCCACAATGAAGATGCTGAATATGATTGCCGTGTGATCAAGTCTGGTCGCCGCATCTATATGGATGCGGGCGCGCGCATTCAGTATTTTGCCCGCGACAGCTTTATGGGCGTCTGGAAACAGTATTACAAATACGGTGTTGGCCGCGCACGCAATATGAAGAAACATCGGTCTGCGCCTAAACTGCGTCAGGCGATTCCTTTGCTTAACCTGATCGCGATGGCGGCGGGGCTGCTTGTCTGGATGACGATGGGACGCAATGGTGAGGCGTTTTCCAACACAATTACCAGCCTGATAGCGATTGAACCCTTCTTATATATGGGCGCGTTGCTGGGCGTGAGCGTGGCGTGCATGCTCAAACTGAAATCAGCAAAGGGCGCGTATGCCGGACTGGCGCTGGCCGCGATGCACAATGGCTGGGCGTTAGGTTTTCTAAAGGGCATGTTGTTTGTGCCGCGTCCTGGGGCGGACGAAGACACGCTGGTGCTTACACGCGACGATATGCTGCCGCCATCTAAGGATGATCAGGAAGCTGCGCTTACAACATAAGCTACGCTAAGCCTGTCGATTTGAAACGGACCTGTTTATCTTGGATAAGCAGGTCTTTTTATTGAGGTGGTAGTTTGACGTTGTCGCTGCACTGTTCTGCGTCGACGTCATCAGCCGCCTGATAGGACATACAAAGTAAGTGCATCTGGGCGTCGTTTTTAAAGGTGGGCAGGCCGTGCCAATCATAAAACCGGCCTGTCCAGATTTGGGCGATCAGGCGTTGCGGTGTGTCGGGAATATCAAAGTCGGCGTCTGTGACTTGGAATATCGGTTTGTCGTCAACGGACCACGAAAGGCGTTCAGGGGTCCATTCAAACGCGTAGAGATGAAACGCACTGGCGGTGTCAAACTCCATGTCGATCGGTTTGCTTCCGATTTGTCTGGAGGCGTTATAGGCGTTTAGGTGAACCGAATTTGTTTGTCCGCCAAGAAATTCGATGTCGATTTCATCGTGCGGATCACCGAAATAATCATTCGTGTGAGTGAAGAAGCCTGACACCACACCGCCGCCTGTTGGGGCTTTCATAACCACTTCAAAACGGCCGTAATGAAACCAGCCCCGGCGCTGAAGCTCGCCGCCTTCAAAATAAGGGAAGAGGCCAAACCGAAGTTTGCGGGTCAGTTTGAGAATGACACCTTCATCTGTCGCGATGACGTTTTGTGAGGACCAGCTGTTTTTGAAAATGCCGCCTTTGACTTTGAAATCCGACACATACCAATCGTTTTCATCCAGTGGCGCATCGAAGTGCGTTGTAAAAGATTCCTCCAGCGTGCGGTTTGGAGGACGTTCCTGTGCATGTGTTTGCATGCCGGAAAATAATGCAATGGCGCCAAGACTAAGCGGTTTTACCACGCTTGCGTGTTTGAATTGGAATTGCGTTTTCTCTTTGATCATAAGCTGTCAGCCCGATGATTGGCGTTTGAATAAGCCATGCAATTGCGACACCTAAATCCTGCCCGGTGGCGAAAATCTTGCAGGTGTCTGAACAGAAAACTTCAAAGCAAGCTCGCCCGGTTCAAACATCTTTATCTTCAAAATGTTAGCCAGAAGGCGAGAGGGGTGAGATTGGGTGAGTTTGAATTCGCGCTACGGGCGAATGGGTTTAGGCGCCAATCTTGTATATGGATAGTGAATGAATAACGTCTTGCACCTTTATGGGGCAGCGTTATGGATGTCACGTAAGAGGCTTGCATGTCCGTCACAGATACATCAGCTGGCGATTTTCGCGCTAAAAGCGGACTACTGTCTCCAAATCTGGTGCCGGTAAAAATCCCGTTCGAAGGCTCATGGCTTGAGATCCTGTTGGTTGCAGTCTGGTTTTTTGCAACAGCTGCTGATTTCCCGGGGATGGGACCAGTTCGCTATCTTTGCCTTGCGTTGTTTATGGCCAGCCTGGTTTGGAACCGAGAGTTCCTGCGGCCGTATTTCGGGCATTTGTGGTTCTTGTTTCTTTTTCCGGCATGGGTCGGTTTTTCAGTTCTTTGGTCGCCGAATTCCTCAGCTGCGCTGAAATTTGGAATCATGCACGCGCTTGACGTCATGATGATGATTTACATCGCCATACGATTGAGTCCGCATCAGATTATCAAAGCGCTGTTTTACGCCTATATCCCTGTTTCGCTAATTGTGATCGCGCATCTGCCGCAGCTTGGTCCTTACAATACGCCGATCGGATTTACAGAAAAAAACCTGGTCGCAAACCGCATGTTCTTCATGTTTGTCGCGTGTCTCTACATGATCTTTGCTGAACGCGCGAACTGGCTGGAAAAGGGCGCAGCTTTGTTCTTCATGCCGTTGACGTTTCTGGCGCTTTTTAAAGTGGAGTCAGCCACGTCTCTGGTGATGGCAATACTAGCGTTCGGGGTGATGACCATTATCGGCACATTCTGGCGCGCTGTCGCCAAAATCCAAGCGGCTTCATATGTCTTGATGGTGGCGTTGCTCGCAATGATGATTGGCGGAGTTATCGTGGCGATGTCGATCTTTACACAAGGGCCCGTCAACGCATTTCTTGATGCGGTTGGCAAGGACGCCACTCTCACAGGGCGAACCGAACTTTGGGATTATGGCGCTCAGTTGATCCGTGACAATCCGGTTATGGGTATCGGTGCGGAAGGTTTCTGGCAGCTTGGCCGCGGGGATGCTGAGTCATGGCTGGAATACTTCCACAAAGCGGCGGGCACACGCTTTAGTTTCCATAACTCTTACATCGAAACAGCGGTCCATTTAGGGCTTGTTGGCGCAGCTTTCCTTCTGATCGGTGAAGCATTTGTCGTCTATCGCTTGTTCGCCAACTGGTTCCGCAAGCAGGATCTGGCGATGTCATTTTTCCTCATTCTGGGAGTATTGGCGCTGGCGCGGTCATTTACGGAATCCGACCTTTATAACGTGTTTGAGATGAACAAGATTATTCTGTTCGTTGGGGGCCTTAGCGCCATGTCCTTCCGGCATGTGTTGGCGCCGTCCAAGGCGATCCGCCAAAATGAGCAGGGCGGGTTTGAAGTGGCTGAAGACCAAATGACGCCGCTTCCGGCACGCTGAAATCATCACGCGCTAAAGGTTGAGCCATGACAGATGTCTCCGTCATCATCGCAGCTTTCAAGGCGCAGGATTATGTCCACAAGGCGATAGCGTCCGCACTGTCACAAGAAGGCGTGGATCTGGAAGTTATCGTTGTCGATGACGCGTCTCCTGATGACACAGCTGAAGCCGCACGGATGGCAGGCCGCAGCGATCCGCGCCTAAAAGTCATCAGACAGGAAATAAATGGCGGGCCGTCAATAGCGCGCAACACAGCAATCGCGTCTGCCAAGGGGCGCTATGTGGCTGTGCTGGATGCTGACGATAGTTTTGCGCCGCAAAGATTGTCGCAACTTGTTCGCGTGGCGGATGAGACGCAGGCCGACATTATCGTGGACAACATTCAGCGTGTGGACGGGCAAGGTCAGGCGATCGAAGATCATTACTTTCTGTCGGCCCCGGCATTCGCGCAGCGTCACGACATTGATCTGGCGACCTATATTCGAAACAATCGAATGTTTTCAAAACTACCAGCGCTTGGATATCTCAAACCGTTGTTCAAAACGGAAACACTCAAGAAACATGGCGTCGAATATGACCCATCCCTCAGAAACTCTGAGGATTATTATTTAGTGGCTGACCTGTTGGCCTGTGGTGCGCGCATGGTGTTTGAGCCAATAGCTGGGTATCTTTACCAGGTTGAAGCAGGGTCTATTTCGCATCGGCTGACGCCGGAGCTGACTTCAAAATTGGTGAATGCGGCCAAAAGGTTTGAATTGCGCCATCGGGCGGAATTAAATTCTGACGCATTCCTGGCTGCGAAGGCGCATACGCGTCGCCTGAAGCACGCGCATACGTTTGTCAGCATCGTAGATCATCTCAAGGCCAAGCAATTTCTGGCTGTTTTGGGGGCGTTGATCCAACAGCCGGACGCGTTCGGATTTGTAGTAAGTCAACTTGCGGGCATTTTGATTGAGAAAGTCACTAAAAAACAAACCGTTGCGGCCTAATTTTACCCATTCCTCTAGGGGATGGTTAATTTTGCAGTGAAAACAGCGATTAATTGGCGAACCGTATTGAATTTTAGCGACCTATCTAGGAAAATTTTTAGCATCAGGCGCTTTAGTTTGTCTGAGAAAAACCTTGTTTTTGTTGGTTGTTGCTTTTGCAGCAGATCAACACCTTCAAGGTAATGAGGTTGAGGGTGTTCAACAGCTTCAAATGATAGCTGATGGATGCGCTTGATGGGGAAAAAGTGGGACAATCAAAAAATTCCTGAATTCAGGGTGTGTTTGGCCCCAAAATTGCTCCTGTCAGGAGAATTCTAATTTTCGCGCACATTGCGCGTAGCAGGAAGGGACTGCACGTGTCGAAACTGATCAAACTTATGAGCGTAAGCTCCATCGCGATCGTCTTAACAACCGGCGCCAGCTACGCGCAGGAAGACTTTTTCAACCGCGACCGAGTGACGGGCGCAGGCGAGCGCTATCACGAAGATTTTGAGCCAAAGCCACTTCGCTTGGGCGCATTTAACGCAACGCCGCGTCTGGAGCTGGGTGTTGAATCAAACTCAAACGTTTATGCGCGCGAAGACGTTGAAGACTCTGACATTATCGTAAAAGCAAATCCAAATCTGCGTCTTGAGTCAAACTGGTCGGCGCACGCACTCAGCGTGGATGTTGGCGCAAGACATTCTGAATACACAGACATTGGTTCAGAATCGAACACAGAACTCACATCTGGTCTGCGTGGCCGCATTGATGTGAGCCGCGATTTTGAAATCAACGTCAACGCAGGCGCAAACAATCTGTTCGAACGTCGCGGCACATCAGGCGATGTTTCATTCTTTGCCGAGCCTATCGAATACTCACTCATTCAGGCCGGCGCAGAAGCGCAGTGGACACGTCAGCGTGTGCGTCTTTCTGCAGGTGTGCAGACAACTGAATACGATTATGAAGATGCAACTTTGACAGCTGAAGGTGTGGATGCTGGCCAACCTGTTGACCAGGATTTCCGTGACCACTCTTTCAATGTCATCAACGCGCGCGCTGCGTACGCTGTTAGCCCGGACATCGCACTCTTTGTAAACGCCGCCGCTGGTCAGCGTGAATTTGATCAATTGGGCGGTGATGGTCTGGACCGTGACGCAGACACTTTAAACGTCAGCGTTGGTTCAAGCTTCCAGCTACCGCAACTGATCCGTGGTGAAGTTGCTGTTGGTTTTCTTCAAGAAGACCGTGCGGACGTAAATGTTGAGGACATTGAAAGCGTATCTGTTTTTGCAGATGTGCAGTGGCTTCCAACTCAGCTCACGACCGTCAGCCTGGGCGCAAGCCGCGACACACGTGACTTTGGTCTGTTGAACATAACCTCAGCGTTGGTCACACAAGTTGATCTCGGCGTTGACCACGAGCTTAAGCGCAACGTTCTGTTGAACGCCCACGCAACAGTTGGTGTTGAAGAGTTCAGTTCAAATGATCTCAGCGCTTCTTACAACCAAGACTATTACACAGTTGGCGCGCGCGCGACTTACAAGATGAACCCGCACGCGCACTTTAGCGCTTATGTGGATTTCAACAGCCGCGAAACTGACAGTGACAGCCTCGGCTACACATTCGACCAAACAATTGTTGGTGTTGGCGTAACCCTGTTCCCATAAGGGAGCAGGCCGCCCGCACCTGAATATCTGTAGAGTTATTGTACTTTTAAGGACATCCACCGTGAGCAAGGCATATCCATACCCGATCGAAGCGAGCGCGCTGCAATCCTTCTCGTCTTTGACGGGGCCTGCGCAAGTCATTAGCCTTCAGCAGGTTGTGAGGACAATCCGTCGTCACATGTGGACGCTTGCTGCGGTGGTGGTGTCGATCTTTTCGATCGTCGCCGTTCTGACTTTCCAGATGACGCCGGTCTATCAGGCCGGTGCGAAGGTTATCGTTGATCCGCGTCAGAACCAGTTGCTGGACACCGGACAATACGGGCTGGATGATTCACCAGAAGCGCTTGAGACAGAACTTGAGGTTATTACCAGTCCAGTTCTGCTTGGCCGTGTCGCAGAAGAACTTGAACTTCACAAATTGCCGGAATTCAATCCAAGCCTTGTCAAACTTGAAGGTCTGGACAAATTCAAGGCGGACGTAAAAGGCGTCATTAAATCAATCGTGCCAAGCAACGAGCCTGCAAGGCCTGTGATTGAGCTGACAGAAGCTGAAAAAGAAGCCGCTCGCATTAAGACAGCTACGGCTATATTAGGGCAGAAAGTACGCGCCGAACGTGTTGGTCGCAAGCTATTGTTCCAAATCACTGCAAGCAGCATCGACCCAGAGATGGCGGCAAAGATTGCAAACACAGTCGCGGATCAATATCTGGTCGACCAGCTTGAGACAAAGTTTGAAAAGACACGCCGTAAAAACGAATGGCTGGATGTGCAGCTGTCCGATTTGCGCTCTGAGGTGAACGCTGCTGAAAGTGCTGTGGAAGCTTATCGTGCGCAACAAGGCCTGTTGAGCGCAAAGGGCCAAACGCTTACTGAGCAACAGATTTCTGATATTTCTGCTCAACTTATCACACAAGAAGCAGAATACTCTGAACGCCGCGCACGTTTGTCGTCTGTGCGCAACCAGCTGAACCGCGGTGCGGGCGCAGAGGCGATCGCAGAGGCGCTTCAGTCCAGCACAATCCGTAACCTGCGTGAACAGCAGGCGCAGGTTGCCCGCGAGCGCGCAGACCTTGAAACCAAGTATGGCCCGCGTCACCCTGATGTAATTGCCATTATTGGTGAAGAACGTGATATCCGTCAGCAGATTGAAGCTGAAATTCGCCGGATTGTTTCAAGTCTGGAAAGTGAAGTCGCGATCTCTCGTCAACGTCTCGACTCTTTGCGTGCGAGCCTTTCCAGTCTTCGCAGCGAGTTGGCCTCCAACAACCAGGCGCTTGTGCGTTTGCGTGAACTTGAACGGAACGCGGAAGCCAAGCGGACCCTTTATGAAGACTTCCTGTCCAAAATGCAGGAAACAAACGCTGAGGAATCCATCAATCAGGCTGATGCGCGTATTCTTGCCTATGCTGATGTGCCTACAGCGCCAGCATTGCCACGCAAGACGCTGAACCTGGCTCTGGGTCTGATCCTTGGGTTTGCAACTGCTGGCGCGATCGTTCTCGTCATTGAGCTGCTGGACAACCACATCTCAGCGGGTGAAGAGATCGAGGAAAAATACTCTGTGCCTTTCCTTGGCAACGTACCTCTCTTGCCAACAGGATTGGGCACGAAGGCGCAACCGGCCAAATATCTGGTGAACCATCCGATGTCTGCGTACGCAGAATCCATGCGCAATCTGCGCGCATCGGTGAAGTTTGCTGATATCGACAAACCTGCTCAGCTGGTGACGGTCACATCCTCCTTCCCATCAGAAGGTAAGACCAGTCTGTCACTTTCCCTGGGCCGTATGTCCGCAATGACCGGATCTCGCACCCTGGTGATTGATGGTGACTTCCGTCGTCGTCAGCTAACAGAAATCTCTGAACTCAAACCAGAAACAGGTCTTGTTGAATACCTGTTGGGCGAAGTGGAGCTGGAAAGCGCAATTCACCGCGACACGGAAACAGAGCTTGACGTTCTGCCGCTGACCAAAGCGCGCAACACAACACGCGATGTCTTCGGCTCAAAAGCATTTGATGCGCTGATTGCACGTCTGCGGACTGAGTACGATCTGATCGTGATTGACACGGCGCCAATCCTCCTGATGGCGGAAACGCGTGTGATCGCGGCTAAATCTGACCAGGTTCTGGTGACGGCGCGTTGGCGCAAGACAAGCCGTGCGGCGCTGACACAGACACTGAGCGTGCTGCGTGAATTCCGTGCGAACGTTGCTGGTGTGGCGCTGACATTTGTTGACCTTAAGCGCTTGTCCAAGCACTCAGGTTCTGCGCTGAGCAACTACAAAGCTTACTCAAAATACTACATCAACGGATAATATTCAGAGCAGGGGAAACACCCCTGCGCTGAACGCCAAACTGAAAAAGCGCTCCTCGGTAGAGGGGCGCTTTTTTGTATGCAGTTTCCAGTCGATGGGGATCGGGCAGGGTAGTTGAGATTTAAAAGGATATGGTGATCAGCTGCGAAGCCAGATTAGTCAGCTTTTTTGTTGCCGTATTCTTCATAGCTGAAGCCGAAGGCAAATGCGATCATGCCAGCGCCGCGAGATGCTGTGTAAAGCCGATTCATAGTGGGAATTTTAGCTTTGCCTAAGCTGAGCGCGTAAGTTGTGGCGGCCATGCTTAGCCCGGCTCCAATACGGACTAGGCCGCCGACAACCGCCTTGATCCGGGTCGATGTTTGTGAAGCGTTGCGTCCGCCAATCATCGCATCAGTCATGCCTGTGCGGTACCATCGACGCAACAGCCAGGACACTTGCGCTCGATTGTCCGGAATGTGTTCGTGGACGATAGCTGTGCTGGATTGGGCAAGGATGTGGCCGCGATCCATGAGTTTTGAGAAAAATAAAGTGTCCTCACCACCAAGCAGCGACATTTTAGGATCAAAAGTCAGGTCTTCGTCAGCTATCGCCGACATACTGATCAGGCAATTACACGTCGCGCCGGGCTTGCTCATGATGGCATCGGTTTCATACGGTGTGGCGTGCGGCGCCCAATCGGCGATCCACGCAGAGACCTTATCGGAATAGACTGAACGCACCGGTCCAAAAACAGCGGTCGCGCCGGTTGTTTTTTGACGGCGTAACAATTCATCCAACCAGTTCGGTGTCGCAAATTCATCGTCATCTATGAACGCAAGAAAATCATAGTCTTTAGCCATCGACAGCGCACGGTTGCGCACATGCGTTACGCCAGGACGGTTTTCCACCTCATAAATGACCTTGAATGGGCTGTGCTCGCTGTGGGCGCATACCGCGTCACGGGCGGTTTCACCCGGATCGTTTTCTATGACCGCGATTGTGATGTCCGCGTCTGGATCTGTTTCAAACTGGAGCGCATCAAGACTGGTCAACAGGCCCTTGAGCAAATCAACTCGCTTATATGTGGCGATGGCAACCAGAATACGCGGTGATGGAGACGTCATCTTCAAAGACTCACGGGCAATAAAATCTGCCAACGAACTAGCAAGATCCAGACCTTAAGTCGCGTTTTGAGCGAAAATGAGTGTCCGCAAGTCAAATCAGTCTGGGCTAGGTTGGATTTAGGGGAATTAAATAGCCAAAGTGTGACAACAGGCGCTTAGAACAATATTGCATTCCGTTGCGCGACGTTTGATAACAGTCGCCAGATTAACCGCCTGACAAACTGGGCGGGCAATAAACTGCGGGAGAATGCAATAATGTCAGACGTCATTTCATACGACGTTAAGGACGGTATCGCCGTCATCACTTCCAACAATCCGCCAGTAAACGCACTCGGTCAGGCAGTGCGCGCAGGCCTCGAAGACGGCATCGCGAAAGCAGCTGCTGACGACAGCGTCAAAGCGGTCGTGATCACATGTGAAGGCCGCACATTCTTTGCGGGCGCTGACATCACAGAATTCGGCAAGCCGCCACAAGCGCCATCCTTGCCTGACGTTGTCAACAAAATCGAAGCAAGCCCGAAGCCGGTTGTCGCTGCTATTCACGGAACGGCGCTTGGCGGTGGTCTTGAGGTCGCTCTGGGCTGTCACTATCGTGTGGCTGTTCCTTCCGCAAAGCTTGGCCTGCCAGAAGTTAAACTGGGCATCCTGCCCGGCGCAGGCGGCACACAACGTCTTCCGCGCGTTGTTGGCGTTGAGCCAGCGCTTGAGATGATCGTCAAAGGCGACCCGATCCCAGCGAAAAAAGGCGAGACGACAGGCCTGGTCGACAAAATCGTGGAAGAAGGCGCTCTTTTGGACAGCGCGCTGGCTTTTGCAAAAGAAATTGCGGAAAAGTCTGACCACCCTAAAGTGCGTGACCGCTCTGAAAAACTTGAAGAAGCGCGTGCTGACATGGATGTCTTCTCTCGTTTCCAACAGAAGAATGCTCGTCGCCTGCGTGGCCTTGAGGCGCCTGTAGCTTGTATTCAGGCGGTTCAGGCTGCTGTTGAACTTCCGTTCGAGGAAGGTATGGCGAAAGAGCGTGAGCTTTTCACCAAACTCGTCACTGGCGACCAGTCAAAAGCGCTGCGTCACGTATTCTTCGCAGAGCGCATGGCGTCCAAGATTGACGACCTGCCAAAGGGCACTGAACTTCTGCCAATCAAACAGGTTGGTATTCTAGGTGCGGGAACGATGGGTGGCGGTATCGCCATGAACTTCCTGTCTGCAGGTATCCCGGTCAAAATTCTAGAGCGTGAACAAGCGCCTCTGGAACGCGGCATGGGCATCATCCGCAAGAACTATGAAGCGACAGCTAAAAAAGGTCGTATGACCGAAGAGCAAGTCGACAATGCAATGAGCCTTCTTTCCGGCACGCTGGAAATGGAAGACCTGGGCGACTGTGACCTGATCATCGAAGCTGTTTTCGAGCTGATGGAAGTGAAGAAAGAGATTTTCACGAAGCTGGATGCGATTGCAAAGCCGGGCGCTATCCTTGCTTCCAACACATCTTACCTCAACATCGACGAGATTGCGTCAGTCACCAAACGTCCTGAAAGCGTTGTCGGTCTGCACTTCTTCTCACCTGCAAACGTTATGCGTCTGCTTGAAGTTGTGCGTGGTGAGAAAACATCTCACGCTGTGCTGGCGACCAGCATGGATCTGGCGAAGAAGATCAAGAAGATCGCTGTTGTTGCTGGCGTCTGCTTTGGCTTCATCGGTAACCGTATGCTTGCGCCACGTCAGGCACAGGCTAACGACCTTATCCTATCTGGCGCAAAGCCATGGGATGTGGACCGTGTGTTGACTGAGTTTGGCTTCCCAATGGGACCATTCCAGATGGGTGACCTTGCTGGTCTGGACCTTGGCTGGACAGCTGAAAAATCTTCTTCTTCCACAATCCGCGAAATCTTGTGTGAGAACGACCGTCGCGGTCAGAAAACATCGGCTGGTTTCTATGACTATGACGAAAACCGTCGTGGTTCGCCTTCCGAGTTTACTGAGAAAGTTATCGCAGACTTCATGGCTAAACACGGCCACGAGGCGCGCGATGTATCTGACGAAGAAATCAAAGAGCGTTTGCTTTACACCATGGTCAACGAGGGCGCTAAAATCCTTGAAGAGGGCATGGCGCAGCGCGCATCTGACATCGACATCGTTTGGTTGAACGGTTACGGCTGGCCAGCTTGGACTGGTGGTCCAATGTTCTGGGCGGATCAGGTTGGTCTCGACAAGATCCTTGCCAGCCTAAAAGGTTATGAAGCTAAATATGGCGAAGCGTTCAAACCAGCAGCTCTACTTGAGAAGTTGGTCGCAGAAGGCAAAACCTTTAACGGCTAATCAGCTCTTGGGGCTTTGGTCCCAGGTATCAAATCATACGGAGCATCCTTGAATGGGTGCTCCGTACATTGCTAACGCCGCGTACGAACACATGATGCGCGGTCGACAAGACATAACCACGGGAGAATGCGTGATGTCGGAGGCGACGCCGCAAAAATACTTCGAAGAAGATAAACTGGCTGCCTGGATGGCGGACCAAATCGAAGGGTTTGAAGGACCAATTTCCGTGGATAAATTCCCGGGTGGGCAATCTAACCCGACTTTCAAGATTTCGACGGAAAAGAAAAACTATGTGTTGCGCCGCAAGCCGCCGGGGCAGTTGCTGAAAGGCGCACATGCGGTTGATCGCGAACATCGGATCATCTCCGCGCTTGGCACAGTTGGTTTCCCGGTTCCAAAGACATATGCGCTGTGTCAGGACCCTGACGTCATGGATGCTGACTTCTACATCATGGATATGGTGGAAGGGCGCATTTTCTGGGACACATCATTTCCTGAAGTCCCAACAGAAGACCGTCGCAAATATTTTGATGCGATGAACGACACAATCGCGCGCCTCCATAATGTCGATTATGAGGCGATTGGCTTGGGTGATTATGGTCGTCCGGGGAATTATTTTGAGCGACAGATTGGTCGCTGGTCAAAGCAATACCTGCAGGATGAAATCGCAGGCCGCGTACCGGAAATGGACAACCTCGTTGAGTGGTTGCCGAAGAATATTCCAGCAGGCGATGAGACGACCCTGGTCCATGGTGACTATCGCTGTGACAACATGATTTTCCACCCGACTGAGCCGCGTGTGATTGCTGTTTTGGATTGGGAATTGTCAACGCTGGGCCATCCAATTGGTGACTTTACCTATCACCTGATGGCGTTCCGCATGCCTAAAGGGCTCTCAACTAGTCTTAGCGACTGTAATTTTGACGAGATGAACATCCCGACGGAAGAGGAGTATGTTCAGGCTTATTGTGAACGCACAGGGCGCAGCGGCATCGATAACCTCGATTTCTACCTTGCTTTCAACATGTTCCGCCTGGCTGCGATCATTCACGGGGTGAAAGGCCGCATGCTTAAAGGAAACGCATCAAATGCAAAAGCTGCGGCGACAGCTGCGCGTCTTGAGCCGTTGGCGAAAGCTGCCTGGGCGCAAGCAGAAGCGGCGATGAAAAAGAACGGCTAAAGCCGCTTATCGCGCCGAAGACAATTGGGACTTCATAATTCTGGCTGAAGAGGAAACAGCTATGTCAGTCATGACATTTGAAAAGCGCGGCGCCATCGCAATATTGACGCTCAACCGTCCTGACATGATGAATGCTTTGGGACAGCAAGGTGATGGTGAGGCGGTTGCGGCTGTCTGTGCAAAAGTGGACGCCGATCCAGACATTCGTTGCGCAATTCTGACGGGTGAGGGGCGTGCGTTTTCCGCAGGCGGTGACATCAAGGCGATGAAAGCCCGCACAGGCGCTTTTGCGGGAAGCGCATATGACATCCGGGAAGGATACCGTCGTAACATCCACCAAGCCGTCAAGGCGATCTACAATTTGGAAGTTCCTCTCATTGCTGCGGTTAATGGTCCTGCTATTGGTCTGGGGTGTGATGTGGCCTGTCTTGCTGACATGCGTATCGCGTCCGAGAAAGCCAAGTTTGGCGTCACTTTCCTGAAGGTGGGACTCATCCCTGGAGATGGCGGTGCTTGGTTGTTGCCACGCATTATAGGACCCGCGCGGGCCTCAGAACTGCTTTACACTGGCGATGTGATTTCAGCTGAGCAGGCTGAAGAGTGGGGTCTGATTTCACGGGTTGTCGCGCCGGATAGTCTGATAGACGAAGCCATGAAACTGGCTGAAAAAGTTGCAGAACAGCCGCCGCAGGCGCTGCGCCTTGCCAAGTCTTTGATGCGTCACGGCCAGACAGCTAGTTATGACACGCTTATGGATATGTCGGCGGCGTCTCAGGTGCTCATGCATTTAAGCGAAGACCACATGGAAGGTGTGAGCGCCACATTGGAGAAGCGCAAAGCGGATTTTAAAGGCCGCTAACCGTCAGACCGGAAACCCAATGAAAACAGCCCGACGCTTGAAATGAAGTGTCGGGCTGTATTGCATTCGTCTAATGACGTGGCGTTATAGGCCGCACGTCATTGAAAACTGATTAGTCAGCTTTCTTTTTAGCGGCAGCAGTTGTTTTAGCAGCTGCTTTTTTCGCTTGTTCAGTTGCTTCTTCGACTGTTTCGGCAACAGCTGAAGGCGTAGACGCCGACAGAATTGTTTCCATCATGTCGAATTGAGCTTTTTTCGCAACTTCTGTGTATGCGAACATACGGGAAGGAAGAGAGCTTGCTGAGCTGGAAGCAACTTCGCTAGCGACTTTGAAAGCATCGCCAGAACCAAGGTCCTGTTTTGCGAGTGTTTCAACGTCGTGCGCAGCGTCTTTCATCCAGTCAACTGTCAGCTCAACATTGCGGTTCATTGTGTCGACTGTGATGTCGCGCATTTTTTCCAGCAAGCCAGTGAAGGCTTTAGCTGGTGCAAAATCCATCGCTTCAGTCGGTTTGAAAGTCATGAATGGTTCCAGAGCTTTCATTGGGTCGTAAGTTGCCGTGGCCATGTGAATATCTCCTTGCTCCAGCATCTTCTTTATAATGCCGCAGCGCGTCATAGTCAAGCGTTTTTGCCGCAAGTGCGAAATATTTTTTCAAATGCCGCATCGCGGCAAAAATTATGCTTTGACATATGAGCCTGGAGCGGGCTCAAGTTTTGGGTGATTGTCTGGCCATCCCTGGTCGATATCTATCTTCTTACCTGAGCGGCGTGTGAGCCAGCGCGCCCAATCTGGCCACCAGGAGCCTTCGTTGAGCTCTGCATTGCGGAGCCAAGCATCACAGTCTGTTGGTTTCTCATCACTCACCCAATATCCATATTTGTTCCTGCTTGGGTGATTGATAATGCCAGCAATGTGACCTGACCGCGAAACAACGTAGCGATTGTTTCCGTTCGCTTTAGCCAATCCTTTGAATGACGATTTCCAAGGCACAATATGATCCGTCTCGCCGGTAACAGCGTAGATTGGCGTTTTGATGTCTCCAATTGAGATTGGAACATTATTGACTGTGAACTTGCCTTTAGTGAACTCATTGTCACGCAACAGGCGGATCAACAACTCACTCGCCATTTTGGCAGGTAGGTTGGTTGAGTCCCCGTTCCAGAAAAGCAGGTCGAATTTAGGACGTTCTTCGCCGAGCAGGTAGGAGTGGATCGCGGGTTCATAAACCAGATCGTTCGGCCGCAGGAAACTGAACGTGCGCGCAAGGATCCGTTTGTCAAAAACACCTGTTCGATACATCTCGTGCATCAATCCGGCGGTAAAACTTGGATCGGCAAAGACTTTCAGTGAACCCGGTTCGGAGAAGTCGGTAAATGTGGTGAACAGTGTCAGTGAGCGAATAGGGGATTTGTTCGCTTGTTTCGTGTACCAGGCAGATGCCGCCACCGCGGCAAAACCGCCGATGCAATAGCCCAGAAGGTTGACCGATTGTTGGTCCGTGAGTTTGCGAACCTTTTCGACGGCTGCGACAACGCCATTCAGGATATAGTCGTCTAGGCTCATATCGCGCATTTTTCCGTCTGGATTGCGCCATGAAACCATGTAAACGGAAAAACCCTGCTCGAGGATCCATTTGATCATCGAGTTCTTTTCCTGCAGGTCCATGATGTAAAACTTGTTGACCCATGGCGGGATCATCACAATCGGTGTGGCATAGACGTTAGGAGAACGTGGCTCATAGTGAATGAGCTGGAAGAGGGGTGTTTCATAAACAACATAGCCAGAGGTCTTGGCCAGATCCTTGCCTACAGTGAAACCAGTCGGGTCAGCGAGGGCGACAAGGAAGTCACCGTCTGCGCGTTCGACGTCTTCAACAAGATGCTCAAGCCCATTAACAACAGACTGTCCGTTTGTCTCGATCATTTTGCGCACAGCTGCCGGGTTGGTCAGCAAGTAATTTTCAGGAGCCAACATCGCCTTGATCTGATTGGCGAAGAAGCCAAGTTGCTGGCGGGTTTTTTCATCTGGTGTCTCAGCGACGACGATCGCGTTGTCGATGGTCGAAGATACAAATTTATGCCAGTGTTTCAAACCTAGGTAGAAAGGATGCCGCGCCCATGCTTCATCAGTTTCGTGTGCGCCCGGCTTCATCATTCGCGAAAGTTCGCCAGTTAAAATCATCTGGTAGACTTCCGAAGCGTAAGCCGTGCTAGCGGTGATGGCTTGTAGATGTGCGTTGATTGCGGTGAAAGGGTTAGCGACCATGCCCGAAGCGCTGCTCATAATCGCGCGCACATAGTAGTGGAAACCTGGGCCTTCAACCAGCGGGTTTCTGAGATCACGACGCGAGAGAGCGCCAAATAGTCGTTGAGTAAGTTGATAAATCCGATTGACGTTTTGCAACGTCTCCCAGAATTCCCCCGGATTATTCATGATCACACACTGCTTTTTTCATAGGACGAAAACTTAATGTCCATGGTAAATTTTAACATAGTTGAAGCGTTTGACTATCCACCCACGCAGAGTTTGGAGTAACAAATGCGAATTCAGCCCAATCTTGCTTATGAAATAGCTCACCTTTGTTCATATAATATGAAAATGGGAGCAAGTTTAATCACAAAATTCTGGTCTCATCCTTTTTACAGGTCGGTATTTCCTTATACGGCGAGTAATGTTCGCGCATTTGGGGAATTGCTTGAAAGAACGATAACAGCATCTCAGGCTAAACCTGATTGGTTTATTGATTTCGTCTTAATTAAAGGGCGAAAAGTTTCAGTAAAATTGGAATATGTACACAAGTTACCATTTGGTGACCTTTTGCATTTCAAAAAAGCAAAATCGCCACAGGGACAACCAAGGGTTTTGATCGCGGCGCCAAAGTCAGGCCATTATGCCACCTTGCTCCGTGACAGTGTTGAGCGGCTGCTGCCTGAAGCTGATGTTTACATTACGGACTGGCGTAATGCGCGAGAAGTGCCGTTGTCCGCTGGTGATTTTGATATTGAAGACTATGTGGAATACTTGGGAGAGTGGATTGAGTTTCTTGGTCCGGACACACATGTCATCGGTGTGTGTCAGCCGGCGCCGCTCGTGCTTGCAAGCGTGGCGCGTTACGAACAACTGCACAAAGACAGGCCGCTTGCTTCATTGACTTTGATGGCTGGGCCGATCGACCCTGGAGCCGCCCCGACTGAAGTGACGCAGTATGCGGACAAAGTGGATATAGAGACTCTGAAAAGACATGCATTGTTTGCTGTTGGTCGAGCATATGAGGGCTATGGTCGTCTGGTATATCCTGGCGCAATGCAGCTAAGCGCATTTATGGCGATGAACCCAGCTCGCCATTTTTCGAATTTCATGCGGCAGTGGCAAGACCTGGCCATGGGGCGGCAAGATCAGGTTGATCGTCACAATACGTTTTACGATGAGTACCTCGCTGTTATGGATATGACGGGTGAATTTTTCCTGACAACGGTAGAGCGGATATTCAAGAACAGAGAAATAGGTCGTGACGCGTTTACGCTGCGCGGTGAACATGTCCCTATCTCTGGCATCCGAAAAACACCAATCTTTGTCGTGGAAGGAGCAAGAGACGATATTTCAGCGCCAGGTCAATGCAAAGCTGCGCTTGATATCACCTGTAATTTACCGGAAACACTCAAGCGGCACCATATTGAAGACGATGCAGGACATTTTGCTGTTTTCTCTGGTTCAAAATGGCGCAATTCCATTGCGCCTAAAGTTCTGCAATTCATGAAAGATAGTGAAACTGTTTTCAAAGACGATGTTGAGAACAGAGATAAACCGCTGGCCCTTCCTGTGCATTGAAGCGGTTATTAGTGGGCGAATAGAAGAAACTGACACATGGAAACGATTTTGTTGCGACGCTATCCAAGTCGCAAACTCTATAACAAATCAGCTAGCAAATACATCAAACTGCCGGAAGTGGCGGAGCTGATTCGACAAGGCCACAATATCCATGTCGAAGATACAGAGACTGGCGAGGATGTGACACGTCAGCTGTTACTGCAGTTGATTATTGATCAGGAAGCAAATTCGGATGAGGCGATCTTGTCTGCTGATGTTTTGACCGAACTCATCCGCGCTCATCAAAGCAGCGCACGCGAGTTCATGACTGGATTTTTTGATGATTCCTTCAGGCTTATGCGGGAACAGCAACGCCGGTTGACCGATTCTATGTCGGCGACTTTTTTGCCTTGGGCGGGTCTAGCGCCTAGCCAGGTCGCTAATTTCCAGCACGACTTCCGTAACCGCATGGCGCAATTTTGGGGCATGGGCGGATGGACAGGCGACGACACAGAGGCGGTCCCTGAAACGAAGGATAAATCTGATGATGAGGCGTCATCAGAGAATAAAAGCGCAACCAAAAAGGATATCGAAGAGTTGCGCGCGCTACAGGAGCGCTTGTCCAAACTGGAAAAAAAGCTGGGCGGCTAATTGCAGGCTTCAGACATTAATTTGATTGTGTGAAGTTAACTCTGACGCGTCGCTGCATTTGGCAAGGTAATGAGATTATAGACCCTGATGCTTCTATTGGTGTCAGAGGTGCAAGCTCACAGGACGATGCCTCTTCGGCAAGACTTGAAGATGCATTAAGCGCCCTAAGAACAGCTTTCGCGAGGCGTTGTTGATATGCTTCGTCGGACTTTCTGTTGTGAATGGCTACAATCGCGGTCATGCCTGCGCCAATGACGGTGTCTCTGCCGATTAATTTGGCGTCCCCGGGAAATTCGCCAATTCTTATACCTTGCAAGATCAATTTGTTCACATGCCTGGCAACAGCGCTGTAGGGCAGTTTGGCAACATCGGTTGAGTTGATGAACGCTCTTGTCCATTTGTGGTTCGCTTGTGCCGCTTGGAGGTAATAGCGAAATCCCGCCGCCAGCTGATGCGCTGGACTATCCAGCTTTGCACTTGCCGCCAAAATGGATGCATTTAGTTCACGTGTAAGTTCTCGATGTAGATCCAGTCGGGCCGCATCAAAATTGTCATAATAATTATAGAATGTCCCACGCGCTATGCGCGCCTGAGCGCATATGTCTTCGACTTTGGTTTGATTACCCAAATCTCCGCCCAAAAGTTCGTAGGCGGCTCTCACCAATGTTGCGCGTGTTTTAGCGCGTCGGCGCGCACCAATCTCTGCTCGCCGCTCCAAACTGTCGGAGCGACCTGTCGTAATGTCCCTCAATTTTCTATCCTCCCGTGCGACCGCCCGGCTGTGATGTTGTCTCATCAGTCCTGAGTTGTCGGGTCACCACCCTTGCACGAAATTGTCTGATTTGAAAACAGCCTGCAATTTCTATTGAGGATTAGATTTTATTCTCTATTCATTACGGTGAGGGAATAATCGCTAGAAGGGGTTTATTCTCATAGACTCGTGAGCCAGAATAGCTGAGTTTGTTACCCAATAACAAAAGTGTGTGGCTTATGGTTTCGACGGATAAGAACATTATTTTCTGCCTTTCGCCGGGCCGTGCGGGTACAAATCTACTTACGAATCTTTTGTCACTCGCGCGTGATACTTGTGCGCTTCATGAACCGTCTCCGACGTTCCGCAAATATGTGGAAACCGTAAGAGAGTGTGCGGAAGAGACTGAGAAATTTGTCGCGAACGTAAAAATTCCGGACATTCTGGTTCGTACGAATTCGAACTATGTCGAAACAAGTCATCTGTTTGGAAAAGGTCCATTTGAAGCTTTCATAAAGCTTGGATTGCCGTTTCGGATGATGATTCTTAATCGAAATCCCAGAGATGTGGCGCGAAGTCATTGGCGTATAAATGATATTCCGTATCGGACCAAAAAGAAGCAAATGTATCTGCTTAGTCCAGATAAGTCGGGTGTAGTGCCTCCAAAGGGCTGGCGGAAAATGAGCGATTACCAGCTATGTTTTTGGTATTGCCTTGAAGTCGAGCGTCGAAAGCCGATCTATTCCAGAATTTGTAAAGAGAATGGGCGTCCAGTTGTGGAAACGTCTTTGCGTGATTGTCTTAGCTATTCGAAATTCCGATTAGTGACCGACGCGCTTGGCCTTCAGCTGCCTGAAGACGCTGAAGCAAAACATGCTGAAATGACAGCTGAGAAGGTCAACCGTAAGGCCAAATATCTTCCTAAATTGATGCTCCGTTCGCTGGACGATCAGGAGCGCGAGGTTTGGGAAGCTTTAGGCGAAGAAGGCAAAGCGCTAGAAGCGCAGGTCGCGGAGCGTTATGGGCGGACGACCGAAACGGCTAGAATGTAAAGTCTTCCAGGGAATCAAAAGCAGCTTTTAACGCGTCACCCCAACCTGAAGAGACAGTTTGATAGTATTCGTCATCCTGTTCGATGCGTTTCACAGGTCCTGGAGTATAGCTGCCTGTGGAATAACACAGAAGGTCTAACGGCAGCCCTACGGACAGATTAGCTTTGATTGTCGAGTCAAAAGACACCAGCAACAGTTTGGCGGCTTGTTCAAATGACATATCTGGGTTGAACGCGCGGACGATTATTGGCTTGCCGTATTTGGTTTCACCGATTTGAAAGAACGGTGTCTCGTCAGAGGCCTCGATGAAATTACCCTCTGGGTAAATAAGAAATAAGCGTGGTTCGGCGTCTTTGATCTGCCCGCCAACAATGACTGTGGCATTGAAGGTGGAGGAAGATTCCTGACCCTCTGGTTTTGATGTTTGAATTAATTCCTTAAGTGTGTCGCCAACGATTTTAGCGACCTGAAACATAGAAGGCGCTTCAAGCAGGGTGGGGTTTCTGTCTGCTGGAGCTTTTGAACGTTCATCCAGCGTGGACACCAGCGCTTGTGTTGTTGCAAGGTTGCCGGCCGTCATCATGGTAATGACGCGCTCGCCGGGCCGGTGCCAAGTGAACATTTTTTTGAAAACGGAAATATTATCAACACCGGCATTTGTGCGGGTGTCTGACATAAAGACCAGGCCTTTGTTGAGTTTAAGGCCGACGCAATAGGTCATTTTAAGCTATCTCCCAACCCTGCAATCCAGGCGCATGACGCCTGCCTATTATTGCTGAACCTGAACGTTGACAACCAATTCTTCCTGAACTTCGCCGCGAACAAGGCCACGAATGGGAGCGGCGTCGTAGGAATCAAGGCCGGTTGCGACACGCACATAACTCGCGTCGGGGCATTTTTCGTGCGGAGGATCAAAGCCAACCCAACCGATTCCATCCACATAAGCTTCAGCCCATGCATGCCCTGCATCTTGCTCGATAGCGTCCTCAAGCAACAAAAAACCAGAGACATATCTTGCAGGAAAACCAATTTGGCGAGCTGCAGAAACGAAGACCTGCGCATGATCCTGGCAAACGCCTTCGCCCTGTAGGAGGGCGTCTTCTGCTTTGGTCGAGGACGACGTTTGGTTCTTCTTGTACGCCAAGTTTTCAAGCACGGCGGAGTTTAACCGGTGCAACATCGGAATTGGCGCTTCATCATGACTTGCAACTTCACGCGCTAGCTTTCTTAACTCGGCGCCTGGGCGGGTCAGCGGCGTGCTGCGCTTGAATAAAGAGAGGGGGGCGAAACCGGCGTGATTGCCCACGACACCAGCTTTGTCGACCGTCTCAATAGCCCCCTCACATTTTACGCTGATGTAGGTCGTTTTTGGGGCAAAGCTGATCAGATCGACCTGGTTGTTGTGATGATCGGTAAAACTGGTCTCGATCTTCCCGCCTTCAATTCCGATTGCCCAACTAACAATGCGTTGTCCGGCCGTTTCTTTGGGTCGTAAACGCAATTGCTGAAGCGCATAATCAATGGGCGCGTCGTAAGTGTAGCTGGTTGTGTGGGAAATATTCAAAAGCATGCGTGATCACTCATAAAAGCGATAGTCCGCTTCGATCTGCTGACCGAGCTGGTTGTTGCGTGTGAGGAAGTCTTCAAGGAATTCATGCAACCCAATTTGAAAAATGGAATCAACGGACTGTTTTGAAAGGTGGTCGTAATTATCCCTGGCCATCGTATGACAGGTTGCAACTTCGCCATAGTCTTCAAACAGATATGCGAGGTTCTTGACGATCTTCTCGGTGCAATGGCGCAGTGATCTTGGCATGCGTCTGTCAAGGATGAGGAATTTGACAATCGAGGTTGGACCAGAGCCTTCCTCGTTCTCATTAAGCCAGCGATAGGCGCGCTCTGCAGATGCTGAACGCAAAATCGCTTCCCATTGCACATTATCCAGCGATGAGCCGACATAAGACACAGATGGCAGCAGCACGTAATACTTTACGTCCAGAATGCGCGCTGTGTTATCGCATCTCTCAAGGAATGTTCCCATGCGTGCAAAATTGTAAATGTCATTGCGCAGCATGGTGCCGTGGAGCGCGCCACGGACTATGCTGGTTTGATGGCGGATAACACCGAGTACGTCTGTAAGGTCCGCTTCACGTATCGGGCGTGACAGCAGCTTTTTCAATGTTAGCCAACTATCGTTTACGGCCTCCCAGACTTCTCGGGTAAGTGCGGTTCGAACCAGCCGCGCATTGTTGCGGGCCGCATTGATGACAGAAATGACGCTTGAGGCGTTTGATTTGTCGCGCAGGAGGAAGTCAACCACTTTACTGGCTTCATATGTTTCGTGCCGTTCTAAGTATTCATTGGTGCAGCCGACAGTGGTCAGAATGTAAGACCATTCTTCTTCGTGAGAGGCGGAGCTTGTGAGTGCGATGCGATATCCCGCTTCAAACAGGCGCGCGATATTTTCCGCGCGTTCAAGATATCGGAACATCCAGAATAATCCGCCAGCGGTTTTGCCCAACATGATGCTAGTCCTTCAAAACCCAGGTGTCTTTTGTGCCGCCGCCCTGACTGGAGTTCACCACCAACGAGCCTTTGCGCATTGCAACCCTCGTGAGGCCACCCGGCGTTATGTTCACACTGTCCGGAGACATCAGCGCGAAGGGGCGCAGGTCCACGTGGCGTGGCGTCAGGCCGTCATGGCGTGTGAATATTGGAACAGTTGATAAGGAGAGAGTGGGCTGAGCAATGTATGCGCCCGGCTTAGCGCGAAGCTTGGCCTCAAATTCTTTGATGTCTTTTTTGGATGCAGTCGGGCCAATCAGCATTCCATACCCACCTGACCCGTGAACCTCCTTCACCACCAACTCGCTTAAGTTGTCGAGGACGTATTGCAGCGCCTCAGGTTCTGAGCACCGCCAGGTTGGAACGTTTTTCAAAAGCGGCTCTTCGCCAGTGTAAAAGCGCACAATGTCAGGAATATAGGAATAGACAGCTTTGTCGTCGGCAATGCCGGTGCCGGGCGCATTGGCGATTGTCACACCGCCGGCGCGATAAACATCCATGATGCCGGGAACGCCAAGTAAGGAGTCCGGGTTGAAATTCAATGGATCGAGGAAATCATCGTCAACACGCCTGTAAAGAACGTCGATTGATTTGTATCCCAGCGTCGTGCGCATTGCGATCCGTCCATCCACGACGCGTAAATCGTGGCCTTCGACAAGTTCTGCGCCCATTTGATCGGCAAGAAAGGCATGCTCATAGTAGGCCGAGTTGTGTATGCCTGGCGTCAGCACGGCGATGACCGGACGACCGTCGCATGCCGGCGGACGGCATTTAGACAATGAGCGTCTTAAATTCTCAGGATAATTTGAGACAGCCTTAACGCGGATTTTGGAAAACAACTCCGGAAACATCTGCAACATCGTTTCGCGGTTTTCCAGCATGTAGGAGACACCTGATGGCGTGCGCGCATTGTCTTCCAAGACAAAGAAGTCATTCTCGCCTGTGCGAACGATGTCTGTGCCAACGATGTGTGTGTAAACACCACCGGGCGGCGTGAAGCCGATCATTTCAGGGAGAAACGCTTCGTTGTTTTCTATCATTTCAGCTGGAATTTTACCGGCCCGAATAATCTCCTGACTGTGGTAGATGTCGTGAAGAAAAGCGTTGATAGCGCGGACTCGCTGTTCAATCCCTTCAGTTAGTCTGGACCATTCGCTCGCTGAAAGAATGCGTGGAATAAGATCAAAGGGAATAAGCCGTTCATCAGCTTCCTGGTGAGAATACACATTGAATGTGATGCCGGTGCGCCTGAAAAACATTTCGGCCTCGCGCGCTTTGCGGCGCATTGCGGCGGGCGGCGTTTTTTCAAGCCATTGACTATATTTTCTGTACGGCGACCGCGGTGTGTCACCGAAGCCGTACATTTCGTCGAACATTGCGTTTTCGTCGCCGGATTTTGTCATGTCGTAATGTCTGCAGGAATCGCCAGGTTACGCTACTCCAAAAGACGGAAAATCGCGGCTTATTGTTATCCGCGCCTTTTCATCCCCCAAGTCGATGAACTATTGCCCATAATCTGATCGAAAACCAGCCAGTTCAAAAAGGAAACGACAGTTGAAATGGTAATTATCTCAATGAGATTGCAGCGGTGCGGCGTTGCAAACTTTGGATAAGCCGATCATAACAATCCTGAAGATTTCCAATTTGACGTTGTAATTGGATTTTTTGAGCAATAGGGCATGGACGTATGGGCTGGGATGCATTAGACACTCCAGCTTCACCCATCCCGCAAAATTGGGAAGACACGGAAAGCTCATGGCTGAGACCAAGAAGCGCACGAACCCTTTTACCTTTTTTGGTCAGGTACGTGCTGAATCTCGCAAAGTAACCTGGACCTCGCGGAACGAAACTGTCGCCGCGACGATCATGGTCATGATCATGGTGGTGTTCGCGTCGCTGTTTTTCCTGGCGACTGACGCGATAGTGTCGCTCCTCGTGGGATTCATTACAGGGATTTGATGCATCCATGCCAACAGCTAGATGGTATATCATTCACGCATATTCGAACTTCGAAAAGAAGGTCGCCACCTCCATCCGCGAGCAAGCCGCTATGCAGGGGCTGGAAGAGCTTTTTGAAGAGATCGAAGTGCCAACAGAAGAAGTGGTGGAGGTTGTTCGCGGTAAGAAGCGGACAATCGAGCGTCGCTATTTTCCGGGCTATGTGTTGGCGAAAATGCAATTGACTGACGAGGCTTATCACCTTGTCAAAAACACGCCGAAAGTAACGGGGTTTCTGGGCGCGGATGGCGGGAAGAAGCCTTTGCCTGTTCCGCAGTCCGAAGTGGATCAGATCCTTGGTAAGGCGGTTGAGGATGCGGAGCGTCCGCGCTCTACGCTGACCTTCGAGGTTGGTGAGCGCATTAAAGTGACCGACGGTCCGTTTGCATCTTTTGAGGGTGCGGTTGAGGATGTTGACGATGCCGCTCAGCGTCTCAAGGTAACGGTTTCTATCTTTGGTCGGGAAACTCCGGTCGAATTGGAATATGGGCAGGTTGAGAAGGCATCCTAAAGGGTGCGTTTTTAACTGGCGCATTAAAAGCGATGTGGGAGGCGGGCTGACAAGTCCATGGCTGCGCCGCACCACGTCAATCCCTGCAGGTGACGCACAAACTATTCGGTTTGTGCGGCGTTTGCGCTTCGCGAGTCTGAAAAGAGGGAATTATGGCGAAGAAATTACTTGGGCAGCTTAAGCTGCAAATCCCGGCTGGGGCGGCTAACCCGTCTCCGCCTGTTGGTCCTGCGCTGGGTCAGCGCGGTATCAACATCATGGAATTCTGTAAGGCGTTTAACGCTAAGACACAGGACCAGGAAAAGGGCATGCCAATGCCTGTCGTGATCGACTATTACCAAGACAAGTCGTTCACTTTCGTGGTGAAGACGCCTCCGGCGAGCTACCTGCTGAAAAAAGCCGCTAAGCTGCAAAAGGGTGGTTCTACCCCTGGTCGCGAAAAGGCTGGGACGGTTTCCATGGCGCAGTGTCGCGACATTGCAGAAATGAAACTGGTTGACCTTAACACAAATGACCTTGATCAGGCTGCCAAGATTATTGCTGGTTCTGCCCGTGCGATGGGTCTGGAAGTGACGGAGTAGGCGACATGGCAAAAGTTGGAAAACGTCTTGCTGCTGCGCGTGCGGCGGTTGAAGCTGGAAAAACTTACTCCATCGAAGAGGCTGTCGCGCTGGTAAAGGCGAGCGCCAAAGCGAAATTCGACGAAACAATCGAGTTGGCTGTTAATCTGGGTGTGGACCCAAAATATGCTGACCAGATGGTTCGTGGTGTGGTCAACCTGCCAAACGGAACGGGTCGTTCGGTGCGTGTCGCTGTTTTTGCGCGTGACGCAAAGGCCGATGAGGCGCGTGAGGCGGGTGCTGATATCGTGGGTGCTGAGGACCTTATGGAGTCAATCCAAGAAGGTAAGATGGACTTTGAGCGTGTTATCGCGACGCCTGACATGATGGCGATCGTTGGTCGTCTCGGTAAGGTGCTTGGTCCGCGTGGGTTGATGCCGAACCCTAAGGTTGGAACAGTTACGCCTAATGTTGCGCAGGCTGTAAAAGACGCTAAGGGCGGTGCTGTTGAGTATCGTGTGGAGAAGGCTGGTATTGTTCACGCTGGTGTCGGTAAGGCTTCTTTCACGGAAGAAGCTTTGGCTGAAAACGTGAAGACATTGTTCAACGCGCTGATGAAGGCAAAGCCTTCTGGCGCAAAGGGAACATACGTTAAAAAAGTATCTCTGAGCTCAACAATGGGCGCAGGTGTGGAAATTGATACACAATTGGCGCTTGCATCAACGCAATAATTGTGCATAAAAAACCAATTCGGCGGTAGGGCAGTGGTTAACGCGGCCCTACCGCTTTTCTCGTCCGAGATTGCGGGTGGTGTTCGGGGCTCTAAATTCTAGAAACCCAAACTCCATAATCGTATGGCCTGCATGAGACGGGGTGTGACGAACAAAGTTTTGCAGGGATTGGTGAACAATCCGTTGTTGAGGTTTTGATTTCGTTTTTCGCCCTGGGACGGGGGTGCGCTGATATTTGTTGCGTGCTTCTGGTCTTGTTTTCACGTGAGAGCGTGGGGCGGCGTGAGGTGCGAGGCGGATGTCCGCGCGCGTATCCTGGGGTGACCGGATGGTTCGGTTACCTAATTTGGAGACCGCAATGGATCGAGCTGGAAAAACTAAAGCACTGGAGATGCTGAAAGGTATCTTCGATGAAGCGGGTGCAGTTGTTGTTACCCACTATTCCGGACTGACTGTCGCGGAGATGTCTGACTTGCGCAACAAGCTTGGCGCTGAAGGTGCGAGTCTAAAAGTCATTAAGAACCGTCTTGCAAAAATCGCCCTTGATGGGAAGGGCGGGGATGCTGCTGCCGAGCTGTTTAAAGGCCCGGTCGCAATTGCATTCGCGCCAGACCCGGTGTCCGCTGCTAAAGTGTGCGCCGATTTCGCCAAAACGAACGAGAAGCTCGTTCTTGTTGGCGGCATCATGGATGAAGCGGTGTTGGATCAGAAAGGTGTTGAGGCGCTCGCCAAGATGCCATCTCTCGACCAGCTTCGTGGGAAGATTATCGGCGTTATTCAGGCTCCTGCAACCAAGGTTGCTGGTGTTCTGCAAGCGCCTGCTGGCCAGCTGGCTCGCGTCTTCTCGGCGTATTCAAAGAAAGACGCTGCTTAAGGTTTTCATCTTCGAACGATCAGTTCGTCCCTACCGAAAAACGAAATTACAGGAAATTATCCAATGGCTAATCTTGAACAACTTGTTGAGGACCTGTCCTCCCTGACCGTTATGGAAGCTGCTGAGTTGGCGACCATGCTTGAAGAAAAATGGGGCGTCTCTGCGGCTGCTCCTGTTGCAATGGCTGCAATGCCAGGTGCTGGCGGTGACGCTGGCGCTGCTGCTGCTGAAGAAAAGACTGAATTTGACGTCGTTCTGAAAGCTGCGGGCGACAAGAAAATCAACGTAATTAAGGCTGTCCGCGAAGTTGTCGCTGGTCTTGGTCTGAAAGAAGCTAAAGAGCTTGTTGAAGGCGCGCCTAAAGCAATCAAAGAAGGCATCGCTAAAGACGAAGCTGAAGAAATCAAGAAGAAGCTTGAAGAAGCCGGCGCTGAAGTCGAGCTTAAGTAAGCTTTTCTGCTTTAAGGCTGCCATGGCGTGAGCGCAAATGCTGTGGCGGCCTCTAAAACATTGGCGGCGTTCCTGTTTTGGGGTCGCCGCTTTTGCGCACCGAATGCAACGAGGCGACCGGTCCCCTTGATTGGCGCGATTGGCTCGACCCTAAATTAGAGGCCCAAAGCATGGCTCTGTCGTTTACGGCGAAGAAGCGTATTCGGAAATCCTTCGGGAGCATCCCAGAATCCATCCAAATGCCGAACCTGATCGAGATTCAGCGTTCGTCTTACGAACAGTTTCTGCAAATGCACATTGCAGCATCTGAGCGTGACGGTGATGGCCTGGAAGCGGTGTTCAAGTCGGTATTTCCAATCAAGGATTTCCAAGATCGTGCAACGCTTGAGTACGTTTCGTACGAATTTGAACCGCCAAAATTCGACGTAAAAGAGTGTATGCAGCGCGATCTGAACTATGCTGCGCCTCTTAAAGTCAAGCTGCGCCTGATCGTGTTTGAGCTCGATGAGGAAACTGGCGCACGTTCCATTAAGGACATTAAAGAGCAAGACGTATATCTTGGCGACATTCCGCTGATGACAGACAAGGGCACGTTCATCGTCAACGGTACGGAGCGCGTGATCGTCTCACAGATGCACCGTTCGCCGGGTGTGTTCTTTGACCATGACAAGGGTAAAACGCACGCGTCTGGTAAGTTGTTGTTTGCGGCGCGCATCATTCCTTACCGCGGATCTTGGCTCGACTTTGAGTTTGACGCTAAAGACATTCTGCATGTTCGTATTGACCGTAAGCGTAAGCTTCCTGCGACTGTTCTGCTTCAGGCGCTGGGTCACGATTCAGAAAGAATTCTCGACACATTCTACAGCAAAGTTGCTTATCGCATGGATAAGGCTGGCTGGATCACGTCATACTCCGCCGCGCAATGGCGCGGTGTGCGTCCAGAGTTTGACTTGGTTAACGCAGCTGACAACAAAGTTGTTTTCAACGCTGGCAAGAAGATTTCGCCTGTTCGCGCCAAGAGGGCTGGGGAAGAAGGGCTGGAAGAAATTCTGGTGCCGTCAACTTTCCTTGAAGGTAAGTATGTCGCTGAAGACATCGTCAACATGGAGACAGGGGAGATCTTTGTTGAGGCTGGTGACGAGCTGACCGAAGAAAATGTTGCCGAACTGCGTGATGCTGGCGTTGAGATGATCACTCTTCTCGATACAGACAGCGACAAAGCGCGCGGTCCTTGGCTGCGCAACACGCTGAAGGCGGACAAGGCGGAAAACCGTACTGAGGCGCTTTCAGACATTTACCGTGTCATGCGTCCGGGTGAGCCGCCAACTCTTGAGGCGTCTGAAGCGCTGTTCCAGCAGCTTTTCTTTGACTCCGAACGTTACGACCTGTCAGCTGTCGGGCGCGTGAAGATGAACATGCGTCTCGGATTTACGCTAGAGGAAGCGCCGGACACACAGCGTACGTTGCGCGAGGAAGATATCCTCGGTGTTATGCGCACTGTGCTTGATCTTAAAGATGGCGTTGGTGAAGTCGATGACATCGACAACCTTGGCAACCGTCGTGTTCGCTCTGTAGGTGAGCTGCTCGAAAACGCATACCGTGTTGGTCTGGTGCGCATGGAGCGCGCGATCAAAGAACGTATGTCTTCTGTCGACATTGACACAGTGATGCCGCACGATCTGGTAAACGCCAAACCAGTGCATGCATCTGTTCGCGAGTTCTTCGGTTCCTCACAGCTTTCTCAGTTTATGGACCAGACGAACCCATTGTCTGAGATCACACACAAGCGCCGTCTGTCTGCGCTCGGTCCTGGTGGTCTGACACGTGAGCGCGCGGGTTTTGAGGTGCGCGACGTGCACCCGACGCACTATGGTCGTATCTGTCCGATTGAAACGCCGGAAGGCCCGAACATCGGTCTGATCAATTCGCTGTCTACGCACGCCCGCATCAACAAGTACGGTTTCATTGAGAGCCCGTACCGCAAGGTTGAAAACGGCAAGCTGACAAGCGAGGTGCATTACCTTTCTGCGATGGAAGAGGCTCGCTATGCGATCGCGCAGGCAAACGCAACGCTGAATAAGGATGGCGAGCTGGCGAATGAATTCGTCAACGCGCGTGTCGGGCCGCTGCGCGATGCGACGCTCGTTCCACGTGAAGAAATCCAGTACATGGACGTTTCTCCAAAGCAGGTTGTGTCTGTTGCCGCAGCGCTTATCCCGTTCCTGGAAAACGACGACGCGAACCGCGCCCTCATGGGATCTAACATGCAACGTCAGGCAGTGCCGCTTGTGAAAACGGACGCGCCGCTGGTTGGTACAGGCATGGAGCCGATCGTTGCGCGTGACTCACGCTCAGCAATTCCAGCTAAGCGCGCAGGTGTTGTTGAAACAGTCGATGCAACACGTATCGTTGTGCGTGCGACAGAAGATCTGGACGCGACGCGCTCGGGTGTGGACATTTACCGTTTGTCCAAATTCCAGCGTTCCAACCAGAATTCTTGTATCAACCAACGTCCAATCGTGAAGGTCGGTGATGTTGTGTCCGCTGGCGACATCATCGCTGACGGTCCGTCAACTGACCTTGGTGACTTGGCGCTTGGCCGTAACGTTCTTGTGGCCTTCATGCCTTGGTCTGGCTACAACTTTGAGGACTCAATCCTTATCTCAGAACGCATTGTGCGTGATGATGTGTTTACCTCGATCCATATTGAGGAATTCGAAATCGCTGCGCGTGACACAAAACTGGGTCCTGAAGAGATTACCCGCGACATTCCCAACGTAGGTGAGGAAGCGCTGCGTAACCTTGACGAAGCTGGTATCGTTGCTGTGGGTGCGGAAGTTACGGCTGGGGATATCCTTGTCGGTAAAGTGACGCCAAAGGGCGAAAGCCCAATGACGCCTGAAGAAAAGCTTCTTCGTGCGATCTTTGGTGAAAAAGCATCTGACGTACGTGACACATCTTTGCGTGTGCCTCCGGGTGACACGGGGACTGTTGTAGAGGTGCGCGTCTTTAACCGTCACGGTGTGGACAAAGACCAGCGCGCCCTTCAGATCGAGCGTGAACAAATCGAAGCGCTTCAAACTGACCGAGACGACGAGCTGGCGATTATTGAGCGTGACTCCTATGGTCGTCTTCGCGACCTTCTGATCGGCCAGACGGCTGTTGCGGGACCAAAAGGTTTCTCCAAAGGAGAGATCACTTCTGACAGCCTGATCGACGTTCCAGAAATCGACATGTGGAAGATCGCGGTTGAGGATGAAAACGTTCAGAACTCAATCGACAATCTGAAGTCTGCGCTCGACAACTCACGTCAGCTGATCGAAGCGCGTTTTGAAGACAAGGTCGACAAAGTTCAAAGTGGTGATGACTTGCCTCCTGGCGTCATGAAGATTGTTAAGGTCTTTGTGGCTGTGAAGCGTAAGCTTCAGCCGGGCGACAAAATGGCTGGTCGTCACGGAAACAAGGGTGTTATTTCTCGCATTAACCCGCTGGAAGACATGCCGCACCTTGAAGATGGTACGCCTGTAGACATCGTTTTGAACCCGCTCGGTGTTCCGTCGCGGATGAACGTTGGGCAGATCCTTGAAACGCACCTTGGTTGGGCCTGTTCCGGTGTCGGTCGCATGATCGACGAATCTCTGAAAACGTTTAAGCGGACAGGGGATCTGGATGGTCTTAAATCAATGCTTGTCAACGCTTACGGAGAGGGTGAGGAATTGCCTGAAACCGAAGCGGAGCTTGTTGAATTGGCGGGTAACCTGACCAAAGGTGTGCCGATTGCAACGCCAGTTTTCGACGGTGCGAGCGCTGAAGATATCGACGCCATGCTAATCAAGGCTGGCTTCAATACGTCCGGCCAGTCCATCGTTTATGATGGCCGTACAGGTGAGCGTTTTGCGCGCCCGGTTACGGTTGGATACAAATACCTTCTGAAGCTGCACCACCTTGTCGACGACAAGATCCACGCACGCTCAACCGGTCCTTACTCGCTTGTCACCCAGCAGCCGCTCGGTGGTAAGGCACAGTTCGGCGGTCAGCGTTTCGGGGAGATGGAGGTCTGGGCTCTGGAAGCGTACGGCGCCGCCTACACGCTCCAGGAAATGCTCACCGTCAAGTCGGACGACACGGCTGGTCGCGCCAAAGTGTACGAAGCGATCGTTCGTGGAGACGACACTTTCGAAGCAGGTATCCCGGAAAGCTTCAACGTTCTGATCAAAGAGATGCGTTCTCTTGGTCTGAATGTAGAGTTGATCGAAGCCGAAGACCCGGACGTGGAACAGTAACCGCGTTCGCACGAGTAAATTTTCGCCTTTTTTTCATGCCAGCGTCTTTTGACAGTGGGGCGCTGGCCCACCCTTCAAGGGAGATCGCGTCAGGATGAGTCAGGAAATCACCAATCTGTACAATCCAAACGCCCCGGCCCCAAATTTTGAGGCCATTCAGATTGCAATTGCCAGCCCGGAGCAGATCCGCGACTGGTCTTCAGGCGAAATCAAAAAGCCTGAAACAATCAATTACCGGACGTTCAAACCAGAGCGCGACGGTCTTTTCTGTGCGCGTATTTTCGGGCCTGTAAAAGACTATGAGTGTCTTTGTGGAAAGTATAAGCGGATCAAATACCGCGGTGTCACATGTGAGAAATGTGGCGTAGAGGTTACTTTGGCGCGTGTGCGGCGTGAGCGCATGGGCCACATCGACCTAGCTGCGCCCGTGGCGCACATCTGGTTCCTGAAATCTTTGCCATCCCGTATTTCCTTAATGCTCGACATGACATTGAAGGATGTGGAGCGCGTTCTCTACTTTGAGGCATACATTGTTACTGAGCCGGGTCTGACACCGCTTGAGCCTAAACAGCTCCTGACGGAAGAAGAGTACATGGACGCTCAAGACGAGTATGGCGAAGACTCGTTTACCGGTATGATCGGTGCGGAAGCTGTACGTGAGCTTCTGATGAACATCGACCTAGAAGCTGAAGCTGACAAGCTCCGTGAGGATCTGGCTGAAGCGACAGGCGAGTTGAAACCGAAAAAAATCGCTAAGCGTCTGAAGATCATTGAGAACTTTTTACACTCTGGATGTCGTCCGGAGTGGATGATTATGACGATTATTCCAGTTATTCCTCCGGACCTGCGTCCGTTGGTGCCACTGGACGGCGGACGGTTTGCGACATCAGACCTTAACGACCTTTATCGTCGTGTGATCAACCGCAACAATCGTTTGAAGCGCCTTATGGAACTTCGTGCGCCGGACATCATTATCCGGAACGAGAAGCGCATGCTTCAGGAATCTGTTGATGCGTTGTTCGACAATGGTCGCCGTGGTCGTGTGATCACAGGCACCAACAAGCGTCCGCTGAAGTCTTTGTCTGACATGCTTAAAGGTAAGCAGGGGCGTTTCCGTCAGAACCTGCTTGGTAAGCGCGTCGACTATTCTGGTCGTTCTGTGATTGTTGTGGGCCCCGAGCTGAAACTGCACCAGTGTGGTTTGCCAAAGAAGATGGCGCTCGAACTCTTTAAGCCATTCATTTATTCTCGCCTTGAAGCGAAGGGTCTGACGGGTACGGTCAAGGCCGCCAAGAAGATGGTTGAGAAAGAGCGGCCGGAAGTCTGGGATATCCTCGAAGAGGTGATCCGCGAACACCCCGTCATGCTCAACCGTGCGCCGACGCTCCACCGTCTGGGGATTCAGGCGTTTGAGCCAAAACTGATCGAAGGCAAGGCGATCCAGCTTCACCCGCTGGCTTGTGCGGCGTTTAACGCTGACTTTGATGGTGACCAGATGGCTGTGCACGTTCCATTGAGCCTTGAAGCTCAATTGGAAGCGCGCGTTCTGATGATGTCAACAAACAACATCTTGTCGCCAGCAAATGGCAAACCGATTGTGGTGCCGTCTCAGGACATTATTCTGGGTCTCTATTACCTTTCTATCGAGAAAGAGAACGAGCCTGGCGAAGGCATGATGTTTGCTGACATGGCGGAAATCGAGCATGCTCTAGCAAGTCGTTCCGTGACCCTGCACACCAAGATCAAAGCGCGTTTCAGAGGCGTGGATGAAAACGGTGAGCCTATCAGCCGTGTCATCGATACGACACCAGGTCGCATGATGATCATTGAGTGTCTGCCAAAAGAGCCAGGTGTGACACCTGAGCTTGTTTCTGCGCTGATGACCAAGAAAGCTGTCGGTAAGATCATCGACGCGGTCTACCGTATGTGTGGTCAGAAAGCGACAGTTCTCTTCTGTGACGCGATCATGGCTGTCGGTTTCCGTGAAGCTGCGCGTGGCGGTATTTCGTTCGGTAAGGACGACATGGTCATCCCAGCTGCAAAAGAACCGCTGGTTGCTGAAACACGCGAACAAGTATCGGAGTACGAGCGTCAATACGCAGACGGTCTGATCACACGTGGTGAGAAGTACAACAAGGTTGTCGACGCCTGGTCACAATGTACTGACAAAGTGGCTGACGCTATGATGGACGCAGCGGCTGAGCCGCCAGTCGATCCGGTGACGGGTCGCGTTGGTGAGCACAACTCAGTCTTCATGATGGCGCACTCTGGTGCGCGTGGTTCGAAGAACCAGATGAAGCAGCTGGCCGGTATGCGTGGTCTGATGGCCAAGCCGTCTGGTGAAATCATCGAGACGCCTATTGTGTCTAACTTTAAAGAAGGTCTGACGGTTCTTGAGTACTTCAACTCGACACACGGCGCCCGTAAAGGTCTTGCGGACACTGCGTTGAAGACTGCGAACTCAGGTTACCTGACACGTCGTCTGGTTGATGTGGCGCAAGACTCCATCATCAACGAGCAAGACTGTGGAACTGAAAAAGGTATCACTCTGAAGGCTGTCATGGATGGCGCAGAGGTTGTGGTATCTCTAGGTGACCGTATCCTTGGTCGAACAACAGCTGAAGACATCAAGCACCCGTCTACGGGCGACATCATTGCGCCTGCTAACACTTACATCGAGGAAGAACTTTCCGCGACTGTGGATGAATTGGGTGTGGACGCCATCAAGGTGCGCTCTGTCCTGACTTGTGAAACTCGCAACGGTGTGTGTGCGTCCTGTTATGGGCGTGACCTTGCGCGTGGTACGCGGGTCAACGAAGGCGAAGCGGTTGGTGTTATTGCAGCTCAGTCCATCGGTGAGCCCGGCACTCAGTTGACCATGCGGACGTTCCACATTGGTGGTGCGGCGCAGGTTTCCAACGAATCGTCTATCGATGCCGCATACGAAGGTGTGCTGAATTTCGAAAATGCAGCGACAGTGGAAAAAGAAGACGGTTCCCTGGTTGTTGTTGGTCGTTCAATGGAAGTAAAGCTGATCGACAGCGATGGCCGTATTCGTCAGACATTCCGACCTGCATACGGTACGCGCCTGCGCTTTGGCGAGAAAGCCAAAGTGTCTCGCGGTGATCGTTTGGCTGATTGGGACCCGTTCGCAACGCCGATTATCTCTGAAGCCTCCGGTAAGGTGCGCTATGAAGACATGATCGACGGTGTGACGACACGCGATGAAACTGACGAAGCAACCGGTATTGCGTCGAAAGTGGTGACGGATTGGCGTTCGACGAACAAAGCGGCAGCTGACCTTAAGCCTGCAGTCGTTCTGGTGAACGATGAAGGTGAGGTGGTTAAACTGCCAAACGGTTCAGAAGCGCGTTATCACATGCCTGTAGATGTGATCTTGTCTGTGGCTGAAGGCGATGAAATGAAGCCCGGTGACATTGTTGCGCGTCTTCAAACAGGCGGAGCGACAACAAAAGACATCACCGGTGGTCTTCCACGTGTGGCCGAACTCTTTGAAGCGCGTCGTCCGAAAGATCACGCTGTTATCGCTGAGATTACAGGACGCGTTGAATTCGGTCGTGACTATAAGAACAAGCGCCGTATTCGTCTTGTGCCGGAAGAGGAGGGCATGGAGCCCGCAGAATACCTCATTCCAAAGGGTAAGCACCTTCTGATCCAAGAGGGCGACCTCCTGCAAAAGGGCGAATACATTCTGGATGGCAACCCAGCTCCTCAGGACATCCTGGCGATCATGGGTGTGGAAGCTCTGGCAGATTATCTGGTCAACGAAATCCAGAAAGTTTACCGTCTGCAGGGTGTGCCTATCGATGACAAACACATCGAGGTGATTGTTCGTCAAATGCTTCAAAAAGTGGAAGTGTCTGACTCTGGTGACACGTTGCTTCTTAAAGGCGAGCAGGTCGACGCGTTGGAGTTTGAAGACGCCAACACAGCTGCGCGCAAGGCGAAGAAGCAAGAGGCGACAGGGACACCTGTTCTTCTGGGTATCACTAAGGCGTCATTGCAGACGCGCTCTTTCATCTCTGCGGCTTCCTTCCAGGAAACCACACGTGTTCTTACCGAAGCCTCTGTGCAGGGTAAGATCGATACGCTGGAAGGCCTCAAAGAGAACGTTATTGTGGGGCGTCTCATTCCGGCAGGTACGGGTGGCGCACTGCGTCGTTACCGTCGCTTGGCGCATGACCGTGACGCCAAGTTGCGTGAACAGCGTCGCATGGAGGCTCCCAAAGAGGCGCTTCCATCACCAGAAACTGCACCCGACAGTTAGGTTACTGAAGTCTCTCGAAAAACCCCGCCTGAAAAGGCGGGGTTTTTTATTGATTGAGCCATAATGCTCCGGATACCTCGAATTTATCCGTAAGAGCCCAAGATTTTACATTTCTTTCGGTAATGCTCGCGGAATGGCACTTGACCTTCCGCGCTCCCATGAGTAAGACCCCGGCTCACGTTGCGCACCGGCAGTGAAACTATACTTCAAACGCGGTGGTCGCACATGAGTTTTCCGGAGAGCGTACGCCTCTGAACTAGAGTTTCGTAAGCCGGGGCGGGCAAACAGCACGCTGCGGTTTGGCGATTTGGATATAATGCGTCGCCTGACGATAAGGTCGTCACGCGGTGCGGACTAAAGATAGAGCGAGGGCTGATGCCTACGATTCAACAGTTGATCCGCAAGCCGCGGCAGGACAAGCCGAAGCGGAACAAAGCGCCAGCGCTTAAAGCGTGCCCGCAGCGCCGCGGTGTCTGTACGCGTGTTTACACCACGACGCCTAAGAAGCCGAACTCAGCGCTTCGTAAGGTTGCTAAGGTGCGTTTGACGTCCGGTTATGAATCGATTTGTTACATCCCGGGTGAGGGTCACAACCTTCAAGAGCACTCTGTGGTGCTGATCCGGGGCGGCCGTGTCCGCGACCTTCCGGGTGTTCGTTACACCATTCTTCGCGGCGTTCTGGACACCCAGGGCGTGAAAGACCGTAAGAAGCGCCGTTCCCATTACGGTGTTAAGCGTCCGAAATAAGAGATATAAAGCATGTCACGTCGCCACAGCGCAGAAAAACGCCAGGTTATCCCCGATGCAAAGTACGGGGACATTGTCCTTTCTAAGTTCATGAACATGATCATGATTGATGGAAAGAAGTCAGCAGCAGAGCGCATCGTATATGGTGCGCTGGACATCGTCGCAGAGCGCGCGAAGCGCGATTCCGTCGAGTTGTTCCACGAGGCGCTGGACAATGTTGCGCCTTCCGTTGAGGTGCGTTCTCGCCGTGTTGGTGGTGCGACTTACCAGGTTCCTGTTGAGGTTCGCACTGACCGTCGTCAGGCGCTTGCGATTCGCTGGATGGTTGCGGCTGCTCGTGCGCGTTCTGAGAACACAATGCGTGAGCGTCTTGCTGGTGAGCTGCTTGATGCTGCGCAGGGTCGCGGCACAGCGGTTAAGAAACGTGAAGACACGCACCGCATGGCGGAAGCCAACCGCGCATTCTCGCACTACCGTTGGTAGTTGCGTTTGACTTTTTGACTAGCACTCCAGACCAGGGCGAATAGCCATGCCTCGTACGCACAAGATCGAAGACTATCGTAACTTCGGTATTATGGCTCACATTGACGCGGGTAAAACCACGACAACAGAGCGTATTCTCTACTACACAGGTAAGTCTCACAAAATCGGTGAGGTGCACGATGGCGCCGCAACGATGGACTGGATGGAGCAGGAGCAAGAGCGCGGTATTACAATTACTTCCGCTGCGACGACATGTTTCTGGAATGACAAGCGCCTGAACATCATCGACACGCCTGGACACGTTGACTTCACAATTGAAGTTGAGCGTTCGCTGCGTGTGCTCGACGGTGCTGTTTGTTGTCTTGATGCGAACGCTGGTGTTGAGCCACAAACTGAAACTGTTTGGCGTCAGGCTGATAAATATGGTGTTCCGCGCATGGTGTTCATCAACAAGATGGACAAGCTGGGCGCAGACTTCTACCGCTGTGTAGAGATGATCGTTGAGCGCCTGGGTGCGACGCCATTGTGTGTTCAGCTGCCAATCGGTGCTGAAAGCGACTACAAAGGTGTGGTTGATCTTGTTCGCATGCGTTCAATCATCTGGCTTGAAGAAAGCCTCGGTGCGAAATTCGAGTATGGTGAAATTCCTGCGGAGCTAGCTGATAAGGCTGCAGAATACCGTGAAAAGCTTATCGAAACGGCTGTTGAGGTCGATGAAGAAGCTATGGAAGCTTACCTTGAAGGTAACGAGCCGGATGAAGAGACGCTGATCAAGCTGATCCGTAAGGGGACCATCGACAACTCATTTGTCCCAATCCTTTGTGGTACGGCGTTCAAGAACAAGGGTGTTCAGCCTCTTCTTGACGCGGTTGTGGACTACTTGCCGTCACCGGTAGAGATTCCGCCGATCAAAGGTATCGATGCAAATACCGAGGAAGACATCGTTCGTCATGCCGATGACGATGAGCCGCTCGGCATGCTCGCATTTAAGATTATGAACGACCCGTTTGTGGGAACGTTGACCTTCTGTCGCATTTATTCCGGTAAAGTGACCAAGGGCTCGACTCTTGCAAACACTGTGAAGGGTAAGAAAGAGCGTATTGGCCGTATGCTGGAAATGCACTCAAATGACCGTAAGGACATTGAGGAGGCGTTCGCTGGCGACATTGTGGCTATTGCGGGTCTGAAAGACACGACAACAGGTGACACGCTTTGTGAAACATCAAAGCCGGTTATCCTGGAGCGTATGGAGTTCCCTGATCCGGTTATCCAGATCGCAGTTGAGCCAAAAACCAAAGGCGACCAAGAGAAGATGGGGCTTGCCTTGCAGAAGCTTGCCGCTGAAGACCCGTCCTTCCGTGTTTACACCGACGAAGAGTCTGGTCAGACTATCATGGCGGGTATGGGTGAGCTTCACCTCGACATCTTGGTTGACCGCATGAAGCGCGAGTTCAAGGTTGAAGCAAACATTGGTCAGCCGCAGGTGGCTTACCGTGAAACGCTTGGTCAGTCAGCTGAAGTGGTTTACACGCACAAGAAGCAGTCTGGTGGTTCTGGTCAGTTCGCTGAAGTTAAGGTTCTGTTCGAACCATTGGAACCAGGTGAAGGCTTCCAGTTTGAGAGCAAGATTGTCGGTGGTGCGGTTCCAAAGGAATACATCCCAGGTGTTGAGAAGGGTGTTGAGAGCGTCAAGGATTCAGGTCCGCTCGCTGGCTTCCCCGTGATCGATTTCAAAGCAACGCTACTGGATGGTAAGTACCACGATGTGGACTCCTCTGTGCTTGCGTTCGAAATCGCAGCTCGAGGCGCTTTCCGTGACGCGGCGAAGCAGGCTCAGATGAAGCTGCTCGAGCCGATCATGAAAGTAGAAGTTATTTCGCCGGAAGAATATGTCGGCGGCGTGATTGGTGACCTTAACTCCCGTCGGGGGCAGGTTTCCGGTCAAGAAGTGCGCGGTGTCGCTGTGGTGGTAAACGCTATGGTGCCTCTCGCGAACATGTTCGGCTATGTGAACACACTGCGTTCGCAGACACAGGGCCGGGCGCAGTACACCATGCAGTTCGACCACTATGAAGCAGTGCCAAACGCTGTTTCTAAAGAAGTGATTGAAAAACTCGCTGGGTAGTCGCTATACGGCGTAAGCCGTGACGAGATATCAGGTCGTCAGCAAGGAGTAATAAGATGGCCAAGGAAAAGTTTGAGCGTAATAAGCCGCACGTGAACATCGGTACGATTGGGCACGTTGACCACGGTAAAACAACGCTAACAGCTGCAATCACCATGACGCTGGCAGAAGTGACTGGCGCCGAGAAGAAGTCCTACGAGGACATCGACAACGCGCCAGAAGAAAAAGCGCGTGGTATCACCATCAACACGTCTCACGTTGAGTACGAGACAGAAAACCGCCACTACGCACACGTGGACTGCCCAGGACACGCTGACTACGTGAAAAACATGATCACGGGTGCGGCTCAGATGGACGGCGCGATCCTGGTTGTGAACGCTGCTGACGGTCCTATGCCGCAAACACGTGAGCACATCCTGCTTGCGCGTCAGGTTGGTGTTCCTGCTCTTGTTGTTTTCCTCAACAAAGTTGACCAGGTTGACGATGAAGAGCTCCTTGAGCTCGTTGAAATGGAAGTTCGTGAGCTTCTTTCATCTTACGAATTCCCTGGCGATGACATTCCAATCGTTGCTGGTTCTGCTCTGGCTGCTGTTGAAGGTCGTGACGACAACATCGGTAAAGAGAAAATTCTTGAGCTGATGGCGGCTGTTGACGAGTACATTCCGCTTCCAGAACGCCCAATCGACTTGCCATTCCTGATGCCAATTGAGGACGTGTTCTCAATCTCCGGTCGTGGTACGGTTGTAACTGGTCGTGTTGAGCGTGGTGTCATCAACGTTGGTGACGAACTTGAAATCGTTGGTATCCGTCCAGAAGTCACTAAGACTACATGTACGGGTGTTGAGATGTTCCGTAAGCTGCTTGACCGTGGTGAAGCAGGTGACAACATCGGTGCGCTTCTTCGTGGTATCGACCGTGAGGGTGTTGAGCGTGGTCAGGTTCTTTGTAAGCCTGGTTCCATTACGCCACACACGAAGTT
>CAYFFG010000018.1:0-67414 GCA_964342355.1 uncultured Hyphomonadaceae bacterium
TCATCATCTATTGGAACACCAAGCATCTTGGCCACGCAGTTGCGGCCAGAAAGCGCGCTGGTCTCGACTGTTCGTCAGACCTTCTGGCGCATATCTCGCCGCTCGGATGGGCGCATATCCTGCTCACAGGCGAATACAGGTGGAAAAGCAGGTGACGTCCGGCCTTAGGGTGTCATTCTGCACTCAGCCGGAGCAGACCCCTACTTGGCGCAGCATGGCCGTCCCGTGGCGTTCTATTCCGACAAGCACACAGTGTTCCGCGTGGCCAATCAGGCCGCCAAGTCGGGGCATGGCATGACGCAATTTGGCCGCGCATTGAACGAGTTGAATATCGAGATTTTGTGCGCAAACTCCTCCCAGGCCAAAGGCCGCGTCGAACGCGCAAACCGAACGTTGCAGGATCGGCTTCTGAAGGAACTGCGGCTGGCTGGGATCAGCGATATCGCGGCAGCCAATGCCTTTCTTCCTGGTTTCACAGAGCGGTTCAACGCCAAGTTCGCCAAGGCACCGCGCCGTGCCGACAATCTTCACAGGCCTATGAATGTTGAGCCGGACCGATTGCGTGATGTGTTCTGTTTTCGGGATCAACGCTATGTCAGCAAGCAGCTGGCCTTCTCCTACGAACGCAAACGGATCATTCTGGATGAGACCGAGGTCACGCGCGGTTTGCCATGCAAGTACGTGGATACGTTTGCATTTCCGGATGGGCGATTGGAGATCAGGTGGAAAGGCATGTCGCTCCCCTACTCTGCGATTGATAAAGACCAGCGGGTGACCCATGCCGCGATCACAGAGAACAAGCGCCTCGGCGCCGTGCTGGAGTTCATCAAAACCGAGCAAGAGAAGGACACACCGCCCAAAGCAAAACCTGCCGGCAAACAGCGCACGCGGTACAAGAAGACCGGGCGCAAGCCGCCGGGTCGGCCCTCAAATTTGGAGGGATATTATGCGCGTCGGCGTGCGGAACGCGAAGCACAGGCCGAAGCTGCAACATCAGACAAGGCGTAAAGCGGCCTGACCATCGGTTTCGAGCTTAAGAGCCGCCTTCCAGAGCGGGGTTTTGTAGTAGGCGCCGTCCTCCCAAAGGCTCAGGCCCTCCTGATCCTCCCAGAGCAGGCCCAGCCAACACAGTGGCTGCAAAATACAGAATTTCAGCGCAAACCGCACATTGCTGTGCTCGGAATCAAAGTCTTCCTTTTCCTCCCAGTCGTAGAGCGTCTTGAGAAGGTGATCCAACGTGCAGCCGGTGCGCGCCTCGACATTGATCACATTCAGAAAGATGTCCCAGTTGCCCAATGGACCACCGCGGGCTTCGATCCGTTCATCATGGATGAACCGATAAAGATAAACGGGAGCGGTCAGATCAAAAAAGACGTCAGATGCTTCTGCCATCTCCCGTCCTTTCTTTGTCGTAACCAGCTTACCCTTGTGACGACGAAGAAGCTTCAGATGACGCAGTAGTCCATGCACCGGGAACAAAGGTGGCATTTTGTATTCATCCAGCACCTTGTTCATTTCGAATAACTCGGTGGCCGTGTATTCCGGCCATTCAAAGTGCTCCGCAGCCCAATGCACAAACTTGCGGTTGAAGGCACCTGATTGCGTCAGCCCGATCCCGCCGTTCTCGTCGGCATAGCGCAACGCAAGCGTCATCCCTCGCACCAGTGGCGAGTGCATCAGGACATCAACATCCGAGTGAAGTTTGAGCGTCGGAAACATGCCGCCACGCTACCCCCGACACGTCCTGCCCGCAATCCGCAAGGCTTTTCAGCCCTTCGATATATGGGGTCTACGGGCTCAAAAGCCTTGCTTGCGTTGCACCTGGTGGTGACATTCCTGCTTTGCAAAACCAGTGACATTTCTACTTGGTGTTTACAACAGGCTATCTGGGGGGCACATTCTAAACTGGGTTGCGAAATTTCCCCTATCTTGCTGGAAAGCAAGGAGAATGAAAGATGGCGCATAGAGAGCTAGACCTGCGTGAACGGCGCACGATCGAGGATATGTTGAATGCGAAGATCGCTGTACGTGAGATTGCGGCAGAGATCGGCAGGCATGTATCCACGGTGTATCGCGAGATTAAGCGCAATCACTATGACGACAAGGAACTCCCAGAGCTGAACGGATACTACGGCTTGGTTGCTCAACGCGCCGCGTCCCAGAGACGCGCGCGGCGGCGCAAACTGGTGCGCCTTGTCAGCTTGAGAAAGGCTGTGATCAAGCAGCTCAAGGAAGGCTGGTCGCCAGAGCAGATCGCTGGGCGTCTGCAATTTGAGGGCCAAACCGTGCGTGTCAGCCACGAGACAATCTACGCCTACGTTTACGGCCCAGATGGCCAATCCAGAGAACTCGCACGCTACCTGCCTAACCGACGCAAGAAGCGGCGACCACACCATGCGCGCAGGCCACGAGGCCTTGTATTCCCGCCGGATCGGTCCATTCATGAACGGCCCGACTACGTTGATACCCGCGAGACTTTTGGCGAGTGGGAAGGCGATTTGATGATATTTGAACGCGCTCAGGGCAAGATGAACGTCGCCTCACTGGTCGAGCGCAAGACCCGCTTTGCTGTCCTGTTCCGCAACAACGACCGCAGCACAACGCATCTGATGAACCGGCTGATGGGCGTGATGGAACCCCTGCCCCAACTTGCACGCAAATCCATCACATTTGATCGCGGAATTGAGTTCAGGAACTGGCGCAAGCTCAAGTCTGGGATCGGAACGGAAGCGTGGTTTTGTGACCCGCAGGCACCCTGGCAGAAGGGATCCGTCGAAAACCTGAACAAACGCGCACGGCGATACCTGCCAAGAGATGCGCCTGTGGCCGCGCTCTCAAATCGAGATATGAAGTCGATTTGTGACCGCTTGAATGGCACACCCAGAAAGTGCCTCGGATGGCGCACACCAACCGAAGCATTCAGAGAAAAGATGATGGCAGAAATGGGCCGATCCCCCTACCCTCATAGACAATGAGAGTCGCGGTTCAGGTATCGCTCACACTGGAATTTTACTCCGGCACTTTTGGGGATTTTTGCTCCGGCGTTGACATTCCGTCGATCTTGCGGCGGATATCCCGCGTCAGGCGGCCAAGCCAGGTGCGCATCTTTCGCAGCCAGCGCAGGCCTTGCCTGTGACCGCGACCATTGAGAAGCCGCGAGGCCGCGCGCCCGGCCTGCCGCATCAGCCTGGAAAACGACTGACGCAGCTTCACCCCGTGGCGCCTCGCCAGCCGGTTCAGCCATTCGGTAGCGCGAAGCAACAGATGGCTGTCGGTCGGGTGCGCTACAGCTTTGGTCTGAACGGTCGTGTCCACGGTGATCCGCGACAGTTGCCGCTCGCTTACTGCGCCGGTCTGCACCGCCACCGAGAGCGTCTCGGCCAGCAAGAGCTCCATCTCGTCGGCCCCGATCCGCTTGCGCCAGCGCGGCATCGAAGATCGGTCGAAAGGCAACCGGAGCCGGAAATGCGTCTCGCCGCAGAAGGCCTGAAAATACGGATTTTCCACCCAAACCGCACCGAGTTCCTCGTCCGAGAGCCCCTTCATGTGCTTGATAAGATGCAGCCCGACCATGAGCCGGGTGCGCAAGCCACGCCGACCCTTGTGGTCGTGGTAATACCGCCCGCACGCATCGTCGAAGCGATCCCAGTCGATCAGTTCGGCCAGACGGATCAGTTCGTGCTCGGAGTCGAGGATCGCCTCCAGCGAGGAGCGGAACAGATCGTGGCTCGACGGCTCGGGCTTCTTCGGACGCATGGTTTCCCCGACATGGGTTGCTGTCCCCAGCAGCTCACCATAATCCGCGAAGGACCGGAATCCCTCTCGCGCATGCGCATACGAAATCACAAGGTTTTCACAGAAAATCACCCGAAACCTTGCGATTTACAATACTTCCCAGCATGGTAAAACAGATATACATCAATGCCTTGTGAGAAAATCACGGGCGACTATCTCTTCTGGCTTCGGTCGCTTGTTCGCCATTCTTGGTCCTCCGTTTCCTAAACATAGGGGCGGACCAGATCAGTTTGGGAGGCACAACCTAGGGGTAGTGTCGAAATTCAGAGTCGAGGAATCACTTGCAATTAGTTTGAAGGGGTGGCATTCACCTAGTGAACCACTAGTTCATTAGGTGAGCCTAGCTACTGCTTATAGCTGGCGTTTTTTTGAATTTGCACCTTTTGAACGAACGATACCGATTAATCGAGAGGGCACTTCTCATGGAGTCATCCAGTAATCACCCCAACACCGCTCTCGCTGGTGTGAAAGTACTTGACCTAAGCCGTGTCCTTGCAGGGCCTTGGGCGACACAAATTCTTGCGGACCTTGGTGCTGAGGTATTCAAGATTGAAAACCCAAAAGGGGGTGATGACACGCGGGTTTGGGGCCCCCCGTTTGTAGACGACGAAGCCAACAATCGACGGGACGCGGCTTATTACACCTGTGCCAACCGAAATAAGGAATCTGTTTGCATTGATCTTTCCAAGCCTGACGGCGCGGAATTGATAAAACGGCTGGCTGCCGAGGCAGACATATTGGTTGAAAATTTCAAGGTTGGTGGCCTTAAAAAATATGGCTTGGACTATGACAGCATCAAAGAGGTCAATCCGAGAATTGTTTATTGCTCTGTTACCGGGTTTAGTCAGTCAGGGCCGTATGCCCACCGCCCTGGGTATGATTTTTTGTTGCAAGGCATGGGCGGCTTAATGAGTATCACTGGGAATTCTGATGAAAGCGAACCGGGCGAGCCGTTGAAAGCTGGTGTGGCGGTCTGCGATTTGTTCACTGGTATGTATGCCGCCGTAGCAATTTTGGCTGCTCTAAACCACCAAAAGGTCACCGGTGAAGGGCAGCACCTGGACTGTTCTCTAATGGCGTCTCAGGTTGCAATGCTCGCCAATCAAGGGGCAAGTTTTCTAATCGGAGGTCAAGTTCCGAAGCGAATGGGAAACAAGCATCCTAGCGTCGTGCCCTACCAGGTTTTCCCGGTGGCAGATGGGCACGTCATTATTACTTGCGGAAACGATCGTCAATTCGCAGCGATGTGCAAGGAAATCGCTCCCCCTGGATTTGCCGAAGATCCTCGTTTTGCTACAAATGAAATGCGTATTTTGAACCGTGATGCTTTGGAAAGTGAGATCATTAATTTCCTGTCCTGCTTCACACGTTCCGAAATACTGATGCTGCTAGAAAATTGTGGTGTTCCTGCGGGTCCGATCAACTCAATTTCAGACGTTTTCGATGATCCGCAAGTTCAGGAAATGGGAATGCGAATAGATTTGGATCGAAAAGATGGTCAGAAAATTCCTACGGTCGCATTTCCGGTGCAAATGAGTGCAACGCCTGCTGCTTACCTAAAAGCGCCGCCCACACTAGGAGCAGACACAGCTGAGGTTTTGGAACGCAGGCTGAATCTTTCAAAAAGGGAAATTTCAGAATTGCGGTCAGCGGGAGTCTTAGGTTGATATGTTTTGTTGGATCAACTGCGCGCGCTTAGACATGTTGCAACGGGCGTCAAGGCAAGGTCGCATCTAAAGATTTCAGGAGTGAAAATGACATCATACAAACCGGTAACTGCGTCACTCCGAGTCTTGGATGTCCTGAATTCTACGAACCAACTTGGCGAAAAAGCCTCAGTGTCCAATATCGTCGAAGAAACAGGATTGGATAAGGCAACCACGATCCGAATGCTGCAAACTCTGATTCATGCTGGCTACGTTTTGCAGGATCATGATCGAATATATAGACCTACTGGAAAAACTCTTGGACTAAGTTCAGGGTTTGTTAAACACAAAGTAATTTCTGGTCACCTTTCACTACCCCTGAAAAGCCTTTTTGAGACTATCGATTGGCCCTCAGATTTGGCAGTGCGGGATGGCGATGAAATGATGATTATTTCGTCATCCCGTTTTGGTGGTGCATTGTCGTTCAATCGCCAACCAAACCATCGCGCCCCTATCTTGCCAACGTCACTCGGGCTTGCATATCTCGCTTATTGCCCCGAAGAGGAAAGGGAAGAATTAATTGATCGGATTGGAAATGGTCTCGATTCAGGTACTGTTCTGCCTGGCGAACCAGTCGCGCTGAATACTGTTCTAAACACTGTCCGGGAGCAGGGATTTGCAACCACAGACAAAGCGTATAGGGAGCGCGAATTTCAAAATAGAATTGAAGCGATGGGTGTGCCGATTTTGGTAAATGGGGCTGCCGTTGCTGCAATCAATGTAATTTATCTTCGGAGCGCTATAACTTTTGAGCAGGCCCAAGAGTTGCTTTTGCCAAAGTTGCAAATGGCGGCACGGGAAATGGGCCAAGTTCTGCAGGAAAGCGGATCTTTCTCAAGCCTTTAGATGCCTCAAAATTGATTGACAATTGCTATGCGCCTCCGAGCTCGGCGGCTGCTTGTTTGAGGTTTGCTCCGTAACTTCCATGCAGCATTTGAGGTTCAACCAAGAATGACGGCCCCCCGATGTTCAATCCATAAATAGACGTTCCGTCCAGGGATCTTATGGGGGCAGCAATTGCGTTAATTTCCCTTTTCCAGCCTCCGAAGCTTGTGCAATAACCATATGTTTCATAGTCCCGAATTGCCTGATCAACGCTCTGTTCCATTCGTTGCTTGTGTTCTGGGAACTCTCTGATACCCGCAGACAAAATCTCTTCGCGCTTTTCCTTTGTTTCGCCAGCTAGTATGGCGCGCCCAACAGCCGAATAGAAAATCGGAAGTCGGCTGCCGACTTCAATAGTGATAGCGACGGCTTGTCTGGACCTGCTGGTGGCCAAATATATTGCGCGTGTTCCGCTGCGTTCCGCAAGGGCAACCGTGATATAAGGGTTGGGACCGTCACTAGCTCGATCCATGATTTCCCGACTGCGTTCTATAATGTTCACTGCGGCGATAACGCTGAATCCAAGTTCAAGAACCCGAGCCGAAAGGCGATATTCGCCGCTAGTTTCATCCCGATACAAATGCCCCGTTTTGGTCAAAGTATGTGTGAGACGCGAAACGGTGGGGCGTGCCAAACCAGTACGTGCGGAGACCTCTAGGTTGGAGAGATAGCGATCTTCGGTCTTGAAGCACTCCAATACCGCGAGCCCGCGCGACAACGCTGTCACAAACTGCCGGTCGTTTTCTACATCCTGGTTCAAAACATTGTCCATCGATCAACTGCCAACTTTCTCACAACGCAATTATTCGCTAACCTTAACATCAACTTAAGAAAGTGCAAGTGAATTTCGCAGTGCGAACGGGTACATAATTCCGAATCGGTTGTGTAAGGTGTCCGATTGCGGAGGGCGTAGGTTCTTCCGGGAAAGATTTATCCTGTTTAGGTGCGCCGTCTTCGCTTGAGTATCGTAAATCCGTTATCAATTCTCAAATAAAATCAATAAAACCATATGCTTGGAGTCATTGGCTCAAACCAATGGTTCGAGCGAATTCTTTTTTGCCCTCATTATTAGAGCCGTCACTAGATATTTTTTCCAATGGGTTGACGTACGTGGTCGTCACAATTATAGATTTCACCTTGCGGACACTTCGGCTGCATAGCGAAACTTCATGTTTGCAATGGTTACCTCCCTGTAATGCTGAGGTCCCGCACCTATACCGGCGATCCGTAGCGACAAAGCAGCGGCAAGCCCTACGAGAGGATTGGCTATTAGATGCTGGAAGCATATATTTTTGATGGTTTGAGAAGCCCGTTTGGGCGTCATGCAGGTGCGTTGTCCGGCATCCGTCCCGACGACCTAGCTGCACAGGTTATGTCTGCAGTGGTTGCGCGGTCTGAACTGCCAAGTGATCGGATCGAAGATGTTATCCTTGGTAACGTTTGCCAGTCCGGCGAGGACAGCCGAAATATTGCACGCTATGCGTCATTGCTGAGCGGCATTCGCGTCGAGGCGGGTGGCCTCACAGTGAACCGTTTGTGCGGTTCTGGTATGTCTGCGGTACTGGATGCCGCGCGCTGCGTAACTGTCGGCGACGCCGACCTGTACCTCGCTGGCGGTGTTGAAAGCATGACGCGCTCACCTTTCGTCGTGGCGAAATCTGAAAGCGCTTGGAACCGTGCACCAAAGATTTTTGATTCAGCGATCGGAACGCGTTTCCCAAATCCGCGCATTGCCGAAATGTTCGGTGAATACGCGATGCCAGAGACCGCTGATAATGTCGCCAAAGAGTATGAAATTGAACGCGACGCCTGTGACGCGTTCGCATTCAACAGTCAGCAAAAGTTTGAAGCCGCGCGTGCCGATGGTTTTTTTGAAGGTGAGATTACACCGATCACGATCAAAGGTCGCAAAGGCAAGGAAACTATCGTTGATGTCGATGAGCATCCACGCCCCGAAACGTCCCTTGAGAAGATGTCCTCCCTGCGCACTCTCTATCAAGGTGGCGTGACGACTGCGGCAAATGCCTCCGGTGTCAACGATGGTGCTGCAGCACTTATGATCGGGTCAAAGTCACTCAAGGCTCAGCCGCGCGCGCGCATCGTGTCCGGTGCCGTCGCTGGTGCACCACCACGCATTATGGGCATTGGTCCGGCCTATGCTGTTCCTAAGGCATTGGAGCGTGCCGGTCTGACAATGAACGACATGGACCTGATTGAAATCAATGAAGCATTCGCAAGCCAAGTTCTGTCTTGCTGTAAAGCGCTGGATTTGAATCCGAACGACGAACGTCTGAACCCGAATGGTGGTGCCATTGCAGTTGGTCACCCGCTTGGCGCGTCCGGTGGTCGGATTGTTCTGACAGCTCTGCGCCAGCTCGAACGCACCGGCTGCCGGTTTGCGTGCCTCTCCATGTGTATCGGGGTGGGCCAAGGCATCGCAATGATCATTGAGCGTCTGGACTAAAGGGTACTATTTCGATGTCACATTCCGAAACACAAGCGGTGCGGACCGAGGTTGTTGGCAAGGCCGGGTTGATCATTCTGAATAACCCACCTGTCAATGCTTTGGGCCTTAAGCTTCGCGAAGGTATTGTAGATGCACTGAGTGAACTGAATGGTGATGCAAATGTCGAAGCCATCGTCATTTATGGTGAAGGCAAAGCGATCTCTGCAGGCGCGGATATCACTGAATTTGGCAAAACGCCAAAGCTGCCAACGCTGCCCGAAGTTGTGAACGCGATCGAAACAAGCGAAAAGCCTGTTGCGACTGTCCTGCACGGTGTCGCCTTGGGTGGCGGCTTGGAGGTTTGCCTCGCGAGCCACGCGCGTGTGGCTTTGAAGGGTACCCAGCTTGGCCTTCCAGAAGTGACACTTGGCCTGTTGCCAGGCGCGGGTGGCACGCAGCGACTGACGCGTCTTGTTGATCTTGAAACTGCGATCGACCTGATCACAAGTGGGCGCAAGGTTGACGCAGCAAAGGCTCTTGAAATTGGTCTGGTGGATCAGATCGGTCAGGGCGCGCCGCGTGATGTAGCGCTGAAAGCGGCAAGCGACATCATTGAAGGCGACCTGAAAACACGCTTGACCGGCGAACTCACAGCTGAGATCGATGTCGATGTTCTCGCGGCAGCGCAGGAAAAATACGACCGTAAACGCCCGAAATTGATCGCTCCTATCAAAGCCGTCGAGGCCGCGTCGCACGCGGCAAAGCCAATTCAAGAAGGCGCGAAGCTAGAACGTGAACTGTTCCTGGAACTGATGGAAAGCCCAGATCGTCAGGGTCTTATCCATGCCTTTAGCGCCGAACGCGCAACGCGTCAGTTCCCAGAAGCCGGTGCACAGCCGCGCGCCTGCGACACAGCTGGTGTGATCGGTGGCGGCACCATGGGTGTCGGCATTGCGACCGCCATGCTCTTGGCTGGCATCACTGTCACGATCCTTGAAACTTCGACAGAACGTGCAGACAACGCTAAAGCAGCGATTGAGAAGAACCTCGCTGCAGCAGTAAAGCGTGGCAAACTCAGCGAGAAAGCTCGCGATGAGCGCCTTGCTTCATTGAGCGCGAGCGCTGACCTAACAGACCTTTCGTATGTCGATGTCGTTGTAGAAGCAGTGTTTGAAGATCTGGCTGTAAAGACTGAAATCTTCCAGAAGCTGGATAAAATCTGCAAGCCTGGCGCGGTTCTCGGCACGAACACATCTTACCTTGATGTGAACGATATTGCTGCAGCCACATCACGGCCAGAGTCGGTTGTTGGTCTGCATTTCTTCTCGCCTGCGCATATCATGCGACTGCTGGAAGTCGTGGTTGCAGACAAAACCGCAGATGACGTTGTCGCTACTGCATTGGCAATGGCCGCGCGCATGAAAAAAGTTGCGGTGCGTTCTGGTGTCTGCGATGGCTTTATCGGCAACCGCATTCTGGCACACTACCGCAAGGTCGCTGACTATTTGCTGTTGGACGGTAACTCCTTTGAGCAAGTCGACAAAGCGCTTGAAGACTTTGGCTTTGCAATGGGGCCATTTGCCGTGGGCGACTTGGCCGGTCTGGATATCGGCTGGGCGACCCGCAAACGCAAAGCGCCGACCCGTCCTGCTGAAGAGCGTTATGTGACCATTGCGGATCATATCTGCGAAAACGGTTGGTTCGGACGTAAAACCGGTCGCGGCTACTACCTTTACGGCGACAGTAAAACGCGCGAAGTTAACCCTGATGTTGTTGAAATCATTGAGCAAGTTCGTTCTGCTGAAGGTATCGAGCCACGCGCGGTTTCCGATGAAGAAATCGTTTCTCGATATATGACAGCCATGATTTCTGAGGCCGCTCGCGTGGTTGAAGAGGGCATCGCATTACGCCCAATCGACGTCGATGCAGTCTTCCTGTTCGGCTACGGCTTCCCGCGTCATCTTGGTGGGCCATTGAACTATGCAGACCGCGTGGGCGCCGCCCAGCTGGTTGCACAAATTGAAACCTATGCAAAAGAAGACCCGCATTATTGGCAAGTGCCATCACTGCTTCAAAAGCTGGCGGATTCTAACGGCAGTTTTGCCGATCTAAACTAAAGAGGCTCGCAATGGATCTTGAATTCAACGAAACGGAACTCGCATTTCGCGATGAGGTTCGCGCCTTTATGCGGTCCGAGTTGCCGGAAGATATTTCTCGCAAGGTGATTTCCGGTAACGAGCTGACGCGCGATGAATATATGCATTGGCAAGCGATTTTGAACGCCAAGGGTTGGCTGGCCACGACGTGGGAAGAAGAATATGGCGGCCCAGGTTGGGATGCCGTGCAACGCCACATTTTCTCAGAAGAGTCCGCCCTTCACGGTGCGCCGCGCATGCCACCGTTTGGTCTTGCAATGTTGGGGCCAGTTCTCATCAAATTCGGAACTGAAGAGCAAAAATCCACGTTGCTTCCGCGCATTTTGGACGGGTCGGACTGGTGGTGCCAGGGCTTCTCCGAGCCAGGTGCAGGGTCTGATCTGGCCAGCATGAAAATGCGTGCTGAGCGGGACGGGGATGAATATGTCCTGAACGGTCAGAAAACCTGGACAACTCTTGGTCAATACGCCAACAAAATTTTCTGTCTCGTGCGGACTGCATCAGAAGGCAAGCCACAGGCAAGCATTAGCTTCTTGCTCGTTGATTTGGACACAGCTGGCGTTGATATGCGCCCAATTCGTCTGATTGACGGTGGATATGAGGTCAACGAGGTCTTCTTCACAGACGTCCGCGTGCCAGCTGAAAACCTGGTTGGCAACGAAAACGAAGGCTGGACGATCGCGAAATACCTGCTGACCCACGAGCGCACCAACATCGCTGGGGTTGGGTTCTCGATCATGGATCTTGAACGCTACAAGACGCTGGCGCAGGAAATCAAACGTGACGGAATGCAACTGTCAGATCACCCAATTTATGCAGCGCGCGCTGCGGCAATTGAAGCTGATCTGGAAGCACTGCGCATTACGAACCTGCGCATTCTCGCGGAAACACGGGATGGATCTGCTGGTGGTGTTGGCAGCTCGATGTTGAAACTCAAGGGCACGCAAGTACGTCAAAAGCTTCAGGATCTCTATCGCTCGGCCGTTGGCCCTCGCGCAGCGACGCTCTCAAGCGGCCTGTCTCACAACAAAATGTCTGTACCTTACGACGCTGGTCAAGCGGCGCAGGTCTACTTCCTACATCGCAAGCTGTCGATATTTGGCGGCTCAAATGAAATTCAACGCAACATCGTTGCCAAAGAAATGTTCCGGGACTAATTCGATGGACTTTAATCTTTCCGAAGATCACAAACTTTTGTCCAATACGTTGAACCGTTTTTTGGGCGATAACTACGACATTGAGAAGCGCAACGAAGCCGGCTTCACAGCACCTTACCACCTTCAAGACACGTGGAACGGTCTTGCCGAACTTGGTGTGATCGGCGCTCTTGTCAGTGAAGAAAAAGGCGGTTTTGGCGGTAGCGCTGAAGATATCTCCGTTGTTTTTGAAGAGCTTGGGCGCAGCCTGTGTGTGGAACCAATGCTGGGCACGCTTTTGGCGCTGCGTGTGCTTTCTGACCACGGTCAGGATGAGCGTGTAGAGCAAATCATTTCCGGTGAATCTCGCGCCGCACTCGCGGTCTATGAACCGAATATGAGTTGCGATTTGTCCGCTATGGAAGCCACTGCAGTTGAGCAAGACGGCGTTTGGCGTCTGAACGGGCGCAAATCCGCAATCTACGGTGCGCCTGGTTCTGATTTTGTTGTGGTTGCGGCTAAGACAGAATCCGGTACAGGACTGTTTTTTCTGGAAAATCCAGTTCTGATCTGCGCGGCCATGGTCGATGGCGGCGGCGTTGCTGATCTGGTTATGGAAAATACGGCTGCTGAATGCCTTGCTTTGGATGCTGAGGCCTCTTTGACAAGCGCCCTTGATCTGGGTCGCATTGCGCTTTGCGCAGAAGCGGTAGGTGCCATGTCTGCTCTGCAAGATCTCACTGTGGATTACCTCAAGCAACGAAAACAATTTGGCACTACACTGAGCAGCTTCCAGGCGCTTCAGCACCGCGCGGTGAATATGCAAATCGAGATTGAGCAATGCCGCTCGATTGTGATCTCCGCTGTTGGCCAATTCGGTCAGCCCGGGGGCGAGCGAAATGTTTCCATGGCGAAAAACCTGATTGGACGCGCGGGCAGATTGATGTCGGAAGAGTCCATTCAGTTGCATGGCGGCATTGGCATGACCTGGGAATACCCTGGTGCGCACTTCGCCAAGCGTCTGGTGATGATTGACCACCAGTTGGGCGATCAAAACGATCATGCCATGCGCCTGATTGCGACGGGCGCGAAGCAGCTAGTGGATTGAAAATAAACAAATATTTACGAATGTGAAACAGCTCAGAGAGAACGCATCATGAAGGCCTTGGTACCTGTCAAACGCGTGATTGACTACAACGTAAAGGTTCGCGTTAAGGCGGACAGGAGCGGTGTGGATCTCGCGAATGTAAAAATGTCTATGAACCCCTTCGACGAAATTGCAGTCGAAGAAGCCATCCGCCTGAAAGAGGCCGGAAAAGTAGACGAAATCGTTGCCGTTTCCATTGGAGTGAAACAGGCGCAGGAGACTCTTCGCACTGCGCTTGCGATGGGGGCAGACCGCGCCATTTTGGTTGTGGCGGCAGACGACGTGCATGCTGACATTGAACCGCTTGCGGTTGCGAAAATCCTGAAAGCCATCGTGGATGAAGAACAGCCGGGTCTGGTTCTTTGCGGCAAACAGGCGATCGACAACGACATGAACGCCACCGGCCAGATGCTGTCTGCACTGCTGGGCTGGTCACAAGCGACCTTTGCCTCTGAAGTTGATGTCGAAGGCGACCGCGCCAAGATCACCCGCGAGGTGGATGGTGGTCTTCAGACCATCACTGTGAAGATGCCCGCGATTGTCACGGTTGACCTGCGTCTGAACGAACCGCGCTATGCCTCCCTGCCAAACATCATGAAGGCAAAGAAAAAGCCTTTGGATGAAAAGAGCGCAGCGGATTACGGCGTCGATGTTTCCCCACGTCTGGAAGTGATCAAAACCTCTGAACCGGAAGCACGTTCTGCTGGTATCACCGTTGGCTCCGTGGATGAGCTGATCGAGAAACTCAAAGAAGCGGGGGCTGTGTAATGGCTGTACTTCTTCTGGCGGAAGTCACTGGCGGCGAGTTGGCGATGGACGCGACCGCAAAAGCAGTAACTGCAGCGCAAGCGCTGGGTGACGTGACGGTTCTGGCGGCTGGCGCTTCTGCGGCAGCAGCGGGCGACGCGGCGGCGAAAATCGCAGGCGTGTCCAAGGTTCTGGTTGCGGAAGACGCTTCCTTGGGTCACCGCTTGGCGGAACCAACAGCGGCTTTGATCGCATCCCTGGCGGGCGACTACGAGCACATCGTTGCTCCTGCGACCACAGACGCAAAAAACATCCTGCCCCGCGTTGCGGCACTTCTGGATGTGATGATCATCTCTGACGCAACGGCTGTTGTGGACGGCGCGACTTTCGAGCGTCCGATCTACGCAGGCAACGCGATCCAGACCATGAAATCATCTGACGCGAAGAAGGTCATAACCTTCCGGACTGCAAACTTTGACGCAGCGGGCGAAGGCGGTTCTGCTTCCGTGGAAACCATCTCGGCAGCTGACAACCCAGGTCTGTCTGAGTGGGTTGAAAACAAGGTTGCCAAAAGCGATCGTCCAGAGCTGACTTCTGCGGGCATCGTGGTTTCTGGCGGTCGGGGTGTTGGGTCTGAAGAAGACTTTGCACTGATCGAAACGCTGGCGGACAAACTGGGTGCGGCCGTTGGCGCGTCCCGTGCGGCGGTGGATTCAGGCTATGCGGCGAATGATCTGCAGGTCGGTCAGACCGGCAAGGTCGTGGCGCCAGAACTTTACGTCGCGGTGGGCATCTCCGGTGCGATCCAGCATTTGGCGGGAATGAAGGATTCCAAGGTGATCGTCGCGATCAACAAGGATGAAGAAGCCCCTATCTTCCAAGTCGCAGACTTCGGACTAGTCGCAGACCTCTTCGATGCCGTGCCAGAACTCACTCAAAAGCTCTGAAGCTTGGAGGCCAAGATTAATAGAATTTTGCCGGCTTTTTATCCAATCAAAGCGATTGAAGGTCGGCGAATACCAAGGTGATGCGCACCTCAGAAAGAGAACTTCGCATCACCAACATTTATACCAGTGCGTTGCGCTCCGCATAAGTAAAGAGCGTTCAAACAATGTCTATCGGGAGAGAGACCATGAACATAAAACTAGCACTGAGTGGTGTTGTAATGATGGCCTTTGCGACGGAAGCCGCGGCCACGGAATGGAATGTATCCGTATGGGGTAAGCGCCGTCCTTTCACAGAGCACATCGAAAAACTGAGTGAACTCGTGTCGGCGAAAACCAACGGTGAGTTCACTATGAATATTTCCTACGGTGGTTTGTCCAAGAACCGCGACAACCTCGACGGTATCTCTATTGGTGCCTTCGAAATGGCGCAGTTCTGCGCGGGTTATCACCCTGACAAAAACCCAACAATCACAGCACTTGAACTGCCATTCCTCGGCATTGGCTCTCTTGAAGAAGAGATTGCCGTTTCCATGGCCGTTTACAACCACCCATCCACCATCGAAGATCTTGCACGTTGGAACGCAAAGCTGGTCATGCCAAGCCCAATGCCGCAGTATAACCTAGTTGGTGTTGGTGAAGCACCGAGCTCTCTGGACGATTTTGAAGGCATGCGCATCCGTGCGACTGGCGGTATCGGCCAGGCTTTCTCTGAAATCGGTGCGGTACCAACCTCTGTGACAGCGACCGAAGCATACAATGCGATGCAATCCGGCGTTGTGGACAGCGTTGCCTTCGCTGAACACGCGCATATCGCATACCGCATTCTGGAAAACGGTGACTGGTGGACAACCAACCTGAACCCAGGCGTTGTGAACTGCCCGGTTGTGGTGAACATAGACGCATATGATGCATTGTCTGATGCGCACCGCGAAGCGCTGGATTCCTCTATCGATGAGGCTCTGCAGCACTACTTGGCAGAATACGCCAAGATCTTTGACCGTTGGGACGCCGCAATGACAGAATACGGCATCGAGCCAGTGACATTCTCTGATGAACAAGCCAATGCTTTCCGCGAAATGGCCGCTGGTCCAGTGCGCGACGCATGGCTTGAGAAAATGTCTTCTATCAACGTACCAGGACAGGAGCTGATCGATCTGATCAACGCGACACTGTCTGAGGTTCGTCAGTAAAACGTCAACCCTGATCGCCAGCTCGTTTTAACGGGCTGGCAATTTTTTTATGAAGGGGAAACTCTCATGGCAGGCTCAGCTTCTGTTCTGGAAGATCACTCACTGTTAAGTCGGTTAGACCGAACTCTCAATTTCACTGAGCGTCAGTTGGCTATCGTCTGCGGTCTGGCGACGTTGTCATTGATGCTTCTTGCAACGGTTTCCGTGGCAGGGCGCATGTTCTTTAACGCACCGCTTCCAGGCTATATCGATTGGATTGAGCAGATCATGCCAGTGATTGCCTTCATGGCAATTTCATACACGCAGCGCGACGGTGGCCATATCCGTATGGACATTCTCGTTGGCCGGTTGCGTGGTCGGGTTTTGTGGCTTTTCGAATTGGTGACAACGATTGCCATTTTCATCCTCGTCATCGCGCTGATTTATGGGTCATGGGCGCATTTCGAAAGAAGTTTCGATTTCGCACGTCCAATGTGGAGCAATGACAGCTCCATCGATATTTCCCTGCCGCTTTGGCCTGCCAAACTCTTGGCGCCAGTGGCCTTTTCTGTGCTTGCCTTGCGGCTGGTCCTGCAAATCTACGCTTACGGCAAAGCCTTCTTCCTAAACATAAGCGAACCAATCGCAATACCGTTGGTTCAAAGCGCTGCAGAACAAGCCGCTGAAGAAGCGAAGCATGTTTCTGGCAGCCAAACGTAGTGAGACTACTTATGGAACCGATTGAAATTGGACTGGCGGTATCCGCCGGAATGTTGCTCCTTGTTATTGCAGGGATGCGCGTCGCTTTCGCGGCTGGCCTCGCAGGGCTGGTCGGGTTGATCTGGATTTTTTGGGCACGCTTTGGCTATGCACCTGAACAGTTTGGCAAAGCGCTTACGATCTCTCTGAAGACCGCGGGGCAGGTGCCGCACTCAAAAGTTGCAAGCCAAGCTCTATCATTGATCCCGACCTTCATCCTCATTGGCTACTTGGCCTATTACGCTGGCTTGACCCGCGCGATTTTCGAATTGGCAAAACGCTGGGTTGGCTGGCTGCCAGGCGGTTTGGCCGTCTCGACTGTCTTTGCAACAGCTGGTTTTGCTGCGGTGTCTGGCGCATCGGTTGCGACCTCTGCGGTTTTTGCGCGTATCGCGATCCCTGAAATGCTGAAGCTGGGCTATGACAAGCGCTTTGCGGCGGGTGTTGTTGCTGCGGGTGGTACCTTGGCAAGCTTGATCCCGCCATCGGCCATCTTGGTGATCTATGCCATCATCGTGGAACAAGACGTTGGTAAGCTGCTTTTGGCGGGCTTTATCCCGGGGGCTTTCTCGGCTGTGGTTTATGGTGCGCTGATCGTCGGCATGGCTTTGACCTTCCGCAATTTTGGCCCACCGGTAAAAGGCTTTACATGGCGCGAGCGTTTTGAAGCCGTGCCGGCTGCGTTCCCGATTTTCTTTGTGATCGGTATTATCATTCTCTTCATCTACAACCCAATCGGCGACAAAGCCTGGGGTACCCCAACTGAGGGCGGCGCGCTGGGTGCGTTTGTTGTCTTCTTGATGGCGCTTTACCGCAAAATGAGCTGGAGTCAGCTGAAAGACGCGCTTGTGGAAACGGCAAAACTGTCAGCGATGATCTTCACCATCATTTGGGGCGTTTTGATCTACGTGCGCTTCCTGGGCTTTGCGGACCTTCCTGGCGCGTTTTCGGACTGGATTTCCGGTTTGCAGCAAGACCCAATGGTGACACTGATCATGATCCTATTGGCCTATGCGGTGCTTGGCATGTTCATGGACGCAATTGGCATGCTCTTGTTAACCTTGCCGGTGGTCTATCCTGCTGTGATGGCGCTGAATGGTGGCGAAACAGTGGCTGCCGCAGACAGTGCCTTTGGCATGAGTGGCCCGATGTGTGCGATCTGGTTCGGTATTTTGGTTGTGAAGATGGCCGAGTTCTGCCTCATCACGCCTCCCATCGGATTGAACTGCTTTGTGGTCGCAGGTGTCAGAGATGATATCTCCGTACAAGATGTGTTCCGTGGTGTGACGCCGTTCTTCGTCGCAGACGCACTAACAATCGCAGGCCTTGTGATGTTCCCTTGGATCGTGCTCTGGCTACCAAGCCTGACCTAACGTTCTGAACACACAGAGTTTGTGAAAGCCCCACCTAAGTAAGAAGGAAGCCATGATGGCCGAGATCGAACGCGAAGCGATGGAGTATGACGTCGTCATCGTAGGTGCAGGCCCCGCGGGCCTGTCTGCGGCGATCCGCCTGAAGCAACTCGACGCCGATCTGGACGTCGTGGTGCTGGAAAAAGGTTCGGAAGTCGGGGCGCATATCCTCTCGGGTGCCGTGCTGGATACCTGCGGACTGGACAAGCTGATACCGGACTGGAAAGAGAAAGGCGCGCCGCTAAACACGCCTGTGAAGAAGGACAACTTCCTCATGCTGGGCCAGGCGGGCCATATCCGCATTCCCAACTGGCCGATGCCACCCCTGATGAGCAACCACGGCAAGTACATCGTCTCGATGGGCAATGTCTGCCGCTGGATGGCCGAACAGGCCGAGGCGCTGGGGGTCGAGATTTTCCCGGGCCTGGCCTGTTCCGAGCTGGTCTATGGCGACAATGGCGAGGTCAAGGGCGTTGTCGCGGGCGTCTTCGGGCTGGAACCGGACGGTTCGATCGGCGAAGGCACCGAACCAGGCATGGAACTGCATGGCAAGTACGTGTTCCTGAGCGAAGGCGTGCGTGGATCGCTAGCCAAGGAAGTCATGGCCAAGTACGACCTGCAAACGGGCAAGGAACCGCAGAAGTTCGGCGTTGGCATGAAGGAGATCTGGGAGATCGACCCGGCGAAGCATCGCGAGGGCACCGTGACCCATACGATGGGCTGGCCGCTGAACTCGAATGCGGGCGGTGGTTCTTTCATCTACCACCTTGAGAACAATCAGGTTTATGTCGGTTTCGTGGTGCATCTGAATTACAAGAACCCGCATGTGTACCCCTACATGGAGTTCCAGCGGTTCAAGCATCATCCGATGGTCGCGGAGCTGCTGAAGGGCGGCAAACGTGTGGCTTATGGCGCGCGGGCGATTTCCGAGGGCGGATACCAGTCGATGCCCAAGATGGTGGCGCCGGGCGTGGCGCTGCTGGGCTGTTCGGTGGGCATGGTCAACGTGCCGCGCATCAAGGGCAACCACAACGCCATGCTGAGCGGCAAGGCGGCGGCGGAAGCGGCGCTTGACGCGATCAAGGATGGCCGTTCGGGTGACGAGCTGACCGATTATGAAACCGAAGTGCGCACCGGCGCCATCGGTAAAGACCTGAAAAAAGTTCGCAACGTCAAGCCGATGTGGTCGAAGTGGGGCCTGATGGCGTCGCTGGCACTGGGTGGTTTCGACATGTGGACCAACACGCTGGGCTTTTCGCTGTTTGGAACGCTGAAGCATGGTAAAAACGATGCGGATGCGACCGAGGAAGCGTCGAAGCACAAGCCGATTTATTATCCCAAGCCCGATGGCAAGCTGTCGTTTGACCGTCTGACCAACGTCAGCTTCGCGGCGACCAACCACGAAGAAAGCCAACCCTGCCACCTGCGTCTTGCGGACGAAAACCTGCCCGTGGCCGTCAACTTGCCGCAATATGCCGAACCGGCTCAGCGCTATTGCCCGGCTGGTGTTTACGAAGTGGTCGAGGAAGAAGGCAAGGACCCGCGCTTCGTCATCAACTTCCAGAACTGCGTGCACTGCAAGACCTGCGACATCAAGGACCCCAGCCAGAACATCAACTGGGTCACTCCGCAGGGCGGCGACGGGCCGAACTATCCGAATATGTGAACGTTGGCTCGGAACAGGTGATGACGTGGTTGCTAGTTCGACTAAAAACTTTGGATTGCAGACACAAAGACGCAACGAAAGGCATCGTATTGGCGCGCTTGATATTGTTCTGCCGCAACCCGCCCCATTATCCGAACACGGACAAGGACGAGTTGCCTTGCATGAAGCAAGTTGGTCACACACATTCAATCAGGCAACACAAAAGGACAATTTACACACCTTTACACCATCAGTTTTCGAGGCCCATGACCTTACTGCCCAGTTAGCTTTCTGGATCTGCAATGGGTTTCAAGAGAAACTGCAGCGCAATGTTAGTTTGCACGCCAAAAGTAATCCAAGCCCACTCATTTTGGGAGTATCCGGATCCGTCTCGGTGGGAAAATCAACATTTGCCGAACAGCTGAAATCCTGCCTTTCCAAGCTGCCCCCAAATCCCTCGGTCGAGATCGTGTCAACGGACGGATTTCTCAAGAACAACTCTGACTTGCAACGGCAAGGCCTCTTTGAGCGAAAAGGTTTCCCTGAAAGCTATGACCAGAAAAAGGTCGCGGTATTTTTGAACCAGCTGGCGAATGGTCGCCACACCCTATCGATCCCCGAATATTCGCATGTCATTTGTGACGTCCTTCCAATGCAACGCCATGCAACGGTACCTGACATTCTGATTTTAGAAGGCGTGAACGTCTTGCAGAATCCAAAACTGCTGAAAGAGGGGGGAGCCTCGCAAAGCTTTGCCAATGTCTTGGATTACTCATTCTATCTGGATGCCCAAGAAGAGGACATTCGGCGATGGTATGTTTCACGGTTTATTCAACTGCGTCGCAATACCTCTGGTGAGGTCGGATCTGAAGATGGTTCTTCCTGCACAGACTCGTGCACGGGAAGACTGAACCAGGAAGCATTGGACACTTGGTCGCGTGTAAACCTTCCAAACCTAAAACACCATATCTTCCCAACGCGAATGTCGGCCGATTTGATTTTGAGAAAAAACTCATATCATTGTTTGGTCGAGATTCACCCAAAACTCTCCGACACTGAATTTGGGTAACGAGATGCCAGTGTGCTTCAAAAGTCTCTTCGGTTCGACCCTTTGGCCAGCAGGCTTAATTTGAGCCCCTCACATGCCGCGATCTGAAATCGGTGGAGAATACAAAGTTGCTTCCAAAAGTTGAAGAAACGCGAAGTCAACTGCTAAGCGGGCCATCGAACACAGATGCCCAGATAACACCGCTCTCCTCAAAATGTATAGTATATCGCGTGGCTAAATACTGCGCTTCATGGCCGTTGTTCGGTCATGATGCTACGCGACCGAGTTGCCCTCAACATCCAGGATTTGCGCCGCGCGCGTGGGCTAAGCCAGGAAGAGCTCGCCCTGCGCGCAGGCGTAAACCGTGGCTACATGGGCAAGCTCGAAAACTCCAAATATGCCGTTTCGGTCGACATCCTCGAGAAGATCGCCAAGGCCCTTGCAGTCGACCCATCTGCGCTTGTCGCTCCGCGCGACTGACGTCGTCACCTGATTTGATCCAAACACTCATTTAGTTCGTAAATTATTCACGGGAGTTTACCCCAATGCCCCCTCCTCGCCTCAAAGCACAACCTATAGCCGAAGGCTTTCTTCAAACTTCGTCTGGACACAAATTGGTCTGGCGCGAATTTCGCTGGAACACCGGCAGGACCGACAGGATGTGGTTTGTCGATCCCGATGTTGTGAACGAGGATCAGATCGAAATCCGGAAACTCGGCATCGCCAGGGACTCAGCAGGCGAGACCTAGTACCGGAACCACTCCGAGTGATCCATGGTGCCTTCGTAATCACCAAATTCGACCATCACGGCTCGGTGGGAAAAGCTGTAGCGACCTCCGCTAGTCGGAAACGATATCGACTGTCCGTTTTCGCTGAAAAAATTTGCGGGCCAGGGTACGTGTGATCCGTAGACGCGCACGTGATACCGGCAATTCCGGTTTTCGTGATCGCAGGATCGCACATACCAATCCCACTGACGGGGATCGTCTCGCGGCTCATAGGACCTTCCGTAAAACCAGAGAACCCGTGTTTTTCTAAGCCATGCGTATTCCGGGATGGATATGTCCAACTCCCCTTCCCCACCCGGCCCGCCGAGTTCGACCGGGATGGCCGCGAAGGTACAGATGCCGAACGGCGGTCGGACCGGCCAGGGTGTGATGCGGCGAATCATTTCCGCATAGGCGGCGGCACAGACGGCACTCGACGGAAATCCACCGGCCATACACAGCATGATTGCACAGTCCATGTCATATGCACGGGCAGGTTTTGTGCCAAACGCCCCAAATGTGACAGCGATGATCAAACTGGCCAGTATCCGACGCATTAGAGTCTCCAATAATTTCTGCAATCTATCATTCACTTAGCAGGTTCTCGGCGGGAATCTACCTTTTTTCTGTTTCATACGTTTTATATATATTGACTCTATCTGCGGTTTTCGTGTCATTTGCATGATGTATGAAGGTCTCTCAAAGGGAGAGACCATGCCGATAGCAAGACACCTAAGCCTGATCACGCTCGATGGAGTGAAGGATCTGATCGCCAGGGACGTTGAGTTCACATGTCGGTACGAGCTCGTGAGAGGCACAGGTGACGGCAAGCCGCTTTACCATTGCATCTACACGGTCGGGGATGAGGAACTCATCCTGGTCGCGGCAAAGGTGCAAAAGCACGGACCCAAGGTGCGCGAGTTCGCGCTTTGGCCGGGGCTCGTCAATCACCACGTCAATTTTGGCGATGGCCATCCTGTCAGCATTGATCTCGATATCCGCAACGCCCCGGACGGCGATGGCCGACCTGATGGTGATAGGGGCTGACGGCAGCGTCAGAGCTTCCGGCTGGACCTACCACAATCGAACCACTTCTAAACCTGCTGTAACCCGGGCCGAAACAGCTGCTCCAGAAACAAATCAAGCGATCCTATCGGCTATTCGTGCGACATCGGAACGACACAACGCGAATCGCACCCTTGCTCTTGTTGGACTGTCAGCCACCGAATGGCATGTTCTCTTCCAGGCCTTGATCGAGGCCGAGAGCGGCTACGATCCGGTCGCGGTCAGCCCCAAGGGTGCTTACGGGCTTGGCCAGTTGATGCCCGCCACGGCGCGAAGCCTGGGGGTCGATAGAACAGACCCACACCAAAACCTCGAAGGCGCCGCACGGTACCTGCTGGCGCAACTTGGCGCGTTCCAGGACATTGATCTGGCGCTGGCCGCTTACAACGCCGGTCCGCACCGCGTGCGCGAGTATGGCGGCGTTCCGCCCTTCAAAGAGACGCGCAATTACATCGCGCGCATTCAACGCATCCGCGCGCGTCTTTCCGGGCAACCCGTCGAGCAATCCCTCGTTCGCGTCCCCACCCGTGGAACGACGCGCCCACCGGTCGTGATCGCCCTACACTGATAAATCCCAAAAGGAATTCCGAATGAACAAGTCTCGTCTCCGACACCTATTGCCTACAGGCGCAACCCTGGCGCTCATTGCCAACCCGGCACTCGCGCAAGATCTGTCTCCCATTCAGAGCATGCTGGAAACTGTCGAGGCTGCGCTTACCGGTCCGATTGGCATTGCCGTGGCAACGCTCGCCGTCATCGGTACCGGCTTCATGTGCATGATGGGCCGCCTGAACTGGGGTTGGTTTGCGTCTGTCATCATCGGCATCGTGCTGATCTTCTCGGCCGGCACCATTGTCGACGGGTTCACTTAGGGTTGGGTTGGGAGAAGTGTCGGAACGATCCCCTCTCTTCCTGGGCCTCGCACGCCCGCCGAAATATCTCGGCCTCCCTGTCGGCTACCTCGTCGTGCTGGCCATGGGGGTCGTTCTGCCGTTCATCTGGACCAAGTCGCTGGTGTTTTTCCTGATCGGGATCATCGCCTACCCGGTACTCTGGTTTGTCGCCGACAAGGAGCCGCATTTCTTCGAGGTACTGCGGGTTTCTTACGGCGCCGTGCGGTCCACAAAGAACCGGGCACTGCATGGAGGCGACAGCTTTGGCGCTTGATGGCACCAAATCCGTGCCCCCTGCCCTCATGGCAGCCGACGGCGAGGCGTTTTCGCGGGAGAGCTTTCTGGCGGAACATTTGCCGTATTTCTCGCGCGTGGCAGAGGACGTGCTGATCACCCGCGACGGTGATCTGATGGCGACCCTGCGCCTTGAGGGCCTCAATCCGATGACCACACCCGACGCGGAACTTGACGCCTTGCGCCGGGCCGTCGCCGCCATTGTCGCCCAAACCGGCGATCTCTACGGGTTCTACATTCATCGGATCTCGGTGCCGCAAGATCTCAGCCTGCGCCCCATCGAAGGGAATAGCTTTTCAGCAGAAATCGACCGCCGATGGCAGCAGCACGTCGAAAGCCTCAATCCCAGAAAGAAGCAACTCTATCTCACCATCCTGCGCCGCCCCGAGGTCACCTCCCGCCTGCCCTTCTTGCGCGGCCTTGCCCGCAAAGGCTGGGTCAAAGACCGGACCGCGCGGTGCCAGGAGCTCAATGAAGTGGTCGGTTTCTTCGAGGTCGCGCTCTCAGCGGCAAAACCGGTGCGCATGGTGTCTCACGGCGGAGAATGGCTCGGGTTTCTCAACACGCTCAACTCCGGCAGCTTTGCGCCCGTAGCCTTCGGGCAGGCCGCCCTGCCCGTGTCACATTCTCTGGCAAATGTCCGCGCGACGTTTCAAGGCAACACGGTTCAGATCAACGATGGTATTACGGGCGAGACCCGCTTTGGCGCGCTGTTCAGCATCAAGTCCTACCCGGCGCTCACCGATGTCACCCTGCTTGATGGCCTGGACCTGCCGCTCGATATTGTGCTGACGAATTCCTTCACACCGATCCCGACCAATATCATGGCAGAACGCATCCAACGGATCATCCGCCAGATGCATGCCTCCGACGACGCCGCTGTCTCACTACGCGACCAGCTTGCCATTGCCGCTGATGATCAGGAAGCCGGGCGCATAGCCTTTGGCAATCATCACCTCTCCATCGCCGTCTATGCCGAGAGCCGCGATATGCTGGAACGCGCGGCAGCCCAGATCAAACGCGCGGGACAGGAGATCATGGCCGTGATCGTGCGCGAGAACATGGCACTGAAAGCCACATATTTCGCGCAACATCCGGGGAACTTTGGCTACCGGGCACGGCGCACACCGATCTCGTCGGTCAACTTCGCGGATTTTGCCGCTCTGCATGGCTCAGTTGAAGGGCGGGGTGGCGACAGCAGCCCCTGGGGCGACCCCGTGACCGTGCTGCCCAGCATCGGAACATCCGGCTACAGGTTCAATTTTCATGAAGCGGGTGAAATCACGAAGGAACCGACGGTTGGCCACACTCTGGTTCTGGGCCGGACGGGCTCGGGCAAGACCCTGACCACCGCCTTTCTCGCGGCACAATCTCAGCGCGTCAGCACGCGGCTCTTTTTCTTCGACAAGGATCACGGGCTGGAAATGGCCGTGCGTGCCCTGGGTGGCAAATACCACGAGGTCCGGGCGGGCGTACCGACGGGCCTCAATCCCCTTAGAACCGAGACCGATGAACGCGGGCAAGCCTGGCTCTCGGATTGGCTCGGCACGCTTCTCTCTGCACACGGGTCCCTTTCCGGGGAACAATCCCGCCATATCCAGAGCGCGGTGCGCCAGAACGCGGAAGCCGGGACCTCGCTGCAGAGTTTCGAGAGCTTTGAGACACTCTTTCGCTCCCTCGACGATGGCGGCGAGTTACAATCCCGCGTGGGTGAATGGGGACCTGGCGGACGCTATGGCTGGGTCTTTGCTGGCAGCACTACCGGAAACGGGGATGAGACCGCTCTGGCGCTGGATGGTGACATTGTCGGCTTTGACATGACCGAGATCCTCGACATGGCCACAGAACGCATGGCGGTGCTCTCTTATATCTTCCGCCAGATCGAACGGGTGGTCGAAGATCGCCGCCCGACCATCATTGTTCTCGATGAGGCCTGGAAGCTTTTGGATGACGCCTATTTCGGGGCCCGGCTGGAAAACTGGCTGGTGACGCTCAGGAAGATGAACTGCGTCGTGATCATGATGACGCAATACCCGAGCCAACTGCGCGAGGCCCGGGTGGGCAAAACCATCGTTGAAACCGTTCCGACCCAGATCCTTTTCCCCAATGATCGCGCCACACCGGCCGATTTCGACGTCCTGCGCGTCTCGGGCAAAGAAGCCGCTTTGCTCACCCAGCCCACGGCGGGTCAGCGGATCGCGCTGGTCCGTTCCGCAGGCGACAGCCTCTTTGTCGACACCGACCTGTCTGCCCTCGGGGATCTCCTCCCGATCCTCGGGGGTGGACGGACCGGCGAGGCACATGTTGGAGCCGACTGGCGCAGCACCCCTGAGTTCTGGAGAAGCCAATGCGCGTAACCTTGTTGATGATCACCCTTCTCAGTGTTGCCGCCTGCGAGCGCTACACCGAGAAAACCTCACCCTGTTTTGGGAAGACTGGTGAACCGGTCGTGTCTCGCAACGCGATGACGCCGCTCTCACATTCAATCTCAACCAAATCGCCTGATCCCAGCAAGGATTGCGCTTTTGAGCCGGTGAACGGCAGCTAATGTATCGTGCACTCCTCATATGCGCAGGCCTGTGCTGTGGGTCCTCGGTTGGCGTGGCCCAGGGCGTTCCGACCCAGGACAATTCCGGGATTGGCCGGCTTGTGGCGATCCTGGGCGGTCTTGGCGAGGACATGTCGGTCCAGCGGGAGACAATCTCAACCCAGGACCAACTGGCCGAGGTTCAGTCCGAACAGCTGCGCGTGCTCGAAGAGATGACCGCCGCCATGATGGGCTCGGGGTTCAATATCGCCAGTCTGGAAACGGGCGGCAGCTTTCCCGCCGCAGAAATCTATCCCGCCGTCAGCAATCACCCGATGGATGCCCGCCTCTTCGGAGAGGGGCGAGAAACGGTTGAGATGATGATCGTACGTGTCGCCGGTGAGTTCGCTGGCGCGCCGGGGGTTGCACGAGCCGGGTTGTCGCCAACTCAGTGGCGCTGCCTGTTCCAGGCACTGATCAAGCAGGAAAGCCGGTTCAGCATCACCGCCCAAAGCCCTGTTGGCGCCTATGGGCTCACTCAGCTCATGCCCGGCACCGCATCCGATATGGGCGTTGATCGCTATGATGTGATGGACAATCTGCGCGGTGGCGCACGCTACATCACGACGCAACTCAACCGTTTTGGCACCATCCCGAATGCGCTCGCCGCCTACAATGCCGGACCCGGGCGCGTCATCGAATATGGTGGCGTACCACCCTTCAAGGAAACCCAGGGCTACGTCCGCAATATCTCGAAGTTCTACAATGAATATCTCGCTGTGATTGGTGGCGCTGATGCGCTTGGCACATTGACCCCGACCGACATGGCGCTGGCCGAGTACGCGAACATCTCGGATGCCAGCCTCTACTACGCCGCTGACGCTCACGCGACGACCGAACAGGTCGTCAACCGGCTGGCCGCGATCATTCGCCAGATCGATGCGCAGCCTAACGTCAAGGCGGCGATGGAGCTCAACACCTACGCACGGGCCGAAATCGCCCGCATCCTTTCCCTCCGCACGCGCCTGATGGCCGCGAACCAGACCCGCGAGGCGGCGCACGCCCAGCATCTGGTCGTGGATCGTCTGAAGGAGAGGGAATTCATGGCCATGGAGATATCTGAATGAAACGCTTTCTGCTTGCTGCGTGCACGGCCCTCGCGCTCTGCACATCCTCAGCCCTATTCACTCCGGTCCTCGTCACACCGGCCAACGCTCAAGGTGTCCCGACCTTTGACGGACAGCAGCTGCGCCAACTGGTCCTTCAGATCGAACACATGGCCGAGGATCTGAATGTCCAGCTCGAACAACTGGCCACCATGCGCCAGGAGTTAGAAACCCAGCTCTCCCAGCTTCTAAACCTAGAGGCCCAGCTCCGCTCCCTGATCGAAGGCTCCGGTGTCGGCGAGCTCTTTGCCACCATCGAGGAGTTCGAGCGCCTCAAGGGTAAACTCATAGCCCCTATGACCACGCTGCAATCCCTTGCGGAAGGGGATTTCCTGTCCGGGTTTGTCGATGGCGCCGATCTCTCGGGACAGGTTGAGTCCGTTCTACGCGGCACAGGCCTGACATCGGAAAGCCTCGCCACCCTTTCCTCCTCAACCGAACCTGCGGACACCCGCCTCGCCACCTCCGCCGGGGCCAGCGCGATGCTGTCGGTTGCCGCGCAGGAAAGCCATGAAGAAGCAGGCGCCAGTCTGGAGCGCATCGAAACCATGGTCGGGCTTATCGACGATCAGGACGGTCTCCGGGCCGCGGTCGATCTCAACACCCGTGTCACGGCAGAACTGGGGATCATCATGACGCTAATCTGGCGCCTGGAAGCCGCACAAGGCGTGAGCGCAGGCCAGCTTGGCGTGGTCGACGCTGCCACCCTCGCCGCCGAGCGCAAATTTCGCTCCATGGAGGTCCCCGAATGAGGCGGTGCGCCGCCAGCGCACGGGGCGCCGTTGGCGGGTGGACCGTCCCAAGCGAGCGAAGCGCCATCGCCGCCATTGGGTGCCTGATGGTCTGCGCCTTGCCACTCGCCGCGCAAACCTCCAGCGGCTTCGAAACCATGACCCACTCCGAGGAGCCGGCTCAGACTTGTGACGCGCCCCGCCCGCCTCGTAATCTGCATTCCTTCGCCTATGTCCGGAATGGCTATCGGGAGATCTTACGGATCATCGCCGCCGAACGCGCCATTGAGACACAATTCTGTGGCTGCCAATTCGAACTGGCGGACTGGGAGGATGCGGTCCTTGCGATCGATCGGTTTCAAACTTTTGACAACCCGAAACTCCCCTTCGACGTCATCGCGTTGCGGCAGCAGGCCGATGCGGTGGAAGACGACCTCGAAGAGGCCTGCGCCAAGTAATGGGGATCATTCGCGACATATTGGGTGAGGTTGACACGGCTATCGACAGCGTCGCGGAAGCGGGCTTCGTTCAGGCCGCCGGTCAGGTTGGCGACGTGATTTCCGTGGGATCCGGTGTGCTGCTGATCCTGCTCGGTATCAATGTGGTCATGCAACTTCGACCGATGACATTCGGAAGCGCCTTTGCCTTCGGCATCAAGCTGGCCCTGGTCGGGATATTCGCCCAGAGTTGGGACAACTTTTCCGCCGTCTATGGCATCGTCACCGATGTGCCGGACGCCATTGGCGCGCGTATCCTTGCGCTGACCGCTTCGGGCGATGAGGCCGGTGTCTATGAAAGTCTCGACACCATGGTGAACCGCATTACCGCCTACGGGGACGCGATCGGCGACAATGCGGGTTGGGTCTTTGGCGCGGTGCTGGGCGCGATCTTCTTTGTGCTTTCTGCCATCTTCGCCGCCGTCACCGCCGGGATCATCGCCTTCGCCAAGATCGTCTTCACCCTGATGATTGTCATCGCGCCGTTTATGATTCTAGCCTCGCTCTTCAAACCCACCCATTCGCTCTTCGAGGCCTGGTCCCGCGCCACGATCGGTTACGCGCTCATGCCCGTGGCCGCTGCGGGGGCAGCTGGCATCATTGTCGCCATTGCTGAAAGCATCGGGGCCTCATCGGCCGATCCCGACAACGTGGCCACGATCAGCCTGATCCTGCCCTTCCTCGTCATTCTGATCCTGAGCGCGGGCATCATGGCCTCGGTCCCCTACATCGCTTCCAACCTCACTGGCGTGGTCGGCATCGCCTCCAATGCCATCGGCCTCACCGGTCTGGCGCGGCAGGGCGTCGTCAACGCGGGCGCATATGGCACCGGTGGGGCCGCCCGCATGGCCACAGGAAAAACACCGAATGAACTGCGCCATACCACCAGCGACGGCCTCGTCAAAACCGGCCAGGTCATTCGTCAATCACCTGGCGCGCTCCTTGCCAGCGCCAAATCCTTTCGCAATCCCAACCAGACACCCTGATACATTATGAGCAAAGCACGTGACGCCTTCGAGGCGGATTTCATCTATGGACCACGACGACGAGAGCGGTTCGCGTATTTTGTGGCAGCCGTAGGCGTGATTGTCGGGCTTGCCGGGTTTCTCGGCGCCGTCTCTCTCTTCCCACTCAAAACCATCGAGACATTTGTGGTCGTGGTCGACAAGGAAACCGGCGAGATGGACCGCGTCTCGCAGGTCGCCGCCCTCACCCTCGATGAAAGCGACGCCATCATTCAGGCCAATTTGGTCGCTTACGTCGATGATCGGGAAACCTATGATCTCACCGATGGCGAACAACGCATCAACTCGGTGCTGGACCGCTCAGACAGCGACGCCGCCCGCACCCTGCGCGATCTCTGGTCCTCCACATCCGAAGACTACCCAATCACCGTCTATGGGCGAGACACCAGGATCGACGTGGTGATCCGCTCAGTAAACCAGATTGAAAAAGGCGTCGCTCAGGTCCGTTTCACGCGAACCCTGCGGCGCGAGCGCGACACTCGCACCGTCACAAGGCCCTACGTCGCGACCCTGGCCTATGAGTTTCGACCGGAAACCCGCCAGCGCCTGCAGGATGTCTGGGCCAACCCGCTTGGATTTGTCGTCACTTCCTACCGCGTCGATGCTGAAACCCTCGAGAACTGATCACCATGAACTTGCTGCCCATTCTTCTTCTGGCCCTTGCCTTGCCAGCCACCGCCCTCGCCGAAGCCACCCCACAGGGCGGTCCGCTCGATATCCGTATTCGATACGCCACCTACAACGAGAACCAGGTCTTCCGGATCGAAACCGACCTGCGCCATTCCACCACGATCCACTTCGGACGTGGAGAACGGTTTGAAGCCGTCATTGTGGGCGACACGGAAAGCTTTCAGGTCGATCCGATCCCCGAGCTTGGCAATGTGCTGACCATCAAACCACACGTGGCCAAGGCTTCCACCAACATGACGGTGATCACCAATCGGCGGAGCTATTCATTCCATTTGCGCGAGGGCTCGATCCCAAACCGCACGGGTATGTTTTTCGAGGTGCGATTCAAATACCCCGACGAGACCCGCCGTTCACGCCCCGGCACGGCAAAGGGCTTTGAGGCACCGCGCAACTATGCTTATCTCGTCTCGGGCGAGAGCGACTTTCGACCGGCATCGGTCTATGACGATGGGCGCTATACTTATTTCACCTTCCCGGAAAACACCCGACAGCCTGCCATCTTCAAGGCCGACGATCAGGGTCGCGAACGCACGGTCAACTGGACGCAGGATGGCAACACCGTGCGCGTGCTCGGCGTGAACGATTTCTGGACATTGCGGATTGATGACGAGGCGCTCTGCATCGCGCGGGATGCCACCACCATTTACGTGAGCAATTGATCATGGCTGAAGATCCCGATCTGCAGAAGCGATTGGACACGTTCAAAGACGGCAAAACCAAACCACGGTCCGGTGGCATCGGCGTTGGCGCATTGGCCATTGCGCTAGGACTTGGTGGTGCAGGTGCGGCCTATTGGCTTGCAACCGCAGCACAGGACGGCCCCACCCCTCTCGAAACCTCCGAAGTGACTCCGTTCCAGGACGGGCGACCCGGATCAGGTCGTCTGGAGTTCCCGCCTGATGAGACCGACCAACGCGTCAATGATGCACTGATTGCAGTGGAGGAAGCCCTCGACGTGCCTACGGCCCCTGCCCCGGAACCGAGCCGCGAAGTTCTCGACGAGTTGGCACGTCTGCGCGAGGCCCTTGCCGCCAGCCAATCTGAACGCAATGCGGAAATCCAGGCCGCTGTTGGGGATCTGCGCGAAGCCTTTGATGCCCAGACCAAGGCGCTGGAGGAACGGATCGCGGAACGGGAGCGTGAATTGACCGCTCTTGAGCGCGAAGGTGATGCAAAGCTTTCCGGCCTTCAAAGCCTGCTCGATGCTGAACGCGCGCAACGCGAGGCGCTGGAAAGCGAACTTCAGCAGGGTGCGCTGATTGCCGACCAACGGCTGTTGGAAGAACGACGACGGCAAGAAGAAGAGCAACGCCGACGCGAAGCCGAGCGCGCAGCCTCAGAATTGCTGACAGCCCAGATAAGGTCGCCCGCGGTCGTGTATTCGGATGGTCAGGGGAATTCTGCGGTTTCTGGTGCAGCGCCTTCCAGCACCACGGGTGCAAGCGCGCCCCTGAATGAGAACGAGACCTATTTGCAGACCGCCGCTCGCCCGCTCGAGATCGAAGAAGCTGCGCGCATAGAATTCCCGGATCGCACCCTCGCGCAGGGCTCCGTGATCCAGGCCGCCCTGCAAACCGCGATCAACAGTGACCTGCCAGGCAATGTGGTGGCGGTGGTCTCGGAGCCTGTTCCCGCATTTTCCGGCGACAGTATCCTGATCCCACGTGGATCGCGTCTCTTTGGCCAGTATCGTTCTGGCGTAGAAGTTGGACAGAAGCGGATTCTGATCGTCTGGACCCGTATCCTCACGCCCGACGGAACCTCAATGACCATCGCGGCGGCAGGCGGTGACCCGCTTGGGCGATCCGGGCTTACCGGGATTGTCGATACCAAGTTCAGGGAACGTTTTGGCGGAGCTGCATTGATTTCCATCATCGGCGCCGCGCCACGGGTAGCGGCTGAAAGCACCGGAAATGAAAACACCAATGTCGTGCTCGGCAATATCGGTCAGGATCTGGAAAGTGCGGTCGACTCGGTCATTGCGGACCAACTCTCGCTGAGCCCAACAATCTATGTGGATCAGGGGGCCAGTGTGACCGTTCTCGTCGACAGGGATATTGTGGTTCATTGAATGGGGGGGTTGTTTTGACGGTAAATAGCCTGATCGAAAAACGAGTTCGAGCCAGAGGTGAGAGGCAGCGATTTTCGATGCATGCGAAAACAAGCTCCCAATGACTGAAGCGCTCCCTTCCTCTTATCTCGAACGCTATCTCGCGCCGTTTGAGCCTTGGCTGACTGATGACGACGTCATCGAGCTGGCCGTAAATCCAGATGGCCGGGTGTGGGTCGAGCGACGTGGGTCCATTGCCATGGAATGTGGTGACACGGCCGTGGATCCGGCTGATGCGGTCAACCTTGGCACCACCATGGTTGGCGATGCAAAGGCCAAGGTCTCCGAGAAAAACCCGCTGGTGTCCGGGAAAGTCGAGTTCCGGGGGCGGCCACTGCGCGTGCAGGTCGTGGTTTCACCTGCTGTGGAGCAAGGGGCCGCGATCACCATCCGGCTGTTTGGTCAAACCGACATTCGCAGCTATGAGCCGACCTACCTTCAGGGCAAAGCTGTTTCTCTGACCGATATTCGGGCGGAGAAGTTAAAAGCAATTTCGAAACAGGCAGAAACCGATCTGACCGGAGCGTTGCAACAGCTTGTTGAAAACCGCCTGAACATCCTGGTAAGCGGTGGAACCTCGACGGGCAAGACCACGTTCGCGCGCCATCTCCTGACACATGTTCCTGACAGTGAGCGGCTCATCACCATCGAAGATGCGTTCGAGCTCTTCCCGCACCAGCCAAATTCAGTCTGCTTGCTCGCGGATCGGGTCAAGGAGAGCCCGCGCTCGGCCGGTGCGTTGCTACAGGCATCTTTGAGAATGCGACCAGACCGGATCGTTGTGGGGGAGCTACGAGGGTCCGAAGCGCTCACCTATCTCGAAGCGATCAACACTGGGCATGGCGGGTCTGTTTCTACGATCCACGCGGAAACCGCGGAACTCGCCATAGATCGGCTGGCGATCATGGTTCTCCAGGCTGGAACACCGCTGACCTTTGCCGAAGTGCAGACTTACATCAGGAAGTCGATTGATGTGATTGTCCAGTTGGGAAGGACTGAGGGGAGACGTGGGATTGCCGAACTCCTGGTGTTGGACTGACGCACGTCGCGGTTGGAACGGCTTCACACATGTTGGGACGAAACAGACCTTCCGCAGCGAAAGACCACAAGTCGAGCCTTTGCAGGCTCGGGATAGGGCACTTCACAGGCCATTCTTCGGAAGTTTTGTAATTGAAAACACTGAATAAACCCGTCAAAATTGAAAACACCAGGTGGGGGCTCGCCCGACCTGGTGTCTTAATCTGATGTCGACGGCGCATAGCAAAGCCAGTGGGGCCAGTTCGACTGCTCTGAAGGATATGTACCCCTGCTATGGCCGAGAGTCAAGTTCCATACCCGTACGATGCAGAAACGATCCGTTCACTCAAGGCATCGCTTTCGGAGCCTCGCTTCGCGACCTATCTCAGCAAAGCGGGCGGAAACGAAACCTTGGCGTTCAACCTGTATCTTTACAATGCAAGGCTTGCAAAATCGTTCTTATTCCCCTTGAGCGTGGCGGAGGTGACCTTGCGCAATGCTGTAGATAACATCCTACTGAAGGTCTACGGCGCAACATGGCACCAAGATGACTACTTTCGCGACAACGTTCTTACACCAGAAAGCCTCGGCGCTTTGGACAAAGCGATAGAGCGAGCCCGATCCAACGAACGAGGCAAAGTGATAGCAGAGTTGACCTTTGATTTCTGGTCCAACCTATTTCGCAACGAGTACGCACACCTTTGGCGAACCAAGGCCAATATCGCGTTTCCTGGCTTGTCCCGCGGCGAGGGGCGCCATGAAATCCAGTTGCTTGCAAGAGAAATCAACCGGTTCAGAAACAGAATCGCACATCACGAGCCCATCTTGGACATGAACGTCCCCGATCTGTACTCGAAAATCATCAAGTTGGTGGAGCTTCGATGCAAAGCCACAGCCAATTGGATGCGGCATCACTCGACAATAAATATCGTAATGCGCTCTCGACCCAATCTGGCGGGGTCCGCACCGGTCTCGTTGGCGAGCAGAGCAGACAAAAGGTTTATGATAGTTGAGAGAAACAACAAGTTGGTAGAGTTCGCGGGCGAGCAGTTACAGAGCAGTGCTGCCTTCGTTTGTGTGGAAGATGGCGGCGTTGTTGGGGCGATCACACACCATCAGCTAGCGAATTACCTGACTGCCAAAGCAGCCGAATTGGACGGCTTGATCGATCTGAACGACCATACAATAGCTGACATTCTGGCTGATCCCGTAATCTCTGATGGATTTCGCCCTGTGCCCGCACAATCATCCTTCTTCGACGCAATTAAGATTCTGAAGGAACCCAAAACTCGGGTTGTCGTTGCCATCGACTCGACGAATGGGGCACCTGTTGGTGTGGTACTGCGGGCCCACAGACGGTACTAGAAATGTCATTTGATTGTTCGCTGTTTCAACCGCAGCTTTTGTCTACTCCCCCAACAAGTCCTCAACGAAACTCTCCTGCCGATCCAACACCTGTTCCCACTCCGGCGGCACCCCATCGTCACGGTCCATCTCCTCCGGTCTGAAATCTTCAGCATCGGGTTTCGCCGCCACCGCCCGCATCGCGCGCGCTTGTCGCCGCCGTGACCTCAATGTGCTGCCTGACTCATCCTCAACATCTTCACCGTCATCGCCTCCATCGATCCAAGGCCCCACTCCCTCCACACTCGGCGGATATGGGTAATCCCTGCTCTCCTGCCGCTCGGCCATCCCCTTGAACAACGGATCATCGTAATACTTGATCCGCTGCGCCTTGATCGGATGTTGGGGCGAGGCAAGGACGATCACCTCATCCGGATCGAGCAGCCGTGCCTCGGTTTCCGAGAGCAGCGGTCGTTCCTCCAACCGCGCACTGGTCGAGGTCGCGCCGAGGATCCCCTTGTTGCGCCCATACATGCGCGTGACCGCCTCGCGCGTAGTGCTGCCAACCGCCGCCGACACCTCCCGTACCGTGCGCTGATCTCTGGGTGTGATGTAGAGCTTGAGCCCTGCCCCGTTTTCGAGACTCTCACGGCCTTCCGATCCGTAGATACGGTCCAATGCCGCCAGTGACTGCGCAATCATGGCCACGCGCCCGCCATAGCTCGCAAGTGAATGGATCGCACGCTCCAAATAGGGCATTGCGCCCATTTGCTGGAATTCATCGATCATCATCATTACCGGCCAGGGTTCATCCGGGTCCGGCTCGTTCAGACGCAGACTGGCGATGAGATCGGCAAACATGAGACGCAGAAGCGGCGCCAGCGTCGCGATATGATCCTCGGAGACGACGATGTAAAGCGAATGTGGTTTGCGCCGGAACTGGCCAAAGTCGAAATCGCTGGCCTCGGTCGCCGAGCGCACCGCCGGGTTGTCCCATTGCTTGAGGCCGGCGGTCATCAGGGCCTGGATGTTCGAGGTCAGAAGCCGCGAGGAGGCGCTCGCCGCATTGGTCCAGAGCTCGCGAACCACCTCTTCCTTCGCCTGTTCGGCGTAGGCGCTGTACTGGGCGTTCTTGTAATCCCCTGCCGAGACGATCTTGTTGACCTCGCCCAGGGTCGGTGTACCGCGCTGGATCGCGAGCAGACAAGCGGCCACGAAGATCGACTTGCCGGCCTCGGAGAAGGTGTCGAGGGTCTTGTTGTCCTTGTCGAGGAAGAGATCGGCCAGGATCGACACTTCGGTGAACTGCTGCGCGAAACTGGGGTAGGCCGCGATCCGAGCGAGCGGATTGTAGCGATGCGTGCTGTTGGCCCAGTCAAACGGGCTGAACCGGAACACCTCATCGCCATTGAGCGCCCTGAGCCGCGAGGTCTTGTCGAAATTCTCGCCCTTGACGTCGAGCACCACGACCGAGCCCTCGAAGGAGAGAAGGTTCGGGATCACGAAACCTACGCCCTTACCGGCCCGGGTCGGGGCCACCATCATCACATGCGGGATTTCAGTCGAGGATATGAAATCAGCCTTGGATTTCGGCTTGCCGAGCTTGCCGCAAACAAAACCCTTGCCGGGACCTTGCAGCATACCGTTCTTTCGAAGCTCCGCCTTGGTCTGCCAATGGGCAGAGCCGTAGTCATCCTGCTCACGTTTCCAGGTCCAGGCGGCGGCGAGAACGCCAAGCCCAAGCGCACCGAACCCGACAGCGCCAAACGCCACCTTGAAGGCTTCTGGATGCGCGAGGCGCAATCCCGCCCCGGCACGCCAGACGGCAAACATATCGAACTGGCCAAAACCGGTGCGCAGCGCCAGCGCCAGGTAGAAGCTGGCGACGATGGTGCCAAGCAAAGTGCCACAGATCAGACCGAAGGGCACTGCGGCCCAGAGAGGAATGGGTTTCATGGGCAATGCTCCGATCAGAAGGACATGTCGTCGTCGAGATCGCGCCCAAGGTCCCGGCCTCGGGACTGCTCAGCTTCCATCTGCCGAGCCACCTCCGTCACCTTGCCCTGTTGCAGGGCGGCGGCACGGTCGGTGAACACCTGATCGCCGGTTTCCTCATGGGTCATTTCGAGGAATTCCTGCGTCACGGTGATCTGGTCGATCTTACCGGGCAATGCATTTTCCAGCACTGCAAAATTACCGCGCCGCAACTCGGCCAGGCCTTCCTCGCCCAGCTCCTTGAAGAGCTCGGCCTGCAAGGACCGTTCAACCACCTCTTCCTGTTCCTCGGTGAGCCTGCCCTCTTTCAGCATATCCGCGAGTTCCTGCAGATAGGTGTTGGGTCCCCGGTCGGCATCGTCCACGAGCGAGAGGTCATGCCCATCCTCAGCATTGAGCCCCGCCCCGACAGGAATGCCCATCTGCTTTGCCCGCTCCATGATACGGTCCATCACGCCATCGACCTTCGCGAGCGCGGCATCGAGCTGGTCGTCATTGGCGGTCTCAACAGTGAGACCGTCCTTCGCCAATACCGCCCCCATGTCCCGCTCGACCCAATCCTGCGCCAGCCCGTAGTTCGTGGTGCCGCCCGAGACGATGCGGGCGGTGAGATCATCACCGTCAATCCCGGCTTCGCGCGCATCAGACAGGATGCCCTCCAGACCTTCATCCTGCCCGGAATGCAACGCTTCGATCAAACGCGCATCCCCTGCCCCCGGTGGATAGGGCTCTGCCAGGTCGCGCGCAAACCGCGCCCGAAGATCGGGGTCCGGTACCATCTGCGACAGATCACGGATGATCGGTGCGGCTTTCACTTCGAAGCTGGCGCGTGCCTCACCGTCCAATTCTTCGGCCTTGAGCCGCAAGGCCTCGATGGTGCGCTCGGAATACTCGATCGCATCCCCGACGGTCTGGATATCCTTCATGTCAATCTCTCCTGCGGTGAACTGGTGAACGGTATTGGTGCCAAGGCCCTTGGCCATGGCCCGCACAGCACGCGCCAGATGGCGCTGATCCATGCGATCCAGAAGGTCGGCAAACTTGGCATAGTCCTTGGCAAAGCCCACGACCTGGGCCTGGGCGATGGCGGATTCCTCCGGCGTCATCGCGATTTCGCGCGGCAGACGCGCCTCTTCCTTGGCCCGGTAGATTTCTTCGATGCCGGGGGCCTTGGCGAAGATGCCGCGCTCGAGCCGGGTGGTGGCATCCAGCATCACGCCATAGCCCTCTGCGATCTCCGCCTGCTTCTCGCGCATGAGTTGGGGCGACATTACCCCCTCAGCCCAGCAGGAGAACCAGGTCCCCTGCTCCCGACCACGATTGTTCAGAACGATATGGGCGTGGCGGTGTGCGCGGTCGTCATGGACCGCCAACACGTAATCCCACTGGTCGCCATATTCGCCGCTCTCGAAGAAATGCTCCGCCCAGTCGAGCGCGATATCGCGGACCTTCTCGGTGCTGACATCCGTGGGGAAGGACAGAAGCATATGAGAGGTGAAGCCTAGCTTCGTCGTGCCCCGCCAGGTCTCGGCCCAGGCGTCGATGATCTCGTCCTTCTGCTCGCCCGTCAAAACCGCTGCTTCGTCCAGCGGGTTGGTCATCGTCGAATAGGTGAAGACCGCCTTGTCGTTGATGTAGGAGAGTTGGTTGCCGAGAGATGCCCGCGTCTTGCACCCCCCTGCCCTGATCCGCTTGAACACAGCCGCCCGGCTTTGACCGGATGCCGCCTTGGCGATGTTGCGGACCGAGAGCCGTCCAACCCGCGCGTAGCTGCGCCCCTGTCGACGACCCGCCAGCCGCGCATCAATCCGGGCTTGGGCCTTGCCCCGGATGCGCTCGTCCTCCCAGAGACGCCCCATGACCGAGGTGTAGAGGGAGAGCGGATCAGCCATGGGAAGCACCCAAAGCGGTACGCTCCACTTCGTCAGCTTCAACCACATCCGGCAGCCCAGATCCACGCTGCACTTGTGCCAGATCCTTCATCGCACCGATCTCGCGGGTCATCTTCTGAGCCAGCTCGACCAGCTCAGAAACCAGGGCTCGATCTTCGTCCGTTAGCACCAACCGTCCTCGCCGCACCGACTTGGCCAGCGCCATCCCGGCATCGGTCAGATCTCTTGATTGATGCCAGACCTCGACAAACCCATCGAGCCGATCTGCGGTCACATCCATGAATCCACAGCGCGCTCGCACCACCGCTTTCAGCGCCTGGCTGCGATTGGCGAAACCTCGCGCCCGCCAATCCGCATCGAAAGCAGAAAGCTCGGATAGAAAAGCGCGAAAGGTGACAACCTCGGAAGGATCGCGGACCGCGATACCCTCGCCGATCTCCTCCTTTGCAAGCCGCAAAACATGCCGCGCCGACACACCGAACTCCGCCGACAAATCTTGGGCTGCCTCGCCAGCCTGGAACCGCCGAGCGATCTCGATCCGTTGTTCGATCGTCAGGTTTTTGCGCGAACGCTTCACTTCAGACCCCTCGGACAAAATGTGTATACATTTGCCATATCCTGCCAATGTCTCTCCTTACTACGTTTTATATATTTCATACCTTAATGTCAATTCGTCTTTAGCAGCAACATGGCGAGTCTGGGAGTCGAATGAGCGTTTCAGAATACCCTCATGTTCCAATTTTGCTGACCGAATTGGCCTTGGTTCGCTTGGGAGTTACGCAGATTCAGAAGCCACCGGCTCTGTCTGAGGCACGTGGAAACTGGGGGCAACAGACGCAGAAAAGGCCACCCGAAACGGGTGGCCTTGTAGGTTTCAGGTGTCGTTCAGGCGATGGCCCCATCATGATCGGTCAGCACCATGCCTTCCGTGACACCGACAAAGAGCGGGGTGATCCGGTACTCGTCCTCGTCGCTTTCAGGCGACGTCACGGCCACGATTGCCACTGCCGGCGCGCCATTTAGAAAACAGGAGAAGAGCGCGAAATTGTCGTGCTCTCCCGAAGTCAGCGCCTCGAAGGCGCTGATGTGTTCGGGGCGAATGTTGGTGCTCATGTGACGATTCCTCCGGCTCCGCGGGCGCGTTCGGCATAGCTGCTGAGCGGTGCGTCAGATTTGAAATGGAGGTCCCGCTCGATCGGTAGGCCAAGACGGCCGCGATGCGCCTTGAGAACGCTGAGCCGAACTGAACCCAGTTCGGGATAACCAAAACCGAGATCGCAGAGACCGAAGGCGACGTCCTCGTCTTCGGGATCGGCTTCGCTCAGGAGCCAGGTGGCTCCACCGTCGGGGGTGAAGAGCTTGACCACCGGGTGATGGTCGACGGTGTCCTCGCCAGCTTCGATGCGGTCCTGGTTGGCGGGGCCATTGGCGGCCAGTTGGTCGAGGATGGGTTGAGGCAGAAGTTCCATTGTGTCTGTCCTTCGTATGAGATGTCGGAGAGGTTTTGCGGGAGGGGCACGAGGCCCCTCCCCGGCTGGGTCACTCGGTGACCTGGACGTCGTCGCTGTCGGGCTTAGGTTCGAAGAGGACGAGCTCGCCATTCACCGGGGTTGCGAAGAGCTGGATGGTCATGAAGGACTTGGCGCCTTCGTTCTGCGGGAAGGCGACGCCCACCTTGTGGAAGCGGGTTTTGCCATCCTTGCCGGTGTCGGGGGTGGTGACGGTGTAGTACTTGGTCATATCGGTTCTCCTTCGTTTTCGATGCAAACGAGAGACCGTGACCGTCCGGACCGGCTGTCAGGCTGAACTTTGGCTCGCGAGGAATGGCCGCGTCAGCGGACAGGGGAAAGTTCTGCTTGAAGGGGGTGGCTGAAAGCCGCTCCCGGCAGACGGGCCAGGTCACGGAGATTGCATCAGGAAGAAAACGAGAGGGGAACAGAGGTGGCCAGGCTGCGTGCCGATCACGCCGGACCGCAAGAGAGCTGGATACGTTCACGATGGTTGACGCCTGAAGTTGGATGAACCTGCCACGACCGGAATGACATTTCCCCGCGCAACCTGATATGGCGGGGCATGATCAAGCTTCGACCCATTGCCGACGACGACCCTGTCCTGGACCAGTCCCGACTACTTCAGGCCATGGAGCTCACCTTCGACTATGCCGACAGAAACGGCGGGATCGGACTAACGCAGACTAAAGCCTTCAACCGGAAATTCGCGCACTGGATGGCCGAGAACTCGCCCTGGCCGGACTACAAGGCAGAAGAGCTTCTTCGATTGAACAAGGTCCTGAACGAGTGGGATGTCGCGCCGGCCATGGTCGTGCATGACCTCATGATCGTCATGAAGCTGGGTCGGCACGTGAAGGGCAAGTTTCAGGTCTCAAAGAAAGCCAGGGCTTTGGCCTCAAACCGCGGCGCCTTCTTTACCGACCTCGCCGAGACCTACCTCTTTCGCTACATTCACGCACGCACTGCCAGGTCCGAGTTCACGGCGCCGGGCAACTGGGACATCTTCCTCAACATCATCAATGTCGAGGCGGAGCAAGGCCTGACCGAGCCGCATCTGGTGAAGACGCTCTACGGCTTGGAAAAGCACGGCGTCTATGATCGGGAATACTACGATCACGCGGGGTTTCTGTTCACCCATGTATTGCGGCCCCTGAGCTGGATCGGGTTTCTGGCGGAGGCCAGTGATGGCGGCAAACGGTCCGAAAAGACCTATTGGAAGACGCCGCTTTGGCGCGCCTGTCTCGAGCTCAGCACCGATGACATAGTCGAAGCGGCGTCGCGGCACTGATGCCGCGCACTGAGGATTTCTATCGTTTTGCTTCCATGGTATTGAGGCCGCCTATGCGGCGACCTCATCCGTGTTTGGTTGCAGCCCATGCAGGTAATCAACGGCTTTCTGAGCGTGAGCAGCAGCCTGGAAGATGAACCGCTTGTCATTACGCAAACCTTCGAGCCAATGCGCAATATAGGCGGCGTGCTCATCACGCGGTTCCGGCGACAGACCCAGATCAGCAGCTAGAAACGCGGCGCCAAGTTCGGCAACCAGTTCTTCCTGAGCGTAGCCTTCGTCGCCCCAGCGTTTGCGACCGAAGCTTCGGTCAAGGCGTTTCGGGTGGCGTGTCCAATGGCAAACCTCGTGGCCGAGGGTTGAATAATACGCCTCGGGGGATTCAAATGTTTCAAAGGGTGGCATCTGCACATAGTCGGGATCGACCGCATAGAAGGCTTGATTGCCACCATGGCGAATATCGGCCTCAATCGCAGCGAAGAACGCTTCGGCGGTGGCATCGCGCTTGGCGGTCTCGGGCATCGGCGCAGCCACGGCGTAGTAGGTCTCGGGCAGTCCCTCAATCTGATCGACGTTGAAGACGGTGTAGCCCTTCATGAAGGGGATCTCGACCTCGCGGTCTTGGCCCGCATCATCGGTTTCGGTTTTGCGCATCTTGTCGGCGTAGATGACGAGTTGGCCCTTGGAGCCTTTGCGAACCTGCCCGCCGAGTTCGAGCGCCTGGCGATAGGTCATCCAGGTGGGTGCGGCGTAACCATGGGCGACGGATGCAGCCCAGAGCAGGATGATATTGAGGCCGCGGTAAGCGATCCCGTTATGGCGCAGGGGCCGGGTGATCCGACCGTCGAGGTGCTCGGCATTCCAGGGCTTGTGCCAGGGTCGGGTGCCGGTTTCGAGATCGGCAATGATCTTCTCGGTGATGCGGGTGTAGATGTCGGGCTTTGCCATATGATCCTCCATTGTCTCGTCCCCGTGCGGGACGCGGGAGGAAATGGCGGACGCAATGAGCCGCCCGGGCATGGTCAACACGGGAGCGTCAGCGAATGGAGCGGGCAGGCCATTGCGCGGGCGGCGGCGTCCACCAGACCCGCGATCCCCTTGCTCGCACGGGGATGAGACGGTGGAGTTCGGAGCGGTAAGCTCCCTACCCCGCCGGATCAGGATCAGATGAAGGGCTCGATGGCGTCCTGAACAACGGCGCTCAAGTCACGCTGCCGAAGAATCCGGTTGTCGGGAATCCAGTCCTCTGCGCCCTCAAATCGCGCGGCGGCGACCGGGCCATCTTTCTGATAGCCTTCATAACCGCCGCCATCGCAAAAGCGCCGCACTAGGATGTCGATCGCCGCCTTGACGGTTTCAGCGTGCTTGCCAGCCAGTGCGGCTTCGAATGCAGAACGCAAAGCCTCCGTTCCGCCTTTGTAGTGTTCAAGGCAATAGCAGAGGTCGTGCGCATCCTTGGGTTCAGCCCGATGGTCGAAAGCAAACGCCTTGAGGCAGGTGAAGCTGACAATGTCGGCATGCCGGATGGTCTCAGTGGTGACGCCACCGTCGTCCAGCAGATCGGCTGTGATCTCCACGGTCTCATGGTGATCCAGAACCATTGCCGAATGCGGAATGTGGATTGCCGAAACCGCACCTTCCGAGGGCAATTCCTGAAGTGCCCCACCCCTTTCATCTCCGGCGTCCGCCAAGAACTCCAGTATCAGTACTGTGCCGTCGACCAGCTCTTGCTGCCAGCGCCATGAGAGCTTTTTGCCATCATTGTTTTCCGATCGCTTAAACCCAATGGCCCTGATGTTGTCCTCTAGCGTCCGGTAGGCTTCGGTATCTGCGAGCAGTTTCATGTCGACGACAACATCTACGTCACCGGTTCCCGCGTGCGCAGGCACCGCCGGTGGGCGTTCCTTGATGAGATAGCGTGGCGTCAGGCCACCCACGAGAAAAATGGAGTCGCGCCACGGCCCCAAATGGCGGATCAACGTGACCAGAACGCGCTCACAGGCCTCGGTGACAGTTTGGTTGTAGCCTTGAATGGCCGTCGGTTTCTTCATTGCCACACCAGTTTCTGAGACCGCAGATGCTCTGCCATTTCCTTCGAACGACCATGATCTTCCAGCAGGTCGAGATAGACTTGTAGCGGCGAGGCCATCAAACGTTTTCTCTCGTCAAACATCCTGTGACGTTGCTTCGTTGGCTTTGCTTCGATTACGACAAGGTTTGCACCTTCGGAAACCTCGCGGGCGCCCAAAGTGGAGGTGAGCCAATCGTGTGTCCGCTTCCCAAAAGCCCGCACCGTCAGGTCAGAGACATTTGAAAGAAACGGCGCATATGCCTGGGCGGCAAACTGTCCGGTGAACTCCAGATCGAAGTCGTAGTAGTAGTTTTCACCCTCGATCTCGCGGGCCATGTCCTCGGGTTTCATCCGCGGAACGTAATATCGGCTCCGCCTCGAGGCACGGCTTGCCAGAATGGTGTCGCGCCAGGCATCCAGGAGGACGTCTGGCCGGATCAGCCTGCGCCGTTTCGCAGGCCCCTCCCCTCTCACATCTAGCCAATCGCGGCGCTCAAGATCCTTGAAGGTCTCGGAAACGGTTGCGGCAGACACACCGGCATATTCGGCAATCTCCGAGCCGGTCACCCATTCGCCTGGACGATCGAACAAGGCGTGCAAGACCTGTGCACGGGTTCCCTTAAACACGTTCATGGCGCGGCGCTTGGCGCGCTTAGGTTTTGGCCTCTCGATCAGCACAAACGTCTCATCGACGCTGACAAAGAGCGATCCGCTCAAGTCGTGATAGGCGACCTGCTCTTCTTGAAGGAAGTCCCGAGCCCCTTCCGAAACCGAACGTGCAAGGATCATCGGAACATACCGCCGGTTGGAATTATCCAGTTCCTGCAGGTACCGTTTGAGCTGCCAGACAATCTCTCGTGCGTCTCGCGGAAACACATCGCTTCGGGTTTCCACCACGAAGGCGATCTCACGATCTGCCACGACCGCATCTAGAATTGCATCCGGGCGCAAACGGCTGCCAATTCCCGCTTCCCAGGAGATTTCGCCCAAGTGAGCATTGGGAACCGCCTCAAAGCTGGCGCTCAGGCTTTCCATAAGTTCTGGCTCTATGTTCGCGATTTCTTCCATATTCACTGTTCAGCAGATTTAACCGTTTCTCTCCTATATTCGTTATAATGTCAATATTCACTGTTCAGCAAACTTACACATATCGACATCCCGACCGACCAAGCGTATCTTCAGCAAGTTCGGTGGGGCCCCAATCATGCGGCTTGCTCGCTAAGTCGACCGTAGAAACTGCGCTCGAGATGCAACTCCCCTGCCCCAGCTTTCTGGACGATGCCACGCAGATATCCACCTGGAGAGGCCACTTCACCGGCACAATGCTTGTCGAAGGTCAGAACCAGTGCCGCCGTGGCGATTTGCGGCCCAAGCCGGTCCTGCGCGAGGTTCCAGGCATGCTCGGAGACACCGATCATCGGCCTCAACTGCCCGGCAACCCGGTGCAAATCGGCCCAATCCTTCAGATACCCGCCCATGTTGTGCGCCCAGGACGCGAATTCAGGACAAGCCTGTATGACTGTCGGCAAATCAAGCGCTGCACCGCGTTTCTTGCGCGTTTCAGCAACCCAATCTTCCAACTCCCTATCAACCCGCTCTTCGGGTGGCGCATTGGGCACCACGCCTGCCGCTTGCTCAGTTTCTGAGCGATTACAGGTTACAGGATTAAGTTGTGTTGTAATTAGTATATGAGGTTCAGAAATGACCTCCCTGGGGTCCATTTCTTGAGTCTTTTCACTGACTTGTTGGGTAGTTTCAGCGGTGTTTTCCACAGCCTCATCCGCGCGAACAGCCTTGAGATAGGCCGCCTCGACGCGCTCCTGAAGTTCTTGGAACCAAGCCAGGAGCCGCTCAAGCGTCTCAGAGGCCGTGTTCCGGCGCGGTAGACGGCCCAGGAGATCCTCGAAGAGCCCTGAAAGATGCTCCCAGGGCCCTCTCAGCGTGCTGCTGAAGGCCGCTTCGATCCGGGCGCGGATCATCCGACGCGCAACCGTGATCTGGCGCTTCAGGCGTTGGCAGAGCTCACGCTCGGCCTGCAATTCGGCCTGGAGCTGCTCGAATTCCTCGACACGGGCCGAGAGCGGTGACAGATCGAAGCCGTAGGCCTCGATGATGCGCCCGTCAGCGTCCCTGTGGCCCCAACGTTTGCCATTGGGGCTGTCCTTGAAGGAGATCACGCCGATCTCGGCCAGGCGCCGTGCATGGCGCTTAAGCGCTGACAGCGAGAAGCCTGTCTGCTCCATCAGGTAGGCATTGGATGCCCAGACGATCGGACGCTGCCCCTCTTCCCAGTCCTGGGCCTGAGTGAAGGCCCCGAGCGTGTCGAGTAGCAGCATATCGCCGGCCTTGAGGCCGATATGAGCGCCAACGCGCTTCACAGCGACGAAGGCTTGGGTCTTGGGAATAGCTACCCGTTCACCGGCTTGGGCAAATTGCTCTGCAATGCCAAGGCCCGGTGTCGGCTTGCGCCAACCGCTCTGTGTCATGCCTGTATTTCACCTCCGTGGTTTGTGGAGGCAAAAGGATCCCGTTCGCCAAAACGACGTTCTTTCGTTGACAGTGATTCGCGGGAGCGGTATCCAGTAGGTGTCTAATCTAATCGGATAAGCTCTCGGGCCGGATCGGCTTGGGGGCTTTTCTTTTGCCTCAGGTCATGATGTGGATGTCTCCTCAGTTTTTCTGAGAAACTCCGCGTAGAGCTCATCGAGGTTCTCTGAGAGAAACTCTCCGAACGCTGCAGAATCCTTGGATGTCAGAGAGATGCTGTAGGCCCGACCAGCGCGACCGATCACGCCCTTAATCCGGCCCTCTCCGGCCGTCCAGGTGCGCTTGGTAGGCGAAGCCTTGGCGCTGCGGCGCTTGGGCGCCCTGCCCGCCTCCGCCACCTTGCTGTGCAAAATCTCGAACTTCGTATCGCTGTCGAGCTGATCAAAATCCTCCATCCCGAGGATTCGATCGGCAACCTTGAGATTGGCCTTTTCTGCCATCAGCTTCTTGAAGTCTTCCCAACGGTCGCGCCCGATCTGCTTGGCAGGACCGATCGCCTCAATCAAATGGCTCGGCACAGTGCTTGCGACCGAGAGCATTCGAGACAAGAGCGTCCCATCGATCGTCAGCGCCTGCTGAATTACGTCCTTCTCCTGCCCCAGATCGCGAAGGTTCTTGGCGAAGAGCGCCTTCTCTATGAAGGAAAGGTCGGCACGTGCGGTGTTCTCTTGGCCCTGGGCGAGGACGTGCGCGACATCGTCCATCTCCTTGACCACAGCCCGCACTGAACGGCCCAGGGCACGCGCAGCCCGCACGCGGCGATGACCGAAGACCACCATATAGCGGCCCGTCATCTCAGGGTGCGGACGGAGAAGCACCGGCGTGTCCTGTCCATTGTTCGAGATCGAGCTCTTAAGCTCCTCGAAAGCTTCGTCATCACCGCTCAGCCGATCATTGACGAATGACGCGTCTATGAGACCGGTATCGATCTCGACAATGGTCTCACCCTCCAGAAGCCGCTTGGAGTTCTCGGCCAGACTGTCGATGGACACCTTCATTGATTTCGACGCGCCACGCATCGCGTAGCTTGAGCGTTCCGCGCCTGGCTTGTCTTGGCTTGCATCGCCCATCACGGATTTCAGCAGGTCTTTTCTGGCCATCTCACCCTCCCAAAATCGATCTGGAATTTCACATATGCACGGCTGTCAAAAGGGATCTGCACGGCTGTCAAAATCATGGTACGTCGCGCCCCCATGCTTGGTGGACGAGACCCGCAATCTCGTCGTTCACAGCGTTCAGCGAAGCGATGGCACGATCGTAAGTGGAGCGGACAAATTGAGCCCGTTCGACTTCGTAGAGCGTTTGCTTCGTAATACCGGCATCGGAGATCGCAGTGGATTTTACCATCTGCGATTCGAGCATCTGGTTCGGGAACATAGCCTGCAAGAAACCCACCATTTGCTTCTGGGGGCCATCGGTTGGCTCGAAGCGCGTGACCAAATACCGAAACCATTTGAGCTTCATCTCGGCACCAGCTTCCCGGATCGTCCGGAGGATTCCGCCAAGCATCAAGAGAAACTGGCTCATCGACATGACATCCAGCATCTGAGGATGGACTGTCACCAGAACCGAAGAAGACGCTGTTAGCGCGGTTAGAGTCAAATACCCAAGCTGCGGGGGGCAGTCGATGACAACAATATCGTATTGATCCTCCACTTCCTCCAGGGCCTTGGATATCCGTGTGAAAAACGCCCGGCCCTCTGACGGATCACGGCTGGTAAGCGCAACGGGGGTGTCATACTCGTATTCCTGCAGATCGAGGCTCGCCGGAACGATATCGAGGTTCGGGAAATTCGTTGGACGAATGACCGTACTGATTGGCTGTCGTTCTTCGTCATAGCGAAGCGTTTCGTAAAGTGAAGAAACAGAGTCTAATTCAGGCTGAATACCGTGGAGCGCGGTCAGGGATGCTTGCGGATCAAGATCGATCGCAAGAACCCGGTGGCCCTTCAAAGCAAGATGCTGAGCCAAGTGCGATGCCGTAGTGGTCTTGCCACTTCCGCCTTTGAAGTTCACGACCGAAATGACGTGAAGCTCTTCGCCTTCCGTCCGATGGGGCAGGTAGCGGCGTTTGCCTGGACGGCCATGTTCATCGAGATAAGCGCGCAGTTCCAGCATCTGCATAGCGGAATAGGATCGACGCCCTGAAGATGACGTTTCCGGCTCAGGGCCCTTTCCTTCGAGGTGGAGCTTTTTGATCGTCGATTGAGTGACACCGAGATAGTAAGCGACCTCAGCGAGCGAGAACAGGCGCAAACCCTTCTGAGCGTCAGGTGGATACTGTTCCTGACGCAATATATTGAGCCTGTCAGAGATCAGTTCTCCTTGCTGGAGGATGATCTCATCGAAGGGAGTGCCCCCGCCTTCGCCCTGGAATGGTTCTGCTACCATGCCGCCGCCTCGCCTAATATCGCTTTTTGCGCGATTTACTTCGTTAAACTGTGACTTAAACCGAAATCGGGATATCCACAACGTTTTTCTGGCAGGGCAAATAGCGTGTCGCAAAGCGATACAGCCTTGTGCGTCCCACAACACTACGCGGACAATGCAACTTCGACCACAATATATTGCGGACGGGTAGAGATTTTTTGGGATCCAACGAGGCCGCGCCGGACGTGCAATTCTCTATATCATGCTGATTTGCATCGCTTTTTCTCGCCTGCACGGCTGTCAAACTTTCTGGAAAGGCTTCTGCGCAACTTATTTCAACGTCAATCCAACCGAACGCGTGGACCAATCAGTAAGTGACTGCTCGTTGAAGTGAACCCTCGACTGCTGCATCGAGATGAAGGCACACGGCAGCGCGATCATATTGCTGGAGAGATTGATCTAGGGAGAATCGGTACACCCGATTCTCTTGCGTAGATATGCTGGCCGGGGAAACCGGCCAGCACTCGCGACTAGGCAGTGTCCTTCGGCCCCCAGGGGATGACAGCTTGCACTGCGACGTCATCCTGGTTCGCAGCCTTGCCGAGATTGGCGTTGTAGCTGAAGTCCCGGATGCTCATGGTGAAGTAGTCAGCACCGGTATCACGGTTCTGCTTCTTCCAGATGCCGCCGCATTCGACCAGGCGGCCGCGTGGCGAGCGGCCGAGAACACGGTGCGTGGGAGCCATCGGATTGTCACTTGAAACCGGCTCGACGGTGATGTCGATGTCGAAGGTCAGGGTGGAAATCGAACCAACGCCCTTGGCGGTCGCAATGTCGGCGGTTTCGAATTTGATGCAGTTGGTGGTCATTGCTGTGCTCCTTTTCTGGTGTTGCAATGATGGTCACCCGGCAAGGGCTAATGGCCTGAACACACCATTGGCGGAGCGCAGCGGAGAAGGGCAGGGGGGCTGAATTTTGTCCCGCGAGGAATGATCCGGAGGGGCAGGGGACAATTCTGGCAACCGCCCTTTGTGTTCGGGACAGACCTTGCGACCAGCATGTCATGCAACACGAGGACAAAGGAGCATCGTCGGCACCACGCATCATGCCAGAAACGGCTGCGATAACTGGACCGCCAAAGGTGCCGAGCGTCGCCACCCGAAAAGCACGACAATCAAAAGAACAAGACGGCGCGCCGAATGTGTAGCGTTGCACCAGCACCGATGACGCCATCAAATGCAACGACGAAGGTGAACAACGGAATCAGGCCATGGACATAGACACCGACAAACTGGATGCCGCCGCTTTCGCCATTCTCAGTCTGACACTTCATGACGGGTCGCGGATTTGGAAGGGGATAGATTGGGACATCACGGACCGGCTCTTTCAAAAAGGCCTGATCGAAAACCCGGCTAGCAAAGCAAAGTCTCTCGTTCTGACAGAGCAAGGTTTGGAACTGGCCAAACGCGTGCTGGAAGAGCAATTCAGCAAAGGCTGAAAATGGCCATTACCTGAATCTCTCAATCTATCGGGCAACAGAACAGAACGATCAGTTCCCAAGACACGTAGCGCCTGAACCCAGCACCGCCAGGCGGTGCTCCCGCGCGGACAGCGCCGGTCCGGCGGCGGGGCAGGGGGCTTGTCTTTCTGCCCCGCCGCCGGACAATTTTGTGAGCCCTGCTCCTAGGCAATCACTTGGCAAAAAAAGCCCCGCCGAAGCGGGGCCAGTTGGGTCTCCCCACGAAGGAGCCGTCAGGTGCAGTCGGGCACCCATTTGTCGAGCTTGGCTTTCTGATCGGGCGTCAACCCCATGAGCTTCCGGGTGGTTGGATCGCTCACGAGCTTTTCCATCTTCTCGGCCTTTTCCGCCTTCTTGAGCTTGGCGAAACCGGCGACGCGCTCATCGCGGGCATCGCAGTCGAGGAACTCGCAAAGCAGATCGACCAGATGACCGGCTGAAACCCGCGAGAAGAAATTCTCTGCCGTGGGCGTCCAGTGCTTTCGGATATCGGCCCCGGCTTCGTCGGCGATCAAGCCGAAGAATTCCGCGCCGCCAGCCCGACAGGGCAGGGTGCGTGCGATCGCCTCGGTGATCTGGGCGTTGCGGGCTTTCTTTCCGTCCTCGCGGAAGGCGGCGAAGGCCCCGGAGAGGTCTTCGATGCGGGTGCCGTTCTGCCAGTATTCGCTGGCATCGATCCCATGCTCCAGACGCGGCTCGCGGGTAAAGCCATTCTCAACGCTTGGTGCATTGGTCGGGCGGTCCAGCCGAATGCCGAAGACGCTCTCGAAACTGCCCGATGCTTCGGACAAGCCGAACCCCAGCAGGTCCAGAACCAGCTCGGGTTTGGCCAAAAGAGCTGCCTGCACCGAAGCCAGCCGGATCGCCTGTATATCTGCTACCAGCTTTTGCGAGTAGGGGGATTTTGGGGTGTCCGACTTGGTGGCCTGTAGCGCTTGCAGGACACCGGCCTCAATGGCGGCTTTCTTGTCTACGAGGCGGACCAGACCAGCTGTGATCTCAAGCTTGCCAGACCCATTCACGAGGATGATGCAGCCCGCATGGGCTTTCTGATCCTCGGAATAGTCACCGTCAAGGAAGGCCTGCAACTCGGAGAGCCGCGCTTCACCATCCTCGTCCAGAACCCCACCATTCGCGAGGTCGGCTAACTCGTCATATTCTTCCGCTTCTTCCTCGGTCAGATCGCCCTCGATGGGGTAGAGCCGGGCCAGCTTTATCTGATCCAACTCGTAGTAGTTGAGCCAGGCCTCGGGTCGGGCTTCGGCCCATGCCCAACCCTGGGTCTCAACCAGATCGGCCCGGGCCGCTTCCAGTTTCTCAGCAAAGAGCCGATCCAGAAGGGCAGGGGAGGCGAGGAAAACCTCGTCGGAGAAGAGATCGCGTGTGACCGTGCCACCCTCGGCCTCATAGGCTTCGATCCCGACAAACTTGGCGCGGCGGTCCGTGGCCTTGATGGCGTCGGGATGTAACGCGTTCTTGATAGCGCTCTCGGACACCGCCTGTCCCTTCACCTGATCCAGAAGGTTCAGGGTGAGCGCTTCGTCATCAGAAAGGGTGAAGGCCTTGGCGGTGCCGAGACTGATTTCACCTGCCGCCAATGCTTCCAGCACTGGCTCGGGCAGATTTGCGAGGGCCAGTCGTTGATAGACGCGGGCCTCGGTCACGGCGAAGGCGAGGGTAATTTCCGGCACGGTAGCTCCGCGCGATTTCATGCGACCGAAGGCACGGATTTCATCCGCCGGGGTCATGTCCTCTCGGGCGGCGTTTTCGGCGCTGGCCCAGTCCTCGGCCTCGGCTGCGTCAGCGGCCAGTTTGACCGGCACCGTGGTGAACGGATGGGACTTGGACCGCTCGGCAATCATCTGGATGGCGCGGAGGCGGCACCCGCCCGCGACGATGCCGACTTTGCCGTCCTCGTCCATGAGGCCCGCGAGATTGTGGATGAGGCCGAAGCGCTCGATACTATCGGCAAGGCTTTCGATATGCGCCTCGGAGACCACTTTGCGCGGATTCAGATCGGAGATGGAAAGCATCTCCAACGGGATTTGCAGGATCACGGCGCTGGCTGTGTCGGTTTGGATGGGTTGTTGCTTGGTCATTGGATTGTTCTTTCGGATGGATGTCAGGCCTGCTCGGAACGCGGCACAGGCGCTCGTCGGCTGGTTTTGTTGATGGGGTAGGGGAGGGGGACCGGAACCTGTGTGGCTCCGGCCCAGCGGCGTCACCACCAGCAAGAATAGATCACGGTCGATCCCTGTTCGATCTCGGCCCGCGCCCAAGCGCAGAACTCGAGATCGTAGTCGCGGTATTCGGTGGCCTGCTCGTCTTGGAACTGATGCCCGTAGAAGAACCCGCCCTCGCACTGGGGCAGGGCGCGTCCCTTCACGGCCTGTTCCAGCGTGTCGATATCGGCGGTTTCCAGTTTCAACTCGCCGCAATTGAGATCGGACGCCGAAAGTCCGGTCCGCTCGGTGTAGAGCGCCTCCATGAAGGTCTGCAGCTTGGAGTGCTTGCGCCAGACGAATTTCGGGCTTTCGCCTTCATCGCCGCTTTCGGGGGTTTTCAGATATGCGTATTGATCGAGGCCCATGGCCTGCTCCTTTCGTGGTTAGAGCGGCGCGGTGCTCGTTTTCTCCGACCGTTTGGCCTTGGCCCGCTTACCGCCAGTGGCGGAGGCCTCGACTGATCTGTCAGTCCGAAAAGCCCCCGTGCTTTTCGGCTGGGCAGAGCAGGGGAGGGCGATAGCCCGTCCTGCGGCCGGATGGCGACCCGACACAGGGGGCCGGAGCGGTGAAATCGGGAGGGACCCGCGCCACTGCGTGGGAGGAACCGGATTTCTCCCGTGAAGGCTGGCGCGGAACGCGACACCAGAGCCCCTGTTCGGGGCACCGGCCGGATGGCAGGCGGAATCTAAGAACGGAAACCTGCCAGCCGGGTTAGAGCGGAGCGGAGACCCGGCTGACTTCTGGTTCAAGCGATCGCGGTCTCGCCCGCGATCTCATCCGAGACATGCACGAAGGATCGACACCGAATGGCGGAGACGCAGGCACGCGGCTCCGGGCGCAGCCAAGAGCCTGGACAGCGCCAGGGCGCTGGCGTGCCAACCAATCAGGCAACGCACGCTCTACAAAGGATATTGACAAAAACACATCATATGATATGTATCATCACCTCATATGGAGTTAGCCATGCTTGAACCCATCCAAAATGCGCCTCAACCGGCATATGTCCAGCCAATTGACCAACAGGACAAGATTGCTGCGATCATTAAGGGCGTTGTCCGAACAGCTGATGCCTGGGGGTTGTCGAATGCCGAAGCAGCAATGCTGTTCGATGTCCCGACAGCCACCTGGGGGCGCATGAAGGCTGGCACCTACAAGGGTGTGCTGGACCAGGACAAAGTCACCCGCGCAAGCTTGCTGATCGGGTTGTTCAAGGGATTAAGACTGCTGTTCAACGGTCCTCTCACATTTGGTTGGCCAAAGACCGCCAATACAGGCCCGGGCTTTAACGGCAAGACCCCCGTTCAGATCATGTGCGAAGGCGGCATTCCGGCGATGATGAAAATGCGCCAGCATATCGACGCGCTCCGAGGTGGCGTGTGATCAGAGCAAGTGACCTAACACAGGTCGAATTCACAGACCCCAAAACTGTCCGGCTGATTTCCACCGCCTATATCGACGAGCCCGCTATGGCACCACTGGCGGATGATGACGATGAATTGGCGATCCTTGAGGAAATCGAAGGGCTGACATCCGCGCGCCGGTCCGTCACATTGCCGACCCCGGGCGGCCTTCATCCTGGTGAACTTCTGACCGAGGCCGCCGGGTATGGCTGGACGCTGGTGAATGCAGCGTTCTGCTATACCCGCCCGACAGGCAACAGGTTCAATGGCCCGGACCGCGGGGCGTGGTACGCGTCCTATGGAGATTTTGCGATCGAAACGGCCCAAGCCGAGGTATCCTGGCATCTGACGCGAGAGCTTGAGGCGACCGGTGTGTTCGACAACCTCACGTCCTACAGGGAGCTTTTTGCCGGATTCACTTCACAGTTTCACGAACTCGCCCCGGGAACAGAAGACGCCGCATTGCACGCTGACCCTGCGACCGCATACCCGGCAGGGCAGGTCCTGGCCCGCGATGTTCTCGGCTCAGGCGGCAATGGGATCCTTTATCCGTCCTCACGGCAACCAGACGGCCAATGCCTGGTCGCGCTTCGCCCGCATCTCGTGCAGAATATCCGGCAGGGCGATACCTGGGATTTTGTTTGGAACGGCAATCCCACACCCGCTATCTCCAAGCACTAGTGGACAATGAACTCAGTTGAAAAGTTAGTTTGAGAAACACAGAAAACCTTGGAATAATGCGTCCGGACGACGAACGCGGTTTGACATGTCATTGCTAGTGGCGAAACCTGGGACGCACTTTATGTGGGATTGGACGACACCTATTAAGGCCAAAATCATTTCAGCTTTACGAATTGCCGGAGAGCATTTTTGTGTCACGATTCTGGGACTGCACGGAAGTTCAACACCTGGAAGTGATCAACGACGTATGTTCATGCGTCTGTCGATGTATCTGAGTGTTGGTTACGTCGTTTGGGCTCTGATTTTTGGGCGTGGCGCGCCCAATGGTTATTCCGTTGGACTGTCGATTGCGTCCATCACTTTAATATTGGCAAGCTTGCTCGTCTTCTTTCAAACAGTCCTTCTCATGCCGTTCAGAGACGACGGAAGCGAGTTCAAACTGGACGTTTGGCGGCTGCTGTTGGACACGATAATCTCGTCGCTGTTCATGATTGTTGCATTTTCGGTCCTCTACCGAAATGTCGGCTTGGTCCAAAATGGCATAGACTTGAGACCGACTGCATTGGATGCAATCTACTTCTCTTCTGTGACGTTCTCTACCTTGGGATACGGCGACTTTGCGCCTCAACCCACCATTCGCATCATAGCTGCTGCACAAGCGTTGCTTGGCAACTTGCATCTTGGAATGATTGTGGGCGCAACATTCGCGGCGATACGCCGCTAAACGATAATCAACCGACGACGAGGGCCACAGTACCCACAAACATCAACAGCCCTGCGAGTGGCAGAGTGATGGATTGGAACTGTTTGTATCTTTGGTTGCTCATTTTGCTCTCCTGAACATCATATAGCATGTTCCACAGATGTTTTCAACTATGACCCGTTGAGCGCGCTTGTTGTTAAGCCAATGTTATAGTAGCTTTTTTTCAAATTTCCCCTTGGGAACGCCCATATCTTACAGAGAAATTTCGAAGAAATCGTGCACAGATCGTGCCTTTCCCGCCGATACTAATGATGTTCGCCAGCCGTGATGTACGGCCAAGACAAGGAGATACGAACATGACTAAATCACAAAATTCCGAGATCAAGCGCCAGCAAAAATACCTGGATCGCCTTCCGGACAACTACCAGTTCCCTCTTTTCAACACGAAACAAGCGCTGCAGTCGCAGCGGCAGAACGGGTACAAAAATACCGCCGCCGCCGCACGAGAGATCGTCGACAACGCCCTTGAAGCAGGGGCAAAACACGTCGATGTGGTTCTTCGACGCCCAGATCAAAGGCACCTCAAGAAGCATGATCGGAAGAATGCTGTCTCGGCAGTCGCCTTCGTGGATGATGGATCGGGCATGCTTCCACTGATGGCGCGCTATGCGCTGAGTTGGGGCGGCGGGACGCACTTCGATGACCATGACTTCATCGGAAAATTCGGGTTCGGGTTGCCAAATGCCTCGATCAACCAAACGACGAAAGTTGCGGTTTACACGCGTACGGACCCGAGCGAACCGATCACAGTGGTCGAACTTGACCTTAACGCTTTTGACGAGCACGGGTTGCAGTCCATTCCCGAGCCGACGGAAGGCGAACTTCCCGACTTTGTGAGTGATGCACTTAAGCGCCAGGATCGAACGTTTGAATCGGGGACCGTCGTTGTTTGGGATAAGCCAGATCGACTGACGTATCGGATGGCACCAGATCTCAAGAGCCTTCTCATCGATGACTTTGGATCGACCTACCGAAATCATCTGAAGAACTTCACGTTGACGGTTGACGGTACAGAGGTGGAGGCCGTGGATCCTCTCTTCACGTCACCTGGCATGAAGTACTTCGTGCCCGAAGATGAAGGTGGTGCGACCGTAACATTCGAAAGATCGTTGCCCCTGCGCTACTTCATCGACGAAGAGACAGGTGGCCGGCATTTGTCGAAGCCAGAGAAAGACGACGATCTGGATGTTGAGGGCGAAAAAACAATCGCCACAGGCGTTGCCCACATCCGGGTGGTCAGACTGCCGGTTGGTTTTGCAGAGTCTAAAGCCAAAAAGAAGAAAGGGCTGACCGACGCCAACCGCCGCTTTGAAATCCGAAAGTCTCGTCGAGGCATGTGTTTCGTACGCGCCGGCCGCGAGATCGAGACTCTTGATGCTTTCCCGAGGTCGGCAAAAGATCAGGCATCTGGTCTGGGTAGTTGGCCCTTGTTGCAGGGCTACGCCTACCACTGGGGCATCGAGGTTAGCTTTGAACCGAGCCTTGACGATGTCTTCGGGATCACGAACGACAAGCAGACGGTGAGGCCACTGGAAGATGTTTGGCGCATTCTGTCACAAGAAGGGGTTGATGAAGCCCTCATGCGTGAAAACAACTGGCAGTCAAAAGCGCGTCGGAAAAAGCAAACCGAAAAAGCCAAGGCGGCTGACAAGGCACGAGAGAGCAAGCCTACCACAGGTGAATTGGCCGCAGCAGCTGCTAACGTTGTGAGCGGACGACCGCCGGCGGTTCCGGACACCAAGCAAAACAGCGTCGACGAAGTCACCAAGATAGAGGTTGCACGGCGCGCAAAAGAAACGAAGAAACAGGCCTCTGAAATCGAAGAAGCCATGAAGGAAGAACGCCGCCGTCGGCCTTATCGCGTGGCATTTGCAGAGGACCCGAACGGGCCATTCTATACGCCAGAGTACGGGCACAACGGGCAAGTGGTGGCCAAGATTAATACCACCCATCCCTTCTACACTCACGTGTATAGCCAGTTGGTCCAGAACTTCGGCGGTGAAAGGGCTCGGGACACGATCGATCTATTGCTCCTCATGCTGTCACAGTCAGAATTAGAAGCGGAGGAAATGCTCGAGTTGTTCTATAGCGCTCAACGCATCGACAAATGGTCGCCGTTCTTGAGAAACGCTCTGACAATCCTGGAAAACGGTATCGCCGATACAGAGGATCCAGATGAAAACCTTGAAAACGACGAAGAACCCGAGGAGAGCGTCGCATAGCGTCTTCGCGTGTATTTCGTTCAAGGAGGGCCAGACCTAGTTAGGTCTGGCCTTCTTTCTGCTCTATCGCATCCAAAACGCGACGGGCTGATACCAGATCATCGTCGCTGTCGGGCTGGCTAGAGCTACTACCCGAGCGCACGAGGTCGGCAAACTGCCCCTCCCAATATCCCAAAAAGAATTGTGCGTCTGAGTCTTCAACATCCACTTGAAGGTCATAGCGTGCAACGCGCTTTCCGGTCGCAATCTGCGACGCCACCCACGCCGACAGTTCATCCTCATATCCATCCAGCGCATTCGCCAAGATATCCTCGAATGCCGCCGCCGGATCAGAAGCCGTTCGGATGAATCTAGGGAACCGTTCTTCAGTCTCATATATGCAAAAAATGGTCTGCATGGGGCCCCTCCGTTTGCTATCTTACCTCTAGCCGACTAAACCACTTTTGCACAGATCGACTCGTCACAGCCGATACTGTGTTTGGACTCGATCCGAATTCAACCCAAACGCCCGCGGCGCAATGGTCGCTGCACCAAGGCAGAGGTAAGACATGACGAACCTATCTCCGGGCTTCGCTGCCCAGGAGGCGTATATTGATACGCTCTCCGAAGAAAAATTCCCTTTTTCGCTGGCCGTTGGAGCCGCATTTGTGCGCGGCATGCGTGAGATTGGCTACAAGAGCACAGCCACCGCGCTCTGCGAACTCATCGACAATTCCGAACAAGCTGGCGCAACACGTGCAGACATCGTTTTTGGATATGATCGTTCGGACAAAAAACCTGCACGACTGGCCGTAATTGATGACGGTCATGGCATGAGCCCACGCATGCTTCGAGCAGCTGTGCTCTGGGGCGGAACACACCGAGAAAACGACCGAAACGGCTTTGGTCGCTTTGGCTATGGATTGCCAAGTGCTTGCGTGTCGCAAGGTCGGTCTTTCACAGTTTTTTCCCGGCCACAGAATGCTGAATGGGCTGCAGTGACGGTGGATTTGGATGAGATCGCGGCTGGACGCTATACAAACGAGCACGGCCTTATTGTTGTGCCCAAGGCTACGAAGGCGGCACTACCGGACTTTGTCGCAGAAGCTATTGGCAAGCACAGCGACCCGGACACGTTCACGGGAACCGTTGTACTCATTGACAAACTGGACAAGATTGACCGCCGCACAACCTCGAAACTTGTTGATGTGCTTCTGACCCAGTTCGGAGTGATCTACCACAAAATCTCCGAACGGTGTCAAATCACAGTAAATGAGCGCGTGGTGGAGCCCATAGATCCATTGTTTCTCACACCCGGATGCCGCTGGCATGATTTTGATGAGGATCGCGCTGTCCCAATCCCTCCGATAGATGTGAAAGTGAAACCCAAAGAGGATGGATCAGCGGGCGGCATGATCCATGTCCGCCTTTCTTACCTTCCTTATGGATTTCAACTCATCGACAAGTCCAAGAAAGGCACATCATCAGCGAATCTAAGCCCGCGATTTCATGTCATGCGGGATTACAACGGTGTAATCGTGTGCCGCAATGGGCGCGTAATCGAGGTTAAGAACTCCACACCTTGGACGAGCTTTCAGAACAATGACCGGCATGTGCGGGTGGAGATTGATTTTCCTGCAACATTGGATGACGAGTTTGCCGTCAACACTTCCAAGCAGCGTGTCGATCTATCCGAGCGCATGTGGAATCACTTGCGCGAGGCTGGCGTCGAGCAAGCGATTGCGCAACTGAGACGCCTCTACAAGGAGAACCAACAGGAAGCAACGCTCAAGGATGAGGCGGAGACCGACGGTCGATTGCCTTCTGAAATGGTGATGGAAGACGTCAAACGCGACCTTCCTCCCGGTGACCTGGAACGATTGGTCTCGCGCCAAGACGACAGCGATCTTTTTAAAGAGGCAAAACGACAGGATGCGCATGGTGTCGTGCCATTTGAAGTCGCGCTCTCAACCCTGAAAACATCGTTAGAAGGAAAATCATACAAGCTGGGGCACCGCGCAATTCCGGGAGATCCGTTTTTCTCGGTGGAAAGCTTCGGCGCCACCACGATGCTTTGGCTAAACACCAGCCACCCATGGTACGAGTTTGTCTACTTTCACCCAGAAGCAACGCCGCAAACCAGACGGGCCTGGGAACTGACACTCTTTATTATCGCAGAGCGGATCGTACTCGGTTCAAAGGAGCATGCTGCATTTTACCGCGCCGAGATCGGGCGGTGGTCAGAACGGCTAGAAACCGCCTGTAAGGTGATGAAGGACCGGTACTTTGATCCCGGTAGCATCGTAGAGGCAGCAGAAATGACAGAGCCGAGTTCGTGAGCGCTAACTCGAAAAAATCGATCCGAGAGATCGAAGCGGGTAAAGAGTTCGAGCCCCTTGGGATGGCGCTTAGCCGTTGGGAAAAAGAGATCGTCCAGTCCTACATCTCACACTGGAGGCGTGCCTGTCCAAAAGACCTCGCCCAGCAACTGCGGTCTTTGGATCGGAAGTGGCGAGCGACGCGACACATGCGCAGAGTCTGTGCGGTTGCGCTGGTCCTTGCAGACCTCCTAGATCAGGACTGGCTCGTCACCGCTGAGAAGGGCGACATTTACGTTGTTCCTTCCGAATTGCGAACAGATGTCGAATTTGATCCAAAAAGACACAAGGAGCGTTTGCGCCTTACTCTTCGGAAGGGCCGGGACAAACAGGTGCAAGAACCCAGTGTCCGCAGCTTTCTAAATTCGATGGAGCGCGGCGGCGTACTCAGCCTCGTGGATAGCGGCGATGACCTGTTAAACGAGATTCAAACGCAACCAAAGACAGTCGAGAATTTGGCGGAGATAGTTGATCCGGAAGTCGTGGTCTGCGCCCGCGATGTAATCGACGAGGTTACCGGTCTCAACAGCCTCGATATCTGGAGATATTTTCGCCACACATGGTCGCTTGAGTATCGTCCGACACCTGGGCGCACAATGCCGATCATCATTCGGAACAGGGCACGTCCAAATCGTCCGGTGATCGGGATTGCACTTCTAGCCAGCCCCGTCATGCGTTTATTGCAGCGCGATGCCTGGTTTGGCTGGTCGGCAGATGCGTTGCGACAACAGCTTCAAGAAGGCTCCCTGAGTGCAAAGGAATGGCGTACCCAGGCATTGAAGGTGTTGGAAAATGCCATTTCAGGCATCCGGCACGATGATCTGATATCTACTGATGCCCTTAAGAAGCCGACCAAGAATGACATCATTTTGCTTGAAAGAAGGGCAGCTGGTGCGGACGCCCTAAGGACACGGCTTCTAGAAGAGGTTCAAGCTGGAGAGGAAAGCAACTACCTTTCCCGAGGAGCGGTCAAGGAAGCTCTGCCCGACACAGATTGGTTGGAGGCCTCTTCCGACCCCCTATTCGTCAAGAAACGCGCCGAAGTGTTGGCCTCGTTGCTGGACGCCAGAAGGGCTCTTCTGAGCATCAGTGGAAAGAAGCTATCACCGGAGGCATTACTGGACTTCTTGGCTAGGCGAGAAGGGGAACGCGCACTAACAACAATTGCGCGAGAACAACTCAAGCTGGCAGTTTCTTCCCAGCTTATGGATGTCGCGATTTGCGGCGCCATTCCGCCGTACAACCAGTTGATTGGCGGTAAACTGGTCACCCTCCTTTTAACCAGCAAGGAGATCCAAGATGCCTATCGTGCGCGATATGGCGGCCAGGCCAGTATCATCGCCAGCCAGATGGCCGGTAGACCAGTTGTCAAAGAGGCCGAACTCAGGTGCCTGACCACGTCGAGCCTTTACGGCAATGTCGGTAGTTCGCAATACAGCCGTTTAAGGGTATCACGTGATGACCACTCAGAACTCCTTAGTGATATCACTTGGAAAAAAATCGGAAAAACCCGTGGGTTTGGTTCTGTTCACTTGTCAAATGCTACTGTCGAATGTTTGCGAGACGCCAGTGTAGATTTTCACGGTGCACGTCGGATTAACAGCCGCTTTGGCGAGGGAACGAACCCGAGAATGCGCCAAATTCGCGAGGGCCTCGAAGCTCTGGGCATTGAAAGTGATCGAGTTTTAGCCCACTCAACGCCACGCATCCTTTATGGCTGCAAACTGACTGACCCCAATTCGGTTGAGGCGATTACGAAAGCATGGATTCGTCGCTGGTTGTTGGGACGCGTGCAACGTGAGGATTTGGCGTCCCGGCTACTGCCGCTGGGGCCGCAATCCGTTTCCGACGAACTCGCAAGCGATGGTGAGGGGCAGTTTGTGCTGCCCCTCGAAGATGGAACCACCCACACTCGTTCTAGTTCATCATCTGCCGGAACGCGTTAAGCTCGCGATATGCGCGCGTCCGTTCCACTTCGATCTCTTCACACGCTTCCTTGAAGGAAGCGCCCTTCCAGTGGATCTCGAACAAGAGATCTCGCAGCGGGGCGGAGGCGGTTTCAAGAATACGTTTTGCGTCGATGTGGTTTTCAACATCTGATGCCCGTGTGCCGATATTGGGTGCGCCGTCGTGATCGTCGGTCTCGTCGACATACTCGTCAAAGGAAAACACGATGTCAGTGGAGGCAGATCGCGGCCGGTAGATCAGGGGTTGCTCTGCCAGGACAACGCGACGTGCCTCCTTTACGATGTTCACAAGATACGTTGAGGGGGCGTAGTCCGGATCGTATGATCCCGGCTTTGCCTTGAGAAGTTGCACGCAAACTTCTGCGTAAATTTGCTCATAGATTTCCTCCGGCAGTTGCTCGCCAGCATGACGCCGGATGAGAAACTGAACAAGTCTGTTGTCGCGGAAGAAGATATCGACCGCATCAGGGTCAACATTCCCGACAACAGCCGCAAGGTTTGCGGGCGCATTCTGCATGTACTGGGTAGTCACTTTTGCTCCAATCACTGTGTTCGCTTCAGGTTCAGACCTTCAGCGAGCACAGCGCTCGGGCGTCATGGCAGCGTCTTGGCTGCACCTGCACCGCGTCGGGTCACAATTAATATAGGGTGAATCTTGGCGAAATGTGCAAAAAATATTGCACGTAGACCAAATGGGTTCTCATCCAAGCAAAACGAACACCGCCTTGCGCGCCTACAATACGATAATAGATGGCAAATTACCAATCATGCCGCCAATCCCCGGCACACAAATTCCGATGCCAATATCGAAACATCTAACGACCCATGCGTACGAGTTGCTAGATTGGCTAAGACTGTAGGAATATGGCAGTGAACCGGAAATCCGGCGAACATTTGTTTTAAAGGAGCACAACATGGGCGTTTTGACACTCGTGGAACTTGTCGGGTCGGAATGGACCGACATATTGGCTGAGTGGGGCGACGGGAAAGTATACGCCGAATTTGGGACTGGGTTGGATTATAGGACCGAGTGTACCGATGAAGCGTTCCCGGGTCACCATGTAGTACATGGGAAGAATACTCAAACTGGTGATCTAACAAACACCGGCTTTTTAAGAAACCAGTCAGGTCAAGTCGTGCGTGGCGTCTTTGGCCTCACATGACAGTTGCCACGACGCATTGCATTGTCACGACGCATCCAGGGCACGCTCTAGAAACTGGGCAGCCCAGATCATTTAACATAATAAACCTTATCGGCCCGACGCGTGTAGCCGCAAAGCGATAATGTCACCCAAGAGCAAAGCAGAAGTGTCACTCTCCTCGCAAAACGATGTGAGGACGAGCGGACATGGGATGGGTGATGATGAGCGAACGCGAGCTGAATCGCGTGGAAGTTTTAGCGCAGGTCAATGATGGCCAGTTGACTGTTGATAATGCGGCAAACCTGCTGGATCTGACACAGCGTCAGGTATTTAGGTTGCTGAAGAGATTCCGCATGGACGGTGCCGCAGCGATCCGACACCAGGCGCGCGGCAAGCCGCCGAACAACCAGATCCACAAAGCCAAGCGCGCGTATGCACTTTCTCTGGTCAAAGAGAATTACAATGACTTTGGGCCGACGTTGGCGGCAGAGATGCTGGCCGAGCATCACGGGTTCAAAGTCTCACGCGAGACGCTGCGCAAGTGGATGATCGAAGACGGTATCTGGCTACGGCGGAAAGAGCGACGCAAATTCCATCAGCCTCGTCTGCGCCGGGAATGTTATGGGGAGCTGATCCAGATCGACGGGTCAGACCATCATTGGTTCGAAGATCGCGGGCCTGCCTGTACCCTCTTGGTCTTCATTGATGATGCGACCAGCACTCTGATGCAGCTGCGCTTCGTGGAATCCGAGAGCACATTTAGCTACTTTGAAGCTCTGGAACTGTACTTGGGGTCTGCTCCGGCTGAGTGCAGAATGACACCCTAAGCGCGGAGGACGCGTTTCCCGTAGTCCCGCAGGTTGCCTTTGGGATCGACATATCGGTACAGAGTGACAGGCTTCACGCCCAGTTCACTGCACAGCTCAGAAACGGACGTGTCCCTGTTGGCCATAGCTGCTTGCGCCATACGGACCTGAGCTTTGGAGAGAGCGAACTTTCGACCACCTTTTCGACCACGGGCACGGGCGGCCTGCAGCCCTGCCATGGTGCGTTCCCGGATCAACTCGCTTTCAAATTCGGCGAGCGCGGCAAAGATTCCAAATGACAGCCGACCGGCTGCGGTGGTTGTGTCGATCTGTGCTCCTTGGCCTGTGAGCACCTTCAGGCCGACACCCCGCTCTGACAGTAAGGTCGTCGTTTTCACCAGATGATTCAGACTGCGGCCCATTCTGTCCAGTTTCCAGATCACCAGGACATCGCCTTCGCGTAGAGCCTTCAGGCACGCTTCGAGACCCGGGCGGTCGTTTTTCTTGCCTGAGGCCTGATCGGAATAGATCTGCTCTTCATCTACACCCGCAGCGATCAAAGCGTCCCTTTGCAAATCAAGGGACTGGCTGCCATCGGCCTTGGAGACGCGTGCATATCCGATCAGCATGTTTCACAAACGAACGTTTGAGATGTGCGGAGGAAACCCCAGCTTTCGGGCATGGCATTTATTCCTTAATCCATTACACAATCATCGATAAGCAATCCCCAAAGAGAAAGCAAAAGAAACATGGCGCATCGCACCATACTGACCGAGCGCCAGCGTGTGGCGCTTTTTGACCTGCCGACTGACGAAGCGGATATGTTGCGGCATTACACGCTGGCAGACGACGATATCGAACACATCAACGAACGGCGACGACCGGAGAACAAGATCGGCTTTACCCTACAGCTTTGTGCCCTACGCTATCCTGGGCGGCTGTTGTCATCTGGCGAAGTCATCCCGGAAAAGGTCTTGCGCTTCATCGCAGCCCAGTTGGGTCTGACCGGCTACGATGTCTTACCCTATGCCGCACGCCGGCAAACCCGTCAGCAGCACCTGCACGCCCTCCGCCAGATCTATGGCTTCAAGATGTTCTCGGGCCAAGGCGCGCGGAGTCTGAAGGCCTGGCTTGAGAATGAGGCTGAAACTGCCCGATCCAACGAAGACCTGGCGCGCCGATTTGTCGAAGAGTGCCGCCGGGCGCAGGTGATCCTGCCCGGCATCTCTGTCATCGAACGGTTGTGCGCAGATGCTCTGGTGTCGGCTGAGCGCCAGACCGAAAGCCGGATCACCAACAGGATCGACGATGGAACGAAAGAACGCCTGGACGCACTGTTGACCGAGATCGTGGATGGCAATGTCTCCCGGTTCATCTGGCTTCGCCGTTTCGAGGCGGGCAGCAACTCGGCTGGAGCATCGCGACTTCTGGATCGGTTGGAATTTTTGCAAGAATTGGAACTCTCACCGGACATTCTGGCCGACGTACCACCACATCGGATCACCCGCCTGCGCCGGCAAGGCGAGCGCTACTTTGCCGATGGGTTGCGCGACATTACGAGTGACCGGCGTCTGGCGATCCTCGCGGTTTGCGCGATCGAATGGAAGGCGGTCGTCGCCGATGCTGTGATCGAAACCCACGACCGGATCGTCGGCAAGACCTGGCGGGATGCGAAAAGGCTATCCGACGCGCGCATCGCGGATGCCAGATCTTCGCTGCGTGAGACATTACGTTCCTTCAAGGATCTCGGTGCTGCCCTGCTGGAGGCAAGGGCAGATGGCGTGTCCCTTGATGCCGCCGTCGAAGCTGGGTGTGGTTGGTCTCACCTCGAGCGTATGGTGACAAACGCGGCCGAGTTGACCGACACGATGGCGGCTGACGCCTTGTCTCATGTCGTTCATGGATATCACCGATTCCGGCGCTATGCCCCAAGAATGCTGCGGGCGCTCGATATCTGCGCCGCCCCGGTGGCGGTGCCTTTGATGCAGGCAACAAAAGCCATCGCCCAGGATCAAACTGACGCACCCCGCCAGGTTGGCTTCTTGCGCCGAACCTCGAAATGGCATCGACACCTCAATGCTCAGAATCCAGGTGACAATCGGCTCTGGGAGGTCGCCGTGTTGTTCCAAGTGCGCGAAGCCTTCCGATCCGGCGACATCTGGCTGCCCCATTCCCGGCGTTACGCTGATCTGAAACAGGCCTTGGTACCGATAGAAACAGCCAAGGCGTGCCCTCGCCTGACGATGCCATTCGAACCTGAGATCTGGCTTGATGACCGCAAGGCAAGACTGGCAGAAGGTATGAAGCGTTTGTCCAAGGCTGCCAGAGCTGGCGCGATTCCCGGCGGATCAATCGAGAACGGCGTTCTCAAGGTTGATCGTTTGACGGCAGCAATCCCGGCGGATGCTGATGGCATGGTGCTTGATCTCTACGGTCGCCTGCCTGCCGTGCGGATCACCGATCTGCTGCAGGAAGTTGATGACGATATCGGCTTCACCGAAGCCTTTACACACCTGCGCACCGGTGTTCCCTGTAAGGATCGCATCGGGTTGTTGAACGTGCTGCTGGCCGAGGGATTGAACCTTGGCCTCAGCAAGATGGCCGAGGCGACCAGTTCACATGACTACTTCCAACTCTCGCGCTTGTCCCGGTGGCATGTTGAAAGCGATGCCATCAACAGGGCGCTTGCCAAGGTGATCGAGGCGCAGACTAATTTACCGATGGCACAGTTCTGGGGCGGTGGTATGACCGCTTCAAGCGACGGTCAGTTCTTTCCGACAACGCGGCACAGCGAGGCGATGAACCTTATCAACGCAAAGTATGGACCGGAGCCAGGCCTGAAGGCCTACACACATGTCTCCGAGCAGTTCGGCCCGTTTGCCACCCAGAACATCCCTGCGACTGTAAATGAGGCCCCATACATTCTGGACGGCCTGCTTATGAACGAGGTGGGGAAGAAGATCAAAGAGCAGTATGCCGACACCGGCGGCTTCACGGATCATGTCTTCGCGGCAACCGCGCTCCTTTCTTATCGCTTTGTGCCCCGCATCCGTGACCTACCGTCAAAGCGGCTCTATCTCTTCGACCCCTCCACTGCGCCGAAGGAAATCCGCGGGCTGGTCGGCGGAAAGATCAGAGAAAAGCTGATCACGGAGAACTGGCCTGACATTTTGCGCGCCGTCGCTACCATGGCGGCGGGTGTTATGCCGCCCAGTCAGTTGTTGAGGAAGTTCGCATCATACCCCCGTCAGCACGAACTGGCTGTTGCCTTACGGGAGAACGGGCGAATTGAGCGCACCCTGTTCATTATCGACTGGTTGCTGGACGCCGACATGCAGCGACGGGCTCAGATCGGTTTGAACAAAGGTGAGGCCCACCATGCGTTGAAAAACGCTCTACGCATCGGGCGACAGGGCGAAATCCGCGACCGGACTTCCGAAGGGCAGCTCTACCGTATGGCGGGGCTGAACCTGCTGGCCGCGATCATCATCTATTGGAACACCAAGCATCTTGGCCACGCAGTTGCGGCCAGAA
>CAYFFG010000019.1:0-22862 GCA_964342355.1 uncultured Hyphomonadaceae bacterium
GAAGAGATTACGCCATGCGCGCCGGTGTGGGATAAGTTTTGGGGGATGGCCGCTGAGACGGCGCTTTTGGACGTTTCCGACATGGATAAGTCGCGACGTGGGTGTTGTTTTTTCCTGCCCATCGCATGGCTTCTGTGGGCGGTGGTGGCTGAGAGGATGTGCTAGCTCAGGACCTTTAGTGGCGTGGCTCTGTCGGTTCGCCATGCGATGGGCGCCATCACACTGGCATCGGTTGCGCATGGATCCCCAGATGCGCTTTGCTTATCGGGGATGACGATTGTGGGTGTGGTTGGCGTTTGTCTTCAGCATCGTCATTCCCGACGCGCAGCGTCAGGGAATCCATGGTGCAGCGTCCACTTCCTATGATGTGGCCATCCCGCGCGGGGGAGACCAGGAGAAAACTGATTAATTGTCAAACCACTCAAGTAGTTTGGAATGCCCAATGAGTTTGTCGGGGAAATATTCTGCTTGAAGCGCCGCCGCCAGATCAGCGTGACCAATTTCTTCTGCGCGTTGCGCCAGCATGTCAGCAATTTCAGCGTTTGTCAGGTAGTTGCCTTAGACACAGCCAAAACATACTTCCCATTTATGGGTGATATATTTTTCTTTATCCAGGCCGTATTTCTCAACAAACGGATTTTGATCAATGCGACAAGCTGTTTGCTTGTCAGGGTATTTGTCTTTTCGACAATCTGGGTGATGTCCGGTCTGGGGGCTGCGTAAGCGCCTGAAGACCACATCAATATTGCGATGGCGACGATTACTTTTTTCATTATGCCGTCCTCCCGAAGGGGAGTTTCTGTCAACTTTGTAACGAAGTAAACCAACTTCAAATCAAACATGAACGGCTGATGTATGGGCTATTTCACCGTGACGTTCAGGCCGCGTCGGCGGTCTCGCTGGCAGGCGTGGCGACTAGCGTGTCTTCAATGTGCGCAAGGCCGGGGCTTTCGATGAGTTGTTGATATCCGCCAACATAGGCGCCGTTGATCCAGATCTGGGGTGTGGTGATGGTTGTTTTTTCGCCGACAATCGCTTTGGTGCGGATAATCATTTCATACATCGCGCCAGGGTTTTTGACGACATCATGGTAGGCGTATTCAATGCCAGCTTTATCGAGGGCGTCTTTCGCTTTAGTGCAGTAGCCGCAATTGTCTTTGCCAAAGACATGCGTGCCTTCGATAGGGAAATGGCGCACATGGTGGTTCATGACAGCTTCGGCCAGCATGCCGCGGTTTATGGCAACGCCTTGCGAGATGACCTTGCCGTTTAAAAGGATGGCAGGGGCATGATAAGCGCCCTTGGTCAGCGCCTGAAACATAGAGCTGAGCCAATCGCGGAACTCGACCTTAACGACGGCGTTCGACAGTTCGTTTTTGACAACATCATTGATGATATCTGTTGTCAGCGTGCACTCGCCACAGGTGATTTTGACTTTGAAAGGCCATTTGCTTCCCGCCCAGCGATAGACAAGGAGTTTAGCTGGTTTGCGGTCATATCGTTTGGGTAGTTTGACGGCTTTTCCCATGACGCGGTCTTTCCTGAGGTCTGGTCGTTTTGTTTTGTCTTGTGGGAAAGTGTCGCTGAAGGTGAGATCAAATGAAAATCAAACCCGCAGGCACAAGCGACACGTGTCTGTGAAAGCGCGTTGAAGCAAGCTGAACGGATGCTTTGAGCCTCTTGCCGTCATTTCTTGGCTTAGGTTAGGTTGAGTGCAACGCAAAAATTTGAGGGGGGGGGGGGACAAGTCATGACAGTTTATACGGGCGGATGCCATTGCGGTGACATCGCTTTTCGCGCTGAGTTTGAAGACGACATCACTTCAGCGATTGAATGCAATTGTTCTCATTGTTCAATGAAGGGCTTCAAGCTGGCCTTCACGTCAAAGGACAGTTTCACCCTGACCAAGGGCGAGGATGCGTTCACCACCTATCATTTCAATAAAGGGGCGGTAGACCATAATTTCTGCAAGACATGTGGCGTTCAACCCTTTGGTTTTGGCAAAATGCCGAACGGGATGGAAGTGGCCGCCGTCAACCTGAACTGCGTGGATGCGCTCGATTTTTCGATGATCGACATCGAAGAAGTCGACGGCGCGAGCCTTTAGCGCTTACAGCCCAAGTTCGGTCAGGCCCGGGTGATCTTGCGGGCGTGGTCCCTGTGGCCAACGGAAAAGGCGCTCTTCCTCGCTGATTTTCAAGTCATTGATACTGGCGTGACGTTCTTCCATCAGGCCGTCTTGATCAAACTGCCAGTTTTCATTGCCGTAAGAGCGCCACCACTGGCCGGCGCCGTCCTGCCACTCATAAGCAAAGCGCACAGCGATGCGATTGTCAAAATAGGCCCAGACTTCCTTGATCAGGCGATAATCGTGCTCTTTTTCCCATTTGCGGGTGAGGAAGGCTTCTATCGCGTCGCGACCGGAAAAGATCTCGTCGCGATTGCGCCATTTGCTGTCTGGCGTATAGGCCAAAGCTGTTTTGGCGGGATTGCGATTGTTCCAGGCGTCTTCAGCGGCGCGCGCTTTTTGGGCGGCTGTGTCGGCGTTGAATGGGGGAAGTGGGGGGCGGCTCATATGTGCGCTTTCATCTTTTGAGGGCGTAAAAAGACCCGCCGGAAAAGGGCGGGTCTTTGAAAATTTGCAAGTTTAATCTGGCGGACTATTCAGTTTTGCCAGTGATGTCGCGGTAAAGCGTCCAGACCATGCGTTCTGTGGTAATGAAGCCCCAGTTCCAGTGATCGTGATAGGCTTTCAACGGCGCTTTAGACTGGACCTTTTCAAGGTCATAACCCTTGTCGACCAGTTTCTGGACCTCTGCTTTTGTCTCTTTCAGCATGGCGATAGAGTCGAGCAGGTCTTGTTTCTTTCCGAGCGGACCGTGGCCGGAGATGATGACTGTTTCATCGTCCGCCATGTCAGCCATGCGCTGCATGCCGGCGATAAAGCCATCTACTGTGCCGCCATTGTCAAGGTCGATGAACGGGAAGCGCTGGTGGAATAAAAGGTCGCCGGAATGCATGATGTTGGCGCCTTCAAACACAACGAAGATGTCGCCGTCTGTGTGCGCATTGGGTGTGTGATAGAATTTGGCTGTCTGACCATTCATGGTGACAGAACCGCCTTCGTTGACATTGACGGTGGGCAGCATGGAAGCAGGCAGTTCAGGCAGGCTTGAACCGGTCAGCGCTGACTTATTGCGAGCAAGTATGCCCGGACGCACATTAGGGTGCGCTATGACAACTGCGCCTTGTTCGACAAAGTATTGATTGCCGAGAATGTGGTCGCCGTGCAGGTGTGTGTTGAGCACCAGGTCAACATCATCACCATCTGAGAGTTTGTCGATTTCAGCATCGATCAGCGGAGCAAGGTCCGGCATCTGCGTGTCGATGATGAAAACGCCGTCTTCGCCAATGACAGCGCCGACATTACCTGCGCGGTCTGTTGAAAGCGCAAAAATACCGCCACCCAGATCGTCGGTGCGGACCGTGACGTCTTGAGCGGAAGCAGTTGAAAAAGCGGTGGTCGCTAAAAGCGCGACTGAAAGTGCTAGACTACGCATGTGAGTTTCCCTCCATTGCTGGTGAATATGATTTATGCGGACGCGCAAGCGAAACAAAATCAGTTTTTTGTGACAAACACCGGACTTGAAATTCGCCTTTGGCGCACAATCCCTTGCGTTCGTGCGAATACGCGGTATGCGGAAGGGTAATTCTTGTGTTTATCCAGCCAGAAGCGATTTTGCCTCCATGACTATTGCGCGCATCACCGCCCGTTTTGACCAGGCCAAAGCCGAAGACCGAGCTGCATTCGTGCCTTATATGATGTGCGGCGATCCTGACCTTGAAAATTCATATGCTTGTATGAAGGCGCTGGCTGAGAATGGCGCGGATGTGATTGAGCTTGGCGCGCCATTTACGGACCCAATGGCGGACGGTCCGGCCGTTCAGCGTGCGGGACAGCGTTCTCTCAAAGCGGGCACAACGCTTAAAGACGTTCTGGCGATGTCCAAGCGTTTCCGCGAGGAAGACGACAAGACAGCCATTATCGTCATGGGATACGCCAACCCGATGCACAAAATGGGATGGGCGGCATTTGCTGATGCGGCGGCTGAAGCTGGCGTGGACGGTGTTATCTGTGTGGACCTTCCGCCTGAAGAAGACTTTGAGTTTCGCACGGCGCTGGCGAACAAAGACATTGCGCTGATCCGCTTTGCAACGCCGACAACCACCGATGAGCGCATGGCGAAGATCGCAGACGGCGCCAGCGGGTATATCTATTATGTTTCCGTTGCGGGTGTGACCGGGGCAGGCACAGGGTCACTAGAAGAGATCGAAGCGGGTGTGAACCGGGCGCGCAAAGCATCCGGATTGCCTGTCGCAGTGGGCTTTGGCGTCAAGACGCCGGAGCAGGCCGCCGCGTTCTCTCGCATTGCTGACGGGGTCGTGGTAGGCTCCGCCATAGTCGAACACGCACGCGAAGCATCAGAAGCGGATGATCCGGCCTCTGCGGCTAAGCGTATGTCAGCTCTTGTGAAATCCTTGTCACAGGCTATTGCTGAGAGCAGGACTTAAAACGGAGTAACGCCTTGAACTGGCTCACTAATCTTCCGCCCGGACTGAAAAACGTTTTCGGTAAGAAAGAAGCGCCGGAAAACCTTTGGATCAAATGTCCAAAGTCAGGCGATCTTGTTTACAAGGAAGACCTTGAAGCGTCCATGTTTGTCACGCCAGCTGGCGCACACATGCGCATCGGTCCGACCGAGCGCTTTGATTACACGTTTGATGGCGGCGAATACACCGAGCTGGACATGCCGAGCGTGCCGCGCGACCCGCTGAAATTCAAAGACGACAAGAAATATGTAGATCGCCTCAAGTCGGCGCGCATCAAGACCGGTCGCGATGACTGTATGGCGGCGGCGCATGGGACCATTGGCGGCAAGCCAGCTGTGGTCCTGGTTCAGGATTTTGCCTTCATGGGCGGATCGCTCGGCATGGCGGCGGGTGAGGGCTTCATCCGCGCCGCTGAAGAAGCGCTGGAACGCAAAGCCGCACTGATCATTTACACGTCCTCAGGTGGCGCGCGTATGCAGGAAGGCGCGCTGTCGTTGATGCAGATGCCGCGCACAACGGTGGCAATTTCTGAAATCAAGGATGCTGGCCTGCCTTATATCGTGGTTTTGTGTGACCCGACATCAGGTGGTGTGGCGGCGTCTTATGCGATGCTGGGCGACATTCACATTGGCGAACCGGAGGCCATGATCGCATTTGCCGGTCCGCGTGTGATCGAACAGACCATCCGTGAAAAACTTCCAGAAGGTTTCCAGCGGTCTGAATTCCTGCGCGAGCGGGGCATGGTCGACATGGTGCTCGACCGTCGCGAAATCCCCGAGCGCCTCGGTGCCATCCTCTCCATGTTGATGGACGACACGCATGGTGAATCGTCTAGGAAAAAATCACGCGCCAAGCCAAAAGCTAAATTAGCAAATGGGGCCGATAAAGAAGCGGAAGCAGAGACTTCGGAACCAGACACAAAGGCGTAAAGGCGCACATGACCGAGCCCGAAGGCGGCAAGAATCCAGTCGATATGGCGCTGGAAGCGTTTGTCGATCCGCGTGGCCGGACAGACATCCGCTTTGGATTGGATCGGATCAAGGACGCCATGCGTCAGCTGGGCGATCCGCAGGATAAAATACCGCCCGCTATTCACATTGCCGGCACAAATGGAAAAGGCTCCACAGCCGCTTTCATTCGTTCAATAGCAGAAGCAAGCGGCCTGTCGGCGCATGTCTTCACCTCTCCACACCTGATTCGGGTCAACGAGCGCATTCGCGTTGCGGGGCGGCTGGTTGAGGATGAAGAACTTATTTATGCGCTGGAGCGTGTCGCAGATACAGGCGTGGATCTTACTTATTTTGAAGCGCTGACCGCCGCTGCTTTTCTTATCTATTCCCAAATTAAAGCTGATATCTCCATCATTGAAGTTGGCGCAGGCGGTGAGCTGGACTCCACCAATATTATGCGTTCGCCAGTAGCCTGTGTGATCACGTCGATCGCTCGCGACCATGAACAGATGTTTGGCGTGCGCGGCGTGGGACCGATTGCAAAAGTCAAAGCGGGGATCATGCGCAAACATGTGCCTGTGATCATCGGGCCTCAGGATAGTCCTGAAGCTGAAGACGTTCTCTTCAAACAGTCATATGAGATTGGCGCCGACGCCTGGCTTTATGGACGGGACTATAAGGCGCGATGGAATGATTTTGCTTTTGAATATGTCGATGGCGAGGGGCGTATTCGTTCGCCCTGGCTCGGTCTGGTCGGCAAGCATCAGTTGGCGAATGCCGCAACGGCCTGTGCGGCGCTGAGGTCTTTCATGCCGCAATTGCCACGCGGGTCGATTGCGGCAGGGCTGCGCGAAGCGGTTTGGCCAGCGCGACTGCAACGATTGAAGGATGGCCCGGTCACAAAACAGCTGAAGGCGGCAGTGGTCGTGGATGGCGCACACAATCCGCAGGCAGCCGCCAAACTGGCGTTAGAGTTGGATCATGTCACCCAGGAACATGGCGAAAAACCTGCGGTCCTGATGGCGATGCAGGCTAACAAAGACGCTGAACTGATCATGGCGGAGATAGCGCCCAAAGCCGGTTTGATTGTCACCACGGCCTTGCCGTCATCCGGCGGTCAGGAAGGCGGCGTTGGCGCTGATCCGAAAATGTTGGCGGATATTGCGCGGGCGCAAGGCGCTGAGGCCATTGATACAGCTTTGGTGGATGAGGCGTTATCTGTGCTGTCCAAACGACCGCTTAAGCATGTTTATGTCTGCGGATCGCTTTATCTGGCGGGCAATATATTGGTCCGAAACGAAGAACAGGTCGCCTGAGCTAACAAGCGACCTGTCCAAATTCTGTATGCATGAAAAGCGCTTATGCGCTTTCAGCAATCCATTCTTCAATACGGGACTTTGACATCGCGCCAAGGTGAGTGGCGGCGACTTTGCCTTCTTTGAAGATCATCAGCGTAGGCATGCCGCGTACGCCGAAACGACCAGAAGTCATTGGGTTTTCGTCTACATTCACTTTGACGATTTTGACGCTGTCTTTTTTCTCTTCAGCCAGCGCGTCCAGGTGAGGGCTCATCTGCTTACATGGGCCACACCATTCCGCCCAGAAGTCAACGACTACAGTGCCGTCAGCCTGTAGGACGTCTTCGTCGAATTTGTCGTCTGTTGTGTCTACAACGCTCATGCGTCCATCTCCTGATGTGTTTAACTGCTTGAACCCTACATAGTGCGCACCGACTGTGAGCGGAAGTTCTGAAAAACTGCAATGCGAGTTTATACTTCCTCACAATGGAGTGATCTGCGTCAAGGCGGCGTCCAGCGCGTCGGCTGACAATTCCATAAATTGCGGTCCGTCTGTCCACACCAGCACACAGCGCACCGGAAGGTCAGGATACGCTGATTCCAACACGGCGCGATATGCGGCCATTTGCGCAAGATAGGTTTTGCCAACGTCTTCAACACGCGAAGGGGCTGGGCGGTCGGTCTTGAAATCGACAATCAGCACTTTGTCTTCGTCCACCACCAGACGGTCAACGCGTCCGTTGATCATCATCCCATCGGGAAGCTTGCCTGGCGCTGCGCCGACAATGGGCGCTTCTGCGCGGCCTTTAGGTGTGAAGATCGGATCAAACAGCGGATCTTCCAGAACGCGCATTGTGACATCGATCATTTCCTGATGTTCGTCGGTGCTGAAGGTCTTGTCGCGCGCAAGGAAAGTCTGAGCGCGGGCGCGGCGCTGGTCTGGCGGCGTGTCAGGCAGTGTTTGTAATAGGGTGTGGATCAGGCGTCCACGCTCAAGTCGCTGCGGCCGGTCGGTGACAAATGGCGGCAGGACGGCAGGTTCTTCGCCAAGAAGAGAAGATGGCGCCGCATAGCGAACCGTGCGTTCTTCCTTGGCGGCGGGACGATTAATCCAATCCGGCAAGTGGCTTTGCGCCGTTGGCCGAACAAGTGTGAGCGCGTCGCTGGTTTGGGGTTGGCCAAGACGCAGGACGTTGCGTCCGTCTGGTATTTCAATGGCTTGTGCTGCGCCATGTTCGACAAGGCGATCCATTGCAGACTGACAGATGTCAAACCATGACTTTGCGCCATAACCCTGCTTGGCGGTTGCTTTGCCACGCCATGCCCCACAGATCAGCAACCGGTCCTGTGCGCGTGTGAGCGCCACATATAAGAGACGTCGATGTTCGCGCAGCTCGCGCGCTTCGGCGGCCAGACGCATTTTGGCTGTCAGGTCGGTGTCGTCTTTAGCAGGCCCTGCCCAGATTGGCGCGCCTGATATATCGCTGGCGCCGGTATCGTCGGATGCGACAAAGATAGACCCGCTTGCGCCCTTTGGCGGCGCGCATGTGTCCGGCAGGATGACGATGGGGGCTTCTAAACCCTTCGAGCCATGGACCGTCATGACGCGTACTTCATCCTGGGGTCCTGATAGCTCGCGTTTGACTTCGCCGCCTTCGCGTTCGATGGCGCTGATAAAAAGCTGAAGCGAAGACGGACCTGAGGCGTCGAAAGCTGCGGCGCGATCGACCAATGCAGTGACAGGTTCGCGCGCTGGCGTCCCTAAACGATGCTGAAGCTTGAGCCAGCCATCCTTGCCATCTTCGAAAATGTGTTCCAGCGCAAAGGTAAGGAATTCAAATGGCGGTAAATGGCGTTTTTCAAGAAGCTTATCCAGATACCCGCGCACTAGCGTGACAGCTTCCATGTCGCTGGCCTGAAGGCGTGACCATAGTGATTTTTCGCCGCGATTATAGGCAAGCGGAAAGAGGTGATCATCTTCATCCAGTCCGCCAAACGGACCAGTCAGGATTTCTGCGAGTGTGAGATCATCTTCCGGCGTTAACACAAACCGGATCAGGTTGAGCATGTCTTGAACAGGCAAGCTGTCGAGGAGGTCGATCCGGTCGGCGCCGGCTACGGGCAGACCATGGCGTTTTAGCGCCTGGATCAGCGCATCGAACAAGCCGCCTGTTCGTCCGCGAACAAGGATCAGAAAGTCGCCGGGGCGCGCTGGACGCAGCGTGTCGCCATCATGGATGGCTTGCTTGTCGCGGATCAGTTGATCAATCCATCCGGCAATGCGTTCGGCTAGCGCGCCTTTAGGCGAGGTTTCGCGTTCATGATCAAGCGGAGCATCCCATGGAGAAGCGTCTTCTGCTTCTTCTGGCGGCTCAACGGGCCACAACTCGACACAGCCTGTGCGCTTGTCCCAAAAGGCAGTGTGACGCATCAGATCGTCTTCAGCGGGCGGCTGGATCGAGAAGGGCGCTTCGCCAGCAAAAGCGGCAGTTTTGAAGGTCTCGTCCACATATTGCAGGATTTGCGGAGCAGACCGGAAAGACATCAAAATGTCCGGCATGGCGTGGCCGCCTGGCGCGTTTTCCCCTTTCACACTGAAGGATTGGCGCTCGGAGAGGAAGCGTTCCGGGTCTGCGCCCTGGAAAGAATAGATGGATTGTTTTTCGTCGCCCACGACAAACAGCGTACGGGGATTTTCTCGCTCGGCGCCTTCGCCAGAAAAGAACTCCTGTGTCAGCGCGTTGAGCAGTTTCCATTGGTCAGGGCTTGTGTCCTGAGCTTCGTCCAGCAGGACGTGGGACAAGCCGCCGTCGAGTTTCCACAACACCCATTGCGCCATGGAGCCGTTGTTTAGCAGTGTTGCAGCGCGCTCGATCAGGTCGTCAAAGTCGAGAGCCGCGCGGCGAAGCTTTTCGCGGGCGTAGTTTGAAAAAACAACATGTGCGATCCGCAATAACGCAGCTGAGCGTTCAAAGGTTTCGCGTGTGCGGATCGCGTTAAATGCTGTTTTGAAACGGTAAACCTCATCACCTTCCGGGATGGATTTCATCTGGAAGAGGGATTCTACATCCGGTGAGGTTTTTACAGCATCTGCTGTGTAGGGGTTACTGGCCCTGAAAGCGCCCGCCTGCGTCAGGAAGATTGTCTGGTAGATGTTAAACGCTGTGTTTGCATCATCTGCGAGCAGGGCCGTTGAGAGGATCTCACCTGTCTTGGCGTCCGTTTTTTTACCGGCCAGAAGCGCAGGGATAACAGCTTTCAGGCGTTCGCGTGGTAGGGCCGAGCCCATGGTCTTTGCGATGATGGCGTCCACGTTTTCATCTGGGGCGCCCAAAGACGATTGCATGCGATCAATAGCAGCTTCTAAACCGCCGGACTGGTTGATGAACTGGTTGATTGCGCCGCGTTTTGAAAGCAGGGATTTAAGCGGTCCGCCAAGACCCTGCGCGCCAGCTACAAGTGCGGCCGTTTCCAGCGCCCAGGCAAGATTGGGGTCATCAAGCCTGGCTGCTTCGGCAAAGCGCACCAGCGCCAGATCCCAAAGGCGAGCGCCATCGCTGTCGTCGAGTTCTTTGAACCCCGGCGAAACACGCGCCTCCAGCGGGAAACGGCGCAACAGCCGGCCACAAAAGGCGTGGATGGTTTCAATGCGCAGACCGCCGGGCGTTTCAAGCGCGTGGGCGAAAAGCTCCCGGGCTTTGCCAAGTTCTTCGGCGTTGTAGGTTGCGATATCGCGCTTTTGTAGTTTTGACAGTTCTGTGGAGAGGTCGCCATCGTCGGCGACACACCACCCGCCAAGCAGTTTGAACAGGCGGGCCTGCATCTCAGACGCAGCCGCTTTTGTGTAGGTCACACACAATATGGCGTCAGGCTTGACCCCATTGAGCAAGAGACGCGCGACGCGATCAATCAGGACTTTTGTCTTACCTGATCCGGCGTTGGCCGACACCCATGCCGAAAGCGTGGGTGTGGAGGCTGCGAACTGACCCGCAACGGTCTGATTGTATTCTGGCGTGCCGTGAGCATTGCTCATCTTTTAAGCCTCCCCATCATCGCTGGTCCACTCTGCGCGACGGGCGAGACGGTCATAGTCCGACACGTTCCATGTAAATTGGACGCGGGGTTTGGAAAGGTAAGGCTGGTCCGGGTTTTGGTAATTGGTGATTAGCTGTCTGAAGCCTTTGACGGCGTTTTCAACCACTTCCATTTCAGATGAATCCAGTTTCAGTGGCCGGCCATTATCCGCCTTGGCCGCGTTGGCGCCCGGGGATAAGGAGACATAGATGAACTCGCTGGTCGGACCCTTGGGCAAGGGGTCGCCATCCTTGTCCTTAAAGGCGCCGAGGCTGGCAAGATAACCTTCCAAAGGCAGTTGCGGCTCAAGGCCGCTTTCAACTTGTTTAGGCTGTTTTGGCTGGCCGGTTTTAAAGTCGACAATCGCGTAGGAATTATCCTTCAACTGTTCAACTCGATCCGCCTTGGCATAAAGGCGGACGGCTTGTCCGTTTATGGTTTCGGTCGTCTCGCCCCAGATTTCTGTCCAGGTGTGGGCGACTTTGTCTTTTCGGCTTTCCCGCCAATTGAGGAAAGCGTTGGCTGCGCGCTGCCATAGCGGCGCGCTTAAAGTCATGCTGGCTTGGGTTTCGCCAGCCTTGATCAGTTCCTCGGTGATGAGTGCGAAGATGTCACCGCCTTGTGTTTCAACTCGGTCGACAGCTTCGTGGATGGCGGTTCCTTTGCCAGCAGGTCCCACAGTTTCATCGACTGGCGGAAGTGGTTTTAAACCGAGAATATCTTCAGCATAAACTGCATATGGGTCGCGCAGGAGTTTGCCGACACGGGAAACAGAAAACTTTGTCGGTCGCGCGTCTACGGGCGGTGTGGGTCGCGAAGGCGCACGCGGTTCGAATGTGTTACTGGTGCGCATAGCACGCGCCGAATGGAGCGGATTGGCATCCTCTGGCGGGGCCAGCAGTCTGTCTGCTTCGTCAAGGCCGGAAAGCCCGCCAGACGCCAGCGTGCGCAAGCGCCAGAGCCAGCGTGAGGCGACAGCAGGCTTGTCGTCACGGCGCTCTGAGCGCAACAACACCACGTCTTTCGCGCAGGCAAATTGTGAAAAGTCATGAGCAGACAAGCCGAGGCGCTCTTCTGGATCAGGGAGGCCCAGATCTTTGCGTAATCGGCGTGAGAGAAAGCTGTCGGCTGGGGCGGGAGCTGGCCAGACGCCTTCATTGAGGCCGCCGACTATGACAAGATCACGCGATTGCAGGCGCGCTTCCAATGGTCCCCAGATGGCAAGGCGGGGATGTTCGCCCTTTGCGGGCGGCAAAGCCAGCGAACGGGCGGCGGCGCTGGCAAAGTCCGGCCAGAGATCGCGTGGCAATGGGCCCATTTCGCTGGATAACTCGGCAAGCGATTCCAGATAGCGTGCTGACATGGCGCCTGCGCGTCCGCGCCAGAAACGCCTGTCGCCGGGTTCTTCGTCGGTTGTGGTCAGGATTTCAATCAGGCGCGCAACCGATTGGGCCGCTTCCTTGCCATCAATTTCGTGGGTGGCCTGAACAGCGTTGCTGGCGTCCAGTGCGTCGGCGACCTTTGTGATGAGACCGGCGGCCTCAAAGCGTTTCTGGTCGCTGAAGCGTGCGGCAAGATCGCGAAGGGTCTGGTGACGGCGTGGACCGCGCATGACACCTTCGCCTCGAAATTCGAGCGCGTGAACTTCAAGTTGGCGAATTGCGGTCGCATAGGCTTCGCTGGATAGTCCCAATCTGACTAGTGGGTGTTTTAAGACAGCAAGCAGTTCAACTGGTGCGGCAGGGTCTGATAGCCACTCAAACACCAATCCGAACAAAGACCCATGTGGGGTTTGCAAGAAGGGATGCCCGGCGGAAGGCGCAATGTCGACGTCCCAACGTTTAAGGAGTGCGGACACACGGCGCGCAAGGGAAGGATCCGGCGTGATGAGTGCAGCCGTTTTTCCTGGCGTTTCCAGGACTTCGCGCAACATCAACGCTGCGCTGAGTGCTTCTTCCGTTTCATCTTCAGCGACAATGAGGGTGAGACCATCCAGACCGTTTTCGATCAGCTCTTGTGGCGGCCTGTCATTTGCCAGCTCTTTTAGACGATCAGTCCAGGCGCGAGTAGTGGAGGCGGGCGCAAGCGCTTCGTTGATCAGCTTGCGGCGTGCCTGCGCATTTAGGGTTTCGCTGACACCGGGCCAGACGGTCACCTGTTCGCGGTCCACGTCGATTTTTTGTAAAGCGCGGTTCAGCGTGTGTTGGGGATGGCTTGGACTATCAGGAATGGCGCGCCAGGCTTTTTCGCCAACGTCCGGGTCAAGGCCGGGTAGGATAATCGCGCCGCGCGGCAGGTTCATTGCCGCTTGCATCAGAATACGCGTGGCGGGCGTGGCGCCAGTCGAGCCAGCGACGATCACAGGATAGTCCGGCGGGGCGGCTTGCCAAGCGTTCGCCAGCGCTTCAGCGGCGGCAAGGCGGCGCGCCATCGGGTCTGTTGCGCCCTGTTCACGCAGGTGTTCTGGCCATTGTTCAGCGACAATGGCGAGGAAGCGGGTGGAAAGCTGCCAGTGCTGAGCAAGGTCAGCATCGGCAACGAGATCATCAAGGCGCGACCATTCTACATTTTCACCCATAGCTGCTTGATCCAGCAGGGATGATAGCTCATCTGCCGCCGCGAGGGCGGAAGCTGGCGGCAATGTTTCGCCATAGGCGGCGCGTCGCCATTTCTGCACAAGATTTGCCAGCGCGCCGCGCCGTTTGTCTTTTGATAGCGGCGGTCCCAGATCCAGCTCACTCACACCGATAGGCGCAATTGTGTCATCGTCTTCAAGGTCACCTAGGACACGGATTTCCGGTGAAATCAGCGCAGTGCGGCCCAGCTTTTGAACTTCGCCGTGAAAGGCTTCGGCGAGTGTGCGGGCGGCGCGTCGGTTAGGTGTGAAAATCTGGGCGCCGGAAAGTGCTGCGGGATCATCTTTAAGGCGAAGCGCGCTAGAAAGCGTTGAGGCGATAGCGCCCAGGAAGTCGGCGCTCGGCGGGATGGTGAAAACCCTTGGCGCAGGCGCAGCAAATAGGTCTTGAGACAGAGGACTCATCAGGACGTTTCAGCACGCAAGTGCGCTTCGGCATCATCGCGCGCGGCCGGGTCGCCAACATGCATCCAGAAAGGGGACATCACTTCGCCAAAGAGCCGTTTATATGTGTGGGCCGTATTCCAATAAACGTTTGCTGAGAAGGGTTCGACTTTCAGGTTCTCGACCAGTTGCGGTCTCATGACGTAAACGCCAGCAAAGACATAAGGCGCTGTTTTGCGCACGCCGCGGCGGACCAGGACATTATCCTCGTCCAGATAAAAATCGCCTGCGCCATGGTAGCCAAGAGAATTTTCAATACGCGCGAGCAAGAGGAGAAAATCCATGCGAGCCGGGTCGTATTCGTGCGCCATACAGGTCAGCGTTTCGCCGTTATCCGGCGCCCAGAACGCGTCTGTATTGCAGACGAAAACGGGATCTTTTCCCAGATGAGGCAGGGCCTTCACAACACCGCCGCCAGTTTCGAGCAACTCTTCGCGCTCGTCTGATATGATAACTTCGACATCTGTGCGTTTGATCAGATGCTCTTCCATCATGTCCGCAAGATAATGGACATTGATCACGGCGCGTTCCACGCCTGCGGCAACGAGATTATCAAGCGTGTAGTCAATCAGCGAACGGCCAGCCACTTCGATTAAAGGTTTGGGGCGATTATTGGTCAAAGGGCGCATACGCGTCCCCAAGCCTGCGGCAAGCAGCATGGCGGTTTTGATCGTCATGTATCGGCCTCTGCGATATGGGGGGCGACGGATGTGATGAGCGCGCGCATGTCTTTTAGCGCAGGATGCTTCAAATTCTGAGCGAGCAGACGTAATTGGCGTGGCTGGAACGCTTCGTATTTTGGCTTGTTGTCGCGTTTGATCAGGCGAGAAAAAATGCCTGCGACGCGAAAAGCGTTCAGGGCGCCCAATACGGCAAGACGTTTATCGAAGTCTTCACGCGACCCGCCTGTGCGGTTCAGGTATTCAGTGACAGCAGCCTCTTTTGCAGCGTCGGATACTTCACGACGTGCGTCCTGAAGGAGCATGGCAAAGTCCCATTCAGCCCATCCGTTCACTGCATCCTGAAAATCGAGCAGGCCGACGCGTTTGACGCCAGACCGTTCGGGCATCCAGATCAGATTTTCAGCGTGATAATCGCGCAGGATCATGGCGCGGGGAAAGGTGAGCGCTTCGCTGATCAACGCATTACGCGCGTCTGCCCACCGATTTCTGTCTGCGTCGGTGATTGCGACCCGATCATCGTATTGCGGCATCCAGTCGATAAAGAGATCCGCGTTCACACTGACGGCCAGTTGGTCAAATTCCAGGATCGGCCATTGCGCTGCGCCTGCACTGAGTCTGCTAGGCGTAGGAACCTGATGCACAACAGAAAGCGCCGCTGCAGCGGCGCGGTAAAGCGCAAGCTCATCTTCGCCTTTTTCGATGACACGCGCAAAAATATTGTCGCCGAGGTCTTCAAGGATTGCAAAACCCTGATCAGCATCAAAGGCAAGAATACGCGGCGCGGACAGGCCAAGCGCGCTAAGATAATCGGCGACTGCGACGAATGCCTCTACACGGCTGGCGGCAAGGCGAGACACAGCGTTCCAGCCAAGTTTTTGCCGTTCGTTTTCTGTTGCGTCTGGCGGGCAGGGGCCACTTTCGGCTGATGCGGGAGCGTCCATGAATATGGCGTGCTCATCACCGCGTGTCAGCCGTTCATAGCGACGTGTCGAGGCGTCGGCAGTGAAGGGTGTGCGAACAGCATCCCCCCAACCGTTTTCCTCAAGATAAGCAATTCGTTCTTGTTCTCTCATGTCATGAGACAATGTCTGCAACTCTGCGACTCCAACCTTCGCCATGCGCGAACAGAATCGCGCGTCTCCCCTCAGAAGCGAATTCCAACCTAATGTCGAGACGGTGGCGCGGCAACTCCTCTTGCATGCGTTGCGGCCATTCAACCACAGCTAGCCCGTCTATTGTCTCTTCAAAGCCGAGTTCGGCTAATTCGTCGAGCGTTTCGATGCGATAGAGATCAAAATGGAAGATCGGATATTGCGGACCCTCGTAAGTTTGAACCAATGTGAACGTCGGACTGGGGACTTCAAGGCTCTCATCTTCACACAAAGCGCGTATAAGGGCGCGTGCAAACGTGCTTTTCCCTGCGCCCAGATCCCCGTAAAGTGCGATAAAGTCGCCCGCTGCAAGATGGGGGGCGATACGTTGGGCAAATGACAGAGTGTCGTGTTCAGAAGGCAGATCGACGCTGGCTGACATAGGGGAAACTCCACAAAAGCGGGTCTTAACTGTAAAAAATATCGTCAAAATGCAAAAAAATGCGGGATGACGGAAGGTTACCGCCCCTTGATCGCGTTTGGAATGTGCAGATACAAGTCCCCCAGCAAAAAGGTAGCTGTAGATGAGCCCTAACATGACTTCCAAAGACGCAGCAGATGTCGTCATCATCGGTGCGGGACAGGCTGGCGGAACGGCCGCTTCAACTCTTCGCATGTTTGGGTTTGAAGGGTCGATCATGTTGGTGGGCGAAGAAGCTGACCCGCCATATCAGCGTCCGCCGCTCTCCAAAGCTTACCTGAAAGGGGAGATGGATCGCGAGCGTCTCTATATTAAGCCGGCTGAGTATTATGCCGAGCACGATATCGTTCTTAAGTTGGGCGAGGCTGCGCAGGCTATTGATACAGACGCCAAGACGGTGACGTTAGTATCCGGTGGAACGATCTCATATGGCAAGCTGATCATCGCAACCGGGTCGCGTGCGCGTATGGTGCCGGTGCTGGGCGCTGATCTTGAGGGCGTGCAGGTTCTGCGCACGCTTGCAGATGTTGATCTTCTCAAGCCGCGTGTTGAGGAAGGCAAGTCACTGGTTGTGATTGGCGCAGGCTACATCGGACTGGAAGCCGCCGCCGCTGCGCGCCAGTTGGGGCTTGAGGTTACCGTTTTGGAGGCGGCTGACCGCGTGCTCGGCCGTGTGACGAGCCCTGAGATCTCTAAGTTTTACCAAAATGAGCATGCGGCACAGGGTGTCGATGTGCGTTTGAATGCGCGCATGTCGGAGTTTGTTGGCGGCGATGGCAAGCTGACCGGGGTTAAAATGGATGACGGGTCCGTTATTCCTGCTGACATTGCGCTCGTTGGGATTGGCATATTGCCTAACCAGGAAATCGCGTCGGATGCTGGAATTGTCTGCGAAAACGGCATCAAGACAGATGAAAACGCCTGTACGTCTGACAAAGATGTCTATGCGATTGGAGACTGTGCTGGGCGTCCGTTAGCGCACTATGGCCGGGACGGACGTCTTGAGAGTGTTCACAATGCGCTTGAGCAGGCAAAGCTGGCGGTAGCGGCGATTGTGGGCAAACCGCAACCCAAGCTGGAGGCGCCCTGGTTCTGGTCGGACCAGTATGACTTAAAACTTCAGACAGCAGGACTTTTGACTGGATACATGCAGGCTGTTGTGCGTGGCGATACGGAAGCGCGAAAATTCGCTGTGTGGTATCTGGATGAAAATGGTGTTTTCCTTGCGGTTGACGCCATCAATTCTCCGCCCGATTTCCTATGTGGGAAAAAACTCGTCGGGCAGGGTGCTAAATTGGACGCAAGCGTATTGCGTGATCCGGACACAGACATCAAACAACTCACCAAGGATGCGCTGGCGGGATAAACCGTTCAGCATCACAAGGCTTAAAAGGAAGTCGTGACATGACAAAAATAATCTATGTCGAATATGACGGGACAGAGCACGAAGTCGACGCCAAGAACGGCATATCCGTGATGGAAGCTGCTATCGCCAATGATGTGCCCGGCATTGACGCTGACTGTGGTGGCGCATGTGCGTGCGCGACATGTCATGTTTATGTCCAGGATGACTTCATGGCAAAAGTAGGCGAAGCAAACGACATGGAAAAGTCCATGCTTGACTTTGCAGATGGCGTTGAAGCCAATTCTCGTTTGTCCTGTCAAATCACTGTAAATGATGAATTGTCTGGTATGCGCGTGAAAATGCCAGAATCACAGGGTTAATAAAGTCTTCACAAAGTCTAGATTTGACGCTATTAGCAATGGTGTCTTTGGACATCTCCCGCGCGACCTTATGAGTCCGCAGCGTCTTTAAGACAAAAAGGGGTGCTTCTTAAATGAAGCACCCCTTTTTATTTCGGGTTTATCTTAAATTTAGCGCTGTTCGCGGCGTGCAAGGAAAGCAAGACGTTCCAGCAATTGCGTGTCTTGCTCGTTTTTGATCAAAGCGCCATGCAGCGGTGGGATCAATTTGTTCGGGCTGTTTTCCTTCATTGTCGCCAGATCAATGTCGTCCGCCATTAAAAGTTTCAACCAGTCGAGCAGCTCGGATGTGGAAGGTTTCTTTTTTAGACCCGGAACTTCGCGCATGTCGTAGAAGCTCTTGAGCGCTTCAGATACGAGGCGTTTTTTAATGCCCGGGTAGTGGGATTCAACAATCTGCCCCATTGTGTCTTCGTCGGGGAATTTGATGAAGTGGAAGAAACAGCGACGCAGGAAAGCGTCTGGCAGTTCTTTTTCATTGTTGGACGTAATGATGATGACAGGACGAACGTCGGCTTTGATCACTTCGCCTGTTTCGTAAACGTGGAACTCCATCCGGTCGAGTTCCTGCAGCAGGTCGTTTGGAAACTCGATGTCTGCTTTGTCGATTTCGTCAATCAGCAGCAGCGGGCGTTTTTCTGATGTGAACGCTTCCCAGAGCTTGCCGCGCTTGATGTAGTTTTTTACGTCAGATGCGCGCTCTTCTCCGAGCTGGGAGTCACGCAGGCGCGCAACGGCATCGTATTCGTAAAGGCCCTGCTGGGCTTTCGTAGTGGATTTGATGTGCCACTCAATGATTGGCATATCCAGCGATCTGGCGACTTCCAGCGCCAGCTGGGTTTTACCGGTTCCAGGCTCCCCCTTCACCAGCAATGGCCGCTCCAGTGCGATAGCGGCGTTCACAGCGACCTGCAGGTCTTCTGTGGCGACATAAGTGTCTGAGCCAGCAAATTTCTTGTTGTCGGTCTGACCGGTCATCCGAATTCCCCGTAATTATTTATCACTCGCGTGCTTGTTGGGCGCGAGATTATCGCACCCAAGCTCGCATGCAAGCTTGGTTTGGGAAAATTCCAGGTTTGGCGCCTTCCGTTTCCGGTAAGCGCCCTGACCTTAAGCGGCGTCAGCTTTATCCTCGGCCACATATTCGGCCAATGCGTCGGCGGCTGCGTCGATAGCGCCTGACCAGTCACGCACGTCATCTGGCGCAAACAGGCGTGTATCAGGATACCACGGCATTGTGCCGGTGCTAAGTTGTGTCCAGGCGTTCTTCGGCCAGATTAGCCAGAAGGGGACCCCAGCTGCGCCGCCAATGTTGGTTGTGGCGTTCATCGGACCGATCATCAGGTCAAGCGCTTTGGTGAGGGCGCACAAATCATCCAGATCTTTTTTCAGGTCGATGCCGGGCAATTGGTGGATTTCAACGCCGAACTTGTCTTTGGCGAGTTTGATGTCTTCTTCTGCGTCACCATACTGAAGGTTGATCCACGTGACACCGTCCGTCTTGATCAGCTTTTTCCAGTTCATGAACTCGTTAAACCAGCGGGCACGGTTTGAGTTCATCAAGCCGGACTTCCAGAGCACGCCGACTTTTTTGCCCGGTGGCAGTTTCGCCAACTCGTTGCGCCAGTGTTCGACGCGGTCTGGATCTGGTGTGAAATAACCGTCAGCAGGTTGTTGGAAATCTTCAATTTTGTTGCGGAATAATTCCATCGGAGACGCCATCAGCGCATAACAATCAAAGCCGATGCCGCCTGGAATTTCATTGACATATCGGATGGTCATTTCCACCCCATGGCGGATGCCGAGCGCTGTGGAATAAGTGTAGACTTCCGCTTCCGGGAATGAACGCGCCACCAGGTCTTTCAAGCGTTTTTCAACAACCAGACCCAGTTTGCCTTCTGGGCCGATGGCTTTGATGACATCATTGATAACAGACATGAAGAGGACTTCGTCACCCAGACCCTGTTCACCGACGAGCAGGAGCCTTTTTCCCTTAAGGTCTGAATAATTCCAGCGCGGGATTTTCATGTCGTAAATCATGTATTCGACAAGGTCGGACGCATAGCGAATGCGATAGGATTTCCAACCTTTTTCCAATTGTCCGGCAGCCAGCGTTGCCAGCGCATGGGCATGCTGAGAAGCAAACAGGAAGCGGTTGGTTTTGAAGCCAACTTTTTGCGCCTGCTCGAAAAGGTCAAGCGCCACATCCAGGTCGCCATCATGCATCTCAAGATATGCCAGGTTGTGATAATGCTCTGCGCCTGTTGGGCACAAACGCAAAGCTTCCTTGTAGAATTCTTTTGCCTCAGGGGACTTTTTCTGACGCAGAACCGTACTGCCAAGTGTTGACCAGATCTCGCCGATTTCTGGAAAGCGGAAGGCGGCTGCCTTCGCTAACTCCATAGAGTCCTCGATTTTTTCCTGATCGCGGAGCACACAGGCCAAATTGTTTAAGGCTTCCCAGCCATCCGGGTCGACTTCAGCCTGAAGGCGGAAAAACTTTTCCGCAGCCTCATAGCGTTGCATCCGCCAGGTCAGAAGGCCAAGGTTTCGATAGATTTCCGGGTTGCTTGGGTCGTTACGCACCGCGCGGCTATACATTTTCAGCGCAAGGTCACGGCGCTCCAGCCTGTCCATGGCGATTGCACAGATGTGATTGCCAAGCCCGTCTTCCGGGTCAAGATCCAGCGCCTTGATCGCCAATGCGGCGGCGTCATGAAACTGATTGTCTTCCAGGTGACGCGCGGCGTTGCGCAGATACCGGCGCATCTTTTTTGCTTTTGGTGATGGCGCATTCACCGTCAGGTTGGCGGCTCGCGAAATGTCGGCGGACTTTAGAATATCACCTACGGCGCCGTCTGGACGGTAGATCTCTTCAACGGGTTCGGATGTCGTCATTAGATATCTCTGCGCAACCTTTGAAAACTAAATCGTGGGTGTTCGTTTAGGCGCAGATTGACAAGGGGACTTTAACAAACAGCAAACTAATCGCTTAAGCGTTTTCAATCCCTCGTTAAGATTCATGAGCTAAGGTTCGGGATAAGGCGAAGAAACGCCGGATATAACCGAGGCCAGAAGACCAATGCCACTTAAACTATCGCTCAAACCCCAGGAAAAGTTCGTCGTGAACGGTGCTGTCCTGCAAAATGGTGATCGTCGGTGCGTTATGCTTCTGCAAAATAAAGCCTCGGTCCTGCGTGAGAAAGACATCATGCAGCCTGAAGAGGTGAATACGCCCGCCAAACACGTCTATTTCCCTGTGATGATGATGTATTTGGAAGGTGGTAAGCCCGGTGGGCCGCAATATGAGGACTTTGTCCAACGTATTTCCGAATTCATGGGTGCGATTTCAAACCCAGAAGTTCTTAAGGAATGTGTGTCTCTTTCTCGTGATGTGATGGGAGGCGATTATTACCGCGCGCTAGGGCGTTGCCGTAAACTGATCGCATATGAAGGAGAAATTCTGGGCCATGTCGATTCAAGCCTACCAGAAGATGGCGAACAAAACCGCCGATCCGCGTGACATTGAATTTCGTTTATTTGCTGAAGTGACTCGTGAACTTTTGGACGTTCAAAAATGCGAGAAGCACGAAGTGAAAAAAATCATGGCGGCTTTGGACAAAAACCGTCGTGTATGGAGCGCCATGGCGATGGATTGCGCCCAGCCGGGCAACCAGCTTCCTGAAGCAACACGCGCAGGCATTATTTCTCTGTCCATGTTTGTAGGTCGCCACACATCTGAGTGCGCGAAGAACCTGGAAGAGATCGACACGCTGGTTGAGATCAACCGCAATATCATGCAGGGCTTGTCTGCTCGCGCCGGGATGACACCGGAAGAAGCGGAAGCAGCCATCGCAGCTGCCTAGCTTAATTCCTGAAGCACCTATCGTGATCGCCTGATCATCCACGGTCAGGCGCTGACCTTTTGTAGAAAGTTTATTCTCTCGTTCTTGTGATTTGCTCTCACAATCAAGCGAGCAGCCGTGATTGGACGGCGCCGACAAGTTTAGTTTCTAGTTATCGCGCTTTTCCCTTTGATGCAGCCGGGCCCCGAAGAGGCCTTTGGTCGGTAGTCGAGGGAATACAATGTCTTCTAATTTTTTGAAATTTACGGTCGCGACAGCGGTAAGCGCGCTCTTGAGCGGCGCAGCATTTGCTGACAACGGTTTTTACGTCACAGGTGGTTTCAACTCCACGACGTTGCAGCACAATTTATCCCGTGGTCCTAACGCTGGCGCCGTGCCTGACAGTGTTGTGGGCGTATCAGCACTATTTAATGGTCCGACCACATCCAGCGTTGATCAGGACACTGGCGCGAGTTTCTACATTTCAGGTGGCTACCGGCTTGAAGTTTTAGATGGTTCTTTCATAGAGGTCGAAGCGTTTTATGCTGATGAAACAGCTGAAACATCCAACTTCAGCGCCGTGGATTCAATTTCTCTGCCGACCTCAACTACACTGAACAAAATTCTGTCCACAGATGTTGAGCTGTCAAACAGCTATGGAATTGACGTTCACCTGGGGCAAGAAGTGACTGAAAAACTTAGCGTTTATGGTCTTGTTGGTATCACTCAGTTTGAAGGCGATGTCACACAATCTCTTAGTGCTGTTGTTGGACCTACAACATTCAGCTTTGAAGAGGTTGGATTTGTTTACGGCGCTGGTGTGGAAGTGAAACTAACATCTAACATCGCAACATTCGGTGAAGTTCGTATCACGAATGACCTTGAGTTTGATGCGCCAGACCTGCGCCTGGGCGTCAGCGCGGCTAACGAACTTGATTTCACAGGCATCCGTACTGGCCTAAAATACAAATTCTAAGTTTGTTGCG
>CAYFFG010000019.1:22962-65634 GCA_964342355.1 uncultured Hyphomonadaceae bacterium
CTTGATTTCACAGGCATCCGTACTGGCCTAAAATACAAATTCTAAGTTTGTTGCGTAAGTAGAGTATCAACGCAGGCTTAGCTTTGCGCTAGGCCTGCGTTTTTTATTATCAGCGCTGTGCGTCCAATTCGGCCAACCGGGCAGTAAGTTGATTGTGGTTTTCCACGATGTCATGCGCGCCAGCATCAAAGAGCTGTTGGCGAAGTTCGGGCCAGACATGTCCACCGCCTAAAAACCCCCAGACCTGCATTTCTGCTGAACGGGCAGCTTTTACCCCGTTGATACTGTCTTCTATGACAAGGCATTTTTGCGGCGCCACGCCAATGTTTTTTGCGGCGTGTAAAAACACGTCCGGAGCTGGTTTCCCACGCGCCACTTCCTCAGCTGAGTAAACGTGCGGATAAATCAGGTCGGCTAAGCCGGTTTGCGTAAGGTTGATTTTCAAAAACGCTGCGCGGGATGATGACGCCACCGCCTTTGCGCCTGTCCAGGCAGTAAGACTGTTAACAGCTTGGCCTATTGCCTTTAACTCTTTTAAAAACAGATTATTACGTGCGGAAATCATCTCGTCGAACAAGCTTTCAGGAATCGGCTGTCCATGGAGGCGTAAGTGGTCTTCAGCTATTTCAGATCGCATGCGGCGCGAGTCTGCGCCAATGAAACGCTGCGCAAAATCCATCCGATCATAGTTGAGTCCGCGGGCCTTTAAAAACGCGATTTCCAGGTCCAGCGAGAGTGCTTCGGAGTCGATTAAAACCCCATCACAATCAAATATAACGGCATCAAACATGTGGTCGCTCCGCAAGGATTTTAGCGCCAAATCTGGCTGCTCGGTCGGACATTTTTTCCGTGTGGTCAACAATCATTCCGGCAAGAATTTCCTGGTTAATGCTGAGTTAAGTTTTTAGTCAAAAAAATCCAATAAATTCAATAATATAAAATTTCAAATAAATTGTCGGAATTGGTCCGAAGATTGCAGCGACGCACGCGGATAAAACGTCCGTTCGGCTAAGCCGTTCCCCTTACAGAATGAAAGGATGCTTCCGATGGCTTCATTGTCGGTAAACACGAACTATGGGGCGGCTGTCGCCCTGCAACAATTGTCGAAGACGAATGCGGATCTTGCTGCGGCTCAATCACGCATCAACACCGGTTTGAAGGTTGCCGGCGCAAAGGACAACGGAGCAATCTTTGCGATTGCCCAGGATCTGCGTGCTGAGACTTCTGGTGTTGGTGTTGCGAAACAGAGCCTCGATCGCGCGCAGTCAGCTGCTGATGTGGCTCTGGCGGCGGGCGAAGCGATTTCCGATATTCTGATTGAGCTGAAGGAAAAGGCGCTTGCGGCTACGGACACAACTTTGTCGAGTGAGCAACTGGCGGCTTATAATGAGGATTTCGTCGCGTTGAGAGACCAGATCCAAACGATTGTGGATAACGCTGAATTCAATGGCGCGAACCTGATCGACGGATCGATTACATCGCTGAACGCATTGGCGAACGGAGACGGTACTGCTGTTCTCACAGTCGCCGCTGAAAACTTCAACCTGAGCGGCGCGGTCTTAACGATCACGTCGACCCAGTCCTTCACGAGTGCTGCCGAAGCCGCTACGGCGCTTGGCAACGTCTCGCAATCGCTCAACCTGCTGAACCAGGCGCTTGCGCGTTTGGGTACTGCGGCCAAGGCAGTGGAAGTGCACAACACTTTCCTGACGAAGCTGGGGGATCAGCTTGAGAATGGTATTGGTAACCTTGTGGACGCAGATCTTGCAAAAGAGAGCGCCAACCTCCAGGCGTTGCAAACAAAGCAACAATTGGGTGTTCAGGCACTATCTATCGCAAATCAGGCGCCCGCGATCGTCAACCAGCTCTTCCAGTAAGGGCGTCCGGTCTGGGCGAGGATTTCCTCGCCCGGCCGCCCATACCGCAATGACATGCAGTTGTGATTTCGCCCCATAGTTTTCGTGTGCGCAAAAAGCGTTCCGCCACGATGTAGCCGCCCATGACCAGGGAAGATGGTCTGAGGCGGTTTTTTTGCGCCCACCGGCAACCACGCAGGTTTTGCCGACTGGGAAAATATTGCCGGGTAAATAGCGTCGTTTCCTCAGCAAGTTAAGTGAACTCAGGTGGTTTGTTAACTTTTGAAGGCTGAAAGCATGGGCGTTTCAGCTTTTTCTCTTAACTATCAGAACTTGGCGCCAAGATTGCGATCCCTTTCGCCGAGGCAAAAATGTCTCAGGAAGCAAAAAGCTTCTCAACACCATTAAGGGAACCGTCAAAATGACGAGTGTAAACACAAACTACGGCGCAGCCGTAGCACTTCAACAACTTAACTCCACCAACCGCGCGCTGGAAACAACCCAGTCCCGTATTAACACGGGTCTTGAAGTTGCTTCTGCTAAAGACAACGGTGCGATCTTCGCTATTGCTCAAGGTCTTCGTGCGGATGTTTCTGCAAACGACGTTGTTCAACAGTCTCTGGACCGCGCACGTTCAACAGTTGACACGGCGATTGCGGCCGGTGAGGCCATCTCCGACCTTCTGATCGAAGCAAAAGAAAAAGCACTCGGCGCATCTGACGACTCGCTCACAACCGAGCAGCGTTCAGCTTACGACGAAGACTTTAAAGCGCTTCGCGACCAGATCTCGACAATTGTTGACAACGCTGAATTTAACGGTGCGAACCTGATTGCTGAAGACGCTGACAACATTACAGCTCTGGCAAACGCTGACGGTTCCGCAGTTATTACGATTGCTGCTGAAGAGTTCTCTCTGGGCACAACTGGTTCAGCGATTACGCTTGGTGCGACTGACGACATTTCAACAGTCACAAAAGCATCAAACGCAATTCAGTCAATTGAAGCGTCTTTGAACAACTTGAACCAAGCGCTTGCGCGTCTTGGCACAAGCTCAAAAGCTCTGGATGTTCACTCTGACTTCGTTACCAAGCTGAACGACTCACTTGAAGCTGGTATCGGTAACCTGGTGGACGCAGACCTGGCGAAAGAAAGTGCAAGATTGCAGTCGCTGCAAACCAAGCAGCAACTGGGTATTCAGGCGCTATCGATCGCGAACCAGAGCTCTGGTATCGCGCTCTCCTTCTTCCGTTAAGGCGCAGCTTAAGAAGAGAAGGGCGCTTCACCCCCGCAGCGCCCTTCAAAAAATACTATATGCAAAACCATGGGGGCGTGTCGTTCAGACCGCCCCCGTTTTTTTAATCTGAATTCCACTCAAATATTTCTCAAAACCACACTGCAGATTTTACCGCTTAGCCGCCCGGTAAAAATTTCCTATCGGCAAATAATTCCAAAAAGACAGAAATCCTTGATTCATACCTTGTTAGGAAACCCGGTAAAAAGGGCCCCAAAGATAAACAAACCTATTGTTTTTATTTACTATAAACTGGTGCGGTTCTTGCGTTGCTCCTCTCAGGCAAAATGCCGCCACGTCAAAATGCGTGGATTTTCAATAGATGCTTCACACGAAGCAATGAAAAACTAGAGGAACCGTCAAAATGACGAGTGTAAACACAAACTACGGCGCAGCCGTAGCACTTCAACAACTTAACTCCACCAACCGCGCGCTGGAAACAACCCAGTCCCGTATTAACACGGGTCTTGAAGTTGCTTCTGCTAAAGACAACGGTGCGATCTTCGCTATTGCTCAAGGTCTTCGTGCGGATGTTTCTGCAAACGACGTTGTTCAACAGTCTCTGGACCGCGCACGTTCAACAGTTGACACGGCGATTGCGGCCGGTGAGGCCATCTCCGACCTTCTGATCGAAGCAAAAGAAAAAGCACTCGGCGCATCTGACGACTCGCTCACAACCGAGCAGCGTTCAGCTTACGACGAAGACTTTAAAGCGCTTCGCGACCAGATCTCGACAATTGTTGACAACGCTGAATTTAACGGTGCGAACCTGATTGCTGAAGACGCTGACAACATTACAGCTCTGGCAAACGCTGACGGTTCCGCAGTTATTACGATTGCTGCTGAAGAGTTCTCTCTGGGCACAACTGGTTCAGCGATTACGCTTGGTGCGACTGACGACATTTCAACAGTCACAAAAGCATCAAACGCAATTCAGTCAATTGAAGCGTCTTTGAACAACTTGAACCAAGCGCTTGCGCGTCTTGGCACAAGCTCAAAAGCTCTGGATGTTCACTCTGACTTCGTTACCAAGCTGAACGACTCACTTGAAGCTGGTATCGGTAACCTGGTGGACGCAGACCTGGCGAAAGAAAGTGCAAGATTGCAGTCGCTGCAAACCAAGCAGCAACTGGGTATTCAGGCGCTATCGATCGCGAACCAGAGCTCTGGTATCGCGCTCTCCTTCTTCCGTTAATTCGGATCCTTGGTTTCTCCGGCCTCAAACGAGGCCGGGGTTTCCGAGAGGGAGACCGCCTGAGCAGCCGCCCGCAAAAGGCGCGCGGCAGGAGAATGGAAAATGGCATCGGAGTTTACACTTACACCCGCAACAACCAACCACCGTGTGGATATTGTGCGCCCGGAAAAAGCGCCAGATCACGCCACGACGGACAAGTCGCAGAACGCTTTGGAGGCTATTGCTGCGCGTCGTCAGAAATTCGTGGAACAGATCGCGCGTCAGGAAGGTTTAGACAAAGGTCGTCTCGTTATCGAAAAAGACAGCGATACGGGTCGCTTTGTGCACAAGCTTGTTGATCCAGACAGCGGAGACGTTATCCGCCAATGGCCTGATGAGGAGTGGTTGAGTTTCGCACGACAAGTCGGCGGAGCGCCGGGATTGTATTTAGACGAAAAAATTTAAGACCTGAAAGCCGGCTAAGCGCTTTTAACGACGGAACATATTTCCGGCGGCCAATAAAGTATTAACCCTATCAGTGCAAACCGTTTCCTAATGACAATTTCGGGGAAAGTCCCGAAGGACCACGTCTGGAGACGGATTTATGGTAAACAGCATCAATTCGAACGCACAGGCTTTGAATGCGCTTAAAAATCTAAGCGCGACAAACCAAGACCTCGAAACCACCACCAAACGGCTGAGTTCTGGCCTGAAGATTGAGAACGCGAAGGATAATTCCACCGTTTTCTCTTTGGCCCAGCATCTGCGCGGTGACACAGCAGCGCTTGATGTCGTCCAGATTAATCTGGACAAGACCAAATCAATCGGGAACACAGCGCTCGCTGCTGGTGAAGCCATTTCTGATCTGTTTATCGAACTGCGTGATAAAGCGCTGGCAGCGTCAGATGATTCACTCGACGCAACATCCAGAAATGCTTTTCAGGAAGATTTCAACAGCTTGATCGAGCAGGTTCAGAACGTACTGAACCAAGCTGAGTTTGATGGCATCAACCTTTTAAACAATACGTCACCGGGCGGGGTTGAATACATTGCTGACGCTGAAGGCGCTCTGACACTAACATTGGATGCCGAGAACCTGACGCTCGGCGGACCGAATGTCGTTCTGGACCCAGCCACACATGATCTGAGCACGGCGTCTAATGCGCAAACTGCGCTGACAGCGGTTCAGACAAGCCTCACCAACATCAATGCTTCTTTGTCCAGATTGGGCGGGGCGGTGCAGAAGATTGAAAACCACTCGAATTTTGTGACGCGTCTTCAGGATGTTCTAACTCAGGGTGTTGGACAATTAGTGGATGCGGATCTGGGAAAAGAGAGTGCCTTGCTGGTGGCTCTGCAGGTCAAACAACAGCTGGGCGTGCAGTCATTGTCGATTGCAAACCAGTCACCACAAACAGTCCTGTCTCTCTTCCAGAGCTAAAGCGTTTTTGAGTTTCACGATTAGAGGTCTGGTCTTCCCTAATCGTGCACTTGGAGCCCGGATCTTTTATAGGTCCGGGCTTTTTTCCGTTTGAAATTGTTCAGCTTGCGACAATTTTGGGAACAATTTCGCCTCAACTGCGTCACTTTCTTGAGTTGTACTCGGCGTATTGAAACGGACATATCCAGATGAGACCAGACGATATTATCAACCCGCAAACTGCGAATTTACCGCTTGCTGTCGAGCGCAATCGAACGCGCGCGCGCAAAGTCGTCCCAAAGCTTTTAAAATATATCGGTCGCATTCCTTTCGCAGATGATCTGGCTTCCGCTTATTATTGTGCGCTGGACAAAGAAACGCCTGCGCGAGTGAAGGGCGTTCTGTTAGCGTCTGTTGGGTATTTCGTTGTGCCAACGGACATGATCCCTGATTTCCTGTTAAGTGTCGGATTTACAGATGATGCGGCGGTTATGGCTGCGGCGATCAGCGTTGTTGGAGGTCATATCAAACCTCAACACAAACGCGCTGCGCGTAAATTACTTGGTTTGCCTGTAGAACCGGTTGCAGACCAGTAAACAAGGAAGCCGCCAGCTTAAGGCTTACATTCTGGCAGCAATCAACGTACACTATGTGCGAGTGCGCTAGCATGAAGATAGGCCCGTCGGTATGACGTCGTTTAAACAAAGTGAAATTGACCGAATAGAAGCCTTTTGGCGAACTTTACCCCAGGAACATCCTTGGTCAGGTTGGGCGATTGCGCCGTCACGTCCGGATGAAATGTGGATATTCCGGACGAAGCGCAATTGGCGTCGCTTCTTTTTGCGCAAGACCGACACAACCTATGAACTGCATGACGAAGTCACGGGCAAATCGCTGGTGTTCAAGTCACTTCAAGATCTTGCTGAAAAAGTCACAGAAGTGCCAGCGCTTGACGCTATGTGGGAAAAACACGGAACAGGTTGAATAAGTCGCAAGTGAGCGTGTTCTAGAAAAAACACCCCGCTTTTGGAAAAGCGAGGCGTTTTATCTCGATAAAATTCAACGGCTTATTTTGGATTGCAGAAGTAATAGTATTTTTGCTGCTCTGACTCATATCCCTCAACAGAGGCAAGAATGCGTGTGTTCTTGTTGTCTGGGTAACCCTTCGAGACCAGCGCAAGCTGTGACACGCCCAAAGGGTCTACAAAGTCTGTTCGATCAGCGACAGACACGGCGCGCATTGCCTCCCAGTCAGATTGGAAGACAAAGTCAGTGCCAGATTCAGCTTCGTTTAGTTCGTATACGCCGCGAAGCGCAAGGTCAGCGCCTTCTGAGGTTTTAAGCCGGTAAGTTGCGGCCTGACCTTCATTTGTCAAAGGCTGAAATTGCAGACGACCTGCAACAGCGCCAGTATCAATATTACATGTGAATGACAGGGCGTATGCGTCTGCCTGTCCGGTTGCTGCGTTAATAAGCTTCATTTCTGGAGCTGTCGGCCAAGCGTGGTCAAACGCTTTCCAGACGGTAGAACCGGAGATATCTTTTTCTGGCGCGCGAGATTTTGTTAGAGCCGTTGGCCCTGACGTCTGGTTGGATTCTGCGGACGTGTCTGTCTCAACGGTGGTGTCTGGTGCGGACGCACATGCGCTTGCAAACAATCCAGCGGCGACAAACAAAGGCAGACGAAAACGCATTGATAGAACTCCAAGCGAGAAAGGTTTGATCGGTCTTTCTTGGAGGATGCTTGTGGCAAAAATGCGTGTTACGCGATGTTAATCTTGGGAAATCCGGAGAGTATCGGATTTTTGCCAGTTACAGCGCGCCCGAGCAGAGCTTGGGGCGCGCTGTTTGAAGGACTTAGTCGACAGTCAGAACAATCTTGCCTGTTGCTTTGCGGCTTGTCAGATCTCTGATTGCGTCAGCGGCCTGGGCTAACGGATAACGCTGAGAAATGTGCGGCTTGATTTTTCCATCTTTATAGAACTGCATCAGTTCAGCCACGTTTGCAGCGTTTTCTTCTGGGAATTGGCGGACCCATGCTCCCCAGAACACACCACGAATATCACAATTTTTCAGTAGTGTGAGGTTTAGAGGGATTGCAGGAATACCGGCAGGGAAACCAATGACAAGGAAGCGTCCTTCCCAATTCATCGCACGCAATGCAGGTTCGGCGTAATCGCCGCCAACGGCGTCATAGATAACATCAACACCACCGCCAGAGACTTCCTTAATCTTGTTGGAAAGCTCTTTTTGGGCTGCTCGGTCGAGCGGGCCGCGGTCGTAAACGATGCCTTGGTCTGCGCCTAGTTCTAGGCAGAGATCGACCTTTTCCTGCGTGGAACAAGCGGCAATCACGTGAGCGCCCATGGCTTTTGCTAGTTGGATGGTTGCAACGCCGACACCGCCCGCTGCGCCAAGAATAAGGATTTTTTCGCCAGGCTGAATGTTAGCGCGTTGTTTGATGGCGTACTGAGAAGTTCCGTAGGTCAAGATGAAAGCGGACGCTTCATCAAATGGCATCTCGTCAGGAATGGCGATGCAGCGATTTGCTTCCAAAGTGAGCTCTTCAGCCATGCCGCCCCAACCGCATGAGCCAATGACGCGGTCGCCTGGTTTTAAGGTGATGACGCCTTCGCCAACTTCCTTGACGACGCCTGCAACTTCGCCGCCGGGAGAGAAAGGACGCTCTGGCTTGAATTGATATTTATCCTCAATAATCAAAGAATCTGGAAAATTCACCCCAACTGCTTTGACTGAAAGGACAACTTGTCCAGCTCCTGCTGTAGGAGAAGAAACTTCTTCTAATACGAGGGTTTCGGGCCCGCCGACTTCTTTGGACAAAATTGCTTTCATGTATTCATTCTCCCGTGTGTGGCTTTCATACACTTGTCATTTATGTGTTTCCGAAGGTAGCTGAGTGGAAAGTAAGTGTGAAGGTGGAGTGAACAATACGCATGGGAGAAACGTCGAATTCCACGACGCGTGATGGCGTCTGGGCGTTAGCTCTTCATGGCGGCGCGGGGGAAACCGCCACCAGCAAAAACAGCCCATGGCGCGAACATATGCGCGACCTGCTTGTGAAAGGCGGGGAAAATCTCAGACGCGGCGCAAGCGCGATAGAGGTTGTTCACGATTGCGTGCGCGACTTGGAAACAAGCGGGTTTCATCTGGCCGGCAAAGGGGCGTCCCCCAATGCTGCAGGAAGATGGGAGTTAGACGCCGCCATAATGGATGGAGAAACCCGGCGAGCCGGTGCGGTTGCGGCTTTAGAAGGCGTCCGTCATCCCATCGATGTCGCTCAACTGGTCATGACAAAGTCACGCCATGTTCTTCTGGCGGGAGAAGGGGCATGTCATTTTGCCAAGCTCCACAAGTGCAAAAAGGTCAAGAAACCAGGTGAGTACTACAAACCTGTCCTAAGTGCTGAGCCGGTGCTGGAAGAACATGGAACGGTCGGCGCTGTGGCGTTGGATCGTGATGGATTGCTGGCGTCTGCAACATCAACAGGCGGATGGCCGGGTAAACTGCATGGACGCGTTGGCGACACGCCGCTCATTGGCGCTGGCACCTGGGCGGATGAGCGGGTTGCGGTTTCCTGTACTGGCGTGGGCGAGTATTTTATCCGGACGAGCGCAGCGTCTGACCTATCGGCGCGCATCCGCTATGGACGTCAAAGTGTCGCTCAGGCAGGTGAAGGCGTGATGCAAGATATCGGCTTTCTTGGCGGCGCAGGCGGTTTGATTGCGATAGATTGCCTTGGTCGCATCACTATGCCGTTCAACACACATAACATGAAACGTGGCTGCATTCATGTCAGCGGGCGTTTGGAAGTGCTGGAAAACTAATGCGCGGATATTTTGGAATTGGCGCAGAGGGCATGTCAAAGCCTATGAATCTTGGCGCGCTAATGCGGACTGCGCACGCGTTTGGCGCGAGTTTCGTTTACACAGTGAACGCCAGTCACAAGATCAAACATGTCTATGGTGCTGATACGTCCAAGTCTTACGAGAATGTTCCATATTATTCATGGGATGGGATAGGCGACATGGCGTTGCCGAAAAAATGCCAGCTCGTTGGAATTGAACTTACTGAAGACGCTATTGAACTGCCATCCTTTAAACATCCAAAGGCGGCGGCGTATATTCTTGGACGTGAGCGAGGCGACCTTAGTCGGGAAATGATTGAGCGATGCGATCACATCGTAAAAATCCCAACCAAATTCTGCATCAATGTGTCTCTTGCGGGAGCATTGGTCATGTATGATCGCGCACTGTCCATGGGAAGCTTTGCCCCACGGCCAATGATGCCTGGCGGTCCGACCGAGGCAAAGCCCAAGCATATTCAGGGTGGCCCGCGTTTGCGCACTGAAAAGGATGCTTGATCCGTTTCTTGCTTTAGCGTGAGCGCAGTTTACACAAAAAAAGGCGCCGGATCGCCCGATCTAAATCTCAACTTCGCCCTGATCTGGGAGGTCTAATCCAAAATGAAGGCCTGTTCATCTAACAGGTGTTTTGTCAGTGTGCAGACGTCATTTGGCGAAGATCGTTTGTGTCGCGTTGTTTGACTCGCTTTCAGAGCGGGAGATGAGTAGTGTGCGGGCGGGGCGACGATGGAGAAAATTATGGGATTTCAGGGAAAGACCGGCTTGCGGGGGCTTGTTGCGGCGGTTTTCTTGGGACTTTTAGCTGCTTGTGGACAGTCCAACACGGATGCGCCACAGACTGCAGCTGACCTTCGAGACAAAATCGAGGGGCCGGAAATTGATATTCGCGCTGAAAAAGCGCGTCGCGCTGAAGCTGATACGCCAGAAAGGTTTGCTTTTCTGAGGTATTCCTCTCGTACTGACGAGACAGCGCCAATTGCCTGTCTGGAATTTTCCCGCACCCTGAAATCGAAAACTGATTATACGCCTTATGTGGACGTAAAAGGTGACAAACAGATCGCTCTTGATGTCGATGGCTCCAGCCTCTGTATCGGCGGGCTGACATTTGGCGAAGCAGTCGAGGTGACGCTGAAATCCGGACTTCCGGGCGCTGGAAGAAACCACGCCCTGGAACGAGATGAAACTTTTGTTGTCGATTTTGGAGACCGCCCGTCATATGTCGGCTTTAAAGGCGACGGAGTTATTCTGCCTCGCATTGATGCGGATGGTGTGGCGATTGAAACCGTCAATGTAGACGCTCTGAAAATTTCTCTTTCGCGTGTGACGGATCGCGCGCTTGTCTTCAAAGAGATCACATCTGGATTCAGCGCTGGACGCGGAGAATATTATTGGCAGGGTGGGGACACAGACCCTTCAGACCTTGCAGAACAGCTATGGTCAGGTGTTGTGGATGTTAAAAGCGACACCAACCAGGCCAAGACAACTGTTTTTTCCATCGCAAGCGCAGTCGAAAGGCTAGAGCCGGGCGCTTACTACATTGAAGTAGAAGAGACGGGCGCAGCAGGCGATGATCGCCCAGCACGCGCAGCCCGCTGGCTGATTGTGACGGATCTTGCGTTGACCGCTTATGAGGGAACCGATGGCCTTCTGGTTACCGCACGATCTATTGATACGGCGCGCATAGCGCGTGACGTGCGTCTGGACCTTATCGCACGCAATAACGAAATTCTGAAAACAGAACGTACGGACCTTGTGGGACAGGCGCGTTTTGCGGCGCCGCTTGTGCGCGGGGTAGGGCCTCAATCGCCTCGTATGGTGATGGCGTATGATACCAATGGCGATTTTGCTGTTCTGGATCTACAGCGCGCGCCCGTGGATTTGTCTAATCATGACATTAACGGCCGTGCGGCTTCTGGTGCGGTTGAAAGCTATATCTACACGGATCGCGGCATTTACCGTCCCGGTGAAAAGATACAAATTGTTGCTTTGTTACGAGACCCAAGCGTTGCTTCAGTCGCAAATAGGGCTGGAAGCGTAAAAGTGTATGCGCCAAATGGTGTAGAAGCTGGCAGCTTTCGCTTTGATAATGCGCAGGATGCAGGCGCGGCGTCATATCAGTTTACTTTGCCAAAGGCGGCGGCGCGCGGTATCTGGCGGATCGAAACGCATGTAGATGGTTTGGGTGTTGTCGGGTCTGAACGTGTCTCTGTTGAAGACTTTGTGCCTCAACGTATTGCGCTCAAGCTGGACGCAGATACTAACGAACCGGTGAAGTCAGGTGAGACTCGCGCAATTACTGCCGATGTGCGTTTCCTTTATGGTGCGCCAGGTGCGGGGTTAAACGTTGAAGCGCGTGCGCGCATCGAGCGTGATCCGTCGCCATTTCCAGGTTTTAAGGGCTATTCATTCGGACGCCATGACGAGAGCTTTCGAGAGCGGGAGTTCGACTTGCCAGACGTGACCGCTGATGGATCAGGTCGTGCAGTCTTAAAACTCAATCCGTCCGAGCAATATGGCGAAAGTTCTTTTCCACTGCGTTTGCGCACTGTCGTAAGTGCGATTGAGCCCGGTGGGCGCGCTGTGCGTGACGATGTTCGCATCCCGTACCGCACGCGTGACATCTATCTTGGAATTGAACCGCTGTTTGACGGTTCTGCAAGCATGGATGAAAAGGCGCGCTTTAAGTCTGTTGCCATCAATACGGATGGTGAGCAGGTTAGCGGTGTTGTCAATTGGCGACTTGTGCGGATTGACTGGGATTATGACTGGTATCGAACGTCAGGCGGCGAGTGGCGTTGGCGTCGTACGCGCAACGTTATCCCCGTTGATGAGGGACAGTCTGAGTTATCTGCGAATAATCCGGGAGAGATTATAACCCGCGAGCTTGACTGGGGGGACTATGAGCTTGTCCTTACCGAAGAAACCAGCGGCGCTCAGGCTAGTTATGGTTTTTGGGCCGGATGGGGCAGCGGTCCGCAAGCCGGAGCGGAAGCGCCCGACCGGGTAAGGATTTCTGCGCCGGACCAACCAATCGAAGTGGGCAAGAAGGCCAGCTATACTATTTTGCCACCTTATGCTGGCGAAGCAGAGATTGTGGTGGCGAATGAACGTATCATTGAAACACGCACGATCACGCTGCCCGAAAAAGGACAGAAGGTTGACTTTAATGTCACCGAGGAGTGGGGCGCAGGCGCATATATCATGGTTAGCGTCTATACGCCGAGAGATCCTGTTGCGCGTCCGCGCCCACGCCGAGCCGTTGGGGTTTCGCATGCGCCGATTGATGTAAGTGCGCGGACTTTTGAAATCTCTCTGAATGCGCCTTCGCTGATTAAGCCGCGTGAAAAGCTTAAATTAGAACTTGCGACTGAAGACGGTCCGCGTGGGGAATTCGTCTTTGCAACAGTTGCGGCTGTGGATGAGGGCATTTTGCAGCTCACCAAGTTTTCTTCGCCCAACCCGGCGGATTTCTTCTTTGCGAAGCGCAAACTGGGGGTAGAGCTGAAAGACGATTATGGTCGCTTGCTGGACCCCAACCAGGGCGCCGCGGCTAAACCACGTACCGGTGGAGACCAAATCGGTGGCGCCGGACTTTCTGTCGTTCCCACTAAAACAATCGCATTGTTCTCAGGCATTGTGCCTTTGGGGCGAGATGGCACCGCTGAAGTTGAACTTGATATTCCTGACTTCAACGGCGAATTACGTTTGATGGCGGTTGCATGGTCAAACACTGGATTAGGGGCCGTCGCTCAACCTCTAACGGTGCGTGATGATGTGCCGGCACAGATTATTCTACCGAGATTTCTCGCGCCGGGGGACACCGCAGTTGCGACTGTCACACTAGACAATGTCGACGGTTTGCCTGGCCAATATGATGCGGATGTCTCCAATGGAGACTCCGTGAAAATTGAACAGCCAGTCGTCACAGCCATTTTGAAAAAAGGCGAACGCGCTGATCTCGGTGTTGAGATCACAGCTGAAAAAGCTGGTGTCACTGACATAGGACTGCAGGTTTCAGGTCCTAATCACTTCATGGTCGAGCGCGATTATGACATCGAAATCCGTTCGCCCTACCTGCCACTCAACAGAGTCACGCGCGTAGTGCTTGAACCGGGTGAAAGCTGGACAGCGCCAGAAAATGTTTTGGCTGGATTTGTTCCTGGTTCGGCAGAACTGACAGTAAGCGCGTCGCCCTTGCCAATGGATGCAGCTGCGCTTTACGAGAGTTTGAGCCGTTATCCTTATGGATGTACGGAACAAACAGTCAGTCGCGCCATGCCGCTACTGTATGCTGAAAACATGGCTAAGATTGCAGGTATAAAAGCGGATGATCAGATCCGGACCCGCGTTCAGGAAGCTGTTTCAACAATCTTGAACCGCCAGGGAGCGGATGGGGCGATTGGGCTTTGGCGCATGGGCGACAGGCAGGCTTCGCCGTGGTTGGGGGCATACGCTGTTGATTTTCTCGCGCGTGCGAAATCTCAAGGCTATGTCGTGCCCCAAGAAGCTTTGGATAAGGCTTACAATGCTCTAGGTCATGTGGCGGAACGCAAACAGATGTGGAGCGTGGGATATGAAACCCATGTCTACACATCGCGTTGGAATTCGGACACGGAAGAGCTTCTAATGTCACGCTCCAGCGCTTATGCCGGCTATGTGCTTGCTCGGGCTGGGAAGATAGATGCGTCCCGTCTTCGTTATATCCATGATGAGCAGTTGAAAAACACGCCAAGCCCGTTAGCGCGAGCGCATATTGCGGCTGCCATGTCTTTTATTGGCGATAACGCCCGAACCAATTCTGCGCTGAATAAAGCAAAGGAAGCGTTGGGCTATGAAAATAGCGGAGATTATTATCAGACCCGCCGCCGTGATCTGGCGGGCGTTTTAGCGCTTGCTGCTGAAATTGGAGATACAGAAACCGTTCGTGCTTTGACCGATCAGGTTATGGAAGATCTGCCAGAACCAGACAGGCTTACTACTCAGGAAAAAGGGTTTCTGTTGCTGGCCGCAAACGCATTGTCGAGCGGGGCGACAAAGGCAAAATTGTCTCTGTCTGGTTCTGCTAGTGTCGTTGCGGACAACAAACTCTATGTAGCGCATGAAGCCGATCTTCTTCCGATTGGAAACACCACAGAAGGTGAGGAGGCTAGTACGGTTCAATTGCCTGACTTCACAAATGCCGGTGATGGTCAGGTTTGGCTAACGGCAGTGGCGCACGGCGCTCCAGTGTCTGCGCCACCTGCTGACAGTGAAGGGTTTTTGGTCCGTAAAGAGCTTTACTCCGTCAACGGAACTGCAGTTAGCGCTTCAAGCGTCATGCAAGGTGATCAGATCATTGTGCAATTGAGCGTTAGACCGCGTGATCGGCAAGAGCATCCTATCATTGTCGCTGATCTTTTGCCGGCTGGGTTTGAGATCGAAGCAATCCTGACACCATCAACATCAGGTCCGTATGACGGATTTCTTGATGATTTGAGCTATGCCGATATCGCCGAAGCGCGTGATGACCGGTTTATCGCATCTGTTGATGTGCGTGACAGCGAATGGGCGCACTTTGCCTATGTTGTCCGCGCTGTCACGCCAGGCGATTTTGCTATGCCGGGCGTCGTCGTGGAAGACATGTATCGTCCGACCGTGTTTGGTCGCACACAAGCGGGGCGAGTGACTATCCGTCCTGCGCAGTAGGGAATATCTTGTGATCGCCGCCCTCAACAGGCTTATGTGGCAGCGTCCCAGACTGTCTGTGCTGGCGGCGATTACCGCTTTGATAATTTCGTTAGATGTGGTGTTTCCGCCGCCGTTGGCAAAAGCAAAAGAGGTTTCACGCGTCGTACGCGACAGGAATGGCGCGCCGATGCGTGTTTATCCAGTCAGTGAAGGGCGTTGGCGATTAAAAGCTGACTTGAACGAGATAGATCCTGCATTTATCGAGGCGCTTTTAGAATATGAGGACGAGCGCTTTTACAGTCATCTGGGTGTTGATGCGACCGCGATGGTCCGGGCGACTTTGAATTTTGCTAAAGCTGGACGCGTCGTTTCGGGCGGTTCAACGATTACAATGCAAACAGCGCGGTTACTGGAACCAAAACCGCGGACATTACTGGCAAAACTCCAACAGATGGTACGCGCTGTTCAACTTGAGCGCCGCCTCTCTAAGCAAGAGATCCTAGAGCTTTACCTCACGCTTGCGCCCTATGGTGGAAATATTGAAGGTGTGCGATCGGCGAGCTGGGCTTATTTTGGCCGTGAACCACAAGCGCTGACACCAGATCAGATTGCGCTCTTGATCGCATTGCCTCAATCGCCGGAGGCGCGTCGGCCTGACCTTAAGCCTGCAAACGCTGTGCAGGCGCGGGAGAGGGTGCTCAAACGTTTGGTTAGCAAAGGCGTTATCGCAACCGATCGCGCGAAAGAAGCGATGAGCGCACCTGCGCCGCCACGTCGAAACTTTCCTGCGCTGGCCTGGCATGCTTCGGACAAAGCCGTTGAACGCGCGCCGGCTGATGCAGTTGATATAGACACAGCACTAGACATTAAACTTCAGTCTTCTTTTGAAAGGTTGGCTTTTCAAGCGACCGAAGAAATGGGCCCGAATACCCAAATTGCAATTATCGCGGTGGACACAGAAACATTTGGTGTCAGAGCGTCTGTTGGTTCGGCAAGCCGGGACCGCGCGGGCGGTTGGCTTGACCTGACGAGCCGCCGCAGGTCGCCAGGCTCCACCTTGAAACCATTCATCTACGCTATGGCGTTTGATGATGGTATTGCAGCCCCATCCACTCAGATTGAAGATTTACCCAAGCGGTTTGAGTCTTATCAACCAGAAAACTTCGATCGGACATTTCGTGGCGATGTCACGATCGCTCAGGCGCTTCAGCATTCCCTGAATGTGCCAGCTGTGCATGCTCTGGACGCCGTTGGGTCAGAAAGGTTTGCAGCAACACTTTCGTTTGCTGGCGCGACGTTGGATTTACCTAAAAAGGCGGATGACGGTCCGGGGCTTGCTATCGCTCTTGGCGGTGTCGGGATGTCTGTTCAGGACGTTGCAGTTTTATATGCAGGGCTTGGCAATAGCGGCGTGACAAAAGGTTTGAATTGGTTACGCAAAACGGAAATGGCTGAACAGCCGGTACGGCATCTCATGAGTGCTGAAACTGCTTCGAAAATTCTAGATATATTGCGCGATGGGCCTAGTCCGCAGGGCCGCATGCCCGCTTTGTTAACGCAGTCTGCGCCAGATATTGCATTTAAAACCGGTACGTCTTACGGATTTCGTGACGCTTGGGCGGCAGGCGTTGCGGGGCGATTGGCGATAGTTGTTTGGGTGGGGCGCGCCGATGGAGCGCCAAGGCCAGGCGCTACGGGGCGCGAAACAGCGCTGCCCATCCTTTTTGACGCTTATGATCTAGCCGCGCAGCTAGGAAATGACAGTTTACGTCAAGGTCCGTTGCCTCCAACGCCTTTTACCGGGGATGCGCCATTCTCGTTAACGAGTTTCACAGAATCGGATGTGCCTCCAGAGATTCTGTTTCCGCCGGACGGGGCGGAAATTTGGCAGGACAAACCTGATAGGACATTCACGCTTGCGGCGCGTGGAACGCAGGAGCTCGCCTGGTATGTCAATGGTCATTTATTGGATCAAAACGCATTAGGCGAACCAGTCTGGAAGCCCATAGCAGAAGGGTTTTATAGACTTTCTGTAGTCGATTCCGCAGGCAGAGCCAGCCACACAAATGTGCGTGTGCTTCGCGCGACTGATTAGCAGCTGTTTACCTTTGAGTTGAAGCGCTCGCTCAAAAGTTAGTTTTATGTTAATAAACCGCATCGCTACTATTGACGAAAGCGATACATTCTATCGAGATTGGGGAAGTTTGGGTAACGTCAGCCGTTTTTAAGTACGTTTTTAGTACTGCAATTGACGTAGAGGGAAATCCTTACGTGTTAATCTATTTAGCTGAAGATGATCCAATCTTTAGACAGATTTTCCAGAATACGCTGAAAAGCGATGATCGCTTTGTAGTATCTTTATTTTCTTCTCTTGAAGAGCTTGTTCATTCTGATCATCAGGCTAACCCAGATCTTATTGTTGTCGATGTTATGCGGCCAGACTCCATTTCAATGGAAAATGACGTTGAACGTATAAAGTCGAAATATGATTCTCCCTATGTATTTGTGACCAGCGGGGAGGCTGAGGAGCTTCGAGAAAGAGCGTTTGGCCTGGGCGCAGAAGGTGTTTTCGACAAGTCAGATCTGAATGTCGCAAGTCTACGCCAGCTCGTCCTCAATTCTAAGGCGCGGCGTAAGCACACTGTCGCCAACAGAAACGGTGTGCGGACTGAAGACAGCGTGAAAGACTGGACTGCTCTTAAAGCGCCGCTTTCTTATTTAGAATCAGGACTCTCGACGTTAAGCGAAGTCATGCAGGAAACTGGAAAAGTTGGTTCGCTTGAATTTGTTGAGCACCTACGTGAAACACTGCAGGCAATAAAACAATACATGCAAGATGACCTGAGCCAAGAATCCGGCGGGTCACTGGATTTGCTTATTCAGCAGTCTGTTTTGCGAATACAAAGATTGGCTCAAACGCGTCAGATCAACTTGCGGGTCGATTGGGAGTCGACAGGGTTTCGGCAGATGGGTTCTGGCGCACTAGTTCAATTGGGCGTTCAGCATTTACTGGAGGGCGTTTTGAGGTGCTGTCGCGCCAGCGACGGGGTTTGGATGCAAGGTGAAAAGGGTGAAATCCCAAACTCAAGCATCATTCGCGTTCACCTCAGCAGGCGCGTTCTACCATCTAAAGAGATCCTGTTTCCAGATGCGTCTGCTCCGGATCATATTGGGCTGGATGCGCTGTCTTCCATGCAGTTGGGCGCAATGTTGCTGTTGTTGTCAGAGCAACAAGTGAAATTATCGACAGAGAGCAAACAGCAGCTGTTGAGTGTTTATCTCTAACTGTTGAAGTGAATTGCGTGTTTTTTTTTGAATTGTAAGCTTATGAAGCTCAAGTTTTGAGTTTGTTAGATTTTGTTTTTTGCATTGAGAGATTAATTTTAAAATAGATTATTTAGTAGCGTTTTGCGACATATTACCTAACGTAATGGTGTTTGAGTATTCATTGTTTTAGTATTTAAACTAATTGCCGTGATACATTTATTTATCAATATCACTGGTTGCGTTCTACTTTGATGTCAATTATATGACAGCTCCCGCTGAGAGAAATAGCGGTCTGCTCGTTGAGAACGCAGATAAAAGAGCGAGTTCGCCTTTAAAAGGGAACGTTGTCCTCTAAAAATTATATGATTAACCCGACTTCTGTTGGGTAAAATGAATTGGCGCTTTACGTGCCAGACAAGACAGTTCGCATTTGCCTGCGTCCCCCCCCCAACCCAGCTGGCAAAGCGGACTCGGTGGCGCCGCTCCTGGAAAACCAGTGAGCGGCGTCATTATTCCGGGGACAATTTTACAAACTTCACAGCACCTTTTGCTACCCCGGAACAATCGCACATGCTAAATATCTGCATGCTTAATGGAATGGATCATATCGTCCTTGCCTGTGAGGACATCAACACAGCAATCATCGATTATCAGGCGTTGATTGGGCGCTCGCCTGCCTGGCGGTCTGAAAATACGGCTGACGGCACCGCAACAGCGCTTTTTCAAATGGAAAATACAGCGCTTGAACTCTTGTCGCCTCATGGTGACGGACCGGTTGCCATGCGGTTACGTCAGCTTTTGGGGGCAAATGGCGAAGGACTGCAAAGCTTGGTCTTTCGCACGGCTGAAATCAATGAAGCCCATCGTGTATTTTCCCGCCGTGGTTTACGAGCAAGCGAAGTGATGGATGGGGCAAGTACTGACCTTGAGACAGGACATGAACGGCGCTGGAAGCGGATGCGACTGGATACCGACAAGACTGCTAAAGTGCGCCAGTTTGTCGTGGAAAACGACCCGGAGACAGAATTAAGCGTGAAAATAGGGGATGCTTCCCAAGTCTGCGCTTTGGATCATGTCGTCATTAATACTGACCACCCCGAACGGGCGATCGCGCTTTACGGCGCGCGATTGGGTTTGCGGTTTGCGTTGGATCGTGTGCGGGAAGATCTCTCCACACACTTCATGTTTTTTAAAGCAGGTGATCTGACTTTGGAATTAATCGCCCGTCTCGGTGTGTCTGAATCTAGCGACGATGGCGATAAAATGTGGGGTTTGAGCTGGTTGGTTGGTGATATAGAGGCTGCTCATGAGCGCCTCTCAAAGGAAGGGTTCAACATTTCCGAAATCCGACCGGGAAGAAAATCCGGGACACGTGTCTTCACTGTGCGCGACAGAACGTGCAATACACCTACAATTTTCCTGGAGCAGACGCCTAAGGAGGCGTTCTAACATCTCCAACGACTGTAGGATGGATAAGGCTTTATGAAACCTTTCACGACTTTGCGTGGGTCTGCGGCTCCCTTAAAAGACGGCGACGCTTTGATGGCTAATGTCGACACCGACATGATCATTCCTAAGCAGTTTTTGAAAACTGTGACGCGTGAGGGGTTGAAGGTCGGTCTGTTTTTCGAGCTGAAAACGCTTGAAAATGGCGAGCCGAACCCTGATTTTGTCCTGAATAAGCCAACCTATGCGGGATCTGAAGTTCTCATCGCGGGAGACAATTTTGGCTGCGGTTCTTCGCGCGAGCATGCGCCATGGGCAATTCTCGATCAGGGTTTACGCTGCGTGATCGCGCCATCGTTTGCGGATATTTTCTTCAATAACTGTTTTAAGAACGGCATATTGCCGATCGCGCTGCCGCAGGAAGTTTGTGATAAACTTGCCGAACAGGCCGGTGGTGGAAATCACATCTTCACAGTCGATCTTCCGAACCAGACGATTACCGCACCAGATGGGACGGAGTACGCTTTCGAAATCGAAGAGGGGCGTAAAGCCAACCTTGTTGCGGGTCTTGATGAAATCGGTGAAACGATGACCCGCGATGTCGAAATTTCCGCATATGAGGAAAAACGCAAACTAACGACGCCCTGGCTGGGCTAAATAAACAAAAAAGGGGAGAGCGTAATGATCCTGATCGAAGGAACGGTCACAATTGATCCGTCAAAACTGGAAGATCATCGGGAAGCCATGCAGACCATGCTGGAGAAAAGTCGCGCTGAGGAGGGCTGTATTGAATACGCTTTCTCGATTGATGTGCTGGACCCATCCATATTGCGTGTAAATGAACGTTGGACGGATATGGCGGCGTTGGCGGCGCATGGCAAATCAGCTCACATGGCTGACTGGCGAGAGGCGACGAAGGCAATGGGCGCAAGCGGCCGTGACATTCGCATGTATATTGACCCGCCTGAGCCAAAGCCTCTTTAAGGATAATCCACACACTTATCTTGGATTTTAGTATCGACCGGCGTATTGCTCCGGCGAATAAGCGAATATTGACGAAACAAGCGAGCGTTTTATGACCCAGACTTTCCTTTTGCTTCCTGGCGATGGCATCGGCCCAGAAGTGACGCGTGAAGCGCGCCGCGTGTTGGATAAAGTCGCCCCTGATATTTCCGTGTCTGAAGCGCTGTTTGGCGGCGCAAGTTTTGACGAAAGCGGAGAACCGCTGACAGATGCCGTGCTGGAGCAGGCGCGCAAGTCCGATGCAATTTTGATGGGAGCGGTTGGCGGTCCTAAATGGGCGGGCGTTGCGCGTGACAAACGTCCTGAAGCTGGGCTTTTGAAACTGCGTAAAGAGTTGGATGTTTATGCCAATCTGCGTCCGGCTTTCTGCTTTCCGGCGCTTGCTGAAGCGTCATCCCTCAAAAAAGAGCTCGTTGAGGGCCTCGATATCATGATCGTTCGGGAGCTGACATCAGGTGTCTATTTCGGCCAGCCGCGCGGCATTGAAGACTTGGGCAATGGTGAGCGTCGTGGTTTTGACAATGCTGTTTACACATCATCTGAGGTGCGCCGTGTTGCGCGCGTCGCGTTTGCGATTGCTAAAGGCCGCAAGGGTAAAGGCGAGGCATTTGGTGGCGTGGTTTCAACTGACAAGTCCAACGTCATGGAGTCCGGCGTTCTTTGGCGCGAAGAGGTGATCAAGCTGCACCAGGAAGAATTTGCGGACGAGCCGCTCGATCACATTCTGGCGGATGCTCTGGCGATGCTCCTTGTTCGTCGTCCTAAAGACGTCAACGTTATTCTGGCTGACAATTTGTTCGGTGACATCTTGTCTGATGAAGCAAGCCAGTTGACGGGCTCTATCGGTATGTTGCCGTCCGCAGCCTTGGGAGAGCCAGGAACGCCAGGGCTTTATGAACCTGTCCACGGATCAGCGCCTGATATCGCAGGACAAGGATTAGCAAACCCATGTGCTGCGATCCTGTCTGTTGAAATGGCCCTGCGCTGGTCGCTCGATCGGGCAGATGCGGCGGATAAAGTCTGGGCGGCGGTTAATGCGGCTTTAGATAATGGCGCACGTACAGCAGATCTAGGCGGTAAGCTGTCCACATCACAAATGGGCGATGCGATCCTTTCTGAACTCTAGGATTTATCGTTTGAAAAAATGCTGGCGCAGTCTGCTTCAGTGAGGATGCGCCAGTCGCCAGGGGGAAGGTCATCTGGTAGCGCCAGCCCCCCAATGCGCTCGCGATGCAGAACTGTGACATGATTACCAACGGCGGCGAACATGCGTCGGACCTGATGGTAACGACCTTCATGTAATGTCAGCCGCACATTGTGGTCGTTGATGACTTGCAGTTCTGCGGGCAATAGTGGCTTGTCTTCGCCCTCCAGCATGAGTTCGCCGGATGCAAAAACAGATGCTTCATTCCCAGAGAGCGGGCGATCAAGCGACGCGACATAGACTTTCGGCGTATGATATTTGGGTGATGTGATACGATGGTTCAGCTGGCCGTCATCAGTCATCAGCAACATGCCTGATGTGTCTTTATCTAACCGACCAACTGGCGAAATCGCCGGAGATCGACGACGCCAGCGAGGCGGCAGACATTCTTCGACCAGCGCGCCAGGGTCTTTGCGCGAGCAAGTCACGCCAACAGGCTTATTCAACATCAGTATCAGGCCTGGCATGGGATCAACCGGCTCATCATCAATGATCAGTCTGTCCGGCAAATCAAGCGTAGGTGTGATTTTCTGGTCGGCGCGGGAAATGCCTTCGCCGTCCAATACGATCAGTCCGGCTTTGGCCATGCTGGCAATGTCTTTGCGGACGCCGTATCCGAGATTGGAGAGCAATCTGTCCAAACGAACGGGCTTTAACGCTTGCCCGCTCATTACTTGATCGCCTCGATGACTTTGAAGCCGTGCGAGTCGGCGCGTGGTTCGAATTTGGAAAAATGCGCTTTCAATTCAGACTCGTAAGGCAAGTGTCGGTTCGCAACCAGCCAACATACGCCGCCTTTGCGTAGCAATTTGGCGGCGCGACGCACAAAAGCCTGTCCAAGGCTGCGATCTTCTTCGCCGTCTTTGTGAAATGGTGGGTTCATCACGACAAAATCTAGGTCGGTGATCTCGTCCAGCTCACGGCCACTTGCGACATCTGTCCACATGAATTGCGTCCGCTCGTCACCAACATTCCTGAAGGCCATTTCAATGGCGCGACGGTCTAAATCTGCAAGTATAATCTGTGTGACAGTGTCAGTTTCCAGTACCTTGTGAGAGAGAAGGCCAAGACCACTTCCCAAATCGGCGCCACGGCCAGATAATTCCGGCAGATTTTCCATGAGCAAAAGCGTGCCCGGATCAGGGCGGTTCCACGAAAACACGCCGGGTTGGGTCCAATATCCCAGTTCTTCGTCTAGTCGCGGTCCGTTCTCTTCGATTGTCGCCTGAACTGCGGACATGTCAGACGGCGGCGTACAGAATGCGAATTTGTTGTGTTTGGCCGACTCCAGCCGCACGGAGCAGCCTAAATCTTCCAGTTCGGCTTTTAGGCGCAATCCGCCTTTCTTCTTAGGCGCAAAAATACGCAGTTCTCCACCAGAATTGAGGGTGCGTAGCGCATGCGCCATCACAAAGCGACGATCCTGAACTCCAGCAGGCGCAGCGACAACGAACACATCGAGCACCTGATCAGGGCACTCTGCTATGTCAGCTGATCCGGGAATAAGGGGGGAACACTGACGGGCGTCGTCGTGCGTGCCCAAGATGTTCTGAAACTCTTTAGGCGCGACGCCGTATGCGCCGGATGAGGCGCTAACTTCTGTCATGGCGTCGGTCCCGGTCTTATGAATAGTCGCAAATGCGCGCGATCTTGCCATTGACCGCTTCAAAGATTGTTGCGCCGCGAATAGCAACTTCATCACCTGGCTTTACGCCGTCGCCCAGTTCCGCAACTGCGGTGCCGGTGAAAACAGTTTCTGCCGCTGCGCGATCACCATCGACCAAAAGCGAGGCGAGGCGATGACTGCGATCTTTAAAGGCAAGCATAGTGCCTTCCAGAACTTCCCGCACTTGCGCTTTGCCCTGCAAACGCACAGACCCGCGCGGGTTGACCACTGTTTCGAACATGATGTTGTCCGCACAGCAATCGAGGACGCCGTCGACATTGTTTTCATTGCTAAGCGTCACATAGCGCTCGACCAGATCTGCAATGTTCGACATGTTACGTTCCTTGCTCCTCAATACGTAGAACTTATATCCGATTGGATGCTGTTGGATAAGAATTTCCAACGACTCAATACGAACAATTCCTTTTATAAAGGTTCAAGACCTTTGCATACATGCGGAAAGTGCGCTAGATCGGCGCCCTTGATCACAACATAGCTAATTGATTGGAGACCGTTATGGCTCTTCGCGTCGCAGTTCTTGGCGCTACCGGCAACGTTGGCCGGGAGATGTTGAACATCCTGGACGAACGCCTGTTTCCGGCGGACGAAGTGATTGCCGTTGCTTCCCGTCGTTCCAAAGGCGTGGAGGTCAGCTATGGTGACAAGACCCTTAAGTGTGAAGACATTGAGCAGATGGACTGGTCCAAGGTTGATCTGTGTCTCATGTCTGCTGGTGGGGCCGTCGCCAAGGAATGGGCTCCCAAGATTACTGCCGCTGGGTGTGTCATTATTGATAACTCATCGCACTTCCGCATGGACCCGGACGTCCCTTTGATCGTGCCGGAAGTCAACGCAGATGCTGTTGAGGGTTATTCCAAGAAAAACATCATCGCGAATCCGAACTGTTCGACTGCGCAATTGGTTGTCGCTCTGAAGCCGCTGCACGATGAGGCGGGCATTAAGCGCGTGGTTGTTGCGACTTACCAGTCTACTTCTGGTGCGGGAAAAGAAGGTATGGACGAGCTTTGGAGTCAGACCAAAGGTAAGTTTGTGCCTGACCAGGATTATGCGCCTAAGAAATTCACAAAGCAGATTGCTTTTAACGTCATTCCACACATTGACGTCTTCATGGACGACGGTTTCACGAAAGAAGAGTGGAAGATGACAGTTGAAACCAAGAAGATTGTCGATCCGGCAATTGAATTGGTGGCGACCTGTGTGCGCGTGCCGACCTTCGTCGGTCACGCAGAAGCTGTACACATCGAGACTGAAAAGCCGCTTTCAGCAAAGCGTGCGCGTGAAATCCTGCGTGAATCGCCGGGCCTCATGATTGTGGATAAACGTGAAGACGAGGGCTATATTACGCCGGTCGAGTGTGTTGGTGAGTGGGCGACGTTTATTTCACGAATTCGTGAAGACAAAACTGTCGAGAACGGCCTCGCATTCTGGTGTGTGTCCGACAATCTACGTAAAGGCGCAGCGCTTAACGCTGTGCAGATCGCAGAACTCCTCGTCAATCGCGGCGCGCTTAAGCCGGAAAAAGATGTGCAGGGGAAAGCGGCCGACTAGGGTCTCAGATAATCATCACCACTTGAAAAAGTGACATGAGGTTAAGGGGCCGATCAGATGATCCGGCCCCTTTTTCGTGTGCAATAGAAAGGTATCCTAAGATGGATACGACTGTCAGAACGGGCCTGATCGTAGGTCTGTCCGCCTACATGATCTGGGGATTTTTCCCTATCTATTTTAAAACGCTGCAAAGCGTTCCGGCAGATATGCTGCTTGCGCACCGCATTTTCTGGTCTGTTCCCACGGCGATTGTGCTCATTTTTGCGGCGCGCAAATGGGATGCGGTGTGGCGTGTCTTAAAAGACAAGAAAATGATGCTGACGCTGCTCGCCAGCGGCATGGTGATCGGGCTCAACTGGTTGGTCTATATCTGGGCGGTCCAGAACGAACGGGTGATTGAGGCCAGCCTTGGCTATTACATGAACCCGCTCGTGAGCTTTCTGTTTGCTGCGATTTTCTTTTCTGAGCGCTTCTCGAAAGTGCAGATGATTGCGATGGTCTTGGCGGGTATTGGGGTTATCAACCAGACTGTTGTGGTTGGCGTATTCCCATGGGTGGGCCTGACGGTCTGTTTCTCATTTGCTGCTTATGGGGCGATTAGAAAGACAACTGCGATTGATAGCCGGGTCGGGTTCATTTTCGAAGTTGTCCTGCTCATGCCGCTCGCACTGGCTTATCTGGTCTGGAATTGGAGCCATGGTGCGCCAGCACTGGCGCCAACAACTGGTTTGTCAGCGCTTTTGATCTTGTCAGGTGTCGTGACTGCTGCGCCTTTAATCCTGTTTGCAATGGCGACGCGGCGCGTGAAACTTTCAACGGTTGCGATCATGCAATTCCTGACGCCTACGCTGCAATTGTGTCTGGGCCTTTGGTATGGCGAACCCTTTACGCCAGCACATGCGGTGACATTTGGCTTTATATGGTCCGGGGTGGCGCTGTTTGTCTTTGCTGGATCCGTGGCGGAGCGAAAACGCAGATTGTCTGAGAAAAAAATCCCCGCAGCGACATAAATCGCGCGGGGGTAACTTAACTCAGTTTAGCCATATGAATTCAGAGAACAGCGAATTCCCTTGTCAGGTTTCAAGTTCGGCGCCAGTTCGCGTGAGGGAAATAGGCACATTTACGGGTTGTTAACGCTCGAAATGGGGACTGAAGCGAATTTTTCGTGTGTTGGTTAACCAATGTGTCCCTATTTGGGGCAATTTTCGCGTCAGCTGATTGTGTGGGGGGCGCAACTAGCCTTAAAGGCAACCATACAGCGCGGCGATCAGCGCCTGCGCGCGCTGGTCGGTCTGGAGCTTGTTGGATTGTTTGTTCATCACATAGGCTGCTGACAGATTGCGATCCGGGTCGCCAAGGCCCATCGAGCCTCCCCAACCGGCATGGCACAGGGTTTCCGGGTTTGGACCATAAATCCGGTTATTGTTGCGCATCACACCGGCAGCAAATTCCATCGTGAAAGGAAGGACTTTGTCTTCACCCAGCGTGCGCTGTTTGGTCAGCGCTTCAAACTGTCCGTCCGCATCGACAATGTGATTGTCCCCAATGACGCCGCGATTGGCGTAGGCGCCATATAGGCGCGCGACGGCTTTTGCTGTGCCGTGCCCGTTGGCGGAGGGAATTTCCAGCGTGCGCCATTCCGGTCCGCCTCGGTTGGGAGCAGCCCATTTCGTTAGGAACGCAGCTTTGCGGTATTCGTTGATCTCGCCCAATTCTGGCGCAGCTGGCGGGCGTTGAATATCCGCGATGCGATCATGTTGGCTTTCTGGCGTGCCGATCCAGAAATCTATGACTTCCCGATCAGGATCATGGCCATCTGAATTGGTCACTTTGAGCTGAAGGTTCTGGCCAAGCGAGCGAGGAGATATGCGGCGCACGATTTCGCCTGCCAGATAGCCCCAAGTCAGCGGGTGATAGCCAGAGCCATCGCCTGGCGTCCACATAGGAGCAATTTCGGCAAGATGTGCGGCAAGTCCAGGCGGATCAAACCACAAATCCGGATCAACTGGCCCGATGAATCCAGGCAGACCCGCCTGATGAGACAACAGCTGGCCGAGCGTTACATTATCTTTGCCGTTGGCGGCAAACTCAGGCCAGATCGACGCAACAGGAACCTCATACGGGTTCGGTGCGTCCAGTTTTTCGAAGAGTTCCATGCAGACGACGAGCGCTGAAATGCCTTTGGTCGTTGAATAGACAGGAACAATTGTGTCTTTGACCCATGGTTTTGTTTTGCGTCTATCCATCCAGCCGCCGTAAACGTCGAAGATCAGATCGTCGCCAATATAGGCGGAAAAACCTGCGCCAAGCTCCAGACCATCGTCAAAATTCTGGACGAAAGCGTCCATGACAGGCTCAAAACCGGGAGCGATATAACCGTCAATATTATGGGGCATGTTCTGGAAAGACTTCTGGTATTAGTTAGGGGTGGTGTTCTGGTCAGAGTTTTGCCGTCTCTAACAGCGGCGGCGATGCGATATGTTCGGGATATCGGCTTAAAGGCAGGTCGCCAAGATGTTCGGTAACGGCTTTTTCCAGTAAAACATGAACTGATGAAACAGCGTGCTGAAACGCTGAAGATGCGGTTTCGCCTGTAGCGCAGCGGCCAGCAAACAGTGTGGTGACAAGATCGCCGACACCGTGGGGAATGTCGCCTTCCAGCTTAGGCGCTTTGACATAGAAAGCTTCGCAATTTTTGGGGGCGTAAAGCGCGCCAGTGTTATCGCCATCTGGTGTGGAGGTGACAATGACATCGCATGGCAAAGCTGTGGCTGCTTCTTTTACCGCCTTTGGAGTGTTGAGCGTTTCAATTTGTGCGCGGGAGAGGCGGGCAAACTCCCAAAGATTCGGCGTCATAATGTCGGCGCGGCGGACAAGTTGCGTTTCAATCGCGCGGGCCGTGTCTTCACGGATGTAAAGACCTGATCCTGCATCGCCCATTATAGGATCCACCAGGATCAGGGGAGGATTAGTTTTTTGAATGGCGTGGATTTTATCAATGGCGTTTGCTGCGCATGCGACCTGTTCTGGCGTTGAAAAATACCCCGTCACAACCGCGCGACAATTTTTAAAAACACCGTTAGCTTCAACACCTTCAAGCAGGGACGCGAGTTGGTCTGCCGGAACGCCGCTGCCGCCAGGCGCGCCTAGTCCGGGATGACGCCCCAGCAAAGTGGTTGGCGCCAACACCACATCCAGATTCAATGCCGCCAGCGCAACGGGTGCGATTGAGCCACCGACGCGGGATGAGGCGACATAAGATGAGATGAACAGTATCTGGGTCATGCCTTGTCCGTTATTTCAAGGCGCGCTTTGAAATTGGTCAATGCCACGCCATGACGCTCTACGATCTGTTCTTGTAAAAACTGCCATCCGCGTTTTTCAAAGAAGGTGCGGGCAGCAAGACTAATGTCCGACGTTAGTGTCCTGTGACCGGATCTGCGCGCATATTCAAGCAATTGCTCGTAGATTGCGGACGCAACGCCTTTGCCGATAACGCGCGGATGGGCGAAGGCAAAATCAAGATGACTGTCATTTCGCAACGTCATGAACGCACATAATCCCTCATTGTCTTCAGCTAGAAAAACCTGCTGTCCGGCCAGGCGTTTTTGAGCTGTGGAGGCGTCCATGGCAGATGGTGACCAGGCCTTTAGTTGAGAAGGGGCGTAATGGGAATTCGCGACGCCATGCACGCTGTCATGCAGGACTTGCATGAGCGCTTGGGCGTCACAATCTTCGGCGACGCATGAGAAGAATTCAAACTGATCGGTCATGCATTATCTGCCGCTTGAACAAGCAAACTGGAGCTAAAGCACGCCTTGGATTGGAATGCGAGCCCAAGAAGGCTTGCTGCGCTGCACAATCTGGCGCTAGAACGACCTCAACATAAATATTGTCCGAAGACAGAACCTATCCGAGGGGAGCTTTGAAAATGACGTCGACACGACCACGCCGTTCCTGCCTTTACATGCCTGGCGCTAATGAGCGCGCACTGGAGAAGGCCAAGACAATTCCTGCTGACACATTGCTTTTGGACCTTGAAGACGCGGTTGCGCCGGAAGCAAAAGTTGAAGCGCGTGAACGTGTGTGTGCGACTGTAAAAGCTGGCGGATATGGGAAACGCGAACTGATTATCCGCATGAACGGCCTCGACACCGAATGGGGCGCTGATGATTTAAAAGCGATTGTGGCGGCTGGTCCTGATGGTGTTCTGGCGCCGAAAGTATCCTCCGCTGAAGAAGTCAAAAAGCTTGATGACGCGTTGACGGCTGCTGGCGCAGGCGACGACTTTGCGTTGTGGATCATGATCGAAACGCCGCTAGCGATCCTCAATCTTAAAGAAATCGCCGCATGTCAGGCGACCACGCGTCTTTCAACATTTGTTATGGGCACAAATGACCTGGCAAAAGACATGCGTGCTGAAATGACAGCTGATCGTTTGGCGTTCCAGTCACACCTGACCTTGTCTGTGACTGCGGCGCGCGCATTTGGCATTGTCGCGATTGATGGCGTTTACAACGACATTAAGAATGCAGAGGGCTTCCTTGCAGAAGCCGCACAGGGTCGCGCGATGGGATTTGACGGCAAGACATTGATCCACCCAACACAGGTTGATCCCTGTAATGAAGTTTTCGCGCCATCCGAAGAGGCGGTTGCTCATTCCAAAGATGTGATCGTGGCGTTTGCTGACCCTGAAAACAAAGGCAAAGGCGTTTTAAAAGTGAACGGCAAAATGACCGAGCTTTTGCACTTAGCCGAAGCAGAGCGTTTGGTGGCCATGGACGAGGCCATCAAGGCGATGCAAGCCGACTAAGGCAACATATTCAAACATATGTGAAGAAAGGAACGGTATCCGCTGAGGGACGTTAATTGGTTGTAAGGAGGTTTCTAAATGACCAATTTTAACAATACTCAACCTGTTAAGAATGAAGAAGAAGTCCGCCAGGGCGAAACCAAGCGCGGAATGCCGGTTGTCCTCGGTATTTCGACAATCGCTTCGGCTGCGCTCTTGTTAGCGCTCGTGGCGGGATGGAGCTTCGTCTAATTTTTAAAGGGTCGTATCGACCTTTTAGCGGATATCACGATATAACGCGCAGAGTGTCGCCGGGCGTCTTGGCGGCCTATGTGCGTCCTAAAAAAACAGGTGTCCGCATGACCTATGTTCTCTTGCACAATCCAGCATGCTCAAACTCCCGCAATGGTCTTGCCTTGCTGGAAGAAAAAGGCGTGGATGTTGAAGTGCGCAAATACATGAACGCCTCTGATAAACTCTCAGAAGAAGAATTACGCAATATAGCGAAAATGATGGGGGATGTGTCGCCTCATGAATTTTCCCGTCCGAAAAACATTCAGTCTGAAGGCCTCAAAGAGGACATGACAGATGATGAATTGTTTGCAGCGATGGCGGACAACCCAAAAATCATTCAACGTCCGATCGGCATTTGTAATGGTAAAGCCGCGTTAGGACGCCCAAATGAGAAACTGCTCGACATCCTTTAGAGCGAGGCAAAGATAATTGAACCAATCACTCAAGGATGCGCTGGCTGGCGCTTTTGGGGACGACATCAGGGAGAAAGCGAAGATGAAAGCGAATCCGGGCAATTTTTTTGAAGACTTCTACATTGGTCAGGAGATTGTGCACGCGACGCCGAAAACTGTCACGGAAGGCGATGCGGCGCTCTATACGGGCCTGACCGGTAGCCGGTACGCGCTGTTCTCTGCTGATCGTTTTGCTCAGGATTGCGGACTGGAAGCGGCGCCAATCGACCCGTTGCTTGCGTTTCATGTCGTATTTGGCAAAACCGTGCCGGATATTTCGCTCAACGCTGTGGCGAACCTTGGCTATGCGGACGGAAATTTCATTCAGCCAGTCTACCCGGGTGACACGTTGAATTCAGTTTCAACCGTGATCGGATTGAAGGAAAACTCCAATGGTAAGACCGGCGTGGTGTATGTGCGCACTACAGGCCTTAACCAGAATGATGAGATTGTCCTTTCATATGTGCGCTGGGTGATGGTGCGTAAGCGCGATGAAAATGCGCAGGCGCCGGAAACAGTTATCCCGGAACTGCCAGAGGCTGTATCCGGATCTGACCTCTCTTTACCGCTCATGGATACGTCAGCATACGATTACACACTGGCCGGCAGTCCGCATGCATATGAAGATTATGAAGTCGGCGAAAAGATTGACCACGTGGACGCATTCACTGTGGAAGAAGCTGAGCACCAGATCGCGACGCGCCTTTATCAGAACACGGCAAAAGTTCACTTCAACCAGCACGAACAGGCACAGGGCCGTTTCGGCAAGCGCTTGATCTATGGCGGTGTGGCGATCTCGCTAGCGCGGTCGATCGCGTTTAACGGTCTGGCGAACGCAGCTGAAATTATTGCGATTAATGCAGGCGCGCATGTCAATCCGCTGTTTGCTGGCGACACGGTGTATGCTTGGTCAGAAGTGCTTGAGAGAGCTGAGTTGTCTGAGGGGCTTGGTGCGCTGCGCCTGCGTCTGGTGGCGACTAAGGACCGTCCATGTGCCGATTTCCCTTATAAGGGGGAGGACGGCAAATACCTGCCAGAGGTTATTCTGGACTTTGACTATTGGGCGGCGATCCCGCGCAAGGGATAACAGGACCAGTAGCACATGAACGGATTTGAAATGGCAGCCATTGCGATGGCTGTCATTTTATCAGCCATTGTTCGCATTGTCCGTACCGATGCTTGCTGGAAGGCAGTGGATGAGGGGTATGCGACAGCTGAACATTTGCGTGACCTGACGGGCATATTCAAACGCTCTGACCTTCAGGACGTTATCGGATTGCCGACGCTGGACGGTGTTTTTCACGTCACACGCGAAGATGTAGAGCGCGCTAGGCGGCCTACTGGTTATCTGATGGGGCATATCAAGCTGGATACAGCGGCGCTGGGTGTCGCCGTAATTGGTCTTGTCTGGAAACCTTATGGTTTTGTGGGTGACCTTCTGAATGCTGGAATAATCTTAGCAGCGCTCTACCAAATTTCAGGGTGGATTGTGAGTTTTCAGTTGCTTAACGACCGTAGTTAATAGTCAGTCGCATATGCAATCTCACCAGTGCGGTGTTTAAGCGTACTGGATATAGTGGGCTATATTATGTATACCCGCCGGGTTTTTCGCGAATGATCCGGTGCTGGAGGCTGGTTGAGCATGGAAGCTGAAATGGCTGACGAAAGCGCGTCCAAGCGTACAGAGCCGACAAAAAAAGAAGTTCAGATCACGCTCTTATCCGTGATGGTTGTATTTTTGTTGTCGGCGCTGGACCAGACAATTGTCTCTACCGCGATGCCGCGGATCATTGCAGACCTTCAGGGATTGGACGTTTATGCCTGGGTCACAACCAGCTACCTTCTGACATCAACGGTCATGGTGCCGATATGGGGAAAACTCGGCGATATGTTTGGCCGAAAACCCATATTGATACTCGGTGTGGCGATCTTTGTGTTCGGGTCCTGGCTTTGCGGAGTTGCGGGTGAATTTGGCGATATGCCCGTCATTGGCGATGGCATGATGCAGCTCATTGTGTTTCGCGGCATTCAAGGCATTGGCGGCGGCGCGTTGTTTACGACAGCGTTCGCAATCATCGCTGATTTGTTTTCACCGCGCGAACGCGCCAAATATGCAGGCCTGTTCGGGGCGGTATTTGGACTGGCAAGTGTGATTGGTCCCATTGTTGGCGGCTATTTTACCGATCATGGCTCGATGGAAATCGCCGGATTACATGTCGCCGGATGGCGATGGGTGTTTTACGTCAACCTGCCACTGGCATTGCCAGCATTGGCGCTGATCGTTTTGAAAATGCCCTCGCTTGGGCACAAGGGTGGCGGGCAGATTGACTATCTTGGCGCCGTGCTCGTTGTGTTGGCCTTGGGGGCGCTGATGCTAGGTCTGACCTGTGGGGGCACTGAAGGCTGGAGCTCGCCGGGCGTGATTGTTTCGATGCTGATTGCCCTGATAGCAGGCGCAGGTTTCCTTTATGTCGAACAATATGTCGCCGCAGACCCGATATTGCCTCTGAGCCTTTTTAAAGTACGAGCTTTCAATACCACGATGATCTCGACTTTTGTTCTGGCGATGGCGTTTATGGGCACCATCATTTACATGCCGGTATACCTGCAGCTGTCGCTGGGGATTGGGGCCACAAATAGCGGTCTGACCATGTTGCCGCTCATGATGGGGCTCATCTTTGGGGCCGCCGTTTCAGGGCGGGTTGTATCAGCAACCGGTAAGTATAAACCAATCCTCATCGGCGGCGTGACGCTGCAGTTGATCGGACTGTTCCTGCTCTCAAGGCTAACTGCTGAATCTGCACAATGGGATGTTATCTGGCGTCTTGCGTTGGTCGGATTGGGAATTGGTCCGACCCAGAGCATTTTCAACATCGTCGCTCAAAGCGCTGCGCCAATCACCCAGATTGGGGTCGCAACATCGACGACCATGTTCCTGCGCCAGACGGGCGGACTGATTGGCGTCAGCATTTTCGGCGCGATAATGACAGCCCACCTTACGGCTTACCTAAGCCGCATTGCGCCTCCTGGGATGGAAATCGACTTAGGGCAAATGCGTTCGTTTGCTGTGGCGCGCGAGGGCGGGGAAGCGTTCGAGCCGCCAAAATTCCTGGCTGATGCGTTTGCAGATTCCATGAGTTATATTTTTGTTGGCGCGATTATTGTGGTCGCAATTGGCTTGATTGCGGTATTTACCATCCCGAAAATTGAGTTGCGTAGCCGCATGGCGCCGTCAAAAAAGCCAGCAGATGCTTAAGCTTTCGCTGTGTGGCCTCTGAGCCAATTGTCAAAACGTGCGACGCCAACCGCTGCGCCTACCATGCTGAGACCGGCAAAGACCAGGATGATTGGTTCTGCGCCCAATGTTTCAAACAGCTGTGTGTAGAAATGGATGGCCAGGAAAACGAGTGCGGTGTTGGCAAGAAAACGGCGATGATCGCGTGTGCCTAACCAGATGCATCCGCCCAGCAACGCAGCCCAGCCAAGTGAAAACACGGCTTCAGGGACATTGATGGCGCTGTTGCGCCAGGCTTCATATGCTTCCCAGTCGTAATTGGCTTTGTAGTCAGGTTTTTGCCAATGCTCCAGCAGGCGATCCCCCCATAACGACCCGACCCAGAAAGCAAAGTTGAGCATGAAGAAAGCCACACGCGCAGCAATAGTGGATATGCCTTCATAGATCGGTGGAATTTTGTCTCGCAGGAAGTAAAGTCCGCCCGCCATCGCGCTGAAAACAAAGATGGAGATTGTAGGTTCTTCAACGAAAAGCGCATAACTGGCGTGCCAATAAGCTGTGCCTGATCCGATCAGCGCGCCAATGGCCAGCGGAGACAATGCGGCTAGAAATCCCTGTCTGAAAAAGATAGCCGCAGCGGTAAACAGGATTGCGCTCAAAAGCTGAGGCGTCCAGTCGGGCATGGTTTCTGGGTGTTCATAGGCTTGCCATCCCATCCAGCCAGACAGGCCAAGACAGCCCATGATTATGAGACCGTGAGACAGGACGCGCCATTCCGTAGATGGCTGCATGTAGATCGCTGCGCCTCCACCCAAGGCGACGAGCGCGAGGATCAATCCCGTTGTGGCTGATGGTTCAAGTGCGATAACGCCAGCAGCAACTGCGATAGCGCCGAAAATCATCAATATGTTTATGATAGCTTGTAGCTGACGACTTTGGACCGCAAAGCCGGCGAGACGATCAGCCTCAGCTGTTGTCAGTTCGCCGTCTTCGACGAGTTGATCCAGATCAAGGGTCACACGTTTCATGAGCAGGTCTTCCTGAACAGTTTGTAAGGAAGTTGCTGACACAAACCGGCAAAAATGGGGCGAGGAACAGGCTTTAAACGGTAAGACTGGTTAGAGGTGGGTAAGCGCCCAGGCCAATGTCGCAGAATAAGCAACGAGCATGGCGCCTGCTTTAGAGAGTGCGGCGCCTGCGCGTGTGCGCACGATTGAGACGCTAGCCTGGGAAGCGACTGTGGAAATGGCCTCGGCAATCTGGTTGGAGATGTCTTCTGCAGAATAACGCGACAAAGCAATCCAGTATTTCACCTTTTTGTCCTGAGTCTCGTTCATGACCTGCTCATAAGCATTGTCGAACACGTTTGTGGCCACCATTTCCCGAAGCGATTGGAAAAGGTTCCATTCATGCTTTCGCGCATATTGGAAGAGTGTTCTTGCTTGTGGATACAGCGTCCATAGATCGCGCAGAAAGAACATGGCTAGCGCTAAAGCGACGATGATTGCCATTGCTTCACGGCTGTAAAAGTCAGCATATCGACCTCCAATAATCAGTGCGATAAAACCTGCCTTGAAAAGGATATTGCGGATAAAGCCGCGTAACTGGTCCTTGATGAAAGTATCTATCTGCTCTTCAAGCTGGACCAGCGCATTGTGCTCGGCTTCCAGGATTTTAGCTTCGATCTTTTTTTCAATACGCCGGTCAAGTTCGTTGCGCGCAAGCGCTGCGCCGCCAGAAATAGCGGCTGCGGCGACACCTATGACCCGAAGAAATGACATATCTGGAATTTAAGCGTTTTCGATGTTGATCCCAAGAGGCGATTATTCGTCTTCTGCGCAGGTAACCGGATCAACATATAATGGGGATTTGGGAGCTAGCTCGCGCGCTTTATCCTGTGCGGTGTCTGCTTCTGCGCAATTGCCAATCGCGCCGAGTGCGCGGGCTGTCGCAAAATGGATGTCTGCATTTTCGGGCTCAAGTTCGAGGGCCTTCTGGCAGTAAGGCAAGCCGTCTTTTGCCTCACCCATGCGTGTGAGCAGGTCGCAATGGCTTGTCAGAAACAATGTGTTGTCCGGTTGAGCTGAAACGATTTCGGCGCTGAAAACCAGAGCAGCGTCATAGGCGCCAATAGCAGCAAGCAGACCGGCGCGACGTGCGCCATCCATCAGTGTCTTGACTGGCAGGTTTTCAAATTTTTCCAGCACATGATCGGCTTCCGGCATGTCCAGCGAAACCATTACGGGGGCGAGGACTTCCAGCAGGGGAACGAGCAATTCATCGTCCAGTTCAATATCACGACCACCGCCGAGCACGCCTTCATTGATCCAGCGCATGGCGAAGGCTGCATGGTTACGCGCCTTTTTATCCTGGCCAGTACGCCAATAGGCGCTGGCGCGCAGAGCGTGGGAATAAGCGTCTAAGAGATCTGGGCCGCCATCGGCTGGTGTGGAAAGGTCAAAGAAACGCGCAGCTGAAGCAATGTCTCCATTGGCGAACGCCTGTGCGCCTAAATTGGAATATGCCATCATGGATAGCTGGCTGCCTGGATCGACTTCTCTTGCGCAGGCTGTCCAGTATTCAGGTTGATCAAACGCCTGCTGACAGGATTGAGGTATGTCCTGGTTCTGTTGGGATGGTTCGCTTTCCTGGGCCAGGGCGACACCTGCGATCGTTATCGAGGCTGCTACGGACAACAGGATGGAAATAGGCGGGCGTTTCTTATATGGCACGTCGCGTCTCCTTGAAGTGCTTTGTTTTATAGCGGTGATTGCGCATTTGATCGCCATATGACGCGCTAAACGGGCCAAATTGTGTCGACGACCTGTTCATCACATATTTCATGTTTGCTTTCATAAAATGAACAAACTTCATCTGGCATAGAGCGGACCATGAACAATACGTCCCAGAATCAGATTTATCAGATGTTCCTTTTCGTCTCTGGCGCGCTGTTTGGCGGCATGCTGGCGTTTTTCTGTTGGGGCATGCTGACACCTGGTGACCCGTCAAAGACTTTGTTGCCGGATCTCGTGCCACATCAGGATAAGGTTCTACATTTCATTGCTTTTGGCATGATGGCGGCGCCAAGCGCTGCCGCTTTCCCGCGCAGCCGTATCGCATTTCTAGTGATGAGTTTTGTTGCGCTCGCAGGAGGGGTGGAAGTCGCACAGGCTGTTGGCGGGAGCGGACGATCAGGGTCTTGGATCGATTTTGCTTGCAGCGCTGCGGGAGCCATTTTGGCGTGTATTGTTGTTATTTGGATGAAAGACAAGGTCACCAAAAAGATTGGCCGGAACACACACTCATCCGAAATCGCCTAAAAGGCGAAAACAAGGCAGCTAATTCCCTTATTTTGGGAAAAGTTGCCCAATTTGCTCCAACTAATACATTGATGCTTCGCTTCGGTGAGAGTGCGGCAAGCCATCCCGATTGCAATGTGTGAAATGCTTTGTTGTTTGCTTCGCGCCTGTGGTTAATATGTGCTTGCATAGTCGCCAGACACGCGGGTGGGATCAATGACGACACACGACGGTGAACAGTTCGCAGGGGGGAGTGCTTCTAGCACGCAAGCGGACCTAAGGGTGAGGCTATTAAAGCTTGATGACCCGGCCCAGGATTTCGACAACGCGGATCTGGTTCTCATCACACCCTTTGATGATGTGGAACGTCAAGCGTTTGTGAACTTCTACGAAGAAGTGATCGCCCCGGCGGTTTTGCGCGCCAGGCAATCGCTCAATCAACCCGTAAATGTGGTTGTGCTTAATCCGATTTTACGTGGCTTGAATGTCGATCATGAAAGCGCTTATCGGGTTCTGCATGAGGCGGAAATCGTTATAGCTGACGTGACGGGGGCTGACCTCAATGTGATCAGCGCTTTGGCTATGCGGCAATGCTTGTCAAAAGGCGCAACGATTCCTCTGCTGCGCAAACGCGGTGACGATGTTCTGCCATTTAACATATCGCGAACTGTGCTGACGGCTGAAACCCCAGATGAACGGATCAGCGCTCAAGCGGCGATCTATACTGAAATAACTGCGGCGATGAGCGCTATGCCCTCGCGGGGGTATGCAAGCCCGGTACATATGTCGCTCACGGCTCTGCGTCTTGACCTGCGCGGCTCTCAACCACGCGCTGACCAAAAGCCGGACTATAAGCTTGTGTCGTTCAAGCCAAGCCAGCAACGTTCTGGCGCGACGCCGCCACGATTTGAGATTGCTTTAGGTGACATTCGCCGGGTGACGGACATAGATGTGTGGGTCAATCCGGAAAACACACATATGGAAATGGCGCGGGTGTTCGAACCTTCTATTTCCGGGATCATCCGACATCTGTCTGCCAAGTGGTCTGAACCTGGTGAGCGCTCAGATGACTTCATCCGTCGCAAACTCGCCGAAGCAACGTCTGGAGACATGTTGCCGCCTGGCGCCGCTGTGATGACGAAATGCCGGGGCGATCTGTATGAAAACCATCACGTCAAACGTGTGGTTCATGTGGCGGCTGTTCATATTCAGGGACAGGGGCCGGGAGCCGGTTATCGGGTGATCAATGATGTGGGCGTGTGTGTCGCCAATGCGCTAGCGGCGGTAGATGATTTCAACGACAGCCTGATCGGACAGGGCAGAAACAGGCTGACCAGCGTTATTACGCCATTGCTGGGGGTTAGCACCTCGCCGCATGAGGCCTTTGAGAATGTTCTCTCTATGCTGCGCCATTCTGTGAACCATTTTGAAGCGCGGCCTAATTCAAAGATAAAACGCTTCGTCCTGTTAGCTTACACCGGCGAAGACCGGCGATTGATCCGCAAAGCGCTCAAGCAGGTGCCACAACTGGATGGGGCATCGCTGGATACGATTGAAGATGATCCCGATACGCCAAAGCTAGACCTGATTTCAACTGACGAAGAGGGCGGAGACGATGTTCAAGCGTAAGCTTAAACTCCGTCCTCAGCGCATTGTCAGTTCTGCAGGACCAGATCAGGGTTTTCCATCCGAGCGCACAACTTACTGGCGTAAATGGCTGCGCATCTGGAACGTGATCCGTCCGGTGTGGCCGGTGTTTTCTGCGGTGGCGTTTATCTGCCTTGTGGCCTTTGGAACCGATCAGGGCCGCGAAGCCGTTAAATTCGCCATGACGTATTCTGGCGATATTTTCTGGCTCCGTCCCTTTGCGACAGGTTTGGCGCTTATCTTATTCGCTATCGGCGCGCATGAAGTCTGTTGGCGTGCTGTGTCGCGCGACTATCCGTTTTCGGTGCGCGCTAACCCCACGATGAAAGTGCGGTTTGTCATCGCGATGGGCGCGGCGATCGCAACACCGCTGGCGTTTTTCATCTTCTATCTCAACACGCTGGCTGGTGCGGCAAGTCCTGCGCTTGAGGGGATGTCGTTTGCGACTGAACAGGCTTTGATCCCCGAAGCATTTATCCATTGTGTGATGTATGGGCTGGGTGGCGCGATCATTTTCAGCGCGACATATGACATGCTGGGGCATTTGTTCCGGCATATGGTGGTTAAGTACACACGCCCTTTCGAAGTCTTTATGATGAGCCTGTTTCCCGTTCTCGCACTGGCGCTGGTGGGGATGTTGCTGTGGAATGCAGTGGGCGCGCCGATGGTAGCGTTAGCGGTCGCCAAGGCCAGTTGCTATCTGCCGGTCGCGCAGGGGTCAGAGCGCATTTGCTTTGAGTTTATCGGCGAAAGAACAGGCCATCAGGCTGCGCGCACAGGTGTGATGGCGTCGTCGGCGGCGTTGTTGTTTAGTTGGTTCTGGATCAAACATCTCCATCGTCGCGCGGTTTACAGGTATTACGCCAACTATCATCAGTTTGCTGTTTTCAAACGCTCTCACAACATCATCATGCTGGCGGTGTTAGGGGTGTTTGTCCTGGTGGTGCTGGGCTACTTCATTTGGCCCGCCAAGCTGGCGACAATGCTGGGACCGGTCTTCACTTTGCTGGTCATTGTCGGTTTGATGGCGCTGATTTTTACCTATTTTGCAGTGCTTGCCTCACATAATTTTGGCTTTCCGACCATACTGGCCGTGCTCTTCCTTATGGGGCTGGGGCCGATACTGGGTCCTGTTAAATTCCATGACGTATGGATGATAGAACCATCAGAAGAGAACGCGTCTTCTGATCTCACCCAGACACATGCATCATTACCAACATTGACCGACGCTGTGACGAAATGGAGCGCAGACCGCCCATCCGATACGGCTGCTGTTGTCGTGCTGGCGGAGGGGGGCGGTATTCGTGCCGCGTTGCACACAGCTGCATATCTTTCCTGTCTGGACGAACGGTTAGGCGGCGAGCTTTACGACAACATGCTGACCATGTCGGGCGTATCGGGCGGCGCGGTTGGCGTGGGCGCTTACCTGGCTGCGCGCGCGGATGGATTGGGGACAGAGGACCTTCAGCAATTTTCCAATACAGGCGCATGTGACTTCAGCGGCGGAGCATCTTTGCTTCCGCCGGAGAAACAGGTGATGACAGCAGGGCAGGTGGCGGACTTTTTACAACAGGATTTCTTTTCGCCAGCGCTTGCTGGACTGATTTTCAGAGACTTTCCGCAGGATCTGTTCATTGCTTGTGTGGCTCTGGATTGTGGCGTGGCGGACCGGGCGCGCCTCTTTGAAACAGCTTTTATCCGCCATTATCGCGATGTCGCCACTATAGAGGCTGCCACACCGGCTGATGAGACAAATGAGGCGGAAACATCTCCCAAACCTAAATGGAATCGTGACTGGTTCCGCGCGCCTGTTCTGGAAGTGATTGCGGAGGCGACGCGCAAAGCTGACATGGCTCGCCGCACCAAAGATATCACCGCTGGCAAACGCGCATCGCCAATCATTTTGTTAAATACGTTTGATGGCAAAGCGGGACGCCCGGCTGTGGTTTCTAACATATCCTTTCAAGGTATGGCGGAGCACAGACCTAAATCAAAATATGCTGAACAGGATCAGTATGCGTCATCCATTCGGGGCATGACCAATTTGCTGGAGCATATGTGTGGCGGGGATACTTTATCCCTGGCGACATCAGCGCATTTGTCTGCGCGTTTCCCGCTGGTGAGCCCGCCCGGTCGGCTTGAGATTGACCAATGCGGCCCTGCCTTCCTGGAGCGGGAAGCTGAGCGGCGCGTGGCGGCGATTGAGCAAAACCGCGACAAGGCTAGCTTGCTTGGCAAAGACCCGATCGGGCTGTTTGTGGATGGCGGATATTTTGACAATTCGGGCGCCGCTTCCGCGCAACTGGTTGTCGAGGCGCTGCGTGACGCTGACCGCAGAGAGTGCGCCGCAACCAGCACGCCAGGCACAACAGACGGGCGTAATTGTCATCGACCCATCATCGTTCTGCATACGATTTTCCGCGATATCGCTGTGAAAGAACCACCGACAAGTGTGTCGCCATTTTATGAGTTTGCAACGCCAGTTGAGGCGGTCGTGGCCGCGCGGGGCATTCATGGCGACATGCCGATCCAGCGTTTATGCGAAAGCGGGCTTTCAGATCAGATCTCAGACGACAATACGACTGATCAATCATGTGACCAGATTAATGCGTTTCTGGCTGACCAGCATTTGTCGGTTTCCAAGAGGGACTATCGCCGCATGATGCTGAGTAACTGGCTGGGAACAGAAGATGGCGCATGGTTTGTCAAAGATATGGACACATTCGCGCCGGGCGAACCTGCGCTCACCTGGATCCGCTCGCCATTGCAGTTTCCAGCCAGCCAAAAAGACATTGAGACCCGGCTGCCTTTAGGCTGGTTGTTGGGCGAAACCGGCCCGGCCATCCTTGACCGGGTGGATGTGCATGTGGGGCAAGTCTGGAAACGTCTGGACTGTTTTGTTTTTGACAAAGACCCGGCGTCCCCACGTCCTACGTGCCAATCCGGTCCCGGCCACCGCGGCGACTACGCGCTGGGCGGGGAGTGATACGGACTCCGAATGCGCGATTTTCCCGTTTCAGGAGGACGATAAATCTAACCGTTTATGGTCCAAATTTGTCTTTGTTGGCGTTTTCCAGTCGTTGGACCAGGCTTTTGATAATGGTTTTGATCAGCCCGTCTGTCTCTGAATATTTGCCTTTCAGCATCTCTTCTTCGATCGTAATTACAACTGCGCCACCGTCATAAACTCTGGCTGTTGTTGCGTGTATTGTATCTGGCAGAAGGGCGCGCTCACCGACAACATCGCCAGTTTTTAACAGGGCGATTTCTTTTTCCTGGTCGCCAATGTGTTTGGAAATGCGCACAGCGCCTTTCAGGATCAGGAATGCTTTAGTGGCTTTCTGGCCCTCTTCATAAAGATAGGCGCCGGCTTTTAAGGTCCGCTTGTCGTAAATCTGTGGTTTGCTCATGTCGATGTCCTTTATGAACTGACAAGGGAAACTGGCGTCCCCGGCAGGACTCTAACCTGCGACCTGCCGCTTAGGAG
>CAYFFG010000020.1:0-8550 GCA_964342355.1 uncultured Hyphomonadaceae bacterium
CAGATACCTACCTTCCTTCTGCCTGTTGCTTATCCGCGGATAAGTCGAAAATTTTGGGGTGTATTCCATTGACATACGTAACCTTGATTCCTATATTGTTTTTATCGGAGTTCAAAATCATGCGCATCGCCAACGTCCGAGAGTTCTTCAAAACGTATCCGGATGACGAGACCTGTCTCGCTCACCTGTTCAACACACGTTTTGGTCAAGGCCATGATTGCCCCAAGTGCGAGCGTGAATCGAAGTGGTATCCGATCAAGGCTGAGAAGGCTTTCTCCTGCCAGTTCTGCGGACACCACATCCACCCAATGGCGGGCACCATCTTTGAGCGTAGCCGCACACCTCTCCAGCTTTGGTTCTATGCCATCTACCTGTTCACCACGACACGCCACGGTGTCAGTGCCAAAGAGCTGCAACGCCAGCTCGGTGTGACGTACAAAACCGCCCACCGCATGGGTCACAAAATTCGCGAGCACATGGCCGCGATTGATGGTGACGAACCCGTCGGCGGTGAGGGCGAGATTGTCGAGATTGACGAAACTCTTGTCGGCGGTGTGCTTCCCGGCCAGCGCGGCGGCTATCGCAAAAACAAGACTGTCGTGCTCGGAATGATGGAGCGTGATGGCCACATCATCACGAAGGTAGTAACAGACACCAAGGCCGCAACATTGCTCCCTGAGATACGCAAGAACGTCGAGGCAGGCGCGACCATTCAGACCGACACAATGCACTCGTACAAGGCTCTGGGCGGCATGGGATACGACCACAGCACGGTGAACCACTCAGACGGCCTGTACGTCAGCAAGTCAGGCGTGACGGTCAATTCAGTTGAGAACTTCTGGCGTCACCTTAAATGCTCAATCAAAGGGACGCACAACAACGTCTCCAAGAAATACCTTGAGCGCTATTCCAAGGAATTTGAGTACCGCTTCAATCGTCGGATGACGCCTGACGCGATGCTGGGCGAGCTTCTGACCCGCTTTCCTGAGCTGTCCGCCGAATAACCTCGTTTACCTTGTCGAGGTCGCCCGGCTCGTCGGCCTCGTGCTCCCTGATGAAGGATTCGAGGTCGCCTTTCTTTCGGGCATCACGAAGCGTTTTCATTGTTTACTGCCAATCTTAAACGACGCTTGGATTCAGCATCCAGTGCGTCGAACGTAGAGAAATTCCAAACGAGGTCCTGCGATACCTTAACCGAGCCTACCGCCCACCGAAGCGCGTAAGCTGTAAAGCAGACAGTGAGGCCTATAAAAATTCTATCCACCCAAACCCAAGGCACTGGCATGAAGATGACTAGCCCGCTTAGTAGTGTGGCTGCCGCCGCAATCACCTGCATCGCGTGAATGTAGCTTATCGTAAAAAGGTACTTTTCTAGCTCGCCAGCGCTCTTCAAAAAGGCCGAAAAATCTGTCCGCGACAGACGCTCAAATACACCCCCAAAAGCATTCCAAGCCAAGGCGAGAGTGAGAGCATTAAAAGCCAGCAGACCGGCATAAAATGTCGCCGACACATCCCACAGCCCGTCCTGAAAGAATACGCTTGGCATAAAAAAGGCCGCTGAAGCGCCTCCCGCCGCGCACGCCAAAAAGGACCACGGGACGATGGCCCAGCTTCCTTTTTCGCTTACGATCTCTCTGGTGTCTCCCAACCAGGCTTCGAGAAATGAGGGACGAGGAGAAGCGCTCACTTAAAAAGTTCCTTTATCGTCTCTACAACATAGTCCTCTTCATTGAAGGCGTCACCATCAGACGGCACGTGGATCTTTAGGTCCCTAGGCTCGCTCTGTTTTTCAAGATCTTTTTCTTTTTCGCCCCGGAAACTTTGCTTCGGATAATCAATTTCCGTACCAGATGAGGTACGCAATTTTGCGCCGATGGAGCCATACCCCTTCTCTGTCATCCCCAGCGCCTCACCGCCCATGCCTCCTTCTTCCATAGAAATCGAAGCCCCTTCTTTAGGCGTGGCAGTTCCACGCATCCGACCAATATCTGCTTTCTGCAACAGTTTATGAAGTTTTTCGCCCAGTTTTGATGGGTGGGGATTAAAGGGGCGAACTTCGAACGAGAACTCTGACACGTGAAGCTGACGCAACGCCCTAAGAATGTCTTCACTTTCAGCGGTTCTGATTATCTCGAAGAAGAACTCTGAGTGCTGCTCCAGAACAGCGGCTGTTCGGCCCATTGCTGGACGCGCCTCCAAAGTGTCGTTCGATCCATGACGTGCGGCTGCTATTCCAAGACGTGGCAGGAGAAGTACGCGTGTATGCCGAAACTCAGTGGAGTTCAGAATAACCTTTACAACATCGTTTATGCTAGGGTCGTTTTGCCAAGACTCTCTGGCGCCGATATTGTAGCCAATTTCGTAGACGATGGTTTCTTCGCCGCCGTGTGTTTTTTTACGGGGCTTAACCAAAAATGTCGTATAATCACTCTCTTCTGGCTCGCGCTTCCAATAGGCTGTTGGCCGCTGCGTCACAGCTTCAAAAATGCCAAGCTGTTCTGAGGGATCAACCTCTTGCTCCCAGTTATCGACAATCTGATAACGATAAAGCATCCAAGTTGTTTTTGACAAAGCGCACCCCCCCGAATCCATCAGACGACAGATATTAGGGAAAACATCCTGCTTTCTCGTTAAGGTGTCAACACCGTATGTCAATGGGATACACCCCAAAATTTTATATAGCGTTCGGGCGTTTTCTTTCGCACGCCCGCCAACAGGGTCAGATTATAAGTGACGACTGGTCAGTGAGGACAAAGTCGCGCTGTAGGTTCAACTATGCGGCCAACGCGCTGACGGCCTGAAAAGCCACATAAACAGAGACAGCAAGTATCATCATCGCGAATAAAGCGCGGGCCAGCTGAATGCGTTCGGATAACAAGCGAGAGATAAAAATACCGACAGCTCCGCCAATGGCGCCGCCAATCAGCAGAAGAACAATCAAGCGCGCATCCACCATGCCCGACAACGCGTAATTAGCTGATGTCGCGCCGCCAAATATTGCAACAGACACCAGCGATGACGCGGTTGCATTGGCCATGGTCATGCCCGCCGCCAGCATCAATCCGGGCACAATCAGGAAGCCGCCGCCAATTCCGAAAAATCCCGCAGCCAGACCAACCACAAGGCCAATCGGCGCCAGACGCATCATGATGGCCGGGCTGATATGCACATCAGGGTCGCCTTCAGACTTTGGTTTACGAAACATGGACAACGCGATGGCCGCCATGGCGAGCGCAAATCCGAGCAAGAGCACATCGCCATTGATGGCCTTTGCCACACTTGACCCAATAACGGAGCCGACAAGCCCTGACCCCGCAAATACGGCGGCGCACGGCCACTTAACCCGTCCGCCTCGCCAATGTCCGGCAAGACTGAAAAGCGCGATAGCAGCTACAGCGGCCGCAGATGTGCCAATCGCCACATGCGGATCATCCACACCGACCAGATAAAGAAGCAGCGGGGCAGCCAACACCGATCCCCCGCCCCCAAAGGCGCCAAGAAAAACGCCAATAATCATGCCACTGACGAGCGCTGTGACAATAATGTGGGGCGCGATATCAAACATGGCTTAAGCCGTTTTCATTGCCTTGTTCCAGGGCATGACCGCCAGCAGATTGGCCATGCCGCACCAGCCGGAAAGACCCGCGAACAAAAGGCCAGCGCCAACAAAAGCTGAAATGCCAATGAAAGCCGGATTGACGAAATATCCCAGCAGCGCGCCTGCCAAGATTAACAGCCCCGCTGTGATCTGGACCTGCCGGTTGATTTCCAGCGGTGCTGAGGCGTCAGTTTTTGTTGGCAATCCAGAGGATTTCCATGCATCCAAACCACCAGCCAAAATGTAACCCTGGTCGTTCACATAAGTTTCTATGCGCGCGCAGTTAGCATCTGTCCGCATGCCGGATTTGCAGTGGAAAACGACTTTTTTCACTGTGCTAAGATGAGCTGCGGCTTTGTCTAATGATGACAAAGGCATAGAGACCGCCGCTTCGATGTGTTCGCGCGCATATTCGTCCGGCTCGCGCAGGTCAACAAGGGTGAACTCTCCGGATTTTACGCCGTCAGCAACGGTCTGTGGGTCGAGTTTAGTCAGTGTCATTTTTTGTCTCCATTTCCGGACAAAAGATCGACATGAGCGTTTCAATCACTTTGAGCGCAGATGGGTCAGCGATCCGGTAATAGATCGTCTGCCCGTCCCTGCGGGTGTCCACGAGGCCTTGTTGCCGCAATACCGCCAGGTGTTGCGATAAGGCTGATTGAGACAGGTCAAAGTCTGCGTGCAAATCGCCAACGGCGCGTTCGCCATCGCCTAGCCGACACAAAATCATCAACCTGTTCTCATTCGCCATGCTGCGCAGCAAAGCTGCAGCATTAGCCGCCTTTTCATGAAAGGCCTCGGGGGAAAGCATGTCTCTTATTGTCACGCCGCTATTATATTAGACTTTACTAATTTAGCAAGTACTAATATATTGAGTGTGTAAGGAGATAAAAAATGACTTCCATCCAGGCTTTCTTTGATACTGACACATCGACGGTGACTTACCTTGTGTGGGATCCAGCCACGCAAAAGGCTGCGATTATTGACCCTGTGCTGGATTACGAACCGCATGCTGCGCGTCTGAACACAACATCAGCGGACACCGTACTTGCTGCGGCGAAGGAAAAATCACTTGAAATAGAATGGGTTTTGGAAACCCATGCGCACGCAGACCATTTGTCCGCGGCAGATTATATCCGCGCCAAAACAGGTGCGCGCGTTGGTATTGGCGAGCATATCACCAAGGTGCAGAAAATCTTTGTGCCTATCTTTGGCGCGGATGATGTCGCCCCGGACGGTCATGTCTTTGATAAGCTGTTTGCCGATGGTGAGACATTCGAAATTGGCAGTATGAAGATAGAAGTCTCGCATACGCCCGGTCACACACCAGCCTGTATCAGTTATCTCATTGAGGACGCAGTGTTTGTGGGCGACACGCTGTTTATGCCGGATTATGGCACGGCGCGCGCGGACTTTCCCGGCGGCGATGCGGCAACGCTTTATCAGTCGATCCAGAAAATCCTGTCATTACCCGCTAACACGCGTGTATTTGTCGGCCATGACTATCTGCCTGAAGGGCGGGACAAACCAGCCTGGGAAACCACAGTGGCGCAACAACGCGAAAGCAATCGCCATGTGCGTCAAGGTGTCAGCGAAACAGAGTTTGTTGAGCGCAGGAATGCCCGCGACGCAACCTTAGCAGCGCCGCGTCTGATCCTGCCATCTCTTCAGGTCAATATCCGCGCTGGCGCGATGCCGCCAAAGGCCGAGAATGGCGAGACATACCTCAAAATCCCGGTCAATCGGCTTTAACCCTCGCGCAGACGACGCACGAAGTTGGAGGCGCGCTCCGTAACGCTTTCAGCCTCCTGCACAAGACGGGAAGATTCATCAGTAATGCGGACAGATGCGTTTTCTGTTGAATTTGCAATATCTGTCACCTCAGTGATGTCTTTGGAGACTGCGCCCGCCATTTCCGCAGCACGTTCAACATTGGATGCGATTTCCAATGTCGTCGCGCTTTGTTCTTCCATGGCCGCAGCAATCGCAGCGGAGATCTCGCTCATTTGCGTTGTCACGTTCGCAACGGTGCTGGATGAAGACATAACGCTATCGGTGGACTGGCGGATCTGGGCAATCTGGCGAGCCACGTCATCGGTTGCTTTCGCTGTTTGAGACGCAAGTGTCTTCACTTCGCTTGCCACAACGGCAAAGCCTTTGCCGCTATCGCCTGCGCGCGCTGCTTCGATCGTTGCGTTAAGCGCAAGGAGGTTGGTCTGTTCGGCAATGTCGGAGATGAGGCCCACAACCGATTCAATGTTGGTCACAACAGAGTTCAAACCTTCCAGCTGGCTCGTCACTTCCTGGCTTGCTGTTTCGCCCTGTTGAGCGGTGCCGGCAGCTTTGTGAATCTGCTGTGCGATTTCCTGAATCGTGGCGGACATTTCTTCGGCTGCAGAGGCTGCTGTAGAAATGTTCTGCGTTGACGCTTCTGTGGCGCCTGTCATCGCGCCGGCTTTCTCACCGGTGTTACGCGCCGCACCTGTTACATCAAGCGCCATCGTACGCAATTGCCCGATCGCCTTTGACATGCCGGCAATTGAGCTCATCACATCGGTTTCAAAACCATTGGCCACATCCTGAAGCATGGCTTTACGCTCTTTTTCAGCGCGCAGCTGTGCCTCGGCCTGTTCTTCTTCTAGCTTGCGTGTGCGGGAGAGGTTTTGCTGGAAGACGGCCAGTGCGCGGGACAGGTCGCCAATTTCATCGCCGCGTTCGATTTCAGCAATTGAGACGGAAAGGTCCCCATCAGCAAGGCGAGTCGTGACGTCGCGAATGCGCGACAATGGCCGCGACAGAATGTTGTGAAAGGCAATACCAAGTCCGACAGATCCCGCCAGCGTGATCAGCGCGCCTAAAACTGCCATAACGAAAATCTGATTGAGGCTTTTGATTTCCTGATCGGTCGCCGCAGTCATCCGTTCCGCAAGGTCACGATCAAGTGCGCCCAGCGACATTTTCATTTTTTCAAAGCGACGACGACCTTCCCCGCCGCTTTCGCGGGCGCGCGCAAGGTCTAAACCATCGACACGGCCCATGAGCTGGAATTGTTCTGACATCCAGTCAAACGCATAGGCGCGCCAGGCTTCGCGCGCTTCAGCCGCGCTTGTGCCTAATTCGCTGTCGAGTTCGGAAAGTTCCGTCACGGTCTGATCGAAGCTTTTCGCCAGCTCAACACGCGCCTCTTCAAAGGCTAACTGGGCGTCCATGTCGGAAGACAAAAGGAAAGTGTCGCCCATGATCATGTGGCCGCTTAATTCGCCCTCAAGGTCTTTGAGACCATCCAGAACGGTGCGGAGATCATCCACATCGTGGACCACATTTTGAATGTTAGTGACGTTAAAAATGGTTGCAGCGCCAGTAACAGCACAGATGGCGGACAAGGCCGCAAAGCTGGTGGACGCCTTTTGCGTGACCGTCATTTTCTTGAGCATGGCTTAGCTCCCCACTGCTGTGCGGCGTCGCGCTAATTCTGTGAGATTGACTTCAACAGTGCTAACGCCGATTGGCGCACCGTCTTTGTCGATTGTCATGTTGATCTGGGCAAACCAGATTTTGAGGTCATCACGGTATTCAGGTTCGTCGATGAAGATCGTGCCCGCGCCCTTTGGGAAGGTTTTTTGCACCTTGGCTTCATCGCCCTGCCAGTAGTCTGAGGTGATAGAGCTTTGGCCAACATTGAGACCATTATTGTCCATCACGAAAATCTCAGTGTAGAGGCCGCCTGAACGCGCCTGAACGCGCAGGAGGTAGGTTGAAATCGGGCTACCAAGCGCGGCGGCGATCAGCGGTTGAGCGCCATCTTCTGATTTGGCTTCAGCGCGCCATTGCTGGTCGAGCTCCAAGATTTTGTCTTCAGTGATGCCTTCACGACGCGCGTTAGACGCTTCAACGGACATGTGCACCACAGGGTGGGTGAGGAATGCGCGGATCTCACCCATCAGCTGGTCATCAATGAGATCCGTCGTGGGCGTTGGCGTATATTCAGCTGTCTGCGCATGCGCACAGACAGCAAACAATGTGAAAAAGATCGCGCACAGGCCTGATCCCCCAACCCGGATCATATGTTTTATAGATTGAATGGCCATAACAGGCGCACCTTTCCGTTTCCTAGAAAATTTCAAACTGCGCGCGCAGCAGAATGGAATCCGCTGTGTCGTCGCCGTAGATTGGACTGTCCGTGAAATCTGCATGTGCATAGTTGAGCATCAGACGCAGATTGTTGTCGCGGTACCAAGTGCCGCCCAATACAAATGTTTCCTGCTTGCCGCCCTGAATGTTGGCGTCATTCAGATCCGCCACATCATAGCGTGCGGACACAGCAAATGCGCCAGGGCCGCCTTTGCCAGCCGGGTTGTGAACCACATCACGCTTGAAGAGACCGTCTTTGTACTTGCGGTGACCGCCCCACATATAGCTGGCGTCCAGATAGTAAGCCTGCATTGTCGGATCGTCGTCACACAGACCATCATCACAGTTGACTGCTGTCAGGCCATATTCAGTCTGGAAAGAAAGACCGCCCTTGATGAAGGCGCCTTCAAGGCCGACAAACAGATCATTGTCGGAAATACCAGGTGTGCGAACTGTCTTAGGCGCGCTAGGCGCAAGAGGCTTCTGGCTGAAGCTGATCGGGCCATCATCTGCGCCAGTTTTACGGTAACGTGTCGAGGCGCCAACGTGCAGCGCGCTGTCCTCACCGCTTGGTTTGGCTGAATAAGTCACACGACCGGATGCTGAGTACATGTCCTCATCGCTGGTCTTGTTGGCGTCAGGGCCAAACACACCGGCGGTGAACGTCATAGGACCGTTTTTCTTAAAGACCGCCACACCGAGCTGACGGCTGATACCGTTGATTTTGGCGATCGAAGCGCCTTCAAGGAAAGTCGTGGCGTAAAGCGAAGATGACTGCTCAAGACCATTCGGGATCTTGAAGTTACCCACGCGAATTTTTG
>CAYFFG010000020.1:8650-62914 GCA_964342355.1 uncultured Hyphomonadaceae bacterium
GAAGATGACTGCTCAAGACCATTCGGGATCTTGAAGTTACCCACGCGAATTTTTGTGTCGCCCTGGACCTCAAAAAACAGGTCTTTGACCTTTACGTCGTCACCACCGAAATCAACATTGCTCTTGAAGTTGAAGTCGCCGTAACTGCCCTTCACATCAACACGGAACAGTTTGAGATTGACGCCATTGACCTCATCGTCATCGCCAACCGAAATGTTTTCATAGTCGAGAAATGCGTGAGCGGCCACGCCGATTTTGACGTCGTCATCTGCTTGAGCCGCTGCAGCGCCAAGCCCCGAAAGAACGCCAAAAATCGTCAGCTGAGTAATCTTGCGCATCATTTGATCCTTGAGGGAAATTGATTGCTCTCAGCTATCGTTTTCTCGGATCAACCTAAAATTACGGTTAATGTATGGAACCATTATTTTAACATTCTGAGTTTTAAGGGATTTATTGCTGCTAGATAGATAAAAGACGATGCTTGACCTAGCTTTGACAAAGCCCAACATCATGTCTCAGAAAATAAATACTGCGCATACAGAAAATGGGCGGATAAGGGGAGAATAAAATGAACAATAACGCGCCTCGAACCGGGCAATTTCAGTCACAACGCCTGACGCTTTCTTATGTGGAATGGGGCGCCCCGGATGCTGCGCCATTATTTCTGGTGCACGGTGGCTGGGATCAGAAGCGCAGTTGGGATGATGTGGCGCGCCATCTGGCCAAATCCTATCGGGTGATCGCCCATGATCTGCGCGGACATGGGGCAAGTGAGTGGGTCTCAGATGGCGATTATGGCGTGATGGATCATGTGTTTGATCTGGCTTCGCTGATAGATCACATAGGCGCGGAAAACCCGATAATTGTCAGTCACTCGCTCGGTGGAAATATTTCGCTGCGCTATACGGGGCTTTATCCAGAGCGCGTTAAAAAACTGGTGGCAATTGAAGGACTTGGCCCCTCTCCCAAATTGCTGGAGGAACGCAAATCCAAGCCGGTTGATGAGCGCCTGCGCGAGTGGATTGATCAACGCCGACAGCTGTCTGACAAATCCTCGCGGGTGATGGCGAACCTGGATGAAGCCATTGAACGGATGAAGGCGCGCCACAAACACTTGCCAGATGCGCTGGTCCGTCATTTGTCGGAAACAGGGGTTAAGACCAACCCGGATGGCACGGTAAGCTGGGCCTATGATCCGGCTGGATTAGGCAAGTCGCCATCCGATATCACACCGGAAGAATTCCAGACTTTATGGACCAAGATCACCTGTCCGACATGGCTGGTTTATGGCGCTGACAGCTGGGCGTCTGACCCGTCAAAGGATGGCCGCGCAGACAAGTTTTCAAACGCGACGGTGACAGTGATGGAGAATGCCGGACACTGGTTGCACCATGACCAGTTCGACACGTTTATCGCCGGTCTGGACAAGTTTCTGGCCGCCTGAAGCTTAAAATGAAAACCCCGCTTCCTGCTGGCGTTCAGGAAGCGGGATCTCATGCTACGTGATCTTTTGAAGAGAGAGGGAATCTCGCAGCACAACTTTTACGCGAAAATCGGATTAGTATCCGCCTTTACGCTGTTTGACATCTTCTTCTCCGGCGGCAGCGCGGTCTTCGTCGTCAAATTCTATTTCAGCTTCTTCGCCTTTAGCGTAGCTGCGCGACTTTTTCGCCAGACGGTCCATCGTTACGCCAAGCTGGTCTTTTGAGACCGCCATATTTTTCGAATCTGACTGACCAACACCTTCAGCGTCTGAGAAATTTGCAAATTCAGCACCGAGGAACACGACTTCCCAGCCAGCGTCACGCGCACGGTCCAGCGCGGCCTTGGCGCCCTCTTTCGTCATTTCACGGCTCGCATTCTCTTTGCCGTCCGTCATGATAACCAGGAGCGCTTTTTCAGGTTTGTCGGTTTCCGCCATGGACACCATACGACCGATGGCGTCGAACAAGGGCGTCATCCCGCGCGGGTGCGCTTCGTCATTCGTGACAGGCGTCCACGTTTTCGCGTCAACATCATCGCGCAATACGTCAAATTCCAAGCCATCCTGGGCGTCAAAGACGGCCAGTGAGACAGTGGCGTCGACATCGCCAATCTCGCCCTCTTCCTTTGTGGAAATGGAGGTGGCGAATGTGTTGACCGAGGTCAGCGCCTCTTCCCAGATGGAATCCATCGAACCGGTGCGGTCCAGTAGAATATAGGCGTGTAACGGCGCATCATCTGTGACCGCCGGTTTGGCGTCTGTATGATGTGTGGGGGCTGCGGCGCAGGCAGCGGCGGTCATAGCGCCAGCGGTTAAAAATCCGGCAAACAGTTTACGGATCATAGCCAGTCTCCTCCAGAAATGACGGAGACGACACCCAGTCTTCGCCAAGCGCCTCAATCGAGGTGATGTCGCCCAGCTCGTAAATGTTTTTATAGCCGTAACCGTACAGGTTGATGAAAGTCGGGATGTTGAGCGCTAATGGCGCGCGCTTTACCGGCACAGGGTCCACATTATCGCTGAAATTATTGTTGCAGTAGATGAGGATGCGCGTCTCTTTGGACGGGATCACCTTGGCCAGCTTGTCATCGGTGAAATCAGAAAAGTTGAGGTGAACCGCGCCGTCCCAATGGCCCATGGCGAAGGCCATGCCGGAGCGGGTATCCAAAATGATCGTGTCAGATTCGCCGGCCATGCGTTTGAACGTCTGAAGAGAGACAAGGCGCTTTTCGCGGACAGCTTCAGCTTCTCTGGTAAGGTCCTCAAAGCCCTCGTAATCAACCTGCGCATTTTGAAACTGTGGCGGCTGCGCAGCAATCGCCGCTCCGATCGCACCAAGCGTAAGCAGGATGGCTGCTGTTAACTCCAATAACCCGCGTCTCATGTCTCGCCCCTTCGCGAAAACCAGTGTCCGACAGTCCTGTCCCCCCGTCGTTGGGATTGAAGATGAACAGTGATTAAGGCCACCCGCGGCGCCTGATTATGACCTTTTCGCCCAAAATGAGATTTCCCGCCTCAATTGCTAATGGAATGCATTCCGCCCCCGCCGAGCCGTGAGAAACATGACCGCGTCAAATTATTCCTTGCACATCCTATTCAACGGCGTATCAGCAGCACTTGCGTGAGCGCGACCCGGCGTTATGTTCGCGGGCGCTTGAGAAGCTAAAGTTTTACCGCCTGTCAGAGAGGCCGCACCGTCAAATGTCGATCTACACCAACCCGCCGAAAAAAGTTGTCCTCGCCTACTCTGGCGGTCTGGACACATCTATCATCCTAAAATGGCTCCAGACTGAATTGGGCTGTGAAGTGGTGACCTTCACGGCGGATCTTGGTCAGGGTGAAGAGCTGGAGCCTGCGCGCGCCAAAGCGCTGCAAATGGGCGTTAAAGAAGAAAACATCTTCATCGAAGACCTGCGCGAAGACTTTGTGCGCGACTATGTCTACCCGATGTACCGCGCCAACACTGTTTATGAAGGCGTCTACCTTTTGGGTACGTCGATTGCGCGCCCGCTGATCGCAAAGCGTCAGATCGAGATTGCTGAACTGGTTGGCGCAGATGCTGTCTGTCATGGCGCAACCGGTAAGGGTAACGACCAGGTTCGTTTTGAGCTTGGCTATTATGGCCTGAACCCGGACATTCGCGTGATTGCGCCTTGGCGTGACTGGGATTTCAAGTCCCGGACAGACCTGCTTAAATTCGCTGAAGAAAACGGCATCCCTGTGCCGATGGACAAGCGCGGCGAAGCGCCCTTCTCTGTGGATGCCAACCTGCTGCACACATCCTCAGAAGGTAAGGCGCTGGAAAATCCGGCTGAAGAAGCCCCAGACTTTGTCTACCAGCGTACGGACCACCCAGAGAATGCGCCTGACACGCCTGAGTACATCGAAGTCGGTTTTGAAAAAGGCGACGCTGTGTCCATCAATGGCGAAGAGATGAGCCCGGCGACTTTGCTGACGGCTTTGAATGAATATGGCCGTAAGCACGGAATTGGCCGTCTCGACCTTTTGGAAAACCGTTTTGTCGGCATGAAGTCACGCGGCATTTACGAAACGCCAGGCGGTACCATCCTGCTGACTGCGCACCGCGGCATTGAGCAGGTGACGCTCGACCGTGGCGCAGCGCACCTTAAAGACGAGCTGATGCCCAAATACGCAACAATCATCTATAATGGTTTCTGGTGGTCGCCAGAGCGTGAGATGTTGCAGGCGGCGATTGATGCCTCTCAAGGTTATGTCACCGGGACTGTGCGCCTGAAACTTTACAAAGGCAGTGTCAGCCTGGTCGGTCGCTCCAGCCCGTACAGCCTCTATCGCGAAGACATTGTGACTTTTGAAGACGACGCTGGCGCATACGACCAGAAAGATGCGGAAGGCTTTATCAAGCTGAACGCGCTGCGTTTGCGTGTTCAGGCAGCCCGCGACAAGAAAATGGGTCGCAATTCGTAGGGATTTCCCACCCGGGCGAAAGCGGTTGTTAGCACATTTCTTGCAGACCGCTTTGTCCAACTGGCGCACAAGCGTCAAACCTGTATAAACAGGCCAACTTGAAACATAGACAGGGGACTAAAGGGATGATCCTGGACAAAATACCAGTCGGTGAGAACCCGCCACAGGACGTTAACGTGGTGATCGAAGTGCCGCTGGGCGGCGAGCCAATCAAATACGAAATCGACAAACCGTCAGGCGCGATGTTCGTTGACCGCTATCTTTACACGCCGATGCGTTACCCATGTAACTATGGCTTTGTTCCGCACACTCTGTCTTTAGATGGCGACCCGATCGACGTAATGTGTATTGGTCAGCGCGCGCTTGTGCCTGGCTGTGTGCTGCGCGCGCGTCCTGTCGGCGTCCTTTTGATGGAAGACGATGGCGGCGAAGACGAAAAAATCATCGCTGTGCCGCACAAAAAGCTGACCGCTTTTTACAACAATGTTGAGAACTACACGGACCTGCCGGACATCACGCCGCAGCGTATCGAGCACTTCTTCACACACTATAAGGACCTGGAGCCTGGCAAGTGGGTGAAAATCAAAGGCTGGAAAGACCGTGAAGCCGCTGAAGAGCTGATCAAAATGGCCGTAGACCGCTACGCTGAGACACAGAAGTAATTCTTGTCTTTGACAACTCAGATACAAAAACGCTTCCAGATCTCTCTGGAAGCGTTTTTTATATTAATCCACGATTGGGTTGTCTTTTTTCGGGTCGACCAGGAAGAATTCGCCGGTTTTCCAGTTGCGCCAGTGTAGTTCGCCATCGCCGATAGAAAACCACGCGCCTTCCAGTTGGAGCTGGCCTGCGTCAACGGCTTTGCGCACGAATGGGAAAGTCATCAGGTTTTCAATGGACAAACTGACCACTGAGTGTTCAAGCGCGTGCTGGCATTTGGCGGGCGTGTCGTTGGCTTCATCCGCGAGCACTTTGTCGCGTGTTTCATCAGCTAGCGAGACCCAGGGCGCGATGAACTGTCCGACAGGTCGGGCGTCCGCAGCGGACAAAGAGGCTGTGACCCCGCCACATCCGGCGTGACCCATGACGAGGATTTGTTTCACTTTCAACGCCGTGACGGCAAATTCCACCGCGGCGGAAACACCGTGATATCCGCCGGATTCGTCGTATGGCGGGACGAGCGCCGCCACATTGCGCACAACAAATAGCTGGCCAGGCGCTGCGTCAAAAATCATGGATGGGTCAGCGCGGCTGTCGGCGCAGGCAATGACCATCACATCCGGGTTTTGTTGCTGACCCAGTTCACGGAAGAGGTCTGCGGCTTCTTTATATTTACCCTGGCGAAAGCGCTTATAGCCTGCCAGGAGCCATTGTTGTTCGTCTGTTCGCGCAGCACACACAGCGACATCTCCTATATCTTTTTCTCATTTTGCCTGCGTGGATAATGACCACATGCATAACGCGCAATGCATAACAGCAAGGATGACGACGTATTTTTTGGGATTTCAACGCTTAACCAAATGCGTGTCTATTGGTTATACAGAATGATTACGCGAAAAAGAACGAATCAGACTTAAAAACGTGGGCGCTAGCGGGCGGGAAAATATGACGGATTCAAACGCAAATTCTTCAAAAGATGGTTCAAGCCGTCGGGTTGGCCCTAAGCGCAGCGAAGCCTCCAAAAATGCTGTTCAGGCTGCGGCGATCACAGAACTCATCGAACATGGCTGGCGCAGTTTCAGCGTGGACCGCGTCGCCAAGAACGCGCACGCCTCCAAGCAGACAATCTATCGCTGGTGGCCCTCCCCGGCGACGCTAGTTGTTGAGGCTGCGCTAGAAAACTTGGAGACGCCTGTAGATCCAAACACGACGCCACGCGAGCGCATATCCGAACTTTTAAAGCCGTTGATCACAGCTATTCGCGCTGGCGATGGCGCCCACATCTGGCGCGGTGTCTTGCTTGCGGCGGCTGACGATGAAAGCGCGGGCGAGCTTTTTCGTGAGTGGATGAACAAGACGTACCGCACGCCCCTGCGTCACATTCTGGCGGAACAGGCCAATAAGGGTAAGATCCGTCGCGACTGGGACATTGATTTTGCTACAGAATTGCTGATTGGCCCGCTATGGCAACGTATTATCGCGATGCGTGGCCCAGCACCGGAACGCTATGCAGAACGGCTGGCGGAAGCGGTCATGGTCAATATGGAAGTCGGCGCGCCATCTTAACAAACAGCGCGCCCAAATTTTTTGTGAGCGTGCGTTTACTCTGGGATGAAGACCTCACCCAGCGCTTTATCCATTTCTTCGTCAGACCAGCCAAAATGGTGGCCAAGTTCATGGATAAGGACATGGGCCACTAAATCTTCCAGTTTTACGTCGCCGCGGGCCGCCCATTCGTCCAGAATTGGCAAGCGGTAAAGCCAGATCATTGGCGGATGCGCGGACGGTGTTGTGTGCGCTTCTATGGATAACGCCACACCGGAATAAAGACCTGTCAGCTCGTATGGGTCTTCAATCATCAAAGATTCAAGTGTTTCTTCGTCGGCAACGTCTTCGACCTTGATCGCCACACCGGACACAATGTCTGAAAATGGCTGGTCCAGCGCTTCTAAGGCCGATTGCGCCATCAGGACAAAATCATCCAGACTTGGCGCCAGACCCCATCTTGCGCTTGGTGTCGGTTCTTCTGTGACGCTCATAGCGGATGCTCCATTAAAACTTGCTCCGAATATGGGCCTTCCTAACAGCAAAAACTTTCGTCGGCTTGTAAAATTTGCAATGTTAGCGAAACGTTCCGTAAACACGGCGCGCGAGTGTCATGGTTAATGTTCCCTTAAAAAGAGAACCGAAAATGAACAAAACAGAATCAAATTTGTCGAACGGCTTTGATGTGCTGGCCAGCGACCTTGGTCGACCACAACGCGACACAAGTCGCGCAGATGCAGTGTTTTCTGGCGCGCAGATTTTATTGAACGATCTTGGCTGGTCCTGCCTAATGGAAACACCGCTGGCAAATAAACGGCGCGCCGATATTCTGGCGATAAATCGAAAAGGCGAATTTCTCATCGTCGAGGTGAAATCCTGCCTTACCGATTTCACCTCAGACGCGAAGTGGGAGGAGTATGCTGATTATTGCGATTATTTCTGTTTTGCCGTCGATGAATCCTTCCCCCAGGGACGCTTGCCCGACGAGACTGGCCTCATTGTTGCTGACGCATTTGGTGGGGCGGTCATAAGAGATTTTGCGCTCGACAAGTTGAACGGAGCAAGGCGTAAAGCCGTTACATTAAATTTTGCACGCTTAGCCGCATCGCGTCTTTACCGGAATTTGACATCGAGTGTGGTATAGCGCCCGCCCGATTTCATGTATTGAACCTGTCTTTCACCGAAGACCTCAACAAGAGTTGCACGAACGCCCATGACACTGGCTTATCCGATTGCGAAAAATGCAGACGAAGCGTTGTTCGCGTCGGAGGACTTGCTTTGCAAGACCTTGTCGCAAGCATCCGAAAAGGCGGGGCAACGCGTTGTCATGACATCCGACTGGCTGCGTCCAGGCGCTGATGCGTCAGACAAACTACGCGACCGGGCAGAAGAACTGCGCGCGCATGGCTTTGTGCAGATGTATGAGGACAAGGACGGCAATACAGTTTTAGGCGTCACATACTGGAAACTGCTGACAGCGGCGGAAGCCAAAACGCAGGATCAAAAAGTAGAAGACGCGCGCGCAGCACGCCAAGAAGAAACCACAGACGATTTATACTTTACGCGACCAGAAAAGCGCCGCGAACGCTTTGGTCTTTCCATTCGTCGTCCGCGTGTCAAAAAGCCAGACCCGCGCCAGATGGACTTATTCCCGCAAACGGGCAAACCAACGCCTGAATCCCCGGATGAACCGGGCGCATCCCGCCGCAGAAAAAAATAGGTCCGACGCTCCAAACTAGATGGAGCGCCGGGATTGATACTGGTTTAGTGAGAAAGCTTGGCTTCTAACTCAGCAATGCGTTTGTTTTGTTCGATCACATAGAGGGTCAGCTCTTCGATTTTGGCGAGCAAAGTGGCGTTCATGGCGTTCAGATCAACACCATCACGTTTCATGTCTTTCACTGACGGTACGCCTGGCAGATGGCCCTGCGCAGCGATAAAGCCTTCAACTTCAGCTAATTGTGGCAAAGCGTAATCCGCGTTGAACACATGGTCAGCTGTTTGAACGAATGCGCCGTTGATCCGGATACAAGCGTCGCCTGCGTCAAGGTGGATCATGTTCACGCCATTTGTATCACAAAGGACGATATCGCCATGTGTTCCGTTGCCGCCAAAAACGGCATTTCCGTTCCCGCCGTCGATGTGAACTGTTTGCGCGCCATCAGCATTTAAGCAAGCAATGTCGCCTTGAGATCCGCCGCCGCCAAGGGTGATGTTGCCATTGCCGCCGTCAATGTGAACTGTCTGAAGGCCTTCGGTGTGTAACAAGGTGATATCACCCTGAGTGCCGTTTCCGCCCATCGTCAGATTACCGTGGCCGCCATCAAGGTGGATAGTCTGAGCGCCATCGCCTTTGGTGAGAGCGATGTCCCCTTCTGCGCCGCCGCCGCCAACTTTGATATTCCCCTCACCGCCATCCAGCGCAATGGTTTGTTCGCCATCGGTGTGGAGCAATGTGATGTCGCCTTGCGTACCATTGCCGCCCAACATGATATTGCCGTTGCCGCCGTCGATATGAACGGTCTGGCCGCCAGTTGCTGTCAGCGCAACGATATCGCCCTGCGCACCATTGCCGCCCAGCGTGATATTGCCGGCGCCGCCATCAATATGAACACGTAACTCACCGTTTGCGCCACAAAGTCCAATGTCGCCATTATGTCCGGAGCTGCCGAGCGAAATATTAGCGTCGCCACCATCAATGTGGATTGTGCGACCACCATTTTCGTCGCGCATGGTAATGTCGCCCTGCGCGCCGCCGCCGCCCAGAGCAAGGTTGGCTGTGTCTGCGTTCAACACGCCGGTTTCCATGCCTGTGCCGTTTGACAGGGTGAATTTGCCTGGCGCCTGATCAATTAGTCCCATGATGTTGTCCCTCATACATAAAAGCCCATACCCGTTGGGTTTTTAGTTAATCAGAGGAAACGACATTTGCGCAATCAGATGATTGCAGCGCCTAATCTTAATTATTGGAAACCTTAGCGAGGCGCGCGTTTGGCCAGGATACGCTGAAGCGTGCGACGATGCATATTCAGGCGACGCGCGGTTTCAGAGACGTTGTGATTACATAATTCATAAACGCGCTGAATGTGCTCCCAACGCACGCGGTCTGCTGACATGGGGTTTTCTGGCGGCTCAGGTTTTTCATCGCCTGCTGTCAATAGCGCTTTGACCACATCATCAATGTCGACTGGCTTGGAGAGGTAATCCACTGCGCCAGCTTTGACCGCCGCCACCGCCGTTGCGATCGCGCCGTAACCCGTCAGGATAACAGCGCGCGTGTCTTCGCGGGATTCATGCAGCGCCTCGACAACTTCAAGGCCAGATCCGTCTTCGAGGCGCAAGTCCAGCACAGCGAAAGCCGGTGGGTTCTGTTTGGCGATATCTTTTGCTTCAGCCACATTCGCACACGCTGAGACCGTAAATCCGCGCTGGGTCAAAGCCCGCGCCAGTCGCCCTCTGAATGGCGCGTCATCGTCGAGCACCATTAATGTCTTGTCGGCTAACGCCTCAATCTGTGCGTCAGCGTCAAATTGGTATTCCATTTTTTTCTCCTCGCCCGGTCGACGAATCGAGAGGACGCACTTTTGTGTGGAATATGAATTCGCTCGAACTTATCACCAGACCGAAACGATTTTCAAACCCCATTTTTACGCCGACAGGCGAATATTCAATGCCTAAGCGTTATCACTCCACCCCGGAGCGGCGCGAATTTGGCCCAAATTCCATGAAATCCTGACCACAGCGCCCTTTTGTGGCGGTCGGCGGTTATATGGATTTATTCGCGCGCCAGTGCGTTCTAAAAGCGTACGCGCGATAAAGAACCCCAAACCCATGCCGCCACCACGCTGATTCGGTCCGCGTTGAGATAAATATGGCTCTCCAAGTTTCGGCAAAACGGCCTGCGAAAACCCTGGCCCATCGTCCACGATATAAATGCGTAGCTCCTCCCCCGACCAGCGCGCAGAGACATGTACTTCCCTGGTCGCAAAGCTGACGGCGTTCTCAACGAATGCGCCAAGCGCATGTAGTATTTCCGGACGTCTGCGCAATTCTGGTGGTTTTTCAGCAGTTTCATCTGCATCATCCAACGGGCCGCTGGAGAAAGTCACATCCACCCCTAACCCCATGTGCGGTTCGGCAATTTCCCGGATAAGCGCCGTCACCGGTAGTTTTGCGTGAGCAGCATCTTTTTGCTCGCTGTTCTTGGAAATCTGAGACAGAATGTTACGGCATCGCTCGGCCTGCTCTTCGATCAAGGCGACATCTTCCCAGGCAGGATCATCTTTTGGCGTCGCACGCGCCATCTCCTTTGCCACCAAATGAATCGTCGCCAGCGGCGTGCCAAGTTCATGGGCGGTCGCGGCGGCCAGCGCGCCGAGTTCAGATAAGCGTTGTTCTTTTGCCAGCACTTCTTCGGCAGCCTCCAGCGCACGGGCAAGGCGCGCTTCGTCACGCCCGGTGCGCCAGGCCGTTGTCGCAAAGAACACCATGCCGATGGCGACCCCTGCAAAAACACCCCAGCGATAAGTAATGGGCAATGTGAGAGACTCCCCTTCCCTCCACGGCAAAGGCGCCGAGATCAGAGGCAAAATCGCCAAGGCAAACAGGCTGAGGATCAACAAAAGCAGCGCATAACTTGGACGCAGACGAGACGCCGCCGCCGTGACCGGCGCAAGGATCATAAGCAGGAAGGGATTGTCCAATCCGCCCGTCATCGCGATGAGGCCCGTCAGCTGGACAACGTCAAAAGCTGATTGCAGCGCGGTTTCTTTCTGACTAGCCAAGCGCTGCGCCGGTTGTAACGCCATCAGGATGATATTGAGCCAAGCGGATGCTGCGATAAACGCCAGACATCCGGCAAGCGGCAATGTAAACCCCAGTCCGAAATGCACTAGCAGGACGGCAAATGTCTGGCCAACGACCGCCATCCATCGCAAGGTCACCAACGTGCGCACACGCGTGCGACCAAAGACAGAACCAACGCCTGCAAGCCCTTCCGGCGCAAGGTCGATCAAAAGGCTGTCCAACCCTCCGTCCCGCTCGCGGGCGCTGCGATCATTGAATTCTTCGTCGATCTTACAATTCATCAACCCACCTTTTTGATATCGACGCTTTATTACGCAGGCATCCTGCTTCGCCAAGTCGCATTCAAATCATGCGCTCCATAGCTTGTGCGTTAACATGAGCCATATTATCGACTCCGCATGATGAAAAAACTTGCCCTGATCTCTTTGCCGCTTGCAGCGCTTATGGCCTGTCAGGAGGCATCTGCGCCGGCCTCCCAACCTGTTGCTGCTGCTTGTACCTCACGCGCCTATGATAATATTGGCGGTCCAATCTCAATGACTGACCACACGGGCGCGCGCGTCACCGAAGAGGCATATAAAGGTAAGAAATCCCTCGTCTATTTTGGCTTCACCAATTGCCCGGACGTTTGTCCGTTCACCTTGCAAACGGTGGCGGCGGCGATGGACCTAATGCCAGAGAATATCGAGAAGCCACGTACAATCTTGATTTCGGTTGACCCTGAAGCTGATACGCCAGAAGCGCTATCGCTTTACATCGACAGCAACGGTTTTCCCGATGACATGGTTGGCCTGACCGGCACGCCGGACGAAATCCGTTCCGCCGCAGATAATTTTAAAACCACTTATAACCGGATTGAAGACCCATCCAGCACAGCCGGATATACAATGGACCACGTCTCTATCCTGTTCCTGATGAGCGAAGACTGGAAACTGGAGACTTTCTTTACGTCCAGCAGCACTCCGCAAGATATAGCCAGCTGTCTTGCTGCGCTGGACTAGTTTCTAAACAAAAAAGGACGGCAACTTAAAAATTGCCGTCCCCTATTTTTTATTCGCTGTTCTTAACTTTACTTAGTTGAAGCTGTGAAACCGAGCTTTTCAACTGTCAGAACGCTTGGGTCTTCAATTTCGCTGAAAACCAGCGGCTCTTCCGGGTTGATAGCAAGTGTTAGCGTGCCGCCCTGCTCAATAAATGTGGTCAGCGCGCCAACCGCAGTGTTTACGAGGTTCGGGTCAATACCTTGCTCAGCAGCGCCCAGAGTGGCGATCGCAAGACCGCCAGTCGCCATGGAGCGAAGCATTTCTGGTTCAACGCCCTGTTGTTGCGCAGCAAGTTTAAACGCGCGCTCCATGAAGGATTTGTCTTCGATCGCAATTTCGATGTCACCGAGTGCGACTTGCTGAAGCGCTGCAAAGTCGGGCTGACCGCTTTCGCTATTTGCTGCGACTTTCAAGACATCAAGCAAATTGAAAATACCACCCTTCATGTCGAGTTTCAGGGCGTCTTTGATGTCCAGCGTGTACGCGTCGTAACGGGTTTCTTTGGTTTCAGGGTCGTAAGTGGTTTCAGCGTTTCCAGACAGTTCTAAGCTTTCATATCCCATCATACCGAGGAATGTAGCGGCTTGAGCGCCCAACTGGCCGCCTTCAGCATCTGTCGCAAACTTCAAAGTTGTTTTTGGCTGGCTTACGCGTGTCGCCACACCGTCTTTATTTCGTTCAACCTTTGTGACCGCCTCTGACATTGAGAAAGAAATACCGGAAAGGTCGAGGCTGAGGCCTTTGAGCACGCTGTTGTCAAAACCTTGCTCAATTGGGCTTGTGTAACTTTCCACCAGCTTTGTGTTTAGAGCCATGATTTCCTGTGGGTCGCCTTCAGCCGCAATAGCTGCGTCCACAAGCTGCATTTGCAGATTACCAAAGCTCATTTCGTCAAGGTTCAAAGACCCCTTCAATGGGAAATCAAGATCCGCGGACTGTGGCAGGTCGAGGTCCATTTTAAGACCAGACAGCAAAGTTCCGCCCGCTAGCGCCTCAGCAAGTGATGTCATGGACAATTCGTTCAAAGACATTTTGACGTGGCCAGCGTCGCCTTCTTCAGTGGAAACAACATCCAGCGCCAGGCCTTTCAGGGCCATCTGATCAAACGCCCACTCTGAGAATTTGACATCTTTTGGCAGGTCTTCGCCCTGTACCAGCGCTGTGAAGAAAGCCGCCGCCTGCTGGTTTGGCTCAACAACGGAAATTTCGCTGATGGTGAAAGAGCCTGTGGTGTCGTCTTCTTGTGGGAATTCAAGCGATGCGTTTGACAGGATCATACGGTCAAACATTGGACCAGCATCTGTCAGCTGAAGACCGTCAAAAGATAAGGTTTCAGCAATCAGCTTGCCTTCGCCATCTTCAGAATCGATGACAACGTTTTTGAAAATCGCACCGCCGTCAGCAGTCTTGGAGCTATCAAATTTGATAAGGCCTGCGCCGCTTTCAGCCAGATTCAGCGCCGCGAGCGCTTCTGATGTCTGACCGTAGTCTTTTGCTTTAAAAGGCTGAAGTGTCGCTTGTGCGACAGTTGACTCTGTTTTTGCGCTTGGTTCGTCTTCGCCGCCACAAGCTGCCAGCATGGCGAGCATGCTCGCACCAATCAGAAAGTTTCTCATGGGTAGTCCCCTCTAAGTTAGTTGCGCCCCTTGGCGCGCGAAGTTAATGCCTAACCATGGTAGAACGTAAAGAACACCGTGGCTTTCTTAAGGCGACGAATGGGCAGACAACGCCTTTTCGTCTTGAGATCAACGCACGCGCCCGTCGTATCTCAGTTCGGATAGATTCCAAACATCACGAAGCCGTTATTGTGTCGCCCAACAAACGGTCGGTGAATGCGGCGCTCAATTTCGCCGAAGACCGCGTGGACTGGATCGCCAGCAAGCTAAGTGAACTGCCACGACGAAACGCGCTTAATATTGGCGACACAGCATTATACCGGGGCGACCTATATGTGATTGAGCCCGCCCTTTCCGGGCGAAGCGTCCGCATTGATGTGACCGACGGTGAACGACGCATCCTCGTTCCGGGCAAACCCGACACAGCCGGGCAACGTGTTGTCGGGTTTTTGCGGGCTTCGGCACGATCGGACTTTTCCGAACGGGTCGCAATTCATGCGCAGACTTTGAACGTTCGTCCCGCCAGCATCTCCATCAAAGACACGCGCACCCGTTGGGGGTCATGCTCGTCACGCGGCAATCTCAATTTTTCCTGGCGACTGATCTGTGCGCCATCGTTTGTGTTGGATTACGTCGCGGCGCATGAGTGCGCGCACCTTATAGAAATGAATCACTCAAAAGCGTTCTGGAATTTGGTGGACAAATGCATCGCCGATGTGCCCCGCGCGCGGCGTTGGCTGAACGATAATGGTCAGGCGCTGCACGCCATCGGATAAAGATGATCAATTGGCTTTTCCGGGGGCATCTTTCTTTGAACGAATTGAAAGAGCATCTTTGATCTTGTTGCGGGTTGATTTTGCGCCTTCTGGGACCGCACCCGTATCATTACCGTTCTTAGCAGTCTCGATCTTGTCTGAAACATTTGTTGATTTTTGATCGGCAACAGCGCTTTCCGGCCCGAAACTGATAATGATTGCGCCTGGTCCGCCGCGCGGTTCGCGGGATGGGCCTAGATAAAGCAGCTGACCGTCTGGGCGAACTTCTGCCAGAAGGTCAGCCTCGGGGCGGCGCTTTAAGAGGTCTTCAAGAGTGAAGTCTTCGCTGAGCGTGGTTTTGGTGAAGGTCCACCCTCTGTAAACGTCGCGCATCAATGCGTCATAAGTACGCCCGCGCTTACCAAGCGTTCTTCCCCGCGCTGAGAAAGTAATCCCTCGCCCATCTGCTTCTTCAGCATCCTGCGCTGAAATCTGGAACACGCGGTGTCGACCAAGCTCCGGCGCATAATGTCCACATACAAGCGCATTGTAAGGGTCGTTCGCAGACACAGCCGCGATGCTTTCAAAGGCAGCGTGATCTAAACGGAATTCAGCGTCTTCAGACACAACCTCACCGTAAAACCGGTTTAGGTTCGCCTGTCGCGCCACACGCAGACGGCCAAAGTTGGAGTCAGCAATCAGGACTTCAACCCCGGCATCTTTAAGACATTTCGCTAACCCGACCGACCAGGGTGTGGAGCCTACTAACAATGTGCCGGGTTTTGTCCGCCTAGCCAGACCCAACCATTTTGCCAGCGGGCCAATCGTAAAGCCGTGCAAGACAACAGTTGTGAACGCCATCGCAAACGCCAAGGTGGTGAGGCGCGCTGCATCTTCATAACCTTCAGCGACCATGCGTTCGGCAAAGAAGCCTGAGATAGCGACAGCCACGATACCGCGCGGCGCGATCCAACCAACGAGGACGGACTCTTTAAATTGTAGTGCGCCTAACGTGGACAGCCCCGCAGATAAGGGGCGCACGAGGAACAGCATGCAGAATAAAAAAGCAAATGTCGGCAGATTAAAGGCTGAGGCGATGTCTTCTGGCGTTAGGTCAGCTGTCAGGATCACAAACACGCCTGAGATAAGTAGAACGGCGATGTTTTCCTTAAAGCGGCGCACTTCCTGAAGGCTGGCGATACGCGCATTGGCGAGCGCCATACCAAAAGCGGTTACGGCGACAAGTCCGGTTTCGTGTTCAATCGCCTCAGCGGCGGCGTAACAAGCTACAACGCTGGCCAACAAGATTGGCGCCTTCAGGTATTCTGGCGTCCAACCGTGGCGGAAAGCCTGTACGAGCCCAAAACCAAAAGCCCAGCCCATGCCGCCGGCGATCACAGCGGTTGTGAAGATCCACATCGCTGCGCCAACCGGGCTGTCGCCCGCATTGATGACGCGAATAACTTCAAACACAAAAACCGCCAACAAGGCGCCGACAGGGTCATTGACGATACCTTCCCACTTAAGGGTGGCTCCGGCGCGTCCGCCAAGTTTGGACTGGCGAAGCAGCGGCATGATGACTGTCGGTCCTGTGACCACCAGAATCCCAGCGAATAGTGCGGACACTTCCCAGCTGAGACCAGCCGCATAATGGGCTGCTAGCGTGCCCAATCCCCATGCGATAGGTGTGCCGACAAAAACGAGCCGCATCACCGCTTTACCGGCTTCGCGCAATTCGTGGACGCGCAGGTTCAAACCGCCTTCAAACAGAATGACCGCCACAGCCAGTGACACGATTGGACGCAAAAGGCTTTCCGGCTTGCCAGCTTCATCAACTGATCCGGTGGAAAACACCTCCGACGGATTGAGCAACGGATGGCCAAATATGAAAGACCATAAAGGCCCGACGATAAGACCGGCCGCACTCATCAGCACAATTGCAGGCGCCTGTAAGCGCCAGGCGAGCCACTGCGCACCAATACCCAGCACGCCAATAATGGCGACTGCAAGGATCAGATTTTCATGCATTCAGACGCCCCCCGGGAGCAATGTCATCTTAAGAATTCTGTTTATCTTGCGCAGCGGTCAGAGAATCAACATCTGGCGCTAATCCGTCGCCCAAATGCGACTCGTCGGAAAAATCGAAACCTATAGAGGTGCGCGAGTAAGACCCTTCACGGTAATTGTCTATGCGTTCGTCCAACCAGTCCATAAAATGTTGGAAAAGCGCCTGATAAAATTCCTGATGATCATCGTCAGTGAAAGGCAATTCAAAGTCATGCGACTGACCTTCCATGATCGCGACATTGAAATGTTCGCCCTGTTTGGAACAAATCAACACAGCGCGGATCCAGTCCGTTTCGTGGGTCACGCGCACAGCCAGACCAAAGGCGATCGGAGCGATATGTCGAAAGCCGCGAGACGGCATAGAGAAGGCTTCGTCTCCATATAATTTTGGCTGAAAAGGTCCTTGTGGCGGCACCAGACGCACGCACGCGCCATCAGAAGAATTTAAAAACTTACAGAAGCCTGATTGAATGCCTTCTGCGATACGTCGCACACGGTCATAGTTTTCGGAGGCTAACTCCTGATAGACAGCCGCCTTTTCAAGAAGCTCTTCAAATTTTGACACCTGAGATGGGGAGGAGTTCTGGTCAGCCATGCACGCACTTTCAGTCTGAAATTTCGGGCGACCTTGGCCTTAGATGGCGAACGAAGCAAGCTTTTGCCAGCTCAATGACTGGAAAGACCAATTTCAGATAAAAAAGGGGGAGAGCTGGTGAGGCTCTCCCCTTCAGGTAAATGCAATTCCAAGCCGGAATTAGAACTTCACAGTCACACGACCGAAGAACGTACGACCCAATGTGTCGTAAGTTGCTGGGAATGTGTTTGACTGTTGAGCTGAGTCGTCACCGATGAGAACGTAGTCCTCGTCTGTCAGGTTCTCGATACCAAGTGTCAAAGAGATGTTGTCGTTGACATCGTAGAATCCTGTCAGGTCGAACTGGTCATATGCATCAACACCTTCCACGAAGAGAGTTGGCGTACCGCCATCGCGGAACAGGTCGTCCTGCACGCTTGTAATACGGCTCCAACGCAGACGTGCGCCCCAAGGACCAAGTCCCCAGTCAAAGCGTGTGTTGAATGTCCATTCAGCCTGTGGCTCGCCACAAGTTGCTCCGTAGAAACCGACACAATCGATTGGCGCATCTCCAGGCAGTGGTGTCAGTGAGTTTTCATCAACATAAGTCGCCAATGAATAGACACCGAAGATACCGTATTTACCGGCGTCGTAAGTGTACTCAGCCGTGATGTCCACACCGGAGGTTTGCAGTGTTGCTGCGTTCAGTAATGAAGAGTTGAAGATGTCAACGGATCCATCAGCACGACGCGTAATCTGATCACAGAAAGACGACACACCATCGAGATAACAAGAGTCGAAAATCTGCTGTGACGGAACAGTTGAGATAACGTCTTCGATTTCGATGTCGAAGTAGTCGACCGTCAGGCTAAAGTTTGGAATGAATGTAGGTTCCCAAACTACCCCAACCGTAAATGTGTCAGAGACTTCTTCGTTCAGCTCTGGGTTTCCACCTAAAAGCGCCTCGATCTGTGAGTTCACCTGTAGCGGCGTACCGATCGCGGCTGTCGGCACACCAAATGCCGCACAGTTGATGTCAGCCGCTGCACGATCAGCATCGGACAGATCGTTATATGTACCCAAACCACTAGAACAAGGGTCACCCACATTTGGGAAACCGTTGATTTGCGGCTGGAAGAGCTCACCGATATTCGGCGCACGCACAGCACGTTGAAGCTGAGTACGGAGACGCAGGCCTTCAATTGGAGAATAGCCTAGACCAGCCGCATAACTTTCAACTTCGCCAACTGTTGAATAGTCAGACGAACGATAAGCGCCTGTGAAAGTCAGCTCTTTGACGAATGGCTTGTCTTCAACAAGTGGAATATTCACCTCACCAAAGTACTCATACACATCATATGAGCCCGCAATGTCAGGCGCCTGGTTGAAACCAGCCACATCTGGACCAAGACCCGCACCGCGTGTGGATAGAGATTCGTCACGGTATTCAAAACCGAAAGCCACACCAATCGGGTTAGTCGCCAAAGGTGACTTGAAAGCCCCCAAGGAACCTGATGTGGATGCGGAAAGAATAGATGTTTCGGTCGTACCAGTGATCACACCAAGAACCGAAATCTCATCAACAATATCCTGTGTCAGGCCGTTTTCGATGAAGATGTTGGCGCGACCTTCAGCAACAGCGCGCTGATAGGCGGGAACGTTGACGTTACCAGTTTGAGAAATTGTGGAGCTTGCCTGTCCGAATGATGCGAACACATCATAAGTCCAGTCGTTCACAATGTCCCCGCGGATACCGCCCTGGAACTGGAAACTGTCGTTACGGATGTCTGACAAACGACCGCCAAGTTCAAGGAAGCGACGACCAACAGTGACAACAGCATCGTCTACGCCATCACCATCGCTGTCACCTTCAGACAAAGCTGTCAGAAGAGCGAGAGCTTGCGTGTCACCTGCTAGGAATGGGTTGTCCAGGTTGATGGTCAAGTCTTCAAATGCTGGTGTTGGCGCAAGCAATTGCTCAGTTTGGCTGGTTACGAAAATACCCTGAGCGTAAACCTCAGCATAGTTGTTCAGCTCGTAAGTACCCGCCGTAAACACAGAGAAACGTTCCTGCGGAATTTGCAGATAGTTTTCTGGCGCAAAGTTGTAACGGTTTGTGTTTGGACCGGAGTTGATAAACGGCAGAACGCCCTGACCAGTTGGGTTAAAAATGAAACCGAACGAATCTGTCGTACAATACCCAAGGTCAGTATCAAAGATTGTGCCTTCTACACTACCACAATCTGCATCAGAAATGCCTAACGCTTCAGTGTAGTTTGGTGTGAAGTCAAACGCAAAAGACGATGGAATGTTGACAGATCCAGTTTCGGAAAAACCGGTTCCAGCGTCAGCCAGCGTGAAGGCGGATTGATTGCGATCACCTTGGAAGACAGCTTCACGAGATGTGTATTCAAAACTTACGACTGCGTTGCCTCGGCCGTCGTCGAAGTTTCCACCCACGATGACATTCGAAGTGTAGATGTTTCCATCTCCATCCTCAGACTGCTCCACGCTGAGGTCAGCCTGAACGCCTTCAAAGTCGTCTTTGATGAGGAAGTTCACAACACCGCCAAGTGCGTCAGAACCATAAATCGCAGATGCGCCGCCGGTCAGAATGTCGACCTTTTCAACGAGTGCGGCCGGAATGGTGTTAAGGTCAACAACCCCAGGGTTCTGGTTAGAAGACACATAACGGCGACCGTTCACCAGAACGAGTGTGCGGACAGAGCCCAGACCGCGCAAGTCGACCGTAGCTTCACCGATACCAGGGTTGTTGGATGTTGAATCAAACCCAGGAACAACCTGCGGCAAGGTGTTGAGGAATTGCTCTGCGTTCACCGTGTTTGAAAGCGTCAGGTCAACTGCCCCAACCTCAGTGATCGGACTTGTGCTTGAAAGATTGGACAGGCCAATGCGCGATCCTGTGATCGTGATTGTTTCCTGGCGCGCCTCTTCTGCAGCAGGCGCTGGTTGAGATACAGCAACAGGCTCTTCTTGAGCGACAGCTGTGTTGATAAATGCCAGACCAGCGACACCGGCCAGCATGCTCCCTTTTGCAAGGGCGCTTTTCAGCGATTGATATTTCATTCGGACCCCCGAACATGAGTTGATTATCTCCTCGGCTTTTCCGGGCCCATCTGCCGTTTTGCGGCAGCCGGAAAAGAGGCTTGTGAGGAAACTTGTGCTCAGAGGAGGTCGTGAAAAAAGGACCGTCAATCGACGTCACAACAATGTGAAGTTAGGTGAGTAATATATTCCAATAAAAGCCACATTAGGGGTATGGCCTGTTGATTAATGGCTTTTTTGCAGTGTTTTTCTCTTTCAATTAGCAAATAAAGGAGATGTATATTGCTTATTGATTTTGTATAGCAACTTATATTGGGCCTGACCCATTGCTTTGTATTTGTTCAATTTATTTATATATTATTTGTGACACTACTTGGTGTTTTTCGTAAAAACAGGCGCGGCGATAATTGCGAAAGGCTTTCAATCATCAGCCTTGGATTAGAATAATCTTCCAACATAGAGCTCATCTCGTTCAGACGAGATGAGCGCCAGCAATCAGTGTGTGCCGCAAAGCCACAATTGAAATAAAATGGGATGCTGAAAGTTTAGGCAGCTCTGCCGCCTAAACATCTACCTCTGCTTCGAGCGCGTTTTCCTGAATAAACTCGCGACGGGGCTCAACCAGGTCACCCATCAATTTGGAGAATATTTCATCAGCAGAGTCGGCGTGCTGGACTTTGACCTGCAGGAGACTGCGGGCGTTGCGGTCGAGGGTGGTTTCCCATAGCTGGTTAGGGTTCATCTCACCCAGCCCCTTATAGCGCTGGATCTTGATACCTTTGCCGCCAGAAGACAAAACTGCATCCAGCAGTGACAGGGGTCCATAGATCTCAACCTCCCCGCCACGGTCATGTCGCAGAACCGAACGCTTAGAATAAAGCTCCTGAAGGTCGCTTGCACGTTCAGCAAGGCGACGGGCATCCGGCAATGCCAGAAGATGTGAATCCAGAGCGACACGCTCTGTGACATTGCGAACTTCGCGCTCAAATACGAGGCCATTGTTTTCAAACGTCGCAGACCAGGTGTTTTCGCCTTCCTCTGCCAGCGCGTTTAGACGTTCGGCCGCGACATTAGCTTCAGTTTGACTCGCCTCAGCCGCCATGGCTCCAGCAAGCGCTGCCTGCTCGAGGATCAGGCGCGGCGCCCTTAAAGCTAGACGTGCGATGGTGTTTCTAAAGACTGACGCTTCACGCACACGGTCGCGCAAATCTTCGCCGCCAATCTGCTCGCCATTGCTAAGAACCAGCGTTTCACCAGATGTTCCCTCGTCGATAAGGTAAGCTTCCATCTCCATGTCATCTTTGAGATAACGAGAAGAACGCCCCTTCTCCGCTTTATAAAGCGGCGGCTGGGCGATAAAGAGATGACCGCGCTCGATAATCTCAGGCATCTGACGGTAGAAGAATGTCAGCAGCAGCGTACGAATGTGCGCACCGTCAACATCCGCGTCAGTCATGATTATGATCTTGTGGTACCTTAGCTTAGCCGGATCAAACCCTTCGTTTGGACGCTCTTCGGATCGTCGGCCGATACCTGCGCCCAGCGCTGTAATCAGCGTGCCAACCTGATCGGATGAGAGCATTTTATCAAACCGAGCGCGTTCAACATTCAAGATCTTACCCCGAAGCGGCAGAACAGCCTGGTTTTCGCGGTTACGGCCCTGTTTCGCTGATCCGCCCGCAGAATCCCCCTCCACGATGAAGAGCTCTGATTTTGACGGGTCTTTTTCCTGACAGTCGGCCAATTTGCCTGGCAGAGACGTGATATCCAGCGCCGTTTTGCGGCGTGTCAGCTCACGCGCTTTACGCGCAGCTTCTCTAGCCGCCGCCGCTTCAACGATCTTCTGCATGATCGCTTTGGCTTCATTCGGATTTTCCTCAAACCACTCCGACAACGCTTCGGTAACGAGATTATCGACGACGGGTCTTACCTCGGAGGACACCAATTTATCTTTGGTTTGTGACGAGAATTTCGGATCTGGGACTTTAACAGAAAGAATACATGTCAGGCCTTCGCGGGCGTCATCGCCTGATATGTCGACCTTTTCCTTTTTGGCGACACCTGTTTCCTGCGCGTATTTGTTGATGACACGGGTCAGCGCCGCGCGGAAACCCGCCAAGTGGGTTCCGCCATCGCGCTGTGGAATGTTATTCGTGAAACAAAGAACATTCTCATGATAGCTGTCATTCCACTCAAGAGCAGCCTCTACCGTGATACCCTCTTTTTCACCAACAGCGTAAATCACTTCGGAAATCACAGATGTGCGCTGGCGATCGAGGTGTTGGACAAACGCTTTCACACCGCCCTCGTACTGAAGGACAGTTTCATAAGGCTCAGCGCCGCGCAGGTCCTTAAAAACAATTTTGACGCCTGAGTTCAGAAACGCCAGTTCCCGCAAGCGGTGTTCAAGCGTGTCGCGGCTATACTCCGTCATGGTGAAAGTTCCGGGCGAAGCCAGAAAACGCACGCTGGTGCCAGTTAGCGGCCTGCCATTATCGCGCATTGGGCTCTCGCCCGCCTCTTTCAAAGGCTCCCAAGTCGTTCCGCCGTCAGCAAAACGCACATAGTGTTCTTTGCCGTTGCGGTGAATGCGCAGCTCGAGCCAGTCTGATAGCGCATTCACAACCGAGATCCCCACACCGTGAAGACCACCAGAAACTTTATAGGAATTCTGATCGAACTTTCCGCCAGCATGAAGCTGCGTCATGATCACTTCCGCAGCGGAAATACCCTCAGTCGGGTGCATATCGACCGGCATGCCTCGACCATTGTCGATAATCTCGGCTGATCCGTCCGGATGCAGAATAATTGAAGCTTCATCAGCGTGCCCCGCCAGCGCTTCGTCGATTGCGTTGTCCACCGCCTCATAAATCATGTGGTGGAGGCCAGAACCGTCGTCTGTGTCACCAATGTACATGCCGGGACGTTTACGCACCGCCTCAAGTCCTTTGAGAACTTTGATGGAATCTGCGCCGTATTCTGCGTTATTCGCTGCTTCAGCCATGTTCAGGACCTCTCGACCCGTCTTATCTTATTGTTTCTGCTTGGCATTATACCCTAGCAACCGAGCCGTCATCCACTTTGAACCGCTGTGCGCGATCCTCAAAAGCTTCAAACAGAGCGGCATCTGTCCCCGTCAGCCAAGCCTGACCGCCCAAAGCCGTCAGCTCATCGTACAATGCGGCGCGCCTGTCCGAATCAAGGTGCGCCGCAGCTTCGTCTAATAATAGCAAAGGATTAGGGGCAAAGTCGCCCTTTAAAAGCGCTTTTGCGTTCGCAAGCATTAGTCCGATCAGCAATGCCTTCTGCTCACCCGTAGAACATTGCGCTGCTGGCAATTGTTTTGGGCGATGCGAGACCTGTAAATCCGTCTTATGAACACCGCGCAGAGTACGACCGGCAGCACTGTCCCGTCGTCTATTTTCTTTTAGGATTTCTATATATTGACGCTCGAGTGTTTCCACATCCGCACCACCAATGACCAGGCTTTCAAGCTCCCCATCCAGATGCAGGTCAGCTTTAGGGAAATACCCTTCAGGACGCGCATCTATTTCTTCCTGCAGCCGACCAAGCGCCCTCACGCGATTATACGCCATTTGCGCGCCAGACTGCGCCATGCGAGCCTCGAGCGCGTCCAGCCATGATGGGTCTGCGCGCCCCTCCTCCAACAGGGCATTGCGTTCGCGCATTGCTTTTTCATAAATTGCCGCAGCCGCACCATGCGAGGGCGTGTGAGCAAGCACCTGGCGATCATAAAATTTGCGCCTGTCCCCGGCAGGCCCCGCAAACACACGATCCATACTCGGCGTAAGCCAAACAACCCGCACCAGCTCCGCAAGATCCGTTTGGGACACATTCGCGTCATCTAACTTAGCAAGGCGTCGTGTGCGACCATCAGAGCTTATATCAAGTGCGACATTTATCAGCCTCTCCAGTCCATTATCGTCCAACCGCGCAGAAATCGCCCAACCACTCGCCTCAGCAACGCCGGTTCGCGCCAGAGAGGGCAATGACGCCGCCCGCAGACCTTTGCCAGGGCCAATAAGCGAAACAGCTTCCAGCAGATTGGTTTTGCCAGCCCCATTCGCTCCAAACAGGCAAACAGGCCGCGCATCCAGATCGAGCACGGTTTCAGCGTGATTTCTAAAGTTAAGTAGCGCCAGACGCCGGATGGTCAGACCTGCTCCATCCGTCATTTGTCAATCCGCTATACGCGCAACGGCATCAGCACATACTGAGCCGCAGCATCATCAGGATCTGTGACGCGCGCAGATGAAGAGCCGTCCTTTAGCTCAAAGCGCATTGCGTCGCCTTCGATCTGCTGTGCGACATCCAGCAGATATTTGGCGTTGAAGCCGATATCCATCGCTTCACCGTCAAACTCGGCTTCAACCTCTTCCACACCCTGACCGGTTTCCGCATTTGTCACTTGAAGGACGACTTTAGATCCTTCCAGCGACATTTTCACTGACCGGGACCGCTCAGCGGACACTGTCGCCACACGGTCAACAGCCGCTTTGAAGTCGCCCGTGCTGACTTTTAGCATTTTATCGTTTGATTGCGGAATAACACGCGCATAATCCGGGAATGAACCGTCGATCAGCTTTGAAGTGATAACCGCATCACCTACACGCACGATGATTTTGGAGTCTGAAGTCGACACCTGCACTTCCTGATCACTCTCAGCATCGTCGAGCAGGCGGCGTATCTCAGCCACAGCTTTGCGTGGCACGATGATCCCGGGAAGGTTCTCAGAGCCCGCAGGCGCCTTTGCTTCGGCCATTGCCAGTCTGTGGCCATCAGTTGCGACTGTGCGCAGCATGCGTGCGCCGCTGTCACCCTCAAAACCGTGCAAATAGACACCATTGAGATAATAACGGGTTTCTTCGGTCGAAATAGCAAATCGCGTCTTGTCAATCAGACGGCGTAAATCTGCGGCCGGGATGGCAAAGCTATTTGGCGCTTCGCCTTGGGACATAACCTGAAAATCATCAGCCGGCAGTGTCGGCAACGCGAACCGCGAACGTCCTGAAGTAATTGTCAGGCGGCGGCTTTCCATGTCCAGCAGCAATCCAATGTCGGCGCCATCTGGAAGTTTTCGCACCACATCAAACAGGATTTGCGCAGGCGCAGTGATAGATCCCGGCTTTTCAATGTGCGCGATCGTTGCGTCGGCAGCTTCCATATCCAGGTCGGTCGCCGTCAGCTTAAGTCGCGTGCCTTCCGCCTCTAACAAGACGTTAGAGAGTATTGGAATCGTATTGCGCCGCTCTACCACATTCTGCACGTGAGAAAGCGCCTTCATAAAAGCGCCGCGGTCGATGGTCAGCTTCATATTGCCGTTACCCGATAATTTTCCGCCCGGAATCGGACGTGTATGACGAATCGACCCGCCTTTGCAGGCGGGTCGATGACTTTAACCACTTTTGACGAAGAGTGAAGAGCTGCTTCAGTTCTTCGTCATGTCTTGACTACGCAACTGCGTGAACAGGCAGATTACGGTGATCATCAAGGATGAGCGCCTTCACTTTGTCCAGCTCAGCCTTGAGTTCTGGCTCTTTCTTCAAGCGGTTTGTGACTTTCCGACAGCCGTAGATAACTGTGGTGTGGTCGCGCTTACCGAAATTATAGCCAATCAGAGGGAATGAGCATGTCGTCAGCTCACGACAGAAATACATCGCGATCTGACGTGCTTGCGCCAAAGGACGCTGACGTGATGATGATTCAAGATCAGCTTTCGTCATGTCATAATAGCGAGCCACAACAGATTTAATCGTGTCGATTTTCGGCGCGCCGCGTTCTCCGACCTGAAGTCGAATTGATGCGTCAACCGCAGATTCTGTCACCTGCTTATCAGCAAGCACTGTTCCCGCGAACACATTACGCACGGCGCCGTAAAGCGCACGACCGGAGGAAGGCAAACGTTCAGCCATCATTTCTACCCAGGAGTCCTGAAGTTCAAAGCTTGGAAAATCGCGACGGATAATCTCCACCTTGGAGCGAATAATATCCGCGCGCATTGATGCATCGGGACGATGCACCTCCACGACAACCCCACCCTGAATATCGTCACGCATACGATCGTCCAGACAATCCAGACGTGTCGGCGCAGCATCTGCAGAAAGCACGACCTTTCCACCGCTGGCCGTGACGGCTCTCAAATGCTGAAAGAATTCCTTCAGCGTCGCCGTGCGTGACGTTATGAGCTGCAAATCGTCGAGCAACACAACTTTTGCATTGCGAATACGATTGCGTTGAACGCTTGTGTCTTTTTTCTTCACGCCATCCACAAAGGCGAGCATGAAGTCTTCTGCGCTCATGTAGACAACAGACTTACCGCCAATGCGGGAAGCTGTCGCTTTTTCGATTGATCTAAGAATGTGGGTCTTGCCCACACCGTGTGCGCCATAAAACAACGCCACGGAGACCGGCCCAGCAAGCCCATCGGAGATTTTGCGCGCCACTTTGGCGGCAAGACGGTTGCTAGGACCAACAACAAGAGTCTCAAAGGATTGAGACATCTCATCGCCGCCCGTTAACGGGCGATCGTCTTCCAGCACGCCATCAGATGCGACAAGAACTGGCTGACCGGCAGAGGCGCACACCTCCCCCTCCAATTCCAACGCACCTTCCAACTGTGCTTCCTGATTCTCCCGCGCCATCTGGCGCAGGTCATCACTGAGATCTGTCTCAGCAACGATTTTCACCGCACGCGTTTTAGGGTCCAAGGACGCCCAAACACCCGCAATCCGGCGAAGATAGTCTCTTTCGACCCGCTCCTGATCGACGCGGGACGCAGCTGCAAGAACAGCTTTTCCTTCAATTTCGGCAACGAATACAATACTGGAGAGCCATTTGTCGAAGGCGTCAGCACCAATCTGAGATCGGAGCTCCTGACGAACTTGAGTCCAGATAACCGGACCTTTTCCGCCGTTTTCGAAAATGTCGAATTGACCGACGTGGTATTGAGAATTTGTTTTTGTCTTTACTTCCATCTACCCACATAGCCCCATCGTTTTGATGGCTACCCAGTCACGATTGGAGATTATTCTCCCGCGTACGTTTCCACCCCCGTGAAAACGTTCTAATTATTGTCCGCATACTGGATAAACCTTGTGAGCCCTCAGTGTTCCTCAAATTAACTATCTTCGTCAACGAAAAGAGTCTGGAATCTCACCAACCGCTTGAAAAAAATTTTTGTCAAACTGGCCCAAAAAAAAGATTCTGTAGCGATTCCAGACAGGTAAAAACTTGAGGCAATAATCAACCTCTTTTTTTTATATTTTGAGAGATTTTTTTTGCACCGAACACGGACAAGTTTTCCACAGCCCGCTGCATCAAAACCTCCCTGTTGGCAAGCCTCGCTAGCGACAATTTAATATCGCTGGATAGAAATAACTATTGATGTTGCTAGTAGCAATTTTTGTGCGCAAAAAAAGCAGGCTTGGCGCCTGCTTCTCGGTGTCTTCTATTAAAAATAGACTTAGCTGATCGCTTTCACGCGGGACGCCAGTCGAGACACCTTACGGGAACCCGTGTTTTTGTGAAGAATACCCTTAGACACAGCGCGCATAATCTCAGATTCTGCAGCGCGTAGTTTTGTTTCAGCGTCTTTTTTGTCGCCGCCAACAATTGCTTCTTCGACACGACGAATGAATGTGCGCATGCGGGAACGGCGTGACTTATTGATAGCCGTCCGCCGGGCGATCTTGCGTACCATCTTTTTGGCGGAACTTGTGTTGGCCATTAATAGAGGTCTCCAAACCTTTGTAGCGGTAGTTCAACGATGACTGTTTCACGACAGCCTCCGTGCGAGAGCGGTGTAACTATCAACACTGATATTGTCAGTCAATCGAAAATTCGCATTTCCCACGAATCATTTTCACTACCGTAGTAATCGGCCGGATAGTCTATTTATTGTGGAAACGCGGAGGACGGTTTTCAATAAACGCCGCCATTCCTTCCTGAGCGTCTTCCAGCGCAAACGCCGCATGGAACATACGTCGCTCAAGCTGCACGCCCTGGCTCAGCATCGTTTCGAACGTGGCATTGACGGCTTCTTTGATCATCAAGGATGTCACGCGCGATTTGGCGGCAATGTTCTTGGCGATTGTCATGGTGACTTCCATGAGCTCATCCGCCCCCACGACCCGCGAGACAAGGCCGGTCCGGTCAGCTTCGTCCGCTGTCATCATGCGGCCTGTCAGACAGAGGTCCATTGCTTTAGCTTTTCCAAGCGCGCGCGTCAGGCGTTGCGTGCCGCCTGCACCCGGCAAAAGTCCCAGATTTATTTCCGGCTGACCAAACTTAGCGTTATCCGCCGCGATGATCATGTCGCACATCATCGCTAACTCGCACCCTCCACCGAGCGCATAACCTGCCACCGCCGCAATCACAGGCTTGCGACAGGTGGTGACGCGCTCCCAGTTTGCAGTGATAAAGTCGTCTTTATAGGCATCGGCAAATGTTTTGCCCGCCATCTCTTTAATGTCCGCCCCGCCCGCAAAGGCCTTACCGCCCTTTCCAGTGATGATAATGCAGCCAATTTCTTCGTCAGTTTCAAAAAGATCCAGCGCAGCGCTCAATTCATCCATCAATGTGTTGGAGAGCGCATTGCGTTGTTCGGGCCGCGCAAGCGTGATGACGCCTACGCCAGCGCCTTCTTCCTTGCTCGTTTCAATTGTTTCGTAGCTCATCTTGAACTCCTAGATCACCCCGGAAGAGGCGAAACATTATTCCGCGATCATTTGCGACGGTGCGGGACGGGCTGTAAGCCGATACTTGATGCGCACACGACCCGAACGACTTTCTATACTGATACTCAGTCTTTCCTCACGTCGTTCAAACACCAGCGACTCTGAAAGCTGTTTCCACCCGAGAGCCGGAAGCGACTGAATATAGAAATCCTCAACATCGCCATCATTACCCTTGCCTTCTGATGTGGCCTGAATCACGCGGCCAAATGGCGTTTCAAAAACGACCGGCTGATGGCGCTCTTCTATGCCCTGCGGCAGTGGCACGTCTTCAATTGCGCTTAAAAAGTCAACCGCCCAGCTTGCTGGCGCAACCAACAGAACGAACACCAAACTGACAAGCGAAGATATCGCAAAACGACCCATGTTTCAGATCTTCCCGAATTGACCGCCGCATATATAGCTCGACTTAGTTCAAGTTCGCGCGCACGTCACCCCCTGCCGCATCTATCAACCTAGCCGATCAGCTTTGACAGACACCACAATAGAAAGTCGAGCGCCCAGATTGCGGAATGCGCAATATAGCGGCGCCGCACACACTGCATGGCTTATTCTCACGTCCATAAACTAAGAAATTGTGCTGAAAATAACCAAGTGCGCCGGAAGTGGAGGCAAAATCGGATATAGAAGAGCCGCCAGCATCAACCGCCTCCTGCAACACGTCTTTGATATGCGCTGTTAGGCGTTCAAGCCGCTTGGCGCTTATATCACCAGCTCGAGTGGTCGGAGCGATACCGGCGCGGAACAGCGCTTCGCATACATATATATTGCCAAGACCAGCAACAATGCGCTGATCAAGCAGAACCGTCTTGATCGGAGATTTCTTACCTTTTATCGCATCAGTCAGGCTGATTGCAGAAAACGCATTAGACAGTGGCTCAGGGCCTAGTTCGGAAAACCTTGCAGATGTCTCCGCCTCACCCTGCGCAAACAACTCCATAAAACCAAATCGACGCGGATCGTTAAAAATGATCTCAATCCCACCTTGCATAGAGAAGGTGACGTGATCGTGTTGTGGCGCAGGTGACACAGAATGTGCAAAGACTTCAAATCCCTCGCCAGAAATGGTGAACCGGCCAGTCATACCTAAATGCATCGTCAGCGTTTCGCCGGTGGAGAGTTCGGCCATCAGAAATTTTGCACGGCGACCCAGACGCTCAACGCGGGTGCCCTCAAGACGTTCGACAAACCTTTCGGGGAATGGAAACCGAAGGTCTGGACGCGCCAATTTGACCGCTTTAAATCGGCGGCCGGTCAATGCAGGCTCTAAGCCGCGTCTAACTGTCTCAACTTCAGGCAATTCAGGCATTTGCAAAGCATATAGCCCTATCAATTGAGTTCGCCTATGGTCCGGCGCGGAACATGCAGGAATTATTCTTATGTCGGATGAAAAAGTCTCTTTTGGATTTGAAGATGTCTCGCGCGAAGAAAAAGTCGCCCGCGTAAAAGGTGTCTTTCGGTCGGTCGCAGACAAATACGACCTGATGAATGACCTGATGTCCGCCGGGGTCCATCGCATCTGGAAAGCCAACACAATAGCGCGGCTCAACCCACAGCCGGGGGAAAAGCTTCTGGATGTGGCCGGCGGCACTGGCGATATCGCCCGCGCTTTTGTGGAGGCGGCGGAGAAAACACGCCAACGTCGCGGAGGCGCGCCGGCTGAAGCAATCGTGTCGGACATAAATGACTCAATGTTGCTTGCAGGACTTGAGCAGCGCGGTGACGACGGTCTGATGTGGGCGTGCGGAGACGCGACGTGCCTGCCGGTCAAGGATAATTGGGCCGATGCCGTGACAATTTCATTTGGCATCCGCAACGTTGCAGACATTCCTGCAGCGTTGCGGGAGTTTAAGCGCGTATTAAAACCGGGCGGACGCTTTGCTTGTCTGGAGTTTTCACATATGGCGACCCCGACGTTACAGGCCGCATATGACGCTTACTCTTTCAATGTCATACCCAAGCTTGGCCAGTTGGTGACGGGTGACAAGGCCAGCTATCAATATCTTGTTGAATCTATCAGGCGGTTTCCAAGACAGGCTGATTTTGCGGACATGATCCGTTCGGCTGGCTTTTCAAGTGTGTCCTACACCAATTACACAGGCGGCGTTGCGGCGCTTCACATGGGGTGGGCCGTTTAGACGGCGGCAAGAGTTAGCGGATAGGCAAGGCCTCATGTTCGAAGCAATCGCAGACTACTACCGGCTGGCGCGCGCTGGCGCCACGATGGCGCGGCATGACGTTGTTATGCCTGAAGATCTGAAGTCACGTCTTCCGTGGCCTGGGAAAGTCGTTGGCGCGATCCTGCGTAACCTGCCTGGCGCCAGTCGCAAAGGTCGTCCGGGCGAGCGATTTGCGCGCGCACTGGAGAAGATGGGGCCTGCCTATATCAAGCTTGGGCAATTCCTTTCCACGCGCCCCGACCTCATCGGGTTTGACGCGGCCTCTGATTTAGGCCGATTGAAAGACGCCCTACCCGCATTTTCAATTAAGAAAGCGCAGTCCTTACTGGAAAAAGAGTTTGGCGATGACATGCAGAGCCTGTTTCCAAAACTGGATACGGCGATTGCGGCCGCCTCTATCGCGCAGGTCCACAAAATTGAAACGCCTGAAGGTGTGAAGGCAGTCAAAATTTTGCGGCCCGGCGTGGAAAAAAGGATCGCCTTGGAGCTGCGCGCTATGGCGCGTGGCGCAGCGTTTATAGAAAAAACATCATCTGAAGGACGTCGGATGCGTGCGGTGGAGTTTGTTAAAACGCTACACACCTCCATGACACGTGAACTGGACCTTCGTTTTGAGGCCGGCGCCGCTTCTGAATTTACGGAGATCGTCAAAAAGGACGGGTTTTACCAGGGGCTAGAAGTCGACTGGGAGCGAACATCTCAACGCGTTCTGACCACCAGTTGGGTTGACGGCATTCCAATGACCCAACCCGGCGCCCTAAAAGGCGTTGACCGAAAAGAGGTTGCTAATCTTGTGACAAGAGGTTTCCTTGCCTCTGCGCTGGATCACGGTTTCTTTCATGCTGACGTTCATGAAGGCAACATGATCCTTACCCCCGCTAAGAAAGATGGCGAATTGCCAGGTCTTGCCATGGTGGATTTCGGGATAATGGGCCGGATCGGACCGAAAGAGCGCCTCTTCCTTGCTGAAATCCTGAATGGTTTCATCAACCGCGATTACAAACGCATTGCGAAAGTCCACTTTGAGGCTGGTTATGTGCCTCCCGAATACAAACAGGAAGATTTCGCTCAGGCATTGCGCAGTGTCGGCGAGCCCATTTTCGGCAAAACAGCAGAGTCTGTCTCAATGGGACGGTTATTGATGCAATTGTTCGACATCACACACCAGTTCGGTATGCGAATGAGACCGGAACTCGTGATGTTGCAGAAAACCATGGTTCAGGTCGAGGGAGTGGCGCGAACCATAGATCCAACTCACGACATCTGGCAGGCGGCGAAACCTGTTGTTGAGCGTTGGGTCAAACGTGAGTTTGGACCAGCAGGAGCCGCTAAAATTGCATCATCCGTCGCTCAGGATACTGTCGACCGCCTCAAGCGCTTGCCTGAAATGATGGATCGCTTTGAAACGGTGATGGAACAGTTTGAAAAGCCACAAGCGCCTGAACCCAAGTCCCAAAACAGCGCACCGCTTGCGATCGTTATCGTAAGTTTTGTTCTGTTGTCGGCCACGCTTGGATACTATTTGGGCCAATTATAGACCGTTTTTTGCTTAATCCCGATAAGTTGAGCAAATCAAACCGGCGCCATCCGTGCATTCTTCACAATTTAGCGGTAAGACAATAAAAAAAGACCAGTGGAGTATGCCTCGTGAGCGGCAAATCTATTCTTCTCATTATCGGTGGCGGTATCGCCGCTTATAAAAGCCTTGAGCTGATCCGTGAACTCGCCCGCAAGGGCGTAGCGACGCGCTGTATCCTGACCAAAGCTGGCGAGCAGTTTGTGACCCCGCTGACAGTCTCAGCGCTGACGGGTGAGAAGAGTTTCGGCGAACTTTTTGACTTATCCGATGAAGCCGAAATGGGACATATCCAACTGTCCCGCTCAACTGATCTGGTTGTCGTTTGTCCAGCTACTGCTGATCTGATGGCGAAAGCCGCCAATGGTCTGGCAAACGATCTGGCCTCCACAACTTTGCTCGCAACAGACAAACCCGTTGTGATGGTTCCAGCAATGAATGTGCGCATGTGGGAGCACCCGGCGACACAGCGCAATATCTCACAATTGCGTCAGGACGGTGTACGCATCATGCCGCCAGATGTAGGCGAAATGGCCTGTGGTGAGTTTGGTCCAGGCCGCTTGCCGGAAGTCAGCGCGATTGTGAAAGAGATTATGGGTCACCTCACCGAACCAGAAAACGGTCCCCTGGCCGGGCGTAAGGCTGTGGTGACAGCTGGTCCAACTCGTGAGCCACTCGACCCGGTGCGCTACATTTCCAATCACTCGTCCGGCAAACAAGGCTATGCGATCGCTTATGCGCTTTCCCGCCTGGGCGCAGACGTTACTTTGGTCACTGGGCCTACAGCGCTTACTCCGCCAAAGGGCGTGAATACCGTCAAGATAGAAACAGCTGAGCAAATGCTGTCTGCGGTGAAAGATCAGCTCCCCGCAGACATTTTTGTATCTGTTGCGGCTGTGGCTGATTGGCGTCCGGCTGAGCCGTCTGATGTGAAGATTAAAGCGAAAACCACTGGCGGATTGAACACAATTTCGCTGGTTGAAAACCCAGACATTCTCAAAACCATTTCTCAAAAGAAACGGCGCCGGCCTACACTCGTCGTTGGTTTTGCTGCTGAGACCAACAATGTCATCGAGCATGCTCAGGGCAAACTGGACCGCAAAGGCTGTGACTGGATTGTTGCTAACGATGTCTCTGGCGATGTTATGGGCGGATCTGAAAACGAGATTACGCTCGTCAAACGCTCCGGCGCCGAACACTGGCCGCGCATGGGCAAAGGCGAGGTGGCGTTGCGGTTAGCCGAGCGCATCGCTGAAGCGTTTCTCAACGAGGAAACTGAAGCGCCCCAAGAACTGCCTGAGAACGTCATGAACTTCCACATTCCATTGGAAGACCAGGACGCAGCGGAGTAGCATCCACTTGCGAAGCGGTTTATGGCTGGTCCGATATCAAGAGGGCCTTTTCCATGACTGCACCAAATCGCGTAACCATCGAAGTCAAACCACTCGATCATTTTGAAGGGTTGGCCCTCCCCGCTTATGAATCTGTTGGGGCCGCTGGTATGGACTTACGTGCGGCGCTGCCTGAAGGCGAACCTTTTACGTTACGTCCAATGCAGCGAGCTATGATCCCGACTGGGCTTTCCATGGCAATCCCAACTGGGTTTGAAGTGCAGATCCGTCCTCGTTCAGGGCTGGCGGCCAAGCATGGCATCACCTGCCTGAACACTCCCGGTACAATCGACGCGGACTATCGCGGAGAAGTCAAAGTCATTTTGATTAATCTCGGTGAGGAAGACTTCGTCATTCAGCGTGGCGAGCGTATCGCCCAAATGGTTGTCGCGCCTGTCACCCAAGGCGACTGGACGCAAGTTGATATACTGTCTGAAACCGACCGTGGCGAAGGCGGATTTGGATCGACTGGACGCTGATCTGATCGCATGGCTTTAGGCCGATGCGGCTCGCTTTAATGCCGCATCAAGGCGTTGTGGCTCTGTATCCTTGTAAATCTCCTTTTCGGGGCGACCGAAATAGAACCCCTGGAGATAGTCGACCCCAAGTTCTGACAAGCGCTTAGCCTGTTCCTCGGTTTCGACACCCTCAGCGACCACTGCGAAGCCAAAATGTTTGGCGATTAGCATCGCGCTTTCGATAATCACGCCGCCCTGTCCGTCCATTTGAGCCACAAATGAGCGGTCAATCTTGATGGCGGTGACCGGGAATTGATGCAGACGCGACAAAGACGAATAGCCGGTGCCAAAATCGTCAATGTGAACGGCGACACCCATTGCGCGCAGATTGGTGACCGCAGCGAGCACCACATCCATGTTTTCGTCATCAAACAGGGATTCTGTGACTTCCAGTTCAAGGCGCCCTGGCGGCAATCCGGACTGAGCAAGTATTTGCATAACCCGAAGCGCATAGCCTTCAGACAACAATTGTTTGACAGACACATTCACAGCAACTTGAGGCGCAGGCTTTTCTTCACAAGATTCCCACTTCGCCGCGTCCGAACATGCGCGACTAAGCACCCAATCACCCAGTGCGACGATCCTGTCTGTGTCCTCAGCTAGTTTAACAAACTCTTCGGGATTGATCGGTCCGAGCGCGGGGTGGTTCCATCTTACCAATGCTTCTCGCGCGTATATATTGCCTGAACTAGCTTGAACGATCGGCTGGTAATGCAGACTAAGGCTGTCATGTTTGATCGCCTCACCCAGCTCTCGGCTCAGGTCAAATTTGCGTCTCTGCGTCTCCGCGTAGGTTTCGCTGTAGTTGAGGAAATGTCCGCGCCCAGTTCGTTTAACTTCGGCGACGGCAAGGTCTGCCGCAAGGATTGCATCCTTGTGTGTTGACGCATCTGTCGGGAAAAATGCCGTGCCAATTGACAGCCCTAGACCGAGGCTCTGCCCCTCAGCCTCAAATGGCAATGAGACTGCGGATAGAAGTTCGCGGCTCACGCGCTGAACGATCTTACGTACCAGCTTGGATTGTTTGGTGACAATAATAAACTCATCACCGCCCCAGCGCGCCAGAATGGACCCGTCAGGCAGACATTCAGACAATCGGCAGGCTGTCACTTTCAGCACCTGGTCGCCAACATCATGTCCCATAGCGTCATTGATCTGTTTGAAGCGATCCAGGTCTAGGAACATCACAGCGGCTTCATCTTTGTTGTCTGTCGACAGGTTCGCCTTCATCCAATCCATCAAACCAAGACGGTTTGGCAATCCTGTAAGTGTGTCGCGGTAAGCGACTTTCTTCAGCGCGTCGGTTCGCTCAGCAACTTTGGATTCAAGCTGGCCGTTCAGTTCCTGAAGATTATCCACCAACGCGTCGTTTTCATGCTGGAGCTCAAAACTACGGCGCAAAATCATATGATTTTTGTATTGCCCACTGATCATGACCCCAACGAATACGATGCCTAACCAGCCAATTTTCACCAGATCGCCACCGTCTATCATCATCGCAATAGCACCAGGCAATAGTAGCAAGATAATGTATGTGCGCCCTTCTTTGAGCATCGACGCCACAACGGCCGACGCACCTGCGGCTAAGGCTGAAACGATTGTGACGATTGTAAATTTATCTACACGATCAGTGTGCACCGCCAGCATGACAGCCAATGCCCACATAACGCCGGAAAAATATAGCGGGTATTTGTAATAGGCTGTGAAGCGTTTGAATTCGCTTGGTGTCAGTGAATTCTTCTCACTCCATATCCTGTTAAACGCCGTCAGAGTGAGCAATCTGAAGGGCGTGGACGCCAGTACAACACCAATCCATAAACACGCCAGCAAAGGGTATGATCGGGCAAGTATCATCGCAACGACCGCCGAGGTCGCCGTAAATACAACCAAGACGTTTGGAAGCGTGGAATAGGCATTAGCCAACAAGTCCTGCCGGATCTTTTCGTCGATATTTTTGTCCAGACTCATTTTGCGTCCTTAACCCTCCCGGCGCCGGTTTTTCCGGTCTGACCAGTCCTTTCAGGTTTAAAGGTAACAAAAACGACTTAGAATATTTACAAACTTGGCGTTTGATTTTGTGAATGCGCTTTCAGAAATCGCTAACCAATGAGTTGAACGCTAACCTTCAAGTTGCAGACCTGCCCCCATCATGTCTGCAAGCAGGTACGCATCCGTGTCTTCAACAGTGTTGAGCCCGCCAAATTGAAAGGCCGTTCGATCAATTATGATGTCCCGCGGCCTTAAGGAGCGAGAAAGTTCAAGACCTTCCAGAGTTCGACAACGGGACAGCGCGACGTAAGCTTGTCCATGGGCAAACATGCCATTATCAAAATCAATATATGTCTTATCCAGCGTCATACCCTGCGATTTATGTATTGTGACCGCATACGCCAGACGCAGTGGCAATTGCTTGAATGAACCGACGACAGTTCGGCTGACAGATTTATTGTCTGAATCAAAATCGTACCGGTATTTTTCCCAAACTTGAGGCGTGATCCGATGAGTTTCTCCATCAATGTTCACAAATGCAGCCCCCTCTCCCAACGCCTCGACAGTTCCGATAGAGCCATTGACCCATCTTCCTTCCGGATCATTCTTGATAAGCATGACCCGTGCGCCTGTCTTGAGTTCAAGTACGGCATCAGTTGGAAACGCTCTTTCGTCAAACTGGCCATCCGTTGAACAATCATATTCGCTAGGCTCACCAGGAAGGTCCTCCAGTCTTTGCTGATTGATCCGCCACGCAGCTGCGTTATTTGGTGTGAGCACAACATGTGTCTCCGAAGCTTCGGCTGGAGAACGGTCAGACACACGCGCATCCAGTTCGGCTCGCTCTTCCGGACCTAAACGTCCGTTTCGCATGGCGTTCAATATGTTCAAAAACCGTGTGTCTTCCTGCCGGAACACATGTTTTAGCGCCGCTAGACGGAAACCTGCTTCCTGAAAGGCCTGCGCTTTGAAAAACCATGGCCCGCCAAAGCGGTCCTGAAGAATGGGGTGAACGTCGTTTTCAACGACCGGGGGTAGCTGGTGCAGATCGCCGGACAAAATCATGCGTATGCCGCCAAACGGCCTTTTGTCGCCACGGTTCAGTTTCAGCATATCTGACATTGTCTGAAGCATGTCTGCGCGCACCATGGAAATTTCATCCACAATCAGGGTGTCAATCGTGCGCACCAAGCGCTGGTTTCGCATTTTCTTGACGTCTGCAAGATCCAGCAAACGGGGCGCAAATTTAAAAAATGAGTGGATCGTTTGCCCACCTGCATTGACCGCTGCCAGTCCAGTTGGCGCCAATACCACGGCCCTATCTCCCGCTGCACGCAACAGGCGCTTCAGCATGGTTGTCTTACCGGTGCCCGCCCGTCCCGTCAGAAAGACATTCCGCTGACCTGTTAAAAGGTCTTTGAGCAGTGGCGCATAAGGGCCTGCTTCACCATCTGCGCTTGGAGACACGTAAATAACCACGGCGCCGTTTGTTCCTTCCTGACCGTCTGCTAAGGGATCATACAAAGGCCGAATAAGCGGCGCGCCCTCAAGAACTGACAAAACAAACCATGAATCTGTCTTCTGACCAAATCCAGCGTTACGCGCGTCACATCATGTTGAGAGAAATAGGCGGACCCGGCCAACAACGTCTATTGGGCGCGACCGTTGCGATGGTTGGCGCTGGCGGACTGGGCAGCCCTGCAGCACTTTATCTGGCAGCCGCTGGCGTTGGGCGAATCCGATTGATTGACGATGACGTTGTGTCGCTCTCAAACCTTCAGCGTCAAATCCTGTTTACGTCTGAGGAAGTTGACCAGCCAAAGACTGACACCGGACGTGAGAGACTTCACGCACTTAATCCGGACTGTGAAATAATTTCACTGAAAGCGCGTTTGGACACATCAAACGCAGATGAATTAATAGGTGACGCCAGTATTGTATTGGATGGATCGGATAGTTTCTCCACACGTTTTGATGTCAACGCAGCGTGTCACAGACTTGGCAGAGTTCTGGTGTCAGGCGCAGTTGGACGTTGGACTGGACAGCTTGCGGTCTACAAATCAGGCATAACAAAAAAATGGCCGCCCCAGGAACGATTGCCTTGTTATCGGTGCTTAACCCCGGAATTGCCAGAATCCGAAGAGAAGTGTTCGGAGATTGGAATTGTGGGCCCTCTGACCGGGATTATCGGCGCCCAAATGGCATTGGAGACAATCAAAGAATTAACTGGTGTGGGTAAAAGCCTAGCAGGTCGACTTCAGATCTTTGACGGTTTGAATGCGCAATCCAGAACGGTGAAACTGCCTCGTGACCCAAATTGCCCCTGTTGTGGAGTAAAAAACAGACTCTGAGACAACAGCTTTGAGTTGCTTCATTGATGAAAATTAACCTAGGTTTCTCCTAACGGAGGCGCTTAGGGTTTTCTTGAAGGCCGGGGGCGAATTGGAGCGGTTTCATGGGTCGAATTCTAAAGGGAATTCTAGCCTTTCTAATTTTTGTGGTTGTTGCAGCCGCGCTGACCCTTAAACGCGGCGATATTCGTTATGAGGCGCTGGAGCAACGTTATTCTATGGCGGCGTCAAAATTCATCGACTTAGAAACGGATCTTAAGGTCCACTATGTCGATATCGGGCCGCGTGACAGTCAAAATACTATCCTTTTAGTTCATGGATTTGCCGCGAGCGTGCACATCTGGACAGATTGGCTGCGTGGGCTTCAGTCTGGTTATCGAGTTATCGCAGTTGACTTACCCCTACATGGTCTAACCAGAACACCGGATGGCTGGCATTCTGACGTGAAGTCCGACGCAGATTTTATGAATACCTTTATAGATACCATGAAGCTGAAAGACATCATTCTGGTTGGTGCTGGCACAAGCGGGGATTCCGCTTGGCGATATGCAGATTCACATCGCGACAACGTGATTGGATTAGTGCTGGTTGGCTCGACCGGCTGGGAACAGGTTGAAACAGATATCGGAAGTGACCCATTGCGCGATGACTTAATGGCGCAACCCTGGCTGAAAATGTTGTTTCAGCATATGGATATGAAGCCTCAGATTGAGAACTGGTTGACCGCATCCTTTATCAGTGTTGACTTTCCAAGTGACGCCATGGTTCAGCGATACAGCGATCTTTCTAGAGCGCCTGGCAGACGCAGAGGGTTATTGGACCGCCTGTCTCAACCGCTCTCGCCTCTGGATGCGGAAGAACTTGCGGATTTTACAATCCCCACTTTGATCCTGCATGGCGAGAAAGATGCTGTGACGCCGCCGCGATTTGCGAGCAAGTTCAGAGACACAATCCCAAACTCGGAGCTCATTATATATGAGGGCGTCGGTCACATGCCGTATTTGGAGATACCAAGGCGATCGATTGAGGATTTGCGCGCTTTTCTTAACCGGGTAATGCTGCCTGCACCTGATAGCAACAATCAGGCATTGGAAAGCGTGCCAACAATCGCGCCGAAAATAGAAAGCGACACTTTATAAGAGCGGCTTGTTTAAATGCCCCATTCGCTAGCAAGACACCCATTGCCGCGAAAAGTAAATTCAGCCACCACATCATTTTTTTCGACAATGAAATGTGTCCGGCACTCAGAACGCAACGTATAGCGCGGCACCCAGACTCTGCGCGCCTCCATGAAACGGCGTGTTTCAACGTCGCCGTCTTTGTCTTCGAATTTGGCCGATTTGCGATAGTATTTGTGCTCAAAATAGCCGCCGCGCGGCAGATCGCGGACTCTCTCATAAATCCAGACTTCTCGGCCATCATCAAGCCTGTTGACGATTTTTGGCTCCCCCCATTCGGCTATCAACTGTTTGACAGCCTCTCCCTGATACTGCGTGAGTTGCTTTCGATAGCCTTCAGCAGTCTCACAAGCCGAAAGACACAGGATTGCTGCTGTCACCGATACGAGGGTGGAGAGTTTCATCAATAACGCCCCGGAAATTTACAAAGAACACCGTTTCTTACAGTTTCTTCATAATTGCCTTAAAAAACGTTAATGTCCATGTAATGATTGCTAATAAGCTGCATTCAACTGCACCAATTTGGCACACACTTTCTCATTCACAGCCACAGGGAGTTTTGGCGCAATCTGTCGTTTCATTGTTTCGAAATTTAAACTGTTACAGTAATTCGGGAAAAACCCGATCCGGCGCACGGTGCCCGTCAAGAACGCTCTTAATATTGATGATGACTTTCTCACCCATATCAATTCGGCTCTCAAGCGTTGAAGACCCCAGATGAGGCAATAAAACAACATTCTTCAAAGACATCAGCTTCGGATTAACGGCAGGCTCATGTTCATAAACGTCAAGTCCGGCGCCAGCGATATCGCCCGCTTCAATCACATTTGCCAGCGCAGATTCGTCAATCACCTCGCCTCTTGACGTGTTCACCAGATACGCATCGGACTTCATAAGTTTCAATCGGCGCTCATGAAGCAGATGGTAAGTGGCGGGCGTACGCGGACAATTAACAGAAATAATGTCCATACGCGCGAGCATCTGATCCAAGCTGTCCCAGTAAGTTGCTTCCAGCTGTTCTTCTATGAGATGGGAGACGCGGTTTCTGTTGTGATAATGGATTTGAAGGCCAAACGCTTTGGCTCTGCGCGCCACCGCCTGGCCAATGCGCCCCATACCGATAATGCCTAATCGCTTGCCAAAAATTCTGCGGCCCAGCATCCACGTTGGTGTCCACCCCTTGAACTCGCCATTTTTGAGAACATTGACGCCTTCTACAATACGACGGGGCACCGCCAGTATCAGCGCCATTGTCATATCGGCTGTGTCTTCAGTGAGAACGCCAGGCGTATTGGTGACTAGCACGCCGCGTTCATGAGCCGCCTTCAAGTCAATATTATCAACACCAGCGCCAAATTGGGCGATCATTTTGAACTGCGGACCAGCAGCCGCCAGAACCTCATCATCTATTCTGTCGGTCACGGTTGGAACAAGAATATCCGCTTTAGCAACGGTGTTTTTCAATTCGTCCTTGGATAATGGCTGATCAGTTTCATTTATCTGAGTGTCGAATAGTTCGCGCATGCGCGTTTCGACGGGTTCGGGAAGTTTTCGTGTGACGACGACTTTGACTTTATCTGTCGTCATGAAAGTGTCCTCCCGATAATTCATCGCGCTAAGCAGATAACAAACGGCTTTGAAAACTCCAAGCCCACCCCCAGCTCATTTAACACCTACTATACGCAATTCGTACGAATAGTTTAAGCCACGATTCACTTAAATGCGCGAAAAATGTTTTTATTCATCAAAACGATGGTCGTGTTATGCGCAAGAGTCAAAAAGCTCGCAAGATCAGGATATTTGCTGCAGTTCTGCTGCTAGCCAGTGTCGGCGTTCCATCAGTGTACGCTCAAAATACGCCTGAGACGCGCCAAGGTGTTCTAATCGAACCTGCAAGCCTTCAGCCTTACAAGCAGCGAAACAGCGCATCCCGGCTATCCAGTTTTTCCGGTATGGAAGTTCCCAGATACGCCAGTTTAAAATACGACAAGATTAACGGGCGCTCGGGGCCTGGTGAGAACTATGATGTTCAATTTGTATACGAACGCGCAGGCCTGCCTGTTCTTGTCATTAAAGAAACGCGAAACTGGCGAAAGATCCGTGACCCGCAAGGCGATGAAGTTTGGGTGCATGCGCGTATGTTGGGCGCACGACGGACAGGCATAACAGCAGAACAAATGTATCTACGCGAACAACCTGATACTACTTCACAGCCTCTCGCTGAGGTCGGCGTAGGTGTGGTTGCGGAAGTTGCCGCCTGTGAAGGTGACTGGTGCAGGATAGAAATCCAGAATGTGTCTGGGTGGGCAAAACGTCTTTCCATTTGGGGAGCGGATGATCTTTCAGCACATATTGTTCGCTAGTCCTGAATCTGGTGCGTGAACAGGTAATTGATCAGATCGCTGAGGACATGCTAGGCGTCTTTTCATCAAATTAGAGTGTCGACGCCATCAGTCAGACAAATTTGCATTTTATGCGTTAAGTCGGCCCTGCGTCAGCTGGAGACCCCGAAGACATGTCCAACCTGTTTCACGAGCCGCAAAGCTCATACAGTTACGAAGAATTGATCAAATCCGGAAAAGGCGAGCTGTTTGGTCCTGGCAATGCGCAATTGCCCGCCCCGCCGATGCTGATGCTCGACCGTATTATACAAATCAACGAAGATGGCGGCGCCTATTCCAAAGGTCACATTAAAGCGGAACTCGACATTAATCCGGATCTCTGGTTCTTTCAGTGTCACTTCCCCGGTGATCCTGTCATGCCTGGATGTTTGGGGTTGGATGCAATGTGGCAATTAGTCGGCTTTTGGCTCGGCTGGACGGGTTCTCCCGGCAAAGGTCGCGCACTTGGCGTCGGAGAAGTTAAGTTCACAGGCCAGGTGACTAACGACATAAAAATGGTGCGATATGAAATCGATATCAAGCGCGCCATCCGCTCTCGCCTGGTGATGGGCATAGCAGACGGTAAAGTCTTTGCTGACGACGAGTTGATTTATGAAGCCAAGGGCATGCGCGTCGGCTTGATGAAGGCTTGACGACGCAATCAGTTGAAACAAAATCGTTAAACAGAAGTCCTTGGGGAGGACTTACGCAATTGAATGCGAACAACATGAGGAAGGATCACGCACAATGAGTGCAACAGGATTGCGCCGGGTCGTCGTGACAGGAATGGGTATTATCTCCTCCATTGGCGACAATGTCCGCGAAGTGACAGAAAGCCTGAAGAACGGAACATCCGGGATCTCATTTTCTGAAGATTACGCAGAACGAGGTTTTCGTTCTCAAGTTTTTGGAAAACCGAAAGCTGATCCTGCCCAGCTGATCGAAAAACGCGCTATGCGCTTCATGGGCGACGGTGCCGGATACTGTTATCTGGCCATGCAGCAGGCGATAGAAGATTCCGGACTGACTGAGGATGAAATTTCCCATCCACGAACCGGTCTCATTGCAGGAACGGGCGGTCCGTCAACGCGGGCTATTGTTGCTTCCGCGGACATTGCACGCGAAAAATCTCCAAAACGAGTTGGCCCGTTTGCAGTGCCAAAAGCGATGAGTTCGACAGCATCAGCAACATTGTCGACGCTGTTTAAAATCCTTGGCGTAAATTACTCCATCTCCTCAGCTTGCACGACTTCTCTCCACTGTATCGGCGCCGCCGCCGAACAGATCCAATGGGGCAAACAAGATGTTGCGTTTGCCGGTGGCGGCGAAGAATTAGATTGGACATTGTCGGTGCTTTTCGACGGCATGGGCGCCATGTCTTCAAAATACAATGAAGACCCGGCCCGAGCCTCACGCGCTTTCGACGCGAACCGTGACGGCTTTGTTATTGCCGGCGGCGCTGGCATGCTCGTACTGGAAGAGTATGAACGCGCAAAAGCACGCGGCGCAACCATATATGGCGAGGTCACGGGCTATGGCGCCACTTCCGATGGTTACGACATGGTCGCTCCATCAGGTGAAGGAGCGGTGCGCGCGATGAAACTTGCAATGAAAACCTCCGGCCGGCCTGATTATTTGAACCCTCACGCGACTTCTACGCCTGTTGGTGACATGAAAGAGCTAGAAGCCGTTAGGGAAGCTTTTGGCCAGGAAGCTGCAGATCAGCCAATGATTTCTGCGACCAAATCAATGACCGGCCACTGTTTGGGCGGCGCGGGCGTTCAGGAAGCGATTTATTCTCTTCTGATGATGAAAGAAAAATTTGTGTCCCCCTCAATCAACATTGATGATCTGGATCCAGCCGCATTTGGCGTCAACATCATTCGTGAAGCACGTGATGCCGTACTCAACATCGTGATGTCCAACTCTTTTGGATTTGGTGGAACAAACGGCTCCGTCGCCTTTTCGAAGGTTTAAAGAAGCAGAATATAAACAAATCATATGCCGCTCAATTACAATTGGGCGGTGTATTTTTATGCAGAGACAGCTTTCAATTTTTTTCATTTCAACATATAAACTTATCTTTATATGTTGAAATGTCTGGAGCGATACTGTGCGTCAAAATTACATTTTCACTAGCGAGAGTGTCTCAGAAGGTCACCCGGACAAGGTCTGTGACCGAATTTCCGACAGCATTGTTGACTTGTTTATCGGCCGTTTTCCTGAAGCGCGGGTTGCATGCGAAACGCTCACCACAACTAATCTAATCGTTCTTGCAGGCGAGATGCGCATGCCAGAAGATTTGATGCCTTCGCTTGAGGAAATGGAAGAAACAGCGCGTCTCGCGGTGAAGGAAATCGGCTATCACCAAAAGGGATTTCATTGGCGCACAGCTGAATTGATCAACCGCTTGCATGGCCAGTCTGACGATATCGCTATGGGTGTTGACGCTTCTGAGACTAAAGAAGAAGGCGCGGGCGACCAAGGCATCATGTTTGGTTTCGCCACTAATGAAACTCCCGAACTAATGCCTGCCCCAATCACCTATGCGCATCAGATCCTCAAGCGCATGGCTGAACTTCGTAAATCAGGCGAGCAACCAGAATTTGAACCGGACGCGAAATCTCAGGTCACCCTTCGCTATGAAGGCGGACGCCCGGTTGCTGTCGAAAGCGTTGTTGTCTCCACACAACACAAATACGGTTTTACGCCAGATGACATGCGCCAGCTTGTGCGCCCGATTGTTCAGGATGTTTTACCTGAAGGATGGTTCCCACCCGAAGAGGAATTTTACGTCAACCCGACAGGTAACTTCGTAATTGGCGGACCAGATGGAGATGCAGGTCTCACAGGCCGCAAAATCATTGTAGACACATATGGCGGCGCAGCACCGCACGGTGGCGGAGCATTCTCAGGAAAAGACCCAACAAAGGTCGACCGCTCAGCCGCCTATGCATGTCGTTATCTTGCCAAAAACGTTGTGGCGGCTGGATTAGCTGACCGCTGTACTATCCAAGTATCTTACGCGATCGGTGTGGCAAAACCTCTGTCGCTATATGTTAACTGTGATGGCACAGAGAATGTCGACCCAGCAAAAATCGAAAGCGCGCTTAAGGACCTGATGGATCTCTCTCCGAAGGGCATCCGCACCCACCTTCAGCTAAATCGCCCAATTTATGCCCGCACTGCCGCCTACGGCCATTTCGGTCATGAACCTGAGGCGGATGGCGGTTTCTCCTGGGAAAAAACAGACCTAGTGGATCAACTTAAATCGCTGACTTAAAAGCTGGGTGGATAGCAAACACACGTTGAGCCTGGTGCGGTCTTTTGCGCCAGGCTTTTCTTTGCTTAAATTCAAACCGCGTCAAAATGAAAAGAATGCTCAACTCGTATAGCCTCTTTTTATTGTCGCCATGATCGCTTAACACCCTCTCCTTCCAGAAGAGGTTTGAAGTGACAGACACACCAAACAACAGACAAAGCGGCATGCTAAAGACGTTCGGGCGAGCGGGTGGGCGCCCCCTATCGCCTCGTCAAAAGGCATTGTTTGACGAACTTTATCCACGCATTGAAGCACCGATCGCTGAAGGAGCTACGCTGGATCCGGCCTCGCTGTTTGCCAGAAAACCTCAAAAGGTCTGGTTTGAAATTGGTTTTGGCGGGGCTGAACACCTAGTTGGCCAAGCGCAGGAACATCCTGATATCGGTCTGATAGGTGTTGAACCCTTCCGCGAAAGTGTCGGCAAGGCTTTGTCTCAGATCGATATCGCCAAATTGTCAAACATCCGCATTCACCAGGGCGATGCGCGTGAAGTGTTGATTGGAATTAAACCTGAAACACTGGACCGGATATTCATTCTGTTCCCTGACCCCTGGCCCAAAGCCCGCCACAACAAGCGGCGCATCGTACAACATGAGTCTGTATCGCTGTTTGTCTCCCGCCTTAAACCTGGCGGCTCGCTTCGTTTTGCAACAGATGTGGCGCACTATGCAGATTGGGCTTTAGAGCGGTTCATTGCAAATGAAGCGTTGGAATGGAGCGCACAGCAGGCAGATGATTGGCGAACACCGCCGGTTGATCACATCACCACGCGCTATCAGACCAAAAACCTCGGCGACTGCTCACCCGTTTTCTATGACTTCGTCAAACGCGCGCACTAGAACACATAACTCGCCTCTCGACATTTGATCCAGCGGGGCGTATAGAAGGCGCAAGCTGAAAAAAATACAGCGGCGGCCCGGGTAACTAGGCCGCCGCATTTCGTTTCTAGAACACCGGACAATATGCATTTGCGCGCGCTAAGTGAAATTGAACGCAGAATCTTATCAATCATCGAACCTGAGGCGGAGGCTTTGGGGATTGAGATTGTGCGTATCCGAATGATGGGCGCCAAGACACCTATCTTGCAAATCATGGCTGAAAAACCTGATGGCACGATGGATGTAGAAGATTGCGCGCGCTTGTCACGCGCGATTGGTCCGGTTCTGGATGTGGAAGATCCGATTGCTTCGGAGTATAACCTTGAAGTGTCCTCGCCAGGCATAGATCGGCCTCTGACGCGGCCAGGTGATTTTGCAAACTGGGCAGGACATGAAGTACGCGTTGAAATCGGAATGCCAATTGACGGACGTCGTCGGTTTCACGGTTTCATTACCGACGAAAAAGACGGTGTCGTGTTTATGGACCTTAAAGACGGTGCGAAGGCGGAAATTCCAATTACGGAAATGGTCAAAGCCTCGCTCGTCATGACAGATGAATTGATCAAAGAAGCGCAGGCCCGCGGACAGGCTCCGGATGTGGATGAAGACGCCTTTGATCAGGTAGAAGATGAAAATAGCGAAGACGCCGACGACAACGGCGCTGATTCAAAAGAAGGAGATCGCTGATGAGCACGATCGGCGTTTCAGCAAACAAGCTTGAGATTTTGGCGATTGCCAACACACTCGCGGCGGAAAAACAAATCGACAAGACAATCGTTCTTGATGCGATGGCTGAGGCCATCCAAAAAGCGGCGCGCTCCCGTTATGGCCAGGAACACGATATTCGCGTCGACATCGACCCAAACTCCGGCGAGACAAAGATCTGGCGCGTTCAGACAGTAGTCGAAGACGTGGAAGACCCGGACCAGCAGTTGTCGCTAGATGAAGCGCTGAAACTGGATCCGGAAGCCGAAATCGGTACGGAAATTTCCGAAGAACTCCCGCCGTTTGAATTTGGCCGCGTCGCTGCGCAAACCGCTAAACAGGTCATCACAGGTAAGGTGCGTGACGCCGAACGTGAACGTCAGTACGACGAGTTCAAAGACAAAGAAGGCGAAATTATCAGCGGCATCGTGAAGCGCGTTGAACATGGTCACGTTATTGTAGACTTGGGCCGCGCCGAAGCCATTATTCGCCGCAACGATGGTCTGCCTCGTGAAAATTTCAATCCAGGCGACCGCGTTCGCGCTTACCTCTATAAGGTGTCCCGTGAAACGAAAGGACCGCAGATTTTCCTATCTCGCGCTCACCCAAGTTTCATGATTGCCCTCTTTGCTCAGGAAGTGCCTGAAGTCTACGAAGGCGTTATCGAAATCAAAGCATGTTCGCGTGACCCGGGCTCCCGTGCGAAAATTGGCGTTCTGTCTCACGATGCTTCAATTGACCCAGTCGGCGCGTGTGTTGGTATGCGTGGCGCCCGTGTTCAGGCCGTTGTGTCTGAACTGCAGGGCGAAAAGATCGACATCATCCCTTGGTCAGAAGACGATGCGACATTTATCGTGAACGCGCTTCAGCCTGCTGAAGTCTCTCGTGTTGTGATCGACGAAGAAGAAGAGCGCGTTGAAGTTGTCGTTGAAGAAAGCCAGTTCCCGTTGGCGATCGGTCGTCGCGGCCAGAACGTGCGCCTGGCGTCTCAGCTCACGGGCTGGCAGATTGATCTTACAACTGAGGCTCAGGATTCTGAACGTCGTCAGAAAGAGTTCTCCGAGCGCACCGCCCTCTTCATGCGCGCACTGGATGCTGATGAAATGCTGGCGCAATTGCTGGCGTCCGAAGGCTTTGAAACAATCGAAGAAATTGCATACGTCGACATTGACGAATTTGCGGCTATCGAAGGTTTTGACGAAGCGGTCGCGCAGGAACTTCAGACTCGCGCTATCGAATACCTTGAATTGTTGGCGTCTGCCATGGACTCAAAACGCAAGGAGTTGGGCGTTACCGACGAAGTTGCTTACTTAGAAGGCGTCACGCCTACCCTAGCGGTTCGTCTTGGAGATGAAGGCATAAAAACAATCGACGATCTGGCCGGGCTAGTTCCTGACGATCTGATCGGTTGGAAAGAGCCAGGCGAAGGCCGCAACAAAGCACGATGGCAACCCGGCATCTTACCGAAAGGCGAAATGAGCCGTGACGAAGCAGAACTGTTTGTTCTTCGTGCGCGTGTGGCGGCGGGCTGGGTGGAGGCCGAAGTTCTGGAAGCTGAGCTTGCAAAACGCGCAGCTGAACTGGATGCGGCTGAAGCTGAATTAAACAACGAATTAGACAATCTGGAAGCTGCTGAAGCGGCGTTCATCAACCTGGAGGGCGGCGACAATGACGCACAGCCCGAACCAGACGATACGGTCTGATGACGAACCAGGCCGCGAGCCTGGCGCAGAAAATTCATTAGACACTTCAGATGCGGTCCTAATCGCTGCAACAGATAAAGGGCCGCCACGAAAGCAGTCTGTGGGCAAGCGTGGTGACCAGCACAAAGAACCGGAGCGTCTTTGTGTGGTGACACGTGAATCTATGCCACAATCGAAATTGGTCAGGTTTGTTCTGGATCCTGAGGGTGTTGTCACACCCGATGTCGCTAATCGTTTGCCAGGCCGCGGCGCTTGGGTAACTGCGTCGCGCGAACATATCGAGCTGGCTGTTCAGAAAAAAGTTTTCCAGCGTGCTTTTAAAGCACAGGTCAAACATCCAGAAAATCTTGCTGATTTGACAGAAAATCGTCTGATTGCGCGTTGTCTTGATCTTTTGGGGTTCGCAAAAAGGTCAGGAGACCTTATCTTAGGCCTTGAACAGGTACGTGAAGAGATAAGAAACACGTACCCGACCTGTCTCATTGAGGCATCCGATGGGGCGGAAGATGGTCGAAAAAAGGTTCTGGCGCTCGTCAAAGCGATCTATTTCGACGACGAGACCGAGGAACTTCCCGTAATTGGGTGTTTCTCAGCAATGCAATTGGGCTTGGCCTTAGGGCGAGAGCGTGTGATACACGCAGTCCTGAAATCGGGGCGGACTGGTTGTTTGTGGGTCCGCGAAGCTGAAAGGCTTTCCGGATTCCGTGCATTACGACCTGATGATTGGCCGTCAGGAAGCAATTAGAGTTTAAATTGATTGCGGCGATAGGCGCTGCGATCGCAACATGAAGATTTTTAATGAGCGACACGAAAGACGCGCAGAACAACAACAATAACAACAGCGGCGCCAATGGCGGACGCAAGCCATTGAGTGTGCCCGGCAAAGCCGGCGGCACAGTTAAGCAGAGCTTTTCGCATGGGCGCTCCAAACAGGTTGTTGTTGAGACAAAGAAGAAAAAACGCGTAGTCGTGCCAAATAAAGCTGGCCGACCTGGCGCGCCTACCAACGCCAAACCTGGACAGCGCGCCCCAAACAAAGCCGCTGAAGCTGCTCGCAAGCTTGGCTTGTCCGAGGAAGAACTGCGTGCTCGCCAGGCCGCTTTGATGAAACGCAAGGCAGACGAAGAAAAACGTCGCGCCCAGTTAGAAGCGCTTGAGGAGCAAAACCGTCGTCGCGAGGAAGAAGCCAAACGCCTCGATGAAGAAGCCCGCGAACGTGAAGCAGCGGAAGCTCGGCGCAAGGCGGAAGCTGAAGAAGCGGCTGAGGCTGCTCGCCGTGCAGCAGAAGAAGCAAAGGCCGCGACAGAAGCGCCTGCCGCACCTCGCAAGGAAGCGCGTGAAAACCGCAAGGAAAAACCACAACGACCTAATAATCGTCAGGCCGCCGCCGAAGAAGCAGTTGATATCCCTCCTGCTGGCGGAGACATGCTTTCTGAGCTTGGGGGACGCGTTAAGAAAACCCGTCCAACTCATTCTGACGACGGTCCGGACCGCTCGCCAGCTCCTTCGCGTCGTTCTGAGCCTAAGCGCCGTAAAGGTAAGTTGACCATCACTGCGGCACTAGGAGAAGACGAAGAACGGCAACGTTCATTGGCTTCACTAAACCGTGCGAAACAAAAAGAGCGCGAACGTCGCGCCAAAATGGGCATAAGCGAAACAGAAAAACAATCTCGCGATGTAACAGTTCCTGAGACGATCACTGTCCAGGAACTTGCTAACCGCATGAAAGAGCGTGTGGCTGATGTCGTGAAATTCATGATGCAGCAAGGCGAGATGGTTCGTGCGATTGATACAATTGACACGGATACTGCTGAACTAATTGTCGAAGAATTCGGTCACACAATTAATCGTGTATCGGAATCTGACGTTGAAATCGGTCTTGAAGGACCTGAGGACGACGAAGGCGACATGAAAAGTCGCCCGCCAGTTGTCACGATCATGGGACACGTTGACCACGGCAAGACGTCTTTGTTGGATGCACTTCGTCAGACAGATGTCGTTGGCGGTGAAGCTGGTGGCATTACTCAGCACATCGGCGCGTACCAAGTAAAACTCAAAACCGGCCAGAAGATTTCTTTCCTCGACACGCCTGGACACGCGGCCTTCTCGTCTATGCGGGCACGCGGTGCGAATGTCACCGACATTGTTATTCTGGTTGTTGCGGCTGACGATGGTGTGATGCCTCAAACCATTGAAGCCATAAACCACGCCAAGGCTGCTAAAGTTCCGCTGATCGTTGCTGTGAACAAATGCGACAAGCCCGATTCTGACCCGAACAAAGTTCTGACTGAACTGCTTCAGTACGACATTCAGGTGGAGGCCATGGGCGGTGAAGTTCAGGCGGTAAGCGTTTCTGCCTTGAAGAAAACCGGATTGGACGAACTGACAGACGCAATCACGCTACAAGCTGAGATTCTGGAACTTAAAGCCAACCCAGACCGTGACGCAGATGGTGTGGTGATTGAATCTAAACTAGATCGTGGTCGCGGACCTGTTGCGACAGTGCTTGTACAACGCGGAACACTGAAACGTGGTGACATTCTGGTTGCCGGGTCACAATGGGGTAAAGTGCGTGCGCTCGTAAACGAGCGGAACCAGCAAATGAAAGAGGCTGGCCCAACCGAGCCAGCTGAGGTTCTGGGACTTGATGGTCCGCCAGAACCAGGCGACCAATTTGTTGTGGTTGAAACAGAAGCGCGTGCGCGTGAAATCACTGCTTATCGTCAACGTATGCAGCGTGATAAAGCCGCTACTGCGCCAGGCGCTCGCGCGTCGTTGGAAAATCTACTGGCGCGCCTCAAAGACGGCACATCAACCCAAATGGCGCAAGAAGCTCCTGTTGTTGTCAAAGGCGACGTCCAGGGCTCTGTTGAAGCCATCACGCATTCGCTGGATAAAATCTCAACTGATGAAGTCCGCGCGCGCGTCGTACACGGTGCTGTGGGCGGTATATCTGAAAGTGACGTCTTGCTCGCACAAGCATCTAACGCGCCAATCATCGCGTTTAACGTACGTGCAAATAAACAAGCGCGTGACCTTGCTGAACGCGAAGGCGTCGAGATCCGGTATTACTCCGTCATCTACGACCTGCTTGATGATGTGAAAGCCACGCTCTCCGGCATGTTGGCCCCTGAAAAACGCGAAACGTTTATTGGTTATGCGGAAGTCCTTCAGGTCTTCAACATTTCCAAACTGGGTAAGGTTGCGGGTTGTCGCATTACGGAAGGCGTCGTTCGCCGCGGATGTGGTGTTCGCTTGCTTCGCGACAACGTTGTTATTCACGAAGGCGAACTCTCCACTCTCAAACGCTTCAAAGACGAAGTTAGTGAAGTTAAATCCGGTATGGAATGTGGTATGGGATTTGTAGGCTATCAGGACCTTAAAGAAGGCGACCTGATCGAATGTTTCCAAGTCGACATGATCGAGAGAAACCTCGACTAGTCTGCTTGCCTTGGAGTCGACCAGAAACGGCCACTGAAGTTTATCCAGTGGCCGTTTTTGTTTGTTTGCAGTTTAGGACTTTATTCAGCCTGCGCAGCTGCAAGGATAACGGCCGCAACCTCGTTTGGCTGAGACAGCATTGGAACGTGACTGGAGTTGATCTCAGTTTCTTTGCTTCAAAGCGCGAAGCCTGTTCTTTCAGAACTTAAGGCGCAATCATCTGATCATCCGATGGGATCCAGCCCAGGAAACGGGAAGAATCCGTTGATGTTCTTCAGACGACCTTCGGCGTCGTGGCTGGCGAAACTCGCACCATAATGCAGCGTGGACTTGTTGGCGTCGTACTGCGTCCAGCGCGCAAGCGAGCCGCCATCATGTGAGATGACATCGATGATAGTGAAGCCGTTCCCAGGGAAGTTATCCTGAAAACCGCCCATATACTCCGATAGCGCAGGACGCCCCGCCAGAAGACCGTTCGGGTCGCAATAGGTGGCATCATCCGCCAGACAGGCTTGCAGTTCCCGCTCTCTGGTTGACTGATCGGACGACCAGATTTTCGCATAACGCCGCCAAAGTTGTTCAACATCCACAGTGTTACTCCTTTTTCATTGCTTGAGTAAAAGTCTCGAAGAATCTGGAAATCATTCGTTCAAGCGCCGACTTATCGTGTCCGGCGCGCACGAGGACCAGAATGCCTTGATAGAAGGCGAGCAACGCATCAGCACCTGCGTCGTCACCGTCGAGGCGGTCTACAAAAACCACCCTCAGCGTCTCTAGCCCCTGGGCGACGAAATCTGGCGCCCCCACCTGGCCAAACTCGACGGCGCTGTTTGTTATAAGACAGCCGAATGCTTCTTCGGCGGGCTCATTAAGGGTCGACAAAAAGAGGGCCCGGAGACCTTCAATACCTGAGCCTCGTGGCGCGAAGGTGCGAATACGCTGGCGGACCACCGTGTTCAGGTATTGGTCGGATGCGGCTTGAAACAGGCCGCGCTTGTCATCATACGCATTGTAAAGGCTGCCTGAGGTGAGACCGCTTGCTAGCTCGAGATCGCGCACGGAACATGCTGCAAATCCCTTGCGGCGAAAAACATTCATCACATCCGTCAGCACAGCGTCAGGATCAAACATGCGAGGACGGGCCATGTTCTCATGCTCCATTGTTGAGCATTCATTTTAAAACAACCTTTCTAAAATTTGTCAAGCGGTTCCGAGTCTGCCCCCACAAAAGTGGATTAGTGCCATCCACGACTGAAGTGCCGCCAACTAAGATATTGATTTATTGATGTAAATGGCGCACCCAAGAGGATTCGAACCTCTGACCTCTGCCTTCGGAG
>CAYFFG010000021.1:0-54145 GCA_964342355.1 uncultured Hyphomonadaceae bacterium
GCGTCTCTTTGGGAAGTTCGCATGGGTGTTCGTTACGAATTCTAAGCGAGACTTCAGACACTTCGTCTGATCCGAAATTAAGGCGGCGATCCTTGCGAGGGTCGCCGCTTTTTTATGGGGTTATCGTGGTCGAAATTCAGTCGACATTTGACGGTAGAATGTGCAGTTGTAGCGACTAATGTTTGAAAGTGATTGAAATGACGACGCCTCCACCAGCCGAATGGGCGCAGCACAGCGCTATATGGACCGCTTGGCCGACCGGCGATGATTTATGGCCGCCAGAACCGTCAGGTGCGCGCCGCGAGGTGGTGGCGATGATAAATGCGCTATCGCAAACGGTGGACGGAAAGCTGGGAGATCGCGTCAAACTGCTGGTGAAGAATGAGGAAGCGAAGCAGAGCGCTCACGCGGCCGTCGGCAGTATCGCCGACATCATTGAATTGCCATATGGCGACATTTGGATGCGAGACATTGCCCCCATTTTTAAGTCAGCCAGCACGGCAAGCGTTTTTCAGGTAAACGGTTGGGGCGGTAAATATGTTTATGAACATGATGACAAAGTTGCTGAGGGCATTATCAGCATTACAGGTGCCGCCGCGCAATCTAACGCGTTCGTGCTTGAAGGCGGCGCAGTCGAAGGCGATGGCTCGGGGCTTTTTTTGACCACGCGTGAATGTTTGCTCAATCCAAATCGAAATCCAAATTGGACCGGGGAGGGGGATGCAGAACACGCGCTGGCAACAGCATTAGGCGCTCAGAAAGTCATTTGGATTGAGAGAGGCCTGTTAAAAGATCATACAGATGGTCACATCGACAATATAGCGCGATTTGTCGGGGTTGGTCACGTCGTGTGCCAATCACCCACAGGGCAGGATGATCCTAACGCCGACATTCTCAATGAAATTTATGAGAAGCTTAGTTCTGCAAGCGACCAGAATGGTCACCCGCTCAAAATCACACGTATTCCATCTCCAGGGCGGTATGTCGATGAAGCCGGGGAATTGGCGCCAGCAAGCCACATGAACTTTATCATCGGCAATGCAACGGTTGTTATGCCAATTTACACCGACCACGATCATCCGGCCGCTCAGGAAGCCTTGCGGATTCTAAGTGAAATTTTTAAAGATCGCCGTGTGGTTGCCTTGCCATCTCGTCATATATTGACCGGAGGTGGTTCGTTTCACTGTATAACACAGCAACAGCCAGCTTAGCGGATGCAAACCCTAAATCGCGACAAAAATTTGAAGGTTGGATGCCGGATGGCCAGAACAATTTCCCTTGGTGTCATACAATGTTCGCTGGGCGATGACATGCAGTCAAACATTGAGAAAATTTCCGGCTATGTAAGAACGGCAGCAGCACAAGGGGCGGATGTCATCCTGCCTTCAGAGTTGTTTCAAGGACTATATTTTTGCAAAACGCAGGAAGAGAAAGAGTTTGCCCGCGCTTATCCGTGGCGTGAGCATCCGTGTGTCTTGGCGATGGCCGAGCTGGCTCAAGAGTTGGGTGTGGTTATACCTGTTTCAATCTTTGAAAAAGCAGGACCGCACTATTTCAATTCGCTTGTAATGGTGGATTCGGACGGATCTCTATTGGGCGTTTATCGCAAATCCCACATTCCCGACGGTCCCGGATATCAGGAAAAATTCTATTTTCGCCCGGGAGATACAGGGTTTAAAGTCTGGGCGACCAATAAGGGTAATATCGGCGTCGGTATCTGTTGGGACCAATGGTATCCAGAATGTGCAAGGGCGATGGCGCTGATGGGGGCTGATGTCTTGATGTACCCAACTGCAATAGGCGCAGAGCCCCAAGATCCGACAATGGATACGGCAGCGCGCTGGCGTCGCGCGATGCAGGGGCATGCTGTTTCTAACGTCATTCCCGTAGCTGCTTCAAACCGTGTAGGTGATGAAGGAGGACAGGTGTTTTATGGCACAAGCTTTATTACCGACCCGACAGGCGAGATTGTGACAGAACTGGATCGCACCGAAGAGGGTGTTCGCCTTGCCTCTTTTGATCTGGAAGAAATAGACGAAATGCGAGCTGCATGGGGTTTCTTTAGAGATCGACGCCCTGAACTTTATGGCGCGCTTGTGGGTAGCGCTGACCTCTCAGGGAACAAATGACGCATATACTGGTCTTTGATAGTGGTGTGGGTGGGCTCTCAATCGTTGAGACCATCCGATTGCAACACCCATTATGGACGGTGGATTACGCAGCTGATGCGGGTTTTTTTCCTTATGGGATCAAGACCGATGAAGAGTTGAGGCTTAGAATTCCAAGTGTTTGCAAGGTGTTAGTAGATCGGGTAAAGCCTGATGTTTTGGTGATCGCTTGCAATACGGCAAGCACGCTCGCGCTTGATCAGGTTCGAGAGCTTGTGAGCGTTGCAGTCGTTGGTACGGTCCCAGCTATCAAACCAGCAGCGGCATTAACCCAATCTGGTGTGATCGGTGTGCTGGCGACGCCTGGCACGGTTCGTAGGCAATACCTTGATCGGCTTGAGCAGGATTTTGCCAAAAATGTGCATGTGATCCGGCACGGCTCATCCGGTCTTGTGGAGCTGGCCGAGAGATTTGCCCGTGGAGAAGACCTGGATCAGCAAAGATTCCATGACACAATCGCACCTCTATTTGAGTATGAGCGAGGACGCGAGATAGATGTTGTTGTATTGGCCTGTACGCATTTTCCGCTTGTGCGCGCCCAAATCAGCCGGGCCTGCCCTTCGTATGTGAAACATATCATCGATACAGGCGAAGCAATCGCCCGGCAGGTTGGTAAATTGGTGACCCAAAATGACGGATATGTTGTGAAACAGGAAGCATGCGCCTATCTGACAGGCGGGCAAGCAAATCGCCAAGCCTATCTGCCTGCATTAGTGAAATACGGTTTTGATGAGATTAATATTATCGACGTATGAGTTCAATTAATATTTATAAACAGTAGCTTATGCTGATTTCTTATCCTTAATGCAACGAAATTCGTTGGCCCGACGTTGTTTGGGTGAACGGATCGCGCATCCACATTTAAAGCGGTCCCTCTTCAAAGAAATGGCGTCAAATGGCGCTGAAACGATGAAAGGGAAGACTCATGACAACCCCCGCGAAATTCACTTTCCGCAAAGCGTTGATTGCTACAGTTGCGAGTGTGGCGATTGCTGGACCTGCTGCTTTGGCGCAGGAAGTTGGCCAGCCTTACGGCATTAATCCACAGGATGAAGTCCCGGCTTCAACGACTGAGCAATCCATGCCGCAGGACGATGCTCTACCAACTCCACCAGACGAAGCAGAAACAGACTATTTGTCAGAAGTCGAAGACACCGACCTTTCTGAGAAGAAATACGAGTTGGAGTCTGATTATGCTGAAACCAAGGGTGATAACTCTGATACCAAGGAACTTGTTTCAGCGGAGGAAAAGTACATTGATGAGTCATTCGTAAATGTACGCAATAACCACGGGATGGATGGTGAAATCGTCGAGGTGCTTGAAGAAGGCGAGCAAGTCAAAGTTCATGCAATGAATGGGGGCTGGGCGCGTATCTCAGCAGAAGATGAAGCCCCAAAATTTATTTATGCCGAGCTCCTGAGTGCCAAAGCGCCATCGGGCCAGGGCGGTCCAATGCTCTCCAGCGAAGAAGAGGCTCTTGATAGCCTAGACTCGGATGGTGAAACCACTTCGGACTTGAACGCTGATGTTCTAAGTGACCTTGAGCAGAATGAGAGTTCCTATGAAGACGCAAGCGAAAGCGGCGCTTATTCTGACGCTAGGGACTACATTGAAGAAACAGAAGACAGTTTTGATGAAGCTGAGCGTGCTTTTGAAGATGCAGAGAACGAAGCAGCAGAAGCCGTCGATGCTTATGCAAACGACTCAGAAGAGGAAGCTGCGGAAGCATTTGATGATGCTCGCGATGCGGCATTAGAGGCTGAAGAAGAGGCAAACAACATCGCCAACTCTGACGATGCCCCCGATGACTTGGGCGAAGCAGCTGAAAAAGGCTGGAACGCCACTCAGGATGCTGTCGATGATGCTGGGAAAGCTATCGAAGATGCAGCAGATGACGCCGGCGATGAGGTCTCCGATGAGTGGGACGAGGCTACAGATAAGTAACCGGTTCAAAGACGGGTAGAGTAAACCCCGCATTCTTCAGAATGCGGGGTGTTTTTTGGCTTACTAGTTTAGTGCTGAGGGTTTGCCTATCATACTCGCGGGAACGCCATTGAAAGTCAGTTCATCACCTTCAACGGAGACCGTAATATGATCACCGTCCTTCGCGCGTCCCTCAAGAATGAGAAGGGCTAGCGGATCCTGAACCTCTTTTTGCAAAGCGCGTTTTAGCGGGCGAGCACCATAGACAGGATCATATCCTTTATTTGCAACCCATTTCATAGCGGCGTCATCAAGTGATAATGTCATGCGACGATCAGCTAGAAGTTTTTCAAGGCGTTTTAGTTGTACGCCGACTATGCGGTCGATTTCAGAGCGCCCAAGACGCTTGAAGAAGACCACTTCATCAACCCTGTTAAGGAATTCAGGTCGGAAATGCCCTTGAATTGCCGCCATAACAGATGCTCGTGCAGCGTCTGAAACATCGTCTTCGGATGTGTCTTCAGCCAAGGCTTGCGCACCCAGGTTGGAGGTCATCACAATCAGTGTATTATTGAAACTGACGGTGCGACCCTGACCATCTGTCAGGCGCCCGTCATCCAACACTTGGAGCAATGTGTTGAAGACATCAGGATGTGCCTTCTCTATCTCGTCAAACAGGATGACTTGATAGGGGCGGCGCCGCACCGCCTCGGTCAGCGCGCCGCCTTCTTCATATCCAACATATCCGGGAGGTGCGCCGATCATGCGAGAGACGGCGTGTTTTTCCATATACTCAGACATATCAAGACGCAGAACTGCGCTTTCATCGTCAAACAGGAATTCAGCTAGCGCTTTAGTGAGCTCTGTTTTACCTACTCCAGTCGGACCGACAAACATGAATGAGCCAATAGGGCGACTCGGGTCCTGAAGGCCGGCACGAGCACGCCTCACCGCATTGGCGACCGACGCCAACGCCTCATCCTGACCTACGACGCGATCACGAAGATTATCTTCCATTTGAAGAAGCTTCTCACGCTCGCCCTCCATCATCTTGTCGACAGGGACGCCTGTCCAGCGAGAAACTACAGATGCGATTGCGTCAGCATCCACCACTTCTTTAACGAGCGTATTGGCGCCGTTTTTATCGTCTGCGCCTTCTGCTTCAGCAATCTGTTGTTCAAGGGCGGGTATGTGGGAGTATTTAAGTTCACCCGCTTTTTCCCAGTCAGATCGACGCTCAGCATCCGCAAGTTCCGCTCGCGCACGGTCTAACAGCTCCTTAGCGGCTGTGGCGCCGCCTAGACGTTGTTTTTCAGCTTGCCATGCGGTGGTGATCTCATCAGATTTAGCCTGGAGGTCTTCAATCTCTGTTGAAATGCTGGACAAGCGGTCCTTGGAGGCCTCGTCGTGTTCTTTCTTCAATGCTTCCGCTTCAATGCGTAACTGCATCAACCGGCGGTCGATTTCATCGAGTTCTTCTGGTTTTGACTCCACCGCCATGCGCAATCTGGAGGCTGCCTCGTCCATCAGGTCGATCGCTTTGTCGGGCATAAAACGGTCTGTGATGTATCGGTTAGACAAGGTTGCTGCAGCGACGATAGCTGCATCAGAAATACGTATGCCGTGGTGGACTTCGTATTTTTCTTTCAGTCCTCGCAGGATCGAAATAGTGTCTTCAACAGAAGGTTCTTCCACAAAAACCGGTTGAAAACGTCGGGCGAGGGCGGCGTCTTTTTCGACATGTTTCTGATATTCGTCCAGTGTCGTGGCGCCGATGCAGTGAAGCTCTCCGCGCGCTAATGCGGGCTTCAATAGGTTGGATGCATCCATGGCGCCATCAGATTTGCCGGCGCCTACCAAGGTGTGCATTTCATCAATGAAAAGAATGATGCCGCCTTCAGCTGAAGTTACTTCATTAAGAACAGCTTTTAGGCGCTCTTCAAATTCACCCCGGTATTTGGCGCCAGCGATCAACGCGCCCATATCGAGGGATAAAAGACGTTTGTTTTTAAGGCTTTCAGGCACGTCGCCATTGACGATACGGAGCGCCAATCCTTCGGCAATAGCGGTTTTACCGACCCCAGGTTCACCGATCAGAACTGGATTGTTTTTGGTGCGGCGGGAAAGAACCTGGACTGCCCGGCGGATTTCTTCGTCACGACCGATCACCGGGTCAAGTTTACCTTCGCGGGCGGCTTCAGTCAGGTCACGTGCATATTTATTCAGGGCTTCATAGCCCGCTTCTGCATTTGCCGTATCTGCTGTGCGTCCTTGCCGTAGATCTGCGACTGCTTTTTCAAGAGTATTTGCAGTTGCCCCTGCGTTCTTTATGGCATCTGCTGCCTTACCGGTTGTCTTAGTAATGGCGATAAGCAGACGTTCGACAGTGACAAAGCTATCTCCGGCCTTTTGTGCGTCTGCTTGAGCGGTTTGTAGAACTGCGGCTCCCGACTGTGACAATGATAATTGCCCAGCGCCAGATCCGGAGACGCGAGGAATTGCGTTCAGCGCTTCATCAACTGCCTGGCGCGCTTGTTCAGGGCGGCCGCCAGCTGCGCGAATAAGATTATCAGAAAGATTGTCGCCCTCTTCAAATAGGGCTTTCAAAATATGTTCAGCAGAGAGTTGCTGGTGTCCAGCGGCGACAGCCGCAGTTTGCGCATGGCCTAAGACGGTTCTCGCGCGGTCAGTAAATTTTTCCAAATCCATTTTAATCCCCTTTCTAGGCGGAATACATCGATCCCGCCGTCTTGGACGCACGAAATGATGCTCTACTTATTGATCTACTCGTCATGAGCTCCCGCATGGCAGCAAGCTCACAAAATAGATATGGGACGATTGTTCACCGCCTCAAGAGGCTGCGACAAGGATGTTCATAAATACAGGAGATCCAAGCAAATCGTCTTAGTTGACGACCTTGCCTGTTTGCGCTTGAGCGTAGTCCACGATCGGAGACTGTGCGGCACGAATAGCGTCGATCCGTGCTTTTTCAGCCTGAAAATCGGACAGAATTTTACCTTCCAGTGTGCGTCCTGTTGGAAGTTTCAGGCGCATGGCGTCACGGTGCTTGCCGTTGACCAGGACTTCATAATGCAAGTGTGGGCCAGTTGAGCGACCGGTCGTGCCCACATATCCGATAACCTGACCTTGTTTGACGCTGCGTCCTGATTTGATGCCTCGAGCGTAGCCGTTGAGGTGCGCGTAAGCTGTCTGATATCCGTTCGCATGACGAATACGAATGTAATTACCAAAACTGCCATAACGGGAGGCGCGCTCGATGATGCCGTTTCCTGCTGCATATACAGGCGTACCGCGAGGGGCGGCGAAATCGGTTCCTTTGTGCATTTTAGTGTACCCAAGAACCGGGTGACGTCGCGCTCCAAAGCTGGAGGACAGACGAGCGCCGTTAATCGGTGTCTTCATCAGGAACTTACGTGCGGCCTTGCCATTTTCATCATAATAATCAGTCACGCCATCATCGGCCGTTGTGAAACGGTAAAAGCGGCGCTTGACTCGTTGACCATCGATTTCAGCGTAAATCACATCACCATTTTTTACCATTTCACCGCGTTCGTTACGAAAGGTTTCGTAGGTGATCTCAAATGTGTCGCCGGCACGAATTTCACGCTGGAAATCGACATCGTATGCAAAAATGTTAGCAAAATCGACAACCTGTTGATCATTTGCTCCCTGTTTCAAAGCGACGTCATAAATGCTGGTTTCGATCGCGCCGCCGACCTGATTATGGCTTGGCGTGAGCGGCACAGGCAATGTACGTGACACCCAGCTGCCGTCGGATTTGCGTGTGACTAGTACCTGAGCTTCGGGATTATGGTTAAATGTGAGGCCAGCCAGTCGAGGTGTTGTTTCAATACCGGCATCTTCAAAATAAACGGAAAAATCAAGACCGGGGCGAAGGCGGCGCATATCGACATGTTTAGCAGCTGCGTATACTGCGCCATTCGCTTCGCTGCGGTCGGCGCCAAGTCGATCTAGAACGTCGATAACAGTTTCACGGCGCTTTAGTACGCCAACCATTTTGTCCAGCGTTGATGCAGAAACCATGTCTTCAGCTGATACCAGCTTTGCCAATTCTATAAGTGGATCAATCTGCGGGAGTGCTTCCGCTGCTTCGGTAATTTTCTTGGGCGATTGTGTGGATGGAGATGAATCGCAGGCTCCGAGTACGAGAGCGCTGGCAAGGCCGATTCCAATGGATTTGCCCCAGCATTTTCCGTTCGTGACGAATGCATTGCGGTATGACACGTTTACTCTCCTCACACTCTACTCCCATTGGCGTTTCCGCCCCGGTATTAACAAACAAATATTGAGGAATGACATCGACAACGGGGAGGACCGCTGCTTCCTCATTAGTTAACTCTTAACCCGGCACAAGACGCAAGAGCGCATTGCAGGAAACAAGCCAACGAATACAGTCGGATGAAACAGGATGCAGCCCATATCTGAGACATCTAGCTAGCATAAGCATTTTATAATACGGCGAAGGTGTTTCAAATCCGTTCATTATGGAATTTGGCATCGACATAATGGCGCGCTTTGATCTGAAACGGGGACAGCCATGTGAAGATTTGATAAGGTGAGGCGAGGCAGAAATTCGCCTATTGGTAAAGTTAATGGTTGTTTTCGCGCCAATGAAGTGATTCTCATGGCGTAGAAAGAAGAATCACAGGGCTGTATTCTATGGAAGCTTCCAAACTCGCCGCGCTACTCGCTTCGCACATCTGCCACGAACTTGTGTCCCCGGTTTCGTCATTCAAGTTGGTTCAGGATTCGCTGGGTGATCCGGATATGCGCGACCATGCAGAAGAGCTGATCAAATCTTCATCTGCAACGCTCGAATACAAGCTGACTTTTTTACGCTACGCGTTTGGGTCGATTGGACTTCAAGCTGGTTATGCCGACCTTAATGAAGCTAAGGAATTGTGCACCAACTACATGCGTGGTTTCCGGGCAGACCTGGATTGGCAGGTCGGAACCGAAGTGACGACGTACAATCAAGTACGCCTGTTGATGAATATGTTGCTCATTACAGTGTCTGGCATGCCAAGAGGGGGGATGATCACACTCTCTTCTGTGCCTATGGGCGATAAAGTCATGTTGCGCGCATCCGGCCAAGGGCCACGTGCGCGTGTTAACGATCAGATGTTATCTGCGCTCAACGGCAAGGAACCTGAAGGCGGTTGGATGGCGAAAGTAATCCAGCCTTATTTCACAAAAGTGATCGCTGAAGAGTTGAATGCCAACGTGGAAATCGAGCTGGCGGAAGACAAAATCGAACTCAAAACAACAGTTTTATCCTTAACAATGTGACCTACCTTTTCAAATAGACATCTTTTTTTAACTCTCCAGTCGTTTCCTGTAGCCCAAACAGTCATACCAGATGCGCAGAATAAGCGGGCTACAAAATGGACGATCTTCTCAGCGAGTTCCTGACGGAAACGGCGGAAAGCCTAGAGACCATCGACACCGAACTTGTCCGGTTCGAATCTCAACCGAACGATAAGGACACGCTCAACAATATTTTCCGTCTTGTGCATACCATCAAAGGAACATGTGGTTTCTTAGGTTTGCCTCGCTTGGAAGCGGTTGCGCATGCGGGTGAGACGCTTCTTGGCAAGTTCCGTGACGGCGCACTGCCTGTTACCCCATCTGCTGTAACGTTGGTTCTTGAATCAATTGACCAGATCAAATCGCTTCTTGAACACCTTGAAGGCGCCGGCGCAGAACCAGATGGTTCAGACGACGAATTAATTGCACGTCTTGAAGACGCCGCCGCGGGAGGCCTTATCGGCGGCGCAGAAGCTGCACCTGTCCTTGCGCCAGGCGAAGACAAGCTTGCACACATTGATGATGAAGACGAGGAAGAGGACAGCGGCATTCCCGAGGGTATCGACCCATCCAATTGGGATGCTGACCTTGGCCGCGAACTTCGTCCTGGTGAAGTCTCTCTTGCGGACCTGGAAGCTGCCTTTAATTCTGCTGATGGCCCCGCTGAAATTCAAAACGCCAAACCACAAGAGCCGGAGCCGCAGGCTGCGGCTACAAATAGCGGATCAGACAAAACACCGCTAGCAAACCAGACAATCCGTGTGAATGTGGATGTCCTTGAAAATCTGATGACGATGGTCTCAGAGCTCGTTCTGACGCGAAACCAATTGCTACAAATGGTACGCAACATGGACGATTCTGAATTCAAGGCACCGTTGCAGCGATTGTCTAATATTACAGCGGAATTGCAGGAAGGCGTCATGAAGACGCGCATGCAGCCAATCGGGTCTGCTTGGAAAAAGCTTCCACGAATTGTTCGTGACGCATGTCAGGATCTGCACAAAAAAATTGATCTGGTAATGGATGGTGAGAATACTGAGCTCGACCGTCAGGTGCTGGAATTGATCAAAGACCCGCTTACACACATGATCCGAAACTCCTGTGACCATGGCGTGGAGTCTCCAGAAGATCGAAAAGCGGTTGGTAAGCCTGAGCAGGGAACAATTCATCTGCGCGCTTATCACGAAGGCGGCCACATCATTATTGAAGTTGCAGATGACGGCGCTGGCCTTAAAACGGAGCGCATTCGTCAAAAGGCGATAGAAAAGGGTGTTGTTGATCCGTCTGAAGCACACAACATGACAGAAGCGCAGGTACACCGTTTGGTATTTGCGCCAGGCTTCTCGACAGCGGCTAAAGTCACCAATATTTCTGGCCGCGGTGTCGGTATGGACGTGGTGAAGACGAATATCGAGCTTATCGGTGGTGCGATTGACCTTCGCTCCAAGCAGGGGGAGGGAACAACTTTCCTTATCAAAATCCCGCTGACGCTTGCAATTATTTCTGCATTGATCGTCGGGGTCGGCGAAGAGCGCTTTGCATTGCCTCAATTGTCGGTCGTCGAGCTTGTTCGTACAGGCAAAGGTCGCGAAAATCGTGTGGAGCGCATTTCCAATACGCAGGTATTGCGCTTGCGCGACAGGTTGCTACCACTTGTTACGCTGAATGAAATTCTCGGTTTCCACTCCACTGAAGAATTCGATGCGGACAAAGCTGCATTCGTAGTCGTTATGCAAGTTGGCGATACACGGTTTGGGCTGGTGGTTGATGAAGTGTTCGACACAGAAGAAATTGTGGTGAAACCACTCACCAAGATGCTAGGCAGCGTGCGCCAGTACTCTGGCGCGACAATTCTGGGTGACGGGTCGGTTATTTTGATCCTTGATCCGAATGGCGTCGCCAAAGAGGTTGCGGCCATCGAAGGGGCTAACCAAACAGCGGCGCAAGCAGAAGCGGCAGAAATCATCGAAGACGACAAGATGTCTCTTATCCTGTTCCGCGCTGGTGGAAATGAGCCGATGGCTTGTCCGCTCAGCCTGGTGACGCGACTGGAAGAATTGGACGCAGATTCCTTCGAACGCTCACAAGGTCAGCTTGTTGTCCAGTATCGCGGCAAACTCATGCCTCTGGTTCACGCAGCAGGCTCACATAATATCGCGACAGAAGGCAAACAACCAATACTAGTGTTCAACCAAGGCGAAACGGTTATTGGTGTCGCGGTAGACGAAATCTTGGATATCGTCCACGAGAGTGTCAACTTCGAGTTGGCGGAAATGACGCCAGGCGTACTTGGCGCTGCTGTGCTCAAAGGCCGTACAACACAGATTATTGATGTGGCGCATTTCCTCAATGAAGGTCAGCGTGACTGGGCAAAAGCTGCAAGCGGTAATGGCGACAAGAAGCACCGCCGTGTGCTTTTGGTTGAAACACATCCTTTCTTCCAAAACATGCTGACACCTCTTTTGAAGGCTGCTGGTTACAAAGTCACGCTCGCGGAAAACGACGAGGCTGCGGTTAACCTATTGGAAAATGGCGCATCGTTTGACGCAGTTCTTGCGGATGTTGACACCAACAGCGGCCTGTCTCGTTTGTCCGACGCAATAGAGAAACATTCTACGCTGATGCATGCGCCGCGATTTGGTCTCTCTAACAGAGACAATGCGCAGCCGACAGAATTTGGCATGAGTATTCCGAAGGCTGACCGTCACGCCCTCCTGATGGCGCTGGACTCAGCTCTTAAATCTAAGGGAGACGCTGCATGAGCACGTGCGAATACGTAACGTTCAACATCGGCGGACAGACGTTCGGCACGTCCGTTCTGGAGGTGCATGACGTATTTCGTCCGACCGGCATCACCAGCGTGCCTATGGCGCGACCGGACATTGCGGGCGTTTTGAACCTGCGTGGACGTATCGTCACTGCAATTGACGCGCGCGCACGACTCGGACTGCCGCCAAATGACGTCAAAAAGAGCGACAAAATGGCGATTGGCGTTGATCTGCGCGGCGAAAGCTTCGGACTGATCATCGACTCCGTGGGCGAAGTTGTGCGCCTCGATGAAAACGAGTTGGAACAAAACCCGGTCAACCTCGACCCGACTTGGGCGAGTGTGTCGAAGGGGGTGCATCGGCTTGGTGATAAGTTGTTGGTTGTAATGGATATAGGCCGGATGTTGGCCGTTAATGAGCCCGATGAGGGCCTTGCTGCTTAGCTAGAGGAATAACCATGAAGCGTTGTTTGATAGTCGACGACAGTCGCGTGGTTCGCAAGGTCGCGCGCCGCATCTTGGAAGACTTAAAGTTTGATACAGTTGAAGCCGCGGATGGTCAGCAGGCGCTGGATCAGTGCCGCGCAGACATGCCGGACGCGATCCTTTTGGATTGGAACATGCCGGTCATGAACGGCATTGACTTCCTGCGTGCGCTTCGTCGTGAGCCGGGCGGTGATCGTCCGACAGTTGTTTTTTGCACAACTGAAAACGACATGTCTCACATTGCTGAAGCCATTCGCTCCGGTGCGAACGAGTACATCATGAAACCGTTCGACAGTGAGATTATCGAATCCAAATTTTCTGAAGTTGGTCTTGTCTAAGGCGTTAGTCCTTTTGACTCTCAGATAGAGGAAACGCCATGATGACAGCTCCGGCTTCTCGCCGGTCCTCGGGCCAAACGATCAAGGTGATGATTGTTGACGACAGTGCCGTTGTTCGCGGGCTGACGAAAAGATGGCTTGAGGCGGAAAACGACATTGAAATCGTTGCTGTATCGACAGATGGTCTGCGAGCTGTTGCAGATGTCGTGCAGGCTAAGCCGGATGTTATAATTCTGGACGTTGAAATGCCGCGTATGGACGGCCTGACAGCCTTGCCGCAGCTGGTCAAGCTAGCGCCGCATGCACGTGTAGTCATGGCTTCCACCCTGACACGTGAAGGCGCTGCGACCACTTTGCGTGCAATGTCCCTTGGTGCGGCGGACTATATTCCAAAACCTGAAGCGACTGGGCTTGGCGGCGCTGATGCCTATCAACGGGAACTGATTGCAAAGGTGCGGGCTCTGGGCGGGGCTGCGCAGACGTCAGCAAATCCTTCATGGCGCACGCCTGTGCCGCCTCCAAAACCACGTCCGCAAGCGATTGCGCAGCGTATGAGCCATTTCCGGCCGAAGGCGCTGGTTATTGCTTCTTCTACGGGCGGTCCGCAGGCTTTGCAGGATTTCTTAAAGCCCATCGCGACCCAGGTTCGTATTCCGATATTTATCGTGCAGCACATGCCGCCGACTTTTACGACAATTCTCGCCGAAAAGCTGACGAATGTGACTGGCGTGCAGTGTGTTGAACCGAAAAACAATGAACAGGTGATGCCGGGTAAGATATATCTTGCGCCCGGTGACTGGCACATGCGCATTGCCAATGCGGGCGCTTCTCAAGTCATCAAACTCGATCAATCACCCCAGGTGAATTTCTGCCGTCCGGCAGCTGACCCGATGTTTATGTCAGCTGTTGAGGTTTATGGCGGATCGTTACTTGGCGTCGTGTTGACCGGTATGGGACACGATGGTCGTGATGGCGCCAAGCAAATCCGCGAGACTGGCGGTAGAATAATTGTACAAGACGAAGCCTCAAGTGTTGTCTGGGGTATGCCGGGTTCGATCGCACAAGCAGGGCTGGCTGACGAAATAAAGCCGGTTCCTGAGCTGGGGACGCTGACGTTAAAATATTTGAATGGAGCGGGTTAAGGTGAATAGTACTGACTTCGAATTTGTTTCGAGCTTGTTACGCCGTCGTGCTGGGATCACGTTGACGAGTGACAAAACCTATCTCCTCGAAAGCCGTTTGGCGCCTTTGGCGCGGAAAGAGGGCCTTGCGTCTATTGAAGATCTTTTGCAGGTCGTTCGTTCACGCAGGGATGAGCGTTTGGTGACTCAAATCGTCGACGTTATGACGACAAATGAGACATTCTTTTTCCGTGACAAAACGCCCTTTGAATTGATGAAGGAAACAGTACTTCCTGATCTTGTTCGTCAACGTAAGTCGCGACTCCGTATCTGGTGTGCGGCGTGTTCGACAGGACAGGAGCCATACTCTCTGGCGATGATGCTGGAAGAAAATCCAAGTCTGACCGGCGGCGCGCCGGTGGAGATTGTTGCGTCAGACATTTCGAATCGCGTCCTTGAGAAAGCAAAATCCGGTCTGTACTCTCAATTTGAGGTGCAGCGTGGTCTGCCAATTCAATTGATGATGAAATATTTCACTCAGAAAGACGACCTTTGGCAGATTTCGGAAAAGATTCGTTCGAAAATCGTCTTCCGTCAGCACAATCTAATGGAAGAGCCGACAATGTTCGGACAATTCGACGTCATTTTCTGTCGTAACGTGCTTATTTATTTCGATCCGCCAACTAAAGGGCAGGTCTTTGACCGTCTTGCTAAAGTGATGAACCCTGGAGGTTATCTCCTTCTCGGCGCTGCAGAGACGGTTATAGGCGTCACCAAACGGTTTGAAGCCGCAAAGGAAGCACGCGGTCTTTATCAGGTTGTGGACAATAAAGTGTCTGGAACGACCAGAGCTGCTTGATTTTGCTCATAATATTCTAGTATGTATGGCGTCAGGCCGTTTGTTGGCCTGACGGGTGCGGCAATATGGTCCGCTTTTCGACAATCATCCGACCCCTGTGTATGTTGTCAGAGCTAAATGACCATGCTACGACCCGCGCGGTTGAAACGCAGTCGCCGCGATTGGCTGCGTTAACCTCCTGAACCCTTGGGTTTTTCCAAAACTGAGTTTTCGGCGCGGCGGACTCAGAAATTAGCGGGCACGGTTTTGGGCGCATCATCCACCTCTTCTTCGGGCGAGGCGGCGCAACGCTACGCAGCGGCGCTGTTCGACATGGCACTGGACTCTGGCGATGTAGATGGCATCGAGTCTGGGCTGAATGCTCTTGCAAGAACAATCTCTTCTGATGAGGCGCTTGCCAAAGCGCTCAAATCTCCGCTTTACAGCGTAGACGAAAAAACTGGCGTACTTACCGCGTTGGCGGAAAAAATCTCATTGCCTGATCTGGCATCCCGTTTTATTGGCGTTGTCGCTCAGAATAGACGCGCTGGCGAATTGGTGGCGATTGCGAAGGCATTTTCTGAGAAAGCTGCGCTGCACCGCGGTTCAACTCGAGTTGTTGCACGCACAGCACAAGAACTTTCGGCCGATCAGGCCAAACAATTGACTTCGACCGTATCAACTGCGCTTGGGCGTGAGGTTGATGTGGAATTTGAAGTCGAACCCGCTCTTTTGGGCGGTTTGCAGCTTCGTGTGGGGTCGCGTCTGGTAGACGCGTCCTTGCGCACAAAACTAGATGGTTTGACGAACGCGATGAAAGGGGCCTAGCCCGATGGACATTCGTGCCGCAGAAATTTCAGATATCCTGAAAGCACAGATTAAAAACTATGGCGCTGAGGCGACAGTTTCTGACGTAGGTCAGGTTCTGTCCGTTGGTGATGGTATCGCTCGCGTTTATGGTCTGGACAATGTTCAGGCCGGTGAGATGGTTGAGTTCGAAAGCGGTGTGAAGGGCATGGCCCTGAACCTAGAGAGCGACAACGTGGGTGTTGTTATCTTTGGTGATGACCGCGGTATCAAAGAAGGCGACACAGTTAAGCGTCTTGAAGAGATCGTGTCTGCGCCTGTCGGTAAAAGCCTGCTTGGCCGCGTGGTCAACGCACTTGGTGAGCCGATTGACGGTAAGGGTCCAATTGAGGGGGCCGACGAACGTCGTCGTGTTGATGTGAAAGCGCCTGGTATTTTGCCGCGTAAGTCCGTTCACGAGCCAATGGCGACGGGTATTAAAGCTATTGACACTCTGGTTCCGATCGGTCGTGGCCAGCGCGAGCTCATCATCGGTGACCGTCAGACTGGTAAGACTGCGATTGCAATCGATGCGATCCTGAACCAGAAAGACATCAACGCGCGCGGTAATGAGGGCGAAAAGCTTTACTGTATCTACGTGGCGGTTGGTCAAAAACGTTCAACAGTTGCGCAGGTTGTTAAGACGCTCGAAGAGCGCGGCGCTATGGATTACACAATCGTTGTGTCTGCTACCGCTTCTGAGCCGGCTCCGCTTCAGTTTGTTGCGCCTTTTACAGCAACGGCGATGGGTGAGTTTTTCCGTGACAACGGAATGCACGCCCTGATCATCTATGATGACCTTTCTAAACAGGCTGTTGCTTATCGTCAGATGTCGCTTTTGCTGCGTCGTCCGCCAGGCCGTGAAGCTTACCCCGGCGACGTTTTTTACCTTCACTCCCGTCTGCTTGAACGTTCTGCGAAGCTGAACGAGAACAACGGATCTGGTTCTTTAACGGCTCTTCCTGTCATTGAGACGCAGGGTAACGACGTTTCCGCGTTTATCCCGACAAACGTTATCTCGATCACAGACGGTCAGATTTTCCTTGAAACTGACTTGTTCTACCAAGGTATTCGCCCGGCTGTTAACGTTGGTCTTTCTGTTTCTCGTGTGGGGTCTTCAGCTCAGCACAAAGCAACGAAGCAAGTTGCTGGTACGATGAAATCAGACCTTGCTCAGTTCCGTGAGATGGCGGCTTTCGCGAAGTTTGGTTCTGACCTCGATGCAGCCACACAGCGCCAGCTTAACCGTGGTGCGCGTTTGACTGCGCTACTGAAGCAGCCACAATATGCGCCATTGGCGATGGAAGAGCAGGTGCTTTCCATCTACGCAGGTAACAAAGGGTACTTGGATGGCGTGGCAGTTGATGATGTTCAGCGCTATGAAGCGGAAATGCTGCGTTACGCTCACACAAACCACGCAGATCTGCTGAAAACAATCCGCGACGACAAGAAGATCAACGACGACACCGAAAAGAAAATCAACGAGCTGCTGACGGCTTTCGGCAAGACATTCAGCTAAGTTTGGTTTCGGACAGGTAGTGAGAGGCTGATAAATGGCCAGCTTGAAAGACCTTCGCGCTCGCATCGCAAGTGTGAAGTCGACACAGAAAATTACCAAAGCCATGCAAATGGTGGCGGCTGCGAAACTAAAGCGTGCTCAAGAGGCTGCTGAGGCGTCGCGTCCCTATGCTGTGCGCATGGCGTCAGTGATCGGTAACCTTGCTGATTCCGTTGGCGTCGGACAGGGCGGGCCTCGTCTGCTTGCGGGCACTGGTAGTGATGAGACTCACTTGCTGGTCGTTCTGACATCGGAACGTGGTCTGTGTGGTGGCTTCAACGCCAACGTTATCAAGTTGGCGCGTGCACGATTTGCAGCCCTTAAGGCTGATGGCAAAGCGGTCAAGCTGCTTACCATCGGTAAAAAGGGTAATGACAACCTCAAGCGCGATTTTGCTGCTGATATCGTAGGTCACATTGATCTGCGTGGTGAGCGAGAAATGACCGGGGATGTTGCTGGCCGTATTGGTGACAAACTGACAAGCATGTACGAGGCGGGCGAGTTTGATATTTGCTCTTTTGTTTACGCTGAGTTCAAAAATGTTCTGAGCCAGAAGCCGATTGTTCAGCAGCTAATCCCAGCGGTTGCGCCTGAAGATGCGCCTAAAGTTGATTTGGCTGGTGCGACATATATCTATGAGCCAAGCGAAGAAGAAATTCTTGAGACTTTGCTGCCGCGCTACATTAATACCCAGATCCTGTCGGCGCTGCTAGAAACCCAGGCTGGTTTCTATGGCGCGCAGATGACGGCGATGGACAATGCGACACGTAACGCTGGTGACCTCATCTCTAGCCTGAATTTGACTTACAACCGCGCCCGCCAGGCGCAGATCACAACCGAATTGACAGAAATCATCTCCGGCGCGGAAGCGCTGTAGGACCGACCGGGAGCAAAACAAGATGGCGACCAACGTCAAAGGAAAAATCAGCCAGGTTATCGGGGCCGTTGTCGACGTCGAGTTCGACGGCCACCTTCCTGACATTCTCAACGCTCTTGTAACTGACAACAACGGCAACCGCCTTGTTCTGGAAGTTGCGCAGCACCTGGGTGAGAACACAGTTCGCACGATCGCGATGGACGCGACCGAAGGTCTCACACGCGGCGATGAAGTGGAAGACTTAGGCGAGCCGATCAACGTGCCTGTTGGTCCTGCGACGCTGGGGCGGATTATGAACGTCGTTGGTGAGCCGATCGACGAAGCTGGTCCTATCGACACTGACAAGAAGCGCTCCATTCACCAGGCGGCGCCTGACTTTGTTGACCAGAATCCAGAATCAGAGATTTTGGCTACAGGTATCAAGGTCATCGACCTTCTCTGCCCATACGCAAAAGGCGGTAAAATTGGCCTCTTCGGCGGTGCGGGCGTCGGTAAAACAGTTCTAATCATGGAGCTGATCAACAACATCGCTAAGGCATATGGCGGTTACTCTGTGTTCGCTGGTGTGGGTGAGCGTACCCGTGAAGGTAACGACCTTTACTGGGAGATGATCGAATCCAAAGTGAACCAAGAAGGTGGCGGCGGTGACAGCCGTGCAACGCTGGTTTACGGTCAGATGAACGAGCCTCCTGGCGCACGTGCGCGCGTGGCGCTTACAGGCCTTGCGCAAGCGGAATACTTCCGTGACGAAGAAGGTAAAGACGTTCTGTTTTTCGTGGATAATATCTTCCGCTTCACACAGGCAGGTTCTGAGGTGTCTGCTCTGCTTGGCCGTATCCCATCAGCTGTTGGATACCAGCCAACGCTTGCTACTGACATGGGTGGTTTGCAGGAGCGTATTACTTCAACGACAAAAGGTTCGATTACATCAGTTCAGGCCATTTACGTGCCTGCGGACGACCTGACCGACCCAGCGCCAGCAACATCGTTCGCTCACCTCGATGCAACCACAGTTTTGAACCGTGCAATCTCAGAAAAGGGTATTTACCCAGCTGTTGACCCGCTCGACTCAACATCTCGTATTCTGGACCCGCTGGTTGTTGGTGAAGAGCACTACGCAGTTGCGCGTTCTGTTCAAGAAATCCTGCAGAAGTACAAAGAATTGCAAGACATCATCGCGATTCTGGGTATGGACGAGCTTTCAGAAGATGACAAACTGACTGTAGCGCGTGCGCGTAAGGTTGAGCGCTTCCTGTCTCAGCCATTCCACGTTGCTGAAATCTTCACCAACACTCCGGGTGTGCTTGTTGACCTCAAGGATACGATCCAGGGCTTCAAGGAAATCATTGAAGGTAAGTATGACGACCTGCCGGAACAAGCGTTCCTGATGTGTGGCTCAGTCGCAGAGGTCGTTGAAAAAGCACAAAAAATGGCAGCAGAAGCGGCTTAATTCTGTCGCGGAGGAGATCGGCCAATGGCTGACAAACTGCACTTTTCTCTTGTATCACCTGAGCGCGAACTGTTCTCAGGTGAAGTTGATCAGGTGGATGCGCCCGGATCAGAAGGTATGTTCGGCGTCCTGCCAAACCATGCTCCCTTTATGGCGACGCTTAAGTCCGGTGCTGTAACTGTGTTTGATGGTACTGAAAAGACTCGCATATTCGTGCGTGGCGGATTTGCTGACGTGACTCCACAAGGTCTTACAATCCTTGCAGAGGAAGCGGTTGATCTGAAGAACTTGGATTTTGCGGCCGCAGAACAATCCCTGCAAGACGCTAGGGAAGACCTGGCGGATACACAGAGTGAAGAGGATAAGATCAAAGCTGCAGACCGCGTTGCTTATTTTGAAGCTCTGACGTTAGCTGCTAAAGCCACTTAAGTCGTAAGACTTTTCAGCGACAAATGAGAGGGACAAGCCGTTGGTTGGTTTGTCCCTTTTTTATGCGGCTAGATTAGAGTTTTGCCCTTTGCCAGCACGTACATAGTCTAACCAGGCATGGATTTCACTCTCAGCAATTGCAGAATACTTCTCACCTAGTATTTGGTGAGGTGTTTGCGGCAACTCGAGATAATCAGCAGGTCTTTTCGCTTTCCGCCAGGATTTTGCAATTTTGCGCACTTTATTTAGTTCCTGATGCTCAGCGCGCGCTGCACCAATGATTAGAACAGGAGTCCTGATTGACCGGATATGTTGATCTGTCAGGTTTAGGTCGTAAGCGTGAATGTCGGATAATTGTTCCAATACGCGTTGCGATTCCTGACGGCTGAGGGCATTGGACTGTGGCGGTTGCGTAGTTTTAAGTATGTGCCGAATTTTATCTCTCAACAGTAGGCGCGCTGATACATGACTTGCGATTGGTGAGATAAAGACGCCAGCGCTTGCCATACCATTAGCGATAAGATGTTGTGCGATGATCGCACCCATGCCGTATCCAATAACGACGGGCGGCATGGCGTCTTCGAGCATAAGTTGCTCAGCATAATCAGCTGCTGAACGAAGATAGTCCGTCATTGACAGCTGATGTACGGTAGGTAGCGGCGGCATACCAATTTTGGTACGAAGATGCGCATAAAGCGTTGGTGTCTCACAACGCCAACCTGCTGTTTCAAAACTATTTTTAAAACCGCTCCACACATCGCCGCCGGAGCTGGCACCGTGAAGGAACAGGGCCGAATTGTTCATTTATTATGCTCGACACAAACTCATACACCCAATGAGTAGACCCTGCAGGAATATGGTTAATGACTGATGGGATTTACCCGTCAGATTTTGTCCATTTCAGGAAATGTTCTGCGACGTGTTTATAAACCGGTTGTTTGAAAGGCACGATCAGATCAGGTGTTTCCTTTAAGTTGGTCCACTTCCAGGCATCAAACTCTGGCTCGTGAAGATCAAGCTGGACACAGCTTTCTGGTCCTTTAAATCGAAACGCAAACCACTTTTGTCGTTGACCAGAATAGGGACCAGCAAGTTTTGTCTTCAAATCTGGTGGAAAATCATAATACAGCCAGTCCTCCATTTCTTCGAGCAATTCGACGTGCCCTGGTGGAATGCCTGTTTCTTCTTCTAATTCTCTGAAAGCAGCGTTACGGGGATTTTCACCTTTGTCTATGCCGCCTTGAGGCATTTGCCATTGGTAGGGACCAGACGAACCTGACCGTCGACCGATAAAAACCAGCCCCTTGCCTGAAAAGAGCGCAAGACCTGCATTCGGGCGATAAAGTTTGGGATCACGTTCGCCTTGGAGCGGACTATCTGTAAGCTGCTTCAATATTTCCGCCATTTGTTTCGTTAGACGCATCAATTCCGGCAACAATTGACGCCGGAACCAATTCATAGCCTTTCATCTCCAGTGTTTCAGACCATTGCTTGAATTGGTCAACAGTTACCGGAAATGCAAACCCGACACCGAGGGCCTGACCATTTTGGATGGCTAGCGCTTCTAGATGCAACAGGTTTTTGTCTATGGCGTCGGCAGAAGGCAGTGTGTCCACAATACGGTCCGCTTCCACAAAGTTGACGCCAACTTCTTTAGCGACAGACGGGAACACGGAACGAGACGCGCCGCCGTCATACACAAACGCTAGACCACGATTATTTATGCTTTCCAGAATAGGCTCCAAGACGCGGCTGGCAGTCGCCAATTTAGCACCTTGATAGTTTATTACGCCAAAGTATCCGGTTGTCTGTCCGAGCAGGACTTTCAGTCGGCGTTCATTTTCCTCGATTGTAAGGTTTGTCAGGAGCGTGTCCGGACCTGTATCAACGTTGGGGTAGTCATATGGTTCCATAGGCAGTTCTAAGAGAACTTCATGACCGGCTGCACGAGCTTTATTGACCCAAGTCTGTAGATCGCGGGAATAGGGGACAAAGGACAAAGTGACTTCAGGTGGTAAATCATTGATAGCCTGCGTTGTCAGGCTGCGTTTAATGCCCAGCCCACCCACAATCAAAGCTATTTGTGGTTTATCGCCTGATTTGTGCGGGCGCGCATAGGCTTCAGCGGGACGCGTTCCGTCGGAGCCGATTTTAGGCAAGCGCCCGACAGGGCCTGCCTCGTGCAATCCTGGGATTGGAGCTCGAGCGAGCGCCTTACGCTCTGTGTGGTCGTCTGCGTGCGAAATACGAGTGACACGAACTTCGTCCGCATCGTTATTTTTCTCGTGCGCGCGCTGATCAATTTTCCCAGGTTCGGACACTGGGAGTGTTGGTTCATGCGCCGTATAATCTGCATCATATGCCTGTGACGATGCATGAGTTTTCTGTGCGTAGTGTTTGACAGACGCATCGTTCAAGCGAGCTTTCAAAACTGGAGATTCAGCGTCGCGCTCGGCAAATAGTCCTACATGCGTGCGAGGGCTTCCAGCTGTTTCATCGCCAGTGAATGAGACGACGCCGGCCGCTATGCCTCCAATAGCTGCAAGACAGGTCACGCCCAGCGCAACGTGATTGAGTGCAGTCTTCAGGGCGGAGGCGCCGGGTTTGTTTGGTTTCGGCATGAGCGAGGGTCACCTAAGTGTTTTCGTATGATTTTGTTAGGTGGAGTTTCGCTAACGCCAGTTAATAAGGTGGAAACAAAACGCAGTTGGCCCGGCAATATTTGCCGGGCCAACCAATCACGAATTGTTTTATATCGTCGCGACTATCCTTTTTTCTCGATACCAGCGGTATCGCGTGATCGTAGCGTCGCAACCGCCCGATCAAGTTGGTAGTCGTCTCCTGCATAGTCTTCCGGTGGTTGATCAGCAGGAATGTGTGGACCACGACGTTCGCGCCCCTGATCGTTCTCGAGGGCATTTGGTAAGTTGGCCTCTGAGTATCGGCGCAAACGTTTTTCAATATTTTCCATTTCTTCTGCGGAAAGTCGAACCTGAGCAACTTCAATGTCAGGCTCTATGCCCGATCCCTGAATGGATGCGTTCGAAGGCGTATAATAACGGGAAGTTGTTAGGCGGATAGCGCCACGTTGCGGGCCGAGAGGAATGACTGACTGCACAGACCCTTTGCCGAAAGAAGTCTCGCCAAGAACAGTCGCGCGACCGTGATCTTGCAACGCGCCTGCTACGATTTCCGCCGCAGATGCGGAGCCGCCATTAATGAGTACAACAATCGGCACGTCTGGAAGACGTTCCCCGCGACGCGCGTTATAACGCTGAACATCGTTGGAGCGACGACCACGCGTGGAGACAACTTCTCCTCCGTTTAGGAAAGCGGATGAGACGTTAACAGCCTGATTCAACAGGCCGCCTGGATTGTTGCGAAGGTCGAGAACGACGCCCTGTATTTTCCCGCGAATATCGCGCTTAAGTTCAGTAATCGCTTTATCTAAGTTATCGGAGGTTTGCTCATTAAAGGCAGAAATACGTATGTATCCAATATCTTCCTTCATTACTTTCCACGTGACCGATTTTTGACGGATGACTTCACGTGTGAGTGTCACATCAAACGGTTCTTGGTTCTCACGCAGAATTGTTAGCGTTATGTCGGTACCGGGTGCGCCACGCATCTGCTTTAATGAATCGTCCATTGGTTGGCCAACAATTGTCTCGCTATTAATCGCGGCAATGTAATCGCCTGACTTTATGCCTGCGCGGCTGGCTGGTGTTTCGTCCATAGGTGAGACGACAAGGATAAACCCATCCTGCTGTGTGATCTCAATTCCCAGCCCACCATACTCCCCCGAGGCCTGTACTTGCATGGAGCGGTATTCGTCTGGATTTAGGTAGCTGGAGTGTGGGTCTAACGAAGTCAGCATACCTTCGATTGAGGCTTCAATCATGTCAGCTTCGTCTATGTCTGTGACATAATCCGCTTCGACGCGCGCAAGGATTTCTGCAAATAATTCAAGTTGGCGGTAGGTGTCGGCGTGCTGATCATCCGGTGAGCTGTTGGCGCTCCAGGCAAATGCGGACAAGCCGACTAGTCCTGCAAAAGCAGGCGCTAAAAATTTCAACCGCATGTCGTTACGCTCCATATCGTGTCACGCTTGAATTGCACCAACCGTTTATGTGCTTCGTCCTAGTAAACGCTCTGGATCAACTGGTTCGCCATTGCGCCTGACCTCAATATAGAGCTCTGGCGTCGATTTTACACTATCTGACATTCGCCCGACAGGCTCTCCTGCCAACACAGCTTGTCCGACCTCCGCATAAATAGACTCTAACCCGGCAAGAACTACAAGATACCCTTCGCCTACATCTAATATCAAAATTTCTCCATAAGTTCTAAACGGACCAGCATATTCGACCCGTCCGTCGCGCGGTGCAACTACTTGTGCGCCGGTTCGAGTGGACCATGTTTGACCGCGCGTGGGTGTTCCGCTGACTGTCTGTCCGTAATTTGTAATGAGATTTCCGGTCACAGGGCGCAAAATGACTCTTGATTGAACAATGTTGTTTGGCAAAGGCGTTTTATCTGCCAGTGGCGTCGTTTTGTGAGCGGCAAATTTGCGTGGCGGCGCAGGTTTTAGGCGTGGACCGGTGGGAGCAGCTTTTTCAAGGCCTTCTAGAAGTGTGGCCAGCGTATTAGCTTCGGCTGCAAGGTTTGCGTTTTGTGCTTTTAATGCGGCAGCCTCCTGCGCGAGAGCTTCTCTAGATGCGCGCTTTGCCGCGTAAAGAGCTTCTATTTCTTCTCGCCGCGCTAAAAGCGTAAGTTCCGCGCGATTGAGCGTTTCTGTCTCTGATCGAATGGATGCTTGCAGCATGGCAATGTTGTCGAGTTCTAAAGCTAGCGCTTCTGCTTCCGCTGCTAATTTTGGCGCAACGTCACCCATTAAAATCGCTGCGCGAATTGCGTCGCTGGCGCTTTCCGGACTGGTCGCTAGTGCTGGAGGTTTGCGTTCAGAAAACCGCATAAGCGTGGCCAATACATCCTGAAGCGCTTCTTCATCCTGCAGAAGTTTTCCCCTTGCAAGCTTCTCACGGTCCATAAGGGCGGCTAGCTCTTTTTCAGCTTGAGTTGCGGCAGCTTCTCGGCGCCTGCTGTCCGCTGCAGCTGCAATGAGTTGTTCATTGATTTTCTGAAGATCTTTATCTGCCGCCACACCGCTGCTCTCTAAACGTTTCAGTCGTTTAAGGAGTTTATCGCGTTCGCTCTCGACCTTGTTTAGATCGGCAACAGAGAAAGTGGTCGGCCTGTTTTGAGCAGTCACGCTTGGACTGAACAAGCTTAGGGTCATTAGTGCTAGAAGGAAGTATCGCGCCAACATGGTCCCCAGCATTAGCGTCAGATTAAATAACCGACGATGAACAGCCGCTCCCAAGAGGGTATGTCATTCGCGATGATAGGGCGAGCCCGCCTCGATTGAAAAAGCGCGATAGACCTGTTCTGCGATCATCACGCGCACCAATTTATGTGGCCACGTTTGAACACCAAACGAAATAGTATGGGGCGCTTTTTGTTTCAAAGCTGCAGAATGACCGTTTGCACCACCAATAAGGAATGCGATATCAAGACCTTGGTCGCGCCAGTTGGCAAGTTTTTTGGAAAACTGCTGTGATTTAAGGGTTTCCCCTCGTTCATCCAGTAGCACTAGCTGGGCTGATCCCAATTTAGCAAGAACACGCTCGCTTTCTTTGTCAACATCGCCGCTTGCGGCGACTTCAATTTCTTCCACAGATCGAAAGCCCAGCCCGCGACCGGTTTTATTCGCGCGTTGAATGTAATCGTCCACCAACTGACGTTCTGGACCACCTTTTAATGATCCAACGCAGATAATTTTGATATGCATGCGAGGTCAGGACGCTAAATGATCAACCGCAGGCGCGTCCGCACCCCAAATGCGTTCCAGGTTGTAGAAGTCACGTACTTCTGGACGGAACAGATGAAGCACGACGTCGCCTGCATCTATCAACACCCAGTCGCAGTTTTGCATGCCTTCGACGCGGACTTTGCCGTAACCGATTTCCTTAAGTGTGCGAAGAATATGATCCGCTAGAGCACTGACATGGCGAGCAGACCGCCCAGATGCGATAATCATGGTGTCAGCGATAGACGATTTGCCCATAAGGTCGATCTCAACGATATCATCGGCCTTATCGTCGTCTAGTCGATCAACAATGATTTGAGAAAGAACGGCTGCGTCGCGAGCGCCAGTTTGACTGGCGGGCTCTTCGGACGTTTCTGCCGAATTAGATGAGGCAGAATGCATTTCGTCAGGGGACAGGGTACAAACCTTTCACGTCTTTGCTATCAAATCAGTTTCGATAGTCACCAATATAGCATGTGAGCCAAATTTGGCAAAACATGCATACTGCGTTAAAATAATTAATTTTTTTTCTCTAACGCCTGCTGCCTCAGGCGCGTGGAACTTTCATTATTGAGCGGGGCGCGCAGGTGAACCCAGTGTGGGGCTGACTGGTTTGCCACGACGCTGGCTTGGCGATCTGGTAATCTGTACTGCGCATAGCGTCTTGCAAATTTAGAAAACCTTGCACGAGGTCCTGCGCCTGGACGGGCAACCACTGCGATTGGAACGGTTTCTGCGATTTGAGTCCAGCCTTGCCACCTGTGGAACCCCAAAAGGTTATCGCCCCCCATAAGCCACACAAATGAAGTGTTGGGCGCGCGCCGGACTAAAGTTTGAATAAGCGCATTCGTATACGTCAGCCCAAGTCTGAACTCGATGTCAGTGACACGCATTTTATCACCACGTGCGAAAGTTTTCGCCGTTGTGAAACGTTTGGCAAAGGGTGTTTCTGTCGATTTGAGCGGGTTGCCTCGTGCGGGGATCCACCAGACATAATCCAGCTTCAGGCGCTTAAGCGCTGTTTCAGCTACATGCGCATGCCCCTCATGGGCGGGATCAAATGATCCGCCGAACAACCCAATTCGCATGCCATGAACAGGTGAGGGCAGTTTAAGGGGGGTGGATTTCATATGTGGTGGGTGCTCAACTATGGCCGCGTTTGGCCTTGTCCACGCACGACATACTTAAAGATTGTAAGTTGTTCTGCTCCAACTGGGCCCCGTGCATGAAGGCGGCCCGTTGCGATTCCAATTTCCGCGCCCATTCCAAACTCACCGCCGTCGGCAAACTGAGTAGACGCGTTGCGCATCACAATGGAGGCGTCGACTTCGCTTAGGAATTTTTCTGCAGCGATATCATCTTCTGCAAGAATAGCTTCAGTGTGTCCTGAGCCATATTTCTCGATATGCGCAATAGCTTCGTCAACACCATCTACAACCTTAACTGAGACAATGGCATCCAGGTATTCTGTGCGCCAGTCTTCTTCAGTTGTTTCCTTGGCGCCTGGCAAAATCGAACGGGTCTTTTCGTCGCCTTTGATCTCACAACCAAGCTCGCTAAGCTTGTCGGCGATTTTCGGTAACAAGTCTTCAGCAATGGATGCGTCGATCAGCACCGTCTCGGTTGCGCCGCATACGCCAGTCCGGCGCATTTTTGCGTTAGCCACGATGTCGATAGCTTTTTGAGGATCAGCGCTTGCGTGGACATAAGTGTGGCAAAGACCTTCAAGATGACCGATCACAGGAATACGCGCTTCGTCCTGTACGCGTGCGACAAGCGATTTACCACCACGTGGGACGATTATGTCCATATTGCCCTCAAGGCCGCGTAGCATAAGTCCCACAGCGGCGCGGTCAGTTGTTGGCACCATTTGAATGGCGTCTTCTGGCAGACCCGCGTCGCTCAACCCCTGGCGCAGCGCTGTGGCGATTGCTGCGGAGGAGTTTACGCTTTCAGACCCGCCACGCAAAATTGCAGCGTTGGCTGCGCGAACACAAAGTGCGCCAGCATCTGCTGTGACGTTTGGCCGGCTTTCATAAATGATACCAATGACACCGATCGGGCCGCGTACACGCGAAATTTCCAGGCCATTCGGACGATCCCAACTTGCAAGCACATCACCGACTGGATCAGATAAGTTCGCAACTGCTTCCAATCCGGCAGCCACGCCCTCAAGACGGTCTGGATTCAATTCCAGTCGGTCGAGCATAGAACCAGTCAACCCACGCTCTGTCGCAGCTGCCATGTCCTTGGCGTTAGCTTCCAGGATTGCGTCAGCGCTCTCACGGATGCGTTTTGCCATTGCCAGCAAGGCAGCTGTTCGCTTTTCCGGGCCTGCCTTTGCCAACCTGTTCGACGCGGCGCGTGCGCGCGCACCTAATTCGTTCATGGTGTTTTGCAAGTCGGCTGTCATGACGCGTCTCCTTCAGGGCTGACGGTGCTTTATGTCGTTTTAATTGCGTTGCTGTTCAAGCATAAATCGTCGCGATGGATAATAGCGGGGCGACCCTTATATCCCAGAATGTTTTCGATCTCTTGGCTTTTGCGACCTATGATCTTGCGTGCGTCTTCAACAGAATATGCGGAAATACCTGTTGCGATAGTATCCTCGGACGGACCACGCACTTCAACTGCGTCGCCGCGTTCGAAACGGCCCTCAGCAGAGACAACTCCGGCAGGAAGGAGGCTTTTGCCTTCAAGAAGCGCGTTTTCCGCGCCAGCGTCTACGTATAATATGCCTGAAGGGTGAAGATTACCCGCCAACCATTGCATACGCGCTGTCTCAGGTGAATAGGGTGGGATGAACCAGGTCGAGCGTGCGCCATTCATCAAGGCAATCAGCGGACCAGCTTCACCATGTGTTTGTTCACCATGAGTGATGGCGGTTGCGCATCCAGCTGTCATCGCAATCCGCGCCGCTTCCAACTTAGTCGCCATACCACCAGATCCTACTCCGGCAGTTGCGTTGGCGCCGCCCCCCATAGCGATGATGTCATCAGAAAAATCACGAACTTCAGCAAGATGTTCGGCTTTTTTGTTTTTCCGGGGGTCGGCTGTGTAGAGGCCGTCAATATCAGAAAGAAGAACTAGGACATCAGCTCTGACCATCTGTGCGACACGGGCAGCTAATCGGTCATTATCGCCGTAACGGATTTCTTCGGTTGCGACGGTGTCATTCTCATTGACGACAGGAATGGCGTCTAAATCCAGCAGCGTATTAAGTGTTGCGCGCGCATTCAGCCAACGTCGACGCGTTTCTGTGTCGTCAATCGTCAGCAAGGCTTGAGCGACTGGTATGCCGTGGCGAGCTAGAGCATCCTCCCAAGCCCTCATTAAACGCGTTTGTCCTGCGGCTGCTGCGGCTTGTTTTTCTTCTAGTTTTAGCTTTCCGCTAGTGAATCCAAGCACTTTACGGCCAAGAGCGCCTGACCCTGATGAGACCACAACAATTTTCTTGCCTTGCTTACGTAAGTCAGCGATGTCGCTTGCTATAAGGGCGAGGCGAGCGTGATGAGCTTGGCCGGTTTCGGGGTCAACTAGCTGTGCAGATCCTATTTTGACGACCACACATTTGGCGGAAACTAACGGTGAGGTCACGGTGTCCATCCCGTGTCCGGCACGTCATCATCTTCTATAGGCGCTTTGACGGGAACATATTCTTCCTCGCGCGCTTCTCGTATCGCCTTCCATAGTTCGCTCAATACCTCTTGCACGCCATCATTTGTGGCGCCGGACACAAGGAGCGGACGTTTGCCCGCGACAGCTTCAAGTTTTTGAGCTTGTTCCTCGATGAGTTCGTCATTGAGGGTGTCTATCTTGTTAAGTGCGAGAATTTCTACCTTGTTTTCAAGATCCGCACCGTAGGCTTCAAGCTCTTCACGAACCACACGATAGGCCTCTCCCGGTTCGTCCTGAGATCCATCAATGAGGTGTAGTAGGACTTCACATCTTTCAATATGCCCCAAAAAGCGCGTGCCGATGCCGGCGCCGTCCGCAGCGCCTTCGATTAGGCCAGGAATATCCGCCAAAACGAATGATGAACCAGCGCCCAAACTGACGACTCCCAGATTAGGGTGCAGCGTGGTGAAGGGATAATCTGCGATTTTTGGTTTAGCGGCAGAAACTGCGGAAAGGAATGTCGACTTGCCCGCATTTGGAAGTCCAACCAGTCCTGCGTCAGCTATGAGTTTAAGGCGTAACCATATCCAGCGTTCATCGCCGGGCAATCCGGGATTGTAGCGACGAGGCGCTTGATTGGTGGATGATTTGAAACGTGTATTGCCCCAACCGCCAGAACCGCCTTCAGCCAACAATACCTTGTCACCAACGTGAGTAAGGTCTGCGATCATGGTTTCCTGATCTTCTTCAAATATCTGGGTGCCGACGGGAACCTTGATCGTGATGTCATCAGAATCTGCGCCGGTTCTGTTGCGTCCCATCCCGTGACCACCACGAGACGCTTTGAAGTGCTGCTGATAGCGGTAATCTATGAGAGTGTTGAGGCCCTCCACCGCTTCAGCCCAAATGTCGCCACCTTTGCCGCCATCACCTCCGTCAGGACCGCCATAGGCGATATATTTTTCGCGGCGGAAAGACACACAGCCGTCTCCGCCATAGCCGGCGGCTATAAATAATTTGCACTGGTCAAGGAATTTCATGGAATAAAATGTGTCCGAAAATATAGCTCAGTGAAGAGCTGTGAGCGTTACTTCTGGTGCTTTGTCAGCGGGCCATACATACATTAAACCGGGCGCTTTTCCTTCCCGAGCAAGGGAGTACATGGGCACGCTTTCGTCACTGATACGTGCAAAGCCTAATTTCTCCAAGGTCCGTCCAGATGCCGGATTGTCTGCAAAGTGACCCGCAACCATCATGGTAATGTTCAGGGTAGTGTTCGCCCAATTTAAAACAGCTCTTCCAGCTTCACTGGCAATACCTTGTCCCCAATATGCTTTGGCTACCCAGTACCCGATTTCCCAAAAAGCGCCAGGCGAGCGTTTGAACACACCTATTGAACCTATAGGAAGATGATCGCCTTTTAACGTAATAGCAAACGAGTAACTGTGGCCACGCGCAAGCGCACCCTGTTGGCAGGCGATGAATCCAAAACCACTGCCGGGAAGGTATGGATAGGGGATTGATGACGCCATGCGCGCGATATCCAGGTCGTTGACAAATTTTTCAATGATTGGCGCATCATCAAATTTCCAAGGTCGCACGACAAGGCGCGCCGTTTCCAGAAAGGGCAGCTCTTTAAGCGAATGTGTTGGCGCCTGGGTCATGTCATTTACCTACAAGGGGCATTTGAAACGAAAAAAGGGGAAGCGGTTGACCCGCTTCCCCTTTGTCTCGTCTCTGGTTGCGGGTGTCGCCTGATTGTCAGCGCGGCCCGTCCAGAATTATTGACATGCCGCTTTATTCAGCTGCTTTTGCCGGGAGCTCAACAACGTTCACGTATTTGCGTCCGCCTGCGCGGGTGCGGAAAGATACGTTGCCGTCTGTTTTGGCAAAAATTGTGTGATCTTTACCCATGCCGACGTTTTCGCCTGGGTAGAACTTCGTGCCACGCTGGCGGATGATGATGTTGCCAGCAAGAACTTGCTCACCAGCGTATTTTTTTACGCCGAGGCGTTTGGATTCTGAATCGCGGCCGTTACGGGACGAACCACCTGATTTCTTGTGAGCCATGACGGCGTCTCCATTTCGTTCGGTGCGCGTCTCTTAAAAAAGGGCGCGAATGTTGGTTCCTTAGGCGAGGTCTTTTGCTTCAGTGGTCAGCTGTTCCATTGGAACGCGACCTTTGAAGATTGTCTCGTCGAGTTTAGCGAAATCGTCATCAGACAAGGCCGTCAGCTGGGCAAAGCTTGTGTAACCTGCGTCGATCAGCTTACCTGCTGCAACTTTACCAACGCCGGTCAGTTTTGTCAGATCGTCACCTTTGGTAGCTGGCGCTGCTTTAGGTGCTTCGGCCTTAGGAGCCGTTTCTGTCTTTGGTGCGTCTTCAACTTTTGGTGCAGCTACTTTCTTTGCTGCAGCTTTCTTGCCGCCTTTTTCCAGAATGTCCGTGATGCGAACAACTGTCTGGTCCTGGCGGTGACCGTTTTTACGACGGTAAGTGTTGCGTTGGCGTTTTTTGAAGATGATTACCTTTTTTGCGCGGGTCTGTTCGACAACTTCACCAACAACCTGAGCGCCAGTAATCGTAGGCTCGCCCATGTTGACTGTGTCGCCTTCGCCAATCATCAGAACAGTGTCGAAGATAAACTCTTCACCCGCTTCAGCGTTGAGCTTCTCGATGGTGATGACGTCGTCTTGGGCGACTTTGTATTGTTTTCCGCCCGTTTTGATGACCGCGAACATGACTACGACCTTTTATCTGTCGGTTGCGCGCACAGTCGAAAACCTCTTGCCGACGCGCGCGAATTCTTACAATAAATCTGAGCCGTTTGCAGCACTCACCGCAAACGAGAAGCGCGCATATAGACGACAAGCGATGGGAAAGTCAAACCTTTCATCGTGATATTTGCCGTGTTTTTTTCATCCTTTCGCGACAATTCCTAAAAATGTCGACGATTCAAGTCTGGTTTGAGACTGAATGTGATCAACACATGGGAAGGGGGGTGTCCTGTTTTATCCTTCGTGACCGTCCCTTGCAATTGAAGGGACCCCTAGGCTAAGAGGTCGTCTTCAATTTTGGGAGAGGTGCCGGAGCGGTCGAACGGGGCGGTCTCGAAAACCGTTGTGCCTTCACAGGTACCCAGGGTTCGAATCCCTGTCTCTCCGCCATTTTATGCAACGCAACTTTCATCAGCGTGATGTTGCAACAAAAATAATCTTGATTTACAAGTGGCTTAGAGCGGATTAACCCGTACTACAGAGATTGAAAAAGGTTCGATTTTCCGTGTCTTTTCCTCTCTATAGACCGATATTCCTATAAAATCTGCTTTGCGAAAATCCTCTAAAGTACGGGAAATGCTGGGGTTTGAAAGCCGTACTTCGGTTTTTGTGGTACGGCTACTAACCGTTCCCTGAACCATCGCCATTACCTGCCCCATCTCCTGAGCCAAACCCAAATCCAGAACCGTCGCCTAATCCCGATTCTAAGTCGACATCTTCTAGTCTTAGACCGGAACGGATCATGTATTCGTCTAACGTTCCTAAAGTATCATGTATCTGAGCAACTTTATAATACAGCGGCGAAACAACTAAATTCTGTGAATGCTTTGGTATAGGAAGGCTAGCCCTAGCACCATCTACAGATACTAAAATAAAGCTATCTATTAGCGTAGAGCCAAAATAAAGATGATGCCAATATCCAGTAGCACTTCGGTCAGGATGTTTATTAGCCCACTTTTCTTTGAAATCTTGGCATTGTATGCCATCTTCTCCGTAACTTAGCTCGAACCTAAGATTCACGTTTTTCTTGAAGTACCTTGTTTCACCGCCTGTTGCGCCAATTGCACCAGATGAATCCCAATCTTCTTTTGAATCCGATGAGATAATAGCGTCAAAAATTTCTTGTCGGCTGGGGCTTGCAGATAATATAGATTTTGTATCTGTATATTTTTCTAAACTTACAATTAACTCAATTCCTTTCTTCAAACTAGAAACTAAGCTATTTTTTGCGCTGGTTTATCTGTAGACGCATCATTCAGGCAGTACTGGATTGGATAACGCTTGTGTTTTAGATCAAATGGCAAATCATCTACTAATCCGTTTGCAGTATTAAATACGCAGAGGACTCTATCACTGCCTAAAATTGAAAGAGCATAGCCAAGTTCGATCAATACATTTGGGTTTGCTACCTTACGCAGCACTTCTTTAGTATCACCCTTGCGTTCTGCCACGAAGGATATATCTGCTACAAATACTGTGCTCGACGAAATTTTTTCAAAAATCGTGCCTGCCAAGTCTGGCGTTCCAGGGACATTCTTTGTGTCATGATCTAATTCTATTCTTCTATCAGGCTCACTAACTTCCAAGTCAGCATTTAAGTCTTTAATGGCATTCTCTAAGGCATCTTTGATGAAGCCTCGATTATGTTTGTTTTCTAAATCACTCTGCCATGAATAAAATATCTTCATAAATTACCGTTTATCATTCAAATCTAATTCTATCCCACCATTGGAAACCTCAACACCACCAGCATAAATCATTCTCCAGTCATGGCGACCACTTAGCCAAAAACGCCACAGAGATTTTTCAGTGATTTTTGAGTCCATGAACCGCCATTTTGAGGGTGTCGGCCGAAACAAAAAGCCCCAACCATTTGAAATGATTGGGGCTGTGTTCATCTGTAATTTAGGCTTAAAATTAGAACTTCGTTTTTATTGCGAAGCGCGCGTTTAGCGGTGCGCCGGTGGAGATATTTGTGTTGTTGTGCGCGGCTGGGAAATAGTCTTCATCGAATAGGTTTTCGATATTCAGCTGCAGTTTTGTGCCATTCTCCAATGTGTAGAAGAGAGCAGCATCGACGCGTGTGAAGTCTGGCGTTGTGACTGTGTTGCTGGAGGTGGCGAATTGCTCGTCTTGATAAATGACGCCCAATCCAAAGCCCAACGCTTCAGATACATCAAAGCGGTTCCAGAGTGAGAACATGTTTTCCGGTGTTTGCGCGCGTGTGGCGCCAGTGCCGAGCTTGGCGTCAAGATTTGAGTAACCGGCGTTTACGGACCACCAATCGTATAATTGGCCAACAAGTTGGATTTCATAGCCTGTTGTTTCAGAAGTCGTCGCGAACCGGTCTTCACCATCGTCAGTAAGCTCCGTCGTGTCGCGATCAAGCTGGAAATAGGCGGTTGTCAAGCTAAGAGTAGGGGTGATGTCCCATTTCAAGCCGATTTCGCTGTTTTCAAACTCCTCTGGCTCCAATTGGACGCTCTCATCGTCAAGCGTTAAGAACTGATCGCCTGAGCGAGGTAGGAAGGATTTCGCGTAACTGACATAAGCGGAAATGTTGTCTGCTGGCTTATAGATCAAGCCGATGCGCGGAGACACTTCATCGTCCGACCGGGAAAATTGAGCCGAGCCAGCAATGTCATCAACATCGATCTCAAATTCATCATAGCGCAATCCGGCTACGACTTTTAAGTGTTGGCCAATGTCGACCTGATCCTGAACGTAAAGCGAGGTAACTTGCACATCCGAATTTCTGTCCCGCGAGAGGTTGGTGAAATCGTGTGTAGGGATCTGAAGTGGGTTTGTGATCGAAAATGATAACTGATCGTCACCGTTTTCTTCAAACACGTTATCAAGGCGGGCATTGCTTGATTCCTGATCGGCGAATTCAGCGCCAATCAGAACTGTGTGTGCGAGCGGGCCAGTTTCAAAATCGGCAATCAGATTTGACTGAATGATCAAGTTTTGCCGTTCGGTTATGTCGCGATAGCCATCAAGCTCTACTGTGCCTGCGGTGGTGTCGATGTCGGACGGGTATAGGTTCTGGTAGAGTTTGTCATAATCAGCGTATTGAACCGTTGTATTCCATGACAGCGTATCTGAGAATTTGTGGTCCACGCGCCCGCGAATGATGTGAGCTTCCAGGGTTGTCTCATTGTCGTCCGGGTCGCCAAAGAAGAATGTTTCAAACCCTTCCACCGGTACGCCGTTTTCAGAGGGGACGCCACGGTCCACAACGCGGTCATCATTCACATATTCATATGACAGGGAAAACTGCGTGTCAGGTGTGAGTTCGCGCAGGTATGTCGGGTTGATGGCAAAACGATTGCCGTCAAACTGGTCACGATGATTGTCGAGTGATTCAGCAAATGCGTTGACGCGGAAGGCGGACTTCTCTGTCAATTTTATGTTGCTGTCGATGGCGACTGATGTCTCGGCAAATGTGTCGACGCTGGCTGAAATAAAGTTGAAGCTTTTTTCGGTGTCTGGACGTTTGGTGACGCGGTTTATGACGCCACCGCCACCGCCGCGACCAAAGATCATGGCGTTTGAGCCGCGCAGGATTTCAACCTGTTCTAAGTTATATAGCGGACGGAAATACTGGACGTCGTCGCGCAGGCCATCAATGAAAAAGTCTGCTGTGGTGTTCTGTCCGCGAATGGTGATCTGGTCGCGGTGGCCTTCTCCCTGACCAAATGATGCGCCAGGCGTGTATTGTAGAATGTCACCGACATTGGTGAAGCCTTGTTGCGCGATAGAGTCTGCGGTTACGACAGATAAGCTTTGCGGGACATTGATGATCGGGGTGAGGGTTTTTGTGCCGCTGAATTTTTCGTTCGCAAGATAGTTTCCGGTGACCACGACCGTGTCTTCGCGCTTTTCTGCGTCTTCTGCAAACGCCGGTGCGCTCGCCAGGATAAGTGCTGTTAGCGAAATAGCCGCTTTTAATTGTGCCACGTCCCGATCTCCTCAATAGATTTTTATCAATTTGAGGTGGCGAGTTATTACAAATGAAAATCATACGCAACTCACATGCGAGTGACTATGAGAATAACTTTCAGAAAGTTGTGAAATAGCCACAGGAAGTCGTGTCATGTGTTGGTGGTGTTCTAATGCGGCGGGTAAAATATTACGCTCGAGAGAGGTCGATTGCGATTGCTAGTAATAAGAATTTTTTGATATTTTTGGTGGTTCCGCTGGTCTGCGCTTTGCATTAGGCAACCTGAATGTTTTTTAATGTGGAGTTGGGGATATGCGTAAATCTTACCTAAGGTTAGTTTCCTTCATCGTAACATCGGTGATGATCGGAGGGCTTGCTGCGTGCAGCGGAGGGGGTGGTGGCGCCTCTAGCGGAGGTGGAAACACCGCAACGCCAACAACTTCTAACGCAGCGCCGGTCGCAAACATTTCGATTGATGATACTTCAATCGATGAGCGCCAGGTCATTGAGCTGTCCGCTGAGGGGTCAAGTGATCCGGATGGTGACAGTCTGACATATCAATGGGCTCAAACTGGCGGCCCAACACTTAACTTAGCAAGCGCCTCTAATGCGAACTTTTCTGTTCAGGTCCCCGAGCTTACAGCTGATGAGACATATACTTTTGAATTGACGGTTTCTGATGGCGCTTTGTCTCGTTCAACAACAGTTGAGATTGTAGGACAGAACATTGTTCGCACACCTGTTTCTGTGGAGTGGGGAACAGATTTAGGGTCTTTCAGCGTGCCGGGAACAATTGTTCCGCCGTTCTGGATTTTTAACAACCAAGTCAGTGGTGATTATGTTCTTGTGTCGTCCTTTACGACCGTGGAGGATGGCGGTGTTGACCAACTGACTCAGTATAATTTTCGACGATCCGGGTTTGGAGCGTTTTCAGAATCCTTTTCTGATCAAGAAGGTGCGACCTTTGAGGGCGAATTTATCGCTCCAGTTCAGTTTGCTCAGACTAGTGGGATATATGATGACTCTTACCAGTTATTGCCGACACAAAATGGCGTTGAGGTAAGAGATAGCTTTTCGCCGGGTGAAGTTGTTTTCCTTGATACGCAAACGACACCGTGTGCGGTTTTTCATTCTTCGATTATTCGCGAATTTGACGAAGTCGAAAATCGTCTTCTGCCTTCCAATCTTCCAAACATTTTTGTCGCGCTGGAAACTGGTGGGCTGATGATGTTTCAGAATTCAGGAAATGCGCAACCTAATGAGCGAGGATGGCCGGATTCCGCCAGTGCTGATGAATGGCATCGCTATGAGGCGGGGGTAATTGTCAAAAGTGATGGTGACTACTGTAGTGGTGCGTCAGCGGAAATGGGGCACGTGTTATTTGGAGCGGATGACACAGCTGTCGGTAGGGAGCGTCAATTCCTTTTGTTCAATGCTGAAACCCAAGCATTCGAATTTATCTCAACGGCTATTGTTGGTGAAGTGTCAGGTATTCAAGTCACACAAACCGTGCCAATTAACGAAACTGTTGATGTAAGAGCGCTAGCAAAGAACCTGGACAGCAGCTTTGGGCCTTCTGATGAGGCAGAAGGGTTCGTCGCAGTTGGAATGACATCCGGTGAACACGAAGGACGCCACTTTGTGGCGGTGATTGATCTTGAGAGCGCAGCTATCACCAAGCTCGATCTGCAGAATGGTGTGCCATCAGAAGTCATCGTCATTCGTCGTTGGGATGAGCCCCAGGAAAATATTGCTAATCAAAATTTTGGGCGCATTTACGGCTCGCTTCCGCCAGACATTCTGGTTGCTAGCCCAGAGACTCCATACATCACGTTCTTTGAAAATAATCTCGAGACGTTAGTTGAGGATGACAACGCGATGACTTTTCGGGACCCACAATTCATCGAAGTTGGATTTGGTGCGACTTATTTAGCATATCCGGAGCTAAGTGAATTCGACGATGATCTCTATATCGCTTTTCCAGAAGCGGGCGAGGTGCGTGTTTTAAGTGGGCTGCTCTCGAGTTACTAATTGCGGTTGATGCGTCAAAAGAAAAACTGGCCGGTCAGGGCGACCGGCCAGCAAGTTTACTTTTCAGGGAAGGGAGGAGTGACCCTTAAAAGTATGTTCTAAGAGAGAAGCGGAAGCTGCGCGGATGTACGGGATGGAAGTGAATGTCTTCCACCGGAGCGGCTTCGCCGAGCAACTGGCTTTCGTAAAAGTACGAAATGTCATTGTCGTCGGAATCGAGGAGATTCAGGACATCAACACCCAGTCGGACATTGCCGAAGCGTTTTTCTAGTCCGAAATTAACAATCGTGGTTGGTTCGCTGCGCACGGAATTATCTTCAATCAGTGACGCTTCACCCAAATAACGCACACGTAGGCTGGCGTTCAGATCGTTTGGGCCAACCCATGTTGCGCCAAGTCCGCCTGCAAATTCTACTGAGTTGGGGACGCGATCTTCGCCTGCGGGCGCGCCATCAAACCGGGCTTCCGCCCAGGCGGCCTGACCGTCAAAGACCCATGATGGCGTAGGTTGCCAGAAGCCTGATACCTCAACGCCCTGACGATTTGTAGCGTCTGAAGGTTCAGATGTGCCGGCATCGCCAACGAAAATGAGCTCGCTATCCAGGTCCAGCCAGAAATAGGAAGCTGAAACATTGAGGTCCTCTGAAGGTTCGTATCGCAGGCCAACTTCGCCGCCGCGTCCTTTTACGAACACATCAACCGGGTCGGCTGGTTCTAATGTGGCGGGATCAAGAGTGATTGCGTCCCCGCGCACGTCATTGGAGTGAAATCCTTGTCCGTAACCGACATATCCTTCAAGTGCGTCGGTAAAGCGATAAGCAGCGGACACTTTCGGATTGAAAATAGTCTCTGACCCATCGCCTGAGTTTTCGGGAATATTGGATGTGACATCGTAAGCGATAACATCGCCGCGTCCGCCAATCGTGGTGCGGAATTTGTCCGTCCAGTGGAAAGTCGCATCCGCCCATAAGTCAGCGTAATAAATGTCGACAGCATCGTCCCGAATAGTATCTCGGACCTGGCGCGCGATGGTTGGCAGCAATGCGACACGATCCACAATGTCGGCCTGTAGTCCGCCTCCAATACGAACGTCCACAGGTGTTTTGCCAGCATTGAAAGAGCGGTGGATTTCACCGTTCAAACCATAGTTGGTGCGTTCATCAATCTGTACGAACTGATCTCCATTGTCCTGATCCAGATTGAATGTCGGATTGCCATAAAGGTTGAGCGAGTAGTCCTGAACGAAAGCTGTAATGTTGGCGTTTTCCCACTCCAGACCCAGGCTGGCGATAATGCGGTGTGTGTCTCCGCCCAGTGTGGGGTCAAGTGTGCCGAAACGTCCGATTAAACCCTGTTCGACTGCGCGAAGCGGGATTTGGTCGGTTGCTGTCCAATCATTTGAATAGCCGAGCAATGAGGCGCGCAATGTGGCGTTGCCCAGGTCACGAGAGTATTTAATAACGCCCTGATATTTCTCCAGTCCTTCAGGTTGTTCAAAAGGACCATCACCAGCTTCGTGATTAAAACCAAGAAGCAGGTTGCCGTTCTCAAGCTCTACGTCGCCAACAACCAGAAAACGATAGTCTCCATTGTCATCGACAGAGATCTCAGCAAAGTTTTCGTCCAGCTTGTCGTATGTCTTGAAGCGCGCAGATCCGGCGGCGGAATAATCGCCATTTTCCGGGTAATGCACGCCTTTTCTGAACGCCACAGTCTCCACCAGTTCGGGAATGATGAAGTTGATGTCCAGATAGCCGCTCATGTGCGCATGGCTTCGCAGATTTAGCGGTACCCCATCATAGCTGGCTGCGAAATCCGTACCGTGATCGAGGTTGAAACCGCGCAGAAAGTATTGGTTCGCCTTGCCCCCGCCGGAGTGCTGCGTGGCGATCATGCCAGGTATAACCTCAACCAATTCACCAGGGCGAAGAAGGGGACGAAGCTCAAAATCGGCGTAACCGACAAAGCCTTCCGAGGCGGCGTCGGCCTCCCCAAGCAAACTGAAAGAGCGACCCCAAATATAGACCGTGTTCTCAATGCGTGTTGCGTCTGTCTCTGTTGCGATCGGCGTGTCAGCATCGCTTTGCGCGAATGAAGGCGCGGTCATCATGCCGGCGATAAGCGCTACCATACTGAATTTTTTTGCAAATTTTAGTTTCATCTTCGTTTCCCCGCGTAAACACATTAACCGTTATTGATAACGATTTGCATTTTTGTTTTACCAATTGGTAGGCGCAACAATGTCGAGTTGTAAAGTTATTTACTGCACGAAAAAAAGAATGGGTACGTTTGATTTAAGTGTGTCGTGGTCGTTTTATGATTGCTGAAATCGAAGTGCTACCGTTATTTAAAGTGGCTTTAATGCACTGAAAATAAATAATATTAGCTGTGTATCTGGTCTGAGCAATTAGACATTTCAGAACTTAAGCTTGATGTGTTTTAAAAGAGACGGTACGACGTTAAATTAACGTGTGCGGTATGTTGTGACTTAAATGTAGTGTAAGTTCACTATCATCAAGAGAAGAATAGCGGCTGGTCATGAAAATCAGACGCAGTTAACGCGCTTGAGTGCGTTGCGGGAGGAAAAATGAGACAGATCATGAGGGCGGGGCTCTCCAAGATTGCTTTGGTTGCGGCGATTGGAGCGGTTTGGGCGGCTTCGGGTTGTCAGTATCTGTCTGATGGCGTCGATGCGCAGTCCGGTGACGTGGCTGTGGTTGCTGAAGCTGCAGACCAGCCAGTATCGCAAGACATCGTGATCCATCCTGGCGAGCAGGTGTACGCAGATAATTGTGCGGCATGTCACGACAATGGTGAAGAATTGCGTGCGCCAACATTGCAGGCTCTGCAGCGTATGAGCTCGCCACAAATTGAGTTTGCCCTGACGCGCGGTAAGATGCGTCCACAGGCTGAGCATCTGACCCGTCAGGAAGTGCGCTTTCTTGTTGAATACCTGGCGCCGGGCGGTTCTGAGGGGTATGCGACACCGGATGCTGCAAAGTGCGACAGTACCAGTATTTCCTATGACGGTGTTGATGTGCCTTACTGGGGCGTAGAGCCTGGAAACACACGTTATTATGACGATGCGCGGTCGGCGCTGACCAAGGCGAATATCGACAATCTTGAGCTGGCATGGGTGTTTGGCGCGCCTTCGACCACTGAAATGCGGTCTCAACCAGTCATTACGGACGACACGGTCTTCTTGAGTACGACAGCGGGACACATTTTTGCGCTCGACAAAGACAGTGGTTGCACGAAATGGCATGTGAATGCAGGCCGTCCGTTCCGTGGCCCCATGACATTGGGTGACATAGAAGGCTCGCCAACCCTTTTCCTTCTGGATGCGGGTGGTGTTGCCGTGGCTTTTGATGCTGACACAGGCAAAGAACTCTGGACGCAGGATGTGGCTATTTCTCCAATGACTTTGGGGACTTCCGGTATTGTGCAGTCTGGTGAGCTTTTGTTCGCGCCGTTGTCGACTTCGGACTTTGGCGCTGCGGCAGACCCAAACTATGAGTGCTGTAAGGGTCATGGGGCGATTGTTGCTATCAACGCCAAGACAGGTGAGCATGTCTGGACAGCGCACATGACCGAAGACGCCACCAAACGGGAATTGTCGTCTGTTGGCACACAATTGTGGGGGCCATCTGGGGCGCCGATCTGGACGACGCCTGCGGTCGATGAGGCTAATCAGCGTATCTACATCGGAACAGGTGAGAACACCTCTGCGCCAGCCACTTTGACAAGTGATGCGATTATTGCGCTGGACATGAAGTCTGGTGAGATGCTGTGGGTTTATCAGGCAACGCCAGCTGACATGTATAATGGCGCTTGTAGTGGTTTCAGAGGCAGCGGGCCAAATTGTCCGACACCAACAGGTCCTGACCATGATTTTGGCGGAGGCGTTACCTTTACCGAATTCTCTGATGGGCGGCAGGTCGTTGTTGGGGGGCAAAAGTCTGGTGTTGTTCATGTTGTAGACGCCAACACCGGCGAGCTGATCTGGAAAAAGTCCGTGTCGACTGGGTCCGCGCTGGGTGGCGTCCACTGGGGGGTGACAGTTTCCAATGGAAAGATCATTGCGCCGTCCAATGATCCGGCTTTCCCATTCCCGAACTATACGCCGAAACCTGGTCTGTTTGCACTGGATCTGGAAACAGGCGAAGAGCTTTGGTCTTACGATGTTAAGCGCGGATGTGAGACAAACATTCTTGCGCTGCGCGCGCAGGATACGCCATGGCCCGAATGTAGTTTCCAGTACGCTATGTCGGCAGCGCCAACCTCTAATGATGAGTTGGTGTTTGCGCCATCTCTGGACGGGAAAATCCGCGCCTTTGATATCAACACTGGCGACGTGGTCTGGACCTACGAAACCGTCAAGGAATTTGAAGCGGTCAATGGCGTGCCAACGCACGGCGGTTCGATCGACAATGCTGGCGTTCAACTCTCTGATGACATGATGTTCGCCCTGTCTGGTTATGCGCTGTTCAATCAGATGCCCGGCAACGCGTTTCTGGCGTTTCGTGTGAAAGAGGGAGAAGAGTAATGCGGTTACCATTTGCTATTCTTGGCGCGTGTCTTGCGCTTGTTGCTTGCTCTGGTGGCGGGGATGATCATTCCGCTGAAGAGGAAATGCATGAAAACATGCATACTTTCATGCTTGAAAAACTGGACGTGGCGGCAGATGGGATCTGGGACAATGCCGGTTATGTGTTGACACCAGAGGGCGAACAGAGCCTGTTCCCGGAAACGGATGCTGAGTGGGATGCGGTGACTGCCGCCGCTAATGAAATTGCGAGATTGAGCGAAGATCTTGCGGTAATGGAATACCCGGGGCCTCGTGAAGACTGGGTACAGATTTCATCCGGCCTGGTTGGCGCAACGGATGTGATCAAGGACGCCGTGTCAGCACGTGACAAAGAGGCATTGTTTGATGCTGGCGGTTATCTCTACCGGGTATGCCTTTCCTGTCATGAGCGTTTCATCGTCGAGGCGGAAGAAGAGCACGCGCAATGATGGCGGCGGGGAAGATGGCAAGCACCCTGACACCCCGCACACTGTTGTTAGCGGCTGGCCTGTTGGTGTGTCTGCTGATCGCCTTTCCTGTTTCCGCGCATGACCTGTCTGAAGCAAATGCGCGTTATGTGTCTGGCCTCTCCGGGAGTGCGCCTGGGCCATTCATGTATCTTGGCGCCAAGCATATGGTCACCGGGCTTGATCATGTCCTGTTTCTGGTTGGCGTGATTTTCTTTCTCACACGGATAAAAGACGTCGCGCTTTATGTGTCGCTATTTACATTGGGGCACTCCATAACTTTGTTGACCGGCGTTTTGGCAAATGTCAGCGCTAATGCGCACCTGGTGGATGCGCTGATTGGCGTGTCGGTGATCTATAAGGGCTTTGACAATCTTGACGGCTTTCAGCGGGTGTGGGGTTTTCGGCCGGATTTGAAGCTTGTCGTTTTTGGTTTCGGGCTGGTGCACGGATTTGGTCTGGCGACCAAGCTACAGGCGCTGTCTCCCGCCAGTGAAGGGCTTGTCGGCAATATTATCAGCTTCAATATCGGGGTTGAAATCGGTCAGTTCATTGCGCTCGCGGTCATGGTTATCCTGTTGGATACCTGGCGGCGTCATTCGAGCTTTCAGCGATTTTCGAACACGTTCAACACATGCCTGATGGGTGCGGGCGTCGCCCTGACAGCAGCTCATTTGCTGAATTTCTTTCAGGGAGGACACGCATGAGTGACACTGAAAATACCCGTTCTTTAAGATGGAATGTTCTGGTGGCTCTTGGGGTGGGTGTTCTGCTGTTTGTGCTGTTCGTTTTACCGGCAGAGTTTGGCAAAGATCCAACGGGTGTTGGTGAGGCTACTGGACTTACACAATTAGCCGATCATCACGATGAAGGTGTGATTTCGCAGCAGAGTGGTGACATTCACTGGCGTGTCATCCGTTTCGAACTTCAGCCTTATGAAAAGCTGGAAATCAAAATGGTCATGGACGAAGCAGCTGAAGCTGCGTTCGACTGGCGAAGCGATAGTCCGCTGGAATTCGATTTCCATGGCGAAGAATCCTACGGCAGCGAGGACGCCTTCACCTACGATGTAGGTGATGCTGCTGAGGGCGTTGGCGTGTTTGCCGCGCCCTTTTCAGGCGAACACGGGTGGTTCTTTGAGAACCGGGGAACAAGTGTGGCGACGGTCTCTGTCAAAGTGGCCGGCTTTTTCAATTACATCAAAATCTATCGCGATGGGCACGTAGAAATGCTCGGCGAGAAAGAGGGGAGGAGCTAAAAAATCATGCGTGATTTTTTTGTTTGGATGAATGAAACTCCCTGGAGCATTGCGCTTCGGGAGTCATTCTATACTTGGCCGATTATAGAGCTGACCCATGTGGCGACGCTCATGATCTTTTTCGGAACCATTGTCATGGTCGACCTGCGTCTGTTGGGGTTGGCGTTCAAGGATACGCCTGTCTCCAGGATTGACCGCGCAGTCCTGCCCTGGACCGTTGGCGCGTTTGCAGTCCTGGTGATTACCGGCCTCTTACTGCTTTATTCAAAGCCGCTAGTGTATTTCGACAAGTTCTTTTTTCGAGCCAAGCTTGTTCTGATCTTCCTGGCGATGATCAACATTCTGGTCTTTCACTTTCGGGTCCAGAAAAATCAGGATGAATGGGACACAGCGGAAAAGCCACCTCAAAGCGCCCGCATATCGGCCGCGATTTCACTAAGCGCCTGGATTGTCGTGATCGTGCTTGGCCGTTTCATTGCCTACGACTGGTATGACTGTCCAAAACTCAAGCCTGGCGGTTTCATGCACACATTCTCCGGTTGCCCTGTTTATGAAGTCCAGAACACAGGAGGCGCGCTATGAGTTTCCAATGCCAGTATGGTGATTATGTCGAACCGTGTTCTTTCATGGACAAGTTCATTTATCCATTCTTCGCGGGTGTTGATGAATCAGGAATAGCTGTTTTTATCAAAAGCTCGCCGACCATCATACCGTGGGCGGGGTCTTTTCACCTTCTTGCGCTGGGTCTAATTGGCGGCGCCATTTTTATGGCGGATGCGCGTGCGCTTGGTGCTGGGCCGAAGTCCATTTCTACTCACAGCCTGTATTCCAGAATGAAACTATTTCTTCTGGTGGCGATTGCGGGACTGGTTCTTAGCGGAACCGTGCTCGCGCTTGGCGAAATGATGCGTCTTTATGAAAGCCCGCCTTACTGGGTGAAGATGTGGTCACTTGTTGCGATCCTCGTTTTCACGTTTACGGCCCGACGTGCTGTGTTTGAAAATGAAGGCAAGATTACAAAGCCGGCAGCTATTATTGGGGGCATCGCCATTCTGATGTGGGCGATACCGTTCCTGATTATGTCAGGCATTCATGCGCGTGTGGCTATGATTTTAATGTGGATCGGCCTTGGCGCTGCGTTCTGGTATTCCTCTAAGCAGGATGATGCGGAGCCGAAAAACATTCGTATCGCCGCAATGATCTCGATCGCAATGTGGCTGACGACTGCAGTTGCGGGTCGCTGGATCGCCTTTTACTAGGCGATCCGAACGCTGGACATTTGATACAAACAAAAACCCCCGCAACGAAAATGTTGCGGGGGTTTTTGTTTTCGTTAGCGCTACTTGAGCGAACTACATCGCGTCAGGCAGGGCAGTGTCGGACTGTCCGCGCTGGCGTGGGTCTGTGCCATCTTTTGGTGCGCCAGTACCACTGGAGCCCATGAAGATTTTCTCACCGTTGGAGAATGTCACGTCACGACCGTTTGCTTTACAGGCAGGCGCGCAAAGCTTGTCCTTGCTCTGATAGCCGCGCACGATGATGTCTGTGCCTGGCTTCAGGGATTTACGGTTCAAACCTGCACGAAGCAGTGTGTTTGGCGTTCCGCCTTCCACCATCCATGCAGTTGTTTCTTCTGAGCCCTCTTCTTCGTGCGCAAGGTGAATCCAAGTGTGAGGGTTTACCCACTCAACCTTGGTGACCTTGCCGCGTAGAAGTACAGGTGCGTCAGCGTCAAACTCAGCGGCGAAAGCGTGGTGCGCCTGTGCGGTGAGGGCGATTGCGCCAGCGGCTGCAAGAGCGCTTGCGCCAGCGATGAGGTATTTCAGTTGAAGCATTGTTTGCTCCCTTAGTAATTTACTTTTTCCAGCGGCATGTCGACCATACCACACATTCTAAATTTCTATGAGGCTATTTTGAGGCGCCGCTTTTCTGCGCAGCTTCAGCTGCTTCTTTTTCCTCCAGACGCGCCCCGCCCAGAATGCCTGGCAGCGAATAGTTTGCCTCGTGGCAAGCGTATTCATAGATTGGGCCTTCTGATGAACGGAAGACAGCTTCGCCTTTCCACGGTTGCGTGTAGACGTCTGGATCCGTCACGGTGAATTCGTAGAAGATTTCATCGTCAGAAACACGAGTGAAGCGTTCTACGACATCAGCGTCTTCTGTAATGTAAATGCGGTGACGTGTGGCGCCGCGGTATGCATTGCCTGGGTGGAAGTTGGTTGTGTGAACCACAAGCGTGTCGCCATCCCATTCGCCAACTGAATCGCCCAACCAGCCGAGCATGTTTGCTGGGCGGTGTTCGTCATTCATGCGGATCAGGCGCGTATTGTGGTTCATTTCAACCACAATGGCGACTGTTTCTGGTTCCTGCACGAACTGGTAGTTGTTGTTGTAAAGAACACTAAGCATTGGTGCGCCGCCGGTGGAGCCAAAGCCCACGGTGCAACGCTCGCCAGATGCGCGGATCTCAGGGTCGGTCACCACGTTATCCAGGACATGACGAGTTTCTTGCATTGTCTTTTTGCCTTCTTCTGACCATGGCAATCTGCCATCTTCAGGTTCGACAATAATGGAAGAGCGGGCTTCGCCGTTGACGCGCATAATACGCGTGCCCGGGTCCATCCAAAAGGTGTTGTAACCGCCAGCGCCCTGACCGCCGGTAGGCGGAGGGGCGTCTGGGTCAGTCGGTTCAAGATCAGCCGCCATGCGGGCTTCCATACCGTTCTCGATCGCAGTTGCGACATGGTCAGGAACGGTGAGGCTTTTGGACATTGCGCTGCGTTCCAGAGACGTCAGGGACGCATTGGTCCAGATGCCCTGGAAGCTTGGCGTGCCGTCTGGCATGCGCGGCGGTTCATAGTCCGGGTCCCAAGTTTGCGCGCTAGCGCCGAAAGAAAGCGTCGCAGCGAGGGCTGCGCCCGCCATAAGTGTTTTTGCAAGCTTGCCAATCATTGCAGGGGCTCCTTGCGTAGGTGGCCATAAAGCATTTCTTCAACGAACTCGACACAGTTGAACTCCTGGAGTTCAGCGTCTTCGCCAACAAGGCGGTAGAGCGTCATCTCGATTGTCCACGGTTCGGAGAAGGTCTCTTCGTCTTCGATGGTCGCTTCATAGCGAATGTGGTGTGCGTCAATCGGCGTGTAGCGCTCTGTGACTTTGCCCAGTGCGGACATGAAGTTACCAGAACGATCGAACCATGTCTGTCCGTTTTGAGCAGTCACCTCAACAACAAATGTGTCGTCTTCCCAATAGCCGTAGGATTGGCCCATCCAACTGTCGACCGGCGCCTCGCCTGGGTCTTCCATGTAGATGTTACGAACAGTGTTGGCGTATTCATACACGAAGAGCGTTTGCTCATCGTTCTGGATGACCTTGAAAGGGAAATCCATGTAAGTCGCACGCGGAACACCAGGAAGATAGCATTTTACCTCAGGGTCGCGGTCGATCCAGTTTGCGCGGTTTTCGTCACGTTGGGCTTCAGCTTCCGGCAGGTATGGGATCTTGCCATCGCCCTTGAGCATGGATGGGCCCGCTGGCACAGAACCTACAGCGCCGAGCTTAACGACGCTTTTTGCCGGCAAAGGACCCCAAGGGCCTTCGCGAAGCTGCATTGCATGACGGGCCGGGTGTGCTTCGAGATCATAATTGCCCCGGTTCATCACGCGCCATGTGCCGCTCAGATTCTTTTTCCATGATGCTTCGGCTGCCTCTACAGACGCCTCAGAAGCTTGATCATTTGCGGCGTTCAATGTCGTGCATGACGCCGCGAGCAAAAGCCCCGCGGTGGCTAATAGCCATCGTTTCATTTGTTTCTCCCCTTGGGCGTTTATTTATTTCTGCCCGTTTCATGTCCTGCCTGGGGCGAAAGATATCACTTGCACAGTCAGGCAACACGCTCATGTACGAGCGATTAATAACGCTGTGAGGGGAAGTTCGCAAGGCGTCAAATTGGGTATTTCAAAGATCCGGTATGTCAAACCACACTTAATAGGTAAAGAGAGTGTAAGCTGTTACGAGATACGGTTCGCCATTGGCGTGTGAAAGCCGCTTTCGAGAAAAGTGCCGTGAATTCAACACAGCGTGAGATTTGATGCTGAGGACATTGCACTGAACGCAGCGATGAGATGATATGAACATCACTTTTATTTCATCAGACATCTGATTCTGCCGGGGCGCATCATGAATTTCAAAAAACCTTTTCTGGCATCTGTTGCGGCTGTAAGCGCAATGTTGCTGCTTGTCGGTTGCGGGTCTGAAAAGACAGCGACAAAAGCTGATGAACAAGGACAGGAAGTCGCCGCAAGCGCCGCGGAGAAATCAAGCAAGTATCCTGAAATTACCAAAGGACCAGGCCCTGCAATTTGGCGCACGGGGGATGACGACACGACCATTTATCTCTTCGGTACGGTGCACGTATTGCCGCCAGAGCTGGAATGGCGAAACGATGTTTTTAACAGCATATTCAAACAGGCCGATACGGTTTATTTTGAGGCTGATGTGGACGAATTGGACCCACAGTTGGGTGTGATTGTCGCCAAGTTGGGTTTTATGCCTACGGGTGAAACATTGTTTGATCTTCTTGATGAGCAACAGTCCAAGGATCTGCGTGAAGCTCTGGTGCAGCTGAATATTGCGGAGGCGGCGGTCGCTAAGCTGCGTCCGTGGTTTGCGTCGGTCATGATTTCCAACCAGTTCATTGTGTCATCTGGTCAGGACCCGGAGTCTGGTGTTGAAAAACGCCTTATTCCCGAAGCGAAACTGAACGGCAAATTCCTGCGGTATTTTGAAACCGCTGAAGAGCAGCTTGGGTTTCTGGCAGGCCTTGATGATCAGGTTCAAATTGACATGCTGATCGAAGGCGTCCGCCAGATTGAAGAAATGCCAGACCTTCTCAAATTAATGGACGAAGCCTGGGTTAATGGTGACGTTGACACACTGGCCGAGATCATTGGGTCTGATCAATCATTAGCCTCTGAGATCGTTCAGGAAGCTATCCTTATCAGTCGCAATCGGAATTGGGCTGACGAACTAGCCGTGCTGACTGAGGAAGAAGAAGGCGTGTTCTTTGTTGCTGTCGGTGCGGCGCATCTGGCTGGCGATGCATCTGTTGTCGATCTTATGCGTGGCAAAGGCTATACGGCAGTTCGCATTCAGTAGGTTTTCTTTAGCCTAGCGCGATCGGCGCAAGCACCAGCCCAACAAGCGTCAAGACTGCGACGCCAGTCAGGTTAAGCCGCATGCCGGCGCGCAACATATCTTTTACCTGAACTTTGCCTGACGCGTATATGATTGCATTTGGCGCAGTGGCGACGGGCAGCATGAATGCACAGGACGCCGCAACAGCAGCAGGTCCGGCCAATGCCGCGAACGGAATGTCGGTCGCAACGGCAAGGATTGCTAATACGGGCATGAAGGTAGAGGTCGTCGCCACATTCGACGTCAGCTCTGTCAAATAGATCATTATGGTGACGACGAGCATCACCAGGAGCCAGGTCGGCAAGACTTCAGCAATTGACAATTGTGCGCCCATCCAGCCCGCCAGACCGCTGATTTCGACGCATTTTGCCAAAGACATGCCGCCGCCAAAGAGCAGAATGACGCTCCATGGAATGGTTTCTGCGTCTTTCCACTCGACTAGCGGTTTGCGTGTGCCGTTTCCGGCTGGGACAATCATCATGGCCACGGCGCCAATAAAGGCGATACCGGTGTCTGTAAGACCTGAAAGGCCTGGAACCTGTTGCAATAGCTGACGAAAGATCCAGAGTCCGGCCACAATCGCAAACACGATGGCGACCCGTGTCTCCTGGCGACTCATGGCGCCAAGGGCCTTTAAACGTTCTTTGATCGCGGCCTGAACTTTTTCTCCGCCTTCTCCGGCTGAGCTGTGCGTGATGCGACCAACACCGCCGAAACAGATAATCAGCCATGCAAGTGGGATCATCAGCAAGACTGTGGGCACACCGAACATCATCCATTGGAGAAAGCTGATTGAGCCTGCGCCGGCTTCTTGAAGAAATGACAGGGCGATGAGATTTGTGGGCGTGCCGACGGGGGTGGCGACACCGCCGATAGAAGCAGAATACGCCACACCGAGCAGCAATGCTTTTGTAAGCGGACCGCCATCCTTATCGCCTCCGGCTACGGCGGCCGAAAGGGCGATTGGCACCATCATCAGAGTTGTGGCGGAATTTGATATCCACATGGAAAGCAGAGCTGTGGCTGTCATAAAGCCAAAGACAAGCGCGCGGGGATGGTCACCAACGCGCGACACTACATTCAGTGCGATCCGTTCATGCAGGCCCCAGCGTTCAACGCCCTTGGCCATCATGAGCCCGCCCATAAGCAGCAGTACAATCGTGCTGGCATAGGGTGGGGCGACAACGGATCCGATGGACAAGTTGGTGATGAGAGGGGCTAAGGCGAGAGGAAGTAATCCGGTAACGGCAAGAGGCACAGCTTCGCTAGCCCACCAGATCGCCATCAGCAGGCCTAATGATGCGATCCGCCACCCGTCTGCGCTCAATCCATCTGGCGGCGGAAACAGTTGAAGGCAAAGAGCGACTGCGATACCAGCCCAAAAACCAATATTGAGGCGCATGCCGAAGAACGCCTTTTGATTATCAGTTGCAGCAGGCGTTGCGTCTGTCATGGTGTCGGATCCAGGGTGAGCGGTGTGTTAGCCGGACGATGTGTCGTACTTGCTGCCCTTGCGCACAAAAATCCGATCACAGTATTTGCATTCTACTTTGTCGTCTTCGACAAGGTCATACCAGACAACAGGATGGCCCAATGCGCCGCCGCCACCGTCGCATGAGACTTTGTGATCTGTGATCACGATGACTTCAGGGTTAAACTTGTCGTCGATGGAGGTCGTCATTTCGTTGCGCACCAAATGTGATTGATCAGGCTGCAAGTTGGATAAAGCCGTGAAGAAGGTCAATATTTCACGAGCCGATTTCGTTCGTTGTTTTATGTAACAGCTCGGAAAATTTCGGTCCTAAGTTCAGATTCCGGCACATCGTGATAGTCATCCAGAAAGATATCCCAGATCGGAGGAACCGGCTTAAGATTGCTGGCTTCAATGTGCTTACGCAGTGCGATGTGGCTTTTCAGGAGATCGTTGTAGGATCCGATGTGCATCGCCGACATCACTTTTCCGGCTGGGAGCTTGTCGATTTTTATCGTACCGGAAGCTCTGGCTTTCTCCGCATCCTCTGAATTGACGACAACAGAAGCCCGAAACGGAACTGTGTTGGAGCCTCTGTCGGGCGCTTCGGGATAAACAACCATCGGCATGCTTAAAGGTGGTATGTCGTTCTTCTGGAGAAAGTCAAAAATACAATTAAAGTCAGTACTTGATAGCTGGATCATCATATCTGCATCCAGGCTAAGTGTGCGTTCAATATACAGATATGTCTGCTCGTCCTGTGACTTTAGTTTAAATTCCATTTGCTTTCCTCCCCAAGGGAGCAAGCATACTTCATGCATGAAAAAATACCTAGACGAAACGTTAACGTTCTCAGTGCGGTCGGGAAAATTACAGTCCTGTCGGCTGTTTCATATTGTCAGGCGCTGCCGCGCGATTGGCGCTTTTTTGTGTCTCACTTCACCGCGCGGAACAGCAAGGTGCGAACGTCGGCTTCCGGGATTTGTTGTGGGTCGTCGACATAGATTTCCCAGACGGGCATAGCGCCTTCAAGACCTTGTTCCTGAACATGGTTCCACAAGGCGCCATGAGACTGGTTGAGGTTTGCATAAGGGCCGACATGCGTGGTGGTCATGGCTTTGCCGGCCGGAATGATATCTGCTTTGACGTCACCATCCGCCTTTGCGGCGTCGTCTGGGCTGACAAATACGCCAGCGCGGAAAGTCATTTCGCCATTTGCAGGCATCGCCATGTAAAGCGACATCGGCATGTTGAGCGGTTTAACATCTTGTGCGCCGACAAATGTGAACAACTCGCCAAAGCCAGACGCCATAGCATTAGCGATCTCAGCGCCATCCATCGAGACGGTGCGTTCCACATAAATATAGTGCTGATCGTCCAGTGACTTTAATTCAAATTCCATCATGTCCTCCCGTCATTTGATTGTGAGTGTATCTGTTTTGGGGGCCTGTGGGGAGGCTAGTTCATCATCCCCATTATGCCTGAATAGATTTCAGCGCCTTCAATATAGCCCCAGCCTTTGCGTTTCGCGTAAGCGGCGGTTTCGCGGATTTTGCGCCAGTCCGAACTCATCATCTCAAGGTGATGCGGTGCAATCGCTCGTTTCGGATCCTCGTCAAATGCCAGGATCATCGCGTCGCGATGCGTATCCAGAATTTGAATCAGCTCGTCTATCCGTTCTGGTCGCACATATCCGCCAAGTGAAAAGTTGTCGATGATGCTGTCGCTGAAGGCGTCACGCATGGCCGGAGCGATGGCGACAAGTTCGCTAAAGGGTTCTTCAGGTGTTTCAAACACGTCCGTTTTGATACGCAGCATATTGATCAGATTAGACGCGTATCCATGTCCGCGGCTCATCCAGCCGGGCGCTAAAGACGACATGAAGCCAACAAGCTCCAGCGGCAAAGAAAACTGCGCTTCTTCAACCGTCATAGGCTCGTCTTCATCCTCATCGTCGCCCAGATCCACTTCCGCATCCAGATCCTTGTTGGCGAGCACGTCTCGCCAGAGCTGTGTTCGTTTAAGTGTCTGCGCTTTTACGTCGTCAAAGGATGTGGTGGCGGGTTTAATCTCGGCCTGAACGTCCAGAAGCGACGGACCGTTTGTGACTGTCGCCCACATCTCATCTGATATGTCATCAGGTCTGATGAGGCGCTTGCGTTCTAACGATGCGAGTGTCCCCTTGATGACGCCATCCAACGCGTCATTGCCGGTTTCAACAGCAACCAGATACCGGTCCAGCTCGTCTGCGACATCATCCGGCGTGTCGCCATCGATGAAAAATGGTCGGCCCCAGACATGCAGGTCCGTGTCAAATCCAGGCAGCCCGGGCGCGATGGGACGTGGTGGCGGAGGCGGCGACTTTGCGCCAAATAGCCGTGCAAAGAAACCGGGTTTTGTGGCCTCAGCGGTGTCTTCTATCTGTTGGTCGACAAGCGCGAATTGATCCTTGAAGAGGGCGCTTTGAACATTCGTGACGGCCAAAGCCCATTCTGCGACATAGTAGGACGCAAATGAAACGGCGACCGCACGCGAAACAAGATCATCTATCGGGTCGCCGTTTAACAAAAAAGGCGTGATGCGTTGCTTTAGAAGCGCCCGGTCAAATGCGTGCGAGCTGGTGTCCAGTCCCATAATTGCCTCCCCAAATCACCCGCTTTTTGTCGGTGTGCTTGCTAGGAGTAAGCATAAGTTGGCAATCACTCAAGCGCCAACATCTCCACGACGTTTCCGTCTGGAGTGTTAGGGGCAACTGGCGGAGCGCGTGATGCGAGCCGTGGGTAATGCCTGGCTTTC
>CAYFFG010000022.1:0-52604 GCA_964342355.1 uncultured Hyphomonadaceae bacterium
AGCGTCGCGAATGATGATGGAGATCAAACCAACAGAATCATCTAATCTTCGCGCATGTCGAAGCTTTATTTCACCTACTCCGCGATGAATGCAGGCAAGTCCGCTATCCTTTTACAGGCGGCGTATAACTATCGCGAACGCGGGATGGAGGTGATGTTGTGGACATCCGGCCATCACGGCGCTGAAAACGCAGATACCGGTCGCATATCATCACGCATCGGCCTTGAAGAAACAGCCCGTTTATACCGGACCGAAACCGACCTATTCGCTGCGATTGAAGCGCGCCTTTTAACCGGACCACTGCACGCTATCTTTGTCGATGAAGCCCAATTCCTCACCGAACAACAGGTCTGGCAATTAGCCCGTGTCGGCGACCGGCTTGGATTGCCCGTCTTGTGTTATGGCCTGCGTACAGATTTTGCCGGCAAACTGTTTGAAGGCGCAGCCGCCCTACTCGCCATTGCAGATGATCTGCGTGAAGCGCGCACCATCTGTCATTGCGGACGCAAAGCCACCATGACCGCGCGCATGGATGATGCAGGAAATATCCTCAACGCAGGCGCGCAGGTTAGCGTTGAAAAATCTACCTATGTCTCCTTGTGCCGTCAGCATTGGCAAGACGCCGTCCAACCATCAGATTGAACCAATGACCGCCTCTCTGCGTATTTTAACGGCCAGACAAGAGGACGACATGAACCGCATATTTAATCAGGACAAACTATCAGCTGCTTTATTGTCCGCATTGACGCCGCTTGTTCTGGTGCTGATTGCAAATGCGCTGATCTTTGCGACCGGATGGATGGACCAGACATCAGCATTTGAGCGCTTGTCGTTTGCCCCTCCCGGCTGGTTTGTCGGTCTGATGTGGACCTTGATCTATCCAATGTGGGGTCTTGCCCGATGGCGTGTGGGCCGTAAAGAGACCGCCGCTGGCGGCAAAGCCTCCCTGACGCTGATCTGGCTCATGATCTGGGGCTTTTTATATACGCTGATTACCGGCCCCACTGGCCCGGAGGTCAGCGCCATATGCAATGTTTTGTCTCTGATCTTTGCGCTGGGCGCGTTTGTTAGCGCCTGGCCTGCAGATAAAATTGCCGGATATCTTATCCTCCCCTCTATCGGGTGGATTACATTTGCAAACGTGCTTGGTTTCCTAGCCCTTGGATAACCAGGGCTAGTCGCTCATCATAATCCGAATGAGTTCGTTTGGCGCGTTGATTTCATCTTCCCAGGCACGCACCACCCGTGGGGAATTCAGACCGGGATGATCAATCGGCGGTTCGTCTAAAAACACGAATATCGCCCGATCGCTCGCCGACATCAGCGCATCATCCAAAGGCGACATCATGCGATCCTGTCCGGAATAACAAAAATAGACGATGAAGCGCTTTTTCAGCATCTCCTCAACGCTCACCTCTTCTTCGACACTGTCGTTTAAAAAGAAATTGCGTGGCGAAATATCGCTTACTTCAAACCCCGCCTCTTCCATAAACACCTGATAAGGCTCGATCATCTGGCGGAAAGGCACATTGTAATAAAGGAACACGCGGGTTTTGCGGACGAGTTCGTCCAGCGCGTCCAAAGTTGTCTCGTCCATTTTTCCGGAGGTGATGTCGATACGTTCAACCCGCACAGGCTTAAAAGCGCGCAGTTTATCGACTGCTTCTTTCTCCCGGCGCACCCAGTCGGATTTGCGCGCAGCCGGACTATCGCAAAGCAGGAAGAAATTTCGGGTTTCGATCTCTCGCCGGATGATCGGCCAGAATTCTTCAGGGTCTTTGAGGGCCAAAAGATGAAACATCAAAGGCGCCGCGCCCTGGTCTTCCAGGTAATTTCGTATCTTGCGCACGACCGGAAGGTCGGCGCTGGCATGCGACAGAAAAATCCAGGACCTGATCTCCAGATTGACCCGCATAACTCAACTCACGACAGCGATATGACCGATAGGATCAGAATGTTCCCTCCCTGTCAGCAAGGTTTTGCATGAAGAATTGGACAGGATTTTTCGTGTTCAGGGTATGCGACATTCTCGAGTTAGACGAACAGCCTCGCCAAACGGTAATTCTTATGCCAATAACCCACGGGAAACATGTATGTAATGTAGCGTAAGGTCGTCCTTAAAAGAGAAAGCGGCCAGCGCTGATAAGGGGAGAATACAATGGCAATGAGTGACGCCACTGCGCCGACTAGCCCTGCGCAGAAGCCGGTCTCAGCTTACAGCTGGGTCGTGCTGTTAATGCTGCTGGTCATCTACGTTTTTAACTTCCTGGACCGACAGCTGATGTCGATCCTGCAAGAACCAATTAAAGAAGAACTTGGCCTGAGCGATGGCGAAATCGGTCTGATGACTGGTTTCTTCTTCGCTCTGTTTTACACCGTTTTCGGTGTTATCGTCGGCTTCTTGGCGGACCGTACAAGTCGCAAACGCATCTTGTGGGCTGGTTGTTTCTTGTGGAGTCTGTTCACCGCACTCTGCGGTATGGCCAAAAACTACCCGACAATGATGGTCGCCCGTATGGGTGTTGGTGTCGGTGAAGCTGCTGGCGCGCCGCCATCCTATTCCATTATCTCCGACTACTTCCCTGAACACCGCCGCGGATTTGCACTGGCAATCTTCTCACTCGGCGTGCCGATCGGTATGGCGCTAGGCGCAGCGTTTGGTGCGAAAATCCATGAACTCTGGGGTTGGCGTTCTGCGTTTATCGGCATTGGTATCGCCGGGGTTATCGCATCCTTCATCATGTTGTTCGTCGTGAAAGAACCAAAGCGCGGCGCACAGGACATGAAGGTCGACCCGCACATGGAAGAAGCGCCAACACAGGTGCTGGAAGAAGACGACAAAGCCGGTTTCATTCCAACCATTCTGGCGTTTTTCTCAAACCGCGTTCTTATGTTTACCGCTCTGGGAGCTGGTTTCAGCGCATTCGCCGGTTACGCCGCATTGCACTGGAACGTATCCTTCCTGATCCGCGTAAAAGGCATTGATTACGGCCAAATCGCAGTCTTCTATTCCATGCTGCTCGCTGTTTGTATGGGCCTTGGCACGTTGCTGTCCGGCGGACTGGTTGACTGGCTCTCTCGCCGCTCAAAGGCCTGGTATGGTATTTTGCCAGCCGTCACATTGGCGCTGTGTGTGCCATTCCACCTGCTCTACATCTACGCGCCAACCTGGCAGATGGCGCTGGTTTACCTGTCCGTTCCGACTTTCCTGTCCATTTTCTACCTGGCTCCGGCAATTGCTGTTGTTCAAAACGCGGCAAAGCCTAACCAGCGGACTATGGCTGGCGCGCTGTTGCTGATGGTGCTGAACATTATCGGCCTGGGCGGCGGCCCAACATTTGTTGGCTACCTCTCAGACTTCTTCTATCACGGTATCATGACCAGCGGCGGATTAGACCCTGCAGCGCTTGACCTGGTAGACCAAGCCAAACTGGCTGCAGCGTCTGACGAGATCAAAGCAGCTCACGCGGCAGCAACCGCTGACGGGCTGAAGCGAGCCATGCTTTGGGTCACGCCTTTCTTCATTTTTGCCTCATTCTTCCTGGTTCTGGAGGCAATTGCGCTTGGAAAAGCAGACAAGAAAGAAAAAGCTGAGGCAGCCGCTTAACCTCAAGACTGAGCTTTCTAAGATTTAACCAAACGCCGGCCAGAGATTGCAGTTCTGGCCGGCGTTTTCGGTTTAAACGGTCATCATTCGTCCGTATTTTCACTGAAGTCTTCGTGTGAAGATTGATGGGATGTCAGACCTAAGGACATGTCTGGGGGAAATGACGGATGGACACATATGAAACCATGGACCTGATCGCGTCGAACCGCGAGATCATCAATGCAAACTGGCAATTCTTCATCAGTCTGCATCTGGCGCTTGTCGGGGTTATGTACATCTCCACTGTGCGCGTTCCGCTGAGAGGCCGACTGGCGCTGATTATTCCCTATGTCGCTTTCCTCTACATGAATTACCAGGCGCAGGTGGATTACTACACGCAGGACCTGTTACTGCACGAATACTGGCGCAGCATTCGTGACGCCTCCGACATCCCGCTCGGCCCCGATCTTGATCAGGCATATGACGTTGGCTGGATTAATCCTTTCCTGCCCTACATATACATGGTTGCGGCCTTTTTTGGCGGATTCACATTGCTCATGGCAGGGGCAAAACGTCCGCCTGACAGCAGCCCCGAAAAATCAAAAGACTAAGGCGCACATTTGTGATCTGGATTTGCTTGCGCGCCGGACCAGCTTGAATAGTCTTTGGCTTTTCCGACAATAAAGAAGCCCTTCATGCCTTCCTCAGTCTTCCGGATAATCGCCGCCATCAGTCTAAGCTTTCTGACTGGCGCATGCGTCCAAATTACTGAAAACTATCCTATCGCCCCAAAACCCCAATATACTGATCGCCAAATGCTCCTCACACCAGAACGCATCGCCGGTTCGCCTTCGTTAAATGGACCCAGTCCGTCGCAGGTAAAATTCTCTCCAGATGGAGAGCGCCTGACGTTTATAAAGCCACGTGACAATGACCGCAGTCGCTATGATCTCTGGGCTTTTGATGTGGCAACAGGTCTTTCCAGCATGCTTCTGGATTCTGAGCTGCTAGAGCCCGATGGCGCAGAACTGTCAGAAGAAGAAAAGGCCCTGCGCGAACGTAAGCGCATAGCTGGTCGCAAAGGCGTTGTCTCCTATGATTGGGACAAGCAAGGCCGCGCTATCCTTGTGCCGCTCAAGGGTGATTTATATCTCGTCGAACTTGGCGGCGACCAACCTGACATCCGCCAGCTGACCGACAGCGCAAACTTTGAATATAACGCCGAAATATCCCCTGCAGGCGGCTATGTGTCTTTCATTCGGGATGGCGCGCTTTACGCGTATGATCTCTCAAATGGAGATGAAGCCCGCCTCTCGCCGGCTGCCGACCTGGAAAACGCCATCACTTATGGTGTCGCTGAATTTGTCGCCCAGGAAGAAATGAGCCGTTATGTTGGGGCCTGGTGGAGCCCGGATGACACGCACATCGCCTATACGCGCGTGGACGAAAGCCCGGTCGCAATCATTCCACGTTTCGACATTAAGGCCGAAGATGTCACCGTCATAGAGCAGCGCTATCCACGCGCCGGCGAACCCAACGCCATTGTCGATCTCTTCGTCAAAAATCTGGAAACCAACGCCACGATCCAGGTTGAATTGGACGCTTCGCCCGACACTTATCTTGCGCGCGTAAACTGGGCAGGTCCGGACAGCCTATTTGTGCAGCGGGTCAACCGCGATCAAACCCGTATAGAGCTTTTAAAAGTTGATATCAAAAGCGGCGCGGTCACCGTCGCTTATGTCGAAGAGCAACCAAACTGGGTGAACCTGTCGTATGATTTCAAACCGCTAAAAGCTGGCGGCTTTTTGTGGACAACAGAAGAAACAGGATATCGCCACATCACGCTACACGACAAGACTGGCGCGAAAGTTCGTGATGTCACCTCTGGCGATTGGGTAGTCGCATCCATTGTCGGTGTCGATCAAACCGAAAAACGTGTCTACTTTTCAGGCTTCAAAGACAGCCAGCTAGAGCGTTCATTATACGTCGCCTCTTATGCGGAACCCTCAGAAATTCAACGCATTACGCCTGCTGGCGGTGAATGGATAACGTCTATGAACAAGACGGCGACCGCCTTTGTCGGAACCTATTCTTCACCAGAACAACCACCCCAAGTCGCCCTGTATGATCATACTGGACACCGCATTGCCTGGATTGAGGAAAACCGCCTGGAAGACACCCACCCATACCACCCCTATCTTGGCGCCCATGTCACGCCAGAATACGGCCAGCTGACAGCTGAGGACGGACAGACCCTTTATTGGTCTATGCTCAAGCCCCAAGACTTTGATCCAACCAAGACCTATCCAGCGATTTTGGAAGTTTATGGCGGTCCGCACGTCCAAACCGTTGATAATAGCTGGCAACGCACAACAGACATCATGACCGCCCAATACGGCTATATCGTCTTTCGCATAGACAATCGCGGTTCCTGGAACCGCGGCAAACGCTTTGAGGATGTTATTTATCGTCAGACCGGCGAAGCTGAAGTCAATGACCAGCTAAAAGCCGTTGATTATTTGAAGTCACTTTCGTTCGTGGACAGCGAACGCATCGGCATAAATGGCTGGTCATACGGCGGCTACATGGCGCTCATGGCAACGCTAAAAGCGCCCGAAGGCACGTTTGCCGCATCCGTTTCCGGTGCGCCCGTATCTGATTGGTCGCTCTATGACACCTTCTACACCGAGCGTTATATGGACACCCCTCAAAACAACCCTGAGGGATACAAGCTCTCTTCTGCTTTTCCTTACCTTGAAAACCTGTCCTCGCCTCTTCTGATGATCCACGGCATGGCAGACGACAACGTCACATTCGATAACTCAACGCGCGTCTATGCAGAGCTGCAGAAACTGCAAAAACCATTTGAAATGATGACATATCCTGGCCAGCGCCACGGCGTCACCGATCCGGATATGCAGGTGCATTTAATGAAAACGCGGCTGGCGTTTTTTGATCGCTACCTCAAGCCCGCCTCAGTCAAGGAGTAGTTCTCGGCAAAGAGTCTCCAGTTTCTCTTTGTCGATCGCGTCAAATGCCGCTGGCGTTTCTGAATCGACATCCAATACAGCCGCCAGCGCGTTGTTCTCATCAAACACCGGCACCACAATTTCAGAACTGGAGCGGCTGTCACACGCGATGTGCCCTGGAAACGCATGCACATCGTCAATCAGCTGGGTTTGCAATGTCGCAGCCGCTGCGCCACACACACCGCGCCCAAAGGGAATGCGCAAACATCCTAATGTGCCTTGATAAGGTCCAACAACGAGTTCGTTGGGCTTGTCAGGGTCAACAACGTAAAACCCTGTCCAGAAAAAACGAGGCGCAAACGCGTGAGCGAGCAAACAAGACGCCGTGGCAAACCGCGCCGTCCTGTTTTGCTCACCTGCAACCACAGCCAAGACTTCCGCGATCACCTCGTCATATCGCGTCGCTTTATCGTCGCTGTATTGGATATCTGTCTGAGCCATTTTTGTCCGCTTTCTGATCGTTGTAACGCCGCAATCGTCACCTAAGACATGGTTTATCGGGCATTAACCTCAACCTGCATTAATGCAGGTAAGTTATTCCAAGCGAAAGACGCCTTAGCCATGACGACTGCTCGCACCACATTTTTTGTCTCCGTTTCCGGACTGACGCTTGCATTTTCCGCCCTGTCCGCATCCGCTCAATCCCTTCCTGTGCCGATGCCGGAGGAAGAGCGCATCGAATTGCGAACTGCAAAAACCCGAGCCGATTATGAAGGCGGACCAACGCAATACGCGACCGCCAGAATACCTTCGCCCGTTACGGGTGCGCCTCTGTCTGACAGGCTTAGTCGGCCAGCGCCACAGACATCCACACAACAGACCATCCGCAAGCAGGCAGCTCAGATCCCAGCTGAAGACGTGTTACGCGCCCTGCCTCCTGGCGCTACAGGTTACATGATCAAAGCCGGGTCATTTCGCACTTTTGAAAATGCAGAACGTTTACAAGCCCAGCTTTTCTCCATCGGCACCGCTAAAATCGTTCCGCGCCGGGCGAATGGAAAAGATTTTTACGGGGTCTATCTTGGGCCCTGGGCTACTGAAGCCGAAGCGTTCACCGCTTATGGGCTCGCCATGGATGCAGGTATGCAGGATGGCGAAATCATTGATCCGCCAGCCTATTAAGCTGTTTCTTTCAGGACATGCCGCAAACGGGTGAGGACAATCGCAAACACTTCGCGTTCCTCCTCGGACATGGCGTCAGCAACGCCTTCGACATGTTTGATCGGATCGTTTTCCAACAATTCGCGTCCCGTTTTTCGCACGCGAATGCGTCGACGCCGTCGATCTTCCTCATCTTCGCGCAAGGCAATATAACCCTTGCGTTCCAGCGCAGCGATTGCACGGGAGGCCGGACCTAAAGTCACACCTAGATAGTTTGCAACGCCACGGACATCTCTTTCAGTATCCGGCGCGTTCGCCAGAAACCGAAGGACAGCCCATTGACCGGGGTGCATTTTCTGCGGCCCCCGCGCTGCATATATCGCACGTGCGGTTTTTTCTAAATTCAAAGCTACATCCGCAGCGGATATCGACATTCGCTTCGCTCCAAAGAGAAGTGCTCACAAAGACCTGACCGGGACGTGATTTTGTTTTTCAGCCGTCTCGTATAGACATCTTATCATGGATACGACCCAACATACGCTAATCAAATTTGATAACCCCGTTGTTACCTTGAAGGGCGAACCGCGTGCGCGCGCCCCGTTTCTGGGTATGAAAACGCTGTGGTTCAACACCGGAACCCTTTGTAATATCGAGTGTAAAAACTGTTACATCGAGAGTTCTCCGCACAATGATCGTCTCGTCTATCTGACGCGCGATGACGTAAAACCTTATCTTGACGAACTCGAAGAGATGTCCAGCGGGCCGATAGAAATCGGCTTTACGGGCGGTGAACCGTTCATGGCGCCAGAAATCATCGACATTCTGGAAGAAACGCTTTCAAGAGGTCATGAGGCGTTGATTCTTACAAACGCCATGGCGCCATTGATGCGCCCTCGTGTCCGTAAAGGCCTCGAAAAACTGGGCGAAACCTACAAAGACAAAATAACTTTCCGGGTTAGTCTCGATCACTTCACCGCTGACAAACACGATGAAGAACGCGGTAAAGGCGGATTTGACAGCACGCTTAGAGGTATGAACTGGCTCAGCGAAAACGGTTTCAAACTCGCGGTCGCTGGCCGAACACTCTGGCACGAAGCTGAATCAGAGGGCCGAAATGGCTACGCCGACCTCTTCGCAGAACACGGCTTTGTCATTGACGCGAACGACCCCATGGCGCTGGTTCTCTTCCCAGAAATGGAAAACGCATCTGATCCGCCAGAAATCACGACCGCCTGCTGGAGCATTTTAAGCGTAAATCCTGCCGACATGATGTGCGCCAGCCAGCGCATGGTCGTCAAACGCAAGCACGCAGACAAGCCTGTTGTCCTTCCCTGTACGCTGTTGCCGTATGACAGACGTTTTGAAATGGGAGACACACTCAAACAGGCGCGTGATGACGTTCCGCTTAATCACCCCTATTGCGCAACTTTCTGTGTTTTGGGTGGGGGAAGTTGTTCCGCGTAAAACGCTACAGCATTCCCCGGTTGCGCATGGCAAAGTGTTTGGAGAGCTTAAGGCCCTGCCCCTGATAGTTCGCGTATGATCCCGCATGGCCATAGGGAACTTTTGGCGGCGCAGTCATGGGCTCAAACACCAAACGGCCAACAGGCTGTCCGTCCGTCAGGATAAATGGGACTTCGCGTGAGCGCACTTCCAGCACAGCACGGCCTTCAGGCGCTTCAACGCCGAACCCGGGATCGAAAAAACCTGCATAGTGCGCGCGAAATTCCCCTAGTTCGGGTGCGATAGGCGCCATCTCAGCAGCTTCGTCCACAGGTATGACGACTTTCTCTTTAGATGCCAGAATGTAAAACTCACCCGGATCAAGGATAAGCGCGCCATTATGCGGGCGAACAGGCTCCCAGAAATCCTCTACCTTGTGCCCTCCAATATGTTTGAGATCGAGCACGCGTGAATGTCTTTTGGCCCGATAACCCGCAATGTCATCATCGCCAGGCTTCAAGGAGATCGAAAATGTCATGTCCCGAACAGGGTTTTGGGGGCCATTGCGCACACGCAGCTGCAATAGCCGGTCTCCCTCGCGGGCGAGGATCGAAAATGTTCGCGGCGAAATCTCAACGTAAAGCGGACCAGCATATCCTGCAGGAGCCGCATCAAACCGGTCTGCGCCATCCGTCACCATGCGCACAAATACATCAATCCGCCCCGTTGAGCTCTTCGGGTTGGCCGCGCCGCTTAACTCAACCGGAAACGCCAGCGTTTCTTTTAACGGTACGAGATAAACACAGCCTGTTTCCAGCACGGCCCCTTTGGAAAGGTCCAACTCATGCATAACAAGGTCATCGTTGAAATAATCTGAGACCTTCTTGCCACCTCCCGGCAAAAAGCTTGCGCGCATCCGATATGCTTTTGCGCCCAAACGCAGATCAATAGACGCAGGTTGCACCTGATCAATCTCGACACCACCTTCAGCGGATATCACACCGTCTTTGCAAAGCTGACCAAGCGCCTCATCCGGAAGAACGCCGAAACCGCTTTTTTTCATTTCGCCGTCCATCGTCTCTTGACCCTTATTCAAACTCACGACCCTATTGCCGCCATAAACAGAGAAAGGTGTCTTACTCCATGACCGACGACAACGGACAGTCTAATCGTGAGTCTCAACATCTGGCGACAGCACTTATTCACGCTGGCCGGATGCGAACTGATTTTTGCGAAACGTCCGAAGGTATGTTTCTGACGTCTGGCTACACATATCCGAATGCTGAAACCGCCCGCGCGCGCATGGCAGGTGATGAGCCCGGTTTCGTCTATTCTCGCTACGCCAACCCAACAATCAAGATGTTGGAAGACCGCCTCGCTGAAATTGAAGGCGCAGAGTGTTGCCGCACGACTTCGTCCGGCATGGCTGCAATTGCCGCCGCTTTAATTGCTCCTTGTAAGCAGGGCGATCGTATCGTTGCTGCAAAGGCGCTCTTTGGGTCCTGTACGTGGATCTTGAAAAACCTGATGCCAAAATTCGGGATTGAAACAGAATTTGTCGATGGCAGTGATCTGGATGCCTGGGCAGCGGCGCTTTCTAAGCCAACGCGTCTGGTTTTGATTGAAAGCCCCTCCAACCCGCTTTTGGACGGTGTGGACATACAGGCCGTCGCTGATCTGACGCACAAAGCGGGCGCCGAACTGGTTGTCGACAACGTCTTCGCAACCCCACTCTATCAAAAGCCACTCGAACTTGGCGCCGACTGGGTTGTCTATTCATGCACCAAACACATGGATGGTCAGGGGCGCGTGCTTGGCGGCGCTATCCTTGGTAAAAAAGACGCTATGGATGAGGTTTTTGACGGGTATCTCAAACACACAGGGCCTGCTCTTTCTCCATTCAATGCGTGGGTCATCCTCAAGGGCCTAGAAACACTGGAGCTGCGTGTGTCTCGCATGGCCGAGACAGCTGCCAAACTGGCAGACTTTCTTGCGGACCACCCAGGCGTCGCCCAAGTGCGTTATCCAGGACGCAACGACCACCCTCACCGGGCAATTTTTGAGAAACAGATGACATCTGGCGGCACTTTGGTGTCATTTTCGTTTGCTGGCGGACAAGATGCTGCTTTTCGTGCGCTCAATAAGCTTCAGACGATCGCGATTTCTAATAATCTTGGGGATGCTAAATCTCTTGTCTGCCACCCGGCAACCACAACACACCGCACACTCAGCGACGAAGAAAAAGCCGAAGTTGGTCTCGACGCGAGTTGGGTGCGCCTTTCTGTCGGGCTTGAGCATGCTGACGATTTGATCAATGACTTGTCACAGGCTTTGGACAATCGATAAATACGCCTAGACTGGCGCATTGATTGCGCTTCGCGTACAACACGCGCCGCAAATCAGCACCACGACAACAAGGTTTTAGTGAATGGTCCGCGAATTCAAATACGAACAGGAAACCAACGGTGTCATCGTAAAGGTAACGCCGCGATTTCTGGATGCGGAGTCATCACCGAGTGAATACCGGTTCGTCTGGGCTTACGACATTGAGATCACCAATCAGAACGACCATCCGGTTCAGCTGCTTTCACGATACTGGAAAATTCTCGATCGCAATGGCGGGATTCAGGAAGTGGAAGGTGAAGGTGTCGTTGGTCAAACACCAGTCATAGAGCCCGGTGAGACGTATTCCTATGCATCCGGCGCACCCTTGACCGCACCTTCAGGCGTCATGCACGGCCGTTATACGTTTTCCAATGGCTGTGGAGAAGATATGATCGTTCAGATCCCAACCTTCTCGCTTGATAGCCCATATGAATCTGCCCGCCCCAATTAAGGTCTGAAAAAGGCGCATCATGTATTTCAGGCCCATATTCTATGTCACCGGGCTCATGACGCTCGGCATGGGTTTGTTCATGTTGCCATGTGTGGTGGCCGATTTAGTCGCCAATGAGAGCGATTGGCGGATCTTTTTTCTACTGGCAATCGCAAGCATCACAATCGGTTCGGTCATGGCGATTTCCACCTACCAGGAAAACATGCCGATCCGCACCCATGACGCATTAGTGCTGACTGTTCTTACCTGGGTGGTCGTGACAATCGTCGGCGCGCTGCCTTTTTACATCGGTTTTGGGATGAGTTTTACGGACTCATTTTTTGAATCAACTTCCGGACTGACCACTACGGGCGCCACGATCATGACGAAGATCGAAACGTTTCCGCCCTCAATCCTCCTCTGGCGCGCGCTTCTTCACTGGATCGGCGGTATCGGTATTATTGTGACCGCGATTGCGATCCTGCCATCCCTGAAAATCGGTGGGATGCAGCTATTCCATCTGGAAAGCTCTGACACTCAGGAAAAAATCCTGCCTCACATTGGCGAAATCGCGATGCAGACAGCATTGGTCTATCTCTGTCTCACCGGAGTATGCGCGCTCTTTTATCGGGTGACCGGTATGAATGAGTTCGAAGCTATCACCATTGCAATGTCGACGATCGCAACAGGCGGATTTGCCGAATCCGATGCCAGCTTTAATCCTTTCGTGGAAGGCGGGTCAGATATCGTCGCAATGGTTTTTATGTGCCTGGGATCCATGCCATTTGCGATCATGGTGCTTATGATCCACGGCGATCTGAAAGCCGCCATTCGAGACCCGCAACCGCTTGTCTGGTTGTTAATGGCACTGATCGCAATCGCCCTCATGATGGCTTATGTCGCTAATCAACCACATGTGGAAGTTGGCGAAGAAGGCCTTTTCCGCATGGTCGCATTTAATGTGATCTCAATTTTGTCTGGCACAGGTCTGGGCACAGAAGACTTCAGCACCTGGGGTCCGTTTGCCTCCACCCTGTTTATTCTGTTGATGTTCTTGGGCGGAACAGCGGGATCGGCATCATGCGGGATCAAAACCTTTCGGGTGCACATCGCCATAAAAGCTATGTTTGCCTACACACAGACCATGGTGCGTCCCAACCGTGTCGCGCCCGTTCGTTATGCGGGCAAAGTGGTCAAGCCCGAAGTTTTACAGTCCATCATGCTGTTCATGTTCCTGTTTCTGGCGTCCTTCGCGGTTCTGGCCGCAGGATTGGCGCTGACTGGCCTTGATCCTGAAACCGCCATATCGGCCGCTGCCGCCATGATCTGTAACGTAGGCCCAGGGCTGGGTGAAATCGTGGGACCAGCAGGTAGCTATCAACCACTTCCAGACATCGCGAAATGGATGTGCACAGTCGCCATGTTTCTTGGTCGTCTGGAATTGATTTCGGTATTCGTCATCCTCTCCCCGCACTTCTGGCGTGACTAAAGCATCTGGCAAGATTGCAATTGTTAACGCATACTAGACTGCAGTTGTCCGAAACGCGGGGATGGGACATGCAGGCAATTTCTGTCAGCGAACTTGAAGGCCATGGCTTTTCCGGTGGTGGTTCAGTGTGGGGCTGGGCCTTCGCACCAGCCGCATTAGCCTTGCTTTACGCCGTTATCCGTGGCGTTTTTTCTTATCTGACCCCAGTTCTCGACGACCTTTTATGGAACCTCGGATTTAACGGGGCATACGAGGTAGCGTTCAACATCACCAATTGGATACCCACGCTCTTAACAGGAGCAATCTCCATCCTTTGCTGTTTCAAAGGACTTAGCGCCGCAAAACATTTCCAGCTTGATGGTGCGCCACCCAATTATTTTTTAGCGATCCCATTAGCCTTTCTAGCTTCTATCGGAGGAAGCTACCTACTTTCTGGCGTTTTCTTTCAAACCTACAACCTGACAGCAATAATCGACGAATTTAGCTACGGCCCCAGTCCCAGAGCTCTCCCGGTTATCACGACTTTGCTTGGCATACCGATGATGTTGTTCGTGACCGCCGCCATTCAGGGCGGCGTGGTGAGAAACAAGCAGAACGCTAGAGGAAACATTTTTACAGCTTTCCTAATAGGGCTAATCGCTGTCTTGCTCGCGCGTTTGATGGACTTTTCTGTTATGGTTTTCCCTCTGGTAAATGGCTATCTTCCAGAAGGATACGGCACGTATTTTCAACTCAGCTTTATACAGGCGACTGGCGCGTTTATATTGTTGTTCATCACAACCTGGTTTGGACGCTCTCTCAATACGACTCTGACTGCTGCAATCATTCCACTGATAATATTCTTGATTGCCCCATTTGTAGTGGTCCTGGTGACCTAATCCATCACATCTGTCGCAGGAAAACGATAGATCCGGCTACAGAACTGGCAATCCGCAACTAGCATGCCGTCGTCTTCGGCAAGCGACATAACTTCCGCTTTCGGCATAGAAGACAATGTGGCTTTCAAACGCTCTTCAGAGCACGTGCAATTGTCGCTGAGCGCCGTTGGTGGCTCCAGACGTACGCCATTTTCATGAAACAGCCGGAATAAGAGACGGCTCATCGACAAATCCTGGGACACGAGTTCCTCGTTAGACAAAGTGTCAAACAATGCACTAGCGTTGTCCCAGTCTTCGCGCGTGTCGCCTCGAGCAGTGTCGCCTGCAACCTGCTGTATAACCGCTCCACCTGCGCGCCAACGCACCGTACCTTCTGGTTCATCTATCAAATCAACGGAGAGTTTAACGCGTGTCGGTATCTGTTCGGACTGATTGAAATAAAGCTGAGCACAGTCAGCAATCGTGTCGCCCTCAAGCGGCACCACACCTTGATAAGGTTGTTGAGTGGAGGAGTTATGAACAATCATCAGGCCCAAAATGCCCTTGCCGATCATGTCGGACACAGGCGGACGTTGATCCCCATAGACCTCTTCCAATCGGCTCCACATTTCTTTTTGAATGCGCAGATAACCACGAATTCCGCCATCCGTACGGGCTTCTGCAACCAACATGTTTACAGGACCATTACCTTCTGCCTGGACAAGGATACGGCCATCGAACTTGAGTGTGGCGGCAGTCAACACCGCAAGCGCCAGCGCCTCGCCTAGCGTATGCGCAGCCCAACGCGGATATTCATGGCGTTTGAGAATAGAATCCACAGTGGCGTCCGCCAGGCGGGTCGCACGACCGCGCACAGAGGAGTTTTCCAGTTGGAAAGAAGCAACAATATCGTCCGTTTCGCCGAGAGGATCTCCAGCTAGCGGCCCTTGCAGATCATGTGAAGACGTCATTCACGGCAAATAACATCGGACGTTGCCGATTTGGAGAGGCAACATCGAAAAATATCGACTTTTCGATCACAAAAAGCGGTCATTTTTCCGCAATTCGCAGTGATGATTAAACGTCTGGCGTCTCAAACAAGACAGTTGAGAGATAGCGTTCAGCAAAGGATGGCACGATCACAACAACCGTTTTGCCTTCCATCTCAGGCCGTTTTGCAACAACCAACCCGGCGTGGATTGCCGCACCGGATGAAATTCCAACTGGCACGCCCTCTGTATGCGCAATTCGACGCGCTGTGCCCAACGCATCACTGTTGGACACTTTCACCACTTCGTCGATCAGCTCGGTTTCAAGGTTGCCTGGAATAAATCCCGCACCAATCCCCTGTAACGGGTGCGGACCTGGGTCGCCGCCTGAAATCACCGGACTGGCTTCAGGTTCGACGGCTACCATTTTAAGGTCAGGCTTTTTATCCTTTAAAAAACGCCCCGCGCCCGTCAACGTTCCACCAGTTCCAACGCCGCAGATTACCACGTCAACTTCACCTGCCGTATCCGTCCAGATTTCAGGACCAGTTGTCGCTTCATGGATATGAGGATTGGCGGGATTGTCGAATTGGCTAGGCATTACAGCGCCATCAATTTCTTCAACGAGCTCTTTGGCCCGCGCAATCGCGCCGCCCATGCCTTTTTCCTTGGGTGTGAGAACAATTTCCGCCCCCAGGACTGTAAGCATTTTCCGACGCTCCAATGACATGGACTCAGGCATCGTCAGAATAAGGTGATACCCTTTTGCTGCGGCGACAAACGCTAATCCAATGCCCGTATTTCCTGATGTTGGCTCAACCAAGGTCGTCCCCGGTGAAATGACGCCATCAACTTCCATCTGTGTGATCATGCCAAGCGCGATGCGGTCCTTGACGCTGGCCATGGGATTGAAAAACTCCAGTTTCAGGAGAAAATCACACTTGAGGTCTTCGGCCTTCGTCAACGCAGGCACACGTACAAGCGGCGTGTTTCCGACCGTTTCCAGTATGGAGTCATAGATGCGACCACGACCCGGCGCATCAAGTGTCACGCCATTGTAGTTTCGTGTATCAGTCATTTGCGTTCTCCCTCTACGCTGGAAAGGACCGTTTTCCATGTAGAGTTAACCATGCTTAGCGCTTTCGCAAGTCACCTGATGAGCCGAAGCGTGAAAACTTTTCACTTCCAAATTTAAGCCACACAACCTCTGCAAAACAGTGAGCACTATTTCTAGTATTGTTTGCCTATGCAGTATTCGATCGTTTCAGGGCAAAAACGAGACGCAGGAACACTTTACACTGCTGTGACAGTGCGTGCGATTGTCTGAAACAACTCAAATCTAACCGGCCAGGCACCATTCAAGAATGGCTTTTTGCGCATGCAGCCTGTTTTCCGCTTCATCAAAAACAAGCGATTGCGGGCCATCAATGACAGATGCGGATACTTCTTCGCCACGGTGCGCAGGCAGGCAGTGCAGGAATTTGGCGCCGCCATTCGCTTTATTCATTAGCTCATCAGTTACCTGAAACGCCTCTAAGTCTTTTAAGCGTTTTTCAGCATCCTTATCACCCATGGATACGAATGTGTCGGCCACAACCACATCAGCCCCGGCAACAGCTTCTTCAGCTGAGCTGTAAAGGTCCACACGTCCTTGCTCCGAGCGTGCGCGCTCAACATCTTCCATGTTGAGCTCATAACCTGACGGCGTGCCGATCGCGAGCGAGAAACCAAATTTGGGCGCGGCATGCGCAAAGCTTGCACACACATTATTGCCGTCACCGACCCAGGCGATACGCGCGCCTTTAAGGTCCACCCCGTGCTCTTCAAGGGTCTGGAGGTCAGCCATAATCTGACATGGGTGGGACCGGTTCGTCAGGCCGTTTATGACCGGCACTTCAGCTGCGGCGGCAAACGCTTCAACATCTGAGTGCTTGTTCGCACGGATCATTATCACGTCCACCATCCGCGACATCACCTTGGCAGTGTCTTCAATTGTCTCCCCACGCCCCAACTGCATGTCCGAAGCGTTTAAAACAATTGAAGAGCCACCCATCTGACGGATGCCCATGTCAAAGGACAAACGCGTCCTGGTAGAGCTTTTTTCAAACACCATCGCTAACGTACGACCAGCTAGCGGCGCATCTTTGTCCACAGTGCCTTTTGGCGCGCCATTACGTGCAACCTTACGAGACTTGGCTGCGTCTATAATTGAGCGCAGTTCCGAAGATGGGAGCGGGAAGAGGTCGATGAAGTGGCGGGTCATGCGTCCCCCTCCTTCTGAATTTCAGCTAAGCATTGGTCGATTTTATCGACGGCTTCTCGCACATCGCTTTCAGTAATGATCAAAGGCGGAGCCAGACGCAGCACGTTGTCAGACGCAGTTCCAACAATCAGCCCTTTTGGCAACGCAGCTTTGCGCACGCGTAATGGGTCAATTTTGAGCTTCAAACCGCGCAACAAGCCTTTTCCGCGTAAGCCTTCGACTAAATCTGGGTAGCGATCTACCAGGCTGGACAACCCTTGGGTCAAAGCGCCCGAAACACGTTGCACATCTTCAAGGAAACCGTCTTTGGTCAACTCGTCCCAAACGGCGTTGCCCACAGCCGTCGCCAGCGGGTTGCCGCCATAGGTGGAACCATGTGATCCAACCTGCATACCTTTGGCGGCTTCTTCTGTCGCCAGACATGCGCCAAAAGGAAACCCGCCGCCAACACCTTTGGCGACAGCCATAATGTCGGGCTCAGCGTTTTCAGCCCATTCATATGCAAAAAGTTTTCCTGTCCGTCCGGCGCCACACTGAACCTCGTCATAGATCAGCAATGCGCCGTGCTCATTACAAAGCTTACGTAGCTCTGTCAGGTATTCTGTCGGCACTTCACGACATCCGCCTTCGCCCTGCACGGGCTCGATAAGGATGCCTGCCACATCTGGTCCCATTTGCTCGAGTAAAGCATCATGGTCGCCAAACGGGAGATGTGTGAACCCTTCCATAGCAGGACCAAAACCCTCACGGTATTTTGGATTCGCGCCAGCATTGACCGCGCCCAACGTACGTCCGTGAAACGACCCTTCAAATGAGATAATCCGATAGCGCTCAGGATCGTCATTTACATAATGATATTTGCGCGCCGTCTTGATCGCGCATTCAATTGCTTCAGTTCCTGAATTCGTAAAGAAAACGCGATCAGCAAACGTGTCCTTGGCATACCGTTCAGCAAGACGCTCCCCACCCGGAATACGGAACATGTTCGAAAGATGCCAAAGCTTTTGTGATTGCTCATTGAGCGCAGCTACCAATTTCGGGTGCGTATAGCCAAGGCAGTTTACTGAAATGCCCGCAATGAAATCGAGATAGTCTTTGCCGTCCTGATCGTATAATCGCGCACCTTCACCTCGTTCAAAAACGATATCTGGCGGACCATAAACGGACATCATTGCTTCGCGCATGGATGAGTTCCTCAATGCAAAGAGGGTAAAGACCTACGGAAGCCCACGATCTATGGGCGTAGGTCCGGGTTATGTCAATCTCAGAATTCCCCTGTTGGGAGATTGATTGCTATCAGGGTCAGGCTTTGAGCTTATAGCCGGTTACAAACAGCCGCCAACACATAATCGAGAGCGCAGCCGTCACCACGAAAATAGACATCGCGCCAGTTATCAAATCACCCTCCGCATGTCCCGTAAACGCGTATCGGAACCCATCTATTACGTGAAAAAACGGATTGAAATGCGACAACGTTTCAAATGGTTCCGAAAACACTGTCACGGGATAGAATGTGCCGGATAGCATCGTAAGCGGAAGGACAACGAAATTGGTGACAGCAGCCATATGATCGAACTTTTCCGCCCAAATCCCGCCCATCAGCCCCACCGCCGCCATAAAGAATGACGCAATCAGCGAGAAATAGATCAAAGCAGGTATGGAATGCACGCTGACGTCCGCCATGCCAAAAAGTGCAATAAAGGCCAGCGTCACAGCGCCAACGACAATACCGCGGGTGGCGCCGCCTGCCAGGAACCCGATTGTCAGTTCCCATGACGCGAGCGGAGGCATGAGGAAATCAGTCGTGTTGCCCTGCACCTTCGCTACCATCATAGATGAAGATGTATTCTGAAAAGCGTTGTTTAAGATCGCCATCATCACAATACCTGGCGCAATGAAGTCACCAAAAGCCACGCCGTTAATCGCTGCACGCTCCGGGAAAGCAAGCTTGAAGATCATCATGAAAAGAAGTGACGACACGACAGGCGCAAAAATGGTCTGCATGCCCACTTTGAAAAAGCGGCGGACTTCGCGCAGATAAAGCGTTTTCAGCCCCATCCAGTTCACAGCGCCATAGTTACGCGGCTTGGCGTATGCGCCAGACACATTGTTGTCTGAATTTGCCGTGCTGGTGTTTGTCATGACCCTCAGCCTCCCGATTGCAGCCATAGATGTAGAGGTTGCAATCCCAATTCCCAACCCACTTTGACAGATTCCTTTAAGTGCAATTAACGCAACAAAGAACATAGCGGGAACTTGCGCTGTGAATATAACTACATATAGAATCAGCTGTGAGTAACACAAACGAGATGTTGTGCTGATCGGCTCATTGGCTACGATATATAGGAACAACGGGCGCGGCTTAGGCGAATTAATCCCACATATTGATTCGAATACCGCAAGGGCTGAGGAGAAATACCAGATGGCGTGGACAGAAGAGCGTGTAAGCGAACTTAAAAAGCTTTGGGCGGAAGGCCACAGCGCAAGTCAGATTGCCAAACAACTAGGCGGCGTCACACGTAACGCGGTAATCGGAAAGGTCCATCGTCTTGGACTATCTGGTCGCGCCACACCGTCACGCCCAGTTAAACGTCCGCCGCGCCTGGCGCGCCCAAAGCCGCAAGTCACCACGGCACGGACCACAACGACAACACCCAAGACCAACGACGCGCCAATTCAGACACCGGTTCGCACACCTGCGAAGCCTGCCGTGAATGTTCAACCAAAACGTCTGGGCAATGGCGACATGGTCACCGTGATGACTGTGAAAGACACAATGTGCAAATGGCCAATCGGCGACCCCGCAGACCCGAACTTTGGCTTCTGCGGACACAAAACTGACGGCAGCTCACCATACTGCACTGAACACGCACGCATGGCGTTCCAGCCAAACAAAAAGCGCGAACGCCGCGCAACTGGCGAATACACACCACGCCGCATGGCTGGCTAAGCAGCGACAACAAAATCTACCCACTAAGCGACGCTCTCTTTTTAGGGAGCGTCGTTCTTTTTGTGTGAGAAAATGAAAATCAAGATCCGGCGTTCAGCGCATACCCAGCGGAGCGAACCGTACGGATAGGGTCTGCTTCCCCATCAATATTCAGCGCCTTGCGCAAACGACCAACATGCACATCCACCGTGCGCGCCTCCACGTAGACATCAGAGCCCCAGACAGCGTCTAGCAACCGTTCACGTGAGAATACGCGTCCCGGATGCTGGATGAGATAGTCAAGGAGACGGAACTCAGTCGGGCCAAGGTGAACATCACGGCCAGCGCGCTTCACACGATGTGCTGTCCGGTCAACTTCAATGTCACCGACGATAACTTTATCTTCAACAAGCCCAGGCCGAATACGGCGCATCACTGCACGCACACGCGCCATCAATTCGGTCATTGAAAATGGCTTTGCGACATAATCGTCCGCACCTGTGTCCAGTCCGCGAATAAGATCACTTTCCTCAGACTTAGCTGTCAGCATAACAATAGGAAGGTTGCGGGTTTCATCGCGCCCCCTGACACGCCGACAAACCTCAATGCCCGACAGTTTTGGCAACATCCAGTCAAGCAACAGGACATCTGGCTGTCTTTCATCGATCATGACGAGCGCCATCTCGCCATCCATGGCAATACCAACTTCATAGCCATTGCTGCTGAGATTGTACTTGAGAAGTTCAACCAACGCTTCTTCATCTTCCACAATAAGCGCATATGGTTTGGTAGCGCTTGATTTAGCTGTCGCTGACTGAGTTGATGTTGCTGTATTAGAGGTCATTGGCCTTCGGTCTTTCCGTCGTCACATGTTCCCCGGTGATCAGGAACAAGATGGTTTCAGCAATATTAGTGCAGTGGTCGCCTATCCGCTCAAGGTTTTTAGCGACAAACAAGAGATGCGTACACGTACCAATCGTACGCGGGTCTTCCATCATGTAAGTCAGCATGATGCGAAAGAAGGAGTTGTGCTGTTCGTCGATTTCCTCGTCGCGCCGCCATACAGCGCGTGCCGCTTCTTCGTTCTGGTCGTTGAAAGCATCAAGAACACGGCACAACTGGTCCGACACCAGCCTTCCAAGTCGCGTTAACGTACGCACCTGATCCTTATGGTCTGTCTCGCCAATCGCCTGTGTGCGGCGCGCAATATTCTTTGCAAGATCACCGACACGCTCCAGATCAGACGCCACTTTCAATGCAACAATGGTCTGGCGAAGGTCGCGCGCCAGTGGTTGGCGCAATGCAAGAACGGAGAGAATTTTCTTTTCAATGTCAGCCTGCAACGTGTCGACCTCAGCGTCACGTGCGACCACTTCAGCCGCGAGCTTCATATCCAGATTGATCATTGCGGACAGGCCGTCATTAAGCATGTCCTCAACCAGGCCGCCCATGCGCGCTAGCTCACCTGACAGCTCTTCCAACTCAGCAGAAAAGGATTTCACCGTATGTCCGGACATGGAATTCATCTCTTACGGTTTTGCTCCTATCCAAAACGCCCAGTCACATAATCCTGCGTGCTGGCGTCACCCGGATTAGTGAAAATCGTTTCTGTCGGCGCAAATTCGATCAGTCTACCCATATGAAAAAATGCAGTCTGCTGACTAACTCGCGCGGCCTGGGCCATGGAGTGCGTTACCATGACTATGCAATAGTTTTGTTTCAGTTCGTCGATTAATTCTTCAATACGCGCCGTCGCGCCCGGATCCAAAGCAGAACACGGTTCATCCATCAAAATGATTTCAGGATTAACCGCGATGGCGCGCGCAATCACAAGACGCTGCTGCTGGCCGCCCGACAGGCTGTCACCAGGCGCATCCAGTCGGTCACGCACTTCGTCCCACAACCCAACGCGCTGAAGACAGACTTCCACAATTTCTTCCAGCTCGGCGCGCCCAGAGCCCAGACCATGAATACGCGGGCCATAAGCGACATTCTCAAATATGGATTTTGGAAACGGGTTAGGCTCTTGGAACACCATCCCGACGCGTGTGCGCAACAACACCGGGTCGACATTCTCGGCATAGATATTCTCGCCGTCGATTTCGATAATACCCGTCGTTCGGCTTAACTCCAATGTTTCGTTCATCCGGTTAAGGCTTCGAAGAATGGTCGACTTACCACATCCAGATGGTCCTATTAGAGCGGTTACAGACCGTGCCGGAATATCCATTGTCACATCGTCAACAGCACATTGGTCGCCAAACCATACGCTGACATTCTCAAGACGCGCTTTGATCGAATGACTCGTTTCTAGTTCATCCGGTGTGGCGACATCATGTAGTTTTGGATCATCAGCCACTTCCAAGCCTCATTTTCTTTTCCATCCAACGTCCCGCCCAAGCCGCCAGTCTGTTTAGTAGCAATAATATCAACAACAGCAAGACAACCGCCGCTGAAGCCAGCGGCGCCCATCCCGCTTCGGTTCTAAGTGACCAGTTGTAAACCAATACCGGCAGGGCGGTTGTCGGATCAGAAAACGTCTTTGGATAATCCAGCGCAAACACAGCCAAACCGACAACCAACAAAGGCGCAGCCTCGCCAATTGCACGGGTAACACCCAGCATTGCTGTCGCCGATAATTCGCGAATGGCGGACGGTATGACATGATCAATCACCATTTGCAGGCGTGTCACACCTATCGCAAGCGCGCCTTCTCTTGTCTTTTGCGGAACACCCGACAGCGCGCTACGCGCAGCGATCACCACAACCGGAAAAGTCACAAGCGACAGAACAATACCGCCGATGATTGCCGATCCTCGAGGCAATCCGCCAATATTTAAAAACAGGGTTGCGCCTAACATTCCAAAAAGAATTGAGGGGGTGGCCGCAAGGTTCTGAATCAGCCATTCCAGCGTCGATTTAAACCGACCTGCAGCTGCGAATTCTTCGAGATAAATCGCCGCCAACATTGCGATCGGGATGGCGACAAACATAACAATCAGCATGCTTAGATATGACCCAAGCATTGCAGATAGCAAACCAGCCCATTCAGCATGGGTTGAATCCGATCGTGCAAACAGCTCTCGGTTCAGCTTTAAACGAATAAAGCCTTTGGCTTTTAACCAGTTCGCCTGAGCAATCGTTTCGGTCGAAACATTCCTGTCGATCTGCGGCGTGCCAATATAGCGAATCCTCCATTGCCCACGCGGGACAGGAGATTCAGCTTGAGCGCTTTTGGGGGATGAAATGATTTTTTCGGCAAGCGCTTCACCCTCTCTAACACTTTTCAGCTGGTACACACTGTCCTGTGTTTCAATCAGCACCGCCGCCGTTTCTTCAGAAAGCCCCCACCAATTATTTGCAGCCTGATATTGCCCCTCCAACACATCTCTTTGTTTCTTGAGTTGGGCTAACCTCCCAGCCAGAGATTTGCGCAACGTAGGCGGAATATTGCCTTGCAGGCGCTCCTTGGTCTGGGAAATTTGCTGATCAAATTCCAAAACGTTATGTTCCAGAGCGCGTTCAAGTCTTGTTGCGACATGCCCAAATCCGTTTTCGGACGTCAAACGCCATGTAGATACGTCCTCCATTTTCAGAACATGTAAGTCAGACCTCGGTCGAAAACGGATTTCCGATACCGTCTGACGCTTGAGGTATGCGTCCACACTTGCACGTAGCGGCGCATCAGCAGACTTGTCTTTTTGTTGATCCAGAAATGCCCGTGTCAAAGGCGAAAGCAAACCAGTTTGAACCACTAGGTCGGACCGAGCGTCCACCAGGTAGGCGCCCATGCTCTCACGATTTGATTGGCCATTATCCGATGGCCTGATCTCAAGATAGTGTTTGGAAAAAGCTGAAAAGCCCTGTGTCACCACACTTGCAACAATGAAAAATGCTATTGCGCCGAGTATCACCGCACACAGCTTTGCAAGCAGATGCGAAATCGCATCCGTTTGTTTGCGCGCTTTTAGTCGCGCTAACCGACGGTTATTTTGGGTCACAGCATCATTCATGACGACGCCTGTAAGCGTTGAGAAGTTTCTGCGCCGCCAGGTTAAAGACAATTGTCGCTGCTAAAAGAAACGCGCCAAGCGCATAGGCGGCCTGACTGATAATGCTGTCAAAATCTGCTTCCCCACTTAACAGGTCAGCTATCTGAACAGTGATCGTTGTCATTTCCAGAAATGGATTCAGGTTAACCTGGGCGCGGTGGCCAGCCGCCATTAGAATGATCATGGTTTCGCTTAGCGCCCGCGAAATGGCGAGTAACACACAAGCCACTAATCCGGGCGCTAATGCCGGTATTATAACAGTCCGCACAACTTCAGTTCGCGTGGCCCCCATCGCTAATGCGCCCTGACGCAGCCGTGCTGGCGCCGCTGACAACATGTCGCTAGTCATGACCGCCAGAAATGGCGCGGTCATAACGCCCAACACGGCGCCTGCCGACAACACGTTAAACGTCTGAGCGTTGATGATAGGCGCATCAATGAGCGACACCATCATTAAAATCTGGTCGATCCCATCTCCGATCGCCCGAATGATCGGCGCTGCTGTCAAAACCGCAAACACGCCAAACACGACAGTGGGAAGTCCCGAAAACACTTCTAAGAAAGGACGCATGAATGCGCGGGTCCGATCGCTCGCATATTCGGATAAATAAACGCCCGATCCCAACCCCAATGGTAGTGCGACCACAAGCGCGACAAATGTCGTATAGAACATGCCCCATAACAAAGGCGCCGTTCCAAACGCGTGTGAAGGATCAGAAGAGGCTATTGCTGTTTGTGGGGACCAACTCGTTCCCAAAAGTACGTTGAAGAAGGACACTTTGGAAAAGAAGCGAAACGTCTCGAAAGCAAATGTCGCAAACAACAACAACGCAGCAACAAGCGACAACAAAGCCGCAGCTGCGAAAATGCCTTTAAATGCGCTTTGCACACGAGCGCGCAAACCTTCCGTGCGCGCTAAACGGGCCATTCCTATCCACGCCCCAATCAACGCAGCCAGGACTGCGAGTCCGGAAAACAAAAGTTTGAGTCCGCCGCGAATGTCTTGCTTTAAATCTCCCAATTCGACCATTTGAGCCATCGTTTCAGACTCAAGCACGTTTGATAGGCCTTTATTACGCGAGTAGCTTTCGATGATTTCCGCAAACACGGATAACAATTGCCGCTCTGACCCGGGAAGGCGTTCACGCAAAAGGTTCCAGATGAACATATCCGCTAAAACCGGGGCCAGCAGGAAATACAAACCGAAAATTGCCGATGCCGGTCCTAAGACCCAAAAGGTCACAAAGACACTATGTTCGCCGGGAGACGATTTGAGTTGCCGCCAGGCGACATCATTTAGCGCCTGCTTTCGCGCAAGCAGGCTGGCGGAAACGCACAACAACGCAATGATGATTGACGACAAAAGCAAAAGCCGTGAGGCGGCAATATCAGCAAGCATGGTATTGACGACCCAAACGCATATCCAGTCTGCTTAAGATCCACAAAAGACCGCCAGCAACACTGACTGGAACATTCACCCAACAGTTACCCGTAAACTGCCGGTAGGAAATATCACTGCGTCATGAGATTGTCACGAAGTCGCACGATTTGATCCGAGCAAGCGATCTTCTAGATGCTCATGCTCGCCACCATCGGTCTTACCGGAATAAAGCGGGAGCAGCACGGCAAAAGCCGTCCCCTCGCCAACTAAGCTTTCCACCATAAACTCACCTCGGTGACGGGTGACAATGTGCTTGACTATAGCAAGACCAAGTCCGGTTCCCCGGCGCAGGCCGCGTCCCGGGTCTACCCGATAGAAACGCTCTGAAAGCCTCGGTAAATATTTGCGATCAATACCAGGACCATAATCCCGTACACGCAACGCAGCAAACCGTTGTTCGCCGCTCATCACGCTAACCGTGCCGGCAATGGCGGATCGCGATGCGCCATCCATTTTCCGTCCGGCGCGGTCCGCCGCCTCATCACGTGTCAGTCCTGTTAGGATCTCAACTTCAATTTTATCGCCGTCTTCAGAATATTTAATTGCATTGTCGATCAGATTTTGTGCCACCTGGGCTAACTCATCCCGAACGCCTAGTACGTCCACTCCAATGGCGGGGCCGCTAACGCGAACTGTGACGCCCTTTTCCTGCGCCACAGGCGACAAAGCGTCGACCACTTCGCTAACGACAGCCGCAAGGTCCGCATCTGATTCAGGCTGACGATGCTCACTTAACTCAATACGCGAAAGCGACAGAAGGTCGTTGATCAGCCGTCGCATCCGTTCAGCTTGGCCTTGCATGATTTCAAGGAAATGATCCCATGCGTCGCGATCATCTCGCGCTGGTCCGCGCATGGTTTCGATAAAGCCAGCCAATGACGTCAAAGGCGTTCTTAACTCGTGGCTTGCATTTGCCAGAAAATCCGCCCGCGCGCGTTCAGCGCGTTTAACTGCAGTCAGATCGTCCATGGTGATCAAAACACCAATACCTGAATTGGTTCTGACCGGCGACGCCGCACAGGCATAATGCCGATCAAACTCGCCACGCTCCACAAATGCGAATGACTGTGTTTCCATTCTCGCACGCGCTTCTGAAACAGCGTCAAGAAGTTCCCGGCGACGAACTACCGAGGACAAGACTGGTTGCTCTCGCATGATCCGGAAACGCTTTCGCGCAATTTCATTCGCTGTCTCAACTCGCCCGTCAGCGTTGATAAACATGCAGGGTTCGCTCATCGCATCGACCAGCACAGCGCGGAATTCCTTGTTGGTAAGTTCGCGCATTGGAGTTTCGTCAGGCGCGTCCTGCGCTAATTCGGAGGCGTCACGGTCATTTTTAGTAACAATAAAGACAGCAAGACCTGCAACTAAAAGCAGAGCGCCAAATAGAAGCGACCAAATAGCCAGGCCGCCCGTGAGCCACAACACCCCCATAACCGCAAGGCAAACACCTCCGGCCAAAAGAATATCTTTATTCTTGAGTAGCAGTTTTCGTATCATCCAGACATGGCCTTCATCGCCATTACCTGGATCATTTGAAACGTCTGACAAGAAAGCGCTCTCCTGAGATTATTTTTCTTATATAACTGTGCTGCAAGGGGCGCATAACTGGTTGCATGAAATATAAGTGCTTCGCCGTGTCAATTTGATGTCAAATGGTGAAAAAACTCTCCCAACTCAATAATTATTGTTTTTCGATAATTATTGATTGACTTTCGAGTCATAAGAATTTTTAAGTCCTTATGCGCCAAGTTCGCCGTGGGGTAATGCGGCAAGGGTTTAAGAGTAGAAGCGTTATGAAATCATACACAGCAACTGCAATGGCGGCGCTCGCTGGCGGATGTGCCAGCTTGTCAGGTCAGACATCTCAACTTCTAAGTGATCTGTCGCAGCCTGTCGCGACAACTCCAAATGAGTGGGCGATCAACTTGCCTGACGCACCTGCTGAAGGGGACTGGATCAAGCAGTTCGGTTCTCCGGCGATGTACACGCTGATCGATGAGGCGCTTTCTGCAAACCAAAGTTTAAAATCCGCCCAGGCCACAACAAAGGCGCTTCGCGCTCAGGCGCGAGCAGCCCGTGGCGCAAGGGTACCTTCGCTTTCTGCCGGAGCGAGCGCATCCAGCAGTTTTTACGGAGATGGATTGCCGCTATCTGACGGCGAATCCTTTGGCGTCAACCTGTCCTCGTCCTGGGAAGCAGACATTTGGGGCCGTGTGGCAAAATCCGCTGCCGCCGCCGAACAGGACTACGCTGCCTCAAAGGCGGATCTTGCTGACATACGTCTTTCACTTGCTGGCCGCACAGCCAGTAGCTGGATATCGCTTTCCAACGCAATCGCGCAGCTTGCGCTTGCTCGCGATGAACTTGAGGTTCGCTCCCGTTCGCGCGAGTTAACAGAAAAACGCGTCGCAGCGGGCCTTTCAACAACCTTGGATGTGCGCCTGACGCGTTCAGCTGAAGCAAGCGCCCGGTCCGGTATCGCCAGCGCAGAACTGGCCGTAGAAGACGCCGCGCGCACGCTCGAAATCTTGTTGGGACGTTACCCCTCCGCTGAGATCAAGGCGCCTCCAGCGCCGCCGTCATTAGGGAAAATGTCTGACTTGTCGTCACCAGCAGAACTGTTGGCGAGACGTCCAGACATTGCATCAGCAGAAGCGCGTATGGTTGCTTCAGGACTGCGTGCTGATCTGGCGCGAATAGCAATGCGCCCTGCTCTAAGTCTTTCAGCCAGTGGCAGCATCGACAGCACAGAAATCGAAGATTTGCTGGACTTTGATCTCATAGCAGGTCGCGTATTGGCGAACCTGACAGCGCCTATTTTTACGGGCGGGCGCCTTTCCGCACAAGCTGACGCTGCGCGGGCAAACGCAGAAGCTGCGGCCGCCAATTATGCGCAAGCCGCTCTTAGCGCCTGGCAAGAAGTTGAAGGCGCGCGCGCAGCAGACTTATCCTTGAGCTTACAAGAGGCTGCAACCTTAGTTGCACTGGAAGAAGCGCAGGCGGCCGAAATTCTAGCCGAGCGACAGTATCAACAGGGCTTGATCACTATCTTTAACTTGATTGACGCGCAGTCGCGACGGATATCAGCCGAAAGACAATTAATATCGACACGCGCTCAGCGTGCTATCAACAGAATAAACTATCATATTGCGCTCGGCGGCGACGATTGGTTGCCAGCAACGCATTCGAAAGACCAACCGTCATGAAGAAAATCTTGATTGGGTTCATGCCCGTAGCCGCTATCGTTGTTTTGGCCTTTGGGATGCTACAGGTCATGAACGCCTTGAAGCCACAGCCGAAGGAAAAGCCTAAGGCGCCTTCCGGGCTCGCTGTCTTTACGGAAACCGCACGTCTGGACGATGTGACTTTGTCGATCACAGCACAAGGCGAAGCGCGCCCACGTCGCCAGGTTGAACTGTCGCCACAAGTTGGCGGACGTGTGACCTATGTCTCGCCCAACCTTGTAAATGGCGGACGGGTAAATCGTGGTGACCTTCTGATCCAAATCGAAGATGCTGATTACAAACTTGCTGCTGTGCGCGCTGAATCTTCAGTCGCCAGCGCCAAACAAGCTTTAGTGCGCGCAGAAGCAGAAGCAGAAATCGCGCGTCAGGAGCTTGAAGATTTAGGTATTGAAAACCCGTCACAGCTGGCATTGCGCGAACCACAGCTTGCTGAAGCGCGCGCATCTCTGGACGCTGCAAGAGCTCAGGCTGATGACGCCGCCTTACAGTTGGCGCGCACCAAAATCTATGCCCCCTTCGATGGACTGATCGTCGAGAAAAGTGTCGACTTGGGGCAAAACGTACAGGTTGGTCGCGCACTGGGTCTGATTTACGCGATAGATGTTATCGAAGTGCAGCTTCCAATCGCCAACTCCGACCTTGGGATTATCGGTCTGCCGATCGCCTTCAACGCTTCACAATCCAAACCTGGCCCTAAAGTCACCCTGGAAGCCGATATTGGCGGTGTCTCACGCAAATGGATTGGCGAAGTCAAACGCACAGGCGCGGCTGTCGACTCACAAACACGATTGGTATCTGTCTTTGCTGAGGTTGAAGACCCATTCGGCAAAGGCGCAGACGATGGCGCCCCTCTTGCGCCCGGCCTGTTTGTGACAGCAACCATTGAAGGTCGTACTGTTGAAGATGTTGTGATTACGCCCCGCGAAGCTTTGCGCGGCCTAGATCAGATGTATGTTGTCGAAAGCCAACCTGAAACAGCAGCGGATCGTCAAAACCGCCTGGATCGGGAACAGTCTGAAGCAATTCAGGAACTTCAACAAACAGCTAAGACTGCCAGTCGCGCGCTGGGTATCGAAGTTTCCTCTCGGCAACTTGAAGAGCAGCGCGAAAAAATCCGCGAACGCTTTGACAAGCTGCGTGAAGAAGACATTGAGGGCGAACAAATGATCGAAACTTTGCATATTCGCGAAGTTGTCGTGCTGCGCTCAGATGAAGATCACGTCTACGTAACAGCAGGTCTGGAGCCTGGAGAAAATGTTGTGATTTCTCCTGTTCAGGCTGCGCTGGACGGCATGAAAGTTCGCACAATTACTTCTGCTGAAGCAGAAGGTGGCGAAGAAGACGAGCAGATTACCGCTCAATCCACGCCTCTTGATGGCGTAGCGCTTAACGGAGCAAACTGATGAACGGGATCATCGGCTTTTGGGCAAAGAACTCCGTCGCAGCAAACCTGTTGATGGTCTGTTGTATTCTGGGCGGGCTCTGGGGTTTCTCTCGTATGGAGAAAGAAACCTTCCCTGGAGCGGAGTTTAATGGTGCGTCGATTGTCATTGCATGGCCTGGCGCATCCCCAAAAGACGTTGAAGAACAAATTGTCCTGCGCGTTGAAGAAGCCGTTGCGGATATTGACGGAATTGACCGTATCACAAGCATTGCAAATGAGGGCCAGGGCGTCGTCAACGTTGCCGCTATAAACTCAGTGGATGCGCAGGAATTCATTGACGAAATTAAGCTTCGGGTCGACTCGATCAATAACTTGCCGCCCTCATCCTATCGTCCGCAGGTGCAACAATGGAAAGAAGGCAACCAGTATTTCGGGATCGTCCTTTTTGGAGAAGTTGACGGACGCGAACTAAAGCGCATTGCCGAAACGGTTCGCGATGAAGTTGCTCGGATGTCAGGCGGCGAACTTGCTGTTGTTGACGGCACTCTGCCAGAAGAAGTCACGATCGAGATTTCCGAAATTGCACTACGTCAATACAACCTGACATTTGACGATATTGCTTCGGCCGTGCGCGCAGGATCGCTGAACTCATCCGGCGGACAGGTCAAAACTGAGACAGGCAATGTATCCATCCAGACACGAAACCTTGCCGACACAGCCAGCCAATTTGAAAACATCATCATCCGCCAGACACCTAATGGCGGCACTATTCGTGTCGGCGATGTCGCGCGGGTAAATGACGGCTTTGTCGATGCAGATCTTTCAACGTCTTATGACGGTCTGCCTGCCGCATTCATCTTCATTCCTCAGACAGAAACGATGGACCTGCCTAAGTATGCAAAAAGGCTGGAACAATTCGTCGAGGACAAACGTACGGAACTTCCCCAATCAGTGGGTATCGACATTTTGTGGAACGACCACGAGTTTTTCTCCAAGCTTGTCAGCATCATTTCAAACTCAGCGGTCCAGGGAACGTTCCTTGTTCTCATCGTCCTTATCTTGTTCCTGCGCCCAATTGTTGCGTTCTGGGTGGCTGCAGGAATTCTGACAGCTTTCGCTGGAGGGTTCTTCCTTCTGCCGATAATGGGCGTATCGCTCAACATTCTCTCCCTGTTTGCCTGTCTTCTAGTTGTCGGGGTTGTGGTCGACGACGCCATTGTTATTGGTGAAAATATTCACTCCGAAGTGGAGAGCGGCAGGCATACGGGTATTGAAGCCGCCATTCACGGCGCTAAGTCAGTTTCCAAACCTGTCATCTTTGGCGTTATCACGACAATGATCGCATTTGCGCCATGGGCGCTTTTGTCTGGACCGGAACGTCAGTTCACGCAGAACTTCACACTGACAGTCATTGCCGCCCTCACTTTCTCTTTGGTGGAAGCGTTCCTCATCCTGCCTTCACACCTGTCACACCTTAAACCACAACAACCAAAAGGCTGGAGCAAAGGCCTTGTGACCGTGCAACGCCGGGTGGCGGACAGTCTGATCTGGTTCTCAAAAAACGTGTACATGCCGGTTCTGAAAACCGCGATCCGCTTTCGTTACGCAACAGCTACCTTATTCGTCTGTTTCTTCATCTTCGCGGTAAACTTGCTCAAACTCAGCTTTGTGCCATTTGCGTTCATGCCGGAGATTGAAGGCGACATCATCATCGTCAACATAGAAATGCCAGAAGGCACGCCATTCAGCCGGGTCGAACAGGTTCGTGAGCAATTGGTGCGCGGTATTGACGAATTGCGTGAGGAAGAAAACGCCAACTGGTCTCACCTTGATTTCCCAATTGTGCGCGACGCATCAATCGTCGCCTCAGAAGGTCAGGTTCAGTCATGGATCAGCTTGGCAAAACCCGAAATTCGTCCTCCTGAGGTTTCGTCTAAAGAGCTGTCAGTCCGTCTGCGAGATTTTGTCGGTCCAATTCCTGATGCCGAAGATGTTCGTTTTGACTTCTCCTTTAACAACAACGACTCACGGCTTCGCTTTGGTTTATTTCACACCGATCTGGATACGTTGCGAGAAGCAGCTGAGGAGCTGAAGGAACACTTATCCACCTATGCTGCTGCGAACAATATCGGAGACAATCTGTCCTCCGCCGCACAGGAAGTACGTCTGACCCTCAAGCCCGGCGCACAAAGCCTTGGCGTAACTTTGAATGATGTTTCACGTCAGGTGCGCCAGGCTTATTATGGTGAAGAGGTTCAACGTCTTCCACGTAATGGCGATGATGTCCGCGTGATGGTGAAACTGCCAACAGATGCGCGTCGTTCGCTCGACAGCCTGCGTCAGCTGCGTATTCGAACTGCTGATGGCCGAGAGATCCCGCTTACAGAAGTGGCTGAGGTCGGGTTTGAACCAGGCATTAATGTCATCCTTCGCAGAGATCGCCAGCGCTCGGTTGCCGTCTTTGCCGAAGTTCCAGGTGAGGAACAGCGCGGTATTGTTCAGGCAGTCAACGCTGAATTCATGCCGAAACTGCTAGAGAAATACCCAGGCCTCACAAACGAAACACTCGGCAGCGCCGAACAAGAAGCGGAGTTCCTGGCCGAAGTTGTCGTGCTCCTGATTGCTGCTTTCTTCGTCATGTATTGTCTACTGGCTATCGCCTTTAAGTCTTACTGGCAGCCCTTGCTGATCATGACAGCCATTCCGTTTGGTTTTGCCGGCGCTGCGTTCGGTCACATGTTGTTCGGTATTCCAATGGCGATGTTCTCACTCTTTGGGATCGGCGCCGCCGCAGGTGTTGTTATCAACGACAACCTTGTTCTGATTGATTATCTGAACCAGCGACGCGCCCATGGCCTGGGAGCTTTACAAGCCATTGTTGAAGCGGGGGTTGCTAGGTTCCGCCCTATCTTGCTCACATCGGTTACGACCTTCGTCGGTATTCTGCCAATGATCATTGACCGCTCAACACAAGCTCAGTTCCTGCGCCCAATGGTGGTCTCACTTGGATGTGCGGTGATCTTTGCACTTTTCCTAAGCTTGTTCCTCGTGCCATCGCTTTACGCAATAGGTGTCGAAATTCGCAGATTGGTCATCTATCTGAAGTCTGGCGGATCAAAAGCCTTCGTGCCAATCGGTCACTCATACAATGAAGACACGCTCGACCTTTCAGGTGACGCCGATGCTGAACTGCCGCACAACGCAGCAATAGCAGAGTAAAATCAAGCTGCTGGGATAGGTTTGCAGATTTCACCCAGATGAGGTATATATTCCTCCGCACGGAATTATATCTCCTTCTGGATTCAAAATCATGCGCCACACCGATATCTGGAATGGTATAGATGCGCTTGCTAAACGTCATGACTTGACCGCATCAGGTCTGGCGCGCGCAGCTGGCCTTGATCCAACTGCTTTTAACAAGTCGAAACGCTTCAGCGCAGATGGCGCCAAGCCGCGCTGGCCTTCCACAGAAAGCCTCACTAAAGCGCTGAATGCGGTTGGATCCGGTTGGGACGAGTTTGTTTCACTGGCAGAAGGTCGCCAGGGAGGCGTGGTACCGCTCATCGGTCTGGCGCAAGCCGGCCAAGGCGGATATTTTGACGATGCAGGATTTCCGATTGGCGGCGGATGGGATGAAGTCCGCTTTCCTGGCATTTCAGATTCAACTGTCTACGCACTCGAAATTGCAGGCAACTCCATGGAGCCTGTGTTTCGTGAAGGCGATCGTATAATTGTCGCCCCTGGCGCTGATGTCAGACGCGGAGATCGCATCGTTGCGCGCACAAAAGATGGTGAAGTGCTTGCCAAACTACTTGGCCGCATGACGGCAACCCGCGTCGAGCTGCTTTCTTTCAACCCGGAGTATCAGCCTCTTGATATCTCATTAAGCAACATTGACTGGATCGCGCGCATATTGTGGGCCAGCCAATAAATTTCAAGCTGACAGTTCAAATTGTCATAATTTTTGATCTATCGTAAGATTCGAACGAATATCTTGTAGGGTGTGGGAAATGAGTGCGACAATAAAGAACCTTTTGTCCATTTCAGGGATGATCGCTTTAATCTTAATCGTTGCGTTTGGCCCTAATATAATCAGCTGACACCCGCCCAACACAACCCTAGCACGCAAAGACCGGCTCGCTATTTGAACATAGCTGTCAGCGCTTGGCTTAGCTCGCCAAACATAATTTTAGCCTCTTCGACACAGGCCTGTCGCGCATCGGCGAGTGGCTCAATTTCTGGACAGTCTCGCCACGTGTCAAAGTCCGCATACCAGGCCGGAAATTACATTAGCCGCTTGCCTGGCATGCGCACATCGCCCTCTAAATAAAGCTTAATTACCCAACTCGCCCGCTAGTCCGGACCGGATCAGCGCTGCTGTTTCTTTGACACCATAAAGAGCGATAAATCCACCAAACCGCGGGCCCTGAGATTGTCCAAGGACAATCTCATAAATCGCCTTGAACCAATCGCGCAGATTTTCAAACGCGTTGTCTTTGCCAACTTCAAACACCAAAGTCTGAAGCGCATCACCTGCGACCTCCCCGTCATAGGCTTCCAGTTTTTCAGCAAGTTGCGTCAGCGCTACGCGTTCCTGATCCGTTGGCGCACGATAAACCTTTGTCGGCGCGACAAAGTCTTCGTAATAGCGGATCGCATATCCTGCCAGATGATCCAGCAAAGGCGCATTTTCCGCGTTCGCGCCCGGCGCATAACGCGAAATGAATCCCCACAACACATCTTTGTTGTGCGCGTTAGCTGCCGACACCAGGTTGAGCAATAGTGCAAAAGAGATCGGTGATGTCTCTGCGGGCGGCTTGCCGCCATGAATATGCCAAACCGGGTTTTCCAGCTGTTGTGCAGGGTCTTGATCAGCATATTTTTCAAGGAAAGTCAGATATTCATCGACAGCCTTTGGGATGACATCGAAATACAATTTCTTCGCGGCGCGAGGCTTTTGAAATTGGAATAGCGCCAATGATTCCTGCGGGGCGTATTTCAGCCATTGCTCAACTGAGATCCCGTTCCCTTTTGACTTGGAGATCTTCTCCCCTTTTTCATCCAGAAACAGCTCATAGACATATTGAGTTGGTGGCTCTTCTCCCAGGATTTTACAAATTCGAGAATAAACCGGGGCGTTGGCCTGATGGTCTTTGCCAAACATCTCAAAGTCAACGCCGAGCGCCGCCCAACGCATGCCAAAGTCTGGTTTCCATTGCAGCTTCACATGTCCGCCGGTAACCGGAATCGTAACGTCAGAACCATCTTCGTCTTCAAACGTCACCTCGCCTTTTTGCGCATCGACATGCTTCATCGGCACATAGAGCACGCGGCCAGATGTCGGTGAAATCGGTAAGAAAGGCGAATAAGTGGCGCGGCGTTCTTCGCCTAAGGTCGGCAACATCACTTGCATGATGTCATCGAATTTTTCCGCTGCGCGCACCAGCATGGCGTCATAGTCACCATTTTTATAGTGCGCTGTCGCTGAATGAAATTCGTATTCGAAACCAAATGAATCCAGAAAGCTTTGCAGACGCGCATTCATGTGTGCGCCATAGCTGTCATGCGTGCCAAACGGATCTGGCACATCCGTCAGCGGCTTCTGCAGATAAACTTCCAGACTTTCTGGATTGGGAACAGTTGGCGGCACTTTACGCATGCCATCCATATCGTCTGACACACAAATAAGCTTTGTTTGATAGTCTCCGCCTGTCAGCGCCTCAAAAGCTGTGCGCACCATAGTTGTGCGCACGACCTCTCCAAAGGTTCCAATGTGAGGCAAGCCGGACGGGCCATATCCAGTTTCAAAAACAACTGGTCTGTCCTTAGCCCGCCCCTTTTTGTCCTCAGCCAATCGAATGCGTTTCAAAATGGCCTTGGCTTGTTCAAAAGGCCAGGCTTTCGCGTTCTCAGCAAACGCACGCAGATCGGACGAGGTCATTTATATCGGACTCCTTGAAATAGAAGCGCCGAGTTAAACCTACGCACGCTGGCGGTCAACTTTAGATGAGATTTCTACGCTGCCAATCGCGCAAGCTTTTGAGTCATGCGCGTGTAGATCGTCTGCGCAAGCTTGTTTAGCCCGCAATGTGCTGCGACAGCGGCCGGAAGAACACCGCTCAACCAGACATGTCGCCAGATCTTATGCGCATCTTTCCGCATATTTATGCGGTCTACGATCAAGGGCGAACGCATATAGTAATCCTGGACCAACGCTTGCCCTGCTGGCGTCGCTTTCAGCACATTGTCGCGGAACTTACGCAATGTGCGCAATTCCCAGCAATCATCAGCCAGCCCAATCGCACCAACGGTCGCAGTAGTGAGGTAACACCCTTCTTTGGGAGGCGGTTCAAAATCAGGCGTGTCAGGAATATAGCATTCCGCCTCAAGTTTTTTCAGCGCCTTACTCCGCTCAACTGCCACTTGAACAGCCTCTTCCAGTCCATGCATATCCACAATTTCCGCACGGCTTACAGCTGTGTTGGCTGACCAAGTTGGCGCAAACAGCTCGACACGAATCCCTTCTTTGGGATGCTCAAGTTCCTTGATGAATTTCTTAGCGATTTTTCCGTTGTCCAACACCACCTTAGTGTTGAAGTCACCTTCTTCAGGGTACCAGAATTCGTTCTCTTCCAACCAGTATTGCAACGTCCCAAAGCCAATGGACTGGTGATATGAGTGCCCAAGCGCTTTGCCAAAAACATAATAAGGTTTGCCGTGGCTGCTAAAGAGCTGAATGCTGGGAACATTAAACCAGACTTGGGTCTTGTCCTCATACGCATAGCCGCCAGCTGACAACCGATGATACGCTGCTTCGACCAGAAAACCGTGAGTGACAACTTCATCAAGGGTAGTGGACAAAGTCCATTTGATTTCAGCGTCTTTTGACATGACGCGCCAGGAATTGGCGTCAAACTCTATCAACCATGCTCCGACGACTTCTTTGCCGCAGGTCAACGCCTCACCGTCTTTTTCTTGCTCTTCAGATGACGCTTTTTCTGGTTTTGCAGCCGCTAAAGCTTCTGGCGCAATGCCTGCAGCAATTAGGGCGGCGACCAAACGTCGTCTATCGATCAGCGGCTTCATATCTTTGATCCCAATACCAGTTTATGAGCCGGTTTATAGGGTGAGAAATGTTAATTTTTACTACCTTTAATCGAACATTTATTAGCAGTTGACAATCATTCGCACATGTGTGCAAATCGTTCGCATGATCATTTGCATTTGTAGAAACCTGAATGAGAAAAAGATAAACGACGCCATTGATGCTGGCGCCGGAACCCCTCGTCAGGTCCTTGGTTTCCATGGTGAGAAAGCAAACTGCGCCCAGTGCAGCTGCGAAATTCGTCAAATGATCCGTGAACGCAATGCGGCCGCTGAGCCGCTTCAAACGGGCCTGGCTGCGCAATAAGCAAACCACGCCCACAATTGTTCAAATGCAGTTGATTATTCAACTGCAAACAAGTATGTTTTGCTCAAAATAATTATGCTTTCACGCGAAACATGGAGGGTCCCATGAAAGGTGACGCCAAGGTCATTGAGTTCCTCAACAAGGCCCTCAAAAACGAGCTCACTGCGATCAATCAGTACTTTCTGCACTCACGTATGTTGCGTGACTGGGGTATCTCCGAGCTCGCACAGAAGGAATACAAGGAATCCATCGAAGAGATGGAGCATGCGGACTGGTTGATTGAGCGCATCCTCTTTCTGGAAGGGCTGCCAAACCTTCAGGACTTAGGTAAATTGCGCATCGGCGAGAATGTCGAAGAAATTCTAGTCGCAGACCTTGCTTTGGAAAACGACGCCATTCCACTTCTAAGAGACGCAATCGAATATTGTGAAAGTGTCCGTGACTACGTTTCGCGTGATCTGTTCGACAAAATCCTCACTAACGAAGAGGAGCATGTCGACTGGATTGAAACGCAGCAAACTCAGATCGAACAAATGGGCGTCCAGAATTATGTCCAGCTGCAATCCAAACCAAACGCCGCCGCAGCGATGGACTAAAACGCGGTCTGACGCAGTTCCTCTAATAGCCAGCGATCAAATATGCGCCTGTCTCCCGCCGGGGCCGGATAGGCGCGCAACTTGTTTGTGACGTTGGCTATGCGCTTAAGGTCATCAAACTCACGGCGTGAGGCTAATAACCCATTAGAATGCAGATAGTCCGCGGCGTACCCAGTAAGAATGAATGCAGGCGCCCAGTCAAAACCTGCCGTTTTAGCCAGCTCATTCGTACAATTCGAAAACAGCGTATTATAGAGCCGTGGCTTCGCTTCGATCGCTTGGGTATTGTCTAACAAATCCCTCAACAATTGCGGCCCATAGACATCCGCTTCAGCAACTGGGTAGATTTCGATCTCATGATTTAAATACACCGCCCGACGCAGTAACAAGTCCTGCGCATCCGCCCAGATGTATGCCAGCTCAAACTTGCCCCAATTGCCCCAGAAGGCGGAATATTTCTCACCCACCTCCCGCCGCGCTTCAATCGTCAGCCCCAACAGGCGATCATCAGAGAATTCAAACAAAACCAATGTGTGCGCCATGGCGTTAAGGCCGGGATGTGGCTCAACGACAAACCAGATATTTTCCAGCTCATCATAGCGGTATACCTGTTTTTCTTCCTGCCAGTGTTTCTCTCCCACCTCATTGCCAGAATACCGCCAGGCCCTTACAGGGGCGATCGAAAACGCATCTTCATTTGACTCAACATGCGGCAATCTGGAGAGATGCTCGACAAAATCGCGATCATGGCTGGCTGGTCGCGACACGCCGTACAAAGTAAACCCGACGACAACACTCAAAACCATCAAAAATACCGCCTTAAGCGGACGCTGTTTCATCCACTGCAAAGCAATCTCTAAGATTGTCGGCTCTCCTGGCTGGACAAGCATCTAGGCAAACCTCTCGCTAGACGCACTTCGCCAAGCTCGGGCAAGATGGGTGTCTTCCGGCGCGTCAATCAGCACATTCGGCGCAAGCAAATTATAAAATTGTGTCGCCGGTACGATCACATCCGTATCTTTTCGGATCATCAAACGCCCTGCATCCAGTTCTGAAGGATGCGTGACGCCCGCCGCCGCAATCACTTCAGCCAACGCATGCAAAGTGTTCTTTTGAAAGTGGCACACTCGCTCCGCCTTACTGGAGACAACCAGACCGCGCTGTCGGCCCGGGTCCTGAGTTGCAATACCCGTCGGGCACGTATTGTCATGACAATGCAGAGACTGGACGCACCCAAGCGCGAACATAAATCCGCGCGCGGAGTTCACCCAATCTGCGCCAAGCGCCATCGCAGACGCCATGCCAAATCCTGATACAATTTTACCAGAGACCGCCAAGCGCACTTTACCTTTGATACCTGCGCCGACCAGCGCGTTACGGGCAAGAATCAACCCTTCCCGCAAGGGCGCGCCAATATGGTCCTGAAACTCCATGGGCGCTGCGCCCGTGCCGCCTTCTGCGCCATCTATAACGATGAAGTCAGCATAAATCCCCGTTTCACACATCGCCTTGATGATCGCCAGGAACTCAGAAGCGGGGCCAATGCATAGTTTAAACCCAACCGGCTTGCCGCCAGACAGCTCACGCAGCCTGCCAATGAACGACACAAGCTCAAGAGGTGTTGAAAAGGCCTTGTGATAAGGCGGCGAAATCACTGTTTGACCAATCGGTACGCCGCGCGCTTCGGCGATCGCCGCTGTAACTTTCTCGCCCGGCAGCATACCGCCATGTCCAGGCTTTGCGCCTTGAGACAATTTGATCTCGATCATTTTTATCTGATCATCAGACGCCACATCCTTGAAACGTTCAGGTTCAAAGCCGCCATCATTAGCGCGACACCCAAAATATCCCGACCCCAATTCCCAGACGAGGTCACCTCCGTGACGATGATAACGCGATACCCCGCCTTCTCCGGTATCGTGATAAAATCCGCCTTTCGCTGCGCCTTTGTTAAGTGCTTCAATAGCGTTGCCGCCGAGCGACCCGAAACTCATGGCAGAGATATTCAATAAGCTGGCGTCATATGGTTTTTTACAATCTTCCCCGCCAACTTTTACGCATAGCGTGTCCAGGTCCGGCGGCGACTTAGCGGCAATGGAATGAGCGAGCCATTGGTGACCCTGCTGATTCGCATCCACATGCGATCCAAACGGCTCGACACTGGAGACATTCTTCGCGCGTCGATAAACCAGTGCGCGTTGCTCATGGTTAAAGGGCCGTCCTTCTGTGTCGCTCTCAACGATATACTGCCGCAAAAACGGACGCAGCCAGTACCCCACCCATCGGATCTGGCCGATAATAGGATAGTTACGCTTGAGCGAGTGCCGGACCTGTACCAGGTCAGCCAAACCAATAAGTGTCAGTCCGCCGAATATGCCAATCGCAAACCATGCTAATTGACTGTATTGCAATGCATAAACGCCCCCGCAAAGGGCGCATAACACCAGAAAAAAAGGTATAAACCTCATAAAATCACGCCCCCACAATTTTTCAGGAATCGCACCCAGCAAAATCCCTCTCGTTCGGAAAATTCCGAATAAATGGCCGCACTTGCCCTCTTAGAGCTATCAAACATCTCAGAATGCGCCTAGTTTCCTTTATGGGGACGAACATGCGACATATAACTGCTTGCGCAATGGCTGGTTTGCCGTCTTCCATTAGCTTATGAAAGCTTTTGAGCTGAATTTGGATTTGCAGATGATCGAATTGATCTTGTTCAGGCATGCTAAGACCCGACCAGCTGGCCCAAGCGAAGATGATCATGAACGAGCACTCACTCCACGCGGTTGGGATGATGCGCCAAGGGTTGCTCGCGCGCTCTGGATGATCAATTCATCGCCTGATCTCATCTTGCTATCAGATGCGCGCAGATGCCGCGAAACCCGCGAAGCCATGCAGGAAGTTTTCGACGAAGTGGAAACAGAAATTCTGCCTTCGCTTTACCTGGCGGACGCTGAACGTGTCATGCGCACAGCCAACGAAGCCGCACTTACCACGCGCGCGCGATCAATCATGGTGATTGCGCACAATCCGGGTCTTCAGGATCTGGCGACGGAATTAGCCCCAGGCAGCGCAGAAGATGAAGTCCGTATGCGCTTTAGTTTTCCAACCGCAGCGGCGGCCTGTTTCAGGCGCTCTGACGAACATGATCGCTGGAGCCTCAAAAACTTCTTTACGCCCAAATCGCTGCGTCCTGGAGATAGCCCGACGGAGTAATCAGACCGGTCGACGGCGAAAAATGACAACACCAGCCCCATGCGCTTCATGAACGGCTTCTGGTTTTTCCGCACGCAATTCCAAAGCGATGATGCGGTCATCCACAAAAATGCGCGTCGCCCAGGCCTCAAGCCAGGTTTCAATCAGATCAAAATGTCGCTCGGCGCCCAGCTGGCGCGCACTTTCCGAAAACAATGTGTAATCAACTGTTTCCGCCAGCTCATCTTTTGTCGGCAGAATGTTCGCCCATGCGCGCACACTGACGACCAGCGGCTGCGTGCGTCCCCGCTCATGTCCGTGCACCCCAAGATTTGCGCGCAGACGCATGTCCTTCAGGAAGATCTCAGTGATATTTTCATTTTGCTTTAGAGGATTGTCCAGGCGTTCCGCCATGTCCGCTATTCCTTAACTCCGTCAACATCCGGCGTTTGCCAAACCAGATGTTGTCCGCCATCCACCGCTATCATCTGTCCCGTGACCGCATCTGCGTCCAGTAGATAATAGAAGGCTTTCCTGATTTCTTGCGGGTTGGATCCCCGACCTGTCAAAGTTGCAGTCACCTGCTTTTCAAAATCTTCTGTACTCTGACGATCGCCTTGTAAAGTTGGACCTGGCCCAATTGCATTGACCCTCACATTTGGCGCCAACGCCTGCGCCATCGTCTGCGTGGCTGTCCACAACGCAGATTTAGACAAGGTATATGAAAACATGAGTGGGTTGAGCTTGCGCACACGCTGGTCGATCATATTCACGATCACGCCGCTCTGCCCCTTAGGCAACTGTGCGGCAAACAATTGCGACAACCGCACTGGCGCGCGCAGGTTAACCGCCATGTGCAGTCTCCAAGTCTCCGCGTTGTGATCATTTAGTGTGTCAACTTCAAATGCAGAGGCATTGTTCACAAGCACATCAAGCGGCCCGCCAAGCGCGTCGCTTACAGTCTTGAAGAGCTCAGTCAAAGCTATTTCTGAGGTCAGGTCCGCAGCAATTACAACGCCATCGCCGCCAGCATCTTGCACAGCTTTCAGCGTACCTTCAGCACCTTCCCTTGATCCATTAAAATGGATACCAACCTGATATCCACGCGCACCAAGCGACACAGCCAGCTCTCGTCCCAGCCTACGTCCTGCGCCGGTGACAAGTGCGCGTTTCATCTAAATTACACGTCCGGTGGAATCATCTTGCAACAGATCGGAAATATTCGCACCATTCACCAGGCCAATCACGTAAAGCAGATAGCCGACCAACAACACAATGCCCGTGACCCGGCCCACATTCCAGCGATTGAAGACAAAGATAGCAACCAGCGCGGTCGCCGCCGCCATCACAAGGTGACTGTATCCATGAAAATCATTCGACAATGTCTGGGTCTTTATAAGCGCCACTGCGCCGCCAGCCGCCAGAATGTTGAACAGGTTTGAGCCAATCACATTGCCGATAACAACGTCCGCATGTTTGCGGATCGCAGCCGCAACACTTGCGCCAATCTCAGGCAAAGACGTCCCAACAGCAAGCAAGGTCAGGCCGATAACCGCTTCAGAGACATTTAATTCTCGCGCAATCGCAACACCAGCGTTGATCGTCAGGCGCGCACCCAGCGCCAGTCCGATCAAACCGATCAGAATAAAAGCGATAAACTTCCAGGCTGGCATATGTTGTTTTGCGACTTCTTCCACTTCCGGATCTATTTCAACCTCACCTGCGCTGGCTGTTCTGTTGCTCGCGATCGTGAACCAGACATAGCCTGATATCGCCAACAGGAACGCTGCGCCAATGACCGGATTAAGACCTACGTAAAAGGTCAATCCGATCCAGGCGATAGTCGCCAGCACTGTCGCGCTCATCGCGCGTGTAATGCCGTTGAGATTCGTATGGATAGGCGCAAACAACGCTGTCGCCGCCAATACCAACATCATGTTGGCAATGTTCGAACCAACAATATTTCCGTGCGCAAGGTCTTCTGCGTTTGCCAGCGCAGCATCGACGGACACCAGGATCTCAGGCAGTGAGGTCCCAAATCCAATCACGACGATACCCGCCACAAGCGGCGAGACACCCATCCGTAAGGCTGCTGACACAGCGCCGCGAACAAGAATGTCCCCTGCAACAAGCAACAATCCAAGACCTACCAGCAGCCATAGACTCTGGAACAACATGAACGCACCACTTTTAGTTAGAGAAAGGTCGAGGAGCGATCACGCCGCTTAGTCGAGACGTTTGTACTCAATCAAGTTGAGGATCGCGAAAACCACGAATGTTCCAAGGACTGCGTACACAGAAGCCATTATTCATTCTCCAAATCATTTCACGCTGTTTGCGTATGTTTTGCTCACGTGTGTGGCAAACTGCTTTGCCACACACATAAACGTTCGTCTGGTCTAAAGCAATCAAACAAACCTAGGCAGGCTGCGCGACCAATTTGCCACGCACCAGTTGGTCATAGTCTTCCATCAGGCCTTCTGTGATGTCGCCCGGCGTATACTTAACACCCGCCATTTCAGCGACTGGCGTCACTTCCGCCGCCGTGCCGGTAATGAAACATTCTGAGAATGTCGACAGTTCTTCAGGTTTGATGTGACGCTCGACAACCTCAAAGCCGCGACGGCGCGCAAGATCAATCACCGTGCGACGGGTGATGCCATCCAGGAAACAATCCGCCAGTGGCGTGTGTATCTCACCATCACGGATAAGGAAAACGTTGGCGCCGGTCAGTTCGGCCACATAGCCGCGATAATCCAGCATAAGCGCATCTGCAAATCCATCACGCTCAGCTGCATGTTTGGACATGGTGCAGATCATATAAAGGCCCGCAGCCTTGGCTGCTGAAGGGATGGTTTCTGGCGATGGGCGTTTCCATTTGGACATGGTCACGCGAATACCCTTCATCTTGTCATCGAAATAATTGCCCCACTCCCACATGGCGATCGCCGTATGGATAGAGTTTTGCTGAGCTGCGACGCCCATCATCTCAGACCCACGCCATGCAAACGCGCGCACGTAACAGTTATCAAACCCCATTTTCGCCATGAGCTCTGATTTGGCCTGGTTGATATCCGCCTCAGAAAACGGAATTTTGTACTCAAGCAAGCTAGCGGATTTGTGCAGACGTTGTGTGTGCTCTTCAGATTTGAAGATGGTTCCTTCATAGGCGCGCTCGCCTTCAAAGACACACGACCCGTAATGAAGTGAATGCGTCAGCACATGTACCTTGGCTTCGCGCCATGGGACGAACACGCCGTTCTGCCAAATCCAGCCATCGCGATCATCATAGGGCAGAATAGACATAGGTCACGTTCCTCGTTTTTAAAAATCACTGCGCGTCGATATCTTGTATTTTACGACGCAAACTCTCATTGTCTTGGAGTGGTCAGACCTGTCAACCAATCTATGAGTCGTCCCGTCGCTCGAACAGCGCCCGCTGTTGGGGTGGACGCTAGATTGTATCTACGCGAAAGCGAATTGGATCAAGGCGCCAGTCTGATAAAGAACGCCGCACGCGCCCTTAGACAGAACGCTATACGCCATGCTAGCGGCGCCAATTTGCTGGAAGCGGAACTCGACACGCTGATAGAATTGTTTGAAGCGGAAGGCTGCGACGTTACAGAATTGCGCGAAAGAATGGATGCGCCGAAACAATCCCTCACGCGCAATCTCAACGCGCTGGAGCAAAAAAACTTCATCGAACGTCGTTTGTGCAAACAAGATGGCCGAAAGCGTCGCCTTTACCTCACATCAAATGGCCGTGAACTCGCGACCGCCATGGCGGAAGGCTGGCGCGAGATACTTCTCTCGGCTTTTCGAGCCTGCGGACCCGAAACCGTTTCGAACGCGCGCCGACTTCTGTTAGAAGTAGGTGGGGAACAGTCGTCGACAGAGGGGAATGATACGGACACATGATAGACACCGCTCATATTCTTGCGGTCGATGACGACGACCGCATCCGCGATCTCTTGAAACGTTTTTTGGAGGCTGAAGGTTACGGCGTCACCACCGCCAAGGACGCAGCTTCTGCACGCAAGCTCATGCAGAATATGGCGTTTGATCTTATCATTCTGGATATCATGATGCCTGGAGAGGACGGTCTGTCCCTTCTTTCTTCCATCCGTGATGAAATCGACACGCCGGTGATCATGTTGACCGCACGTGACCTAACCCAGGACAAAATAGAAGGTTTGCGCAGCGGCGCTGATGACTATGTCGTCAAACCGTTTGAGCCTGAAGAACTATCCCTTCGCGTGCGCGCCATCATGCGCCGCACGGCGCCTTCTGCTCCGGTCGAGGAAGTCAAACTTTCCGGACAAGTGTTCAATGTCGAAAAAGGCGAGTTACGCCGTGATGGCCGTTTGGTGCGACTGACAGAAAACGAAGTCCAGCTCATGCGCGTCCTGGCCATTCGTAATGGAGAACCTGTATCACGCCAGGATCTCGCACAATTAACGTCTGCTGGCGTAGAACGGTCTGTCGATGTTCAGGTGACACGACTACGCCGGAAAATCGAACCGGATCCGCGCGAACCAATCCATCTTCAAACCGTGCGAGGGGTTGGCTATCGTCTGACTGGCGATTAAAGCCAGTATTTCAGGACGCAAACGCACACGATGAAACTTTCCCGCTTTTTTCCGCGCGGCTACTGGGTCCGCTCCTATCTGATTACGATTTTACCGATCGGCTTGTTACTGGTCGCCATGACCACGCTCTTCATATCCTCTCATGTGCGCGAAGTGAACCGACGCATGAGCCGTAGCGTGGCGCAGGAAATCGAAGTCCTGACCTCTGTGTACACACAGGCCACGATAAATTCTTTCAATGAGATTCGAAAAAGTTACGAGCAATATGATCTGATGACAGTGTCAGTCATCGGTGCGGACGAAACGCTCGTTGACGGCCACGAATGTTGCACGGCGCTCAAGGAAGCGCTCGAACGTGCTGCAAACAATTTTGATATTACCCGCCTACCAGAAAGCAGTCTTGTGCGCGTCATTTATAAAAGCGACGATCTCACGCTCGATAGATTGATGTTCACCTTTCAGCGCAAGCGCACGATCATGATCACTGCGCATATTTTCATCGTCTGGACATTGCTGTTTTCCATTTTGCTCCTGGTCTTGGCTCATGGCTTTCTGCGCAACCATGTCAGATCCATTCTGAACCTTGCCGCCGCCGCAGATGCGTTCGGGCGCGGAGATGACGCGCCTGACTTCAAACCATCCGGCGCGCGTGAGGTCCGTCAGGCTGCGCGCTCGGTTATTCGTATGCGCAACCGGATCAAACGCTATGCTGATCAGCGCACCCAAATGCTAGCAGGCGTATCGCATGACCTGCGCACCCCTCTCACCCGATTGAAGTTAGAACTGGCGCTGATCAAGAACATGGATATGTCAGCCGCTAAAGCTGACATCGCGGAAATGGAAGGCATGCTGGAGGGCTATCTTGCCTTTGCCAGAGGTGAAGACAACGAAACCTCCGAACAGATTGAACTGTCCGACCTTATCAGGTCCGCCTGCGCCGCCGCAGAAGAACGCGCAACATTTGATATAGATCTACCTACAAACAGCACGCTGCGAGGACGACGTTTGTCGCTAAAACGCGCCATCAGCAACCTTGCAAACAATGCCGCTGATCATGCAGATAAAGTGCGCGTCAGCGTCAAGGAAACCGCCGAGACTGTCGAAGTTATTGTTGAGGACGATGGACCCGGTATTGCTGAAGAACACTATAATGCGGCGCTACGCCCATTTGGACGACTTGACTCTGCGCGCAACCAGAACAAATCAGGCGTCGGCCTTGGACTGACAATCACACGCGATATCGCCCGCGCGCATGGTGGCTGGCTGAACCTGGGGCGGTCCAATATGGGAGGGTTGATGGCCCGTCTTACCCTTCCGCGTTCAGCAGAAGGAAAATAAGCCTCGTTAAAGCGGAGGCGGCGGCTTGCTGGAAGGTTGGTTTTCTGGCTCAGGATCGTTTTCTTCAGGAGATGTCCATCCCTCCTCTGACGCAGATTTCTTTTTTCCACCTGAAAAGACGCTCTGTACCATATCGCCCAACCGTTCAAAGTCCTGACGCCAGTTTTCCAATTGGCGCAGATCACCATCGATTGCCGCCATTGTCCGTTCACATGGCGCCACATCGTCGCGCCATATTCCGTTTGCACGCAAAAATATCCCCGCAATGACAACCGCCTTGAGTCCCATTGCAGCTTCATCAATTCCCGCTGTAAAAAGCGCCCAACGCGCCGACCGTCCCCTGCGCACAGCAACCCGCGCCATTTCGCTGGGGTTGGCCTCGTAAAAAGACTGAATATTCAAGACGGCCTGCCGGTGCGTTTCCATCGCATCGAACCGCTGCATCATGACTTCTGCTAAATAAGAGCGCCGTTCAACGTCGCTTGCATCCGGAGAGAGCTCTGGCATATCCAGCCCCATGGCAGCGTCAAACTTTGCGTCGATAGCCTCCAAGAGCGCTGCTTTTCCACCAAGCTCATAAAGATCCGCCAGCGCCAATTCAGCAGCATCAGCAATCGCACGCGCGCTCACCCGCGCCCATGGCGTTTGTGCGGCAAGCTTTAACGCCGCCTCCGCCGCTTTCCCTAACTTTTTGTTGGGGTCATGATTAGGTGCTGATGGCATAGGTGCGTCTCCCACATCAAAGATCACTCTTTGAAGGTACGCTTCAATCGCCGCGAGACAAGTCCTTCGAACGTTGCTCAGCTGCGGCTAATGCAACCTTGAACACATCCGGCACAGCGCCGTCAGCCATCATGACTTCAAGCGCAGCCTGCGTCACCCCATTCGGCGATGTCACCGCCTTGCGCAGATCTTCTGCTGATGTTGGGTCCTGATCCATCAACACCCCAGCACCGATAACAGTTTGGCGCGCTAAGCGCTGCGCCATTTCAGGCTCAAGCCCTAACGCCACGCCGGCAGCCGCCATGCTTTCAACCAGAAGAAAAGCATAAGCCGGTCCTGAACCGGAAACGACTGTGACCGCGTCCATCAGACTTTCATCTAAAGGCCCTTCCACCGCGCCAAGGGGCTTAAGCAGTCCATCGACCATCGCCTGATCTTCCGATGAACATGCCTTTGACAAGCAGTAGGCGGTGACACCAGCGCCTACTGCACCTGGGGTGTTCGGCATGGTACGCACAACACGATTTGCACCGAGCTCGTCTTCGAGCCGTTCCAAAGTGACGCCAGCAAGCACAGAAATCACCAACGTCTGCGGACCAATCCACGCTTTCACACTGTCAGCAGCTTGGATCAGCATTTGTGGTTTGATCGCCAGGATCATAACATCCACAGGCGCAGGCTGTGCAGGATTAAGCGCCGCCTGAGGAGATACAGCCAGTTCTTTCGCCGCCTCAGATGGCATCGGGTCAACAATGGATACATGCGAGAGGCCGGCGGCCGCTAAATCAGCAAACCAACCTTTCGCCATTGCCAACCCCATGCGGCCAGCGCCACAAAGGACTGCAGACTTTCCGATCATGCCTCGCCAGCCGTGTCGAACAGAGCAGCTTCGATCGCTTCGCTTGGAGATTTTCCAGCCCACACAACAAAGTTGAATGCTGGCAGAAAACGCTCAAGCGCCTCTGTAGACGCTGCGATCAGGGCTGCAACTTCACCCTGTTCTGGGGAGGTTCGGTCCAACATTGGCAAGGTATGGCGAAACATTACCACGCCTTCTTCGGCCCAATATTCAAAATGACCCATCCACAGGCGCTCATTGACTAGAGCTAACAGTTCCAACACCGCCATTTTGCGAGGTTGCGGCGCACGCAGGTCAACAGACAACGAAAAATGAACAGCGCGCGGTTGCTCGCGCCACATAAACATGCCGCCGCACTCACCCCAACGGGTCGGCGCGGCGCATTGTAAACAGGAATCATCAACCCGATCCGATCCCCACTCAGCGGATGTCAGGCACTGCTCGATCATGTCGAGCGGATCATCATAAATATCAACGTGTTGGGTATAGGGAGTCGTCATAAAGGCCTCCTAGACCGAGGCAGCGAGAAATACGTCATTTCTCTGCTCTATAGGCCATCGCGCCCACTTACAATGGGTGCAAAGTTAATGCGAGCAGATAAATTCGCTGCGAAAAAAATTTAGGCGTTGTCTTTAAGTTGCGCTTCAAGAGCGGCTACTCGCGCTTCTAACGCGTCGGCGCGCGCTAAAGCCGAGCGGGCCAATTCTTTAAGCGCTTCCACTTCTTCACGGCCCGCAAGGTCCATATCTGCTATGAAACGGTCTTTTTGCGCGCGTAACAGCGCATTTGCTTCATCGCCTGCCGCCTGTGCCGCGCCCATGGCGCCTGTCACAAGTTTAGCTGCTTCATCGAAAAATGGGTTTTTTGTCTGCATTTCTTAACGCCTCGCCTATGGACCCGGCGCACCCGCCGTGGCAGTGCAATGCCGAGCATAGGGGACTAAAGGCGCGTTGCAAGCAGGGAAATTAGTGTTTGTGCGTCTGAAGCTAACGTTCGAAGAGGTGCGGCATGTTCGCGGCGATACCATTTCCGGAGATTGATCCGGCTATATTCACCATCCCAGCCTTACATCTGGGCGATTTTCAGTTAGGTCCGTTTCCTTTGCGCTGGTACGCATTGTCGTACATCGCCGGACTGCTTTTAGGGTGGCGCTACGCTAGCTATCTCATCAGCCGCAACACGCTTTGGTCTGAAAAAGGCGAATCACCCATTTCAAAAGATGATCTGGATGACTTTGTTTTTTGGGCGATGGTCGGCGTGCTGGCAGGCGGACGTCTTGGCTACATCCTGTTTTATCAATTGCCGTTTGATCCAGGCCGCCTGCTATCTGATCCCCTTTTCATCTTCAAGATGTGGGAAGGCGGCATGTCCTTCCATGGCGGGCTTATCGGTGTGGCGTTCGCCATGGCCTACACAGCGCAGAAACGGGGTCTCAACCTGTTGTCATTGTCCGACATCGGTGCGGCGACAGCCTCTATCGGTATTTTCCTTGGCCGGATAGCAAACTTCATAAACGGCGAGCTTTATGGCCGTGCGACTGATGCGCCATGGGCGATCCGGTTTCCCGCGCGTGATGTTCAGAACAATACCTGGATATATGAAAACGAAATCGGCATGCCCGTCGGTTCCCAGGAGCCCGTTCATCCAAGTCAGCTTTATGAAGCAACGCTTGAAGGTCTTGTGATGTTTGTCATCGTGTCAGTCGGTATCTGGAAATTTAAATGGCTCCGCAAACCCGGGCTCGCCACAGGCGTTTTCCTGATCGGATATGCGCTGGCCCGCACATTTGTTGAGAATTTCCGCGAACCTGACGCACATATCGAGTTCATCATCGGTAACTTCGTCACCATGGGAATGTTGTTGTCGCTTCCAATGATTTTGGGCGGAGCGTTCCTGATCAATCGCAGCCTGCGCAACGACAACACAAATGGCGCAGCGGCTTAAGCTGCGCCAATACTTGAGAAGACGACATGAAGACACCTGCTTCCTTAAAGGAGCGGCTGATCAATCTGATCCGTACCGATGGGCCTGTGCCTATATCGGTTTTCATGCAACTTGCTTTGTTTGACAAAAAGCAAGGCTACTACGCCACACGTCCTGGGTTAGGGACAGACTTTACGACCTCTCCTGAAATCTCACAGATATTTGGCGAAATGCTGGGACTGTGGGCTGTTCATGAGTGGCGCCAAATGGGCGCGCCCGCGTCCTTCAACCTCATCGAGTTGGGACCTGGCCGTGGCGTGATGGCCGCTGATATCTGGCGCGCGACACAAACCGCGCCTGACTTTCAAACAGCCGCTCGATTTATCCTTGTTGAAGCTTCCCCTACGCTCCGTGATATTCAAAAAGAAAAGCTTGCCAGCACACAAGTTGAGTGGGCCGATACCCTTGTCGATACGCCCAAACTGCCCACCCTCATTCTTTCGAATGAAATGCTGGACTGCCTGCCTATCCGTCAATTTGTCCGCAAGGATGGACATTGGTGCGAACGCCTTGTGGGGCTTAGCGACGACAGCCAACTGATACTCGGCTTATCTAATAGGCTCGCGCCGGAAGATACGCCTTCAAGCCTTAGCGCAGCGCTTCAGGATGAAGTCGAGTTTTCGCCCGCGCTTGATCCTTTCGCTCAGGAAATTGGCGATTACCTTAAGTCCCGAACCGGCCGTGCGCTTTTCATTGATTATGGGCCGGCTAAGGGCCGTCCTGGTGATACGCTTCGCGCCTACCGCGATGGCGCTCAAGTTGATCCGCTATCATCTCCCGCCGCAACGGATATCACAGCTGATGTCGATTTTGAGGCCCTCGTCGCCAGTGCGCAAAAACATGGATTAGATGTTTCTGGTCCCACACCACAAGGGTGGCTGTTAAACTCCCTTGGCGCCGTTGAGCGTGTGAACGCACTTATGAACGCGAACCCGGGACGCGCAGAGGATATCGCTGAACGCGCACGCCGGATCATGGCGCCAGAAGAAATGGGCGAGCGTTTCAAGGCCGTTTGTTTGTCGTCAAAAGGCCTACCGCCGCCCGCCGGTTTTTAATATCAGCGCTATCTGCGCTTCATCACCATGTCAAAAATGTCGTCGGTCGCGTTTCCATCGCCATCCGCATCAAGGAGATTGCCCAGCATACCGGTCAAATCGCCAGATTTAGACGTCTTACCACCGCCTAACATACCCCCCAACATGCCCCCTAATCCGCCACTGGACTTACCCCCCAAGACACCCCCTAGAACATTCCCTAATGAAGACTGGAGATCAGCGTCTTTTG
>CAYFFG010000023.1:0-45584 GCA_964342355.1 uncultured Hyphomonadaceae bacterium
GGGCGGTCGAATTACAGCTTACCGCTTCAATTGAAATCCGGAGTTAAATGCGACACCCAGACGCACGCTCAGACCGATCATACGCCCCATAGCCCAGTAAATAAAGGCTCAACGCAACGAGAGAGGCTGTTTGTGGGGTGCGTTTTTCAATATTATTGTCGCTTCTATACGACCGTTTACTAATGACTTCGTTAATTGTATTTTGGGAAGCAATCGCATCATTTGAACGCAAAAGAACAGCAAAATGGCAGTTATCGGCTACGCCCGTGTCTCGACCACGGGGCAAACACTTGAAGGACAGGTCCAGTCTCTGACCAGTGCTGGCGCAGATCGTGTCGTGGAGGAGACCGGATCGGGTGGCAACAGAGAGCGCCCTGCCCTTCGGAAACTTCTAAAGGGCATCAGGCGTGGAGATGTGTTGCTCGTGGTTCGCATCGATCGTCTCGCGCGTTCCGTTGCACATCTTCTTGAAGTCATCGAGGACCTGGAGCGCAAGGGGGCGGGGTTTCGGTCACTGGGGGATCCTGTGGATACCACAACGCCACAAGGAAAGTTCACCCTGCAGATTCTGGGGGCTGTGGCCGAGTTGGAACGGGCGTTGATCCGCGAGCGCACCATGGCGGGGTTGGAAACCGCCCGGAAGGCAGGCCGCGTTGGGGGGAATCCAAAGCTCAGAGCAAAGGACCCCGTAGCCCTCAAAGCCGTTGGCAAGGCCCGAGATGATCGCTTCTTCGACGAGCTGAACGACCGTGCTGAGGAATGGTTGCCCATTGTCCGTCGCATGCGGCCGGAGCATTCATGGCAAACCGTCGCCCAAGCCATCAACCGCCAGTCCCCTGCCCCGCAACGTCCTTGGTCGTCTGATCGCGTGAAGCGTGCTGCCTTACGGTTTAAGAAAGATGGACTATTGGACCCCGCCGTCATGAAACGCGCACCGAAAGCACAGCCGTCCGATCGTCTTGCTGCCATCGTTGCCGGCATGATTAGCGCTGATCCGAAGATGACCCTGAAGCGCATCGGCGAAACTCTGGAACAGATGCGTGAAAAGACACCCTCAGGAAACACCACCTGGTCACTGTCATCAGTCAAGATGATCCGGGATCGGGCCAAACGCATGGGGTTAGTCAACACCTGAAGAGCTCTAAATTGCTGGCGCTTTCCCATTCAAAATCTGATGGCTAGACACCAATTCAGGGCTTTAGCCGCATTCGTCCGAAAACTGCAATCACTCAGGAAGATTGAGGTAATAGCGCGTTGAGCGCCCTCCTTCAGGACCGCGAATTATAACGCCCCTCTCTTCAAGTTCGGCGAGATCGCGCGAAGCCGTTGCTGCAGACACTTTGGCTACGCGTGCATAGGGGGCCGCGCTGATCCCCTCCCCTACGCGTTTTGGCCCTTCTTTGAATAGGCGACGCAACACAGTTTCCGCGCGTTCAGATATATCTTGGTGCATCACAAAGAAGGCGTTCCGGCGTACTAGGAATCGGGCTTCCTCTTCGGCCGCGTCAATGCCGGCAATCAAACGCTGGAGAAACCAGAGAACAAAGGCCGTGGCGTCGATACGATCTCCGTCCGCTTTACGCCCAGCTTGCAGCGCTTCGTAATACCCCTGCTTATCCGCCTCGATCTGGCGTGACAGGGAGAATGGCAGCGCCTCGTCCCGAGCAAAGATATGTTCCACCAATGCCCGACCGATCCGCCCATTTCCGTCGCTGAAAGGGTGGATGGATTCAAACCGAAGATGAGCAAGTGCCGCCTTGATCGGAATAGGACGGTTATCGTCCTCAAGTGCGGCAAGAAACTCTGCCATCATTGCCGGAACCTGATCCTCGGGAGGAGGTGTATAGAGCACATCCTCTTTTCCGACAGTGGCCCCTTTCACAATGATCATCGGGAATGTTCGCCAGCGGCCTTTGTCTTCCAGCTCAATCCCGTGGAACAGCAGCTCATGCCAGAAGAAGAGCCGCTCGGCATCCAAAGCCCCCTGCCCTTCCCGCGCATCAAGCATCAATTCCGCGATAGCATCCGAACGGCGCTGTGGTTCGGCACCGCGATGCGCCAGGGATGCAACAACAGAAGCCTGAATTTCCTCTGCCTGAAGTGCTGCCCCCTCTATAGCAAAACTGGACACGGCCTCATTGGTCACAGCCCGAAGGAAAATCTCTTGTCGCTCCGCCGGGGTCAAACCCGCTTGAAGCCCTTGAATAGCGCCAATTCGCCGAGAAAAGACCGCAAGTGCTTCTTCAGTCGCCGAAGCATCATGCTCGAATTTGGGCCAGCTAGGGGTCTGCCAGATTTCCATGAGGTGATTGATCCTTATATTCACCTCACATATTGGCATTTTTTGAGGTGATTACAATTATTATTCCCTTCATCACGCCGCCTGCGCACTCAATCGGCCATAGAAACTCCGCTCCAGATGCAACTCCCCTGCCCCGGCCTTTTCGACCATGCCGCGCAGGTATCCGCCAGCTGACGTCACTTCGCCGGCGCAATGCTTATCGAACACGAGAACCAGGCACGCAGCCGCCATTTGAGGCCCAAGCCTGTCTTGCGCAACATTCCACGCATGCTCCGAAACGCCGATCATCGGTCGAAGTTCTCCGACAATCCGGTGAATATCGCTCCAATCCTTCAGATACCCGCCTAAATTATGCGCCCAGGACGCAAATTCAGGACAAGCCTGCATCACGGTCGGCAAATCAAGCGCTGCACCACGGGTCTTACGGGTTTCAACAACCCAATCTTCCAAATCCCTATCGACTTGCTCCTCCGGTGGCGCATTTGGCACCACGTCCGCCGCGTTCTCTTTTTCAGAGGACTTACTATTTACAGGATTAAGTTGTTTTGTAGTTAGTATATGAGGTTCAGTATTGACCTCCTTGGGGTTCATATTCTGTGTTTCGTTGGAAACATATCCGATGTTGTTATCATCGTTATCCACAACCTCGATCGCACGAACGGCTTTGAGATAGTTGGTCTCTACCCGATCCTGTAGCTCTTTGAACCACTTTAGAAGGCTCATGAGCGTCTCAGAGGCTGTATTGCGCCGTGGAAGCCTGGAAAGAAGCTCTTCGAACTGATCTGCCAAATGCGTCCAAGGCCCGCTCAAAACGTCGCTGAGCGCCGCTTCGATGCGCGCACGGATCATACGTCGGGAAACAGTGATTTGGCGCTTCAGGCGCTGGCAAAGCTCTCGCTCAGCCTGAATCTCAGCATGTAGTGTCTCAAACTCCTCGATGCGGGCAGACATTGGCGACAGATCAAAGCCATAAGCTTCGATAATGCGCCCCTCAGCGTCTCTGCGCCCCCAGCGTTTGCCATTTGGGCTGTCCTTGAAGGAGATAACGCCGATTTCAGCCAAACGCCGTGCATGGCGCTTGAGTGCAGAGAGCGAGAAGCCTGTCTGCTCCATCAGAAACGCATTCGACGCCCAAACGATCGGACGCTGCCCTTCGTCCCAGTCCTGGGCCTGCGTGAAGGCTCCAAGCGTATCGAGGAGTAGAAGATCACCGGACTTAAGCCCGATATGTGCCCCTACCCTTTTTACGGCCACAAAGGCCTGAGACTTGGGTATTGCTGCCCGTTCACCAACTTGGGCATGTTGCTCTGCCATCGCCAAACCCGCCGTTGTTTTGCGCCAGCCATGTAACTGATTGCCATTCGACATACCTCTCCCGTTCCGAGATATGCCATTCTCAGTCGCTCCATGCGGAGCATCACTAAAATTTGCCATTATTTTTCAGCAGACAAAGAAAACCTGTTCGCCCAAAGACGTTTTTTCTTGTGTGGTGATTCGGGGGCTGCTAGATTCTAGGTGCTTAAACTAAGAATTGCGCTTTGCGCTGTAGCCCTCGATACTCCGGTTTCGAGGGTTTCCTTTTGTGCCGCTCTCCTTTCTGCTCGTTGCCTCTGTTTGTGTGGTTAACAACTGTTAACCACGGCTAACCTTCGCGGCTTTCTGTTTGAAACCGTTCGAAGGATTCTTGAATAAGTTGGTCCAAATTGCGATCAAGCCAATCTGCAAAATTAGCACTCTTACCAGATCTTTTGACCGTTAAAGAAACGCCAGACTTCCCACTCCTTACTTTAACGCCATCGATCGGCGAACGCTCATCAGCACTTCTTTCCTGTGGACCTCTTTTCCCGATCTCTTTGAGAACTGCGTCCATGCGCTCATCTGAGTCCATGCCACCAATGGTGCCCAATTGGCTCAATACGGTGCTTTCGTTCAGTTGATCCTTTTCAAAAGCTGAAGCCAAGCTCGTCCACTTTGGTCGACCCGCTGACGGTGCCGCTCCTATCGCTTCACCAACTTCTGCAGGCACTAAACGACTAATCCGCTCCAACTGCGAAAGCGTGTTCTTGCTGATTGCCAACGCTTGGCAGACCTCCGCACGAGAGTATCCTTGATCGATAATTGCTTGAGCAAATCTAACCCGTTCATAGTAACTCAACTCCGCGCGGCTTGCGTTCTCGAGGCCCTTTGCCATCAGAGCATCACTATCATCGAGTGTTCGGATCAAGGCTCGGACAGGAATGCCAAGATGACGACAAGCCAGTATGCGGCGCTGTCCGTATATAACCTCAAAATAACCGTCCCGTTCATTTGACGGCCTTAATAAAACCGGAACTTGTTGCCCAGACTCCTGAATGCTGACCGCCAGCTCTTGAATTGATTCAAGCGGCGTATCGCTGTTAACAGCTGTTAACTCGATATCCAGGCGATCTTTTGGCCCCCAAGCCAAGACTAAACTTGTGTCAATTTCCTGAATTCCGCCAAGGCCCGCCCGAACTGAACCAATGGTGCCCTTCGGTAGAGAACGATGTGCCCGGTCGGTACCAACATCTTTAGCACCTTCAGCAGCAGCAGTGATTGCGGCCATGATCCCGGTTTTATTTTTCCCCATCGCCATGTTTAACGCCCCCAAGCTTGTTGAATCATGCCAGCCACCTCAGAACCAACAGCATCCATGCTACCTTTTGCTCTGTCATATGTTGATCTGGTCATTTCTGATCGCGCGACCTCGTAGATCGACATTTTCAGCATGGAGGCATCAGCTATCGCCGTAGACCGAAGACTAGTTGCTGACACAACTCGGTCTTGGAACAGAGCACGCATTAAGCTTACAATTTGCTGGCTGGGTATGTCGCTCGGGTCGTCTCGGGTTACTAGAAACGAGAAAAAGTCGTGGTCCAACTGCACGCCAGTATCCTCAATGACCCCAAGGTATGCAGACGTCATTTCAACGAACTGCTGCGTTGAAGCGAGGTCGAGCATGCTCGGTGTCATCGGAACAATGACTGAAGTCGCCGCGTAAAGCCCGGTCAAAGTCAAGAATCCAAGGGCAGGGGGGCTATCTATAACAATAACGTCATAATCACTCTCCACGGATTGAATCGCATGATTCAACTTGTTGAAAAACGCGACTCCACGTCCAGCATTGACAGCTGTTTCGGTTTCAAACTCACTCAACACCAAGCGGGCAGGGGCGAGATGTAGACCTGGAAAGTAAGTTTCAACGATAGTCTCTGACATTGGAACTGGTTCATCATAGCGAAGTGCATCGTAAATAGACGCGCCCTCAAACTCCAATTCAGTTTGGATGCCACAAAAGCCGGTCAGACTCCCTTGGGGATCTAGATCAATGGCAAGAACACGATAGCCACTCAGTGCAAGATAGTGGCACAGGTGAATAGCGGAAGTAGATTTTGCAGATCCTCCTTTGAAGTTCATCAGTTGGATGACTTGAAGCTTGTCGCCTTCTCTTCGTCCAGGAAGATACTTTCCAGAAGTGCGTGAGCTACTTTCCAGAAGATGCCTGATGTTCAGAATCTCTCCGCCAGAATAGAATCTGCGGCCATTTCTGTTTACCTCAGGCTCTGGCAAAGTCTCCTCACTGTGGCACTTTCGTAGAAATTGGCCCGTGACTCCCAGTAGCTCAGCAGTCTCTGTAGCGCTGAATAGTCTCAATTCTTTGCGCTGATCTGGTGCATAAGCTTGCTGAAGATGGGTCGTCAAAGCGGTGTGTAGACGAGCCGCCATCTGGCTTGTAAGCTCCGATTGAGTGGCCGCATTTATGGGTGCCGTCTGGATCATAGTTGCTATTTCTCTGCTCATTAGCGCTTATTTGCGCAACTTCCACCAAAGGCAGTGATTCACCGGTCTAAGTCAAGACAATTTTCTACAAGTTGTGCATCAAACATTGGATCGCACTATAGAAGGGATCACGAGTGCTTCAGTTAACAGTTGTTAACTGAAGCCTGTGCACCAAAATATCCTAAAATGTTCGGACGCTTCCTTGTCGAATAATCTACCAAACACGGACCTAGAGCCATAAAGTCAATTTCATTTGAACCCATGCCAGCCTCAAAACTCAAAAGAAGTAATGGGGTAGGAAGGCACCGCCTTAATCACTACTCGCCCAGTTTGATCATCAAACACTTCAACCTGACCAATTACAATCGACACATCCCGAGATGGCGCTTTGATCTTTGCCGTCAGAGGTCGGGTGCCAGCCACTACTGGCACATCGAATTTCAGCAAAACATCATCGGTTGAGATGGGCACAGCAAGCAGGTTCATTTCGACCTCGCCGCAGTCAAACATGATGAGTTCACCAATTTCTTGCCGCAACGACATGGCTGCGTTTTGCAGGAAAACGGCGCCCGCGACTACGCCAGTGCCGGCGCAAATTGAATTATCTAGCATAACATTCCCCAATGTATATCGAGCTGAGTTTACTCAACGCTAGGGGGTCATTATAGGCATTGAACTCGCCGGTCACGAAATGTTACGACACCGAACGAAACGATACGAAACAGAACGAAACAAAACGCGATAAGACGTTGATCCTTAATAATAAAAAATATCTCTCTCCACCCCCAAAAAATGCAGATTTCAAAGAATTGTTCGCGCAAGCTGCGTCTGCTGGAGCTGGTAGACCCGTTGACGATGAAGGATTTCATGCCGGTCCATGGACACCAGAACTGCTGGTTGAGGCGATATCTCGAATTAACTCGAACGGTGCCGGGGTTGATCTGCGTACGGTTCAGCATTGGTTCTACAAAAACGATAAAGGCATTAGTGCAGAAAACATCCGATGGCTTGCACGGATCTTTGGTTGTGGTGATCCAGAAGCAACCAGTGTGTGGCAGGCAGAACTAAAAGCTTCTCAATTGAGACTAACTGCCAAGAGAAAAGAAAAGAGGCGCGCCCAAGCGGGGCCTGGCCAAACTTCGGCTGGTATCGCTCTGCCGGAACAGAAAATTTCCTTGCCCGTTCCCACCGGCGTCCAGGCCACACAGCCCTCAAGTCGAATTGTCAATCTAGCCAGAGCTTGCGACGCGATGTTCAGCGGGCATGCAATGTTGAACTTACCGGCATCTGTTTGGGCCGGGTGGGTTATCCTGGGATTTCTAACCTACATTATGGGGGTGCACAGCGTGACCTACAGCCCGATGGGTGGCGTAGAGAAACAGGTTGGCTTCTTCTGGGCACCAAACTGGACTTTGTTGGAATTGGTGATCCTTCCATTCTTTCTCGTGACTGTTGTGGGACTGCTTGCATACTGGAAGGCGAAAAGGCGTTCATTCGCACCGTGGCGGACCGAGAGCGAATTCGTTTCATGGGAGAGCAGGGTAGAAAGCTTTTCTGCCTCGCACTGGGCTGTGATCACCGTCTGCATTGTCATTGTTTTTCTAATCCAATGGTCCGGCATTCACATGCGTGCTCTGGCGAATGGGGATGCAGGAAACCTGATGATGGACTGGAATCTCTTAGCAATCGTGCGTCCTGAGGTAATATCCATCTCAGAAGCCACCATTCTTTCGATGCTGGCTTTCCTCTATACTGGCTTCATCTGCTTTTTATTCCTTACCGGGCTCGTTCTGACCTGCACCTTGGTGCAGGATTTTTATGAGCTTTGCGGTGATCCCAACTGTTTTCCGGTGGAAGCGAGCAAAACGGCTGTCGGAGAGACCGGCGCCAAGCTTATGCGCCACATATATCATGCAACTCTATTAGGCATCTGGATCGCCACCTGCATTAAGCTTCAAGCGATGTATCTTTTGTCCGATGGACACAATATCCTGGAATGGTTGCTAACCGATTTTCGGTATGTCTTGGGCTTCGGTTACGAAGTCAGCAACGCACTCAACAAACGTGCACTCGCACATTTCTCAAGTTTTCTTCTTCTGTTTTCGACGTGCTTCGTATTCGTATTCAGCTTTGTTCAGATCACCCGCGTTCTGGAAAGGGCTTTGCCCCAAAAAGACATACGTACAATGATGCGGGCCCAGCACGCGTCCCACCGAATGATGCTAGGCACCGTGGCCTTACTCATTGCAAACTTCTTCCTGATTGGGGTGACTACAGGATATTCACTCCTTCTGATCTCCGGAATCCTGATCACAATTTACAGTCTCTATAAACCGATGATAGGGCGTGCCCAATTCAGCGGAACAACAACCAGCAAGAGTTGATCGATGCAGCAAGCACCTATTTTTAGTGATATCGCAGAAGCCCCTGACAATGGCGTGGCGCACTGGACCTATGCTGACGATGGAACCCGACTGCGTGTTGGTCTTTGGAAATCCGGGATCCCAGGAAAAGGGACAATATTGGTGTTTCCCGGGCGTACTGAATATATCGAAAAGTACGGGCGTACAGTATCTGATCTGGTGAAGCTCGGGCACTCTGTTTTAGTCGTCGATTGGCGCGGTCAGGGCCTTTCAGACAGGATCACCAATGACCCAATGACAGGCCACGTGATGCGATTTTCCGATTATCAAAAAGACGTGTCCGCTATGATCAAAGCGGCAGCAGAGTTGGATATGCCTAAACCCTGGTTCATGCTTGGGCACTCTTTGGGGGCATGTATCGGGCTGCGCGCTTTGACAGAGGGGCTTTCAGTTTCGGCATGCGCATTCACGAGCCCTATGTGGAGCATCAAGCTGCCGGCAGTAAAGCGTGCTGCTGCTTGGCCGCTCTCCTGGGCCGCGCAATCGCTGGGGAAAGGCCATGTTTACGCGCCCGGCACCACTGGATCGAGCTATGTGCTCAGCACGCCCTTTGAGGACAACAGGCTGACGAGTGATCCAGAAATGTATCAATACTTCATCAGGCAGGCCAAAACGCTACCGGACCACCAAATCGGAGGACCGAGCATGGGCTGGCTTTTTCAAACCCTGAAAGAGACAAGTGCTCTGTCCAAGAAACAATCACCAGAAGTTCCGTGCCTCGCTTTGTCCGGGACCAATGATGAGCTTGTTGAAGTATCAACAGCTAGGAAACGCATGGCGCATTGGCCAGGTGGAAAGTTTGAGCAGATTCAGGACGCCAAGCACGATCTGCTGTCAGAGGTATCTGCAATCCGCCAAAACGCAGTCGCAAAGATCTCTCAGCATTTTATCGAGGCCAGTGACTTCCGCGCTGACCTCGAAAGCTGCGCCTGACTGAAAACGAAGGCCCCTGGTATCTGCATTTAATTTCGTTTTAATTCTGGGATTAAACGCATATAGTTTGGCTGAACCTTAAACCATCACAGGAAGGGTTCATCAGAGCACGCAAAGATCGAGGCACTCTATGATCGGAATAAACCGCTATACTGGCCGGCTTATCAAGCACCACGACGCAATCGCAAAAGTCGTCGCTAGGCAGGGTGTGTTTGTTCCTTTGGTCGTTAAGGAAAGAAAGAAGGGCAGGGGAGAAGGCAAGATCGATCTGTGCTATGGCTTTTTCTATCTCAGCAACGAAGGCGAGCTGTCCGATGTCCAAGCGGCAAGTGGTGTCATCAAAACGCTTGCCTTACCCAGCAACGTCGAAGGTTTTCTCAAGCAATACATGCCAGACCAACGTGGCGCGTGGCTTGATTATCTAACAGAGGAAAACGTGATAGAGCCTGGCGATATCGATGGGCTCAAGAACGCTGTTTCCAGACACGGTCTGGCAATGAAACGCTAAGGGGGGGGACGAACGGCCCAGACCTGCCGTTGACTGGTTCCAGTCAATGCTGCACTCGCAACCCGCACACCGGTAATTCGCCACGCGTGCGAAAACTGGAGATGGTCGAACTCACAGACTGCGGGACAAAACCGTCCTTGAGTATTTTGTAATCTGCCTAGAAATTCAGGCTTTCCTAAATTTTTGACCTTTCACATTGCGATGGTTAAGACAGACATTCCGGTGGATTTGGAACAAGATTCATCCAATTCGATTAACTTGGGACACCAGCCTTTTTAAGTAGCGTGACCATGCGATCGAGCAACACGGTATCGCGGAATGGTTCGTGGCGGCGCAGCATCGCGAGCGTGAACCGTGGATGGGCCTCGCGCATGGCCGTGATCGTATTCGCGGCTGCCGAGGTCTGGCCACTCAATGCCTGCGCAATTGCCAACAAAGTGTGGCCATAAACAGTTGCGGGAACGCGCAAACGATACTCCTCGGCCAGAATAATCGCCTTTTCGTATTCACCTAAAAGGGTCAGACACTGAGTATAACAATACAAGGCATCGTTGTTGAGGACGAGCGACCGGCTGATACTTTCAGCAAAAAGATCGCGAGCCTTCTTTACGCTGCCGCCATAAATGTGAACAATTGCATAGCCCCACAAATAGCTTCTTCCAGCCATCCGGCCTTCGTCTGCCCGACGTTCTGCCGCTTCGTGCTTGCCCTCGGTCATCAACACAACGGCATCCAAATGAATGGTGTCTGGACGTTTCGGCCAACGCGCCATCAAGGTATCGGCCAGTTCCCGAAGCTCGCGCGGCGCGTCTTTTGAACCGACATTGACTGATGAACGTTCTGCCATCCAAAGTGCCCAACCATCCGCGACCATCGCATCATAGTAATCAGGATCAATTTCCAGCGCCTTACGATACAGATGCCGCGCGATTTGGAATGATTCTGGCCCGAATTTGTTGTGCTCAAGAACGCCCTGATGAAAATACTCCCATGCTTGAACGCTTCGTGTTTGACGGCTTGCCAGATGTGCGACTTCGCCCTCGGTCAGGGCAACCTGTGTTTCAGCAACTATTTCGGAAACAAGTTTGTCCTGTATTTCAAAAATGTTCTTCACAGGGCGGTCGTAGCGCCGTGACAAAACAACCACGCCATCCGTGTTGCTTATAAGCTGAACAGTCACTCGAACCAGTTCCCCAGAGCGTCGCACGGTACCTTTGATCAGGAATTCGGGCTGAAAGTCTGTCGTGGCATTCTCGGCGCGGATGAAATTCCCGCCAAAGCCAAACCTTGATGGAACCGCCAGAACCGTGAGCGCCCGCACCATAGACAGACGCGCGATCAGGTCTTCGCTTAGTCCCTCGGCAAAATGGGACTGTTCCCGTTCGTTCCCCAAGCTGGCAAATGGAAGAACCGCGATTGCGCGACGGCCGGCGAGTTCGGGTAATGCGAGCGCAGGCACATGCGCCATGGCGCGGCCGGGGTTCAATCGATAGCCCCGGCGGGGCAATGTCTGGATCAACTTGTGATCCCGGTCACCAATCGCGCGACGAATGTCGGAAACGCATTGAACCAAACTGTCATCGGTGACGAATGTATCCCGCCAGATTTCATCAATCAGGCTGTCCTTGGTTACGACCTTGCCTGCCTGCCCTGCCAATAGACACAGCACCGCAAGACTCTGGCTGCGCAGGTCTACCGGGTCCCCGGATGCATCATTCAATTCGGGCACTTCGGGGTCAAATCGGAACTCTCCAAGCGAGATTTCCAGATTGGATTTCGTCCTAATTTCGGGACCGTTTCGGGACAATTCACCGCCTGACATGTCAATTCGATCCTACAAATTGGCCCGTCAAATCTTGGATTGTCACGAGGGGCCGTTCGCAACATCTTGAGAAGGATACCACAATGAAAGTTCCAGCAACAGTTTTCGCACTTTGTCTTGCAGCCGGTACTGCGCAAGCTCAATCCACAATCGACCAAATGTGCGGCCAAGGCCACGTCAATGAAATTGCCAAATTGGGCGACGTTACAGAAAACCCTGACGGCTATTATGTGCGCGATCTGCAAGTGCAGCTAAGCCACGGCGACCCTAGGATTATACGAACTATTGGGCAGGCTTTTCATTTATGCACACGGGGCGCTGCGACACCTAACATGGAAAGCTCCGCGGCTCTTTTGCTAATGAACGAGCGGCGAGTCAAATTCCTGTTCGTCCCGGTCGGCTGATTAAAACAACCGTCAACGTCATAGACGGAAGTCTCTTGAGGGCACTCAAACTAGGTGCCCTCAAGAGACTCCTGCAATGTGGCGTCCGCCTCGGGCTCTAACCGGTCATTAGATCGATCGCAGCATTCCCGAACCAAGTATCAATTTGTCAGTCCTGGACGGCCCATAGCCGCCGTTTGGCTCAACCCCTGACGCCCCATAATAGTTACAACAGAGCGGACATTCTGGCGTAACGCGGCTTTCAATCGGTCCAAGGGTCGCTGCAAGGGATGGATTGGTCAATTACTCGATCTCGGCAAATGTCTCTTTCAGCCAAGTGATGAATGCTTCTGCTTGAGGGCGCACCGGGCCTACCGGCGTCACTGCATAATATGCGACCGAAAATGGCGAAGGCAGAGGAACTCTGAGAAGATCTCCTGACGCGAGTTCGTTGCGAACGAGGACTTCAGGTGTAAACGAGATGCCAAGGCCTTGGCGGGCCAATGATAATTGTAGAGACGGAACACCAATGTCGACGTTCTTCAATCTTTGAGTGTCTAGACCGAAAGCCTGTATGGTCTCTTCTTCGAACGTGACGCCAGCCGACCATATCCAAGGTAGCTGGTCTACGGGGTCCATATTGTCGTTGACCAGAGAAGGTGCACCAACCGCAATCATTTCGCTTTCAAGAAGTGCTTCCGCATCGAGGCCGGGCCAGTTCGGTTTGTTGGTCGCCGCTCTTATAGCGAGATCGAAACCGAGTGAAACGATATCCACGGCGTCCCGCGATGGCATTACCGAGACTTGGATTTCCGGGTGATGTTTCCAAAATTCGTGCAGCCTAGGAATAACCACCGCTTGAGAGAAATACACCGTCGCAGCGATCTGAACAGGTGATTTGCCTTGATCTTCCCGCAGCTCCCCGATCCCCGCAGCGATTGTTCCGAAACCCTCGGTCAAGTGCTGCGCCAGCCGCACACCCGCTTCTGTGAGGACAACACTCCGACCTGATCTTCTTGCCAGTACCACGCCAAGGTCTGCCTCTAGAGATCGAACCCTTTGAGCGATAGCCGCGTGCGTGACATTGAGTTCACGCGCCGCTGTAGCGAAGTTACCGCTGCGGGCAGTCAACTCAAAAGCTCGCAGGGATGCGAGTGACGGTAATGCCTTCCAGTTCAATTCCAATATGATACCTCATATATCGTTATGTCATTTTAGTTGTTTAGCTTATGGCGGACAAAATTGTTATTCAATTACGAATGTTGAAAAATGGGAGCGTTTAAAAATGATGCAAAATATATCTCTAGATCTGATGCTATCCTATGCCGAACTTATACCCGGCGGACGACCCAAAGCGGGCTTCAGAATATCCGCCGGGGGCTCAATCCGGGTTGCAAAAAATGGAGGCACACAATGATCCAACGAGATTTCAGCGTCCGCGCCCTTGGTGAAATAGCCATCAGATGCGTTGATCAAGGTGCAATGGTTGCCTTCTACCGTGATGTGATTGGGCTTGAACCTCTCAACGACGCAGACAACAGTCCTATCATATTCCTTCGCGTTGCCGATGGCCTAGACGGCCACACAGCCGTGTTGGCGTTGTTTCGTCACGATGTCGAAGGTGCGGGTCGGACGCACGGACGATCGACGCCGCCCGAAACCGGCCCCGGATCATCTCTGCACCACATTGCTCTCAGTTTGCCCTGGGATGAGCAGGGCGCCGTGATCACCTGGTATGAGCATCTTGGTCTCGACTTCAATGTCGAGTATTTTGACTGGGTCGGATGGCGGGGTGTGTTCACCTTCGATCCCGATGGCAACTCCGTTGAACTCGTCGCCAAAGACCCAAACTGGATCGATCCTTTGGATACTTCGCCTAGAACACGCCTCGGTGCGGGCCACCGACTGTCTCGCGATCTTGTTGAAGCTCAATGAAGGCCCATCCATGAAAAAGTGGCTGCAAAGTAAGTAGATTTCGTGAATTCGGAGCCCAGCCAAGATCGCTCGGACCATCAGTCACATCCCTACCGCACTGAAATGGTTCTCTCTCACAGTAACGTCCAATCACCCCCTGCCCCACCAGAGGAAAGGTAACATAATGAAACGTATTTGCATCATCGGAATCTCGGGCAAGCTAGGTCGATATATGACCGAGCACGCCCTAAACAAAGGCTATGAGGTGGTTGGCGTTTGCCGTCCAGAAAGCGTAGACAAGCTCGAAGAGTTCAGCGGAAAAGTCGAGATCTTCCCTGGGCGTACCGACGACAGAGAGGTCATCGCACGTGCAGTAAAAGGTTGTGATGGTGTACTGACGGTCCTCGTCCCGTGGGGCGTCAAAGGCTATGCATCCGGGACGGCTCAGGCGGTTCTGGATTTCGCCGAACCCGATGCGCGACTGGTCTTCTCCTGCGGCTGGCACATAAGTCGCGATGGCAAAGACCGTTATTCACGGAAGCTTCTTGCCACAGTTGCCGTTTTCGGCCGGATCGCGAAATTTCTGCGATTGGTCGATATCAACGATCAGGTTGAAGCCGCCCGGCGCATTTTTGCCTCAAACCGGAAGTGGACCGTCGTGCGCGGCTCAGATCTCGAAGAGGGCGAGAGCGAGGGCCTGCCAGTTTGGTCCCATCATGTCGGTGATCCGGTTCTTGCCAGCAATCTCACACGTCGCACAGATTTCGCGCTCTTTATGGTTCACGCATTGACCGATGATGAGCTGATCCAAGAAGCACCTGCCATTGTCGGTATCAACGCTTCCTCGGTAGTCGGCCAGAACGCGGCACCCGTGCAGATCGCCAGCACAATTTAACCCAACCAAATGATCCAAAGTGGTTGAAAACCTGCATACCGAAAGGAAACAACATGAATCACGACTTCAACCTAGCTAGCCCGCAGGCCACCGCCCGTATGGCAGGCGCCCTTTACGCCATCATCATCATATTAGGTATCTGGAGCGAGGCCTTTGTGCGCTCCTCCCTTTTCGTACCTGGTGATCCGCTGGGAACCGCCGCAAACATTATTGCTGCCGAGGGGACTTTCCGCCTCAGCATGGCCGCAGACGCAATCATGGTTATCGCCGATGTGGCGCTCGCAGCAACCTTGTTCCTGCTTTTGCGGCCGGTTAGCGCCCCGCTTGCTATGACAGCTATGCTATTCCGCCTCATTCAAGCAGCCGTTATTGGCATGAACCTTTTGAACCAGAACGCGGCCCTTGCCATTATAAATAGCGGCTCGACATTGGCGGGCTTTGATGGGGCGCAGGTAAACGCACTCGCATCGCTGTCGTTGGAGATGCACGGTGATGGTTATGACATCGGGTTGATCTTCTTTGGCGTAAATAGTCTGATCACCGGGGCGCTGCTGTATATGTCAGGATATTTCCCAAAAACCTTGGGCGCGATGATGATCGCAGCGGGGTTGGTTTATCTGACCGGAAGCTTCCTGGTCCTTCTCGCACCGGAACTGTCTGGACCATTCTCAGTTGCCTATGGCGTGCCTCTCCTGGCGGAAACGGCATTCTGCCTGTGGCTCCTGATCAAAGGTGTCAACACGCGCTCAAAACTGCGGGTGTCTGGCGGCCATGCCCACGCCTAGTACATTAATGACCAAGGGGCAGGCATTCTGACGCAGTGCCTGTCCCGAACAAGGCCGAACCTCAACCGTTCTTGACGTTATCAAAACGGAGATGCAGATTTGCATATGGTTGTATTCGGCGCATCCGGGTTTATTGGAAGCGCTGTAACTGAAGCCCTCGTAGCACAAGGGCACGACGTCCCGGGTATCGTGCGATCGAAAGCTGGCGCAACCCTTGTTTACAGAGTGGGCGCGACACGCATTATTGGCGAGACGACCCGATCGAAAATTTGGGCTGGCGCCGTGTGTCAAAGAATAGTTTCAGATAAGGCAAGAAAAGATTTGGGCTGGCAACCGACACGGTCCTTTCTAGAAAATCAGAAATGATCGGGCGTCGCGGAGGGTTGAGTGGCGAAATAGCACTAGTATTTTAGAGATGAAACCACAGGGTCGCGGCCCCAACGTCCGCATTGAGGAAGCGCTTAACTGTCCTCGCATCTGCAGCTAATGTCCGCTTTCCACCCAAGGTGCTTTTCGCCGCGCTCCCAACCGTGATGACTCATTTGGCGCACAAGTCCCATTTTGCTCGGCGAACCAGTTTCGGCCTGCGACAACAGATCGAGCCAATATCGTCGCACGACAGCTGTCAGCCCTAACAAGACATTCAAACTCCGCGTAGCCTTACAAGGGTACGGTCGATGTGCTGTATGTGGTCAAGATTGAGATGGAAGTTCGAATATCAACGAGTGATAATCTGGGATGTCGCCATTGATTTGCTTGAATAGCGCCGACCGAACAGCATTCAGTGTAATTTGAACACTGATATTATCCTCGGGTGTTATTTCGACCGTACCTTCATGAACCGCTTTTGAGCCTAGACGGTAGCAATGACGCACGGCCTTGAACACATCCCTCCGCTTCTGAGCTGTAATTTCGGTGTAAAACGACGCGTGCAAAGCTAATCGAAATGTTAACTCGTTTTTTTCGTCGAATCCGGCCAGAAACAACGCTTCGAGACAAGTTCTAAGGTCAACCATCCGCTGCACTTGATCATTAGTCGATAAATAATCGTTCAGCTTGCGTAAGGGCACGCGGAGTCTATTCTGCGTTTTGGTTTTTAGGCTCGAAAACTTCTGGAGAAGGTCTTCAGCATGACGTGTTTGAAGTGCAATTACACCTGGGCCCATTGGTACCGGTGCACGCCTCGAGTGACCTGCAGATACAAAACTGGCGGTGTTTGAAAGCGGCACATCGTCTCCAACAATGATTGATGAGCTTGCGATTTGAAAACCTCGTTTCGCCACAAGTGAAAGAAGCGAAATTCGGTCCTCGATAGGTTCTAGTGAGGGAAGCGGTTTGAGCAGTTGTGCGCCTCTCTCTTCGGAAGCTTTCGTAATCTGACGTTTTATCTTGATTTCTTTGTAAACAATGTAGTCATTCCCCTCGATTAGGAGCCCTTGTCGAAATGCTTGGCTTCGAAGGATTTGAACTGGCGCATGCATTAGGTGGCAGATGCGAAAGTCTTCAGAAAAACCGGCCTCATCATCCGAGCTTTCGCAATACAGCCCATCAACGAAAACGATCTGGTAAGCGGTGATTGAGCTGTTTTCGATGTAGTTGCGAAGGTTATCCACCGCTGTGGAAACGTCTGCACCCAAACTTCGCCTCACCAGCCATGCGAACACTGCGTCTCTAGGAAAACGCCGTCCTTGGTTTGCGGCAAAATGCATATTCTCATCATCGAAACAAGCGAAGGCGTTTTCTGTCATGAAAGCTGCGTGAACTTCACCAAGTTTCTCGCAGTTAGAAAGGTCAGGTACTGTCAACAGTTGATGATCGACGATCTTTCCTGTCCAGTCTGTTTCGCCGTCAAATCCGTCAAGAGCTGCCTCAAGATCAGTTTTTAGACTGCTCCAGTCCATTTGAATCCCCTATCCGCAATCCCAGTCGGAGACCACATACATAACTTCAAGAACTAGAGCATACGACCGCGAAATGGGTCAACTACAGCCGCGGTTTTGTGATCTGCACAGCAGCAATAGACTGCATCAGAATGATCCTTTCAGGGTCGAGTCAACTGATCAGCGCGGTGCAGCACTATGACTTTGCAAACTCCGCTATCTGCGCATTGCCGACCTTTGCGATCACCCCAAGTCCCAAATCCCAGTTCTCGCAATGCACGCCACGCGCGATTTTTTCACCCTCGATGTGTTTTTATACGTTGTTTATTGTAGTTTTAATTATTAATAGAGCGCCGGGATGATTGATCTCAGCGACTCATATGAGGGAAAACACCATGAAACACTTAATCAAACCTGCTCTGACACTGGCTGCTTTTGTGACGGCCGGTCCAGTTTTTGCCGCAGGTGACGGCCTTGGCATCCAGGCAGGCTTCACTGAAGTAGGTGACGACCTGCAAACGCTGATGGGCGGGGCAGGGGGCTTTCTGATCGTTATTATCTCGATCGCTCTGGCCGCTATCATGCTGGCAATCGGGCGCGGTTGGGGACAAGCGGTTACCGCCTTTGCCGTGGCGCTTTTCCTTGGCTACGGCGTCAACGCTTTGCAAGGGATCTCGGGCGTATCCGGCACCGCAGATTTGCTGGCAGAGAATGTGCTTCTGCTTGAAGCCGAGCCTTCACTCTAAGCCATTTTTTGAAGCGGGTGCTCGTATAGGTGCCCACTCATTCTTTCCACGAGGAGTGCGTCTTCATGTTCGTTGTTATCGAACAAAGGCTTCAAGACCCCCCACGGTTTCTGATGCTGCCAGCGGATGAAGCGGCCATTCTTGGATTGCCGATCCTGATGGGGCTTTTGGGGCGCATGCTCATTGTCGGGCTACTCGTGGCTCTCCTCACCTGGGCCGCCTGGAAGCGGTTGAAAGGGGAGGGGGGTCTAGAGATGCTTCTCGCGGCCACCTACTGGTATACTCCGCAGGCCTTTGGCCTTTTCGCACCATTTCCCGATTCAGCTCCGGAAACCTGGGAAGCGTAAATGAACTTTCAAGCGATGCAGAAATCCGTGCGCCAAGCCCGCATGGCACGCAACATCCTTGCCTGCACCAGTGCCGCGCTCTTTGGCATCAATGGTCTGCTGGCCTATGAGATATTCAGCCAAACCAACCAGGTGATCCTCGTTCCGACGAATGTGAGCGATGGTATGATTGCTCGTGGGTCAGTTGATAAACGCTATCTCGAAGCTTTAGCACTTGATGCCGTCTACGGGCTTTACAACGCCAATCCGGAGAACCTGGATTACGGTCGCAATGTCATCGCGCGTCTTGCAGCCGTTGGTGAGCGCAACACGCTTTTGCGCCACTACGACAGTGTGGCGACGGATATCCGCGAACGTTCCATCTCCACCGTCTTTTTTGCCCGCCGCATCGAGCACAATTTCGACCGGCTCGAAGTGATTGTCGAAGGCGACATGCAGACCTTTCTGAACACCGTGCTTGTTAAACAAGAACCGCGTCGGATCAAGCTCGCCTTCGTCATTGAGGCTGGATCCACGCGTCTGTCGCGCATCAGCAAATTGGAGGCCGAGGGATGACAAAGGCACTCGTGATCGCTGGCCTCATTGCTTTGGGCCTTCTTCTTGGTACCGCGGGACATGCGGCACAAAACCTAAGCGTGGAGCCCGATGGCACCATCAGGTTTGAGGCCTCGTTAAGCGGCGTCACACGCTTGAGCATCAAGCGAGACCGCATTCGGCGTCTGGTCAATACCGCGTCTGATTTTGAAGCAACAAACGATCCGGAAACCGGCGACCTGTTTCTGCGCTACGTTGGTGTGGGGTATTTTGAAAAGCCGGAAACGGGGTTCATCGTCAGTGAGAGCGGCGTGACCATCGGCTATACGCTTTCGCCGGTCGAGGCACCGGGTGAAACCGTCCTCATCTCCCTTGTTGGTGTCGAGCTTGACGCGGATGAAGATGAGGCGCCCGACTTCTCAGATAGCTTTGGCTATTCCGATGACATCGCAGAATTTGCCACAAACATCATCCGCGACATTGCCCAGAAACATGTTCTTGGTCGGCAGGTCCCAAGCGGACGAGACGGAAAAACCATCCGGCACATTCCAGGGGAGGGTTGGAGCGCAAGCCTGCAAATCGCTGTGGCCGGGGACACCGCCCGCCTTGTGAGAGAACAGGACTTTTATCGCTCAGGGGTTCTGGCGATCTGGGTGCAAAACACCCAACTGGCTGCCGGCGAACGCAGCTGGGTCATTGTGCTCGAGGACGACTGATGGCCGCGCCGGATAGAAAAAAACAGCAGTATATCGTCTTCGGACTGGGTCTGGGCGCGGTTCTGGCACTGGGCACGGTCATCTTTGGCGTCCTTGCGCCGAAGAGCCCCGCAGCATTACCGATGCGAAGCTCGAACGACGGCATCGATGTCAGCATTGTTGCCGATCGCACCTCCGCAGCAGCACCTGAGATGTCCTGGGTCACCTCGAGCCGCGCAGAAATCGACCGGCTCGCCGTTCTTGTCGACGATCTGACCAAAAGCATGGATGCGCAAAGAGAGGCAACATCAGAGCAGATCGCCTCGATCCGACAAGAATACGACGACATGATCCTTCAACAAGCCGATAGGATTGCGGAGTTGGAAGTGGTCCCGGCACCAGTTGTCCGACCATCAGGTGGGCAAGGATCCACAGCCGGTGTCTCAACACCCGATTACGCCTCCTTTGGCAGTGAGTTCATTAGCCGGGAGCCTGTTCGCAGAGAGGACACTGGGCAATCCGAGGGGGCGCAACGCGGCGCAAGCAGTGCAAGCCCTTCCCAGCAACTCGCAGGACAAGCGCCGCAACCGGGCAGTTTTGGTCAGAGCTTTTCACTTGCCGAGCCCGCGCAGTCTGAGAGCGAAGACGCACCCAATAGGCTCGGCAATTACATTCCCGCCGGATCCTATGCGCCCGCCGTGGTGCTTTCGGGCGCGGATGCGGCCACCAATGTGGTTGATCGGGAAAACCCCACGCCCGTTCTGTTTCGAGTCACAGGACCCGCGATCACCGCCGGGCGCAAAGGCAGTACCGGCGGTAAAATCAACATCGAAGGCTGCACCGTTCAGGGATCGGCCATTGGCGATCTGAGCTCCGAGCGTGTTCGGGTTAGGTTATTGTCCCTTACCTGCCTCAAACGCGGCGGCGAGGTGATCGAAGAGCGGATCGCCGGATATATGGTTGGTGCTGGCAAGGCCGGAGTGCGGGGCAGGGTGGTGAGCCGTGAAGGTGCCCTTGTCACCAACGCGGCCATTGCAGGAGCGCTCAACGGTTTGGCAAGTGCGGCAGACACCGCGTCTGCCTCAGGTGGCGAGACGACCTCTATCGAGGATATCGCCCGCACTGCCGGCATCGCGGCTGGCACGGGCGGCGTGCAGTCGGCTGCCAACACGCTCTCGGAATATTACATCAATCGCGCCGAACAATATCAGCCGGTGATTTCTCTGAATGGCGGAACGAAGGTCGAGCTGGTGTTTATGGAAGGAATATCCCTGCAATGAAGCATGCAATGATGATCGCAGGGCTCGCCCTTGCCGGATGCAGTGTGACAAATACGGAAAGTGACTTCCTGTGTCGCGCTCAAGCAGGCACGCCTTGCGCGACCATTGCCGAGGCCGATGGGCAAAACGGACAAGAGCTCACACCGGTCACAGAAACACGCGAAGACCTTGCCCTGAAAACCCTGTCACAAGAGCCCATTGGGATCGGCAAAACGGCTGACATTTACGCAAGCCTGCCCGACGGTGGCTACCCTTACGACTCCGATCGCTATCGCCAGTCCGAGGTCGTCGGGCGCCTCTGGATTGCGCCCTATCTTGATCAAAACGAATTGCTCCATGAATCGCGCTATGTGCATTTCATCGTGCAGGACGCACACTGGGTGCAGCGCTGATGGGCAAGTTATCTGACTTCTGGGGCACGCTTTTTGGCGATGACAGCTTAAGGCAAGCCCAAACACAGATCCTCGAGCATGCAGCTTTGGCGGATCTCTTGCCCTGGCGCGTCTATGATCCAGAAAAGCGGCTTTATCACAACGATAAAACCACCGGTTTCATTCTCGAGATCGCCCCCCAGATCGCCAGCGAAGAGGTGGTCGGCAATCTCCATTCGGCCCTACTCACCAGCATGCCAGCGCAAGCCGGGTTTCAGGTGATCAGTTGGTCTTCGCCGGAACTACGCGCGCCGCTAAACGCTTGGGCCGCGCGGCGTTCATCGGGTGGCGAGCTGACCGAGGCCATGGCCAAGGGGCGCGTCGAGCATTTAAGCGATCTGCGCTTTGGCAGCGCACATCCGATCAAAGCGATCCCCACAAACCGCAGAACCTTCGTGACCGGCTGGATTGAAGGGGATGCGAGCATGAGCAAGCTTGCAGGTCTGGAAGAATATCGCCGCGCCATTCTTGGGGCTTTGGGTCTGCCACAACCAAGTGGCATGGAGCCCACGACCTTCTTGCAGCTTCTTGAGGAAATCCTGCATGCCGAGCAGTGGGGCGGGCTGTCCCAGGCAAGTTATGATGACCAACTTCCGCTTAATGCCCAACTGCCCGGGGCATCCCTGCAGGTGGCGCCGGGTTTTATACAGTTTGGTGGAGATCCAACGGTCGCTGCCAGCGTGACAAGCGTTGCAAGGTTTCCAAAAGAATGGAGCGCCGCCCTTGGGGCCACCTTGCTTGGCGAGCCGGAAAAGATCTCCGAGCGACCTCATGGGCCGGTTCTCACTGCGCTGACCGCCGTCTCGATCCCCGCCCAAAAGGCGGCAAGCGACATGCTTTCACGTCGCGGAAAATTGGAGCATAGCCGCAAAACAGGGTTCAATCGCTTCGTCAGTGACTTTGAGGGCAAAGTGCAGGAGTACCAGTCTCTCTCAGAAGAGCTGGAAAGCGGCGAGCGGCTCTTTCAAACGGTGATGACTGTGATCGGCTACACCAAGGGCAGTGGCCAAGAGGCCCGTATCGCCAGCTCGGAGCTGGCAAAGATCTACCGCCGCGTCGGCTTTGGCCTGCGTCAGGAAAAATACCTGCAGCTGCCTCTTCTCGTCAATGCGCTACCGCTTGGCTCGTCCGAGAAATACATGAATACGTTGACCCGATTGCAACGCATGCGCCTTCTCAAAGCCCGCGCGCTCACCTCGGTCGCTCCGGTTTCGGGCGAATGGAAAGGCAACAGCGCAGGGCCGGGCATGCTGCTTGTCGGGCGACAAGGACAGATCTTCACCTGGTCGAACTTTCAAAGCGAAGGAAACTACAACGTGGCCGTCGTCGGCAAATCCGGCGCTGGCAAATCGGTGTTCATGCAAGAGCTGATCACCTCGATCTACGCCAACGGGGGCCGTGCCCTGGTGATTGATGATGGCTATAGTTTTCAGACCACGTGCGAGATCTTGGGCGGGCGCCACATTGCTTTTGATGGGGACCAAGAGCTGCGTCTTAATCCCTTCTCAATGCTGCAAGCCGACAAAATGCAGGGTGGCGAAGCTGGGTCACCGACGGACTACGCCGCCGAGGCTGTGGATCTGATCACGCGCGTTGTTGCCTCCATGGCTGCGCTTGGCGCGCAGCGCGAAGGGCGCGTAGAAGGGATCGAGGAAAAGGCGATATCCGATGCGGTCTTTGCGGTCTGGAACGAAAAGGGCCCGGCGGGCGAAATTACCGATGTCTATCTGAAGCTCAAAGCTCGTGTCGCGGCCGATCCCCGGCTGGAAGATGTCTGCACCAAGCTCAAATCCTTCACCCATGACGGGGTCTACGGCAAATACTTCGAAGGCCAGGCCACGGTGGATGTGGAAACCCCCTTCACCGTCGTCGAGCTCTCCAACCTCAAAAGTCAGCCTGATCTCGAGCAGGTCGTCTTGCAGATCATCATGTTTCTCGGGACCGAGCTGATGTTTAAAACGGATCGCTCTGTGCCCGTCGCCATCCTCATCGATGAGGCCTGGGATCTCTTGAAAGGGGTTGGCACGGCGAAGTTCATCGAAGGCGTGGTCAGGCGCGCGCGCAAATACACCGGCGCGTTGATCACTGGCACGCAGTCTGTCGACGACTACTTTCAAAACCAGGCGGCCGAGGTTTGTCTGCAAAACTCCGACTGGACGGTGTTTCTCGCGCAAAACCCCGAAACAATTGACCGGTTGGAGCAAAACAAGCGCCTATCGATCCCGGCGGGATTTGGAGCCAAACTTAAATCCATCACCAGCGTACCCGGTCAGTTTTCTGAAATGGCCGTGAAGGGGCCGGGGGGATGGTTTTTCGGGCGGCTGATGCTCGATCCGTTTTCTCTGGCGGTGTTTTCCTCAAAGGGCGCGACTGTCGAGCACCTGAAACGACGTAGGGCCGCGGGTCTCACGACGGTCGAGGCGCTCAAAGACATGGTCGCCAAGGGAGATGTTGCATGACCTGGGCCACGCGCGCGGTGATGGGCCTATTGGCCATCCTCACAGTGATCGCGATCCAGCTTGGAACGCTAAGGTATCTTGGTCACTTGGACAGGCCTGAAGAGGTGCTGATCGTTGATGCAAAGTCGGTCGTGCGCGTGTTCATAGAGGAGCGCGGGCAGCATTTGAGCGAAGACGCGCTGCGTGACGCCATCCGCACCTTCGACCGCTTGGTGATGGAAGAAGCGCAGGTCCTTCACACCCAGACGGGCGCCCTTCTCATCAATGCCAATCACGTTCTGGCTGGTGGGGTGGATATTAGCCACGAGTTTGCTGCGCGGGTGATTGCACGTTGGGACCTGATCCAATGAGCAGGGTTAAAAGATCCATAGGCCTTGGCCTCCTGGGCGGCTTTGTCCTGCTGGGATTTTATACCCTCAGTGCGGGCACTTTGGTCATCAACGGCACAAGCTCTTTGCCCCATTCCGGATACTTTATGCTGCGCTGGCCCATCGTTCCCTTGAAGGGCAGCTATGTGGCCTTCCGAACGCCTGAGGCTGTGGATGACCGGTTTCAAAACTTCCCCTTCGTGAAGAGGATCGCGGGACGTCCCGGTGACGAAATCACCTCAACCGATACCCGGGTTTGCGTTGCAGGCGACTGCAAATCCTTGCTTGGGGACCTCACAGACAAAGGGCTGAGACCATTGCCAAGTGGCAAGATTGGCGACGGTCAGTTTGCCGTCTTCGGAGACGCTCCTGACTCCCTGGACAGCCGCTATGCCCTCATCGGCACCATCGCGAAGTCCGATATTCTGGCGGTCGGCTTTCCGGTGCCCATCCCCCATTGGACGGAGCTCAGCACATGGTTTCAGTAAAATTGAAAACACTGGCGCTTTGTCTCGCTCTGCTCGCACCGGGAGAAGCCACCTTAGCTAAAGATTTCGGCACCCATGGGCCGGTCTGGGAGATCGCCGAGCCCAACCTGCTCGAGGTCATCCAGGCACGTCTTTCTGCGATGGAAGACAGCGGCGAGCTTGATGCGATGCGGCAAGAGATGCAGGACACCACACGCGCTTATGTGAACCGGCCACGGCCAGTGCTAGGCTTGCTGCCCGCAGAGGAGGCGCAGTCCTATGAGGTCGATCTCTCGATCACCCTTGATCGGGACCTGGTGGATCATCGCGGCGTCGTCTTTGCCCGTGCGGGCACGCGGATCAATCCGCTGGAATATTCGCATTTCAACCAACGGATCGTTATCTTTGACGGGGACGTGCCAGAGCAGGTGGCATTCGCGCTTTCTGAAGGCAACGAGCTCGACACGCTCCTGGTTCTGACCAATGGCGCGCCGCTCGAGTTGATGCGCGCCCATGGACGTCGGTTCTACTTTGATCAAGACGGTCAGATCACCTCCCGCTTCCAGATCACCCGGCTGCCCAGCGTCATCACGCGCGGCGAGCGGGTGATGATGGTAGAGGAAGTGCCCGTTGGAGCACTGCGATGAGGCTGTGGTTACTTGCCCTCTTTGCCGCCGTCCTGGTCTCAGGTAGTGCGCAAGCCAAGTGCAATGCGAAGTTCCTCAACCCGATCACCGAGGTTTGTTGGGACTGTATCTTTCCCATATCAATCGGCGCCATCAGCCTTGGCACAAGCCGACCGGACACGCGCAATCAAGGCTTTCCGCTCTGTGCCTGCTGGGAAGGTCTCTTGCCAAGGATTGGCTTGTCCATCGGGCTTTGGGAACCCGCGCGGCTCGTGGATGTGGCCAATGAAGCCGGCTGTTTTGTGAACATGGGCTTTGACATGGATTTCCAGCTCTTGGCCAATGGCACGTCAACGGCCACGGGTTCAAACGGGTCGGATTCCGGTTCGGCCTGGCAAGCGCATTATTACTACTATCCGCTCATCAGCTGGCTTGGCACCATCATCGACGGGCTGTGTCTGGAAACCACCGTGTTTGACGTGGCCTATATCAGCGAGATTGATCCGCTTTGGAACAATGTCGAGCTCAATAATCTGCTGAATCCCGAAGCCATTCTCTTTGCCAATCCGATCGCGCAAGCGGCCTGCGCGGCTGAATGTGTGGCCGCCAGTTCCGGCACTCTCAGCATGGACGCGCTCTTTTGGTGCAATGGCTGTCAGGGATCGCTCTATCCGATCGCCGGAGAGGTCAACAGCCACTATGGCGGTGTGATGGCGAGCCAGTCTGTGGCGGCGCGTCTCACTGCGCGTATGCACCGGCTGCTTCTGGCGCGAAAAACCGCCAGCAATCCAACCGCCTGCAGCCCGCGCATCGCGCCGATCATTCCCAAGAGCCAGTACCGGATGCAGATCACCCGACCCCGAGCAAAAACCGGCGGGCGCTATGGCTGCGCCCCCATCGGGTCCAGCACGCAATATATCGATAGCGGGCGGGAAATTCCATTCACCGGCGAAAGCTTTGGATGGCTCATGTGGAGGAAAAGAAATTGCTGCGCACTCTGATGACAATACCATTCCTGGTCCTTGGTGCACTGCCGGCCCTGGCGGGCGACGAGGTGCTGCAGTTCGCACCCGGTGCGCAAGGCTTCATTGAGCCTTCCATCCCGGACATGCTGGAGGGCGCGCAACAGCTTGGGGGCCAATGGTCCGAAAGCCTCGACATTCAAGAAGCTGACGGCTTCGGGAGGGATTTTGATATCGAAGCGTTCCGCGAAAAGGCCCTGAGCAATCCGCGGGTGCGCGAAATGCTCGGTGTTGAGGACGGCACGTTTCTCTCAGAGCAAGAAAACGATCGCTGGGGATCGGACAGGATCTTCGTGTTGGCAAGCTTTTCGATGCCGGGCCCAACACTGAAAGCGATGATGATCGAGGCGCAAAGCTTTGGTGTCCCCATCGTGTTTCGCGGGTTTCTGGACAACTCGGTCTTTGCGACCCAAGCGGCCATCACCGAGACTTTTGGCGAAGACGCAGATGCTGTGGGATTTGGCATTGATCCGACGCTTTTTACACGGTTTCAGGTGGAGACCGTACCGCAGATCATTGTCACCTCCGAGCCTTTGGATGTTTGTGAGACCTCGGGCTGCGAAGGCGATCTGGCCCCACTTCACGACCGGATTGCCGGCAATATTCCTCTGCAAGCGGCGCTTGAGATTATCGCAGGTGGGGATGGAGAGGCTGCCCACAGCGCCATCGCTGCTTTGGAAAAGGTGAAATGGGGCCTATGAGGTGTCTCGCTGTCATTCTGCTTCTGATTGCCACGCCGCTATCCGCGCAGAGCGTGCAGGATCGGGCGTCGGCGCAGATTGATGCCCTCGGACCGATCCCGCAGACCCTCACCCAAGGGGCGCTCGAAGAGGTCGTGCTGCCTTTTGAGACCGCCACGCCCTTTGAAGCAAGCCTCGGAGACGGAGATCTGGGTGACGCTATCATCGCCACGAGGGCAGGGGACAGCACCGCAAGCCAAGCGTTTCGGGCAACGGTGGACAGCGCCACGGGGCGGCCGGATGTCGCCCCCTCAAACGGCGCGCTTGGTCTGGCGAACCTGGCCGTCTCAATAGGCGCTGACTCTGTGGCCGGGATGTTTAGCGGAGATAGCGGATCCTGCACCAGTGACTTTGACGGGCCAATTGCCTCGGGCACATATAATTGCTCGGCCCCCCTCACCCAGGATTTTCGATATTGCCGCGAAGAGCGTCAGGTCACAGTACACCGTACCGACAGGTGGAGCTGCTCTGAGGAAACCCCGGAGTATCGCAAAACATGCGCCAGAAACATTGAATGGCGCTGCACCGGCACCACAGGGGGTGCATGCTTGAAAGAGGCGGTTCTCTTCTCCAGACCGGTCAGTTGGAACGCGTCCGGAGACAGGGTCGAGACCACGTTTTCTGGCGGCGGCACCGGAGCCTGCAGCCTGCGCGAGAAAACAATTCAGATCTCGGTTCAGGACTTTGCAGAAATCACGAGCCTGCGCCTAGAGGACATTGCCTATCAAGGCGTCGCCCAGCTGCGCGTGAACGGCCAAAACATCTGGACGCAAGGGGCGAGCGGTGGATCAAACCTCACCGTCAAATCCCGCGATTGCGGCAAAAACTGCGCCGTGGACGCGGTCTATGCTGGAAATACTTGGATCGAAGACTGCAGCGCAACACCCAATACCCGCACCCCCAGTATTGAGCTGGAGCCGGAGTTTGCCCAAGCCGCGCCGGGGCCAAATACATCGCTCGAGAACCCCCCGGTGCGTGCCCTGACCGGATCACAAAGCTTGCCGGTGCAGGTCACCCTCATCACAGCCAACACGCAAGAGACAGGACCAACCCTTCGCTTCGCGCTGCGAGGTTCCTGCTGCTCGGAGTTTACGGCCAGCTTAGGTGACGCATGTTGACGTCAGCATTCTTCGCGTTTCTCCTGTTCGCAGCAACCGCCGCTTCTGCAGACACATGCCAGTTGGACGCCGCCGTTTGCACGCAGAGCGGTTCTGTCACCCTGGGCGGCGTGACACTGGAGAACGTGTGCCTTGCTTACACCCGCGTCGAGACCTGCGCGCGCGAAGAGACCGTCAGCGAATGCGGGGCTCTTGAACAGGTCACCGTGCAAAGCGAACCTCTGATAAGCGGGCAATGCCAACTGACAGGTGAGACCTGCACTCGAGAAACGGCCGGGATCTGTGATCGCGTGGAGCGCGATTACACCTGTCTCAACGGGCCATTTGATGCCTCACCTGCGAGCCTGAAGGAACGTCGATTTACAGAATTCGAGGAGCGGCTGGAAAGCAATTGCGCGCAAACCATCCCTGCAAGCTGTAGCTACTTTTCGACAGATATTATCCAGGGCGGCAGCACACGCAATTTCAACGGCAAAAATGTCACCCGCAGCTGGTGGGAGCGCGCGCACGCCTATAATTGCGATGAGAGCGGCTATGTGAACTCCTGCTCGCCTTATGAAAACAATCCCGTCTGCAGACAGACCGCTGAACCCGTGTGTCAGAGCTACGGTGACGACGGGAAATGCGCATACGCCTCCTATTCCTACACCTGCGAGAGCGACACCTCCTTCACCGCCGATTGCGATGGCGTGGATCTCTGCGCCGATGGAGCCTGCGATGGGGCGCCAGAGGAGGCCTCAAGTGACTATGCCGAGGCATCTGCCTGGCTGAATTTCCTCGATGACATGGCCGATAAAAATCAATGCGACGCCGATGCAACAGCACTGGTTGAGGAGGATGGCGTCGTCGTGGACGACTGCACAAGCGACGAACTCGACGGCGGTCAAACCACCCCTGAAATCTTTGGGGGCGCGTATATGACATGCCTTAAAGGATTCAATAATTGCTGCGGCACAAATATCGCGAATAGTTGCAAGCCAGAAGAACACGAACTTGCAGCCATTAAACGCGCCGGGGCTGCACATTTCCTAGGCTGGGAGTGCAACTATGTTCTGGGCGGCTGTTTAACGGTCAATGAATTCTGGTGCACCTATGACACCAAATTCGCGCGGGTTTTTCAGGAAGAAGCCCATGTTCAGACAGGAACACAGCTCAATTATCCAAGCACCAGTCCCTGTCCGGCACTGTCGATCACAGAACTTAAATTGCTCGATATCAGTCAGATGGATCTCTCTGAAGTCTACGGTGACCTGCTGAGCCAAACCGGCACGCCTGTTGAGGCCTTCATCATCGATCAATTGGAAACTGAACTAGGATCCTATCAAAGTGATGTTCAAAACACCCTTGAATAGACGGCAGGTCATGCTTGGCCCTCCAGCCCTGCTCTTTGCGGGGTCGGCAACGGCCCAAGTGACTTCGACCGGCATCATTTTCGCCGGCGCCTCTTGGTGTCCGGTTTGCAAGAAAGCAGCGCCTATTCTGGCAACTTTAAGTGAACGTCTCGGGCTTCCGGTGATTGTCGCCAGCGGCGACGAGCGCCCCATTGCGCCGTTCACGCGTGTTGTGCCCTTGTCCGGGCATCCGATCGCAAGCGCCGTCACGGCCTATCCGACAACCTTGATCTATAACGCAAAGCGCGATGCCGTGATTGGCAGCATTGAAGGTTACAGAAATCCCACATGGTATCTCGCAGCTCTGAGATCCTTCATCCGCCAGTCAGAAGAGGTCTTCGAATGAACAGGGCAGGGGGATTGGCTATGCTCGCCCTGTCAGGGCTGATTCTGTCAGAGGCTGCCCGTGCGGATGGGTTCACGCTTAATATGTGCGACAGCCCCTCAACCAAAGGCTGGTCTTTTTACTGCACGGATCCAGTTCCTGAAGACCCTCAGGACCAGGCTGACCCAGCATCTGAAGTGGTGCCCGCAGAGCCAGAAGACGCGCCTAGCTCAGAGTTTCCGGCAACGGATGCGATGATGGCGTTTCGCGCCCATGCCGATGAGCTGAAATACCGCGCCGTGCTCGATCCCACGCCGGAAAATGTGCTGGCCTATATGGCAATCAATAAAGAGATCGCGGACAGGGCTGGGGATTTCACGGAAACCTGGCAGCGGGTCTTATTTGCGACCCCGCATCTCAATGCCAATGTCGATTATCCGCTGGCCACGGTCGGCGCCAATGTTTGGCAGGACCAGATGAAGGCCGCGCGCGAAGAGACCTTCCGCGAAGTCGCGACCGAGGCTGGCATCCTGTTCATATTCGACGGCGATGCGGCGTGCGAGATCTGCAAGGTGCAAGGTCAAATCCTCGCGCAGATGGAAGAGCAGTTCGGTGTCACGATCCTCGCGGTCTCAAAGGATGGCGGGGGGAATGCCGCCTATCCAAATGCCTTCGTAGACGATGGCAGACTGGCCGAGCTTGGACTGCAAGATTATCCCACCCCGACGCTCGCGCTCGCAAAACCGGGCACGCAAGAGATCGCAGTGATTGGCTCGGGCATTCTAACCGCTGATCAGATTCTTGAGAACGTCCACATCCTCACAAAAATCCCCTTTGGCGAAAGATACTAGGCCATGAAAAACCTGCGCAAACTGGCACTTAGTTCCATCTCGTCACTCGCTCTCATAGTTTCGCCCGCGACGGCAGACATAGGCTCAGACCTTGCGGACTTCTGGTCCAAATCCGGTGGCGGTGTGAATGTCTCTCGGCCGATGACCTACGACGGGCAACGTGCAGGGTACGCGACGCTTGGGTCTGTGCAGGTGCGCACCCGAACCCGCAGCTCTGAGCTTTATAACATCCAACTTCCTTCGGTCCGCGCAGGCTGTGGTGGCATTGATATCTTTGGCGGATCCTTTTCCTTCATCAGCGCCGAAGAACTGATCGCACTGATGGAAGCCATCATGCAAAACGCCGCCGGTTTTGCGTTTGAGCTGGCCCTTGAAAGCATGTCCCCCGCCGTTCAGGAAACCGTCGCGAAGCTGCGAGATCTCGTGCAGCAGGTCAATGCGATGAATGTCAATTCCTGTGAGGCGGGCCAGCTTCTCTCCTCATCGCTTTGGCCCGCAATGGATGGCGCCAGCCAACATGTTTGTGAAACCATCGGCTCCTATCAGGGCATGTTTGCCGACAGGTTGGCCGCCAAACACGGCTGCGGCACCGGAGGGCAGCGCAACGCCACGCTCTCGGCCGCCAATGCCGAACTGCAAGAACAGGTGCCGGTAAATGTGAACTACGCCTGGCGGGCGATCCGAAAAAACGCGTTTCTTTCCTCCGATCCCGCACTGGCTGAGTTTTTCATGACCCTGACCGGCACGATCATCACGCTGGAACCTGCCTCTGAGAACGAAGGCCCCCAACAAAACCCTATCTCGCCGCGGGCGGCCAGTTCGGAAATGATTGAAGCCCTGGTGGAAGGCGGCACAGTCCAGATCCTGCGCTGCGATGAATACACCGAGTGTTTGGAACCCACGGCCCAAGACGTCACGATTTCGGATTCGAGCTCGCTGATTGAAAAAACCCGCGCGACCATTTTGGGCATCAAAGACGCGATTGAAGACGGCGACGCTCAAATCCCGGATGCCGCCGTCGCTCTTCTCGGCATGACCTCTGTGCCGGTTCTCGACATGCTGGTCACCGGCATGTCCTATCAGCATGTTTTCGTAGAAAGCGAGATTGATGCCATGGCCGAAGTGGTCGCGGTGGATCTGGCGATGATTTACATCGACCGTGCGCTGCAAGAAATGAGCGCGTCGGCCAGCCGGGTCGCCACCTTTGGAGCCCTGCCGCTCGAATTCCAAAAGCAAATCCAGACAACGCTCAATAGCCTTGGCAAAGAACGCATGTTGGCGGCAGAACGCTATTCAGCCGCCATGCGTACTCTCGAGCGGCTCAACCTCGCAAAGACCGAACTTGCCGCCTATTCGTCCTCGCGCTTTACGGCCATGCTGGAGGCGAACTGATGCCCGAGTTTGAGGTCTATACGACAGGTGGCGGCTTTTATCTTTATGACATCTTCAACTTCCTGGCGCTCTTCACCAGCGGCAGTGCGTTCCAGGATATGCTGGTTGTGGGGATCATCCTTGGGGTGTTCTACATGGTCACCAAGATGACATTTACCGGCAGCATTGAAGGCGTTCTGCCCTATATTGCGACGGTGGCCGTGGTCGGCGCTCTCGGGATCGGACCAAAAGCGCGCGTCATCGTCATGGACAGCACCTATCCGCTCGAGATCTACGGAACCGTCGATAATGTGCCCTACTCCGTAGCCCTGGTGGCCAATCTCACCACGAAAACAAGCTATGACCTGACCCGTCGCATGGAAGCGCTGCTCTCAACACCCGACAACCTTGTCTATCAAGAGCACGGCATCTTGTTTGGCGCCAGCCTGATGGCACAGGCGGCGCGCTGGCGGGCTGTGACGGCATCGGTTCACCAAAACCTCGTGAACTTCATGGAAAACTGCATCGTGGACGGGACCAATATCGGGCTTGTGGATCTCGATGCTTTGGTCACCTCCGGTGATCTGGCCTCTTTCATTGGAAGCAATGTGCCCGGCGCCCTGGCCTATTATGACGAAGCAGCACAGGCGACGACGGGATGCGCTGCAGGTTGGACAGGGTTAGAGGCCGGGTTGGGCGATGAGGTTGTTCGCATCCTGCAGGCCAGAGCCGCCTCTCGCGCGCCTCAAACCGGCAATGCGGCGGGCACCGTTGAGGTCAATGCGCTGACCGGAACGCTGGAAGATTTCCAGAACATGATGGGTCTCGCGGGCTACTCCGCCACGAGCTATCTTAAGCAATCCATGCTTGTTCTAGCGCTTGATGATGCCGCAGGACGGCTTATCGCCAATTCCGGAAATGCCGCGGCCATGGAGCTTTATCAGGCCGCTCGCGCGGAATCCCAAACCCGCTCGAGCTATCAAATCGTCGGAGCCAATGCCACGAAATGGGTGCCGCTGCTCAAGGTTACGTTCGAGACGCTCTATTACGGTGCGTTTCCATTGGCGATGCTGTTGATGATGACCCCAATGGCGGCGTCCGTCGCGCGGGGGTATTTTGGCGGCTATGTCTGGCTCGCTTCCTGGGAACCGCTGAGCGCGATCCTGCACACAACGCTTCTGAAAGCCTCAACCGGTTGGTACCGCGAACACACGACGACACTTTCGGGCACAAACACCATCGATGTTCTGAACTGGGCCAATCACTTTGGCATTCAATCTGTCGAACAAGATGTGGGCATAGTCGCGGGCTATCTGATGATGTCTGTGCCCTTCCTCGGCTTCGCGCTGATGTTTGGGGCCAGCAAAATGGCCGGCCTTGCCACCTCGATGCTAAATGTCAGCCAGGGCGCCGCGATCGAGACGGGCAGGGAAGCCGCCACTGGCAGCCTCGGGCTTGGCAATGTCTCGATGAACAGTATGAGTGCGAATAAGTGGAATACCTCTGCTCTCATGGACAATGGCCGGGCAACCCGTGTGATGGGCGACGGCGGTATGGTTACGTCGAACTCCGATGGCACGCGAACCTATAGCGCGGGCTCGGCGCAATCGACCGTCGGGATGACTGCGAGCGTCGGGCAGTCTGTACGAGAGGAGATTAGCGACCGGAGTTCGCAAGCCTGGCGCGCCATTGAAACCCAAAGTGAAGACTTTGCGCAATCCGTCAGCAAGACGGCCAGCCAGCTCTCGGACTTCGGGAAAACCGTGACCGAGTCGCAAACCGCCGGGGGTGAAATCGGATGGGCAGCTTCCGAGGAGCAACGCAGCGACGTGCGAAACGCCTGGAGTGAAGTCGAGCGATTTGCCTCGACGCATAATCTGTCCACCGATGTTGCCCTGCAGGCGATGCTGGCAGGAAGTGCCGGAGTTGGGGGCGGAGAAGCTATAAGGCTTGGAGCAAACTTAGAAGCACGAGGATCACTTTCAGCCTCTTCCCAAGAATCCTTCACGACTGCCGTCGATGCGGCGCGCGATGGAAGTTACTCGGAAACGCTCGGCCTGCTGTCCAGCTCATCGCAGCGGGGGTATTCCGGCACCCATTCAAGCGAAGTAGACACAGGCTCAAATTCGATCCGCTCCAACCTGGACAATGTCATGCAGTCTGCACAGCGCTTGTCGTCAGCCTATGAGACAGCCGAAAGCCTGGATCGAACCGAGGCCTATCTTGAATCCCAAGACATGGCCTACAATGCCAAAATCACCGATGCGGTTATCGGGAAGTTGCAAGACGAGGGCTACAGTGACGAGCGGATATCCATGCTGGTCAATCCGAAAACGTCGGCGGGTCTTGCCCAGCAACAAGAAATCCTGAGCACTTACCTCCCCGATATCATGCGAGACCTTGGTTTGGACAAGGGGGCAATGTCCGCTCCACCGATGATGCAAAACGATGCTGGTCTTTATCGGGAAATGGCACATTCGCCAGTCGATCACTCATCGGCCGACGTGATTAAGCCGCAGATGGGGGAATATCGGGAGCGAAGCGCAGATGCAGAACGTGCTTCAGGTGTCAATGTCGATCACGTCTATGGCGGGATGTCTGAGACTCGGATCACTTCCGATGGCGTTGACGGAATGCTCGGCACTGGAAGCGACACTGTGGATCGAAGTGTTGGACGAGCGCTTGCCGATCGCGGCGCAGGTATCCTTGGCCTTGAGACGGATTGGATGCCGGATGCAGGAGCGCTATCAGCGCAAGGGCAGGGTACCGAGCCCGCAACGCCACAAACCCTTGCCACGGCCTCAACTCAAGCTTCTGGAACCTCCCTGTCTCTTGGCTTGGGCGGGCGCAACACGCTGACCACCTATGATCGGGATGTGGTCGCCCGCACCATTCTTGGCGAGGCGGCTGGAGAATCTGAGGCGGGCATGGCGGCCGTCGCATCGGTCATCAAGAACCGGGTTGACGATCCACGATGGGGGGATGATCCGGCGGACGTTGCCCTTCAACTCCAACAGTTCTCCGCTTGGAACGCGGGATCTGGTGGGAATGATCTCGTAGCGAATTATCATCCAGGCGATCCGGAATATGATCGTGCTGCAAAGATTGCAGATTTGGTCTTCGGTGGGCAAATCGCGGATCAAACGGGTGGGGCCACGCACTACTATTCGCCGAAAGGGATGCAAGACTTGGTAGAGCAGGGGGCGCAGACCCACGAGGCACCCAATTGGTTGCAGGAAGAAAACAACCGTCGCGGCGGAGCGCCAGTTGTAATTGGAAATCACGTGTTCACTGGGAAGAGTTCAGAGTAATCCTATCGTTTTCGGCGCAATGGAATGAAGCCCTGAAAACCAATGGGGTTCGGGTCGAACTCGAATTGATGCCCCTTGCTTTGTGGCGAAACCCCTCGCCGAAGAATGATACCAACCAGTCCCAAAAACGCTGACAGCACGAAAAATCCCTCAGCCTGCACAAAGCCGAAAATACCGCATAGAGCAGCAGCGACGAAGATCGCGCGCGCAAGGCGTGGGTATCGGGTTGTTTTCGACATAGATGGCCTCCGGGGTGGGTGTTCAGGAGTAGCAGCAATTCGAATAAGGGAGCAAGCCGAGGGCCTGATTGACAAATCGAGATGTTCGATGACGTTTAAAAAACATCATATCCTAAACGGTTTTACGAAGCTTCAACGAGCGTACCAATTGCCAATACAAACCCTCTTATTTCACGTTTCAGGTGGTCTGGGTCGCTACGCATCAAACAATCCTAGTAGTTTGTTTCGTTGTTCGGCGTGCTTGGGAGCGTTCCGCGACTTTAGCTTTTCAAGATTGATGAGCTTCCACCGCACTGCAGGCAGGCTTGCCGCGTCTGGATGTCCGATAGCGTCAAAATCCGGTTCACAATCATGAAGACCAAGGAGGAATGACTTCGCACGTCCGTCGAGTTTGGCGCGCACATCGTCAATCAACCGTGCGCGCGTTTCGATCAGGCTCTCAAGCGGAACAGGTACAGAGGTCATGCCTTCGAACTCGCGCGCATAGGACTGATCAAGCTCGATCAGATTTGGGGAAAGTAATTCGTGTGGTGGCCGACCAGAACTGGCAACATAGATCATAAATGTGCGAAACAGCGCATCTGTTAATCCTTCGTTTTCATAGAGCAGCTTCACATCGTAGAGATCGCGCGGATGCTGCCGGTCGAGCGCAGCGTGAAGCTTGCCTGCAAACAGGTCTTCAAATGAGACGACTTGGATTTCGGCGAATCCAAATTGACCTTCCACCGCCTCGCTGACGGGGAGAATTTCTGGATCGTTCACCACGCCACGTGTGACGGGGGATGTTTCGATTTTCACCTCAACGCCGCCGCGCCGCACCAGAACGCGTGTGTCACCGCCACCGCCACCGCTGATCCTTGTGGCCGTTGCGTCGGAGACGTTGACGGTAATATCCTCTGCGATCCGGTCGAGACCAGCGTCGATTTCCGCCAGGCTTTCGGCCCGATCTTTGACCGGCAGATAGGTAAGATCAATATCTACAGAAAGGCGCGGCAAATCGCGATAAAACAGGTTGATGGCAGTACCACCTTTGAGCGCGAACATTTCCTCCTTGGCGACATAGGGCAGTACCCCAACCAACAACTCCACCTGCGCGGCATAAATATTACTGTCCATTTTGTTCCTCTTTACTCACTGGAAGGAACTCTGGAGGGACAGTGATCCGGTATTTCGGGTGCAGTTTGCCACCCTTTGTAAATGAGCGATCCCCCGAGCCGAGATTGATCGAGGTTTCGTCGATATGTTTTCGCCACGCATGGTCATGTCTGTCAGCAAAGACGAAGAACAACCGTTTGACCTGTATGCTGTTGCAGGCTTCCAAAGCCGCTATCATGCAACGTGGGCGCAAATTCACCAGTCCCTGGAACATCATGTCGATGTTGTGAAAGCTCTCTTTGATCGGTAGCTCGTTCAGTGCTTCCAGTAACGCCCTTTCAGGTGAAGACATGGTAAGTGACCAGCGCCACGGCGGTTGGGCATGGGGACCGTCGTTTGGTTTCATCCCAGCATCTAGACCGACATCAAGTTTGGAGAAGAGCTTGCGGTTGCGCAGTTCAAATTTCGCATTGGTTTGAACGGACTTGAGCCATCCCGGCATCTTATCTCCGTAAAGAAAGACCCGTTCATCTGCACCCATTGTAACATAGTGACCATGGCCGCGACGCCGGAGCGCCGTAGTGCCGCCAACATGAATCTCGTACTGCATCAAGACCTGCATTGAGAGAACCAGAATTTCCCAGTCGGGTGTTTCAACAGCGCTCTCAGTCAATGACTTGACAGGCCGCCGGTAAAGCCCATGCGCTTTACGGTTCAGCCAGCCGCTCTTCAGGTATTTTGTTGCGAGCTGCCGTGATATCCCTTGTAAATTGAGCCATTTGGAATCGACGAAGAAACCGTGCGGGACGGTTTCAAGCAAGTTCCTTAGGTTTTTCTCTTTTTGTAACTCCATGGTTTACAAAATAGCGCAAACGCAAGGAGTGGGCAAGAAATCACTTTAGGATTTCTACTTTTTGGAACCCTAAAGTTTACAAAATTGTTTAAACTCAATGTTCTGCGCCGCAGTAATCTTCCAACTCACCAGCCCTTTGACCAAATGTCCAAGGCTTAGACATCAAACAGAACTGATAGACATGTCTATGCAGGCCTCTTCAGCTTTAATCGAAGAAACGGCCCGTTGCGGTCACTCGACCTGGTCTCGACATGCTGCGTTGCGGTCTGCCAAACCGGACTTTTGCTGCACCCACTAAGTCGAGTGGAGTGCTAGGGTTCGCGCTGTGCGTTCAAGGCAGACCATGCATTGGTCTCATGAAGTGACACATGCAATCCCTTTGGAAACTCTGCTGTGCCGACGATCACCATTAAGAATGCATTCAAATCATGCTTTGAACGAACGAAAAGGTCGGCCATTGATGAGAGGTCGGTGCCAGACGGGGCTGGAACTGCTTCAGGGTGCGTGTGCCAATCCCCGAGGAAGTGCAACCCGGACTTATGAAGCGTGCTGATTTCTCGGCGTTCCGCAAAACGATCAGCGATAAAAAAGAACCTTCCACGTCGATCAGAATTTCTTGGACCGGTCGCACGCATAAGCTTTACAGATTGACCTTGAACCACACCAAATAGCTGCCCTCCAGCTTCAGGCATTTTCGGATCCGACTGTCGCCATTTAGCAAAGTGATCGAGAATATTTTGTTCTAGAGTCAGAACTTGCCCGCTTTCTCCAATGGGGTAGCGTATACTCATGCTCCTGTGCAAAAAGCACAATCCTCCTTTTGCCTCCACTCAAATTTCCTCGTTCCGCCGAACTCAGGAACGTCGGAAAAGCAATTCAAGAAGTCCGAGGTGAAGCACCCACCTTGCTCGGCTATTTCTTCTTTCGACGCCCAGTAAACCGTCTCAGTGCCTGGGTGAACCTCACCAAGCAGTGCTTTCGTTGTGGTCTTCGCCACCAAAGCCGCTACGCCTGACAACGATACCGGCCCATATGGTTGAAAACTGGCTCCACAATGGGGCTGTTTGCGCGTCGTCTCGGTGTCCCACTCACAGACTGTTTGTAGTGCTTTGCCGAGATGGTCCATTCCGCAGGCAAAACATGGGCCGTTGGAGCCGATCAATACGGCATGCCCTGCAACTGAAAAAGGCTCTGCCCACCCATAGATCACAGGGGGAAAATCCGCTGCTTTCTTAGCCTCCTGGTTGAGCCTGCCTTCAGCCACCCAACTGCCGACTGTAGACACGATCAAATCGGTGTTGTGGAAAACCTCAGGACGTTTGCCAAAGAGGGATTGCCAGTCCTCGGCAAAGTACTTGATCGAGCGCATATGCGGGAAGCTACCAGCCAGTTTTTCTGCGAGCGACTTCGCTTTGGATTTTCCGACGTCCGCGACCCCAAGCACGTGACGGCCGACATTGGGATAGTCCAAGCGTTCTTGGTCCACCAGTGTGATCGAGCCAACGCCCGTCTTGGCCAGCAGAAGAGCAACCTCGCTTCCCAATGACCCCGCGCCGATCATCAGAACATGCTTGTCAAACAATGAGGCAACTGTAGGGGTATCACGCCCGTGTATCCACGATGGGTCCGCGCGCACACTCTCGTGGCGCTCGACCTTGTTCCCCCCGAACAGCCGCTGCATTCGGATAGGGATCGGCACCTTTCCAGGCCGAAAGCCCTTCTGCACCATGTCTGGGCGTCGCCCGGCTTTCATGCCCTGTTTTATGGGAGGCATAACCTCGATGGCGAAAAACACCGGCCCATCGTCCGTGCGCCCCTCGAAGGAAACAGTAAACCTGTCATCGGCGGTTTCGGCTGCATCTGCCAGCAGTTCCATGGAGTCAGGTGCCAGCTCCCGCAAAAAGCGTAGAATCGCCGCACCCGATTTCGGGTATTCCGAAGGCAGAATAGGCCTTTTGAGGACGATATGCGTTGCGGTGGAAAAACTGTAGTCCTTCTTGTTCCCCGGAAATCGGTTGCGAAGCCAATTCTCCAAAGCCGCGTCGTCATCCGCTAGATAGTAGTCCACTGTGCTGCGCCACAGGGATACTCTACGAGAGGCACCGCCGGGCGGCAGCAGGCTGACGATGTTTTTGCCCCCCTCTGTTTTGCTCCAGTAAGAATCAAACTCGTCCGCGAAATCATTGATAAACGCGTCGTCGTATGAAGCGACGATCAATCGAGTCGCTTCTTTGATAGCGTCCCATATTAACCCTTTGGGATTCAAAGGATTATGCTCTGTCCCCGGTGGATAAAGGCAAAATGCACCATCTTTTTCGACGTGCGGAAACTGCATAAATTGAAATTTTTCAGTGCAGTACACACGTGGCTTTGCCCACGGGAAATCCTGCAAGAGCACCACTTGCAGATCAAAGCGGTCAGTTTTGCACTCAAACGGGACAACCCATCCATGGAGTGGGTCTTTGGCCTCGTATCGAGACAATTCATCCCGCGTGAGGTCTCGCGTATTCGGACATTTAGCGAGCACCCACCGGGATAACTCAGCTATCATGAGGTCGGTAGGTTCAGGCGGCCCAGTCAATGCCGATTACCCGTAGCGGCCTCCGCCCTGCTTGTTCACAGCGGCGAGGTCATTGCTTTGCTCTGCGTCGACCTTGTCCACCATCCCCACAGTAAGCGCAGCGGGTGCAGCCAACTCGCTTGCCTTTGTCTCAAGATCAGCGTCGGGCACATAGAGGGTAAGATCGTCTGGGATACGCCCGCCAAATTGGTTTTGTAGGGCTTCGAAAGCTGCCGTGCGGTCTGACGTCTGTGTCAGCGCGTCTTTCAGACGCTCAGCAAGCACTCTGGCCTTCGCAACGAAATCGCTGCGTTCCTCAGGTGACCAACCCTGATCCAACCGCGCGCCTTCTACGACAGGGTTTGGAATGTCATTGGCGAGAAAGTCGGGCAAGTCTTCCGCGACTCGCAACAATGCCAGATCGTCCCTATCGCTGGCAATTGCTGCCGACGCCTTCTCAAAGACCGAAACGACTGCGGCCATGAGTGCAATCGATGCCAACCTTCCTTCAGGCCATTGGAAGTCTTTCCAGCCCTTTAGATAGCGGCTGACGGTTCGGACCTGCTCGCCGTATTTTTTCACGGCATCGACAAACCAATCTTCGAGTTTTCGCGGGTCGGATTTCATCCAACCCTCGTTGCGGTGCGCGAGCATCATCTCGTCGTGAGACAACATTCGATACGCGGTATCTTCCATCATCAGTTCGCCTGTGAAGTCTACACCACGACTTTGGGCATCTTTCACGATGCGCTGAAAATCAGTATCCGGCACCGAGTAAAGTGCGAGGTCGGTGTGCATGGTGTTGTCAATCTTGACTCGGATGCACGAAGGCTTGTCCGTTACGAGTTGCCAACCCTTCTTGTCGCAAAGTGGCGCTAGGATGCGCTCGATAATGGAAAAGTAGGCTGCGCCTTGGATCACAGGGTATCTGTCTCCGCCCTTTTGAAAATAGGAAACGGGCATGAATAGCCCATCGTCCAAGTCAATCTCCTGAGGCGGCACATGCGCAGGTTGGTTGCATGTGTGGTATGAGAAGCTGCCCTGCATCTTGAACTTCGGCGTCTGGTAACTACGCACAAGTACTGGCGCTTGATCTTCGAAAAGAACCTGATCACCCAGAGCCTTCGCAAATGACCCAAACTGCGAGGAAATTTCACTGCGAATGTCATCCCGAGCGTTCCGCAGTGTCTCTTCCTGCTTCTCCGAAAGGTTCAATGCGAACTTGTAACCCGAGGGCCGGGACACGAAGGCTTTGTGTGCGTTAATCGGCATAAATCTGTCCCTAATCGTCTTAATATTGTGGTGGCTACGCTACTTCTCCATATACTTGGGGGTATATAGCTGAGTCTTCAATACCAGAGGTTGAGTATAATGGCAAAATTTGTTTCCCTTTCGTTCTGGGTCACCTTGGCGGTTTATTTGGCGCTGGCCTCGCCTCTTGCCGTTGGCTGGATTGAAACATGGCTTGCCGCCAACGTGCCTGTTCTGGGATCGCCATTTGCGAAATTTCTGACTTCTAGAGTTGTCGCGAGCATCATCTGGGGAAGTATTGCGCTATTCATCGTCGCTCCAGGCTGGCGCCTACTTTGGAAGCTACCTTTGGCCGGGCCATGGTTAGCAAATCGCTACTTTCCTGACCTGAACGGCGAGTGGGTTGTGACGATCCACTCCAACTGGCCGATTGTGGAGCGTCTGAAAACCGCCGCCGCTAGTGACAAAATCACATTTGATCCTTTTAAAGACGAACGGCCCAATCTCCTAGAGGCGAGATTTGATGTGAAAATCAAACAGACGTGGTTTCGGACCGACGTGGCCTTCCTACCCAACGAAAAAACGCCTTTGCTGAGTTCCGAAACCATTTCCGTGGAGTTTTTCAAATCAGAGAACGGGAACAGATCGGTTGCATGGGTTTACGAGCAGACTAATAAGCAAGATAATTCTCGTCCCCTTGCGGTAACCGACCAACCCAAGTTTTACGGGTCTGCTGTACTCAATGTGAACGAGGATGCGACCGAACTGAAGGGGCAGTACTGGCAAAACCGGTCTTGGAACCTCGGCTTGAACGCCGCTGGGCTAATCACAATGAGAAGATCCACCAAGTAGTTAGCCCAAATCACAAATGCCGGCTTTTCGTGGCAGAAAATGTGCCTTGTGCTTACGCAGCTAACGTCCGGTTTCCACCGATTCTGTGGAAAAACTCTTTGTTGCTAGAGCAGAAAGTTGCGATCTCAATAGAACGCAAGCGCCTTTCTTTTCAGGCTTTGCGCACTTGCTGCGGTGCAGGAAAGGTTTTGGCCAGTTTTCTGAGGTTTTGGGCGGTTGCGGCGAGGAGGAATTCGTCATTTGCGCCGCATGGGCCTCGTAATCGTAATCGCCCCAGCCCGAGAATTCGCTTGAGGTGGGCGAAGAGCATCTCGACCTTCTTTCGTAACCTCATTGAGATCGCATATTGTTTGGTCTTGGCAATGTCGCGTGCCACCTGACGGGCGTCTTCATGTTCTTCGCGGGTGATCTTGCGCGCATCTGCTTTCGGGCAGCATTTCATTTTTGATGGGCAGGCTTGGCAGGTGTGTTTTAGCGCTTGGTACTTGGCGACACCCTTACCGCTGGGGCCACGGTTCGGATCGGAGTAGTTGCGGCGAAACTGTTTGAGCGGCTCACCTTCCGGGCAGATATATTGGTTGTTCTCAGGGTCCCATTCAAAGTCGGTTCGAGACCATGTGCCGTCTGTTCGGCCAGCTTTATCCAGCACGGGAATGTGAGGTTTGATATCGCGATCGACGAGCCATCCCAACATCGGGCCAGAGCCGTAAGCGCTGTCCGCAATCAACCGCTCTGGATCGATATCATGCCGTTCTTTGATCCGGTCCAACATGGTGCGCACTGAACCAACTTCGGCCTGCCGGATTGATCTGGTACCTTCTACATCGACGATTACGCTGTGATCGGTATCAATCAGATAATTGGTGGAATAGCTAAAAAACGCTGGCCCTTTGCGTGCTGCGGTCCATTGGCTGGCGGGATCCGAATGGGACGTGAACTTGGGCTCGACTTCAGATGCTGCGCCGAAGGCCGTATCGTCTAAAACATCCAGATACTCCCTTACGGCACGTGGCGCATCGTTTGGATCAATGGCACTGCGGTCCCAATCTTCTTTTGGCGTGGCGTTTTGCTTGTTCGCATCAGCTTCGATCAAGCTGGCGTCAGCCGCAAGGCGCTGGCCGCTCACCAAGCCATCCGAGATGCATCGTGCGACAGTTTTCTCAAACAGATGACGCAGCAGTTTGCTCTCACGAAAGCGCCCGTGCCGGTTCTTAGAAAATGTCGAATGGTTCGGAACTGGGTCGGACAAATCGAGGCGACAAAACCAGCGGTATGCAAGATTTAGATGCACCTCTTCGCACAGCCGCCGCTCAGACCGGATGCCGAAGCAATACCCGACCAATAGCATGCGGATCAGCAGTTCAGGATCGATGGATGGACGGCCTGTGTGGCTATAAAACTCGGCCAAGTATTGGCGAATGTCATTCAGATCGACGAAACGGTCAATCGAACGCAACAGGTGATCTTGCGGGACATGCTCTTCCAGCGAGAACTCATAAAACAGTGCGCCTTGTGCTTCTTGCTTTGGCCCCATCATCGCTCAATCCCCCTACCAGTACGGGAAGTGAATCAGCGAATAGGGCAGCGATCAATGAAGAGTTTTTCAACAAAATTCACCCGACTCGACGGACGCTAATGAATCTGTGCCTTCAAATCAGCGGTTAATCTGTTTCGCTTGATCGATCACTAACCCAAACAACCCGCACACCAGTTTCCAACTCGCGGGCTCTAACATGTCTTTTCATAATTGATGCGCTCACCCCCCTCGGAAACCCAGTCTCAGCAGACATAACAAGGATAAGATCCGCGTCCAATCTCTTCAAAAACCATGTGCGCGGCATGAACACTTCATAGCAAATCAACGGCAGTATTTTTGTGCCATCGGGCAGGACCAGAACACGGCGAGTACCTGGCTCCAAGTCAGTCTCAAAAAGGAATGGAACGGCCCCTTCGTAAAACGGAACAAGCCGCTTCTTATCAGTAACTTGCACCCCGTTCTTGGTAACCAGCACCGCAGAATTACGCAGGTCTGGCGCGCGCGTATTGGCATATCGCGTCATGCCAAACAGGAGGGGCAGGTGATCCGGTTCGAGCTTGGAAACCGCCTTTTTGAGACTAAACGTTTCGGTAACTGCGCCTTCCGGCCAGACTATCAAGCCGTTTCCAGCCACTGCTTCTGACAAGCTCTGTAAACGAGAAAAGTTGTCAGCTGCATGCGCGTGAGACGTCCATTTCAATTCTGCGTCTGGAGAGTGGGAAATACCATGCACTGGAGGTCCGTCATAAGAGGGAAGATGAGGGCCGGGTATAAGACAAAGCAGGTAAACGAGCGCCATGGTCATCGGAAGCGCGAGGTTTCTCAAAAACACACCCGCGATTGAAACGACAACGCCAATGATCACTGACGCTCCGACAACGCTGAAACCCGCAATTAGACTGCCCAAGAACCCTTGCACCGCAAAAAGCCCAATGGGCGCCATGACAAGAGCGAGAGCTGCAGAGGTCGCTTCCGCAAGGCCTAGCGAGCAACCGAGGATCAGAATGGGATAACGGCACAACACACGCGATGCCAGAACACTAGATCCGCCATAGAATATGACCCCACACAATGCGTAACCCGCAATAGCCCCCAACATAGCAATGGGACCGCTTAGCGCCGGAACCGTCCAAAGCGCCGTAACCGGCACATAGACGGCACCCCAAACCGCCATTGCCTTGGATGGGTGTTCACGAACCAATTGCGACAGAAGAACCAGAGCGGCGATGCCTACGGGGGAGAAATCCAGGAGCATCGCCAGAGCTGACAACAGACCAACACCAGCGGCTGGCAAACCAACGAGGGAAGTTCTTTGGTCAACACAATTTGAGTTTAAGCCACGTGCTGAACCCAACAAGTTATAATCTCGCTTTCATTTGCATTGCACGGGAAAAGTGCGCCATCTAGGTCAGCAGCACTGTCTTATTTAACATAATCATACTTATCGGTTCTTTGGGTGTGTGCGCAAAGCT
>CAYFFG010000024.1:0-42461 GCA_964342355.1 uncultured Hyphomonadaceae bacterium
AGCGAAGGGCTTGGTCTTGACGGAGGACGGGGCCGCAGGCCCTCGAAACGAAAAGGAAAAGTTCAGCCCGCGAGGGCTGCCAGATGACGCGCAAGGGATCAAAGCCGAATGGCCGAGACAGCTTGCTGGCTTGGTTCACGAGAACCCGCTCTGGCGTAAGCCGGATGCGCCCATAAATCTGGAAAAACGAGAGCGTTGCGCAAGCCCGAATTGTGGCGGTCCAGCGACCCTCAACGCACGCGCAAACCCTTGGCCCGCCCGCGAAAGAGCTGCGAGTGGAAGAAAATAAAATGAGTTATTGAAAAATCTTCCATATCATGCAATGATAAAACCTCAATAATAACATGAGGAAAAGGAGCGAGCATGGACAATAACAAGGAGATAAAGGAAAATTTTTTCCATCTTGCCCGCATTGCGCTCTCCAACCGCCAGCAAGACGTGCAAACGTTTTTGCAGCGCATCGCCAAACGCACTGAAGATCCCTCTCTCTCAGAAGCGCTGATTGAACTTCTACGCAAACGCCCGACCCGCTCGTCGCCCTTGCGTCGCACCACCGAGCTGCCGCTGCCAGTCGATAACGATTCGCGCTTTCAACTATTGCGGATCGAGGAGGAGCCGGAACTGCCGCATGAGCCTGTCTACGCGGGGCGCGTTCAAGAGATGCTGTCGCGGCTTGTTAAAGAACGCCGAAACCTGAAAGCCTTAACCAAGGCCGACCTTGATCCGACCCGCACAGTGTTGTTCACCGGACCGCCGGGCGTGGGAAAGACACTCGCGGCGCGTTGGCTTGCCCGCGAGTTGAAACGCCCGCTTCTGATACTCGACCTTTCGGCTGTCATGAGCAGTTATCTCGGACGCACCGGATCGAATCTTCGCTATGTCCTTGACTATGCAAAATCGATAGACGGTGTCTTGTTGCTCGATGAATTGGATGCAATCGCGAAGCGCCGCGATGACGCAACTGAAATTGGGGAATTAAAGCGTCTGGTCACGGTCCTGCTGCAACAGCTCGACGATTGGCCTTCAAATGGTCTGCTGATTGCTGCAACAAACCATGCCGAATTACTCGATCCCGCAATCTGGCGGCGCTTCGAGGAACAGGTTGAGTTCGCTCTCCCGGAACGCGATGCGGCAAAGGTTTTCATCAATGCCTTGCTTCACAGAGTGGAGGCAAAGGCTGAGAATTGGTCAGAGGTGCTTTCTCTTGCTCTTGCGCATCATTCTTTCAGCGACATCGAACGCAAAATAACCAATGCGAGACGGTCAGCGGCGCTAAACGGCAAGGATGTAGGCGAACACCTGTCATCGCTGCTTTCAAGTGATGATTTGTCAAAAGCGGAACGCATTTCTCTGGCCGTGCAGCTCGTCCAAGACGAGTTGGTTTCTCAGCGACGCGCTCATGAACTGACTGGTGTAGCCCGCGAAACTATCCGCAGTCGCGTCAAAAACGCCGCTCAAAAAGGAGCGGAGTAAATCGCCATGGTAAAACAGAATTTCCTCTTAGGGCGCGGCGAACGACTGACGGAAGATGTGAGTGTTCGTGGTGGCGGCGGACCAAAGCAAGCGCCCTATACCTTCGGTGAAGCTAAAGGCCGTCTTACGTCGATGCTGGGACAAGCTGTGGAGGCCGTCGATAGCCTTCCCGATGACGCTTGCCCCCGCGACCAAGCAGTGCTCTCCCTTACCTTAAACCCCGAATATATCGCCAAGTCTTACTTTCCAACGGAACTCCTTCGCGATGTCGGGATTGAAGTCGTCGGTAGCCGACCCAAAAAGGTCAAGCCAGAAAAGCGTTCACGCGACCGCGCACCTGAAGAGACGTTGACAACTGAGTTGTTTGCGCGCGGCTCGCGAAGTGCTCTTCGAACCTGGAGTGAAAACCTGCCGAATTGGTCGGATACCCGGCGAAGCGCAGGTGAACTCATAACAATTGAAGAAATTGCCGCACCGGCACCGCGCGAGAAGATCAAAGGCAGCTTGCCGAAAGAAGGCATGCTTCCGATGGAGATCGTATTGCATGCGGGAGAATTGGAAGGCGAAGTCGACAAACTGGAAGAGTTTGGTCGCTTCCTGGAGGCAAGAGGCCTGCCTCGTGAGTTTGGCCGCCGGTTTTATGCGCAGGGCCTTTGTTTCCTGGAGTTGGATGCTCCTTCTGAGCGGGCCGAGGAAATTGCAACCTTTTCGACCGTCCGGGCGCTTCGCAAAATGCCTGAACTTCGTGTGTTGCGACCAACAATCAGGTCTGCGGGAATCCCAAGCGCCAGTCCTGAACTGCCAATCGAACCGCCAGTTTCAGACGATGTGCGAGTGGCGATTTTCGATGGCGGTGTCCCTGAAGGCCATCCGATCACTGAGTGGGTGACGCCTTTCGAAATCGAAGGCATGCTCCCGGCGTCAGACGACCTGCATGAGCACGGTGTCGCCGTTACATCGGCTGCGCTCTTCGGTCATATCGACCCGAAAAAGCCAATTCCCCGCCCGTTCGCATCGATTGACCACTATCGCGTGCTTGATGAAGACCCGAACCAGAATTTGCACGAACTCTACGAGGTGCTTGAGCGCATCGAGGGCGTGCTTACTCATCAAGAATATGACTTTATAAATCTGAGCATTGGGCCATGTCTGCCGATTGAAGATGATGACGTTCACGCGTGGACGGCTGTCCTTGATGACCGGCTTTCTCGTAGCTCTACCCTTGCCGCAATAGCGGTTGGCAACGACGGCGAAAGTGATTCCGCAACCGGGCTAGATCGGGTGCAGGTGCCTGCTGATTGCGTCAACGCCCTCGCAGTGGGGGCTTGCGACACCCCGGAGAACGATTGGCAACGCGCGCCTTACAGCTCGGTTGGGCCTGGCCGCAGTCCGGGCCTGATCAAGCCTGATCTGGTTGGCTTCGGTGGTTCTATGGCACGCCCATTTGTCGCGTTAAGTCATGAACTTGATCCGACACTGACATCGACTGGAGGTACATCATTCGCAACGCCGAGCATTGTGCGAATGGCAAGTGGTGTACGCGCGCATTTCGGAGCCAATCTGAGCCATCTCGCCATTCGTGCATTGCTTGTCCATACCGCTGAAACAAGCGAACATGACGCCTGCGAAATCGGGTGGGGCCGTTGTGCACAGGACTTGAGTGAGATCGTACTCTGTGCCGATGACGAGGTAAGAGTTGTCTATCAAGGCGAGATTTCCCCGGCGAAATATGTTCGAGCGTCGATCCCGGTTCCGCCTGATGCGATCAAGGGCATGGTCAATCTCAAGGCCACGGTGTGTTACAAATCGCAGACAGACCCTCATCACCCGGGCAACTACACTCGAGCAGGGCTTGAGATCGCATTTCGACCGCACTCGGAAAAATTCAAAAACGAAACGCAGACGCACCCAAATACGAAATCCTTCTTCGGCTCCTCACCTTCTGGGGCAACCGAAGATGAACTCCGGAGAGATGCGTGGAAATGGGAAAACTGCCTGCACTCAACCCTGCAGATGCGGGGAAGTTCTCTGCACAATCCGGTTTTTGACATTCATTACAATTCCCGCCTTGAGGGCAGGAACTTCTCACCAGACCACAAGCTGCCCTATGCCTTGGTAATCAGCGTGCAAGCACGCGGGGTTGCCGACCTGTATGAGCAAATCGTCCGCAAATATGCGACGCAGCTCGAACCGATGCGGCCGATTTTGGAAGTGCCTCTCCAAACGTAACGGCACACTCTCCGCGTTCTGTCATGCACTATAATAGGGAGACGGCGGCGCATATCCAACCTGAGCAAGGTTGGCCCATGTTTCCAAAGAGCACGGGCAGGCTCTTGGTCGTATCCAAACGCGAAAGCTTGGCCTCCATGGAATGGGCGGGGTATTGGGTCTCGAAAGACCTGATCGGCATCCAATCCGCGCAGGGTTGGTCGCGCTGAAAGCGTCTCCATGAAATGGTCATGGGGGTATCGGTGGGAGCTTCGAAGGCTCCCCTGATTGGTGATCGAACGGCCGGAGGTTCGTGCATGGTTCGGTGCAGGTGGAGAGGCATTTCTCCAAGCCCTGCGAGTGGGTTCAGGGGCGCGATAGCCCCTGATCTTCCTGAAAGGATCGATGGGTGCAGGGAGAGCGAAGTCTCCCGCGAGTGATGGAACGGCGATACGTTCTGATGGCTCTGGTTGGGTTCAATGCCCAGGAAGAGCCACGGCCGGGGGGATGCAACGGGGACGCGCAGCGGGTCCCCTTGCCAAGATTGCGGTGTAGTACACTGCACATCTTGCGGGTCGGACTTACTGATATAATTGGGAAAAACAGGTGTTTCGATGTGGTCGATGCGGAAGGAATGATTTTTTGGCGTGTCTGGGGCTATTGCTCAGAGGGCGTTCTCTGGGGGCTGAAACATCGCCTCCTTCAGATACCCTGCGATAACATGATCATTGCGGGCATTCGCGTGTTCAATGGGTCGTCGGTCCATCTCATCTCGTATCCATGCGACTTGGGGATGTATCTCCATGGATACCCGAACGAAGTCAGCGTGGCCCAACGCCGCCGCCACGTGCACGGGCGTCATCTTATCTGGCTCTCGCTGATGGTCTAATCGTTGTCCGCTTTGCAGCGCAAACGCCAACTCCTCTAGATCATTGTTTTCAGCAGCACGAAATATATCTGGCGGCACATGTTCCGTGCCCGATTTATCATTCGGCATTACATCTTTTATTTTACCCAAAACTGTACCCCCTTACAAACTTTGCGATTTCCGAAGGGTCGATATCTGTGCGTATTATAGAGTGCTCTTCGTTTTGGACTTGGTGATGGTTGAACATACCAATTTCGCCGTGGGACATCCTTGGCGTCTCGCCGTCCCGAAATTTTTGCGACCAAAGAGCGAGATAGATTCCCTTTAGCGGCTGATTAAAGACGAGTGGCAAGGACTCGCGGACGGTACGATGATCTCGGCGAGCCACCATACTGAATGACCAATTCATCACAGCCATTTCGTCATCGACATCTTCGATGAAACAGGATGTCTGGAATGCATACCCCGTGACGAACGTACTCAGCTTGTCGCTTCGCCAATCATATCGCTTCAATAATTCGGCAGGCAGAGTTTCCTCGCTGGCAAGCTCATGATCGATGAGGTGGTCGGCGTAAGCCCTACTGCCGAAGGCGAGCGTGACGGGCGCAACCCCTTGCCTGAATTCCTCGATCAAAAGAAGGAAATGATAGCCTAGAGCTGGATCATCCTGGCTTGTGTGAAACCCATCTCTGATGCAAAGCCAAACAGTGTTTGAGAGTTCGGCCCGCTGCCATGCGGTATCCGTGGTTTGGCTATGGCTGCTGAAGTCGCGAAACGCTTGAAGCTGATATTGCCGTTTCGAGTCCCTGATCGACAGGTCAAGAGCCTGACGCTGCTCCACCGGAATCTTGGTTTCGATGAACCGATCCACAAAGTAGAACTTATCATCGCCTATTTGGTGCGTTGCGTTTTCCCCAAGCCAATTCTTCAGGTCGGCACGAGAAAGCAAACGATCCTCGCGTGGGGGCGCGGCGTTCTTTCGTTGTGGCGTCCAGCCTGAAGCCTCTATCAACGCAGCATCTTCGCGCTCCATGATTTCATCGCGCAGCGCCTGTGGAGAAAGCGCCTTCTCCGACATCAAGCGTCGGAGCAGATTGCGGGCATATTCCTTCTGAGCATCTGGATAATACCTGACGGTGCGCATCTCAAAGCCTCTATCAGGTTCTGAATGCGCATCTGCGGCAAATCCTTTGCCGTTGTTTTTGAACGCTTCTCTTGGAAACAGCGGCAACACATTGCCCTGCAAGTTCTGATCTTTCGTTTCACTATCGTCGCACATACCGAGTCTGCCGGAGATTTCGCCTGAATGCATTCTCCCGACAGTCTCGGCGCAACCAGTCCCGTCGTCAATCGAACGCAGGGTTGGCCAACGGACTGAAGTGATAGGAGCCAAGACTATGAACTATTCCCTTTGCGCACGCTGCCTTAGCTCGGGTTACTGCAAGAACAGCACACGCCAGCTCGTTCGAGATGCGCAACTGGAAGACCCCGAGTATCTCCGCGATCTTCGCAACTTTGCTGCCAGCTTGAAGATCAGCGCCGATCACTGGCTCGACTATCTGATGGACATGTATCGAGACTTTTCGGGGCGGATCGTCTCAAACGGGCAAGATGTCTTTCTGGACACTGAGGTCTTCGAAACTGACAGCATTCGGGAATGGCTGCGGGACTGGGCCTGCGCTTCGATCCCAGATCATGTTCGGCCTCGCCTGCGTGAGGAAAGCCGTGAACGCATCAGGGTATTGGCAACGATACTTTCCACGCGCTTCCCGTTCGAAGCAGGACTTTGGGGAGTGCGAGCCGCTAACGATAACAGACCTCCGTCTGCTAGTCGCTGAGGGCGTACTGATGAACAGCGCAAAAAAATGTCAGTCTATTCCCCTGATCGGCATTCGGACTTTGGCAAGGTGCAATCGTCGGCAATCAAGTTCGACGGCAACATCAAGGTCTACGCATGTCATTTATGAAAAAGCATCAGGATGCAGGCCGGTCGATCTTCATGTCGTCCATCCAAGGTCTCGCGAACACTTTGGCGCTGCTCATCACGTTCTTGGGTGCGCCGCCTCTCTACAGCAACACTATCGGCTGGGTGCAGGTCTTCGTTGTCCGTCACTACGGATACGGCGTGGAAAGCGTGACCGTCATCGTCTGGGGCGGCGTCTGCGCCGCCCTGGTCTTCTTCATCTCCCGCGCATCGATCTCGACGGCGTTGGTGATGGGTGGGATCGCACTCGCGACCCGCTTTCTGTGAACCATGAAAAGGAGTTCGACAATGTTCACGAAACATCGCCGCGTCGGCGGCATCTACAAAAAGGAAACCGACTGGGGTGCCGTCTTCGGTGTTGCGTTCTGGGTCTTTGTGATCCTCGCGATCCTCGGTTCGCTCAGCGGCTCCATTTGGATCAATGCCTGAGCTTTGGAAACAAAGCTCAGGCAACGAGGAGAAGTCTTATGCAAGATGATCTGATCATCCGAATTTTCCGCGCTTACGAGGAGTTCCAATGCGCCAAGAAGGCGCTGCTGGATAAACTCGAAAGAAAGCTCCATCCCTTTCTGGAAGTGCTGGGCGCAATCATCATGTTCGCACCGCTTCTTTGGATTTTTTCACTCCTGTTTGGCGCAAGTGAATAAAGATGAGCACTATTCAGATTGAATTTATTGAGCGTGAAATGAAACCGATTTTCGAGCGCTTCAAACTCTTTTTCGAGCCAAGCTCGGCCAAATCAGACATTCCCACCGACGTAAAGGTTAGTGTCTGGATACGGATGATCAATGCCTTTCATCCGACCGTGAAGCCCCGCGAAATACGCTCGCATTTTATTAAATGCTTCCACCCTGATGCGGGCACGCACGTCCTGACAATTCCCGAAAAGACGAAGGTCATGGCCACGCATGACCGCATATTCAAAGGACAGTAGACATGATGAGCAATGAGGAATTTCGCTTTGGTTCTGCCTCGTGGTCGGACGAGCGTGATCTTAGACGCGCTGGCCTTCTAAGCGGACATGGGCTTCAGGTTGGCTACATAGCAGGCAAGCCCGTCTGTCTTGAGACCGATGCCCCAATCCTCACAGTGGCAGGCGCAGGTTCAGGCAAGATGCGTGACTTGCTTGCTCTGGCTGTGGCTCGCAATGCGGGCAAGAACAATTTCATCCTTGATCCGCGCGGTGAAATCGCGTCCGTGACGATGGTCAACTTCGCTCTTCAAAAGAGCTTCCTCTATTGCTGGAATCCGACAGGTATGCGCGGCCTGCCGCAGCATCGGATGAACCCGCTCGATATCCTCATGCTTAGCGATCCGCACTTTCATGCCGATTGCAAATTCATCGCGGAAAGCCTTATCCCGACAAGCGGCGCATCCAACGGGCGTTACTTTGAGCTGCGTGCGCGGGAATGGATCGAAAACATTATCAAGATGCTGGTGGAGGTGAACGGAAAGGTCAGCTTTCCGTCCCTGTACCGTGTCATCAATTGGATTGAGTCCGATACGAGCCTCTGGGCAGATTGCCTCGAAAACATGCTCTCCTCGTCCATGGACAGTGTGCGCCGTACTGCCGGAGAAATGCTGGCCAAGCAGCAAGAGAGCGAGAAGGAATTCGGGAGCATCCTCGGGGAGATTTATGCACATCTGAACTTCCTTGACGATCCGATGCTGCTGGCCTCCCTCGATCACGCGGACGCTTCTCTTGCCGATACTTGTAACGGAGGTCAGCCGACAAGCTGGGCTATCAACGTGCCCATCGAATATGTCGGGCTCTGGTCGCCGATCCTGCGCACGATGTTCACAGTTCAGATGCTCTACAAATCGCGTGCGCCATCAGCACCGCGCGTCACTATGATCATCGACGAGGCGGGCCAGCTTGGAAACTTTGAGGCCTTGCTGCGCGCGTTCACATTCGGACGCGGTGCTGGTGTGCAGGTCTGGGCGCTATTTCAGGATGTCGGCCAGATTGTTCGCAACTTCGGTGCGCCAGCCTTGCAAGGCTTTATGGGGTCATCGGCCCTTCGGCAGTTCTTCGGAGTACGCGACTATAAAACGGCACAAATGGTCTCTTCGATGCTCGGCACCGAAACTCTCGAATATGACGACGGCCTTCGTCAGGCGGATGCAAAGCGGCAGAAAATGAATGCTGCGATGAGCATAATGAATGGCGGCGATCCGTTCTCGGCCTATGCAGATATGAAATACCATGCGTTCGCCGAGGATCATCGAACCAAACAAGCTCGCGCGCTGATGATGCCCGAAGAATTGCTGGCTATGCCCGAGGACAGGCAGCTTTTGTTTGTGTCAGGTAAGAACCTCAAGCCCATCCTGGCGGAAAAGCATCCCTACTTCACGAGGCAGGACTTTGCTGGCCGCTTCCTGCCAAATCCCTTCCACCCGCCTCATGGCTCGGTGCCTATTCCCTCAAGATGGAGCGAGCGCCGTGCAAGAGTGATCACGCAAGCCGTACCGCAGCAATTCTCGCACTACCCGCAATATGTGGAAGGCCTCTGGTCTTATGTCGAAGGCTATCAACCCACTTAGCAGCAGGAGAAGAAAATGAGCGATAGATCGGATAAGAACCGTCCGAGTTTCGATGCGTTTCATGTGAAGGAAGGCGCGGACGACAAGTCATACTTTAACCGCGTTGGTGTTGCCTTCGCGCACAGGGACGGCGAAGGACACACGATTCAGCTCGACTCCGTTCCAGTCGATGGCCGCATCATTTTGCGAACGCCCAAGGAGCGGTTGGAAGAGGCGCGTGAGGAGAAACCGCGCCGTCGCAATCGCGAGCAGCGCGACCGCTGACCATGGATCAGAACGGGTACACGCATCTCACGATCTCGACGAAGGAGGAATTGTTGCGTCGCTTAAGGGAGAGGCGCGCTCCGCGAAGCGCAGCAACGCTCGAACCGGGACGCGGACTAACGATGGATGCCAAACGGCAAGTCGATGAAGAGAACCGGAAGCGGATAGCTGTCCTTCGTGACAGGCTTGAAAAAGCAGCTACTGAAGTTGAAGCCCAACAAGTATTTGCGCGCCTTGGCGGCTTCGCGAAGTCAAACTTCTCACAAAGTCGATAGAGGCAATAAAAAGTCGAAACGGTACGTATAATGAACAATATCCACCTGTCTCGATCCGCTCTCCAATCTCCCCAGATTAAAGAGGGTCGAAATCCCTCGTTAAAAGAGAATTTCTCTTTTGAAAGCCCTGATCTCTCGTAACAAGATCGGGGCTTTGCTTTTCCTGAAACCCTTGCTGAGCTTGCGTTACAGCCGATTGCTGCGGTATAATAAGACTATATATGCAGCATCCGCGCAGCAATATCTGCGCTTATCACCCTGCACGGGTGATGTGCTGCTCTATTGTCCGAAAAGGAAATGAAACTGGTCAGCATGCGGTGCATTGCTGAAAAGGAGGGGTCTTGTCATGACCACATCCGATAAAGATTGGACATTGCCCGACGTAGGCGAAGCACTGTCGCGTGAACATGATCGGACTGTAAGGCACAGTCTTCAGCTAGATGTCGAGTTCTACAAAGAGCTGCTCGAAGATGCTGACATAGACGACGCTCAGAAGGAGCAAGTCATTGGCGCGCTTTGGAAGATTATAGTAGCGTTTGTAGAGCTTGGATTTGACGTGCATCCGACGCAGCAGGTCTGTGGAAAAGGCAGAACAAAGCACGATCATGCGAGCATTTTGTGTGAAGATGGGCTAGAATCCAGCTTACCCAGTACAGAACACGAAGATGTCGTTGCGCCGGAACCTTGAGGCGGCGCAGAAAGGTTAAGGATTCATGGCCTCGGAAAAGAACAACAAGAACCAAAAAAGCACGCCAATCCGTGCACTTATCTATTGCCGTGTATCCACGACGCGCCAAAAGACAGAGGGTGCTGGCCTCGTTAGTCAAGAGCATCGGTGCCGACAGTACGCCGAGATGAAAGGTTATGCCGTAGAGGCGGTATTCCCTGATGACGCTTCGGGCGGTGGTGACTTCATGAAGCGCCCAGGCATGTGCGCCATGCTGGCCTATCTCGATGCCCAGAAGGACGGCAAATTCGTCGTCATCTTCGATGATCTCAAGCGCTTCGCTCGTGACACAGAATTTCACTTTAAGCTACGTCACGCATTCGCCGAACGCGGCGCGACGGTTGAATGCCTCAACTTCAATTTCGAAGATACGCCTGAAGGCAAGTTCATTGAAACCATCGTCGCCGCGCACGGCGAGCTAGAACGTGAACAGAACCGCCGTCAGGTTCGGCAGAAGATGGTGGCCCGTATCGAGAAAGGCTATTGGGTCTTTCATGCGCCAGTAGGCTATAAATACATAACCGATAAGGTACACGGAAAGCTTTTGGCTCCCGATGGCGTGCTTGCCGAATATGTACAAGAAGCACTCGAAGGGTATGCGAACGGTCGTTTCGCGTCCCAAGCCGAAGTGCAGCGTTTTTTAGAAACCAAGCCTGAGTTCCCGAAGGATTTGCCAAATGGGAAAATCCGAGCGTGGAAGATTACCAAGCTGCTCAGAAACCCGCTCTACGCAGGGTACGTCCATTCTGAGACATGGGAAGTGAGCCTGCGCAAAGGCCACCATGAAGCGCTGATTAGCTTCGGGACGCATGAAAGGATTCTGAACAATCTGGAAAATGGCGGTCGTCCTGCTGCTCGGCGTGACTTCAGCCCAGATTTTCCGCTTCGCGGCTTCGTGCACTGTGATGATTGCGACAAGCCCATGACCGCAGCTTGGTCTAAGGGGTGCCGCAAGCACTATCCGTATTATCTGTGCGACACGCCAGGTTGTCCGTCCAAGCGCAAATCGATCCCGCGTGCGAAGATCGAGGAAGGCTTCGCGGAAATTCTCAAATCCATGCAGCCAACGAAGAAGCTCTTCGGTGTCATGCGCACCATGTTTGAGCGCGCATGGGATGCGCGGTTGGACGAAGCTAAACGATCAAAAAAAGCGGTGCTCGCGCAACTCGCTGACGTTGAGGACCAGATCAACAAGCTGCTCGACAGGATCGTCGAGTCGTCGAGCGCATCCGTGATCTCTGCGCTTGAAAAGCGGGTCGAGAAATTGGAGCGGGAGAAGTTTCTGCTGACTGAGAAAGTCGAGAATATGATTCCGGCGAAGGGGAGGTTTGGAGAGTCTATTGAACTCGCGCTAAAATTTCTCTCAAGCCCTTGGAATATATATGAAAATGGGTCTCTACCCCTGCGCCAAACCGTACTGCGGTTGGCCTTTGTGGAGCCTCTTCGATACTCCCGCGAAAACGGTTATCGAACTATAGAAACTGCCATACCTTTCAAGGTCTTAGCGGGCTTGCAGGGTCAAGATTGTAAAATGGTGCGGCCGAGAAGACTCGAACTTCCACGGGAGTTACCCCACAGCGACCTCAACGCTGCGCGTCTACCAATTCCGCCACGGCCGCAACCCGAGACGAGCGCGGAGATATACAACAAGCGCGCCGGTTGTGAACCCTCAAAATATCAATATGTGAAGTTTTTTCGCGGTCGGAGGAAAACACTATTGCTCTGTCGCGTAATAATCCGCCACCTGCGCCGCGCCTGTCACAGAAACAGACACACGCTCGCCATCAATGACCAGCTCGCCGCGCGCAATGGGGTGGTTGTTGGCGAGAATCCAAACCTCGTCATACTCACTGGCGTCCAGCGGAATCACCGCCCCACGTCCCATCCGCAGCAATTGCTGCATAGGAATTTTAGACCGTCCCAGTAGAACAGTAATGTCTATTTCAACTGCATCGAGTTGCGATGACACGCGAATACCCCAAAATAACTGGCTCTCAGACCATATAGTTAGCCCAGTCAGGGTAACTCAGGAGTTAACCGCCTCATGGACACACCAATAGAATGGGCAATTTCAGACCATCTGGTTCCTTATGAGGACGCACTTATTGCGATGGAAACACGCATCGCCGCCATCCATGCCGGCACAGCGCGTGAGATGGTGTGGCTCTTGGAACACCCGCCCCTTTATACCGCCGGGACATCCGCCCAACCGCATGATCTGGCTGATCCGGAACGGTTCCCCGTATTCCAGGCCGGGCGCGGCGGACAATACACCTATCATGGCCCCGGCCAGCGCGTTGTTTATGTCATGCTCGATATTGCCGAGCGTGGTCGGGATGTGCGCAAATTTGTCCAGTCACTGGAACAATGCGTGATTGATACGCTGGATGCGTTCAATGTGCGCGGAGAGCGCCGCGAAGGACGTGTCGGCGTCTGGGTGGATCGCACGCAATCTGGCGGCCCTTTGCATGAAGACAAGATTGCCGCACTTGGCGTTCGTCTTCGCAAATGGGTGTCTTACCACGGCCTCAGCCTGAATGTGGAACCAGACCTTTCACATTTCAGCGGGATAATTCCATGTGGGATATCAGAAGCCGGACTTGGGGTAACAAGCCTCTTTGACCTGGGCGTGACCGCCGGCATGACCGAGGTGGACTCACAGTTGCGACAGGCATTTGAAAAACAATACGGCGCGACGATGAACGCCGCGCCGCCTGTCATTTAAATCCGCCAAACAAACCCGGTAAGACTTACTCGAATTCCACCATGATTTCGTCAGCTGCAACCGGGTCGCCAGACTTAACGTTCACGGCTTTTACAACACCGTCCGCTTCAGCCCGGATAGTGTTTTGCATTTTCATGGCTTCCACGATGCAGACCGCTTCGCCAGATTTGACTTCCTGGCCAACGGTCACATCCATCGAGACCACAAGACCCGGCATTGGGCTTATGATAAGTTTGGAAAGGTCTGGCGGCTCTTTTTCCGGCAGCTTTTCAAGCAGCGCAGCGGTATCCGGGTTGGTCACCAGAACATGTGCTTTGACACCCCGATACCTGAAAACATAGCCTTCAGTCGTGTTTTCAAACCGCAGCGCGAAAGGTTCGTTGCCGAACAAACCTTCCATGACCGCTTTTCCTGGCGTCCAAGTGGTGTTGATCACTAGCGGCTGTTTACGGCCTTCCACAATCACTTCAGCTTCCCGCTCGCCCATTTTGAGCTTCACCGGGATGAGCTTGCGATTGATAAGGACAACCCACTCATCGCGCACGGCAATGCCGTCTGGCGAAATTTGGCCGCTAATGTGAGATGCGCGTTCACGGTAAAGGCCGTGCACGTAGGCCGCCGCCGCTGTGATCAGGTCTTCTGCGTCTTTTCCTGGTTCAACACCGGAGAAGCCTTCTGGGAATTCTTCAGCGATATAGCCAGTCGTTATCTTGCCTGACCGGAAACGATCCTGCCCCAACACAGCAGCCAGGAATGGCGAATTATCCTGAATACCTTCAATGTTCAGTCGATCGAGCGCCATTTCATGAGATTCGATGGCCGCCATCCGATCTTTCCCGTGTGTGATCAGCTTGGCAATCATCGGGTCATAAAACATAGAGATTTCATCGCCTTCGCGCACACCTGTATCGATGCGCACTTCGCCCGGGCCAAGCTTGCCTTCTGGTGGGAACTGGCAACGCTTCAGACGACCGATGGATGGCAGGAAGTTGCGGTAAGGGTCTTCAGCATAGATCCGGGTTTCAACCGCCCAACCATTGATGCCGATGTCTTTTTGCTTGAGCTTCAGTTTTTCGCCGTAAGCCACACGCAGCATCTGCTCGACAAGGTCAACACCAGTCGTCATTTCCGTGACCGGGTGCTCCACCTGCAAGCGTGTGTTCATTTCCAGGAAGTAGAAATTCTTCTCGCCATCAACGATGAACTCGACTGTTCCTGCTGAATCATAATTCACCGCTTTTGAAAGCGCGATGGACTGCTCCCCCATCGCTTTACGCGTTTTCTCATCCAGAAACGGCGATGGCGCTTCTTCGACCACTTTCTGGTTACGGCGCTGGATGGAACATTCGCGTTCGTTGAGGAAGATGCAGTTACCGTGCTTGTCGCCAAGCACCTGAATCTCAATGTGGCGCGGCTGGGTGACAAACTTTTCAATGAAGATCCGGTCGTCGCCGAAAGATGAAATCGCTTCTGCTTTAGAGGAATTAAAGCCTTCACGCGCTTCAGCGTCATTCCACGCGATCCGCATGCCTTTACCCCCACCACCAGCGGAGGCCTTGATCATTACCGGATAGCCGATTTCCTTTGAAATCTTGACCGCGTGCTCAGCGTCATCAATGAGGCCCATATAGCCCGGCACAGTCGACACGCCTGCTTCTGCGGCGAACTTCTTGGATGTGATCTTGTCGCCCATTGCCTCAATGGCTTCTGGGTTTGGACCGATGAACGTGATTTTTTCTTTTTTGAGGCGGCGCGCAAATTCTGCATTCTCGGACAGAAAACCAAAACCTGGGTGCACAGCTTCGGCGCCAGTTTCTTTGACAGCCGCTACAATTTTGTCGGCGACCAGATAGCTTTCCGATGCTGGAGATCCGCCGATAAACACGGTTTCGTCTGCCATTTCCACAGCGCGGGAACCTGCATCCGCTTCTGAATAGACGACAACTGTTTTCACGCCCAGACGCTGACAGGTCTTTATGACCCGGCATGCAATCTCTCCACGGTTGGCGATCAAGATTTTAGAAAACATGTGATTTTCTGTCCCGCTCAGCTCTTATATTATTTTGCTTTTGATAGCTGATAGCTAGTGATTGCCCGCAAGGCAATTCCAAGCGCGCGAAGAAAACGCTTTCAGGAAAATCTGTCCGGATTCAGTCTTTATTTTCTACTCGTTTTTCTAACTGATCTACCATCTGAGCCTCCAACGCCCCCAGACGAGCTGTCACAGATACAAGGAACGCGGTCGACCAACCAATTAGTAGAAAACCGCCTGCAGATTCGATTGCCGCGACCAGCCGCCACGTGGGATCCAGAACGATATCGCCAAACCCGACGGTCGTAAAAGTCGATGTCGAGAAGTACAGCGCCTCCTCCCACGTCGAAAATTCACCCAATAGAATATAGAGGCCTGCATATAGCCAGATCTCTATCGTGTGTAAAAATATCAACCCGAACACTACCAGTAAGATCGACGCTCCCTGAAGCCAGATTGGACCACGTGTGCGTCGCTCAAATCGATTTCGCCGAGTAAAGGAAATCAGTGCCGCTATGCCAAAAAAGTGTACACATGTCGTCAGGGCGATCATGGCGGTTGCAACCAGTAGATTTTCTACAAGCATCTGTATTCCCTGATTTTTGCCAACATCCTCGAACCTAGATTCAAACCGACAACTGCTAAATTTAGGCCCTTGTTAACCAACATTTCCAATTCATCAACTAACATTGAAAAATCACAACAACACCTGATCTAGCGGTATAGGGAAACACAATGCTTTTGTTCGGGTTGCACAGATGGCGCGGAGAGACCGGGCAAAAGTACTGGTTCAACGTCACTTTAACAGACAATGGATTACCTGATGACGGAGGCATTTATGTCTTTGTTCGCAGGTCATATGTCTTTTTCCTGACACCGCTTTACGTTGGCAAAACATCTAATTTGCGCAGCCGCCTAAAAGGACACGAACGATGGGGAGAAGCCTGGTGGTCACGCGGCGCAACAGAACGCCATGTGGCGCGTATCTCCAGTGAATCAGACCGACGCCGTGTCGAAGAGGACCTTATTCGTGGGCTTAAACCCGTTATGAACGGGATACTGATACCCCGCGGACCAAATGACGCACCCATCAACGCACGGCTGAAAAAACGCTGGCTGGCAAAAAGATTCTGGAACCCTGTGCGATTGTTTAGAAGCTCCTAATTCTAAACAATCGTCTCTCTACGGACTTTTCTGGATTCAGAAAATTGCCAATCGATCCAATCAATTGTATATACTAATGCAATACGGTTGAGGTGGAAAAAACCTGATGGGTGACAAAAAAACACGTCGCAAACAGAAGAAAGATAGCCAGTTGGTTATCAGGATCAGCAAAGAAGAACGCGATGCATTCGTGGAGCTTTGTGAGGTACTTGACACAAGCGCTTCACGCGAGATCCGGCGCTTCATGAAGGCGTTTGTAAACCGATACGAAAATGAAGAAGAAATGCCAGACCGGCACGATGTGGAGAGTCTGGTTGAAGAAGAAACAGCGGCCGAATAATTCGCTGGCTTCCAAAAGTCACCCCACCCCAGAATTAAAGCGGATTGGGACTTTCTTCTTTATTGCCATTACCTTTTTAGGGAAAGTGAACAACTTCCCCCTCTAGCGGACAACCGCCGCGCTTTCGCCAAACACAGAAAGCGTGCGTTCTTTTGCGTGGCGGCAGGCGTGATTTCTGTACGCGCGACCGCATCGAGAACATTTTCAGGCACTTCACCGTCAAATGCTCTGATCGCCAGGTCACCCAAACAAATGCGGCTTTCTGTAATTACAGAGGAATGTTGTCGTGTTTCTTAGGTGGGTTCTTCACGTCTTTGTTTTTCAACATACGTAATGAACGCGCAATGCGGAAACGCGTGTTGTGAGGCTGGATTACATCGTCAATGTATCCCTTAGACGCCGCAACAAAAGGGTTTGCAAATCTGTCTTCGTATTCCTTGGTGCGCGCGGCGATCTTTTCTTCGTCACCCAGCTCTGAGCGGTAAATGATTTCCACAGCCCCTTTTGCGCCCATTACGGCAATCTCTGCATTTGGCCAAGCAAAATTGATATCACCACGCAGGTGTTTGGAGCTCATCACGTCGTAAGCGCCACCATAGGCTTTGCGTGTGATAACCGTGACTTTCGGCACAGTTGCTTCGGCATATGCAAACAAAAGCTTAGCGCCGTGTTTGATCAGTCCGCCATATTCCTGTTTCGTGCCCGGCATGAAACCTGGAACATCAACAAAGGTGACGATTGGAATATTGAAGCAATCGCAAAAGCGAACGAAGCGAGCCGCCTTGCGGGAAGCGTCGATGTCGAGAACACCTGCGAGTGTCATAGGCTGGTTTGCGACAAATCCGACTGAATTGCCTTCAATGCGTCCAAAGCCGCAAAGGATATTTCCGCCGAAATCCTTTCCGATCTCAAAAAAGTCGCCCTCATCAGCCACCTTCTCAATCAGTTCGCGCATGTCGTAAGGCATGTTGGGGTTTGCTGGGACGAGCGTATCGAGGCTGTCTTCGGAACGATCTGGCGTATCGAAAGATGAGATTTTCGGAGCTGGCTCACGGTTTGATGAAGGCAAATAGTTCATCAAGCGACGTACTTGCGTCAACGCTTCGATATCGTTGTCAAACGCACCGTCAACCACACCCGATTTGGATGCGTGAACGCGCGCGCCGCCCAGTTCTTCGTGAGACACATTTTCGTTGGTGACGGTTTTGACCACGTCTGGGCCTGTCACATACATGTATGACGTGTCTTTCACCATAAAGATGAAATCTGTCATGGCCGGAGAATAAACATCTCCCCCCGCACAAGGTCCCATGATGACAGAAATCTGTGGGATCACACCAGAAGACAGCACATTCTCCATGAAGATGTCAGCATAACCTGCCAGCGAGTCCACGCCTTCCTGAATACGCGCGCCGCCAGCATCAAAAAGCCCAATGACTGGAGCGCCATTGCGAGCGGCAGCACGTTGAACTTTAACAATCTTCTCCGCGTGCGCTTTAGATAGCGAACCTCCAAAGACTGTAAAATCTTTGGAGAAAACATAGACTGGACGACCGTCAATCGTTCCCCAACCCGTCACAACACCATCGCCAGGGATACGCTGTTCTTCCATTCCAAAATCTGAACAACGGTGCTCGACGAACATGTCCCATTCTTCAAAGGAACCTTCATCCAGAAGTACCTGAATACGTTCACGTGCCGTCAGTTTTCCTTTTGCATGCTGATTATCTATTCGACGTTGACCGCCGCCAAGACGTGCGCGTTCGCGTTTTTCCGCCAGCAATTCAAGGATGTCCGTGCTCATATTCTGCCCCTGCTGAATTTTATTATCATTCTTCAGAATGCAGATAATGGACACTTGCCCCAAAAGGCAAGTCGCTGCGCGGCTCAGGACGAAAAATCAGCCTCCAGAACGAAAATACGCGCACCTTTTTGAAGGCGCACGTATTATCTTTATCCTTGAAGTGAGTATTAGCGGTAAGTCCTGAACTCTGTAATCCGTCCTGAATGATCAACAACACACAAAGATCCAATACGGTAACTACCTCGGTACGAGCTTACTTCCATTGGACCTCTCAGGCGCAAGCGCCCTGAACTTCCAAACGAGACCTGGGGTTGGCGCAAGTAGTCAACAAATGTTCGTCCCGGCGCGCGCCTGTTGGCGGCTGACTGGCAACGGTTTATTGCTTGAAAAATGACGCGATTGTTCCAACCATTCGCGCGGGCGCCGCGAAAACTGCGACCGTGGTCGCGCCATTCGCGATGACGGTGACCATTCCTAACCCAATGAAAATTGTCATTCCTGCGGTTGTCATTTCTCCAATGGTCATTGTTCCGACCATGGTTGCGTCCGTGCCGGTTGTCATTGTCGCGATGGTTATCACTCCAGCGGCGATCATGATCATTGCGGGCATGATCTCTGTGATGGTCATCACGGTTGTCGCGCCCCCCTCTACGGTCCTGATCATTGCGAGAATGATCTCCGTCGCGATTGCCTCGGTTGTTGTGTTGGTCCCGGTTACCGCGATCATCACGATGATTGTCATGGCCTTGGCCATGATCATTTTTGCGATGTTGAGTTTCAACTTTTTTTACACGCTCTGGCGGCAGACCGGCTGAGGCTGTTGAAACGGCGAACAATGACGCCGCAGCCAACGCTGCGATTTTCATTGCTATGGAAAAGATCGGCTTGCTCATCATGTCAGCGAACATGCCAGAGCCATTCCGAACCAGACATGAACACGACGTTGCGATTTATATACAGAACTTTGTAATTAATACCTTTTTTACAAATCCATCATCTCAGGGACGTGACTTATCTAGCGCAGTGTAGAAAACATCGAGCGCCACAGCCTGTCGTCTGTGCGCTTCAACGCGGGCCTGAGCCTCTTCATCCTCGCCCCATTGTTCAATCTGAAAGGCCTCATCAATACGAGATAATTCAAACGCCTCAGCAGCCGATAATTCGCGCTGCTCCACAGCCAGAGACAAGACTGCCGACCCAAACAATCCCAATCCGAAATTAAGAGCTGTCAGTCGCAGATCATCCAGTTTAAGCGCGTGCTCGCGGGCAGCATCAAGTGACTGACTTGGCTGCGGGCTTGCGATAATGCCTTCAACTGGCACGAGAAACACGTCCAATTCCTGCGCCGCCCAATCCCGCCATTTGCCCCAGGCATCTTCTTGGCGCATCCGTAGAATCTCCGGACCGTCCGCCAAATGCGACACAAGATCCGTCTCCGCATAGCGCGCAACTTCCTCCGCCATTTCCTCGCGCACAGCTCCAGTACGATCCACAGCAACATTCACAAGACGCGTGACATGCATGTCAGCAACCATGATCTCGTGTTCCTGAGCAGCCCATTCATCGGCCACAGCCAGCGCCAGCGCGCGCGTGGGAAGATTTAGAGGTGACTTTGCTGGCGTACGTAACTCACGTCCGTCAAGCGTGACGTTCCATTGCCCATCTTCATTCGACTGGACGTCCACCGATTTGTAAAAACGGTTTGGATTTTGCGACGTCATGCTGTCACCTTCTCGCTGAAGGCATGAACACCAGCCCGTAGCGTTTCAAAATCATGATGCACTTCATGAGCGCCTGCTTGTGTCAGCTCGTCAACTTTACCAAAGCCCCAGCTGACGCCAACGGCATGTGCGTTAGCTGCACGCGCCATCAACATGTCGAAGGTCGCGTCACCAATAACCAGGGTCTGCTCAGCAAAACATCCAAGCACATCCATATTCTGCTGAACCATGAAAGGGTGTGGCTTGCCAGGGCCATCGTCCGCACACCAATGCGTGTCAAACAGATCGCCCAAATCATGCATATCCAATATCGTGTCCAGTCCTCGGCGCGACTTACCCGTCGCCACTCCCATCAACCATCCGTCAGCTGACATGTCCTTCAAAAGCTCAAGCGCCCCATCATACATAGGCTCAAAAAACCCTGGCTGCGTCCGCATGGCAATGAAGGAGTTTTTGTAGTCCTCAACCATATTGGCCAACAGTTTGTCGTCCGCATCAGGTTTGAGCCTTGCCAGCGCCTCATACAGAGACAAACCCACAATCTGGCGGGTTTCTTCATAGTCCGGCGCTTTAAATCCCCACTTGGTGAACGCTTCGCTCATTGCTTTTTGAATAATATCGCGGCTGTCGACGAGCGTGCCGTCGACATCAAACACAGCTAATTTAAGTGTCATCTGCGCCGTCCCATTTGCTGAACAGTTTCAAAGGGATCGCCTGCTTCAGATTCATGGAAACCGAACAATTCGAATGTCTCCTCCATTTGCGGCGACATTGGCGCAATCACTTCTATTGGCTTACCCGATTTGCTCGGCAAACGCAGCGCGCGCGCATGCAGGTGCAACCCATAAGAAACACCACTGGGTGTTTCCCGTTCACATGTGTATTTGTAGTCACCGATGATTGAGTGGCCTATCTCTGACATATGATAACGCAACTGATGCTTGCGACCGGTAAGTGGTTTCAATGCGATCCAGCAAGCGCGTTGCGCAGCATTGGACACAACTTTGTAGTCAGTAATCGCAAAGACAGCGCCACGCTCGCCATGCTGCGCGCCACGCATTGTTTCCTTATCTTCGCCCCGTCCTGCCCCTTTGATCATCCAACCGCGCAATTCCCCTTCAGAGGGGTTCGGCATGCCGTGGATAACCGCCCAGTAGGTCTTTTCTAACGACCGTGAGCGGAAATGTTTTCCAAGGTCTGCCGCAACACTCGCGTTTTTTGCCAACACCAGAACGCCGGACGTATCTTTATCCAAACGATGCACCAACTTTGGTTTTTCATCTTCCGGCCCGACAAGCGCAGCAGATAACGCATCCACATGCCGTGATGTTTTTGTTCCGCCCTGCACAGCCAACCCTGAGGGCTTGTTGATTATGATGACGTCTTTGTCTTCATAGAGAACCAGCGAACGAATAAACTCAGCATCCTGTGGCGATATATTCTCGATCCGCTCCTCAGTTTTCGGCTTACGGCTATCGCCGGAAGGCATTGGCGGCACGCGTACGCTCTGACCAGCCTTTAATCGTGTGTTAGATTTCGCTCGGCTGCCATCAACACGTATTTCACCCTTACGCAGAAGCTTTTCTACCTGTCCTTGAGTCAGTCCAGGGAAGCGACGTTTCAACCAACGGTCCAGACGGATGTCGTCTTCATTCTCTGCGACTGGAATCTGTAGAACCTGACCTGAATTCCAGCTCATGCGGCAAACAACTTTCGTGAAAGGAGTAATCCAATAAAGAGGGCGACAACACCCAACAGCACAGACCCAAGCGCATAAGACGCTGCCTGTGTGTAGGCTTTTTTCTCGATCATGAGCGCGGTTTCAAGCGAAAATGCAGAAAAGGTCGTAAATCCGCCAAGCAAGCCAGTTCCCAAAAAGACACGCCAAGACTGACCGCCATCGACTTTGAAGGCCAGCCAGCCCACTAAAACCCCCATCAACAACGATCCTATTATGTTGGCTGAGAACGTTCCCCACGGCCATCCTGGACCAAACATGCGCAGCATCGCGCCTGAGAGCGTGTACCGAGCGGTTGCGCCCAGCGCCCCACCTAAAGCGACGTATAATATGTGTTGCATGGCTCTAGCCTTTAACGGGTTTCACTCTTTTACGCCAGTTCACTGACATCTAGCCCTAAAGTCAGAGCCATATCTTTCATATCATCAGGCAATGGCGCCTTTAGGTCGAGTTCGCCGCTATCAGGATGAGGCATAATCAGACGGTAAGCATGTAGCATGAGACGAAGCGGCGCTATCTGTTCGCTTTTGGGCTGGTCCGCCACGCCGTAATATGGGTCACCCAATATCGGACGTTTTATATGGGCCAAATGCGCACGCAGCTGATGCATCCGACCGGTTTGAGGTTTAAGGCGCAATAAATGCGCGCCACCGGCGCTGGATAGTACTTCGTATTCAGTTCGCGCTTCCTGAAAATCTTTCGAACCGATATTGGCGGCCCGCATGAGCGTCAAGTTTGGCTTTTCCTGATACCGCTCCAGTGGCGCGTCTATCACACCGGTAGTTTCTTCAAATCGCGCGCCAAATACAATCGCGACATATGTTTTTTGGGCAAACCGGTCAGCAAAGGCCGCCGATAAAAAAGCAGCCGCCGGTTTCGTCCGTCCAGTGATAATCACACCCGACGTTTGTGCATCCAAGCGATGAACCAAGCGGGGCTGCTTTCCGTTAGATTTAGCAAAGACTGCAAGTAATTTGTCGAGTGTTCTGTCATCCGGGTTTCGAGTCTGGCAAGCAAGACCGCTTGGCTTAATAAAAGCCAGAACAGATGAATCCTCATGCAGAAGTATTGCGCGCATGAAATCGTTATCAGCAGAATTAGGCGAGTAAGGTTTTATTAACTTTTTAGAATAGGCGCCTTTTTTCCAAGGCTTACCGTGTCTAGTCTTACTCATGGCGTAGATTACTCAAGTGAAACCGCAGTGGAGCTATTGTAACTCGGCGAATCAGTATGCATAGTTATCCACATAGGGGCTGTTCTAATAGATGCTTGCAGACAAGGTACAAGCACATGAATGGACAGAATGAGGACAACAGATTTTCAATCGTCGTGACCAGTGACCCGTTCGCTGCGCACACGTCTCGGCTGAAACATCCGCTGTATAGAACAAATTCAGAAGAACAGAAGCGCAGACGCGCGCATCTGAAGGCAATTGGTTTTTCATTTGATACAGCCGTGACTTATCACCCTAGCGTGTTAAGAGATCCAGCTGCGTTTCTGCGACTTGCCATATCACATGGTTATCCAGCGCCTAAACTGGCGCTCAATGATACAAACAGACAGCCTCGTAACGTCGCCTTTTATGTTGAAGAAACATATCGCCGGATTGGGTCGCAATTGATGAAGGATTGGAAGCGCACAGCTCCGCTTCGCCTGGTTTCCAAGCTGACACAACAATCAGAACGCGCGCCTACGCCAAAAGAACCTTTCGCACCAGGCGTTTTACGCAAAATGCAATCGGCCATGATGCCGATCGGTGACGAGTTGGGTTTCCAGATTATTCGCAACCTAAATGTCCTGGAAGATCCGTTTGCTTTTTACAAGCTTTGCTTGTCTTTGGGTTATGAGGGGCCGGGATCAGGTCTTGCGACCGACACGCCGAACGATTTGAATCTGACACAAGGTAAGCGCCTGATTGCTGCCTGGCGTGTGCATGTCATTGGCTAAACCGCCAGCGGTAAAGTCTCATCCCTCCTGAGGCTTTTCCCTGCGTAACGACCAATCCTTCAAACGATCTCGAATAGATGCTTCTCTACCCGCTCCCTTCGGCGCATAAAACTGCTGACGCGCCATGCCATCCGGAAAATAATTCTGGCCAGAAAAACCACCTTCAACATCATGGTCATACTGGTATCCAGCTCCATACCCCAGATCCTTCATCATGTTGGTTGGCGCATTTAAGATGTGTGCTGGCGGAGGCAGGCTGGCAGTGGTCTTAGCCGCAGTTCGAGCTGCTTTGTAAGCCATGTAAACCGCATTAGATTTTGGCGCAGTGGCAAGATGCACTACCGCATGCGCAAGCGCCAATTCGCCTTCAGGCGATCCAAGTCGCTCATAGGTTCGCGCCGCCTCGCCTGCAATCATCAATCCGGTCGGATCAGCAAGTCCAATGTCTTCAGAGGCCATACGGACGATGCGGCGTGCAAGGAATAGCGGATCTTCGCCCCCCTCCAGCATGCGGCAAAACCAGTAAAGCGCGGCATCGGGATCTGAACCCCGGACTGATTTGTGCAATGCGGAGATGAGATTATAGTGTTCGTCGCGATCCTTATCATAGGCCGGTGCGCGCTTCTGAACCAGTTTAGCGAGCTCATCAACGCCTAGAGGTTTAAGCGTCTTTGTCCCCAACACTTCTTCAGCCAGGTTGATCAGATAGCGTCCGTCCCCGTCCGCCATACGCACCAACGCTGCTCGAGCTTTATCGTTTAGCGGCAGTGTATTGCCGGTCTTCTTTTCGATGCGCTCAAGCAACTGCTCTAACGCTGTATCATCTAAGCGGCGCAGCACCATAACCTGACAGCGCGATAACAACGCAGCATTTAGTTCAAAGCTTGGGTTTTCGGTTGTGGCACCCACAAGGATCACAACACCCTTTTCAACAAAGGGCAGAAATCCATCCTGTTGTGCACGATTAAATCGGTGGATTTCATCCACAAAAAGCAATGTGCCTTTACCTGTCGCACGCAATGCTTCAGCTTTCTCAAACGCAGCTCTAAGGTCCTTAACGCCTGAAAATATTGCCGAAATTGGATGAAACTCCAGTCCGGCATCTTTGGCTAGCAGTTGCGCGATCGTGGTTTTGCCCACGCCGGGCGGTCCCCACAATATCATCGAGGCTAACCGCCCATTCTCCAACATGCGCGCGATAGGAGCATCGGAGCCGATTAGATGCCCCTGCCCAACAACCTCATCCAGAGATTTGGGACGCATACGATCCGCCAAAGGTTGCGGCGCGTTGTCTGACATACCAGCTGCGGAGAACAAATCACTCATACGAGTGAAGATAGCTTTGCTGAGCGTTTATGGAAGCGGTTGATACCCAAAAGAAGGCTAAAGCCGAACATTAGAAGTAATGCGGCGACCATTTCTCTCGATCGTCACGGTCCATCTAGAGCCTTGTCCTGCTGATTTTTCAATTGCATCCTGCAGGTCGTCTGAGGTTTCAATTGTTTCACCGTTTACTTCGCGGATAATGTCCCCCGGACGCAACCCAAATTGAGCAGCGTAGGATCGACGTAAAACGCGATTGACTAGCACACCCGATGAAAATGGGTCCCGGCCCATTTCATCGGCCAAAGCTGGAGAAAGGTCAGCAACCTCTGCTCCGGTAAATGGACTGTGCTTGCCTTCCAGGAGAATGAGATCAGCTTCTGTTGCCCCTGGTGGCGGCGCTAAGGTCACATCCGCGCTTTTATTATCACCACCGCGCAGGAATTGAAGGTTGGTTTGATCCCCAGGCGCCAAAGTCGCTGCGAGGAATTTAAGCCCGCGCTCATCAAATACTTCGCGACCATCAATTGTAGTGATTAGGTCCCCACGTTTCAAACCCGCCTGTTCCGCAGGACTGTCAGGATAAATTTCCGTGACCAGAACGCCCATTGGACGTGTCAACCCCATAGACTTTGCAATGTCCGCATTCACAGCTTGTCCTTTCAGACCAAGCCAAGGACGCACTATTCGTCCCTCATTTACTGCCGCATCAACAACCCGTTTGACCATCTCAGCAGGGATCGCAAACCCAATACCATTGGAGCCGCCCGAGCGTGAGAAAATGGCTGTGTTCACCCCAACAAGGCGACCTAGCGAATCGACGAGAGCGCCGCCTGAGTTACCCGGATTGATTGCAGCATCTGTCTGCAAGAAGAACGCGTAGTCAGAAACGCCAACATCTGTTCGCGCTTGTGCTGATATAATGCCGGTTGTCACTGTTTGCCCCACGCCAAAGGGGTTTCCGATAGCGAGAACCAGATCACCAACCTCAACCTGCCGGGTATCTGCAAATTCTAACTTCGGCAAAACCTCACCGCCGGTGTCGATCTTGAGAACCGCAAGGTCTGTGCGTTCGTCAGCAACCACGAGTTCAGCCGGATATTCCCTGCGATCTGAAAGCACGACCTTCAGTTCGTCTGCGCCTTCAACGACGTGATTATTCGTGACGATGACACCGTCTTCTCCCACGATAACACCAGAGCCAAGCGAGGATTGAATACGCTCACGAGGCATTCCACCGAGCTGATTTCCAAAAAAACGTTGAAAGAAAGGATCGTTCGCATACGGCGACACAGTTTCACGAACGACTTTTGATGAGTAAACGTTTACGACTGCTGGCGCTGTCTCTTTCACGATTGGTGAAAAAGACATTGTTATCTCTGCTTGGCTCTGAGGCGCTTCACGGATGATCTCTTTGATCGCTCCGCTAGTCTGCACTGGAGAAGAAGGAGTGTTACTGGACTGTGCATAACACGCACTCACAGAAACTAACATGGACGTGCAAATTAATACCGTCCGACCGAAATGAGCTTTAGCAAGAGCCATGTAAACAAACCCTTCTTTTTGAATACGCAACGTGGCGAAGGAGCAATCTCTGCTTCCCAGTCAATATTGGCGGAAATGGGGTTTTTCTGAGAGTTATTCCAGACTCTATTTATTGCGAACTGAAAAAGTGTGCGCAAAAGCAATTGAGATAACCAAAGGTACCCAGATCGGCAGTTCGCCAAGACCTGGCGCTTCAATTGCAGCGGCAAGGTGATCGTCCACGCACCACCAGAGTATGAATAGAAGCATACCAGTCACTCCATGGTCAGCATGGACCATCAAACCAAGATGACGCCATCACTGAAACGAGCCGCACAGCAATTATACGTATTCTTACAAGAAAAAGCCGCTGTCCCATATTCAGGGAGAGCGGCTTCTCATTTCTGTAAGCAAGGCTGCAAAACCTTAGTCTTCAAGTTCCATCGCAGCTTCGGCTTCTACACGCTCACGATCAGCCTTACCCTTAGCTTCCGGGTCGCGGTCAACAAGTTCGATAACAGCAACTGGCGCGTTGTCTCCGTAGCGGAAGCCAGCTTTAAGAACGCGTGTGTAGCCACCGTTGCGATCTTTGTAACGCTCAGCAAGAACATCAAAGAGTTTTTGAACCATCTCTTTGTCGCGCATAGTTGCAATAGCTTTACGACGTGCAGCCAGGTCACCCTTTTTGCCCAGTGTAATCAGCTTATCGACAACCGAACGCAGTTCCTTCGCTTTAGGAAGTGTCGTTGTGATTTGCTCGTGCTCGACGAGGGACGCTGCCATGTTCGCGAACATGGCCTTGCGGTGCTCCGACGTGCGGTTCAGCTTGCGGTGCGCGAGTCCGTGACGCATGGCTGTGTTTCCGGCTTATTCAGCCGCTCCTCTTAAAGTTCTTACTCTTCGTACTTCTTAGCAAGTTCCTCGATATTTTCCGGTGGCCAGGACGGCACTTCCATGCCGAGGTGTAGGCCCATGGAAGCGAGGACTTCCTTGATCTCGTTCAATGACTTACGTCCAAAGTTTGGTGTGCGAAGCATTTCTGCTTCAGACTTCTGGATAAGGTCACCGATGTAAACAATGTTGTCGTTACGCAGGCAGTTTGCAGAACGAACTGACAATTCCAGCTCGTCGACTTTCTTCAGCAGAACCGGGTTGAAGCCAAGGTCCGGCTCCTCATCAACTTCCTGCTCAACTGTTGGCTCATCAAATGTGATCAACAGCTGCAGTTGGTCTTGCAGGATGCGGGCCGCATAAGCCACAGCATCTTCTGGAGCGACTGAACCGTCTGTTTCAACTGTCAGCGTAAGCTTATCGTAATCCAGAACCTGACCTTCGCGTGTGTCCGTCACCTGGAACCCAACGCGTTCAACCGGAGAGAAAATGGCATCAACCGGGATAAAGCCAAGCGGCGCATCGTCCGGACGGTTGCGGTCGGCAGGAACATAGCCCTTGCCTGTTGCGACAGTGAATTCCATGCGCACTTCGGCGCCTTCGTCCAGTGTACAGATCACGTGATCCGGATTCAAAATCTCTGTGTCGGACGCAGTTTCGATCTGACCAGCAGTTACCACTCCCGGACCGGTAGCCTTCAGCGTCATTCGCTTAGGCGTCTCAGACACCATGCGGATCGCAACACGCTTAAGGTTCAACACGATGTCGGTAACATCTTCACGAACGCCAGGAATTGACGAAAATTCGTGAACAACGCCATCGATCTGCACGCCAGTGATTGCAGCACCTTGCAGGGAAGACAACAGAACGCGACGCAGCGCAGATCCCATAGTCGTGCCGAAACCACGCTCAAGCGGCTCAACAGTCAGGGTTGCTTTACGGCTGGCGTCGAAATCATGCTCCACCACAGGACGCTGCGGGCGGATCAGTTCTTTCCAGTTTTTGTCGTTCACCTCGGCGGTGTTCATGGGGCGGTCACCTTAGATTATTCGAATGGAACGCTACTTAAAAAAAGCTATAGAACGCCACACTAACGGCGATCTCAGATCAGGTTAGACACGACGACGCTTAGGAGGGCGGCATCCATTGTGAGGAATAGACGTGATGTCCTGAATAGTCGTGATCGTAAAACCGATTGACTGGAGTGCGCGCAAAGCGCTCTCACGACCAGAACCAGGGCCACGAACCTGAACCTCAAGGGATTTCATGCCGTGCTCTTGGGCTTTACGGCCAGCATCTTCCGCAGCAACCTGCGCTGCGTAAGGAGTGGACTTACGAGAGCCTTTAAACCCCATGTGACCAGCAGATGACCAGGAAATAGCGTTTCCCTGCGCATCCGTAATGGTGACCATGGTGTTGTTGAAGCTTGAGTTTACGTGCGCAACGCCTGACGTGATATTTTTACGTTCTCTGCGTTTTACGCGGGATTGTTCGCGAGCCATCTTGTCTTATCCCGTCTTATTTCTTCTTGCCGGCGATCGGCTTGGCTGGACCCTTACGAGTGCGCGCGTTTGTGTGCGTACGCTGACCACGGACCGGAAGGCCACGACGGTGACGTAAGCCACGGTAGCAACCAAGGTCCATCAGACGCTTCACGTTCATTGCGACTTCACGACGAAGGTCACCTTCAACGATGTAGTCTGCATCAATCGTCTCACGGATCTGAATAACTTCAGCATCCGATAATTCGTTCACACGACGCGCTGCGTCGATACCCACTTTTTCGCAGATCTCCTGCGCTTTCGCCGGACCAATGCCGTGAATGTAGCGCAGCGCGATCAGGACACGCTTGTTCGTGGGAATGTTGACACCTGCAATACGGGCCACACTGCCCCTCCATTCATAAAAACTGTTTCACGGCGATAAACGACAATTAGACCTTGGCGGCGACCCAATCGGGTGCAGCAGGTCTGTCTCCTCGTCGCGGAAGCCGACACTTATATGCGCGCAAATCTCTGCGTCAACCGATAATTGCGCCAAATTGACCGGTTCTTCAGACTTACCCCTTTGATCCAGCCAATAACTTGTCGATTTCAGAAGAAACCTGTTCGATAGATTGCATACCATCTACTTCAGACAGCTTACCTTGTTCCGCATATATCGGAAGCAATGGCGCCGTTTGAGCATTGTAAGCGTCCAAACGCTTGCGGAAGCTCTCAGGATTGTCATCTGGACGCCCCTGTTCTTCAAATCGCTTCCCTATGCGTTCCATCAACGCGTCGTCATTCACTTTCAGTCGAATAACGAGATCCACTTTAGCGTTGCGACCTTCTAAAAGTTTGTCCAACGCCTCAGCCTGAGGAATCGTTCTGGGGAAACCATCAAAGATAAACCCAGCAGCATTTGGATTAAGGTCTAGCTGCTCATTGATCAAAGCAATCACGATCTCATCAGACACAAGACCGCCAGAGTCCATGATGCCGGCAACTTTTTGGCCAAGCTCGGAACCGGAAGAGCGCGCAGCGCGCAACATGTCACCCGTTGAAAGCTGGATGTAATTGCGTTCATCTACCAGTTTCTTGGCTTGTGTGCCCTTACCCGCCGCCGGCGGCCCAAAGAGAATCAGGTTCATTTTTTCCGTGCCCCAAGTCGTGATCTTTTTATCATGCCCTCATATTGGTGAGCGATGAGGTGCGATTGTATCTGCGCCACTGTATCCATTGTCACGGAAACAACAATAAGGATCGACGTTCCCCCAATATAAAATGGTATATTGGAGTAATTCATCTTCAGGATTTCCGGCAACAAACAAACAATTGTCAGGTAAAGCGCGCCAATCACTGTCAGGCGGCTCAACACATAATCAAGATACTCTGCCGTGCGCTTTCCTGGACGATAGCCAGGAATAAACCCGCCATATTTGCGAAGGTTGTCTGCTGTTTCTTCAGGGTTGAACACAATGGATGTGTAGAAGAAGCAGAAGAAGATCACGAGCAGCCCGTAAAGCAGCACAAACAAAGGCTGTCCCGGGCCAAGGTAAGCCGCCACTGCGCGCATGGTTTCACCCCACCAACCGCCGCCTTCAGCACCGCCTGTCGCAGCAAATTGCGCCGCAGTTGTTGGAAGTAATAAAAGGGATGTTGCAAAAATTGGCGGAATAACCCCCGCTGTGTTGAGCTTAAGAGGGAGGAAGGAACTTTCCCCGCCCATCATGCGGTTACCCTGTTGCCGTTTTGGGTACTGGATTAAAAGTCGTCTTTGTGACCGCTCCACAAAAACAATGAAAATAATCATCGCAATAGCGATTGCCGCAACAGCCAACAGCACCACAAAGTTCAAAGTACCTTCACGGGTCTGCACCAATGCATTCCAGATACCCGTCGGCAAGATCGCCACAATACCAGCGAAAATAATCAAGGAAATCCCGTTACCGACACCACGCGCTGTAATCTGCTCGCCAAGCCACATCAAAAACACGGTCCCGCCGACAAGCGTAATGATCGTTGAGGCTGTGAAATACCACCCAGGATTAAGGGCGACTGTCGCGCCAGTCGAAGGATCCGCCGCACTTAACGCCGTCGCAATCCCAAACGCCTGAGCTATAGCCAGCAAAACAGTCCCATAACGGGTATATTGGTTGATCTGTTTCCGACCAGATTCGCCCTCTTTCTTCAGACGTTCCAAGGACGGTATCGCTGTCGTCGCCAATTGCATGATGATGGATGCCGAAATGTAAGGCATCACGTTCAGTGCAAAAATCGCCATATTCTCAATGGCGCCGCCTGAAAAGACGTTCATCATCCCGAGAATGCCTTCAGAATTGTTTCCGAAAGCGGCTTCTAGTTGAGTGGGGTTGATCCCGGGGATCGGTATGTGCGTGCCCAAGCGATACACAATCAGCGCACCCAGAGTAAACAGGATGCGCTGCTGAAGTTCTTTCGCCTTGGAAAAGGTTCCCAGGTTGATATTTTTTGAGAGTTGTTCTGCGGCTGACGCCATAAGCGCTCGCTCCCCTAAGCGCGCCGAACCGCTCGCCGCGCTTTAGTAGCGGAAGACAAGCGGCGGCGTGTTGAACTCTACACCAGCAAAACTATGCGCCTCGCTGAGATATTGAGCTTACTCAGCTGCAGATGCAGCCGTTACCGTGACCTTGCCACCAGCTTTTTCAACAGCTTCAACAGCTGCTTTAGACGCGCCGGCAACAACCAACTCTACTTTGGAGTTGATTTCGCCTTTTGCAAGGAGGCGGACACCATCCTTTGCACGTCGCAAAAGTCCAGAAGCGATAAGCGCATCTGCATCAACTGGCTTGGACACGTCAAGTTTGCCTTCGCCGATAGCTCTTTCAATGCGACCAATGTTCACCCATGCGTAGGTTTTTGCGTTTGGCTTGTTAAAGCCACGCTTTGGAAGACGCATGTGGATCGGCATCTGGCCGCCCTCAAAACCTTTGATTGCGACACCAGAGCGGGCTTTTTGACCTTTGACACCGCGTCCGCCGGTTTTACCTTTACCGGAGCCGACACCGCGTCCAACGCGTGTGCGCTCTTTGACTGCGCCAGCTTTGTCGGAAATTTCGTTCAGTTTCATCGTTGCGTCCTCAAATCCGTATGAAGAGAGCGAGCATTCACCCGCTCATCCGGATCTAACCTTCTATCACTTCGACCAAGTGATGAACCTTAGCGATCATTCCACGCACAGCTGGAGTGTCTTCCAGCTCACGCTCGCGACCAACCTTGTTCAACCCCAGACCGACCAGAGTTTTACGTTGTACATCCTGACGGCGGATAGGACTGCCGGTCTGACGTACGCGCAGGGTCTTTTTGTCTGCCATTGTCATTCTCCGAACCTTGTATCGCTCTACTGAGCAACTTCCGCCACACCAGCGCCGTCCGTACGGCGACTGATGATGTCTTGAACTTTCAAACCGCGTTTTGAAGCAATCTGACGTGGACTTGACTGACCTTTCAGCGCATCCACTGTCGCCCGCACCATGTTGTATGGGTTGGACGAACCAATTGATTTTGCAACAACGTCCTGCACGCCAAGCACTTCAAGCACTGCACGCATTGGACCACCAGCAATCACACCCGTACCAGCAGGCGCCGCACGCAGCACGACTTTACCGGCGCCCCAGCGACCTTTACCGTCGTGGTGAAGTGTCCGGCCTTCACGTAAGGGAACGCGAACAAGCGACTTTTTAGCTTCTTCGGTTGCTTTACGGATAGCTTCTGGCACTTCGCGAGCTTTACCGTGTCCAAAGCCAACACGGCCTTTTTGGTCACCGACGACAACAAGCGCAGCAAAACCGAAGTTTTTACCACCCTTCACAACCTTGGCGACACGGTTGATCGCAACAAGCTTGTCGACGAATTCAGACTGTTCTTCTTCGCGGTCGCGGCCCTTACGACCGCCCTTTTCACGTGGTTCACGCGCCATGACGGTCTCCTTTAAAATTCCAGACCACCCTCACGGGCGGCATCTGCAAGAGCTTTTACGCGTCCATGGTAGAGAAAACCACCACGGTCAAATACGCATTCCTTCACGCCAGCGTCTTTAGCGCGCTCAGCGATAAGTTTTCCAACCTCAGCAGCAGCTTCACGAGAAGCCCCCGTTTTGCTGGCAGATTTAAACTCAGCTTCCAATGTCGACGCAGCTGCCAGGGTCTTTCCCTGCGCATCATCGATAAGCTGAACAGAAATGTTCTTCGAAGACCGACTGACCGACAGGCGCGGCTTGCCGTTCGCCAGCTTCCGAAGTCGACTGCGAACGCGCTGTGCGCGGCGCTGATGCTTTTCGCGAGAAGACAACATGGCTTACTTCTTCTTACCTTCTTTGCGGCGAATGTATTCGCCAACATAACGAATGCCCTTACCCTTATACGGCTCAGGCGGACGATAACGACGGATCTCAGCTGCAACCTGACCAACAACCTGTTTGTCTGGGCCTTCGATTTTGATTTCCGTCGGCTTAGCACACTTAAAGGTAATACCTTGAGGCGCTTTATACACAACAGGGTGAGAAAAACCGAGGTTCAGTTCAAGGTCATTGCCTTTAACTTGCGCACGATATCCAACACCAACGAGTTCAAGGTCTTTTTCAAAACCTTTAGAAACGCCTTCGACCATGTTGTTGATGCGCGCGCGTACCGTTCCCCACATGGAGCGGGATTGACGGTCTTCAGCGTCACGCGGTTCAACCTGAAGGTTTGCGCCTTCTTGTTTAATCAACACATCGTCAGTCAGGTCCAGCGATAATTCGCCTTTTGGCCCTTTTACTGAAATGGCCTTATCGGTCAAATTCACTGTTACGCCACTAGGCGTTTCGACAGGACTTTTACCAATCCGGGACATGATATCTTCCTCTTCTACGCCCTAGGAGACCCGGCAAAGGATCTCGCCGCCGACGTTTTCTGTACGGGCGACATTGTCAGACATCACGCCTTTCGGCGTTGACAGAATAGAAATACCCAGACCGTTACGGTCCAAAGGAATATCCTTTGCGCCAGAATAAACACGGCGACCCGGTTTAGACACACGGCTAATCTCAGAGATTACCGGTGAACCGTCAAAGTATTTCAGCTCAATTTCAATTTCGCGTCTGCCGTCTTTTTCGATCTCCGTGTAACCACGAATAAAACCTTCCGACTGCAAAACGTCCAAAACGCGCACGCGCAGTTTGGAAGCTGGCGTTACGACCGACGACCGTCCACGCAATTGCGCGTTACGGATACGGGTCAGCATGTCGCCGAGAGGATCGCTGAGATTCATCTTCTACCCTCCTACCAGCTCGACTTAACAAGACCAGGGATCATGCCCTGGCTACCCAACTCACGAAGCGCAATACGCGACATCTTGAGTTTACGATAAAACGCACGCGGACGACCTGTAACCTCACAGCGGTTACGAACGCGGTTCGGCGCGGAATTACGTGGCAGCTTTGCCAGTTTTAGGCGCGCGTCGAAACGCTCTTCCAGCGGCAGGGCTTCATCTAAAGCCAGAGCCTTCAAAGCAGCGCGTTTAGCAGCGTATTTCTCTACCAGACGCATGCGCTTTTTGTTCTTCTCGATTGCACTTTTCTTAGCCATTCAAACTTTCTCCAGCGCGCTAGTTGCGGAACGGGAAAGCAAACTCTCTTAAGAGCGCTTTCGCTTCCTCATCCGTGCGCGCCGTTGTGCACACGATAATGTCCATACCCCAAGGCTGCTCAACCTGATCGTAGTTGATCTCAGGGAACACGATGTGTTCTTTCAAGCCCATTGCGTAATTTCCACGACCATCGAACGATTTGCCGTTCAGGCCACGAAAGTCTTTCACGCGAGGCAACGCGATCGTCACCAAACGATCAAGGAATTCGTACATACGGTCACGGCGAAGCGTAACCTTGGCGCCAACCGTCATACCTTCGCGAAGTTTGAACCCAGCGATAGACTTACGCGCCTTGGTTTCAACCGGTTTTTGACCTGCAATAGCTGTTAGGTCGGCAATAGCGGACTTAATCTTTTTAGAGTCCGCAACAGCCTCGCCAACACCCATGTTGATGACGACTTTGTCCAGTTTAGGCACCTGCATCTCGTTGGTGTAACCGAACTGTTCTTTCATCTTTGCGCGGATCGTGTCCTGATACAGGGCGCGAAGACGCGGCTCGTATGTGGCGACATCAGACATCGATGGCCTCCCCTGAGCGTTTTGCGACGCGAACCTTACGGCCCTTGTCGTCTGTCTTGAACCCAACACGTGTTGGCTTGCCATCACGTGGGTCAACATGTGCGACGTTTGAGACGTGGATCGGCGCTTCAAAATTCTTGATGCCGCCCTGGTCTGTCTGTGTCGGTTTTGCGTGACGGGTTACCATGTTCGCACCTTGAACAACGACTTTGTTGTCCGCAGTGATCACACGCACCACTTCGCCCTGAACGCCCTTGTCCTTGCCGGCGATCACGACGACCTTGTCGCCTTTTTTGATCTTCGCGGCCATCTTAGAGCACCTCCGGAGCCAGCGAGATGATCTTCATGTGGTTCTTCGCGCGAAGTTCGCGCGGAACCGGCCCGAAGATACGGGTGCCGATCGGCTCGCCATTGTTGTTCACAATAACAGCAGCGTTTGAGTCAAAACGAATAACTGACCCATCGCGGCGTTTAATGTCCTTGGATACGCGAACCACGACAGCGCGGCGCACATCACCCTTTTTCACACGACCCTTTGGCGTAGCTTCCTTAATGGAAACAACGATAAGATCGCCGACTGAAGCATAACGACGCTTTGCGCCGCCCAGCACTTTAATACACTGGACACGGCGCGCGCCTGAGTTGTCAGCCACGTCGAGGTTTGTCTGCATCTGGATCATGCGTCAGATCCTTCCGCCGTCTCAAGCACGAGTTCCCAGCGTTTCAGCTTGGATTTAGGCGCACACTCACGAATGGTCACCTTCTGACCAACTTCCGCAGTGTTCGCTTCATCATGCGCGTGGTATTTTTTAGACCGTCGAACGGTCTTCTTCAAAAGGGGGTGAAGGTATGTGCGGTCGACACGCACAACCGCTGTCTTATCGGTTGCGTTTGAGACGACTACGCCTTCCATAATCCGCCTGGGCATCTTTCTCTATTCCCTTTTATTCTCACGCAGCGCCGGTTTGCGCATCAGACTTTTGAGCAAGGATCGTCTTGATCCGAGCAATGTCCCTACGCACCTGCCGCACGCGGGCGGTGTTCTCCAACTGGCCGGTAGCCTGCTGGAAGCGAAGATTGAACTGCTCCTTCTTAAGCTTGTTCAGCTCAGAAACCAGTTCGTCTGGCGTTTTTGCACGAACGTCTTCAGCTTTCATTTTCTTCAAACGCTCCCTTATTCGCCAAGCCGTTTAACGATTTTTGTCTTGATCGGCAGTTTAGCGGCGCCGAGAGCCAACGCTTCACGCGCAACTTCCTCGGACACACCATCGATCTCGAACAATATACGTCCAGGCTTTACCTTGGCCGCCCAATAATCCGGCGAACCTTTACCTTTACCCATCCGAACTTCGATCGGCTTTGCCGATACTGGAACATCCGGGAATACGCGGATCCACACCTTACCAACACGCTTCATCTGACGCGTAATGGCACGGCGGGTGGCCTCAATCTGGCGTGAAGTCACACGCTCAGGCTCAAGAGCCTTAAGACCGAAAGATCCAAAAGTCAGCGAAGAACCGCCTTTGGCATTGCCTTTAATTCGGCCTTTAAACTGTTTGCGGAACTTGGTCCGTTTCGGTTGCAGCATATCCTCGTTCCTCTTCCCTTATGCACCAGCAGGCGCGTTGGCAGGACGGGACTGACGCGCACGCGCCTCACCGGAGCTTTCAGCTTTACGGTCTTGAGCCATCGGGTCGTGCTCCATGATCTCACCTTTAAAGATCCAGACCTTGATACCGATGATGCCGTAAGTCGTTTTAGCTTCGGCTGTGCCGTAATCGATGTCAGCACGAAGTGTGTGAAGTGGCACACGGCCCTCACGGTACCACTCCGTACGAGCAATTTCCGCACCGCCAAGACGTCCCGCGACGTTCAGACGAATACCCTCAGCTCCCAGACGCATTGCAGACTGGATGGTCCGCTTCATTGCGCGACGGAAGGACACACGACGCTCAAGCTGGCGCGCGACATCCTCTGCAACGAGCTTAGCGTCGATCTCTGGCTTACGAACCTCTACCAGATTCACAAACACTTCGTCAGCTACAAACTTTGAGAGATCCTTACGAAGCTTCTCAATGTCCGCACCCTTCTTACCGATAATCATACCGGGACGAGATGTGTGGATCGTGATGCGGCATTTTTTGTGTGGACGCTCAATGATGATTTTTGAGATACCCGCACGACGAGACAATGGCTCACCTGCGCGTTTACCAGAGTTCTCATCCTTTGGACGCCATCCATTGATGTATTTGCGCAGACGCAGGTCCTCATGCAACAGGCGACCAAAGTCGACACTGTCCGCATACCAACGACTATCTGCAGTCCGGTTTACGCCGAGGCGCAGTCCGACAGGATTTACCTTCTGACCCATTATGCCGCCTCCTGGCTTTCAACTTCCATAGACGTATCGCGCAGAACAATTGTGATCTGTGAGAACGGCTTCAGGATGCGCGCCGCACGACCGCGTGCGCGGGCCCGGATACGCTTCATAACTAGGTTCTTCCCAACGTGGGCCTGCGCAACGACAAGACTGTCAATGTCCAGACCGTGGTTGTTTTCTGCATTTGCGACAGCTGAATTTAAGAGCTTCAGAACTTCGCGCGCGTGACGCTTACGAGAGAATGTCAGCTCGGCTTGCGCCTTCTCAATTGACATCCCACGAATGGACTGCGCGATCAGGTTCAGTTTCTGAGGGCTCACGCGCAGCATCCGCAAGACGGCGCGGCTCTCGTTCTCAGCCTGTTTCGGAGGATTTTTGGCCTTACCCATCGTCCTTACTTCCGCTTTGCTTTTTTATCGGCGCCGTGGCCGTAATACGTGCGCGTAGGCGCGAACTCACCGAGCTTGTGACCAACCATTTCTTCAGTCACAGCCACCGGTACGAATTTATTGCCGTTGTGGACCTGGAATGTCAGGCCAACAAAGTTCGGCAGGATCGTCGAACGACGAGACCAAGTCTTGATCGGCGTCGGACGCGCAGCCTCTTGAGCGACGTCTGCTTTCTTCAGCAGATATCCATCAACAAAAGGACCTTTCCAAACGGAGCGTGGCATATCAGTAGTTCTCCGTTACTTCTTGTTGCGACGACGAATGATCAGACGATCCGTCGACTTGTTTTTACGAGTTTTCGGCCCGCGGGTCTTTTTACCCCACGGCGTCACAGGGTGACGTCCGCCTGAAGACTTACCTTCACCACCACCGTGCGGGTGGTCGAACGGGTTCATGACAACACCACGAACAGATGGACGCTTGCCAAGATGGCGTTTACGCCCAGCCTTACCCAAATTCTGGTTCATGTTGTCCGGGTTTGAAACCGCACCAATCGTCGCCATGCAAAGCTCTGGTATCAGACGAAGCTCACCAGAAGACAACTTCACCTGTGCGTAACCGTCCGCACGACCCACCAGCTGTACGTAAGAACCAGCAGAACGCGCGATCTGTGCGCCTTTACGCGGTTTCATCTCAACGTTGTGAATGATTGTGCCGACAGGAATGTTCTTAAGAAGCAAAGCGTTGCCCGGCTTCACATCAACTTTCTCACCCGCAACAACAGTATCGCCAACCGCCAGACGTTGAGGCGCAATAATGTAAGCCTCCTCACCGTCTTCGTACTTAATCAAAGCGATAAAAGCTGTGCGGTTCGGGTCATATTCCAAACGCTCAACAGTTGCCGCCATATCCCACTTACGACGTTTAAAGTCGATAATGCGGTAAAGCTTCTTTGCACCACCACCAATACGGCGAGCAGTAATACGACCCAGGTTGTTACGACCACCGTTTTTGGTCAGACCTTCAGTCAATTTCTTGACTGGGCGGCCCTTGTGCAACGCTGAGCGGTCCACAAGAACCAGCTGACGGCGACCAGGTGATGTCGGGTTGAATGTCTTAAGCGCCATTTTCCGCCCTCGCCTTCTAGAGGCCCGTCGCTACATCGATGGACTGCCCGTCCTTCAACGTCACGACTGCCTTTTTAATGTCATTGCGGCGTCCCAGAGTCCCACGGAAACGCTTAGTCTTACCCTTTTGAACAATTGTGTTCACACCGATAACATTGACCTTAAAGAGCGATTCTACGGCTTCCTTGATCTCCGGCTTGGTTGCCTCGAGAGGAACGCGGAAAACAACTTTGTTTTGCTCTGACATGATCGTGGACTTCTCCGTGATAATCGGAGAAACGACCTTGTCGTAATGAATGGTTTTGACCTCAGCCATCAGATCAGGCCTCCTTCACGGTCTTAGTTGACGCGCCAGAGAAGCGTGCGTGCACCCCCTCAACAGCCTCTTTCGTCAACACGAGCTTATGACGACGCAAAACGTCGTAAACATTCAAACCAGCCAGCGGCAAAACATCGATGTTCGGGATGTTCTGAGCAGCTTTGGAGAAATTCTCGTCCAGCGTCTCGCCACCGATAACCAACGCATTCGTCAGACCAAGCTTTTCTAACTGAGCACGAAGAGTTTTTGTCTTCGCCTCACCAGCGGTAGCAGCCTCCAGTACGATCAAAGATTCTGATTTCACCTTGGAAGAAAGAGCATGCTTGAGCGCCAACGCGCGGAATTTTTTGGTCAGATCATGCGCATGAGAGCGAACTCGCGGCCCGTGCGCGACACCACCACCAACAAAGATAGGCGCGCTTTTCGCACCGTGACGCGCACCACCCGTACCTTTTTGGCGGTACATTTTGGCAGTTGTACGCTTCACTTCAGAACGCGTCTTAGTTTTGTGCGTTCCAGCCTGACGCTTCGCCAACTGATAACGCACCATACGCTGCAGAACATCTTCACGCACATCTTCAATACCGAAGACTTCGTCATTCAGCTCAACATCGCCTGCCTTCTTGGCATCGAGATTGACGACAGCAAGTTTCATCAGCCCTCGCCTCCTTCACCCTCAACTGCTTCCGCAGCCGGTTCAGCAACCTTCACAACAGCCGCAGGAATTGGCGCACCATCTGGACGCGCTTTTTTGACAGCGTCACGGACCTCTACCCAGCCATTCGGCGCACCTGGAATAGACCCTTTGACCAGGATCAACCCACGCTCAGCATCCACACGAACAACCTCAAGGTTTTGAGTCGTTATGCGAGCAACACCGTAGTGACCCGCCATTTTCTTGCCCTTGAACACCTTACCCGGGTCTTGACACATACCCGTCGAACCGTGCGCACGGTGGGAGATAGACACACCGTGAGACGCACGCAGACCACCGAAGTTCCAGCGCTTCATCGCACCCGCGAAACCACGACCTTTTGATGTTCCAGCAACATCAATTTTCTGACCGGGCACAAAATGCTCAGCAGAAAGCACCGCACCAATATCCACGAGCATGTCTTCCTCTACGCGGAATTCACGGACTTTCGCTTTTGGCTCAACATTCGACTTAGCAAACTGACCACGCAGAGGCTTAGCAACATTCTTCGCCTTGCGAGAACCAGCGCCCACCTGAAGAGCAACATAACCGTTACGCTCTTTGTTGCGCTGACCAACAACCTGACACCCCTCAAGCGACAACACCGTCACCGGAACGTGCGCGCCGTCTTCAGCGAAGACGCGCGTCATACCAACCTTCTTGGCAAGGACACCCGTACGCATGATTAGCGAGCTCCCTCAAGCTTAATCTCAACAGCCACACCCGCTGACAGATCCAGCTTCATAAGCGCATCCACCGTCTGAGGCGTAGGATCAACAATGTCCAGAACACGCTTGTGCGTGCGGATCTCGAACTGTTCGCGAGATTTCTTGTTCACGTGCGGAGAACGGTTTACAGTAAACTTTTCGATACGTGTCGGCAGCGGTACCGGACCGCGCACATCTGCGCCCGTGCGCTTTGCAGTCGACACGATTTCACGCGCGGACTGATCCAGCGCACGATGGTCGAATGCTTTCAACCTGATGCGAATATTTTGTTTATCCATCGGAACGGGCCTCGAGCAGGATAACACGCGTAAAACCGCCTGGTTTTGGTCCCAGACAGGCCTTCGCGAGAAACTTCATTTAAACGTCTTATTCTCAGGTCCTGTGCGTTTGCAGCGACTATGTGCACGGCCACCGGCTCAAGAGAGGGGCCTTCTTAGAATCGTCACACTGGGAAGTCAACGGTCGAATTCAGATATTTAAGCGTTTATCGACTTCATTCGTCACCCAATTGATAAACACACACTGAACGCACACCACGCTCCCTCACACGTACGGCCATTTTGCAGGATTGAAATGGCCGTACGGGGAATTAGTTTAGAAAATTGACCGCAACTTTCTTAAGTCGTCGGCTTCAAATAACTGCTCCCCCTGCGTGCGCAAACGTTCGGAAATACGGACACCGACCTGCAGCCCTGCAAGTTGGCCCGCTTGTTCTCCAAACTTTGAAATATCCGAAAGGATATCAGCCTGGCTTGCTCCCCAGCGCTTCCCGGCGTCTGTTAGCAAAAACGCTTTTAGTGCGGAAATGTCTGAATCTCGCATATGCGCAAGATGCGCTTTAACGTATCCGGCACGCATTTCGTCAGCAAAAACTTCATTAAACTCCGCGATAAACAGGTCACTCAACTTGCGAGAACCCTGAGAAGACAACTGAACACCGCTCTGCCTAAGCGTGTTTTCCAACTGGGCTTGAAGCAGAGGCTTCAAAGATTGCAACTGAACAGCCAGCACTTCGTCTGATTGCAGTACGCTAGCGATAAACTCCGCATCTGATTTTGCATCAGCGATAGCGGCAGGCGCGCCAAATGTAAGCAAGCTTAAACTTGCCGCAGACAGCATCAACTTTTTCATCAAATCCCCTCCCTGGGAACATCGCGAGAAACATTAGTTAAACTGACATAACTCATTCGCTCCCACCAAACAAAAACAGCCGCCTGGAAAACCAGACGGCTGTTCGCGTTTAATAAAATCCAGAGATCTTATTCGATGATAGAGGACACAACGCCCGCACCAACCGTACGACCACCTTCACGGATAGCGAAGCGGAGCTTCTCTTCCATAGCGATCGGCTGGATCAGCTCAACGTTCATTTTAACGTTGTCGCCAGGCATAACCATTTCTGTGCCTTCTGGCAGTGTCACAACACCAGTCACGTCAGTTGTACGGAAGTAGAACTGCGGACGGTAGTTGGTGAAGAAAGGAGTGTGACGACCACCCTCTTCCTTGGTCAGGATGTAGGCTTCAGCCACGAACTTCGTGTGTGGCGTAATGGAACCAGGCTTACAAAGAACCTGACCACGATCAACACCCTCACGGTCGATACCA
>CAYFFG010000025.1:0-36023 GCA_964342355.1 uncultured Hyphomonadaceae bacterium
CTCTCAAAAGCAATTGATAATCATTCTCAATACTTGCTGCCGGTATAGCGAAGATTTTTGAGAATGCAAATGCAAATAATTTGCAATCAATGTTGGGAACCGCCGACGGACTATTCGTGCGATGAAGGGGAGGGCTAACTATAGCGTGGTACGCCGACGACCAAAACGGGGTGGCGGTTGGGTGAGGCGTTGCAGGAGGCGCTTTTGTGCGAGCTGAGCTTTAAGTGGGCAACATCTCGCTGATCTGTTGGACATTGTCGATGGTGAGCGGTTTTTCCAGAAACATTTTAACGATGTCTATTGTTTCTGCGCGCACGCGTTCTTCTGGCAGTAAAGAATTGGTCAGCATGACGACAACCATTTTTGCATATTCGCGGCCCAGTTCTGACGCTGCGGTCTCAAGGAATTCAAAGCCAGTCATGCGCGGCATGTTGATGTCCAGAAAAATGACATCAATGTGAGGCACGTCGTCGCCTTTTAGAAACTCTAAGAACTCATCGGCATAGTAAAACGATTTGATTTCGTCGACCAAACCGGATTTTTCAAGAACGCGCGTGTAAAGCTTGTGCTCTATTGTGTCATCGTCGACTAATACGGCCAGTTTTATGCGCTTCATGTCAAATCTCTATTTATTGAGAGCCAAGTAAATTGGAAACACTTTTCTATATAGGCAAGGAAAAACTAAATGTTGTGCCTCTATCGTTCAGAGCAGGCGATAGAATTTTTAGTTCGCCGCCTTTCGAGGTGATCAGTTTCTGAACCACCGCCAACCCAATGCCGCTGCCTTCCACTTCGTCGCGCGATTTGAGTTTCTGGAACATTTTCAGAATGCGGGCGTGATGGTTTGCAGGGATGCCTGGGCCGTCGTCAGATACGGAAAAGACATGAAATCTACCTTCGACTTTGTAAGAGACATTTATCGCGCCAGTATCCCGGTCATGGTGCTTGATCGCATTCGAAATCAAGTTGAGCAGAACCTGTTCCATGAAGGACTTTTCAATTTCGATCACTGGAAGGTTGCTTTCTGCAGAGACTGAAAACCCTTCTGGCGGATCGATCCAGGTTGTGACTTCCTCGACGACTTCAGCTGTGTCAACCGGTTCGGGAGCACTGCTAAAATCGTCAGCTTTAGCGTAAGAGAGAATATCGTTCAGCATGACTTTCATGCGGGACACGCGTTGTAGGATCAGGTCAATATTGTCTGATGTGTCTTTGTCGACTTTGCCGTCCAGGTCCTCTTCGATGAACTTGGCTAATTGTTCGACATTGTTCAGCGGCGCTCTTAAATCGTGCGATGCGATATAGGCAAATTCCTGCAAGTTGGCGTTTGCTTTTTCAAGCTCCTGGGTGCGTTGCTGCACAGTGCTTTCAAGCGCCGCATTGGTTTTTTGAAGTTCTTTTTCCGCTTCTTCTCGGGCCTTTATCTGGATCGTCAGATCATCATTGATGTCTTTATAATATTGTGGGCCGGGAATTTTCAGCGCTTTGGGGATCAGCCTCCAAAGTGTGAAAGCAGTTGCTGCTGAGACGATGCCGGTTGCCAGTTTTGCAAGACCCTGCGGACCATATAATGGGTTCCAGATAATGACGATATTAACCAGGTGCGTGATGCCACACAGCAGAATGAATGCGGTGAAGAGAAGAAAAATGGTTTTAAAACCAAGGTCTGTTCGTCGTTTTGCGAAGTAATAAATGCCGATGGGGATCGTGAAATAAGAAACCGCGATCAGCACATCTGAAAGAACGTGCAGCCATAAAATTTCCGGCCGCCACAAATAACACATGCCATGAGGCATGAAGGCGTCGGAGCTAAAAAAGTCTTTTGCGTTTCCCACGTCTTTTCCCATTCGCGCTCTGGTAGTGTCCAGTGTGTTGATTCACCTTAGTATTGAATCGGTCCGAGCCCAAGTTTTTGTGGTCCGGGCGTTATGTTTTTTCAGGTAGGGGCCCATCGCCGGAAACTTCCGGAAAGACTGACGGTGCTGTCAGCCCAATCTAAAAATTGGCTGTTTCCTTTGACAATAGCTCGATCACGCCGTGTGGCTAAATGGGCGCTTGGTCTCCCGCTGGAATAGTTAAGGGGCTTCTCTACGTGTTTGTTTAGAGAGAAATTTTTCGACAAGCTTGTGTCTTATGACTTCGTCGAAGAGCTTTAGCGCGAACGCTGAAAAGACAACGCAAGATAATAGGTTAGTCATCGTTGCGACAACGGGAGATATAGCAAATGGCAATTTGGCGATAGCGGCGTTTGTCAGCCGTAAAATTGGCATGTGTAAAATGTATAACGGGTATGAAAGTCGCCCCAATTGTAAGCAAACTTGTCGGACGTTTTGATTTTCCAGTTTAACGCTTGCAGATGCGTACAATATGGTTGGAAGCAAACCTATTATGATGAAGGTTTGCTCAAGCTTGGACAGTCTTAAAGGCGTAAAAAGCAAGGTTATCAGCACCAGAGCAGATAATGCTGGTGCGAATATGGATTGATTTTGTGCCGGACGAATTTTGTAGATGAGCATGCCGGCGCTAAACGCAAACAAGACACGTGGAAAACCGCCTAAAAAAGTATTCTCGTAAGCGCCAAGATTTGGGTCACCGGCAAAAAACACCGTGATAACAGTGATGAAAAAACTGTCGTTAGGAAAGCAAGCAACGTAGTCGATTTAAGCGTGTTTTGAGCAATAAATATTGCTAAAGCAAAGCTCGCAAACAGTTCAAAAAACAGCGACCAAGCTGGGAGATTGAACGGAAATGCGTAGCCCCAGACTGGGTAGATAAAGCTAGGCAATCCGGCAATATTCAAAGCAGCTGTGGCGCCTACTAAGTGCCAAGGTGCTGTGTAATCGATAAGATTATCCAACAAAGTGACCAAGGAACCGATTGTCGCGCCCAGCGCCATCAGCGGAAAAAGGCGGATGAGGCGGGCAATAAAATAATCTCTATACGAAACGTTTTTGCCTAAACGGCCGCCGTAAACGTGCGTGATTACAAAGCCGCTTAACATGAAAAAGAAATCAACAGCTAGAAAATAGGGCACGCCTTCTTCAGGAAACTGAAACGACATTGCGTGTCCCAGTAAAACTGCAAACGCGGCAAGTCCTCTTAAGCCGTCCAAAAAGTAATAGTAGCGATGATCTGGTGCCACAAATGTCCCCCGACATAGGTTAACCATCACTATGTCCTTGTTGGTGCGTGAGCAAGGCTGCTAAGTAAAGTTAACGAAAACGAGGCGCCGTCAGACAAATGCAAACTGGTCTCTAGATAGCTGGCAAGGCCGTTCTTCAGGTCGCGCAAATCCGCACCACCACCCAGAGAGAGGGGAGGCGGTGATTGTGTATGAAACAATCTGACAAATATCAACTTAAAGTGATAAGCCGTCCAATTGTGTTGGAAGAGGATTACTGCCGCAGTTTTTTTGGGGGCATTGGGGTGAGCCCATCAAGGTTATTCGTAAGCTAGGTTATCGTCGATGCGAGTAAAAATAACTGTCTGTTTGTTGTTGTGGATAACCTGCTTCGGAATGCTGTTTTCCGGGGTGACATCGAATGACGGCAACGAGCATAGGTTGGATTATCGATGCGCCGGGCAACAAAATAGCCACTATATACATGAAGATATACTGAGATACTGCGGTCCAATAAACAGTATATTATATGATATACTAGAAAAAGAGCGTGGCGGTTACAGTAAAGCATGGATCAGTTCTGGCGGGGGAAACATCGCTGCCGCTATTGATATAGTCGACCTACTTCGCCGCGAGAATAAATATTTAATAATATCTCAAATTTGCGCTTCCGCGTGCGCAAACTTTTTATTTGCTGGCTCCGAGGAAGTTAAAATTAGGGGAGACACTATCGTGTTGTTCCATCACACATCTTCAACAGCGTTGCAAAGAGTAGCTAGCTCCCGATATTTAGAAAAAGAAAAGTTTCTTCAATACAATAAAACTTATGCGGAACCTGAGACGCAATTCTATGAAGCGTTTAGTTTGGATAAAGCATGGTTGTATGAGCCGGACCTTATTACAAAACCAATCTGTATGCGTTCGATAGATGTTAAAGACGAAGGTGAGGCTCCGATTTTACACTTTGAGAATGAGTATGATTACTGGATGCCACCTCAAAAGATGCTAAAAAAGCTAAATTCTAATTTTGAGATCGAATGGGGCAGGGTGAACGAAGAGACATTGCTTCATGAAAGTAAGTATCATCAATTGTTAGGTGAGAATTCGGTCTATTTTTCAGAAACGATTGAGTTTGTTCATACAGAAACTGATTTCGCAAATCTTGCCCGACTTCCGGAATGCGAGAACTGATCTTATCAAATCGAGCAGTGACACAAAGCGTTCCCTTGGGGACGCTTTACTTCAGTGAAGAAGATTTCTCCTCGTCGTTATTTGGCTGATCGGGCGACGAGTAGCGAAAGGCGGAAAAATCGGGTTGATCTTCATTTGCTGAATGTGCGTGGTCACGATGAAGATCCGGGCTTGAGCTATGCTCATGGGAAGGCGCAAATGACATAGTGGCTATGAAAACGACGGCGCCAGCACCGGCTGATACTCCCCGTTTCAGCATTCTGTCTCCAGAGTGAGACAGCAACATGGAGCCGCCAGAATAGAGCAATAGCCCCACGCTCAGAGCCATCAATCCACCTAATTGATTCATGCTTGCGCCTGCAATCAGAGACTCGCTGGCAATCGCGCCCAGTACGGTTGTGACACCGGCAACAAACACCGCTGTGATTGCGGCGAACAGGGCGGAGCGGCTCAACCGCCAAACTAAGAGATAACAGAATATGGCTTCGGGAATCTCATGCAGGAGCATTCCTGGCGTGCTTGCAAGGAGTGTGTCTTTGCCAGCATGTTCGACTGTCGAAAGAATTACGCCGTCCAGGAAAGAGTGCAGGGCCACTCCGGACAGCACTATCAGTTCATTCAGCTTTCCTGTTCCTCTATTCTGGAAAACAAGATGAAGCATCATCGCCGCCGCCAGTCCGACGCCGATAAGAATGGGCGCATGCGCATTGCGCGAAGCTGCTTCAGGCGCCAGATGCGCAATCGCAAGCATGATAAGCGCGCCAGAGGCTGCCGCCGTAAAAAGTTCACTCGCGCGTAGGACCTTGTGTCCCAGCGTTATGGTTACGGCCGTTGCAACAGCGGAACACAGCAATGCCAGCAAGCTGAGAGAAAAAGCGGAGTTCATTTGACATGCATTTAAGTGTTATAATATAACGTTTCAACAACATTTTTATCACCCAGCGATTAAAGTGGATGCGTTGTCCGATCGTTTGCTCAAACGCGGCGCGAACAGCCTAAAATTGAAGCTAGAATCTTCAGGAGAAATCGCCATGTTACGTTTTGTTCGATGGGGCGTAATCACAAGCGTTTGCGCCACAGGCACCGCTTTCGCAGAACCGGATACGCGCCAACTTGATGTGCATGTGCATGGCGTTGGTCAGCTTAGCATGGTCGTTGATGGCGGCTCGCTCGTTGCGGAGTTGGAGGCGCCCTTAGACAATATTCTCGGTTTCGAGCACGCGCCTGAGACGGATGAGCAGCGTCAGGCCTATGCTGACGCGTTGGAATGGGTTTCAAAGTCGACGAACGTCTTCGATGTTTCGGCAGCGAATTGTTCGACGGTGCATGTTCGACTAGATCAGCCAGAACATTTTGAAGACGATGACCATGACGTTCATAACGGTCACGACGTTGAGGAAAACGCGCCGCACGCGCACGGGGATCATCACGAACACCACGAAGATGATGGTCATGTCGAGCACGCAGAAGGTGAAGCGCATCACCATGCAAATCTATGGGTGGAATACGAGCTGGAATGCTCGGATTTGCCAAAGCTCAAACGTATTTCAGTTGGTATTTTCGAACGCTTCCCTCGGTTCGATGAGCTTGAAGTCACTTTTCTCGGTGATGTTGTAACAACCGACACACTTAAAGCTGATCGCGCGACGATGGAGCTTCGACGATGATCACAGCGCCTAGTCGCTTTATCTCAAATTTCTGTTCATGGGCGCGCACCGCCTGCTGTGCGGTGATCTTGATCTCGTCAGCGGTGTTGGCTCCAACAGCATTCGCGGAGCCTGAAGAACTGATCTGGAAGGATTTGCTGCCGCCTGGCGAAGAGAATGTGCTGAACAAGCTCTATGATGAGTTCTACTTAGAATTAGAGGAGCGTTTCGATCGTGCGTACGCCGAAGCGGAGCCTCTTTCTGAAGCAGATCCAAATGCTACAGACCCATTCGCAGAGGGCGGCGCGCTGGATGTGATGCCGCAAATAGGTACGTTCAATGTGGTCGATGATCTTGATGGGCTGGATGTTCGTTTGCCCGGATACATCGTTCCGCTTAGCTTCAAGCAGAACAATAAGTACGATGAATTCCTGCTGGTTCCCTATTTCGGCGCATGCCTGCATACGCCACCGCCACCGCCTAATCAGATTGTCTATGTGATGGCGAACGAAACGATTAAGATTGAGGACATCTGGTCGCCCTATTGGATCGAAGGAACGATGCACACCAAGCGTCATGAAAACGAGACCGGGGATGCAGCTTACACGTTGAGTCTCAGCAAATTGACCCTCTATGACAATTAGGTCGCAAATTTGATGAGCAGCCCCAAAGACCCGAACGTGCGCGTTCTTGATATATCGAACCTGTCGTTTGCCTGGCCGGACAGTCCGGTTCTGCTAGATATACCAGAGCTTCGTTTGAACGCTGGCGAACGGCTATTTATGCGCGGCGCCAGCGGCAGCGGTAAGAGCACTTTGCTAAGCCTGATTGCGGGAGTCTTGCGCCCGCCCGAGGACGCTGTCCGTGTGTTAGGCAAAGATATGGGCGCCATGTCGGGTGCGGCTCGCGACGCTTTCAGATCTAACCATCTTGGCGTTGTCTTCCAAATGTTTAATCTGCTGCCTTATCTTAATGTGATCGACAACGTCCTCCTGAGTTGTGAGTTTTCGCAGGCGCGCACACGGGCCGCCGAAAGAGAAGGCGGTCAACGCCAGGAAGCTGAAAGATTGCTGGGGCGGCTTGGCATTAAGCGTGAGCTGTACAAACGTCCGTCCAACTTCCTCAGTGTTGGGCAACAGCAGCGCGTGGCAGTAGCGCGAGCGTTGATCGGCGCGCCTGAACTAATACTTGCGGACGAACCAACATCTGCTTTGGATGAAGAGGCGAGAGACGCTTTTCTGACGCTGCTTCTGGAAGAATGCGAAAGAAGTGGGTCGAGCCTGATTTTTGTCAGCCATGACCGAACTCTGGCGCGGTATTTCGAGCGCAACATTGATCTTAGCGAGATTAACAAGGTGGCGGATGAGGCGGTCTCATGAAGGGCGTCAAATCGGTTTTCAAACTAGCGTTTAAAAGCATTGCCAACCGGAAATTCTCCGCGATCCTGACCGTCCTTGCGATTTCGCTCAGTCTCTCGCTGTTTCTGGGCGTCCAAAAGATCAAACGCGGTGCTGAAGCCAGCTTCGAACAGACAATTTCGGGTGTGGATCTCATCGTCGGCGCGCGCAGCGGGGATGTGAATCTGATCCTTTATTCTGTGTTCCACATCGGAAATCCGACTGCCAACATCACTTGGAAAACCTATCAGGACATTGCATCCACACGAGGGATTGCTTGGACCATCCCCTTGGCGCTGGGCGACTCGCATCGTGGCTTTCGCGTGGTGGGAACGGATCATAGCTTCTTCGAGCATTTTCAATTTGGCGACCATCAAGATCTAAAGTTCTCGGACGGCGCCGCTTTTGAGGATCTGTTTGACGTCGTCATCGGTGCTGATGTCGCGCGCGAGCTTGGTTATGAACTTGGCGATGAGATCATCTTGGCGCACGGCATTGGCGCCGTCAGCTTCAGTAAGCACGATAATCTGCCGTTCAAGGTCAAAGGCGTGCTGGCGCCGACTGGCACGCCGGTTGACCGAACGCTCATGACCAGCCTGGAAGCGATTGAGGCCATCCATATTGGCTGGGAGAGCGGCGCACCGTCACCGATCACTCGGATAACGACGGCTGATAAAGTTCGTGCGCTTAATCTCAAACCAACTCAATTGACTGCGTTCTATGTCGGCGTGACCTCAAAAAGCTCTCTGCTACGTTTTCAAAGGGCGATCGGAACTTATCGAGAAGAGCCACTTACTGCTGTGATCCCCGGCGTAGCGCTGCGTGAAATGTGGAGGGTCGTTGGCGTGGCTGAAAAGACGCTCTCGGGCGTCTCGGTATTTGTCGTTTTCGTTGGACTTCTGACAATCCTGATCAGCATCCTGACCAGCCTGAATGAACGTCGCCGCGAAATGGCGGTCGTCCGAGCGATCGGCGCGCGTCCATGGCAGATTTTCGCTTTGTTGGTCCTGGAGGCGGCCATTCTTGCGCTGGCGGGGGGCGTATTGTCTATAGCGTTACTATACGGCGGATTGACTGTTGGAGGTCCGGTGATCGAACGCATGATGGGCGCGCGCCTGATCGGTGTTCGCCCGGAAATGCTGGACCTGTTGGCGATCCTCTCAACGGTTGCGGCAGCTTCGTTCATGGCCATGATACCGGCCTGGCGCGCCTATCGAAACTCGCTCGCCGACGGCCTGGCGCTACGTGTGTAGCTTTAATCAGAAAGAGACTGTTTATGAGATTCCGAGCACCGACCATTACGGACCTTTCCGCAGTCTTGCTGTCGGGATTGTGCCTTTTCCATTGCTTGGCGCTGCCATTATTGGCCGCGATCCTGCCGGTTGCCGGCGTTTTAGGGGAAGCAGAATGGGTTCACAAAGTATTGGTGCTTACTGCCTTGCCAGTCTCGGCTTTTGTAATTTTGTGGGGTCCTGATTTTCCTAAGAGAAAAGAGTTCATGGGGTTGGCTGTTTTCGGCCTGGCTTTGCTTTTGGGAGCAGCTTTTATTGAACCTCTCCATGACTTCGAAACACCGATCACTGTCGCTGGCGCGCTTCTGCTGGGAGCTGCGCATGTGATCCGGTGGCTTACGCACAGAAATTGCGAGCCTCAAAAAGCCGGAGTGTGTTCATGATGAGTAATAGTTCCAGTTTGTTGATGAGTGTCGCTTCGGAACATGAAATTGATCAGCATGCACCCAGTACGACGATCAACGACGCCGTTCGCGTCTGCGATGAATTAGAAACGCTAGTTTCTAATGGACTCAATGAAACAGCTGAGCTTTCAATTTGGAGGCGGCAACCACCCCACGAGGTGCGGGCAGCGCTAAACTCAACAGATCTAGAAACACTGGAAGACTTTCGTATTTCTGGTCTGGCTGATGATGTTAAGCGCAGTGCGGAAACATACCTCAACCGCTCGGGTTTAAACGCGATTGTAAACCAGTTTATCCAGGGCGATATAAACTCCCTTTTACGCCTGACCTATCAGCCAGACACGCAATATACGCTACGTCTTGAATGTGTTGATGACGACGCCTGCCGTCGGTTTCACAAGGACAGTACGGATTTTCGACTGATAACCACTTATTGTGGTCGTGGCACGCAATGGGGCGAAACTGACAGTTCAGGCAACGTTCAAGATATTCAGGAACTACAAACGTTTGATGTCGCGCTGTTTCTTGGAAAGCGGTCAGAGAGACGAGCGGGCATCCTTCATCGTTCGCCACCCATTGCCGGGTCGAATGAGAAGCGGTTTCTGATGGTAATTGATGTAAATCGACCAGGAAGGCAACTGAACGTTACGCTTTGAAAATGATGAGTCGGCATGAAGATTTGTCATCATTGGTTGTTATTCGTCGGGCGAGTTTAGCAAAGGGTTATCACCATGGATCATTCAGAGAACCGGACAAGCAATCCTCGCATCGCTCGCGGTGAGCAAACGATAAATGACATCATTGATCAGCGCCTTTCGCGCCGAGGGGTTCTTGGAGGGCTAGCAGCACTTGGCGGGTTGGCTTCCGCAGGGTGTGCAGCGACCTTAAAGGATGAGGCCAATCGCAGCGTTTCAGCCTTTGCTTTCGATGAAATCTCGAGAGGCATGGATACGACGCATCACATCCCCAATGGTTATGCCGCAAATGTTCTCCTGAGATGGGGCGATCCTCTGTTCGAAGATAGTCCAGCGTTTGATCCGCATGCGCAAAGTGAATCTGCGCAAATGCGCCAGTTTGGATACAATAACGACTATCTCGGCTTTGTGCCGCTTCCCCAGTCTGCATCCGGCGCGGCGAGGGGACTGCTCTGTGTTAATCATGAATATGTCTCAAGTGCGCTGATGTTGCCTGGCGTAGCGGCTGGATACCCAGCATCCATGACGCGTGAGCACTGTCTGACCGAGATGGCCGCTCACGGCGGATCTGTTGTTGAAATCTTAGAGACACCAGATGGCTGGCGGCCTGTCGTCGGCTCGCGTTTCAATCGGCGCATTACGGCGCATCGTACGCCGATGGAAGTGACTGGACCGGCGGCCGGATCGGCTCGTCTGATGACGGGCGAGGACCCCGGCGGCCGACTTGTGGCGGGTACGATGAATAACTGCGCAGGCGGGATCACCCCTTGGGGTACCTGGCTGATGGCTGAAGAAAATTTCAATGGTAATTTCCTGGGCGCGGTCCCGGATGATCACAAAGAGGCGCAAAACCATGCCCGCTACGGTGTGCCCGGCGGCTGGTATCAGTGGGGCCGCTTTGAAGACCGGTTTGACCTGTCAAAAGAACCTAATGAGCCCAATCGCTTCGGCTGGGTGGTCGAGGTGGATCCAAGCGACCCAGATTCCACGCCGAAAAAGCGGACGGCTCTCGGCAGGTTCAAGCATGAGGGCGCAGAGACTGTAATCGCGCCGGACGGACGGCTCGTTATCTACATGGGCGACGACCAGCGTTTTGACTATGTCTACAAGTTCGTCTCATCCCAAACTGTCGATCTGAAGTCCCCTTCGGCTAACAAGGATCTGTTAGATAATGGCATTCTTTACGTCGCGCGGTTCGAAGCGTCTGGCGACGTCGTCTGGATGCCTTTGACGTTCGGAACAGGCCCACTCACGTCTGACAACGGCTTCGACAGTCAAGCTGATGTATTGATCGAAACCCGTCGCGCCGCCGATTTGCTTGGCGCCACTCCGATGGATCGACCAGAAGACGTTGAGCCTGACGAGCGGACCGGCAAAGTCTGGGTCATGCTGACGAATAACAATCGCCGCAAAGAGGACCAGATCGACGCAGCAAATCCGCGCGCGGATAACAAATTTGGGCACATCATCGAGATCACTGAACCAGAAGGTGATTTCACGGCGACCCGTTCGCGATGGGATATTCTCCTTCGTTGTGGCGATCCTGCCGAACCTGCCTTCGGCGCCACGTGGAATCCCATGACAAGCGAGAACGGATGGTTTGGCAGCCCCGACAATTGTGCGATTGATCCGTCCGGGCGACTATGGGTGTCCACTGACGGCAACAGTGGAACAGGAGCAGCCGATGGCTTGTGGGCCGTTGAAACGGTAGGCGAACGCCGTGGTACAAGTCGCGCCTTCTTTCGCGCGCCAGTCGGCGCAGAAGTCTGTGGGCCCAAGTTTACGCCTGACGGTCGAACCCTATTCCTGGCGGTGCAACACCCAGGCGACGGCGACGATGCAAGCTTCGAAAATCCAACAACGCGCTGGCCAGACTTCGGGGCAAACAATCCGCCGCGTCCCTCGGTCTTGGCTATCAGACGCGTTGATGGTGGGCTGATCGGCGCTTGAATGTGTTTAAAGTGTCCGGCCCCAACGAGGGAAGGGGTCTGGACGCTTGGCGAATATAGAAGGATCGAACTTGGTCGCGGAACTTGACCCCGTCAGGCAAGCATCAAGTTCGGCCTTCAGCCAGTCTTTGTCCATATCGATGCCGATGAATACAATCTCCTGCCGTCTGTCGCCGTAAACGTCATCCCAATGCTTAAAGATCTCATTGAGGGTGTCCTCATCGCGAGGCCAGCGTTCGCGAGGCGCTGCTGACCACCATTTGCCATAGCCGTTATGGCGCACCATAGCTCCGGCTTGCGCTACTTCGCCAACCCAGTCAGGGCGTGTCGCTATCCAGAACCAACCCTTGGCGCGAATGACGTTCGGCCACGGCTTGTTGAAAAATGCGTGTATCCGTTCAGCATCGAAAGGGCGCCGCGCACGATAAACGAAGGAACTGATACCATACTCTTCAGTCTCTGGGCGGTGTTGCTCAGGGCGTTCGAGTTCCTGCACCCAAGCAGGGTAGGTCTGGGCGCGCTCCATGCTGAAAAGTCCGGTGTTCAAAATGGAATCGAGCGGCGCGGCTCCAAAGGAGACTTCAACGATCTTGGCGCCGTTGTTTAGGCCGCGCACCACCTTGCGAACAATATCGAGTTGTTGCGGCGTTACAGCGTCGACCTTGTTGATAACAATGACGTCAGCAAACTCGATCTGTTCGACTAGGAGATCGACCAGTGCGCGCTGGTCACCATCACCTGCTGTTTCACCGCGGTCTGTTAAAAAATCGCTGCTTGAGTAATCCTTCAGCAGGTTTACAGCGTCGACAACCGTAACCATGGTGTCGAGGCGCGCCACGTCGTCTAGGCTTTCGCCGTCTTCCGCTCGAAAGTCGAACGTGGATGCAACTGGAAGCGGTTCAGAGATACCGGTGGACTCGATCAGCAGGTAGTCAAACCGACCGTCTTGGGCGAGACGCCGGACTTCTTGCAGAAGGTCATCTCGCAGGGTGCAGCAAATGCATCCATTCGACATCTCCACAAGCGTCTCGTCGGTGCGCGATAACTGGCCAGCATCTGCGACCAGGCTGGCATCGATATTCACCTCGCTCATGTCGTTGACGATGACCGCTACACGTTTTCCCGATCGGTTAGCGAGAACGTGGTTGAGAAGCGTGGTTTTTCCAGCGCCCAGAAAACCGGACAGGACGGTCACTGGGAGACGTTGGACGTCACCTTGGTCTGAAAGTTGGGTCGACAAATTGCTCTCCTGCTTGAAATAAAGCAATGTTATAACATATCTATGCAGCAGACTCCGTCAAGCGCTGTTCAACCAAGCGGCTTGGTCAAACCTCACCGGAAACGGCATGATTGCCTGCTGGGCGATCTTGTTGCGATGCGGTGCGAAACTTGTCTTAGAGGGCTATTATTCAATGCAGGACAACGAGAACCCGTTCATCAAAGCGTTTCAGGACCCCGAGGCTGTTGCTCGCTATCCCGAGGGTCCTCCACGTTTTACTCCAGGCTTCGCCGACCTTCACAAGATGGCAACGATTCTCTTGTCTGAACGCGTTCCGCGAGATGCAAGCGTTCTGGTCCTCGGCGCAGGAGGGGGGCTGGAGCTGAAGGCCATGTGCGCTGCAAAACCCGGATGGAGGTTTGAGGGCGTTGATCCCGCCGGTGAGATGGTGAGGCTGGCAAAAGGAATGCTAGGTGATGACGCGCCGCGTGTTAACTTCGTCCAAGGGTACATTGAAGATGCTAGCGAAGGGCCTTTCGATGGCGCCGTCTGCCTGTTAACACTGCATTTCCTGAACGCCGAAGACCGTATGAAGACAATCCGCGACGTTCATCGCAGGCTAAAACCAGGAGCGCCGTTTGTTGTCGCGCATTCAAGCTTCCCACAGGAGGAAGATCAGCGTGATCTTTGGCTGTCCAGATATGAAGCATTCGCGGTCGCCTCCGGCGTTGAGGTCGAAATTGCGCACCAGGCCCGAACAATGGTCGCCGACCGGGTTGAGTTGATGTCTCCTGAAGCGGATGAACAATTCCTGCGCGACGGCGGTTTCAGTGATGTTCAGCTCTTTTATGCAGCATTAACCTGGCGTGGGTGGGTGGCTTATTCAGATGGGCCCTCCCAGTAGGCTCATCCCCCCCTGGGCTTCATGACATGCATGTAAGCGTTATGGAGTGTGTCCTAGATTAGTTTCCATTTGAGCTGACGGGTAGTGGGTGTGAGTATGACCAACAAAACAAAAGCAGCGCAAATTCAAAGACTTGTGGGCATGAGGAGTTGAGAGGGGACTCGAGGGCGCAGCACTGAGGTCTGCTTCAAGGGATATGCGTGCTCCGGAGCTGTCTACACGTGATGCAAGTTTTCGCGTGGTGAGAGAAATGCAGCGTGAGGATGCTCGTAGTTGAGTGCAATACGTCAACCGCTGATCAAACTTACCTAAGTTGGGTTCAAGTCAGTTTCGGGATCCCCAATTGTTATGAGATAAATTTACAGTTGTGATATTGGGAATGAAGCGGGTTAGAACGGAGATGGTAAATATGGAGCAAAAGAAATTATTGGCGAGCCTTGCGATAATGTTGCTCCCACACGCGTGTCATCCGTCCAATGATGAGCCAGCCAAAGTGGATTTAGATAGGGATAAATCCATATTCGACATCGAAAGATCGCGATTGATGAGTGAAAGTGCTCTGGTTAACGGCGGCATTATTTGAGGTGCTGTCAGATGCATTCAAACCGATCTCTTGACGGTGTGGTAGGACTGTAGCGATTACATCTTGGGGAATATGAGCGTTCCTTGCTTCCTTCGTCGAAGCGATAGATCGACGTTTTCATGCAGGTTAGGGGAAGCAGATCCCGCTGACGGGCGAAGCAGCCCGTTTCCTCTGACAGGACCGGTTTATCTATTGGAGTTTTGCTGCTAATAAGGTTTGGCCGTGAGTTAACTATACGATATACTAAAATTGTTTATTCGTTTCGGTTAACTCCGCTTGGGGAACTCGAGAAAATAAATGGGGGGGGATTTTGAGCATTCCATTCGAAATGCGTAGTCTGTTGATCAGTGCGGTATGCTGTTTGGCGGTTGCCTGTGTTGGTTCCAGAGCTATCGCAGATACAGCGACCGCTCCAGACGAAAAAAAGGTCCACATTCTGGCCACGGGTGGAACAATTGCGGGAAGCGCCGCACAGGCCAAGGCCAAGGGAACCTATAAGGTCGGCGTTGTGTCGGTTGAGCAACTTGTGGACAGTGTGCCTGAACTTGCAGAGATTGCGGAACTGCAAGCCAGTCAGGTTGCCAATATCGCAAGCCAGGATATGACCCATACTGTTTGGCTGAAACTGGCTCAACAAATTGCCGTTATTCGAAAAGCAAACCCACAAGCAGGTGTCGTCATTACACACGGCACAGACACGCTCGAGGAAACGGCTTTTTTCCTCGATCTATTGTTTCCGGCTGGCGCGCCGATCGTCGTTACGGGTTCCATGCGCCCAAGCGATGCGCCAGGGGCAGATGGGCCAGCTAATCTGAAAGACGCTGTATCGCTGGCGGCAAGTGCAAACGCACATGATAGAGGTGTGTTGGTTGTCCTAAACTCCAGAATTTACAATGCGCGGAATATCACCAAATCTCATACAGAGAATGTAGTTTCCTTTCAGGCGGACGATAGCGGAATCGCTGGTGAGTTCGTTCTAGATGAACCGGTCTTTTTTCAGCAGCCACGCAGCGCCACATTGCCCGATGTAGATGTAAGTGAAATCAAATTGCTGCCTCGCGTGGACATCGTTCCAGCATATGCCACCAGTGACGCAAAGCTCGTCCAGGCAGCCTTGTCATTGGGGCCATCAGCTATTGTCATTCAAGGCGTCGGCAATGGAAATGTATCAGCACCCATGAGGGAAGCCATGTCTGCAGCTTCGGAACAGGGAATAAGAGTTATACGTGCTTCGCGCGTGGTGGACGGCGTCGTATCTCGAAATGTTGAGATCAATGACGACGCAAACAACTACATAGCCTCTCTGGACCTGTCACCGCACAAGGCGCGCATTCTGGCGCAATTGGTGATTGCCCTGGATGCAGGTGTGGGAGCCGCAGCCTTACAAAGTGCGTTCACATGTGACGCCCCGTTGGTGACCGAGATGTGTCGTTCTCGGTGAATGCGATCGAGGTGTGCAAATTGATTTAAGTTGAGAGAAAACGTCATGGAACGATCATTGCGCAATTTGGTGCTCGCCCCTCAGTCCCTGCTTTTCAACTTATTGAGATTGTTCTTTGCAGTCGCGCTTTGCTCGCTGACGCCGTTATATTCGTCTGCTCAAGATCTAACGATCGCCACTGGCGGACAAGGAACGACTTACAATGTCTTTGGTCAGAACATAGCCCAACTTGGCGAAAATGAGCTTGGAATGGACATTGAAGTGGTGGCGTCAATCGGATCAATGGACAATATCAAGCGCATCCTTTCGCTAGAAGCGCAGATGGCGATTGTGCAGGCCGATGCATTGGAGCTTGATCCAAGCCTTGAAGCGGAGTTTCGCGCCAAATATGGAACCCTGAAGCCCTCGGAGTGGTTGGCCTATGTGTTCCCATTGTTCAATGAACAGGTTCACATCCTTGTCTATGACCACAATGGACAGTCAAATGGGTTGAGTACGTTTTCAGATCTGGATGGCAAGCGGGTCGCTGTCGGTCCAGACACTAGCGGGTCTTATCTAACCGCTAGAATTATGGCCAATGCAGCCGGCATCACTCCAAGTTTTGTGCATGAATTCGGTCAAACTGATATCGCCGCGCTTCGAGACCGTAAGGTGGATGCCATATTTTTCGTCGAAGGCACACCGGCTCCCAATATGATGTCTGTGACCGATAAAAACGTTCGATTGCTGGATGTTACCAGTGCCGCCCGTCGCAATGTCAGTTACTACACGCCGACAGTGATTAGAAAATCTGTCGGCTATCCGTTTGTTGATCGGGATGTAGAAACCCTAGAGGTGCGATCCGTCTTGATTACGGAAGAGTTCGAAGCAGCCCGTCCGGTTGAATGTGACCGGGTCAGAAAGCTGGCTAATGTCATCGTCAAGGAACTAGGTGACCTCAAGGGTCAGGAGCTACAGGATTACCACGAGCGTTGGGGTGACGTAGACATCAATTTCCAGCTCGGTGGTTGGCGAAGAACGGGATGTGTCGACGATTTTTCCAATCCCCCGAGTCTGGTTGTCGGTTCGAGGCCGGAAGTCATCGCTCGTCGGTTCACCGAGAATATATCAAATCTCGTGGACGCTTCTCTTACGCGCGCTGTAGACAGGCGCCCTCCATTGCCATCGAGAGGGGATGTAGCCGACGTCGGGAATCCTGATTTGGCAGCGCGTATAGGCATTGCTGCCGGGCCTGGCGATGACGCATACAAAATGATGAGCATGGACATTTCTCACGTAGCGGCCTTGGAAAATGTTGCAGTTGAATCCTTCACGACGTCCGGTTCTCTTGAGAATATCGCTCATCTTTTGAAGGATCGTCGTATCCAGATGGCGTTCGTTCAATCCGACGTACTGGACCTTTTGAAAGAAGGGTCGGTTGGACCAGCCACCGATGCCAAGCAGTATTTACGATCACTCTACCCTTTGCATGATGAGGAAGTGCACATCATTTCGCGCTCGGAGAACTTCGAACGGTTTGCGGATTTAGAGGGCGCACGCGTTGCTATCGGTGGACGAGACACAGGCACTTATATCACGGCTATGCAGATGATGAGCCTGGCTGATATCAGTTTTGAAACGGTGCTTTTGGATGTCGATGCAGCGCTGCTGGATCTCGATCAGGGTAGACTTGATGCTGTCATGGTCGTCACAGGAGCTCCCTTTGCATCACTAACGCGCAAACGAAGCCAGAGTGGTTACAGGCTGTTGAGCGTAGAACACCCAGACATCCTGAAACACTATAAGCAAACGACGCTTGATCGAATTTATCCTTTCATGACCCAGAACGTAAATACTGTGGCTACAACAGCTATCCTAGTCACGTTCGATTATGCAACCGAAGCAGGCTCAGGCAGCAAATGCGAACGCGTTAGAAAGGTCGCCAGGATAATCGCTCAAAACGCTCGGGGATACCTGCGCACACAACAAAGCGCCTCCAAAAAATGGTTCGACGTTGATCTTGATCAGCCGGTGAATGTGCTTGAACCATCGCCTTGTCGCCCATAAGCTAACTTTTATTATGGTGTGCCGGCGGTGTAGCAAGCGTTTTGATTGCGCTTGGATTAACGGGGACAGAGCATGGATGTTTTCATCAGCTACAAGCAGGAAGAGCGGAATCTTATCATTCCCATAGCTGAAGCTTTGCGAGAGCTGCGTATTGCTGTCTGGTTCGACATGGACATGAAAACGCATCAGCCATTCACCATGGAGATCCAACGCGAGTTAAGATCAGCAAAATGTGTCGTCGTGTGTTGGTCCAAACGTGCGGCCGAGTCTCCCTGGGTGCATGGTGAGGCGATGTTTGGATTTCATGAAAACAAACTTGTCTCAACATACGTCGACCCAAAGCTCCACCTAATAGAGGACCTGCCGCCGCCTTTCAGCATCATTCATGCAACAGCCATTAGCGGTTGGACACAGAATGAAGCCCGCCGGATGAATGACCCGGGTTGGCTGACTGTGGTAGATGGAATTCAAAAACTCCTGGGTCGAAATGGTCTCGTCGAATGGATCGAGATCCGTGAAGACCAATCGCTAGGCGAAGTGGCGCGAATTCAGAAGCTCGAGGCATGGGCTGAACTTTACCCGGATGATCCTCTCGTAGGCAGCGCATGGACTCAAATCCTGGAGATCCAGCCAACTCACTCCAAAGCACGCCTTGCGCTTGAGGCGCTGAACGCTCCTCAACTCGCGCCAGCTTATGAAGAAACGGAAGCTGCATCAGAGCAAAATTTGATACTGGATCAGGAGGTTCTCGATAAGGAACGTTCTCAAGGCCAGGCTTGGACGACTGTTGACAAGAAAAACGCAGAAGAGGTGCGGCGCTTTATCGACAATTGGGTAGATGGCCCTTTCGTCGACCTTGCCCGTTTTCGGCTCGAAGCAATCGGTTCTGACTTAGCGTCATCGAAAGTTGACGACAGCACTCGCTCACAAACGGACACAAGGCTGGAACAACTGTCAGAGTCCAAAAAGACAATAGGGCTGGCTGGCGTCGCAGCTGTGTTAGGCATGTTGATCGGTGGAGCGGTACTTTACATGTTCATGGGTGGCAATAACTCAGATATCAAGCAGATGCTTTCCGCCTCTGTTCAGAGTCAAATCGACGAAGCACTTTCAATTTATGATTTTGCGTGCCCGAGTTCGGGAGAGTTGACTAAATCTCAGGAACGCAATGCTGGCCCCAATGGATTGGAAGAGCTAAACGCAGTTCGAGCCGTCCTGAGTGACATCGAAGAGGCAGCTGTATTGAACCTGGCGACTTCTCAGGCGAAAGATCGCTTTTTGGAGAAATGGGGATGTAGTGAACGGATCCAGTATCACCTAGCGAACAATCAGGTATGGTGATTTGGGGTGTGTGGATGCTGTCAGACAAATACACAGGTCTCTGATCAGCCGGAGTGGTAATTCTACACCTGGCACAAGGCCGTTCCTCAGGCTGCACAAATTTGCCCTCAGTCAGAGAGGGCGGCGGTGCGGCTTTTCCCGAATTTGGCGAGATGAGGATACCTCAGCGTCCATTTGGATCTTTTCCAGATCCAAGCCGATGTTGTCCAGACAAACAAAGCAAACAACAATAGGCCAAGCAACACGTAATTGAAGTGAAATTCAAACGTAGGAAAAAAGTCAAGTTTACAAAACTGGTGGTTGTCATGGTCGACACTGCTAAAATTGTGCCGGTTTTTGGGTGTTTCAACAGAACCCAGCAAACAATGAAATCCATTACAAAAAGCGAGTACCAGAACCAAACTGCCCAACTAGGTGCAGTACCATGGTACATGAGATCGCGATGCCAGAAGACCCATCCTATATGCAGAATGGCGCCCCGCGGAAATGTCAGTGCGATCGCCACGCGCGCTCTGTCAGCATTGTTCATAACAAGGCGCCAGTCCTTGATGATGCGATGAACAGTCTTCACCGTAGGAGCTTCTTGAGGTTTGGATAGTCGACTTTTGAATTGTGGCGCGGATCCATCGGTATTTTTTTAGCTGCTTTAAAGTGATATCCCCTATTTTTCTTGCACGCATATTCAGATCTTAAAGGTCTATATTACTGCCGCTGACAGCAATGCAGGATTTGCCATTGTCAGACTGGCACAGCGCTGCCCTCTCAACACCAGGCCAACTGAGCGCGGCCGTTTCTAAAACAAACGGATGGAGTCCATTTGTGGTGGCTTGATGCCGCCCCAAAAGCCAAAGTCGATTCTGTTGATCCAGAGTGCCGCTATCTCCTGTGCGGTGCCAAATTCGATCCTGCTCAAAAACCTTCGTGGAGGTGTTATCTCCTGAATCTAGATAACCCTGATTCACGTGTGGTCCGGATACTAAAATCTCGGAATCAACCAGTTTCAGGCTGATATCATCGATAGGACACCCCGCAAGTAATCCGCCACCGGATGCCATCGCCGTCCAGTCGTCCTGACTGATGGAACTGTACTCTACGTGCGCTATCGGTTCAGCTTCTGTTGAGCCATAAACAGCGTGAATCTCAGCATTGGGCATGACATGCCTAGCGCTATGCATGAGGTTGGGGAAAACTGGGCCGCCCCCAGTGTAAACAGCCTCAAGGGAATTTAGCGCGCTGATGGATCGCGCTTTTATTAGCTGTCCAACGACCGCCTACTCGATTGACGCCAAAGCGTTTGATCTGTGCCGCTAGTTTGTCGCCGTTGAGCTTATCTGGGCGCGTAATTTTTCCTGATGGAAAAACGCTAAGGGCACCTTCTGCTAGATTAGATAGCACAAAGATTGGTAACGAAATGAGATCGACGTGCGCTTGGCTTGTACGTCTCATTTTTTCAAGTAGTCGATGTTGTAACAACAAAAAGCCAATAGATCGCGATATGCCTTTTGGTGTGCCCGTGGAGCCGCTGGTGAATGTAATGAGAGCCGGATCATCAGTAGATTGAACTTTAGGCACTGGATCAGAATTCGTCGGATTTGCCTGATTAGCTAGGATAGGAATTCCAGCAAATGCAGGATGAATTTTTGCGATGTTTGCGAACATTCCACCAGCCGCTCTATGAATAGCACGGGAAATTGCCTGCGGTATCGACTGAACAATCCGTGGGCGCAATCGAAAAGGCCAAAGTGTCCGGATTGGGGGGGGGGCTCGGCCGCGCCAGCAAACGCCGGAATTATCGGGAGAAATTGGGGGCGGGTCGGTCACGCCGGATGAGGCCGGAATTACTGGCGGTGCTGTCAGATGCATTCAAACCGATCTCTTGATGGTGGAGTAGGGTAGTTTCACTGACAGGCCTCTATAGAGGAATGGTTCGCTTCTTCTTAGAGTGCTCTATAGCCAGAGCAGTTAGAAAGCGTTAAGAATGCCGGCCCGTGCAAATGACGCAGGGCCGGCTGAAAGAATTCCTGAGCAGGATAGGCGCTTAGGCGCCGTGCAGCTCTGGATTAAAGCTTTTCACCATAGGAAAGTCATGTGCCGGGTCGGCAGCATGGCGGATGTATTGAAGCGTTGTGTAAAGACCGACGACGCCAATGACTTCCAAAAGCGCCTTGTCTGAAAAACCCGCTGATTTGGCAGCGTTAAAAGTTGCCTCACTCACCAGTCCGCGGTTGCGGACAACTTCGTCAGTGTAAGTCAGCAACGCCTGTTCTGACGGGTCTTCTGACTTGGCCTCTAAAGCTGCGATCAGGGCATGTTCTTCAACACCAGCGTTTTTTCCGACCTGCATGTGCACATTGACGCAGTAATCGCAGCGGTTGAGGGCTGAAACGAGCATCGCCACAAGCTCGATCTGGCGGTGAGAGAGTTCAGCGCCAGTGTTCAGGGATTTGTTTAACGCGAGTATGCCAGCAAGCACGTTAGGCGCGTTTCCGGCAACTTTGAAAAGATTAATCACGCCGCCAAACTGTGTTTTGGCTTCATCAAAGGCGGTTTTCGTTGGTCCGGTTGCGGTGTTTGGGTCAACAGCGTTCATTTTAGGCATTGTTTTGGTTTCCTTTTGGATGGTTTCGTAGGTGGATTGAAAATAAACTGACCGATCAGTCAATTATCGGCAAAAAAGGGGATGGGGTTACGCGGTTTGAGGGCTCCTGTGTTTTATGGTTTTGAGGGGAGGCCGGCGAGCGCGCCAAACGCACTGTCAGCCATCATGCTGATGCGGGTTGGATCATTATTAGCTTTGGCCAGAACAATGCCGCCCTGGATCATCGAAATCACCAAATCCGCACCGCGTCTGATGTCGATTGAAGGTATCTCGCCTCGTTGGATAAGGGAGGAGATGATGGGCTCCACCGCGCTGGACCAATTCGACAATGCGCGTTCGACAGCCACGCGAACAGGTTCTTCGTTTGAAGAGACTTCCAAAGCCATATTGCCAACAAGGCAGCCTTGAGAAAACCCATGTTCTTTTTTCCAGGCGGCATTCGCTTGGCCGGGCACATCAAACAACATAATCAGCTTGTCGCGTGGTGGGGTGTCACTTCCGGAAATTTCGACAAAGGCGCGCCGAAACTCCTCAGCATACTTGTTGATCGTATGAATGAGGAGATCTGTTTTCGATGGAAAAAAGTGATAAAACGTACCGCGGTTGACGCCGGCCGTTTTACAGATCTCCGCCGTACCCACTGCGCCATACCCTTTTCCAAGGAAAAGGTTTGTAGCGGTATCAATCAAGGTATCTTTCGTTGTCATGAGGTGATAAGTGGGATCACTTGACTGATCAGTCAAGTGATCGCTTGGGATTTTTAACAGATGTCGTATGTCATCATGAAACGCTCCGGAAAGGGGGAGCGGATTTTCGATTTTGGTGCGGCGTGAAAGTATCAGTAGGAAATAGCGAATTGGCGATGCGTTTTGAGGCTGCTCAAAAAAAGTTTGTCACACTTCGCGCTGTCGCTGCCTCCTTATTTACATGCGCCGGAGATTTTCATGGCGCGTCGCAAAAATAAGGAAAGACAAATGAAAACCCACGACGTTCAATCCGTTTCAATCGCACAGCCTGCAAATGTCGTATTTGAGTTCATTGCTGAGCCTCAAAATCTACCTAAGTGGACCAATGCTTTTAAGCGTGCAGATTCCACAACAGCCCAACTGGTGACACCAAACGGTGAAGTGCCAATTCAACTCAACACAATTGCCTCATTAGAGTCTGGAAGTATCGACTGGGAGCTTACATTTCCAGATGGTGCTGTTGGATATGCATACTCTCGCGTGACGCCTGATGGAGAAGACAAATCTATTTATTCGTTCGTACTGATGGCGCCGCCTGTTCCGCTAGAAGCGCTTGAAGGCGCACTGACAGAGCAAATTAAGATCCTTGCAAGTGAACTCACTGAACTAAAGGCGCATCTGGAGACATGATCCGGTTTGATACCAAAGATGTTGAGGCGGCGCGGCAGGGTAACCGCGCCGCCCTTGATGGCGTTGTGCGAGCTGCTCAAGGCCCGGTTTATAATCTGGCATTGCGTATGTTGGCGCATCCAACTGATGCTGAGGACGCGACACAGGAAATTCTGATCAAGATCGTCACGAATCTCGGTGGCATAAGGGATATTGAGGCCGCAGGCGGCTGGGCGATGCGGATTGCTTGTCGCCATCTGGTGGCGATGCGCAAGCACAGCCGGACGGAGGCTTTGCGTCTGAGTTTTGACGACTTTTCCAAGGATCTTGAAACCGGGCTTGATATGAGCGCTGTCAGCGCAAGCGATGATGTTGAAACCCGCCTTGCTATCGAAGAGGTCAAAGTGGGCTGCACGCTTGCAATGTTGACCTGTCTTAACCGCGGTTTGCGCATTGCCTATTTACTAGGTGATGTGTTCGAGTTGACGGATACAGAAGCTGCGCTTGTGCTGGAAGTCACACCAGCCACTTACCGACAAAGACTTAGTCGCGCCAGAAAGTCTGTGATGGCGTTTGTGGTGTCCAAATGCGGTAATGTGTCACCAACAGCTAATTGTCGCTGCGAAAGACGCGTGGAGGCGGCGACAGCGTGTGGCCGCGTTGTGAAGGGCGTGTCTGCCTTTGGGCTGGAGGCCGACAAAGGCGATAACGTCCCCAAAATCCGGGCGGAAGTGCAAAATCTGGAGGAGGGCCGAAGAGCGGCTGCCTTGATGCGATCCAACCCCAATTTTACAACCAATGTCGGAGAGTTGGTATTATCAGTGGTCGGTTCAACGCGCTGAATTGGGGGCTGCAGGCGGCATGCTGGTAGCCGCCTCACAGATTTTCGCAGTTAAAAGGCGTAGCGGATGCTGGCGCGGAGTTGGCGCGGTTCGACGGGGTGAAAGTGTAAATCCTCAACCGGGCTTGCCTCTCCGGCTAATTGCGATTCAAAGAAATAGGTAATGTCAGCATCTTGAGAGTCGAAGGCGTTCAGAACGTCCAATCCAAATGTTAGATTTTTCCAATCATAGCGCGCGCCTACATTTACAATATTTGTGGGTTCTGACGTTACGGAGCCATCTTCTATGAGTGGCGCATCGCCAAAATGTCGAAACCGCGCCGATAAGGTGAGAGCGTCAAGTCGCGCCACCGCGCCCGCAGATAGTACGGTATCTACTGCGCCGGGAATTTCAGTTTCGCTGCCGGGAATGTCGAAGCTGGCGTCGGTCAAGGCGCCCCCCAAATCCAGAACTAGCCAATCGTTTGGAGTCCAGAAGAGGCTTGCTTCAATCCCCTGTCTTACGGATGCATCGTTTGGTTCGGTAGCGCCTGCATCACCAACAAAAACTAGTTCAGAATCAAGTTCCAGTTCAAAAATAGCCAGGGCTGCATTGAAGTTGTCTGAGTGCCATCGTGCGCCAACTTCATATCCTGTGGAGCGCACAAGGATCGGAACTTGAGAGGCTGGTGTGCCTGAAACCGGGTCGGTCGTGATTGTTGCGCCGCGCACGTCATTGGAATGAAAGCCTTGCCCATAGTTGGCGTAGAGTTCCAAACGGTCATTCACACGCCAGGCGAAGCCGAGGCTAGGGGAGAGGAGTGTGTCATCTGCTTGGCCACCATTTTCCTGAGCGGACAAGGCGTCAACATCAGCCTCAAACCAATCTGCGCGCGCGCCCATCGTCGCGCGCAGATTTGGCGTGAGGTTCACTTGCGCCTCAACCCAGCCAGCTAGGCTTAATTCTTCAATGCGGTCTTCACGTATAGTGGAAGAGCGTTCTCGCGCGATCGTGCGATAAAGGCCGATTGCGTCGATATTGTCAAAACGCGTTTCAAGACCCGCAGTCAGCTTCCAGTGTTCTGTGAGCTTTTGGTCGTGAACGATTGAGGCTCCGTAATAAGTACGTGAGTCGCGTTGTTCGAACTCGTCACCGGTGGAGGGATTGTCGAGAAAATAGGTGAAGTTTGACCAGAGCGTGAAATCATAGTCCACAACGTAGGCGTTCAGGCGAGTTGTGGCGGACTTGTTGTGGCGAAACTCAAGATTGGTCGCAACGGAATACCGGCTGGTTTCGCCGCCAAGGTCCGGATCGATAAACCCAAAGCGGTCTATTTGTCCGCTCTCTACAGCGCGAAGCGGCACCTGGTCGGTTGAGGTCCACGAGCTGTCATAGGCTGTCGCAACAATCTCAGTGCGGTTTGAAGAGCCGGCGAGAATATATTTGGCAAATCCGTTGACCTTCTCCAGATCCTGCTCAAGCGCCCAGGGACCGTCATATGATTGCAGCTCTAATGCGCCCAACAGGGTCGACGCTGCAGAAGGATGATATGAGGCGGCTGCGACTGTGCGGAGGTATCCATTTTCCCCAACGCCCTGTTGGATGAAATTCGCGTCCAGGTCTGAGCGAGTGACGTACTTTGCTGAGCCGGCCGAAGAGAAATCTCCAGTTTGGGCAGAGTAAGGACCTTTGGCATAGTTCACGCGTTCGACAAGTTCTGGAATGACGAAATTTAGATCCAGATAGCCTTGGCCATGTCCGTGTGTGCGTAAATTGATCGGCACGCCGTCAACGGATGCGGAGAAATCAGTCCCATGGTCAAGATTGAAGCCTCGAAGAAAGAATTGGTTGGCCTTGCCTTCGCCAGAGTGTTGTGTCGCGACCGCGCCTGGGATGACTTCAACCAGCTCGCCAGAGCGGGATAACGTGCGATCTTCAAAGTCAGCATATCCCACTACGCCCTCTGACGCTGTGCCAGCTTGGCCAATCAGATCTGCTGCGCGGCCATGAACATAGATTGTGTTCAAGGTATGCGTGTCGTCGCCATGAGCGAATGCGGTAGGGCTTGCCAATAGGTATGCGGCTATAGCGAGGCTGGGGCGATGTAACATGAAACTCTCTATAGATGATTAGTGATTTGAAGCGTTGTGGGACTGTGTTTTTGTGGCCGCCCAAGAAAACGACAAGCCTGCAAACAGTGTGTCGTAATCTGCTTGTTGATCAGCGTTCTGGGGGAGTGGTGAGGACCATGCGATATGAAGCAGGTACTCGCCATTTTCAGAAAGCATTATGTTGGCAATACCGTCCTTGTTTGTGGTTACCGGCTCCAGATCGTCATGGACTGGATGAAAACGTGAGATATGTATTTTGGCCCCTGTGACCGGTTCGCCGAAAAACAGCACCTGCACGGGCAATGTGTCACCAAGATTGGCGGAATACGGGTCTGTGAGTGGGACGATTTCGAGTGATTGGCCGACTGGTTCTGTCACGTGAGATTGCTCGCCTGACGCCTGCCCCACTTTGATCAGGGCTTTGGATCTGCGCGCATAACGTTCTCTGCCAGGCGTGTCGTAAAGGCGCTTGGCGGACCGATGAATCATGATCGGTCTTATGCCTTCTTCCTCCAGATAGTCGTTGAATTTATCAGCGGGCAATATGCTGTAGGAGGGCATTGAGTTGAGGACCAGTATGTGTACGCCCTCAGTATCAAGCTGTGCGCTGATCGTGTTTTGGCCATCATCAAAATCTGAGGCATGCAATTGGCTCTTCGATCCATCTGGCCCAATGCTCATAACATTCGCAACCAGTCGGCGTTCATATGGCCATTCAGACACATCGCCTGTGTGCCCAACACGGGGAGCCACATCGACGTTTCCGGGCGCATCCATTTTGAATTTTTCGGCATCAAGCCAAAAATCATGAGCACAGGCGATAGGTGCGGTCATGAGCATGGCGAAGGTTGCAAGCGTTGAACCGAGAAGTACCCGCAACTGGTTTCGGTGCTTTACCGCAAAAAGCATTTTCATCCCTCCTGAATGCATTACAGAAGAGATACGTGCGCTTTTGTTTTTAAGGTGCAGTGTATCTAAATTCAGCGCAGGAACGTATTTAGTAAGACTTGACCCTGCATTGGCTGACGGAACATACCACCTGCCCATAGGCGCTTTGAACATGGAACAATCGCTCGCGCTTGACTTGCGCGCTTTGAAAACTGGCAATCGAGAAGCGATGCGTTCCATCTATGCAAAGAGTGGGGCGCGGGTCTTTGGATTAGCTCGGCATCATCTTGGGCAAGATCAATTGGCGAGAGAGTGTGTGGAACAGGTTTATTCGCGAGCTTGGAAGGAAAGAGAGACTTTGCCTGAAGGCGAGGCTTCCTTTCTGGTTTGGCTTTCAAAAACTGTTCGTGATGTGGCAACTACAATGCCAGCCTATCGCTTACTCGCTAAAGACGCTCAAACGCATGCCGCCGAACTGCCCCTGATAAATGATATACCTGCTTGGCGATTATTATCTGAGGCAAATCAAAGCCTTTTATATAAAGCATATGTTGAGGGCGTTCCGTTGGAAGAATTGGCAGTTCAGCGAAATATGGACGCAAACGAAGTGCTACACCTTATCACTCGGCTCATTACACAATTAGGGGAGCAACGCTGATGAATACGATCCCCGAAGAGCTGGAACTTTTGGCGACCGCGCATGTGATTGGTCAGGCAACGCCAGAGCAACAGGCTGAAATCGACCAATTGCTCGCCACTGACCCGGTATTCCGCGCGCTGGTTGAAGATATGGAAGCTACGTTAGCGCCGCTTAACAATGTTGCGCCTGATGTTGAGCCGCCAGCTGGACTGTTAAACGACATCATGGCTGAAATTGACGCTATCGATCCTCCTGGTGCGACGATCGCCAACGACAACTCTGCTTCACGAACCGGTGGATGGAAGATTGCGACCCTCGCCGCTTCCCTTATCGCAATGGTGTCAACGGGATTGCATCTGCTACCGCCAGAGCAGTCCTCAGCGCCAGCCGATCAACTTATAGCGCTAATGTCGCAAGAAGGTCAGTCTGGTCTTGTTGTTATTGTATATGACCCTGACGCACAAAAAGTAGTGGCAAGACTTAGCGGTGTCAGCGGACCTGAAAATGGTGTCTGGGAGTTGTGGCGTATTCGAGAAGGTGGCGCCGGTCCGGAATCTTTGGGTGTGATGCCTCGGCCGGATGAAAGCGGCCGGGTCGAACTATCATTGGGTGAAGCGCTGTCTGCGCAAACCGACACGCTTGCGATCAGTCTTGAGCCTGACGGCGGATCCATTGAGGCGGGCCCATCAGGGCCAGTCTTGTTCGTGGGCGGTGTTGCCGAAGTTTAAAGTCGAGGCAATCTTTGGGCTAAGCGCTACCAGCAGTTTTCGGGCGCCAGACCGTCAGCAGTAAGTTCTTCTTTCAAACGGACTATGCCGCGCCGGATCCAGCTTTTCACCGTGTTGACTGAAACGCATTCAATCTGGGCGATTTCGCTCGCGGACAGGCCGTAAATCGCCTGCAGTTTTAAAGCCCGCGCCATGCTTATGGGGAGACCTTCAAGTCGATAGGTGATCTTCTTCCCCAAGAGCAGCGCTTCGGCCAGAAATTCTGCGCGCATATTTTCATCTGGCTGTTCCAGATCATCAATAACGCATGTGACAGGTGCGCGATGGCGTTTGCGGAGCGAGTCGATCGCTTGGTTGCGCATGATAACGAGCATCCATGTGAATGCTTTGGCGCGCGCCGGGTCATACTTTGATGCATTTCTCCAAACGGAGAGATAGGCCTGTTGCAATACGTCCTGAGCGTCTGTTTCACCGACAATATCACTGACGATAACGAAGAAGGGGCGAGAAGTCAGATTGTAAACCACGGTGAAACTGTCCCGCTCGCCAGTGGCGCATTTTTTTAAGGCGGTCGCAAGAATGCGATTATTCCGCTCGACGATAGTCTTAGACGTCAATGTCCTGCCCCCTCCTTTTAGTATCCTTGTGTTTACGAACGGGGGCTTCTGTTGGTTTTCCAGTAGTACAAAAAAAATCCTGAGCCGCACCCAGCCGCCTCCGCAGGACGTAGCTGTTATGCGTGGCTCAATTTGGTCTGGGGCGCGCGACGTTTCTATTCAGAAGGAGAAACAGAATGCGCAAGAAAAGATTCCTGACTTCAACAGCGCTGGTTGTTGCGCTGGTTGCAGGCAGCGGTACGGCGATGGGTTCGAGCCACCGTGAGGCGCCGGGCATTACAGAGCAGCCCAAAATAGACGGAACTGATTTTTACATGTTTCGTAGCTATGAAACCGGCCGCGAAGATTTCGTGACCTTTATTGCTAACTATCAACCGATACAGGCACCTTATGGCGGTCCGAACTATTTTACCATGGATCCGGATGCTTTGTATGAGATCCACATCGACAATGATGGCGATGCCGTAGAAGATATCACCTTCCAATTTGACTTCGACAACAATTTGGTATCCGGCACTGGCATCACACTGGATATAGGCGATAAATCGCTCGCCATACCGCTTCGTGTGGCGGGTCCAGTCGATGGCCCAAACGCTGCAAACCAAGGCGAAACCGAAAGCTATGAGTTATTTGTCGTGCGCGGCGACCGCCGTTCAGGCACCCGTGAAAGCGCAGGTAGTTTTGCCAAGCCGTTGGACAATATCGGCAGCAAGACGATTAGCGATTATGGCGCATACGCTTCGCAGTTTGTCAGCGATGTCACCATTCCTGGATGTAGTGGCGCCGGGCAGGTTTTCGTTGGCCAGCGTGCAGAGGCGTTTGCTGTTAATCTGGGTGCTGTTTTTGACCTTGTGAACCTAGTGCCAATTCAAGGCGGAGAGGGCGGTTTTCCAGGCGGTATCGCCCAGGATCGCGCCAATGATGATCTGGTTGGCAAAGCCAATGTGACCACTATCGCGTTAGAGGTTCCAATTTCCTGTCTGACAGAGGGAGATGAACCTGTTATCGGCGCATGGACGACAGCCAGCCTTCCGCAAGGTTCTATCGAAGACCCATCACCCACCTATGAGCAAACAGCTACATTTGGCGGCGCATTTGTGCAGCAATCGCGTCTGTCAGCGCCATTGGTCAATGAAGTTGTCATCGGTCTGCCGCATAAGGATCTGTTTAACGCAGCCGAACCAACACAAGATGGCGCATTAGCGGATTATGTGACCAACCCGACTCTGCCAGCCATTCTAAACCTCTTGTTCCTGGACGCTGTCAACGACACGCTCGGAACCGAATATGAGACGCTTGCGCCGACGAATTTGCCGCGAAATGACCTTGTTGCAGCATTCCTGACTGGTATTGACGGACTGAACATGCCTGCAGGCGTGACAGCGTCTGAAATGATGCGGTTGAACACGTCCATTGCGCCAACACCGGTTGGATCTCAAAGCACATTTGGCGTGGTGGGAGACGACCTTGCTGGTTTTCCGAATGGTCGTCGCCCAGGCGATGATGTCGTGGATATTGCTCTGGGAGTTGTCATGGGCCGCCTTTGCCACCCTGTGCCGATCAATGGGGAAGACACACAGCTTCCATTCTGTTCGCCGGAAGACGCGGTTGTGGGAACGGTTGCGTTCACTGATGGCGCGCCAATTAGCGCAACCGAATTGCAAGACCGGTTTCCTTACCTCAACGACCCGCTTCCTGGTGCGGGATCGAACTAATTGGAGACCGATATGAGAAAACCAAAAGTTCAAAGACTACGTAGGTTACTGCTCGTCGGCAGCGCGATTGGGATTGCGCTGGCGGGGTGTTCCGATGGCGGAGGTGAGGGCGCTTCGCCGCTTACCCCGCCTGTGACGCCAGCACCGGCGCCTACGCCGACACCGACGCCGTCTCCAACGCCAACACCAACGCCTGCGCCAACTATCAACTTTCCAGATGCTGGTTCAGATGATGAAGCTGCAGATCGGTTGGGCGCAGGATTTGGGATAATCTATGGGGCGAATGCAACTGATGATCCGGTTGATCCGCAGGCTTCGGACATCGAACCGGTAGATCCGGCGGCCGACCCGATCGACGTGGCGAATAACTGACTGTGACCAACAGCGCAGAGTAGGCTACGTTTCATCCTACTCTGCGTTTACTGCAACGAGAGCTAGCCCGCACTTGTCTAAGGGGGGGCACTTTTAGAAAGCTTGCTCGAGCCGGTTGAATTGGATTTTTTCCGAAATCTCGTCAGAGAAGCGTTTTGAGCTGAGCATTGTGAGCAGTTCAAATGCCGATTGATAGCTGACGGGCCCGCCGTTTGATGTGATGACGTTCTGATCGACGACAACATTCTGATCGTATTGCACGTCAATGTCCGGGTAGAGTTTGGCTAGCTTTGCTTCGCCGCCTGCCCAGCTTGTCGCCTTTTTACCGTTCAAGAGACCCGCCTCACCTAGAAGCAGCGCGCCGGAACAATTGCTGGCGACCCAGGATGTCTGTTGTCCTTGTTGTGAAATAAAGGCGATTAAGGCGTCATTGCTGATATGATCGTTCATTTCATATGCGCTTGGTACGATAAGCACATCGAGTTTGAGGTCGTCATAAATCGTTTGATTTGCCACAACTGTTAGACCTTCTTCGGACGTCACAGTTTTTTCCTGACTTGTGGAAATGGTGATGACGTCATAGTCGGAAAACCATGCTGTGCGGGAAGCAGCGCCGAACACTTCAACTGGTGCTGTGACATCGCTGGTTAGGAAACCATCGAAGACAAGTATGCCGATTTTTGCGTTTTCTGCCGACGCTGTGGCGCAGGCCATGAAGAGTGCGATGATAGTGATCAGCAACTGCTTTGAGCGATTGAGCAAATGCATGTTGGAATGCCTCATTATATTGAACGGAGTCAGCAGGTTGGGAGCTATTGCTTTATGGCTTCGACATCGATCGTGACGTGAATTTCAGGACCAATCCCGAACTCAGCCAATTTGTTCATTCCAAAGTCTGCACCATCGATAGTAGCGGATGCTGAGAACCCTGTTTTGATGGTTGAGGCATCCCAGGGCAGAGGTGTTTCTGCATTCCATTGAGCGTCCAGCACGACTTCGCGAGTGACGCCCACCATTGTCATGTTGCCGTAAATCAGGCCGGTGGTTTCACCCGTCGGTTCGATCTTCGTGCTCTCAAAAGTAATCTCGGGAAATTTCTCAGAATTCAGAAAATCCGGACTGGAGACATGTTTGTCGCGCGGGGCGGAATTCGTGTCGAGGCTGGTGGCGTCGATGACGACTGATACAGAACTTTGGGAGACGTTTTCTTTGTCAAAAGAAATGTCGCCGGACACTTTTCTGAATGTACCGTGCGCATTCGCCCATCCGGCATGGCTGATCTTAAAACTCACCCATGTGTGGTCTTCATGGATGACATATTTTTCGCCTGCGTTGGCAAGGCCTGGCATGGTTGCGACCAAAGCGGATGCGATGGCGAAGGTTGCGGCGATTTTTTTAGCACGGGTCATGGAGATGTTCCTGATTAATGGCGGGTTGAATAGGGTGCATCTCTGATTTAAATATCCACAATCAGAAGAAAAATGCGCAACTTATTGAAAAACTATATTTTAAATGTAGATAATAATGGACCGGATTGAACTTTTACGGACTTTTGTCACGGTCGCTGAAACAGGCAGTTTCACAGCGGCGGCGGAGCGATTAGGAATAACGCCGCAGCTTGCAAGCAAGTATGTGCGCGCACTTGAGGATCAGTTGGGGGTGCAGCTCTTTGCGCGATCGACGCGAAGCGTTCGACTGACCGAAACGGGCACGGCATGTCGAGATCGCTGTGTGCGTCTAGTAGAAGATTTTGACGACCTCTCCGCTGATATTCGACAAGAACATCGCGCGCCCCAGGGACGGTTGCGCATTAGTGCGCCGCATTCATTTGGTGAAAAATATCTGGCGCCTTTGCTGCCAGAATTCACAACATTGTATCCAAAAGTCACGATTGATCTGGATCTGACGGACCGGGTCATTCGGCTGGTTGAGGAAGGTTATGATGTTGCTTTGAGAATAGGTTCTTTGGCGGATTCATCGCTCATTGCGCGGCGCATTGCGTCTTCCCCTATCTGGATCTGTGCAAGCCCGGAGTATTTAAAGCGACATGGGCGCCCGGTTTTGCCAGCGGAACTAGTCGATCACAGATGCGTGGTGGACACTAATTTCAGGGACAAAGAACACTGGCCATTCCTGAAAGAGGATGAGGAAACTCAGATCAAAGTGCATGGCGCCATCCGGGTAAACAGCGCAAGCGCCATTCAGACTTTACTTTTGGCGCACACGGGGATCGGATTGTGTCCGGCGTACGTTGTTGATGAACGCGTGCGGACAGGAGATCTGATCCGGCTCTTTGAAGACTATCAAGTCGGCGACTTGGGCATTTACGCAGTTTACCTGGAGAACAGGTATTTGTCCGCCAAGATACGCGCTTTCGTCGACTACCTCGCAAAACGTTTGTCGTGATCTTTGATTATCTTCAGAATGTTGAAAGATAACATCTAGAGAACGTATTTATCTGCGAATTGACAATGAATATCCTTTGATCCGTATCGTGTCGTTTCAAAGGAGAAATCAAATGCTTGTTAATGGGAAATGGGAGTCAGATTGGCAACCAGTACAGGCAAGCGATGAGGAGGGACGTTTTGTGCGCCAAACCTCGTCTTTCAGAAACTGGATCACACCTGACGGCTCCCCAGGCCCAGAAGGTCAAAAAGCTGTCATTGCTGAGGCTGATCGGTTTGTGCTCATCGTAGGATATATCTGCCCTTGGGCGTCTCGCACATTAATGGCGCGCGCACTCAAAGGATTGGAGAGCATTATAGACGTCCGCGTTGTGGACCCGAGGCTATCTGATCAAGGGTGGCGATTTGGAGACTTTTCAGGTTCGGATGCAACAGATCAACTGATCAACGCAACTTACGTGCATGAGTTTTACGCTCATAGCGATAAAGAATTTACTGGGCGCGCGACAATCCCAATCTTGTGGGACAAAAAAGAAGAGGTCATCGTCAATAACGAGAGCGCAGATATCCTGCAGATCTTGAATTCCGGGTTTGGTGAGCTAGCCACCCGCCAAATAGATTTAAGACCGGCAGACCTGGTTCATGAAATCCAGACATTGGGTGATGCGCTTTATGATCGTTTCAACAATGGCGTTTATAAAGCGGGGTTTGCCTCGTCTCAATACGCCTATGAAGAAGCCTATCAACAGGTCTTTAGCGCACTGGACGAACTTGATGATCGTCTAAGTGATGGTCGCCCCTTTTTGTTGGGCGATGCGTTTACGGAATATGACATTCGCGCATTTGTCACGCTCATCCGGTTCGACGCCGCTTATGTTGGGTTGTTTAAAACGAACCGCAATCGTGTCGCTGATTATCCTCGGCTTCAGACCTATCTTAAGCGGGTTCTTGATATGCCTGGTGTTAGAAACACTGTCCGTATCGATCACGTCAAAGCCGGGTATTATTCGGTCAAGGCGCTGAACCCAGCGGGCATCGTACCTGTGGGGCCAGATCTTACAGACCTGGGGCTTTAATATGTCTTCGCTTCAACCGCCATTGTTTGTGTCGCACGGAGCGCCTGATCTTGTGCTTAAAGATATTCCCGCCGCTCGTTTCCTGCGTGGACTGTTCAAAAACCGGTTAGCGCCGGAGGGGATCGTGATTGTGTCAGCGCATTGGCAGACAAGCGACCTCACAATAACAACGGCGCCAAATCTTGAGACAATCTATGATTTTGGCGGGTTTCAACGCGAACTTTACCAAATGGTCTATCCTGCGCGAACTGCTGATTGGCTTGGCAAAAAGGTTGCGGCCAAATTTGTCGCCTCGGGCGTAGAGTTCAGGGAGGATCCAAGGCGCGGTCTGGACCATGGGGCATGGGCGCCGTTACATCTCATGTTTCCTGACGCATCCATACCTGTCGTGCAGCTGTCTTTGCCAAGACGGATCACTCCCACTGCATTGTTTGAGTTGGGCGAACAGTTGGCGCCGCTTTCTGAAGAAAACATTCTGATAATTGGTTCGGGAGCCTCTGTGCATAATTTATGGCGGTTGCAGCCAGAAGGCGCTCCTGCGCCTGAGTGGGCAATTGCATTTGATGCGTGGATAGATCGTGTGCTGTCTGACAGAGATTGGCATGCATTGTGCCGATTTGAAGACACAGCGCATAGCGCATTGGCGCATCCAACGCCGGAGCATTTTCTGCCGCTTATATTTGCCGCCGGTGTTGGACAGTTGCGCAGCGATACTGTTGTTGCGCGTCATCTCCACCATAGCTTTAGTTACGGCTCTATCGGGATGTCATCCTGGGAATTCGTCCATGAAACTTGAGTTGGCTTTATCGCTTGCATCTAACGCGCTGGAAGAGGCAAGGTCGCGAAATCTACCGCCGTTAGCGGTCGTCATTCTTGATAGTCGAGGGCAGGTAAAACATGCGGTGAGTGAGGATGGCACGAGCATGTTCCGTTTTAAAATCGCCTTCGCCAAGGCAAACGCAGCGTTAGGAATGGGGATGAGTACGCGTCAACTCTACAATCTGTTCGAACGTAAAATTCTTCCAGATCGGTTTGCGGCATCAATCATGTCGATCACCGACGATGGATTTGCGCCTCAGCCGGGGGGCGAAATCATTTCGGAGCAGGGGGAGGTTGCGGGCGCCATTGGCATCTCCGGAGCTTCTTCCGATGAGGACGAAATTGTCGCGCGCGCAGCATTGATGCGATCTCATTCTGGCTAGGGGGGGGGACTCCAGCAGTGGGGACGTCGCCTGTACTGGATTAACTTCATGGAATTTAGCCTAATCGGCCACGCCTAGTCGCAAAGCTCGGGATGTTTGCGGCGGACGCGTGCGCTCAAAGCGGTCTCGCTTACGAGCCGCGCCTGCAAACGCCGGAATTATCGGGAGAAATTGGGGGCGGGTCGGTCACGCCGGAGGGGGCCGGAATGACTGGCGGTGAGACAGGGATTCGAACCCTGGAGACGGTTGCCCGCCTACACGCGTT
>CAYFFG010000026.1:0-26272 GCA_964342355.1 uncultured Hyphomonadaceae bacterium
ACGCCCCCATCACAATAGAGGCAACGATCGGCAGCATCTGTTTCATAGTGTCAGAAGATAATCCTGCGCGTTCGCCCGCCGCTTTTGCCACCTGATCCGTCACTTCTTCTGAACCAAAAAGGTGTCCGAGAATGGCGTTTCCATCTGTGACTGTTTCTGCGTTTTCCAGTGTTTCAGGCTGATCAAGGTATTGCTCGTGTCCGCCGTCCTGAAGCGCGCCCAACAGCGACACTAGCCCGCCTTCCTGAGCGACATTACGCTTCAAACCGCCTGAAATGGCCGGAAGCAGCGCCTTTACAGCTGACCGCACCTGGCTTTCAGAAAGGCCAAACTGCTTGGCAATCTGTTCAAGAGCGCCCTGCCCAACACTTGATGTGAGCATGTCCATCAAATTCAAACCCGCCATTTTGTGGCTCCCCTCTAATTAATTTCAATATGCGATAATAAATGCAAAAACACAGCAAAGCGCCAACCGCGTTGCTGTGTTTATCCGCCCCCACAGGAGCACATGTTATAGATACGACCTCAAGTTAAACGACGCGATCAACCATCATGCGCTTGATGCTCGCAATTGCTTCTGCAGGGTTCAATCCTTTCGGACAGACCTGCGCACAGTTCATGATGGTGTGACAGCGGTAAAGCTTGAAAGGGTCTTCGAGATCGTCGAGACGATCGCCTGTTGCTTCATCACGGCTGTCAATCAGCCAACGGTAGGCTTGAAGCAATGCCGCTGGACCGAGATATTTGTCGCCGTTCCACCAATAGGACGGACAAGACGTCGAACAGGAGGCGCACATGATGCATTCGTAAAGACCATCCAGCTTTTCACGGTCTTCAGGTGTCTGTTTCCATTCACGCTGCGGCTGCGGCGTAGTGGTTTGAAGGTATGGGGCAACATAAGCGTGCTGCGCGTAAAACTGAGTCAGATCCGGGATCAGGTCTTTGATCACGGGTTGGTGCGGCAGAGGCGCAATCGTGATGTCGCCTTTAAATTCGTTGTGTCCCTTTGTGCATGCGATCGTGTTGCGACCGCCAATGTTCATCGCACATGAACCACACACGCCTTCACGACACGAACGACGGAATGCTAGAGTCGGGTCAACTTCGTTCTTAATGTAAATCAACGCATCCAGAACCATCGGGCCGAACTTGCTTGGGTCAACATCGTAAGTGTCCCAGCGTGGGTTATCGCCAGTCTCAGGGTCAAAACGATAAATACGGAAAGTCTTGAGAGGACCGCTTTCACCAGCCGGCGCAGACCAGTGCTTGCCTTTTTTGACCTTGGAGTTTTGCGGGAGCGTAAGCTGAACCATATTCGAAAAACCCTTTCTTCGACTCGGCGCAATTTAGCGGGACAATTCAAAATGCAAAGCCCGATTAGGCCTTGAGAGCAAAAAATTTTCCAAATTTTTGCGTAAGCCGACCTAGGTCCTGACTTTTTTTGCGAACATGCCTGCCAGTTTGGAGAAAAATCCTGTTTTTTGGATAGTTTCTTCTTTCGTTTCTGGCTGTACAACTGACGCACGTGAAAAATCAATCATCTCAGTCACTCCGCCTGTTTCCAATGCGTGCGCCAACGCGTCTGGACCATCTGATTTTGAGATGTTCAGTTCATCACTAAAAACCGGAACCGGCGAAATAAAATTGATCTGTGTTGTTTGGTCGCCAATCTGGATCGACAAATTCTCAAACCTATCTGCCGGGATACGCGGTTGAATAAACGCAAACGCTGTAAAATCGAGCCCTTCAAACAGCGGAGACGGTTCGTCGGAGAACATGACTGTGACGCCAGGTGATAAATCCACCTGATTCAAATGCGCCATTTTGGCGAATTGGCGCACGATATTGGCCGCGAGATTTAGCGATTTTCTGTTTTCAGTTTCATCACTGTTTTGCTTGGCCGCCAGAACAAACTCTACAGATGGAGAAGCAAATTCGCCGCCGCCTTCCATTTTGTTCCGCAAAGCCTGAAAGGAACAGCCAAAGCTGCAAATGTAAGCAAACTGACGTTCTCCCTCAGGGTGGATAACCAGAATATCGACAGGTGGACCACCTTCTTCGGAATCGCCAGCCCATCCGTCATCATCTGAGAATATCGTTTCATAATCACCGATGTGGCGGGACAAATGCATGTCCAGCACGTCGCGCATATCGTCCGCACTCGGCAGACTGTCAGATGATTGCCGTCCCTCACTCATGACTTGCAGTTGTAGCCTTAAGTTCTCAACGGTCAATAAACGCAATCATCGCCAACTGTCATTGATACGATTAAAGCAAGTTTCAGATGTAAAAACGCCCACAGCAACGGTCTGCGGGCGTTTTCAAATCGATAAATCGAGCGCAGGAGGCCTAGTAAACGCGCGCCTTTGGTTGGATGTATTCAATGTCATTCGACATTGTGTAGGTGTGAACCGGACGGTAGTCGATGTTCACGTTACCCTTGTCATCACACCAAGCCAGCGTGTGCTTCATCCACTCTTTGTCGTCACGATCGGAATAGTCTTCGCGTGCGTGCGCGCCGCGGGATTCTTTACGGTTGGCCGCACCGTTAACTGTTACTGCTGCCTGCGAAATCAGGTTGTCCATTTCCAGCGTTTCAACAAGGTCAGTGTTCCAGATCAGGCTGCGATCCGTGACCGATAGGTCTGGCATGCCTGTGTAACAGTCAGCAATTTTGCGAACGCCTTCGTCCAGAACTTCCCCGGTGCGGAACACTGCACAATTTGACTGCATAACTTTCTGCATTTGCAGGCGTAGTTTCGCTGTTGGCGTGCCGCCCTTCGCGTTGCGGTATTTGTCGAGACGGTCGATGGCGGCTTCGCCGGCATCTTTTGGCAGATCTGCCTGACGCGCACGGGCTTCCAATACCTCGCCACAACGAAGGCCGGCCGCACGACCAAACACAACAAGGTCGATCAGTGAGTTAGAACCAAGACGGTTCGCACCGTGAACAGACACACATGCCGCTTCACCAACTGCCATCAGTCCCGGCACAACCTTGTCTGGATCACCGCCCGCTTTTGTCAGCACTTCACCGTGATAGTTGGTTGGGATACCGCCCATATTGTAGTGCACAGTCGGAATGACCGGAATAGGCTCTTTCGTAACGTCAACGCCAGCAAAAACGCGCGCGCTCTCAGAAATACCCGGTAGACGCGCAGCAAGAATGTCTGGGTCCAAGTGGTCAAGGTGAAGGTGAATGTGGTCGCCTTCAGCGCCAACACCGCGACCTTCTCGAATTTCCATTGTCATAGAACGGGAAACAACGTCACGAGACGCCAGATCTTTTGCAGATGGCGCATAACGTTCCATGAAACGTTCGCCCTGAGAGTTGGTCAAATAGCCCCCCTCACCGCGCGCACCCTCAGTGATCAAACAGCCCGAACCATAAATACCGGTTGGGTGGAATTGAACAAATTCCATGTCCTGCAATGGTAGGCCGGCACGCAGAACCATCGCGTTACCATCACCCGTACATGTGTGCGCAGACGTACAAGAGAAATACGCACGACCATATCCGCCTGTCGCAAGGATAACGCGTTGCGCGCGGAAACGGTGCATGGAACCATCGTCCAGCTGCCATGTAGTCACACCGCGACAGGCACCATCCTGATCCATGATAAGATCAAGCGCAAAGTGCTCGATAAAGAATTCAACGTCGTATTTCAGGGACTGACCATAAAGAGTGTGAAGCATAGCGTGACCAGTCCGGTCAGCCGCCGCACATGTGCGTTGCGCTGGCCCTGCTCCAAACTCCCGCGTCATACCGCCGAAAGCGCGCTGATAGATGCGGCCTTCTTCAGTACGCGAAAATGGCATGCCCCAATGTTCCAGCTCGTAAACAGCATCAGGCGCGTGGCGCACAAGATACTCAATGGAGTCCTGGTCGCCAAGCCAGTCGGACCCTTTTACAGTGTCATACATGTGCCAGCGCCAGTCGTCGCCGCCTTCCATGTTGCCAAGAGACGCAGCAATACCGCCCTGCGCCGCCACTGTGTGGGAACGTGTTGGGAAAACTTTCGAGATACATGCTGTACGAAGACCAGCCTGAGCGCAACCAAGCGCCGCACGCAAACCAGAACCGCCAGCTCCGACCACGACAACATCAAACGTGTGATCATTCCACTTGTATTCGCTCATCTCAAAATGCCTTTCCCGGCGTCTTGTTTATGCTGAGGTATAAGGAGTTAGCGCTTCATCCGGAGTGAGCTTGCGCCAACCAGCCCTCTTAAATTGCCAATTTCAGAACTGCGAACGCTGTTGCTGCGAACAAAGCGACAGAAACCGCTGTGTTGAGGAGCAGAAGAGCGAATTTTGTTCCGTGTTTGTGGATGTAGTCTTCGATAACCACCTGCAAGCCTAAGCGCATGTGATAAAGCGCTGCGCCAACGGAGAGAATAACCAGAAGACCGTTGATGGGCTGAGACAACCAAGCCGTCGCGGTTGCAAAACGTTCAGCAGGATCAGCGCCGCGTGTCGCGATCAGGACAGAGAACAACAACCATGGCGTCAAAAAAGCAAGAATGACCGCGGAGCCACGTTGCTTGACGAAATGACCAACACCGTCACGCGCAGAACCAAGTCCGCGAACCTGACCAAGGGGTGTGCGCATTGATTTAGACATGAATGCGTCTCCTTAACCGTTCAACGGGACAAGGCCCGCAGCAAACCACGCTACCGCAGCGCCCACGACACCAAATAGCAATGACAAAATGGACCAGGTGTTTGCAGTCTTTGGCGCAAACCCTTTGCCCATGTCCCAAAAGAACCAGCGTACGCCGCTAAACCAGTGATAAAAAATGGAAACGGTAAAACCAAACAAAACGATCTTGCCGAAAATGCTGGTGAAGATGGCGTCATACGTTGTGTAGTATTCTTCGCCTGTCGCCGCAGCGAACAACCAACCGACAATCAGGATAAGCCCGGCTGCGTTGGCCACGCCTGTCGCCCGGTGCAGGATCGACGTCAGCATGGTCGGGTGGAATTTCCAAATCTGAAGGTGCGGCGACATTGGCCGCTTATCCGTCCAGCCCTGATCGGACATGGTTGCCCCTTTTCCGCTTACTTGTGCGAATAGCCTTGTGAATCTGTCGTTTTCTTAGACTGTCTCAAATACGTGTCAACGCGTCCAATGGCTCAAACATAAGAAAACTAATCAACCTAGTCTTGGTTTTTTGACCTAAAACCCTAAATCTCTTTAGTTCTGCGTAGTTTTTGCGAAACATTCGCAGTATTTATTGCTCTCTTCTTCTTGGGGACTTTGCATGCGTATCGCCATAATCGAAACGGGCAAACCGCCGCTCGCGATTCGAGACAGGTTTAAATCCTATCCGGAAATGTTTGCTGACCTCCTCAACCGCACCAAACAGGATTTTGCTATCTCTCAAATTCGCCTCATCGACGGCGAACCTGCTCCAAATCCCTTGGAATTTGACGGATACCTCATTACCGGATCGCCTGCGGGTGTTTACGAAGATCATCCGTGGATGAGCGAATTGATGAACTTCATCCGCGACGGTGCGGCCCTATCCCGCCCTCAAATCGGTGTTTGCTTTGGGCACCAGGCAATCGCGCAGGCGCTTGGCGGCGAAGTCATTAAATCCCCTAAAGGCTGGGGGCTTGGACGTCATACGTACGACATCGCGCATCAGCCGGACTGGATGCCTCAAAACGCAGAGACATTTTCGTTAGGCGTGAGCCATCAGGATCAAGTCGTCGCGGTTCCTGAAAATACGCAATTGCTCGCGCATTCTGAATTCACACCGTTTGCGGCGCTTTTTTATCCGGACGCACCAGCTTTAAGTTTCCAGGGACATCCTGAGTTTGATAATTCATTCTGTTCAGCCTTGTATGACATAAGGCGCAACAACCCGCTTTCCGATACGGAGGTCGATTCGGCGATCAATACGCTGGATCAGCCCCACCACAATGATCTGGTCGGAGAATGGATGGCGTGTTTTTACCAATACTTTACCCCCGCCTAGCACCTCAGTTCGCCTAAACGATGATTTTTGGCGAACAAATACAATCCGCGCCCTGCTTGCTGTCATTTTTACGGCAGTCCATTATATGGATCGCTTAAACTTGACCTGTTCTCGGTTGTTCTGGGGGAAACTTGATGACCGAAGTCGAAGGCGGGGCGCCTTCTTCGCCTCCGTCAACGAACCACGATAATCTTACCCAGCGCGTTCGGACGAGACAGAATCGTACGCGCACAAATCGTCGTGTCCGACGTTTAAGAACTGTGCGCTCGCCCTTCATACCTTTTGGATTGTTGCCAGCACTGGGATTGACCGCAGTATTTTTGTTTGCGCTCTTACCTTTCGCGTTTGGCTGGATCCAGGACACAACCGAGCGCTCCGCGCAGAACGCACTCCTGGACGCAAACGCTACGTGGGCAAGCGCCCGCGCTGATGGCCAGTGGATTTATCTTACAGGCGCGCCTCCAAATGCGCTCGCGGCAAATCAGGCGGTTCTGGCAGTGCGCCAGGCGCGCGGGCAAACCCTGTTTGGAAAACACGCCGCCGTGACGCGTGTAATCACTCAGTTCGACGAGATTCCTACGCCGTCAGCTGCGCTTCCTTCAAGCAGAGTAGAAGTGGTCGCTGCTGATGAAACCGTCGATTATGCGCATGATTTTGAGTGGCGCTTTTTACTTTCCGACGGACTTTTGAAACTAGAAGGCAACGTACCCGATGCGGCCACACGCAGTGAGATTGCGCGTATCGCCCGCGCTCGTATCAGTCCCCCGCGTATTGCTGAGGTCGTCAACGATCTGAAAGTTGTCGGACACCCTCCGCTTAGGGATTTTACGCGAATGGCGCGTCGGGGAATTGATACGATTTCACGCTGCGACAATGGTACGGCTGCATTTGAAGCAGCGCGGTTTTCCTTAAAATGCACTCTACCAGAAGAAGACATTCTGCGCGTTCGCACTGCCGCGAAGCAGCCAGCCCTACTTGGCCGCATCGGCAATATTGAACTAGAAGCCAGCACCACCAGTCCAACGCAAGCCTGTGAGCAAAAACTTGCAAGGCTATTAGAAGCGCAGATCCAATTTAATACCGGCAGCGCTGAAATCCATTCAGACAGCGCCGACCTACTGGACGCAATTGCCAGTACGTCTTCGTCATGCCCTGGCATGCTGCGCGTCGAGGGACATACCGACAATGTCGGCCAGGCCGATTTCAATCTCGCCCTAAGCCGCGCGCGTGCTGAAGCCGTCAAAGACGCCCTTATTTTGCGCGGGCTGCCCATCGAGCGATTAAGCGCCCAGGGTTATGGCGAGAGTCGCCCTATCGCCGACAACTCTACGCTTGAAGGTCGCGCGCGTAACAGACGTATTGAAATTCACGTGGTGCCTTCACCGCAATAGCCCGAGACAACACACATGTGGTTCCTGATTTTACAGATTTTGCCTTTGCTCATCATCGCAGCCCTTTTAGGCGCCTGCCTGACCTATTGGTGGATGAACAGTCGCTATGAAGATGTCACAGAATCGCATGAGGCTTTGTTAGGGAGCATACGCACTGACCCGGACGCCCCGGAGCTTGCAACGCGCGAACACCTGGACGCCAGACTTGAAGCGCTCTCCTCCAGTTTACAATTACCGCCGCCGGATTATTCGCCGCTTCTGGAAAAGATCGATCTTCTGGAGAGGAAAGTATCGGACGCTCAACCGCCCACACCTGATTTTTCACCTGTCATACAGCGCATTGAAGCGCTTGAGGCCCTTCACATCAAACTTGATGCGCTCCAGTCCAACCTCTCTGGTCTTACTGACAATGTCACAGGCATCGAAAACGTAGACCTTACGCCTATTGAAACGCGACTGGACAGCCTGGAGCTTGGGATCCGGACTATCGAATCCAAAGAGACCCCAAGCGTCGACCTGGGACCGGTACACTCAGGTCTTGCAACCCTTGGGCTTTCAATTGACGAGGTAAAGTCCCGCTCAACGGACACTGAGAGCATAAAGCGGACGCTCGACATGTTGGACAAGAAACTTTCAATCGTAGCTGACCAACTCAACACCGACCGCCGCTCTGACACAGACCAAGTTCTGACCAAGCTAAATTCACTCTCCAACGCACTGGCCAACATCAAATTGCCAAGCTCTGATCTGGAACCCGTTCAGAAACGCCTGGAGACAATCGAGACCCTGTTCCTTGAGCTGAACATTCCCGAAACCGACCTTACGCCGCTTAGTGAGCGCCTAGACCGCATGGACGCGCGTTTTGCTGGTCCGAATTTCTCTCTCGAACAGGTCGGCGCACGGGTCGAAAACATTGAGAGCGCGATCTCGGATCTATCAAACTATATCGCTCGCCAAGAACCGCCAAAACTAGGACCAATCGAAAGCCGTCTTGCCCGCATTGAACAATTGGCGGAACGACAGGATCGCGCCCGCGATGTGGTGTCCGAAAGTGTCACGTCTAGCATCACGGAGCTGACGGACACGATCAACGCGATGCCGCGTCCCGACACACGATCCGTTACGGCGTCACTGACGAACCTGGAACGTGCGGTTGCTGATATCGAACGCCAGCCAAGTCAGGATTTTGGACCATTACAAAACAGGTTTACGGCTTTAGAAGCCCGCCTTGATGATCTACGCAGCGAATTACGTGGCCTAGGCGCACTTGAAGCGATGGAAAAACGCCTCTCAGTGCTGCAACAATCAATTCGAGACCATTCAGGCGCTGACCTGTCTCCTGTCCTTAATCAGCTTCACCTGATCGATAGCCGGATTGATTTAGGCGCGTTGGAAAACAGACTGACCGCAATCGAATACGGTCTAACAGCCGTTCATCAAATGCTGCGCACACGTCAGGAATATGGCTATTCGCATGTCGAAAACGGATGGCGCGAGCGCCCCCAATCCCCCGCGCCATCGGCATCCTGGCGCGAAACGGGAGAGCGCCGCTCCGAGCGTTTAGGTTTTACCGAAACAACATCTACTCAGGCTGAAACACGCCAAACATCCAGTCGGCCAGCGACACGAAATACGAAGGCCTTTGTGGTCAAATCGGAAAAGTCAGTCCTGCGCGATGGGGATCGCGCAAACCTCCTCGTCGAACCTGCTTTTGGCGAACCTGATGATTTGGAAGAAATCGCCGGCGTTGGCCCAATGCTCAACGAGCTTCTCTTAGAGATCGGTGTTTATTACTTCTGGCAGATTGCTGAATGGGGCGAAGAGGAAATTGCCTGGGTCGATTCCAAACTCCTGCACTTCCGCGGACGTATTAAACGTGAAGCTTGGGTGGAACAGGCCAAGGAGCTGATGCAATTGCCAAACGCAGCCAAGCGTCCTGAGTAAAACCAGAACAAACACCTGATCATCGAGAACTGTCTAAAAAAAGCCTGGTACCCCTGGCCCGACTCGAACGGGCACTTCCGAAGAAAACGGATTTTGAATCCGTCGCGTCTACCAATTCCGCCACAGGGGCTTTTTATTAAGCGTTTGCCGGGACATTTACAGCCTCAACAACAAGCGTCAATCCACAGACAAAAGAATGAAGAGCAACGCTGGAAGGCGGCCTGTTTATTGCAAAACGCCTCGCAGTGCAAACACTACGTTACAACCGCCTGAACTTTCTTTATTCAGCATAAAAATCCGGTCTTGACGATGGCCGCCTAATGCGCGGAAACGTCGCCTCATGGAGTACAAAACATGACCGCAGCCGCAGACGCCGCCTCAACAAAGGACCGCAAAGTCAGTCTTATCACTCTGGTGGAAGATATTGCGTCTGATGCGCAAGAAGATGGCGTCACGCTGAAGGCGCTCACGGAGAACCTAGGAGACCGCGCCTTTGGAGCCGCGTTGTTCGTTCTCGCTCTGCCATGCTGTATCCCGTTTCTTTACATTGTGCCGCAGATCGTCGCTCTACCAATGGCCGCACTAGCGTTTCAGATGATGATTGGCCGGAAAAAGCCTTGGCTTCCTTCAAAGTTTGCCGAGCGACGCATATCTAAGGACGGCCTGGAAAAAACCGCACGCGGCGGACGCAAATTTTTCGGTTGGGCTGAAGCGGTCGCCAAACCTCGCCTGACTTTTTTAAACGGCCCAAAAGCAGACAGGCTTATCGGCGCAATCCTTTGTATTTTTTGTCTGTCCATCCTGACACCTCTACCAAGCACAAACACTGTGCCCGGATTTGCTGTGGCGTTAGTCTCGTTTGGCATGATGGAACGTGATGGCCTCATGTCCACCGGCGGGTTGATATTGGGATCTGCCTGGGTTGGAGGTTTGATTTTTGTCGGAATCCAAGCAATTGCTTTGGGCCTTAACCTCGCAGGCGTCTGATCCATCACTACAAATTGACACAATAGCGCATTGTGGGGCCCCGCGCTTGGCGCCACAATCCGCACGATGATAAAAAACGTTCTTACGCTTCGAAACTGGCCTTACGCCGCCCTTGCCATCAGCGCTGTGATGCTGGCGGCGGCGCATTTGTTTGAACGTGTCTGGCGTTTGTATCCCTGCCCACTTTGTCTTCAGCAACGCGACGCCTATTGGACCGCACTCGCGCTTAGCGTCGTCGCAATTATCGCAGACAAAACTTTGGGGCATTCTGCAATTAATAAGGTCACCGCTATTCTCATTGGCCTGGCTTTTTTTGCTGGCGCAGGCGTAGCGATATATCATTCCGGTGTCGAACTTGGGCTGATAGCGTCTAGCTGCGGCAGCGTCGACTTTGAACCAACTGGAAATCTGCTGGATGAATTGTCCAAACCGATGATTGTTGGCCAGTGCGACGAACCAGCTTGGAAAATGCTCGGGGTGACAATGGCCAACATTAACGCTCTTGCGTCACTCGCACTTTCTGGTCTGTCATTTTATGTTGCAACGCGCGGCAAAACAGCTTCCGCCAAAATCGCCTGAAGGACATTTTGAAATGACCTCGATAAAGAAACTTCCTGCGCGCACAGAAGAAATGATCCGCGTGGATCATGCTGGCGAGTATGCTGCTGTCGCCATCTACAAGGGCCAGCGCGCCGTGTTTGAACGTGCGCCGGGTGATCACTCACGTATCTTATCGCAGCTTGAAGAAATGGAAGCGGAAGAACAGGATCATCTGGATGCGTTCGACAAGCTTATTCAGGATAATCGCGTGCGCCCAACCGCGATGAACCCTATCTGGAATGTCGCCGCATACGGCCTGGGCGTTGCGACAGCGCTTCTTGGCGAGAAAGCAGCCCATGCTTGCACCGAAGCCGTCGAGTCCGTGATTGAAAAACATTACGACGATCAGGTGAACGAACTTGAAGCAAAAGGCGACGATGAGTTTTCTCCCCTGTTCGCCAAATTCCGCGATGAAGAGACCGCACATAAAAACCTGGCCGTGGAAGAAGGCGCACACGAAGCCCCTGCTTACCCGTTATTGTCAGGCATGATTAAAGCGGGTTGCCGGCTGGCGATCCGGATTTCTGAAAAGGTCTAAGGCGTTAAAATCGCTGCTTACGCTGGTTGAAAGCAAATCGCCTCAATATTGTGTCCATCCGGATCAAGCACCGAACAGGCATAACAATCAGGATGACGTTTAGGGTCATTCTTCGGCGCCGAGCCAATGTCACGCCCACCCGCCTTTAAAGCCGCTTCAAAAAACGCATCCACAGCTGCGCGGTTAGGCGCCGCAAAGCCAATGTGCTGATCCGGCGTTTGCTTTCCACGGCCTGCCAACCACAAACAATGTTTGCCGTCCACGCCTAAACTGGCAACAGACAACCCGCCCGTCAGATGCGGATTGAGTTCTTCAATCAGGTCATAACCAAGCGCTGCTAGCGCAGCGACATAAAAAGCCTTCGATTGCTTATAATCCGCAACCGAAAGCGTTAAATGATCAATCATTCAGATCAGCCTTCCAGTTCGATATCCCAGTAGAGATAGTCGAGCCAAGTCGCATGCAAATGGTTTGGGGGGAATTTGCGCCCCATTTGCTGCAGCTGATGTGAGTTTGGACGGCGTGGAGGGACAGCTGGATGCATGTTCACATCTTTGGGCAACCTGCCGCCTTTTCTCAGGTTACACGGGCTACAGGCCGCAACGATATTGTCCCAGCTGGTCCGGCCACCCATGTGGCGCGGTATCACATGGTCAAACGTCAAATCATCCGGCGAACCGCAATAGACGCACTTAAACCCATCACGCAGGAACACGTTGAACCGTGTAAAAGCCGGCGGTCGATCTTGTTTGACGAATTCCCTGAGCGCAATCACGGATGGCAGGCGCATCTTAAATGAAGGCGATCGCACCGCATGGTCATATTGTGCAACCACATCGACACGTTCAAGGAACACAGCTTTGACAACCTCCTGCCACGGCCAAAGTGACAGAGGATAATAAGACAAGGGCCTGAAGTCAGCATTGAGAACCAACGCAGGCCATCCATTTAGAGGTTTAGACAACACTTCAGCCATGCGGTCCCTTCCCACAAAGAACCGACAGGCCACGGTAGTAGCGACCTATCGGTCGAACACCTTGCGTACAGAGTATACCACTACTGTACAGCAGGACACTATGCGATTCTTTGCGACAGTCCGATGACGAAAAACGCAGTTTTCTTCGAATAAAATACCCAAATAGCCATTAGTTGATCCCATTTTAGGAATTGCGCCTTCTATTTAGGAATGATCAAAGCGTAATCATACGCCTTATTTATTCAACGCTTTGGAATTTACTATGACGCAGTCCGCCTCTCACACAGGTGAAAGCGGCCGTACTGGTCCTTTACTTGTCGCTTTAGGCGCAGCCTTTGTTGGGCTAGCCCCAATCGGCGCGCGGCTGTCAGAAATGGGACCTCAAGCGACTGCGTTCTGGCGATTTCTACTGGCGGCGCCGTTATTAGCGCTGTTGTTATATTTCAAAGGTGTTCCCTTAAAACGCCCTCACCCCTTCACGCTGATTATGGGCGCATCCATCGGCCTATATATGTGCGTATGGCATGCCTCACTGGAAATCACGTCGGTTGCGAATGCGACCTTTATCGTAAATGTAGGCAGCGTGTCCGTCGGCCTGCTTGCGTGGGCCTTCTTGAAACAGAGACCTTCCCGCCTTTGGCCGATCGCCGCCATAGTAACCCTTGCTGGCGCAGCCACTATGTCATTCGGCGGCGCAAATGGCGGCTCTGGTAACATTCAAGGCGATCTGATCGCAGTGGTTGCGGCCTTCTTTATGGCAAGTTATGTCATGACAGCAGGCCTAGCACAGCGCCATCAGGACACCTTCAATGTGATGTTCTGGGGTGCGCTTGCAGCTGCTATGGCTGCCCTGCTCGCCTCGCTCATTGTTGGTGAAAAAGTGACACCAAATAAGCTCACCGACCTGTCCGGCCCCATATTTCTTGCTTTTTTCGCGCAATTTTTAGGACAAAGTTGCATTATTTTTGGCGTAGGCAAAACACCACCTTCAGTGGCTGGCGTTATTCTGATGCTACAACCTGTCGTTTCCGGCGTAATTGCCTGGCCCTTGTTCCAAGAAAACTTGTCGATCGTCCAGATCCTCGGCGCCGTCGGCATTTTGGCTGGTGTTTACCTCGCCAATCTGAAGACAAAATGACAAATCGCCAACTATTAACAATTTATTATTCAAACAATACTTTAATGATCGCAAGCTCCGGCAAGTTATTCCAATTACAATCCAAATCAAAAATAGTGGATGGATTTTAACTATAAGTCCACACTTTGCTGAAACCCTAAATGTATTGGAGGCGAAACATGCGATGTCGCATTAATCGCCTCTCATCGTTCAAGAGAGCATAAAACGACATAGGGTGATGAAGTGATGAAGCTTAGGGACACATTAGCTGCGGTTGCAATTGTTTTTGCGGCAAATGGGGTTGCCGCAACACCAGCGACAGCTCAACCAGCACTAGTTAAACAAGTACCGCCAGAATACCCGCGTGGCGCCGAACGCCGCAAGATTGAAGGATCAGTCACACTGACTTTCGATGTGGATGCTTCTGGTAAGACATCAAACATCGCAGTTGTCGACGCCTCTATGCCAGGCGTGTTCGACAAGGCTGCAGAAAAAGCGCTTGAACAGTGGCGCTTTGAAGAAGGTCAGACCGGAAACGCTATCTCCGTCACGATCGACTTCAAACTGAACTAATCTGAGCTGAAGGAGCGCCTCAGAAACCAAATCAATTGCGCGCTCCTTCACAAAACGGATTGCTGTCAGATGCGCGCGAGGGGCAGGAAAGTAGATGACGAAAATTAACACAGATCTTATTCGAGTCAGGCTTCCGGCAGCCTTTGCCGCAGCAGGCGTGTCCATCGCCGGGGCCTCGGGAATCTCAATTTTCGCTCTGAACAATTCCTCAAGCGCTATTCAGGGGGTCGTAGACGACACGCTTCCCCAGTTGGACTTATCCGGTGAAATGAGTCAGGCCGCACGCGTCCTTAATGCGCGCGCCGCCAGTTTCGCGAACATTAGAACAGAAGCAGAGCGTGAAGCTGAAATGGCGGAGTTCGCGAGCTTGTTCGCCAACATGGACGCTAACATCGCCGAGCTTCGCTCACACGGTCTCAGCACTGAACTTAATGACGTCATCAGTGCTGAAAAGTCGGTTGTTTCTGAAATTGAATCGCTCAACAGCATTGTAAAAGAACGCATCTCCGCGTTTACCGCGCTGGAACGCGCCATGCGCAACGCCCAGACCGTTCGGTCCCGCGTGGCTGACGCGGTTGAAGTGCAGCTCGACACAGCGGACGAGTTCGATGTTGAAACACTGCTTCGTATTTCCTTGTCAGCAAATCTTTTGAACTCATTGTTTGCCGAAACAAATCTGGCAACCGACCCAGCTGAGATTGATACGCTGGATGAGAAGATGCTCGACCAGGTCGATGAGATCACCGTCAATATCGCTATCTTGGGCGATGCGGCAGGGTCAGACCTTCAAAACGCCGCTGCTGAGCTGACTGCGCTCGCAGAAGGCGCATCCTCTATCTCCTCACTGAAACGCCTGTCTCTGTCATATGGTGAAGAAGCTCTGGCGACAGCAGCTCAAACAACCACTATTGCAGCTGCACTAAAAGACGAAGCGTCCCAACTTGCACAACAATTCCGCCAGACCGGTAACAAGCAGGCGAAAGGCGCGCTCTCTACAACATCCACCGCGACGGGCATTTTGATCCTCGTATCGCTTGCCGCGCTTGTTGGCGCCGGTTTCCTCGGATTTGTCTACGTTGAACGCCGCATCTCTCGTCGCCTGACAAAACTCAACGAAGCCATGGCGAAACTTGCTGAAGGCGAGTTTGACGTCGACATGGAAGGCACAGCCGGCAAAGACGAAATCGGCCAAATGGCGCGCACGCTTCAGTTCTTTGAAGAAAACAGCCGCGAACGTGTTCGCCTGGAAGAAGCGCAGCAAAAAGAACAAGAAGAGCGCGCACGCCGCACAGCCCAGATCGACGAATACATCAAGAATTTCGACGCTCAGATGCGCGACACCTTCTCGATCATGAGCAGCGCAACTGAAGAACTCCAGGCAACCGCGTCCGTCATGCGTTCTTCTGCTGAAAACGCAACAAACGAAACCGGCTCAGCCGCCCGCGCAGCAGACAATGCTTCAAACAGCGTGAGCACAGTGGCTTCCGCAGCTGAAGAACTCTCCGCGTCAATCGTAGAGATCGCCCAGCAGATCCAGCACTCTACGCAGATTGCCAAGGAAGCTGTCGGTGAAATGCATGTCTCAGCAGAGAGCGTAAAAGGCCTGGATAAAGAAGCAGAAGACATTGGCGCGGTCGTTGAACTGATCAACGATATTGCCGGTCAAACGAACCTTCTGGCGCTGAACGCAACCATCGAAGCAGCTCGTGCAGGTGAAGCAGGCAAAGGCTTTGCGGTCGTGGCGAGCGAAGTAAAAGAGCTGTCCAGCCAGACGTCCAAAGCCACCGAACAGATCGCTAAGCAGATCTCCGCCATCCAGGGCGCATCCAGTTCCACAGTGGCCGTGATGGATAAGATCGCCACACTGATCAACAACATTGACCATATCTCTGCATCCATTTCCGCAGCTATGGACCAGCAACGCGCAGCAATTATGGAAATTTCCAAGTCCGCACAGGACGCGGCAACTGGCGCTGTGACGGTAAGTCAGTCGGTTCAGTCCCTGAATGCGACAACCTCAGAGACCGGCCAGTGCGCACAGCAAGTCGAAAACGCTTCCAGCGGATTGTCCACCGAAGCGCATGGCCTGCAGAAATCCGTCAACGAGTTCCTGGACCGCGTGCGCAGCGCTTAACCTCGCAACAGTTTAATGCTTACCGATGGGCCGATACAATGTGTCGGCTCATTTGCGTTTTCAACGCGCGCGCCTATATCACAAAAGCCTCGTCGCTCTTTGTCTTAAGGACCTCCGTGCAATGTCAGACACCGCTCCCGCGCTATCGGGTCGCTTCCGCTTGCCCGGCGCAGTTGTCCTCCTGTTAGGCGGTCTTTTTGTGGGCTTTGCACCACTTGGACTGCGGTTTTCAGACATGGAACCCGTCGTCACAGCCTTCTGGCGGTTTGTGTTCGGCCTACCCATGCTGCTTGTCTTTGCAAAGGTCGCTGGCTTTAAAATCACCCGTCCCAATTGGGCCGCTGTGGCTACTGGCGTCTTCTTTGCTCTGGACATGGGCATCTGGCACGCAGCGCTTGTGCGCACCTCCGTCGCGAACGCCACCTTCATCGTCAATCTTGGTGCAATCAGTGTTGGCCTGATGGCATGGATATTCTTAAAGCAGCGTCCAGCATCCATATGGCCTGTAGCCGCTTTACTCGCGTTGTGCGGCGCAGCTGCAATGGCGTTTGGCGCAGCGCCAGTCGGATCCGGCAACCAATCACACGTTACCTATTCCATCGTTGGCGACATGATGGCGCTGATTGCAGCTGTGTGCGTAAGCTTCTACCTGTTAAGCGCGACGATTGCGCGCCAGTCCATGCCCGGATTTTCAGTTGTTTTCTGGATGACAGTCACGTCCATTCCTGTCGTTGCGATTATGGCCTTGGTCGCAGGTGAAAACTTCATACCTGAACGTTTAGCGGACTTTTCTGCGCCTTTGTGGCTGGCGCTATTTGCCCAATGCCTTGGACAAGGGCTTATCATTTTAGGCATGGGCATGACCAAACCCTCCATCGCCGGAGTGATCGTGATCGTTCAACCCGTTGTGGCTGGCTTACTCGCCTGGCCATTGTTTGGAGAGGCGCTGACATTCTTCCAACTTGCCGGGGCTGTCGCTATCCTTATCGGCGTATGGCTAGCGGGGCGGAAGTCAGATCCGCCCGCCTCCATTCAAACAACCGATTAAGCTTTTGCTGACGCACGCGAGCCAACGCGTTCAAACCATGCTGCAAGGTTTTTAAATTCAGGGTTGAGCGGCTGACCAACAGCAGCGCCAAACGCCAGGAAACAGAACAGCAAAATGTCAGCGAGTGAGAATTTTTCGCCTGCAACATAGGCCTCACCAGCAAGGCGCTTATCCAGCCACTCAAGCTTATCCTGCGCATCCGCTTTCAAACCTTCAGCCGCTTCTGGGATCACGCGCATACGATCTTTAAACAGCTGAAGCCCTTCTGAATACCGAAACCCACGCCCCATTGCCTCGGCAATGTTAAGGTCCACCCAACGCACCCAACGGCGGTTCTGTGCCCGTTCTTCAGGTGTGTCGCCCATTAGCTTGTGACCGGGGGTAACCTCATCAAGGTATTCGCATATCACGGTAATTTCAGTGATGATTTCGCCAGTGTCAGTTTCCAGCGCCGGTAGCTGTCCTGCCGGATTGATCTTGAGAAAGTCTTCGCGGCGGTTTTCCCCGCCACGCAGATCAACTGAGATCAACTCAGCATCCGCACCACGTTCCGCCATGAACATGCGTACGACATGCGGGTTTGGCCCCACAGAATTATAAAGCTTCATATTTTCCTCCCACTTTCATTCCCTCTAGGGAATTTTATGTTTCTCGTCCTCTGACGTGATGGCTAACGCCTGGCACATCCAACCACTCATGGCGAGATTGTTCCCAAACGGATCTCACCGGTGGCGGAAATTTCGGATCAGCAAACATTCCAATCGGCACGCCAATGCCATTGGCATGCTTGTCTGCAAAGAAATAGACAACGCCGCCACAAGTCGTACAGAAGTGCTGCGTCAACGATCGCCCTTCCTGAGCAGCGCGCGCATAAGCACGTGTTTCGCCTTTGTATTCCACATCGGAAAGGTCAAAATAGGCCGCCACCCCCAATGGCGATCCGGTTCTGCGCTGACAGGCTTCACAGTGACACGCCACCACCGCGCCCGGCTCACCGCGCGCAGTTAATGTAACTTTTCCACACTCACATGCGGCCCTGTAAACAATGGCACTGACCATATCACCCGCCCCTTTCAGGCAAGTCTATGCGCTTTCTAGATTCGCTTTCTCAACCAACTTGACGACGTCCCCCATAATGTCAGTGATCTTATAGTCTTTCGGTGTGTAAACGCGTTTGATGCCCATCTGCTTGAGCGCCATGGCGTCTTCTTCAGGGATGATGCCGCCAACAACCAATGGAATATTGTCGAGACCTTTTTCACGCATAATCCGGGCTGTTTCACGCGCCAGATCCAGATGCGAACCAGACAGAACTGATAGACCGACAACATGTGCGTCATTGTCGATGGCCTGTTGAACGATCTCTTCTGGCGTGAATCGAATGCCCTCGTAAATCACGTTCATACCACAAGCGCGTGCGCGCGTGGCAATCTGTTCAGCACCGTTTGAGTGGCCGTCCAGTCCCGGCTTACCGACGACGTAAGTCAAAGTTCGACCAAGCACTTCAGACACGCGCTCAACTTCTTTTTTGACGTCTTCGATCTCCTCGTTTCCGTCAGATGAAATTACGATGGAAACACCGGTTGGTCCGCGGTATTCGTCAAACACTTCACGCAGAACCTGGCCCCATTCCCCCACCGTCACGCCTGCTTTGGCAGCTTCAATGGATGATGGCATCATGTTGCGACCTTCCTGAGCCGCTTCACGCAAATTCGTCAGCGCTTTATCACATGCCGCCTGATCACGATCCTTGCGCCACTGCTTCAGGCGTTCGATCTGAGCGTATTCCTCGGCGGGGTCGACCGTCATGATCGCGTCATCACCTGTCGCCAAAGGACTTGGCTCGGTGGAGTTGAACTTGTTCACCCCGACAACTGTCTGATCACCGCCTTCAATGCCCATCACACGTTGTTTTTGTGAGGCGACAAGCTCGCCTTTCATATAGTCGACTGCGTTTACCGCGCCGCCCATGTCATCAATCTTGGCAAGCTCAGCGCGCGCGCCTTCGATCAATTCCTTGGTTTTGCCATCGACAACATGCGAGCCATCAAACAGGTCTTCATATTCAAGAAGGTCTGTCTCATACGCCATAATCTGCTGCATGCGCAGCGACCATTGCTGGTCCCAAGGCCGTGGCAGCCCCAAGGCTTCGTTCCAGGCTGGCAATTGCAGCGCACGACAACGCGCTTTTTTGGACAGTGTCACCGCCAACGCTTCTAAAAGAATGCGGTAGACATTGTTTTCGGGCTGCTGCTCAGTCAGGCCAAGGGAGTTGACCTGAACGCCATAACGGAAGCGACGCGCCTTGTCGTTCTGGACACCGTAACGCTCGCGACCGATTTCGTCCCACATGTCGACGAATGCGCGCATTTTGCAAAGCTCGGTAACGAAGCGAACGCCAGCGTTCACAAAGAATGAAATACGCCCAAAAACGATCTCAAAGTCCTCGTCAGGAACTTGTCCCCCATCCTTTACCGCATCCAACACTGCACAGGCTGTCGCCAACGCATAAGCAAGCTCCTGCTCTGGCGTCGCGCCTGCTTCCTGTAAGTGGTAGGAACATACGTTCAGCGGGTTCCATTTTGGCGTCTCAGTGTAACACCAGCTCACCATGTCCGAGATCAGGCGCATGGAAGGCTGCGGTGGGAAAACATAAGTGCCGCGTGAAAGGTATTCTTTGATGATGTCGTTCTGGGTTGTCCCCATCAACGCCTTACGGTCCGCACCCTGTTCATCAGCTAAAGCCACATAAAGCGACAACATATAGGATGCTGGCGCATTGATCGTCATTGATGTGTTCATCTCAGCAACTGAGATCTGGTTGAAGAGCGTGCGCATGTCACCCAGGTGACCTACCGGCACGCCCACTTTGCCAACCTCGCCTCGCGACAGGATATGATCTGAGTCATAAGCTGTCTGCGTCGGCAGATCGAAGGCAATTGAAAGCCCGGTCTGTCCCTTAGACAGGTTATTGCGGTACAGTTCGTTTGATTTTTCCGCAGTTGAGTGCCCTGAATATGTACGGAAAATCCAAGGACGGTCCGGTGCGTGCTGGTAGGTTTTCTCAACCATTAATCGTTTCTCCCATGTTGCGGCGCAGCATGCCAATCAACTGAAGTTTCGGCAAGAGCAGCGCCCGCAGTTGTCCCGCGAGTGTTGCCGACCTCATACACTGTATCGTTATTGTCCGTCGACATACATCTGTTTGATGATGAGACAAGCGTCATCCAGGCAAGCAAGCAACGAAAATTGTGCATCGCCGAACCATCCGCCTCAATTTTTCAACAACTGTTGATAGCAAGCACAACTAAATATCGGCTTTTTTGTGGTATGATTTCCATTGAAGACGCTTTTTTATGAAAACTTACGCCTAGGTGAAACTCAACATACTTTTTGAGTTTAATAACATTCCAAAGCGTTGAAATTAGTCAGCAAATCCTTGTCCTGACGAATTTTTATGTTGCTCTTTTTATGATGAAAATAAGAATTTCTGTCCGGAATCTGACACTAGAATTGGTCAAAACAGGAACGAGTCGATATTGCAGCGCAACATGTTCTGGTGTTTATTTCGCCGCACCGCAGAAAAATGGCGCAGAAATAGCATCACGCGAACAACCCGAAATCAAAAAGTTTAAATGGACGGGGAGAACGAAAAATGACGACAGAAACTAAAGATCTTTATGAGTTGGGCGAGATTCCACCGGACTACCATGTCCCGAAATCCATGTACGCTTGGGCAATTCGCCGCGAGCGCCACGGTCGCCCGAACCAGGCTATGCAGCTGGAAGTGGTCGACACGCCTGAACTTGGCGAACACGATGTCCTTCTTTACGTGATGGCCGCAGGTGTGAACTACAACGGCGTATGGGCCGGTCTTGGTGAGCCAATCTCTCCTTTTGACGTCCACAAAGAGCCTTACCACATTGCAGGCTCAGACGCTTCAGGCATCGTTTGGGCCGTTGGTTCAGCCGTGAAACGCTGGAAGCCAGGCGATCAGGTTGTTGTTCACTGTAACCAGGACGATGGCGACGACGAGGAATGTAACGGCGGCGACCCGATGTACTCCTCCAGCCAGCGTATCTGGGGTTATGAGACACCAGACGGTTCTTTCGCACAGTTCTGTCGCGTCCAGGACCGTCAGCTGATGCCACGTCCTCAGCACCTGAGCTGGGAAGAGTCTGCTTGTTACACGCTGACACTGGCAACAGCTTACCGCATGTTGTTCGGTCACCGTCCCCACATCCTGAAACCAGGTCAAAACGTTCTGGTTTGGGGCGCCTCAGGCGGTCTGGGCTCGTTTGCGACACAGCTTTGTAAAACAGCTGGCGCCAACGCAATTGGTGTTGTGTCTTCTGAAGACAAGAAACAGTTTGTTATGGATCAGGGCGCTGTTGCTGTTTTGAACCGAAAGGACTTCAACTGCTGGGGTCAGCTTCCAACAGTGAACGGCCCGGAATTTAAAGACTACATGCGCGAATGCCGTAAATTCGGTAAGGCGATCTGGGAAATCACAGGCGGCAAAGACGTAGACGTTGTCTTTGAGCACCCAGGTGAATCCACCATGCCTGTTTCCGTTTTCGTCGTGAAACGTGGCGGTATGGTTGTTATCTGTGCAGGAACGACAGGCTTTAACCTGACGATGGACGCACGCTTCCTCTGGATGCGCCAAAAACGCGTACAGGGTTCCCACTTTGCAAACCTGAAGCAAGCTGCTCAGGCCAACGAATTGGTTATCCAGAAACGTATCGACCCATGCATGTCAGAATGTTTTGACTGGTCAGACATCCCCGCGGCGCACGAGAAGATGCTCGACAACCAGCACCTTCCAGGCAACATGGCTGTGTTGGTCAACTCTCCACGCAAAGGTCTTAAGACTGTGGAAGAAGTGATCGAAGCTGGCTCAATCAAGGCAATGGCTGACGCTTAAGCCACCTGCTTGTGACTAAATTGAAATCCCCCTGCCCATGCCGGACAGGGGGATTTTTTGTGTCTTCTTCAGATAACTAGGCTCTGCTTTTCAACTCTTTGAGTGCGGCAAGGTCGGCTCTAACGTCTTCATGCAAAGCAACCAGCATTGACCTTGATTCTTGCGAAGTAACGTCGTCCATCGCTTCTTCAATTTCTTTGGCGATGTATTCTTCACCACGAATAACTTCTTCCATCGCAACTTCGGTATCATTGGAAAGCGCCGTGCGCAGATAGGTAAATCCAACATGTGCGGAACCAATAGCCTCACCGAATGTGTCAGCTTCACCGCCAAGCTCAGTCACACGTGTCTGGATCGCTTTTACACTGGCGCCGCGCTCAACTGCGAGATCATCCAATGTTGTCTGAACGCGCGTATCTGCGTTATCGGGAATATCTGCAGCTTTCTGATAAAGGTTTTCAGCATCAATCAGGATAGACGCCACCTTGTTGAGCGTCTCAATCTCTTCTTTTTGCTGAACAGTCATAGGTTCCACATCCTCAACAAGCTGAGGGGTGGGCGTTTCCGTCACTGCGCAGGCAGATGTCAGAGCAAGAACAGATGCAGTCATGAGTGTGCGAACAATCATTTTTATCTCCTTTGTGATCTTGGAGAGGGAAATGATTTTGGAAGACATACGTTCCATTTATTTTTCAAAAAGGGTTTTATTGGCGCAATTACTTTGGAATACCTAATGAAATGACATCTTGCTTTCATTACAAAAACAGGCAGAGATCACTTCCCGCACCCTCATCATAGAGCCAAACGAATGCGCACTTTATTGAAATCAACCCTTTTTGTGATTGCTACCGGGCTGTTGACCGGAGCGTGCGCCGACAACGAACACGAACCGCTCGACGCATCGAATGAAACGTCTGTGCATCTGACACACCTTGATGACAGCAAACATGTCACGCTGGACATCGACACACCGCTCAGCGTCCAGCTCGAATCGGTCCCGACTGCAGGCTACACTTGGATGGTGCTGGAGAAACCAGACTGGCTTACCCTTGAAGAAGACATCGACATCACAGCCACAGACCCTGAAAACCAAAGCAAGCCCGGTTTCACTGGCGGTAATCACTACATCACTTTGCATTTCTCGGCTGACCAGCCTAGCGAAGGCAAGCTCGTTCTGATCGAAGGCCGCCAATGGGAAGTTTTTGACGAACAAGGCGATGTTAAAGACGAAGGCGCAATAGAAGATCGCTTCAGTATTCGCATTACTGCGCAATAACACACCGCGACACCATCGCGACTTGAGATTCAGCGTTTAAAGTCGCATGACATTGTCTTAGTTAGGTTTCAAACGGCTTGGACACCCCACATGGCGGATGACGCTTCTCCCCGCAAAACCATCGGCATGACCGAAGAAGGCTGGCTGACAGACTGTTGGTATCTGGCTGCAATTTCCGATGAGCTAAAGCCAGGCGAACATTTCCGCCGCGAAATCCTTGCGCAACCTGTCCTCCTTGGCCGATCAGCCGATGGCAAACCTTTCGCCCTGCGTGACATCTGCCCTCACCGGCTCGTGCCACTTTCTGCGGGAAAACAGATCGAGACCGACGGCGCGCCGACGGTGGAATGCCCTTATCACGGCTGGCGCTTTGGTACGTCAGATGGCGTTTGCAAACACATGCCGTCCTTAACGCCGGACGATCCTACCGATCCTAACCGTGTTAAAGTGCGAAACTATCCGCTTCACGAAACCAATGGTGCGGTCTTTATCTATATCAGCCATAATCCGCGCTCGACCGCCGCGCCTATCGTGCCTCCGCCTGATTTTGGCGAGCTGCCGGACAAGCCAAACTTTGTCGTTCATGAAGATTTTAATGCGCACATGGATGACGCTGTTGTTGGCCTGATGGACCCGGCACACGTCCCATTCGTACATAATCAATGGTGGTGGCGACCACCATCTGCTGGTTTTAAGATCAAGGAAAAGCCGTTTGAGCCGCGTGATCGTGGTTGGGCCATTGCGCGCCACGCCCCATCGGGTAATTCCAAACTCTATCGCATGGTGTTCGGCGACACGGTCACAACAGAAATTCAGTTCCAGATACCTGGCCTACGCTGGGAAGTGGTCGAAAATGAAAAAGCGCGCTTTTTCACACTGACCTGCCTTACCCCGCAAAAAGAAAAACTCACACGCATCACCCAACTGACATGGTGGAAGAATGCGCCACTGCTTGCACTCGCCAAACCGCTGGCAAAGCATATGGGCCGCACTTTCCTGCAACAGGACAAGCGCATGGTCGACCTTCAGAACGAAGGTATGAAATACCAAAAAGCGATGCTGTGGATCGACGATATCGACGTGCAGGCAAAATGGTATCAGACCCTGAAACGTGAATGGGCGGCCAGTCGCACTGAGGACCGCCCCTTCTCGAACCCGATCGAACCACGCACCCTTAAATGGCGCAGCTAGCGCGGAGGGCGCTGACCGTCTCCAAGCGGGCGACCTCCTCCTGATCCTACGCCTCCAGGACCACCTGATCCAGCCCCGCGATTTCCACGCGAGACGATCTGTACCATTTCGCTGCGCGCCAGCAGCGAGTCACCATTTGCATCCATCTGGACAAATTCCATGGCGAACCTGCGCTCAAACTCTTCGCGTACGATTTCACCGTCCAGATTCATATCAAACGCTACAAAGGAGGGGTGCGCCTGTTCAGACCCAAGGCGCGACAAAGCCCATTTGCCATAATCCAGCGCGCGCAAACTGCCATTTGGTGCGACCTCTTCCCATTCGCGCGCCACACCGCGGTCCAGTTCCGCGCGACTTGAGAGCGTGTCATGGTCATCGTCCAACGACGCCAGAACCATTGCAAGTGGCGGCGCCACTGGCCCGCCTCCCTGCATCTGGCGCTGCGGCATCCCCTCACCGCCTCCGCCCTGTGGCGGTCGCCGCCCTCCGTTTGTACAGGCGCTAAGGGCAAAAACAGCGGCGCATAATACCGCGACAGACCGGATGTGGGGCCGGGCCATAATCGTCATAAATCTACTCCTAGAGGTGTGGCGGGGAAAACACGCCTTTGAATTGTTACGTTTAAAACGGCGACAGATCTGGATTCCGTCGCATGAACAGCATTTAATCTTGGCTATGACATCACGGGGCGGCGTCACTTCTACCAATCGGACCAGGACCGCTATCTGCCAGTCGCAGATACCAGCGAGCCTGTTTGAGTCCGCACAGACATTCCGCATGCCGGGATTGTCGCCGCTACCGTATGACCGCTGGATCGTGCGCGACGACGCATTCAACGACCAGATGGCCTTAAAAGACAAATTGGCAAAAGATCACCTTCCCGATATCTACGCGATTTCATCCGGCATTGCTGACATGCGCGAGGAATTGCTCGATCTCGTGCTGGAACAGTTGAAAAGCGATCCGGACTACGTCTTCGACGGCCAATGCGTCACGCGTCCAGATGGCGTAACCATCGACACACATGAATTACCGCCACTCGTCGCTGTGGGGCGTCTTATTCAGGAAGATATCGCTATTTTGCGACCTGTCGGCGGTGAGTACGTGCTTGGCGCGGGTTTCATCGCCTTTCCTGCGAGCTGGACCCTGAAGGAAAAAATCGGTCGTCCGCTGCATGCGATCCACGATCCGGTTACCGGTTATACGCCAGACATGGCGCGGCGCATTCACCGCATCCTCACCCAGATTCAACACGGCGCAGCGCTCCAGCGCGCCAATTTCCTCAAATATAATGATCCGACGCTTTACCAGCCCCGCACAGAGGGCAAGGAGCGCCCCTTCAGCGCGTCGCGCAAATGGTGGCTGCGCGTCGAAACGCAGAGCATTTTCAAATTGCCTCGCTCAGGCGGTATTATCTTTGCCATTCACACCTGGCAAACACCCGCAGCAGAGCTAAGCCCCACCATGCGCGCAAAACTGGCGCAATAAACAGACAATTGCCAAGTCTGGCCAACCCGACCAATTCCCCTTAAAAGCAAATGCTCAGCGTCTCCGTAGCTCAGTTGTATAGAGCAGCCGCCTCCTAA
>CAYFFG010000027.1:0-25865 GCA_964342355.1 uncultured Hyphomonadaceae bacterium
TGCCGGAATTTTCCGCTCAAGTGCTAGACAGTCTGCGCCAACCTCTTGAGAGTGGCGAGGCTGTGATTTCGCGCGCCAACCGTCATGTGAAATATCCAAGTCGTTTTCAGTTGATTGCCGCCGCCAATCCCTGCAAATGCGGTGGCGGGCCAGCAGAGGCTCTATGCCGAAAGAAGCCGGGATGTATGGCGGCTTATATGGGGCGCATTTCTGGCCCGTTCCTTGATCGGATTGATCTGTTTGTCGACACCCCAGCTGTGACAGCAGTCGATCTTGCAGGCCCACCGCCCCAAGAGGGAACGAGCGAGGTGTCTGCCCGTGTCGCGATCGCACGCAATATTCAGTTAGAGCGGTTTAAAGACATCGAGCAGGGCAGACGCCAGACTAACGCAGACGCCAGTAGCGCCGACATCGACCGATATTGTTCCCTTAGCTCTGACGGCAAAGATCTGATTGAACAGGCGGCTGTGAAAATGAACCTCTCAGCCCGCGCCTATCACCGTGTTTTAAAAGTGGCGCGAACGATTGCAGACCTTGATCGGGCGAATGACATCGAACGGGCCCATCTTGCAGAAGCGTTGACATACAGGTTCCGCCAGCCTGGTCAGATTGCTGAAATGTCAGCTAAAACATCGACAAGCTATATGCGTAGTTAACCCGATGGTTAACTCTCTTGCGGCAATCTGCGCCTATGACAAAACCTGCTCATTCCGCCGCCAATGATTCAGATCCGCAGATGGAGACATCTCAGCGGTTTACAGCGGCGGTGTCGCACGAGATCAGAACGCCGCTGAATGGCATTCTTGGTATGGTGTCCCTCTTAGAAGAGACAGGTTTATCTCCTGTCCAAAAAGAATATGTGGACGCGATCCGAAAAAGCGGCTCGAGGCTTTTGGACCTTTTGAACAATGTGCTGGATTATTCGCGGCTGGAAACGGGTGAAATTCCGCTTGATCTTTCCCCCTTTGACCCTGCCGAGCTGATACAGGATGTGGCCGAACTTCTAGCGCCGCGCGCCCACAAAGCGAATTTGGATCTTGCCGCAGCAGTATTGCCGGGATCGCCTGACAAGATTATCGGCGACGCAGGACGGATCAGGCAGATTATTTTCAACCTGGCGGGAAATGCGATCAAGTTTACTGAAGCTGGCGGTGTTTTGATCACCGCAGAAGCCACGCCAGATGATCGATTTATATTCAGCGTTCAAGACACAGGTTGTGGTATCCCGGAAGAGGACAAGGCGCGTATTTTTAACGCGTTTGGTCAGGTATCCGCATCTGATGCGGGTAAAGACTCCGGCGTCGGGCTCGGTCTGGCAATCGCATTGCGATTGGCGGATGCGATGGGCGGTGAAATCAGTGTCAGCAGTCAGAAAGGCGAGGGTGCTTGTTTCAGGTTTTCTCTCCCGCTGGCGCCAGCGGCTATCGCACAAGAAAGCCCACCCTCGACAGCTACGCCTCTGCGCGTTGCGCTTGATGCAACATGCGCTTCCCAGATCGCGGTCATGGCGGCTTTGGCCGATAGCACAAGCGCTTATTGCCTCGTTGCCCGTAACCGAAAGGCGGATGTGGCGATCGTCGACGCCAGCCTGCCGCCAGCCCGTATTCAGACGCAGGCTAGAAAAGCGCCAACTCTCGTTATTCTTCGTCCTGAGGACCGTAATCAGATCCCCACTTTCCGGGACATGGGATGTGTTGGTTATCTCATTCGTCCCTTGCGCGCCCATTCCGTAGCTGAGCGCGTTATGTTGGCGGCCAAAGGCGGCGAGATCGCAGATCAAAGCGACACACAAATCACAACAGCGACTCCTGGCGCGCGCGCGTTGATAGCAGACGATAACCCAGTCAATTCTTTATTGGCGAAACGTGCGCTGGCCGCAGCCGGATTTGCAGTCGATACCGCAGGAACCGGCGCAGAAGCGGTCGAAGCGGTCACAAAGACGCCATACTCAATCATTTTCATGGATGTGCGCATGCCCGTGATGGACGGGTTAGAGGCGACACGCCGCATTCGCGAAATGGAGACTGATGTGGCCAACACACCGATTATTGCTCTTACTGCGGATATAGACCCTGATCTGGAAAGCAATGCGGAAAAGGCGGGCGTCACAATGATCGCATCAAAACCGATCGACCCGACACGCCTTCGCGCCCTTGCGCTAGAAAACGCGAACTTCCGCGAGGCGAAAGCGTGAGTATGGACGAGTCATTTCCTGCGCTGATCAAAAAGCTCAGGAATCCTCGATACGCATCCATGCTGGTATTGGGTTTTGCATCCGGCCTGCCACTGATGATGGTCTTCTCCAAATTATCATTCTGGCTAAAGGACGTAGGGATAGATAAATCCACCATCGGATTTATGTATTGGATCACCATTGCTTACACGCTCAAATGGTTGTGGTCTCCGGTCGTCGATAGAGTTAAATTACCGTTTTTGACAAACACACTAGGACAAAGACGATCGTGGATGACGTTGGCCATGACCGGCACAGCGATTGGTCTTGTGGTCATTGGTTTGTCCGATCCTGTTAATGCGCTGTGGGTGACTTTGGTTGGCGCAGCCATATTAGCTTATTCTGGCGCGACGCTCGACATAGCGATCGACGCTTGGCGAATTGAATCTGCTGAGAACCGCGACCAGGGTTACATGGCCGCGATTTATCAATTGGGTTATCGCTTCGCGATGATGTTTTCAGGCGTCGGATTGGCGCTTGCGGACTATTTTCCATGGTCGGTTACGTTTTCGCTTATGGCGATGGTCATGATGATCGGCGCAATGCTGGTTTTGAAGATGCGCGAACCAGAACATGCTGAACGTATCAAGCGCGAGCCTAAGCCGTTTGCTGTTGCCATTTCGGATTCTATTATAGAGCCGTTCAAGCAACTCGCTTTGCGCCTCAAAGTTTGGATTTTACCGGTATTAGCGCTGGTCGCACTTTATCGTTTGCCGGACTTCACCATGGGTGTGATGGCCAGCCCGCTTTATGCTGACCTTGGCTATTCAAAAACCATTGTTGGTAGCGTCCAATCGGGATTGGGGCCTTGGGTTATAGCTTTAGGCACTTTTGCTGGCGCATTTTGCGTTGCCAAATTCGGGGTACTGAAAACACTCTTGATTGGTGCGCCTCTGACCTTCATCACCACAGCGGCTTATGCTGGACTGGCAATGCTGGGTGATCCTGATAATGCAGACAACATCAGAAAATTGAATGATGGCCAGCTCATAGGTGTGGAAACGCCTTCAGACCTTTGGCTCGTTGTTGCGATTTGCGCTGATAATCTAGCAGGAGGTTTTGTCGGCACCGCATTCATTGCGTACCTATCTGGTCTAACAGATCCTAAAAATGCAGCCACACAGTATGCGTGTTTGAGTTCGCTCTATGCATTTTTCTGCAAGATTATTGCTGGTTTCTCAGGCGTTATCGCGTCCAACATCGGGTATGCGGGCTTGTTTTTGCTTTCAGCGTCTTACGCGATACCCGTAATCGCCATCATCCTGTTTATGATGATTTACGCCAGTCAAGCTGCGCGTGGGGAAGAAGAGCTCCAGACAGCTTGACTGGCGCAAGCTGTCTGGCGAGGTAAGTTTTGATCTTTAACTCTTGATCGCCCAGTTGCGGCTGCGGGCTTCGCCGTGTGGGTCGTATGCCGCAAATGTCGCCAGGTTGACGATGTCTGAGACCGGCGCGCCAAGCTGTGCGATCTGGATTGGTGCGTTAAGACCCAGCAGGAGCGGCCCAACAACAGTTGCGCCACCAAGGATTGCCGCCAGTTTTGTGGAAATCGCGGCTGAGTGGATTGCAGGCATGATCAAAACATTTGCCGCACCAGAAAGACGCGAGAACGGGTAGGTCGCGCGTGCGTCTGGGTTCAACGCCACGTCTACCGCAATGTCGCCTTCATATTCAAAATCAACGTCTTTACGCTGGTCCATCATGTCGGCTGCTTCGCGCACAACATCGGCGCGCTCGCCTTTCGGGTAGCCAAAGGTTGAGTTGGAGAGGAAAGCCAGACGCGGCGTATAGCCCATGCGCTTGACCACACGCGCCGCCATTACTGCGATGTCTGAAAGTTCTGAAGCGGTCGGCATTTCGGTGACGGATGTGTCAGCGACAAACAATGGGCCAAGCTTGGAAATAATGATCGACATACCGATCACTTGTTCCTGTTCGCGCTTGTCAGCGACCAATTGTACTGAATCCAGCACCGTATTGTAGTTTCGCGTGACACCTGTGACCATGCCATCAGCATCACCACAAGCGACCATGCATGCGCCGAAAACGTTCCGGTCGTTGTTGATCAGGCGCTGAACGTCACGTTGTAGAAGGCCAGCGCGCTGAGAACGCTCGTATAAAAAGTCAAAATAGTCAGGATTGCGGTCTGAAAGACCAGCATTGATGATTTCAAGCTCGCCAGTTGGCACCCCAACCAATTTCATATTGCGGTGAACCTGTTCTTCGCGTCCGATAAGTACGGGTACCCCAAGCTCCTGGCTCTTAAACGCCCAGGCCGCGCGGATGACGGAGGGTTCTTCACCTTCGGCAAACACGATACGTTTTGGCTGTACGCGGCGCACTGCGCCCTGATAACGCTGGATGAAGGCCGCAGACGGGTCTGTGCGTTGGGCCAGGCTGTCACGGTAAGCGTCCATGTCTTCAATCGGCTTACGTGCGACTTTTGTATCCATCGCCGCCTGCGCGACGAATGGCGGAATGTAAGAGATAAGGCGTGGGTCAAATGGCACAGGAATAATGTAATCCTTGCCAAATTTCGGCCGGGCGCCGTGGTAAGCTGCGGCTACCTCGTCCGGAACATCTTCACGCGCCAACATGGCCAGCGCTTCAGCGCAAGCCACTTTCATTTCTTCGTTGATAGCGGATGCGCGCACATCCAGCGCACCGCGGAAAATATATGGGAAGCCAAGCACGTTGTTGACCTGGTTTGGATAGTCAGAGCGACCGGTTGCGATGATCGCATCGCCGCGCACTTCCATAATTTCTTCAGGCAGAATTTCCGGGTCCGGGTTGGCCATGGCAAAGATGATCGGGTTCTTCGCCATGGATTTGACCATGTCTTTGGTCACGGCGCCCTGAACTGACAGACCCATGAAACAGTCTGCGCCATCCATGGCTTCGGCCAGCGAGCGTTTGTCAGTTTCAACCGCAAAAGCAGATTTAAACTGGTCCATACGCTTTGTGCGGCCCTTATAAATAACGCCTGTAGAGTCACAGATAAGGATGTTTTCTTTTTTGACGCCCAAACGGTGAATGAGCCCAGAAACAGAAAGACCAGCAGCGCCTGCGCCGGAGACAGCAACTTTTAAGTCTTTCATCTTTCGGCCGGTGATCTCACAGGCGTTCAAGAGGCCAGCTGCGGCGATAATGGCTGTGCCGTGCTGGTCGTCGTGGAAGACTGGAATGGACAGCTTTTCGCGCAGTTCAGCTTCGATCTGGAAACACTCAGGCGCCTTGATGTCTTCAAGGTTGATCCCGCCAAACGTGTGACCGAACATCCGGACAGCTTCGATGATTTTGTCCGGGTCTTTTTCTTCCAGCTCGATGTCGATGGAATCAACGTCAGCAAAGCGTTTGAAAAGGACAGATTTACCCTCCATCACAGGCTTGGACGCCATTGCGCCAAGGTCACCTAATCCCAGGATGGCTGTTCCGTTTGAAACAACAGCCACCATGTTGCCTTTGGAGGTGTAGTCGTACGCCTTGTCTTCGTCTTCTGCGATCGCCTTAACGGGCACCGCCACACCTGGCGAATACGCGAGTGACAGATCACGTTGGGTCTGCATCGGTTTCGTAGGCAGGACAGAAAGCTTACCAGGCGTTGGTTCCTGGTGGAAAGCCAAAGCTTCCTTATCGGTGAAAGACGGGCGATTCGAGCTCATTACGGATGTTTTCCTTGAAACGGAAAGATTGGGGTCAAACGGCCGACACACTAGGCGGCGTTTGCCCAAGGCTCAACAGGCGATTTTGCATAAATCGAAAGATATCTTTGGCCTGTTTCATAAAGGCCTCTTGCGGGCGCCGTTTTGGGCGCTAGTGTCCACGCCCATGTCGAAGCAGCCGTCTCCTTTTTTAGCGCAATATCTTGAAGTTAAGGCCCGTCATCCTGATGCGCTTTTGTTCTTCCGGATGGGCGATTTTTATGAGCTTTTTTTCGAGGATGCGGAAAAGGCGGCTGCGGCGTTAGACATTACCCTGACCGCACGCGGGCAGAACCAGGGCGACCCCATTCCAATGGCGGGCGTACCCTTTCATGCGGCTGAAGGGTATTTGGCGCGCCTTATCCGCCAGGGCTTTCGTGTTGCGGTGTGCGAGCAGTTGGAAGACCCCGCGGAAGCCAAAAAGCGCGGCTCCAAAGCTGTCGTCAAGCGCGATGTCGTGCGTATTGTCACGCCGGGTACGCTGACGGAAGATTCACTTTTGGATGCGCGCACGTCCAACACGCTGGCGGCTGTTGGTGTTTCCGGTAATGGCGTCGAAGCAGGCATTGCAGTCGCAGACGTATCTACTGGCAGATTCGAAGTGTTTGCCTGTGCGCAAGAACAGTTGGGTGAGATTTTAGGTGCTGCGAGACCGCGCGAATTACTTCTGTCGGAAGCGTCTTTGGCCCGTCCATTGATTGCGGATTTGTCTCAATCACTGACCACATCAATTACCCCAAGACCGACACCGAAAGCGGACGTTAAATCAGGCGAACGCGCGCTCAAAAAAGTGTTTGAAGTTGCTTCACTTGATGCGTTCGGCGCGTTTTCCAAGGCAGAGTTGTCCGCATGCGCGCTTTTGCTGGATTATCTGGAGCTGACACAGGCAGGTGAAAAACCGCGCCTTGATCCGCCAGAACGGCGCATGTCTTCAGGATTTATGGCGATTGACCCGGCCACAAGAACCAGTCTTGAGATTGATATGTCGATTAAGGGCGGAAAGCAGGGGTCTTTGCTTCACGCAATCGACAGAACAGTTACGGCGCCTGGCGCCCGGATGCTGGCGGAAAACCTCTCTCGTCCCTTAATGGATGTGGGCGCTATCAATGCGCGTCTTGATGCGGTTGCTTTCTTTCTAGAAGACCGAGATATGCGCGATACTATTCGTGACGCGCTTAAAGCTAGCGCGGATGTTGAACGTGCGCGTATGCGATTGAAATTGGGTCGCGGCGGACCAAAAGACCTGCTCGCATTGGCTCAAGGCCTGCAATCAGGCGATGTAGTTGCCACAGCTTTGAAACTGAACTTGACGGGCATTCCGCAACTTCTCGCGACTGCCTGTTCTGACCTAGATCTTTCAGATAACCCAGATCTTCTACAATTTGCCAACTTCTTGAAAACTGCGATCCGAGAAGATGCGCCGGCTTTGGCGCGAGAAGGTGGATTTATCCAAACAGGATATGACGCAGCATTGGACGACGTGCGGTCATTGCGCGATGACAGCCGTAAAATCATCGCTGGTCTCCAGGCTGACTATGCCAAGACGACGGGTGTTCAGAGCTTGAAAATCCGCCACAATAAAGTGCTTGGTTATTTTATCGACGTGACTGCGCGCAATGCTGGCGAACTTCAAACCGAAGCACATAAGGCAACCTTCATCCATCGCCAGACCTTGGCTAACTCAGTGCGATTTACCACCACCGAGTTAGGTGACTTGGATGGGCGCATTGCGCGCGCCGACGAAGAAGCTAAGGCGCGCGAAATGCGGATATTCGAGGACTTTGCCGCGCGCGCTGAAGCCCTATCCAACGAATTGCGGGCGTGTGCGGATGCGCTTGCCGCATTGGATGTGGCGTCCGCATTGGCGGAATGGGCGGCTGAAACCGGAGCTGTTCGGCCTGAACTTGACGATAGTTTGAATTTTGATGTCGAGTCCGCGCGTCATCCAGTTGTGGAGGCGTCACTACGGCGCGAAGGCGAGGGTTTTACCGCCAACGACTGCCTGATGGACGCAAATGGAAATAGGGCGCCAAGATTACTTATTGTGACTGGTCCAAACATGGCGGGTAAGTCCACATATCTGCGCCAGAATGCGCTTTTGGCAATTATGGCGCAGACCGGGTGTTTTGTGCCGGCCCGCAGATGCCGGATTGGATTGGTTGATCGAGTGTTTTCCCGTGTCGGAGCCTCTGATGATTTATCGCGCGGGCGTTCGACCTTCATGGTCGAAATGATTGAAACAGCTGCGATTTTGAATCAGGCCGGACCGCGTGCGTTTGTCATTCTGGATGAAGTCGGGCGCGGGACGGCGACCTATGATGGTCTGGCAATCGCCTGGGCGGCTGTGGAACATTTGCATGAAACCAACCAATGCCGCGCAATTTTCGCGACGCATTATCACGAATTGACCCAATTGGCGGACAAACTGGATTTTGCTGCGAACGCATCGCTGCGCGCAAAAGACTGGAAAGGCGAACTAGTTTTTTTGCATGATGTCAAACCAGGGCCAGCGGACAAATCTTATGGCGTGCAAGTTGCGCGATTGGCTGGTTTACCCAAAATAGCTGTGAAGCGCGCCGAGGCTGTTCTCAAACGCTTAGAGGGCGAAGGTAATAAACAGGGCCGTATAGATGATCTGCCTTTATTTGCGTCCGTTGCTGAAGAAGCAGATACTGCGCCATTGCCAAATGAGATTGAAATTGCACTGCAGAATCTCGACATAGACGACTTAACGCCGCGCGAAGCTTTGAGCATGCTTTATGAACTCAAAGCGAAAGTCACCTAGTGGCGAAATCGGATTGTTCGCGCTGTCATCTGCGAAGAAATAAGTTTAAGAAGGTCGCATGTCAGAAAAACTTCCTCAACCGACCCGTAAATTCATGCGTCCCAGGTCCGGCGACTGGAAAATCGAAGATATAATCGATGCTAGAAAACTGCGCGTTCAGCTGACCGCAGCCTATCTTGAGAACATCAATGATGAACGTGAAGCGCGTAAGAACATGCTTCACATGCTTCACGGGGCGTTATTTCGAGGTCGCCTGATTGCACAGGACAGACTGGAAGCGGGTGCGGACGGCTTGGACACGGCCAACCTTTTGTCCGCAGTGATGGACGAAGTGCTTTCAGCACTATTCGACTATGTCACAACGCACGTCTTTCGGGCGAAAAACCCGACAGAAGGCGAGCGTATGGCCGTGTTGGCGGTTGGCGGCTATGGGCGTGGCGCTCTGGCCCCCTCATCGGATGTCGATCTGTTATTTCTGCGCACCTATAAGAATACGCCCTGGGCCGAAAGCGTTATCGAATACATGCTTTATGCGCTTTGGGACCTAGGGCTGACGGTTGGTCATTCATTTCGAACCGTTGATGAATGTATCCGCCTGTCCAAAGAAGACATCACAATCCGCACGGCTATTCTGGACCGCCGTTTTTTGTTCGGAGACGATGGCGTTTCCCAGCAATTGGACGAACGCTTCCAGAAAGACATTATCAATGGGCGCACATCTGAGTTTGTAGCGGCCAAGCTGGACGAGCGTGACAAACGCTTGGCGCGGGAAGGTAATTCTCGCTACCGCGTTGAGCCGAATGTAAAAGAGGGTAAAGGCGGGTTACGTGATCTGCAAACCCTGTTCTGGCTCGCCAAATATATTCACGGCGGTCAAAGTTTTGAGGACGTTCTGAAAAATGCTGCGTTCACAAGATCAGAAGCAGCCGTTTTTCGCCGAGAAGCGCGTTTCTTGTGGACTGTGCGTTGTCATCTCCATTTCGTCGCTGGGCGTGAAGAAGACAGACTAAGCTTTGACCTTCAGCCGGAACTTGCCCGTCGTATGGGGTTTGCAGACAAGAGCGGCATGTCCGGCGTTGAGCGTTTTATGAAGCGCTATTTCTTAGCCGCAAAAGAAGTGGGCGCTTTGACCCGTATTTTGTGTGCGAATTTAGAAGCCGCAGAACAAAAAAGGCCTTCTGGATTGCGGCGTTTGTTGCCGCCTCCAAGCGCCAAACCATTAGCCGACGCCAACTTTCTGCTCGATAGCGGACGTGTTTCCATTGCCAATGCGGATGTCTTTAAAAAGGATCCGCTTAATCTGTTGAGGATGTATAAAGTTGCCGACGAAGGCGGGTATGACATTCACCCATTCGCAATGGCGGCGGCTCGTGCTGATGTTGGAAAACTAAAAGCCAGTTATCGCAAAAATGAAGAAGCGCGCATTCTATTTTTGGCGTTGGCGACCTCAAATTTGCATCCGGGCACGTCACTCAAGCTTATGAATGAAACTGGGGTTTTAGGACGTTTCCTTCCTGAATTTGGCCGGATCGTCGCCCAGACACAATTCAACATGTACCACCACTATACGGTGGATGAGCATACCATTCGCGCTGTTGAGCACATGCACGATATTGAGAGCGGCGATCTTGAAGAGATCCACCCTTTAGCCACTGTTCTTTTCCCCAAGATTAAAAACAGGCGGGCGCTCTATCTTGCTATGTTGCTGCATGACACAGGCAAGGGGCAGGGCGATCAACAGGTTGAAGGCGCTAAAACAGCTAAAATTGCCTGTCGCCGACTTGGGCTGGATGAAGAAGAAGCTGATCTTGTGGCTTGGCTGGTCGGCAACCATCTGGAGATGAGTGATACGGCGCAACGCCGGGACATATCTGACCCGTCAACAATCGTAAATTTCGCCAAGAAGGTCGAGACTGTCGAGCGATTGCGTCTGCTTCTTATACTGACTGTCTGCGATATTTCGGCAGTTGGTCCGGATGTTTGGAATAGCTGGAAGGGTCAATTGCTCCGTGAGCTTTATTACGCAACAGAAGCTTTACTGCGTGTTGGCCGCACAGATATGGAAAGTGTGAAAAAGCAGTTTGAACGCAATGCGGAAAATGCGCGCGAACAATTAAATGACCGTATCGGGACTGTGCCTCTGGAATTAGAATCCATTGAAGACGCTTATTGGAACACATTTGATACGGAATCTTTGGCTTGGCACGCACGCACTGTAGCTGGCGCTGAGGCAGGCATCGCAACCTCATTCCGGGTTGACCGCAAAAACAGCGTTACTCAAGTCGTAGTCTATGCGCCTGATCGCCCGGGCCTTTTTGCTGACCTTTGTGGTGTATTTTCAGTTTCTGGCGCAAACATTATTTCAGCCAGACTATTTGCGCGCCCAGATGGGCAGATTCTGGACGTGTTTGATCTACAGGACACATCTGGCGAAGCGTTTAGCGCCAATGATGTCGCACGGCTTCAGACTTTGACGGACACATTACATGTCGTCGCACGGGAACAGGAAGCCGGCGATATTCGCAGCGCTGTGCCTGTTAAACTCAGCCGCCGCCAGGCAGCGTTTATCATTGAGTCAGTCGTCACGATCGACAATGACGCATCATCCGATAGCGTCGTCATAGAACTGACAGGGCGTGACCGTCAGGGAATGATGCACGAAATCGCCCACACCCTTTACAAACACGGGCTTTCGATTCAATCGGCCCATGCTGAAAGTTATGGCATGAAGGTTCATGACGTTTTCTATGTCTATCCTGAACCGGTCGATAAAGGTGCGTTGACAGAAGAACTGCTTGGTGTTCTGCGGAAAGGTGCGCCGGATGCGCCGCGTACGCCTGCCCGCGAGTTAGCGCAGGCCAAAGCGTCTAACGATCGGTAGGCAAAGAATGAGTTTGGCTCGAAATGTCGTGGTTCAATCGTCATTGACGTTTGGCAGTCGAATTCTTGGGTTTGTTCGTGACGCGGTTATTTTTGCTAAGCTCGGCGCGGGACCGCTGACAGACGCTTATCTGACGGCGCAGCAATTTCCCAATCTGTTCCGTCGCGTTTTGGCCGAGGGTGCGTTTGCCCAGGCTTTCGTACCTATTTATTCCCGCACCCAGGTTGAGGAGGGCGATGAAGCCTCTTTGCGGATGGCGACGGAGTCCTTGTCGGCGCTTTTTACCGTTACGATGTTGCTCACGGTCGCTGCGCAACTAGCTATGCCTTGGATAATGCTGCTTTTACAGGCTGGATACCGAGACGATCCGGATATTTTCAGCCTGTCAATTTTGCTGACCCAGATCACTATGCCGTACCTGGCCGGAATGGCGATGTCGGCGCTTTTCTCTGGCGTGTTGAATGCTGCTGGCAGGTTCGCATTGTCAGCGGCGGCGCCGACGCTGATGAACATCTGCCTGTTGATAGCTGCATTTAGTTATGACGAGCCTCGCGATGTCGCCATCGCGTTGTCCGTTGCAACTCTGATTGCGGGTATTGTGCAGGCGTTTGTGCTATGGTGGGGCGCACGGCGACAGGGCATTAAACTGGGCTTGCGTCTGCCGCGCGTGACCCCCGCTGTCATTCAGGTGGCGAAAGTTGCGTTTCCTGGCGCGCTGGCGGCAAGTGCGGCGCAGATCAACATCATCGTTTCCATGTCAATCGCTTCTTTGGAAGAGGGTGCAAAAGGGTGGCTGGCGGCGGCGGACAGACTTTATCAGCTTCCGCTTGGCATGGTGGGTGTTGCTGTTGGGGTGGCGATTACACCACGATTGTCGCGGGCCGTATCATCAGCTGGTTCAAAGCTTATGGCGGATAAGACAATGGATGAAGGTATTGGTCTTGCCATGGCTTTGACTTTGCCTGCAGCCATTGCGCTGGCGGTTATTCCATCCTTCCTAATCGAGGCGCTATTCCAGCGGGGTGAATACACATCTGCTGACACAGCCAAGTCGGCGATTGCGCTTGTTCATTTTGCCTGGGGTGTTCCTGCATTTGTGCTGGTTAAAGTGTTGGCGCCGAATTTCTTCGCACGTGAAGATACAGTGACGCCGATGCGGTTTGCGGTTGTGTCCGTCCTGTTTAACACGGTGGTTGGTGCGAGCGCGTTCTTCTGGCTACGTAGTCACGGATATGCGGGCTTTCCGGGGTTGGCGGTAGCGACCAGTTTAGCGGCGTGGCTAAATGTTATGATGCTGGCGATGACGCTTTGGGCCAAAGATTTTTATCGCCCCACTCCAGTGCTTATCTCTCGATTGTTGAGGATAGGGCTTTCAGTATCCGTATTGGCGGCGGGATTGTTTATTGCGCAGCGTTACCGGTCTGAATTGGAAAGCTATCTTTGGCAGTCTTCCTTACTATCCTTAACCGTTATTGTGGCTGGCGGTGGGCTTTTGTACGTCATTGCAGCATTTGCAACGGGCGCGATCAGAATTTCAGACCTTAAGGGCGCGTTGGTTCGCGCAAAATAGCGCACGGGGAACGCCTTGCTTCCCAGAAGCAATAAGGGCTAAACCGCGTGTTCTGAATTGACGAAAAAAGGCGCTAGATTCCATGAATGACATAAAAGCAGACTACGCTGGACCAGAGCGCGTTTTCTCTGGCATGCAGCCTTCCGGAGATCTTCACCTCGGTAACTATCTTGGCGCCCTAATCAATTGGGTGAAGCTTCAGGATCAGCATGAGTGCGTTTTTTGTGTTGTCGATCTACACGCTATCACAGTGCCTCAGGACCCGACAAAGTTGGCAGGCCAGACCCGTGAGATAGCGTCAGCTTGGTTGGCTGCGGGCGTTGATCCGGCAAAAAGCGTGGTTTATGCGCAATCGGCAGTTCCCGCGCATGCCGAGCTTGCGTGGATTTTAAACTGTGTCGCTCGCATGGGGTGGGTCGAACGCATGACCCAGTTCAAGGACAAGGCCGGTAAAGATGCGCAGCGCGCGTCGGTAGGTTTGTTTACATACCCTGTCTTACAGGCTGCGGATATTCTCGCGTTCAAGGGCACGCATGTGCCAGTCGGCGAAGACCAGAAACAGCACCTGGAACTTTCCCGAGATATCGCGGACAAATTCAACCGTGATTTCAACGCACCGGGCTTTTTCCCGATGCCAGAGCCGCTGATATTGGGACCTGGCGCGCGCATTATGAGTTTGAAAGACGGGACAAAGAAAATGTCCAAGTCTGATCCTTCTGATTTATCGCGCATAAATCTGGTCGATGAAGCAGATATGATCGCGAAAAAGATCAAAAAGGCAAAAACAGACCCTGAACCTTTGCCAGAAACCGTCGAAGGGCTGTCAGATCGCCCGGAAGCTGCCAACCTTGTCAGCATATATGGCGCGTTGTCTGATAAAACCGATGCTCAGGTCCTTGAAGAATTCGGAGGGGAGGGCTTTGGTAAGTTCAAACCAGCCCTTGCGGACTTGGCGGTTGAAAAATTGGCGCCGATCTCTGAGAGCATGCGCCGCTATTTGGCGGATCCAGCTGAAATCGACCGTATTTTGGCTAAGGGCGCTGAACGTGCGAACGAGATTTCAGAGCCGGTGATTAAGGATGTGCGTCGAATAGTCGGCTTCTGGAGCGCCTGATTACAGGGCAGATCTGACTTTTTGCTTGTCGCCTTCACGGCTGAGGTTTCTAAAATGAAGACATACTCTTTTCTCGCTATGACCGCATTGATCGCAGCATGTGGTGAGCCTGCGCCTGTAACTTCAGAATTTGATGTTGAAGCGAAGCAGGCGCCTGTCTCTCGTGATGATACGGTAGTAGATGTTCTAATCACCGACGCAATCATCCGCCCACCTCTTGGCGGAAAAGCGATAACAGCGGGTTATTTCACAATCATGTCGCCTAAAGACGATGCGATTGTCGCTGTAAGGTCTTCTGTAAGTGAAACTGTTGAGCTTCATACCCATGAAAAAGAAGGCGACCTCATGCGAATGCGGCGTGTGGAATCAGTGCCGGTGGCAGCCAATAGGGAAGTCTTCTTTAAACCTAAAGGGTTGCATCTAATGATGTTTGGAGTGTCCCCACTTGAGATCGGGCAAGAAGTTGCTGTTAGCCTTGAATTTGCTTCTGGGAAAAGCGTTGAACACACTTTCATTGTGCAAACTCCGGAAATAACACCCGCCACCGGCGAAGAGGGTGGACACCAGCATTAATGAAACGTAACTTTTTCAGTGTTGCGCAAACGTAACAGTTCGCAGCACACTCGGTCACGATCCACCCCGGGAAAGAGTTTCGTAGTATGAGCGTACTTCAATTTAGCCGCCGCCGTGAGGTTCTCGCCGAACCGATGCCGTTGGCGGTGGAGTTAGAGCAGCCTTTCCCATTTCGTGAGGTGGCGGATAATGATCTGGCATCTGATCAGCCTTCCAAACCTAAGTTCAAATTAAGTCAGTCATTGCGCCGCGCCCTGATCGCCTTTGGTCTCCTGGTTGCGGCGCTTGCATATCCGGCATCCGTAATTATGGCGACTAAATTAGGCGGTCCGCTCATGGCGCCGGATAATTTACGCCAAAATTGGAGCGTGCAGTGGGTTGGCGTAGGCGTGCATCTCATCACTCAGGAAATGCAGGAAAATGGCTGGGCGCCCGGCGCGCAATCTTGGAAACCTGAAGCAAGACTTACGGCCAAACCAGCATATCAGAGCGCTTTAATGCAGGCGCTTGGCAGTTATGCGAGCCTTGTCAGCAGCCAGTCTGGCCCTGAAGGCGATTCGGATCTGAATACTGTTGGCCGTGTGCTTGCGGGCCGTATAGGCGTGGACGAAGTTCGTGCTGCGCGTACTGCTCTTGAGAGTTATGACGCGCGTGTCCGTATTCACCGCGCCAGTAGCGATCTTTCCGCAAAGCATTTTGCTGAGCGCATTCTTCTGACAGCTGATTGGACGAAAGCGTCATCCAAAGAGCTCATAACATTAAACCGGACTACAGATGATGTTTTGAGCGAAAAGGTATCGGCAGCTGTTTATCGCGCGCGAGCGAGGGGCGCTGCGGCTTTTTCACTCCTAAGTGTTCAGGCTGACGGGTTTCGGGCCCATGATATTGAACCCTTAAGACTGGAAGCTTTGAACGCGCTTGAAAAAATAGCTAATTTTGAACCATTCTTCGTTCTAAACGGCGCGCCAGACGGTTCGGTTGCGCCTTCACACGTAGCAGGAATGTATTTCCTTCTCGCTCAGGCCGAGGTCGCTCTAGAAGCTTACGCTGAAAAACTCACACAAGGCCCCATCGCACAAGGCGGCGCGGCAGGCTAAACGCAGCCTTAACAACACGAGGCAAAATTTCAAAGCTTGACGAAACGGCCAAGTTTGAGCGTCATGTTCGCATGTTATCCGATCGCAAATTTCTGACAGTAGCTGACGACACCAAAGAGTGTGTGCCTGCTATCATGTTTGCTGCTATGCGTGCCAAGACCGTTGGCGCGGGCCTTGTCATTATGCGTGTCGCGCGTTTGCCAAGTATGGGCCATTGGCGTGGCCTGGATGAAGAGCTGCGAACCGAAGTGCGTGACAACGCGCTGTCAGACGCACAATCCCTTGCGCGCAGAGTCAAGGAACGTGTCGGGATCGAGGCGGAGGTTGAAGTTAGCATAGAAAAACCCGTACAGGCCATTCGTGACATCGTTGACAAAGACAGTGCGATCAAGGTTCTTGTGCTTGGTTCCGGAGGAGAGAAAGCGGGGCCTGGTCCGCTTGTGTCACGTGTCGCGAAGGGCAAACCGCTCGCTAATCGTCCAATCGCTATAACAATTATCCCAGGCGATCTTTCTGATTTACAGCTCGATGAAATGGGCGGAATGGACCATTGAGCGATAGTGGATTGATTTAATCCGCATTACCGTGGGTCTTGCCTTTCTCTGTGACTAAGACCATGTCTGGGATAAGATCCCAGAGGTTTAATGTTATGTTTATTCAGACTGAAGCAACGCCAAATCCAGCGACTTTGAAATTTTTGCCAGGTCGAGAGATTTCGCCTCGCACGCCATACGAGTTTGTTAATGATGAAGAAGCTCAGGCGTCGCCCTTAGCAGCTTTTTTGTTTACTTTAACTGGTGTGAAAACAGTCTTTTTGGGCGCGGATTTCGTGTCTGTTACAAAGACAGACGATGCAGACTGGGCTGTTTTAAAAACGCAAATTCTAGCTGCGATTATGGATCATTTCGTATCCGGAATGCCTGTATTGGCGGACGATGGCGCTAATGTTTCGGATGCGCATCCAGTTGATGAAACTGTGTATGAAGGCGAAGCAGCAGAAATCGTTAGCGAAATTAAAGAGCTGATTGATACGCGCGTGCGCCCGGCCGTTGCTAGCGATGGCGGCGATATTGTTTTTGAACGTTTCGATGTTGATTCAGGTGTTGTAACACTACAGATGCGTGGTGCCTGCGCAGGTTGCCCGTCTTCGTCAATGACTTTGAAAAACGGTATAGAAAACATGCTGCGTCACTACATTCCTGAAGTGACTGCAGTTGAAGCCAGCGCACTTTAGAGCACAGACGAGATGCTGCTTCTGGCGCTAAATACGCTTGGATCTGTATGCGAAGTTGGCGTTTTCGAGGATGGCGAACAGATATCTTGCAAGAGATTAGATATTTCTCGTGGTCATGAACAAAAACTACCGGAACTAGTTGCGTCAGCAATGACGAATACAGAGCACACGTTCTCAGACCTTGGACGCATCGCTGTAGTGTCGGGACCTGGTTCCTTTACAGGCGTGCGCGCAGGCGTCGCCTTTGCGCGTGGACTTGCGGTGGCGCTTGATATTCCATCCGTCGGTATCTCCAGCACACAGGCGGCTCTTCCTTCGGATCAAGGAAGAGTATTGGTGGCTTTGCCAGCCAAGAAGCGCCCACCGGATCTCACTTGGTGGATGCAAATGTTTGTCGACGGCGCTGCCCAGTCTGCCCCTTTAGAACTGGATGCTAAAGAGCTGCAGGCTATAGGCGGAGATGTGGACCTCATTACAGGTATGGAGTTGGAAGTCGTCTTTGGGTCAGGCGGTTTTCAACAATCTGAGCCTTCACTTTCAAAAGTTGGTGTCATTGCAAACAGACTGCCTCTTGATGACGGTATGACTGCGTCCCCGATATATGTTCGACCGCCAGACGCTGTGCCAATGCGCAAAAAGCCGGAAGGCGCCTAATGTCTTTTACTGTGGAGTGCGCTTCAGTGGGGAAAGAGGCGGCTGACGCTTTAAGTGCGCTTCATCATGAGAGTTTTACTGACGCGCCATGGTCTGGGAAAGCGATTGCGGGTTTGCTGACGCTCAAGACAAGTCGCAACGTGACGGTCAGCGTCGAAAATGAGCTGGCTGGTTTTGCAATCGCAACAAATACTGGTGAAGAGATTGAACTTCTGACAATTGCGATTGCCCCGCGTTTTCGTGGGCGCAGTTTAGCTGGTACCCTATTGGCCGAATTGGACAGAGAGGCTTTTCGCGAAGATGCGACGCGTTGGTTGTTGGAGGTGGCGGAAGACAATGTTTCGGCACTGAAACTATACGAGAAATGCGGATTTCGTCCTTTTTCTCGGCGCAAGGACTATTATAAACGCCAAGGCGCTATCTCAGCTGATGCGTTAATGATGGATGCTAAAGTTGGCGCGATTCATCGCGAATAGCCGGTGGACAATTACAACGGTTATGCTCATACAGAATTAACCAAAAGGGCAAGCTCATGATTGAAAAACGTTGTATTGAAAAAGGTCTGCGTATGACGGAGCAGCGTCGTGTTATCGCGCGGGTCCTATCAGATGCGGATGATCATCCTGACGCTGAAGAGTTGCACCGACGGGCTGCTAAGATTGATGATAACATCTCGCTGGCGACAGTTTACCGAACAGTTCGCCTGTTTGAGGAAGCAGGAATTATCGAGCGCTTGGACTTTCGTGACGGTCGGTCCCGTTACGAAGAAGCGACCGATGATCACCACGATCATCTGATCAACATCAAAACCGGTGAAGTCATCGAATTCGTCAATGAAGAGATTGAGCGATTACAGATCGAAATTGCACGCAAGCTAGGTTATAAGCTGGTTGATCACCGCTTGGAACTCTATGCTGTCCCGGTTGGTGAGAGCGAAGACTGAGGAATCTTGCGGGGTAAGCATCAAATGAAGCAGGCTTTTTTAGAAACGCCTGCTTGAAATCAGATTCTTACGACTCAAATTCTAGCGTTCGCCGCAATTTTAAGGCATAAGCGCCTCCCATGAACGCTAAGAACGACCAGGCGCAAGCAAAGCGCCTTTTTATCAAGACCTATGGCTGCCAGATGAACGTCTACGATTCTGAAAGGATGACAGACGTGCTTAAGCCGCTTGGATACGCCCCCAGTGATACGCCGGAGGGCGCCGACCTTGTTGTGCTCAATACATGCCACATTCGAGAAAAGGCGACGGAAAAAGTATTTTCCGAACTGGGTCAGCTGAAGCGAATGAAAGAAGCGACTGGCGGTAAAATGACAATCGCGGTTGCCGGATGTGTCGCACAGGCGGAAGGCGCGGAGATCATGCGACGCCAGCCTGCTGTGGATCTCGTTCTTGGGCCGCAAAGCTATCACAAACTGCCAGAAATGATTGCGCGCGTCAGTCGTGAGACCGGCGAACGTCTTGAAACGGAATTTGACGTCCAGGAAAAATTCGACGCTCTGCCTAAAACTCGCGACGCAGATGGGCCAACCGCTTTTGTATCGGTTCAGGAGGGTTGCGATAAATTCTGCACGTTCTGCGTTGTGCCTTATACACGCGGCGCCGAATATTCCCGATCAGTTGACGATATTGTTCTGGAAACACGCCACCTTGCAGCTCAGGGCGTCAAGGAAATTACTTTGCTTGGCCAGAACGTAAATGCCTTTCACGGCAGCGCACCGTCCGGGGAAGATGGCGAATGGGGACTTGGCCAGCTGCTGCGCCACTTAGCGAAGATCGGTGGAATTTCTCGCCTGCGTTACACGACATCTCATCCGCGAGACATGAATGATGATCTCATCGAGGCTCATGGCGAGTTGGATGTCTTGATGCCGTACCTGCATTTGCCGGTGCAGGCGGGATCTGACCGTGTGCTCAAAGCAATGAACCGAGGCCATTCTGCAGAAGATTATCTGCGCATTATCCAGAACGTTCGCAAAGCGCGACCGGACATCGCCATCGCATCTGATTTCATCGTGGGCTTCCCTGGCGAAAGCGACCAGGATTTTGAAGATACGATGAATTTAGTTCGCGAGGTTAATTATGCGTCTGCGTATTCATTCAAGTATTCGCGACGTCCTGGCACGCCTGGAGCAGAAATGTTCGGACAAGTGGATGAAGACGTGAAGAATGAACGTCTGCAACGTCTTCAGGCGCTACTTCGTGACCAACAGGTTGGATTCAACGCATCTTTGATTGGAAGGACGCTTCCTGTGTTGTTCACAAACAAAGGGCGACTGGATGGCCAGATTCAAGGCAAGTCGCCGTATCTGCAATCTGTTCACTGTGACGGAAATCAAGAGCTTATTGGTCAGATTGCTGACGTGAAAATTGTTGGTTCCAGCCAGAATTCGCTGACTGGCGAACTTATAACCGTTGAGGCCTAAAGTTTTGAGCGCAAAGAAGAGGGCGGCAAAGGCCGACTATCGTTCTCGCACAGTCACGTTCGAAAACTCTGATCGTCTGCGTGAAATTTGTGGACCTGGTCATCGGCATTTACAGCTTCTAGAGCAACAATTATCGGACTTTGATTTGCGCGCAGACAGTCTGGGCGGTGCTATCAAAATTGAAGGTGTTGGTGATGGGCCAGCCATTGCCGAGCGGGCGTTAATTGCATTTTCTGACCGTATTGATTCCGGAGTGGAAGCTTCTGCCTTTGAGTTGGAAGGTGTCATCCGATTGGTACGTGATGACGCGCCAGCAGCCGCACAGGGCGGGGAAATCGTTTCCGGCCTTAAAAAGCCCGTGACGCCGCAGACCCCGGGCCAACGCAAATACCTCCAAACGCTTCGGGACGAAGAAGCTGGGCTTGTTTTTGGCACCGGTCCGGCAGGGACAGGGAAAACATTCCTTGCGGTCGCGGTGGGAGCGGCAGAGCTCAAAGCTGGTCGGCGCGAAAGATTGATCGTTGCGCGTCCTGCTGTAGAAGCGGGAGAACGTTTAGGATTCTTGCCCGGTGACCTGGAAGAAAAGGTCGACCCTTACATGCTGCCTATCTGGGACGCCCTGAATGAATTGTTGGGCGCTCAGGAAGTTGAAAAGCGTAAAGAGCGTAAGGAAATTGAAGTAGCGCCGCTTGCATTTATGCGTGGCCGCACCCTTAAGAATGCCTTTGTCATCATTGATGAGGCGCAGAACGCAACTGTTCCTCAAATGAAGATGGTTCTAACCAGACTGGGGCGGGGGTCGCGTATGGTTGTGACCGGAGATCCGTCGCAAACAGACCTTCCAGACAAATCACCTTCAGGACTTGCGCATGCCATGCAAATTTTGAAAGGCGTCAACGGTGTCGCCCAGACGGGACTGACGGCAAAAGATGTCGTCCGTCATGATCTGGTGGCGCGTATCGTTGAGGCTTATGATTCAGCTGGTGTTAACTAGGGATGTCAGGTCAATCGGCTGCCGTTCTTGCTGTTGATTTTCGCGTTGAAGATCCAAGCTGGGAGGAAGTCCTTCCAGATCTCGAAACGGTTATTTACCGCGCGCTTGAAAGCGCCGCTGAAAAAATGGCGATATCTGGGGCGGTGGACGTTCTTTTGACCAGTAATGCAGAAATGCAGGCTTTGAACGCAAAATGGCGCGATAAAGACAAACCGACAGATGTTTTGTCATTTCCTGCTGATGCAGACGACAACGTCATGGGGGGGCAGCCGTTTTTAGGCGACATAGCGCTGGGATCAGGCGTTGTTTCAGCAGATGCGGACAAACTTAAGCGTCCTTTAGACTTGCACGTCATGCATCTTCTGGTGCACGGTTTCTTGCATCTTTTGGGGTATGATCACATGTCCCCGGAGGACGCTCGGGAAATGGAAGGGCTGGAAGCGGAAATTCTAATGCCGCTGGGGTTACCAGACCCATATGGAGATTCGGCATAAACGATGCCTGATGATGGTTCGTCGATAGAAGCAGATAGGCGCAATCGCGCTGGCGCAAAGTCATGGCTCGCGCGTATTTTTGCCAAGAAAGATGCTGCGTCTTCAACGGTTGAAGTTAGCCGCTTGGAAGATGTGAACGCGCCAACGCCAACGCCTTCAGAAATGCGGTTACGGGTTTCAGAATTTGAAACCGCTCGGGTTTCAGACGTTATGATACCGCGCGTTGAGATCAAGGCGGTTGAGATGCAGACAACATTGTCTGACCTTATGAAGATCTTTTCAGAGGAAGCCCATTCGCGTTTGCCCGTATATCGGGACGCTTTGGATGACCCTATTGGGCTGATCCACATCAAGGATGTTGTTGCTGAGATTTCTAGCGGCAGAGTGGAAGACCCCGCAACGGATCAACCCATACAACGCATTAAGCGGGAAATTCTGTTTGTGCCAGCATCTATGAGACTACCGGATCTGCTTGTGAAGATGCAGACTTCGCGTATTCATCTTGCTCTTGTGGTTGACGAATACGGCGGAACCGACGGCTTGGTGTCTTTGGAGGACCTTGTTGAGCAGATTGTCGGCGATATCGAAGATGAACATGATGAGGATGACGCTTATTTTGTTCGTCGCGCCCCTGGTGTGTGGGAAGCTGATGCGCGTGCTGAAATAGAGGATTTTGAAGAAGAATCTCAGGAATCGCTCAGCCTTGCAAACTTTGAAGGGGAGATCGATACGCTGGGCGGGTTGGTGTTTGCTCTTGCGGGTCGTGTTCCCCAAAGAGGCGAAATAGTCGAACACCCTGATGGTGTGACATTTGAGATTATGGAAGCTGATCCCCGACGCATCAAAAAGCTGCGCGTCCGTTGCGCTAAAGCACGAGTGCCTGCTAGTGCTGCGTCGTCGCCAACACAAACGGAAGTCGTATCAAAGGCGGCGGCTGGGGATGCTTAATGTCGAATGCAGTTTTTTCGGGCGTCACAAGATTCGCGCCTGAGGGTAATCTGTTTGCTGGAATCTATAACTGGATTCTAAACCTGAAGCGCGGCCGCGCGCTGTTGTTTGCTTTCGGTATGGGCGCAATAGCAAACCTGTCGTTTGCACCGGTTTATCTATGGCCAGTTATGGCCATATCGCTGTCTTCGTTAATCTGGCTTTTGGACGGCGCCACTTTGCAGGCAAAACCCAGAGCTTCTGCATTCTGGCGTGGTTTATCTTTCGCTTTTGGGCAGTTCAGCATCGGTTTTCATTGGGTGGCGTTTGCGTTTCTTGTCGACCCTGCGCGTGATTTTATCTTTATTTGGTTGTCCTTGCTTTTACCCGCCGGCCTGGCTGTCATTTGGGGGGGCGTGATTTGGGCGCTAATACATGTGTGGCCCAGAGGGCCAGCACGGGCTGTTATGGCTGCTCTGGCCATTTTTATTGCTGAATGGATGAGGGGACACCTGTTTGGAGGGTTTCCCTGGAATATTCCGACGATGATTTGGGCGCCAGGAGGCGCTGTGTCTCAGTCAGTCGCTTTGTTCGGGGCGTGGGGGCTTAGCTTGCTCACTGTGCTGCTGTGCGCCGCTCCTGCAGCCCTTTGCGACATGCGCTTGAAGCAAGGCAATGATATGCTTGGGCGCGCTATTCCGGTGATTGCCGCTGTCATGGTGTTTGGCATGCTCTGGGGATGGGGATCGAATCGACTAGCTAGCGGAAGTTCGGAAGTTTTCGGTCCTAGCGTTCGCCTAGTGGATGTTGGAACACCGCAGGGTGAAAAAACACGTGATCGCACAGCCGCAGGGCGGATGCTTAATAGGTATCTGACTTTAACGGGACCTGACACGCCCAATAATCCAGACATTGTAATCTGGCCTGAGGGAGCTATTCCAGTGCCGCTGGCTCAGCGCCCTGATGCCCTAGAGCCTGTTGCAGAGTTTCTTGGGAGTCGCCGTCTTCTGGTCGGAACGGTCTATGAATACCGCCAGACGCACCCGGTACGTTGGCATAATGCGCTCGTCGTTCTGACTCAGGATAGTTCGATAAAAGGACCCGAAGCGACCTATTTCAAGCACCGATTAGTGCCGGTCGGTGAGATGGTGCCTTTTCGAGACATAATGTCTAAAATTGGCATCCGCGCGCTTCAGCAGATAGCAACATCAGGTTTTTATCCCGGCCAACCGCCTGATTATATTTCCGTTGAGGGCGTACCGGATTTCCAGCCACTGATTTGCTATGAGGCGCTCTTTCCAGGCCTTCTGCCAAAGAGAAAGCTAGCGTCCTCCAGCAGGCCGGGCGAAGGCGATAGAGCTGATTGGATCGTGAATATCTCCATTGACGCCTGGTTTGGTCCCTTGTGGGCGCCAAAACAGCACTTGGAGCATGCGCGTTACCGCGCCATCGAAGAAGGCCTGCCGATGGTGCGGGTTGCCTCTCGCGGAATAAGCGGTGTTGTCGACGCGTATGGGCGAATCACAAAGGTTGCTGAGCCCGTAGATGAGCAGAGATTTGGCGCTGACCCGCCAGGATGGAAAGGCAGGGTCGTAGATGCACAAATTCCAGCAAAACTCGCCTCAACGATGTATAGCCGCACGCGGGAATTGATCCTTTTAGGGCTAATTCTCGCTGTGGTTGTGTTTGGCGTTATTTTGCCTAGGAACTAGGTTGACTTACACTTAGTTTTACGCTGCACAGTTAAAAACCTAGGGAAAACCCTAGGGTTGTAAGATAATAATAAAGTTGCCCGTATGTCCGAAAACAAGCTCCCAAATGTCGTAGATAAACACGTTGGTCGTCGGCTGCGATGGCGCCGTCGTGAATTAAACTTCAGTCAAGAAAAGCTCGGCGAATTGCTTGGCCTTACTTTTCAGCAAATACAGAAATACGAAAAAGGCGTGAACAGGATTTCAGCTGGAAGACTGTTTGAAATAGCACGCGTGCTGGACACCAGTATCAATTACTTTTTCTTAGGTGCTGAAGAAATGGATGAAGCAGTTAGTCGGTCCTTTGCTGAGGACAAGACTAAAGCTGATGTTTTTTCCGGTATGATTGATTCAGATGCAGTGGATCTCGTCGTTGCATTTCAATCTATTCCAGACCCAAGATTAAGGCAGTCTATTTTGGCGATGGTTCGCAATTCCGCTGAAGCCTTCGTTCCTGAAGAATAAGCACACGATTAACGTCTAACTTGACTTGATTGATCACAAGTTGAAATAAGGACGTGCGAATAGGAAGCTTGGGCGGTCTTCATAAGGTCGCAATGCAGAGCCAATTCCAAAATTGGCTCGGTTTTGCCTCTTAATACCGTTTGTGTATTGTTTCTATCCGTAAGTTCAGGCGACCGAAGGTGAGCATGTCAAACACTTCTCCGGACACAACTGTAGCTGGCGCGGATAGAAACAAGTTTCCTCTTAGAACAAAGAAGAAGGCAGAAACCAGGCTCAAGCTTGTAAAAGCGGCACGTGACCTGTTTTTATCCAAAGGATATGAGGCGACAACTCTGGAAGAGGTCGCCGAGGCTGCTGGATTACACGTGCAAACGCTATATCGGCATTTCGCAACCAAACAGGAGTTGGCGAACGCTGGCGATAAATTCTGGCTCAGCAAGTTCAAAGACGCCATTACCTCCCCTCAGCGAGAGAAAGACACGTTTGCTTTCTGGAGAAATTGGCTGACGAAGAGTTATGACCTTATGACGGAGGATGGCGGTGTCGCCTATCGCCAACACATTCGGATGCGTCATTCTACACCTGAAGTGTTGGGCGCGATTTGGGAGATCCAGGCTGAATATGAAGACCTCCTGACGCAGGCTTTATCTAAGGATTTTAACATAGCGCCTGACGGACCTTCCATTCCTCGCATGGCGGCGGGGATGCTGTTAACGTGCAACAGATATAATCTACGAAGCTATCAAGCGATGCCAAATTATGACTTACAGGGAGAAACAGTGCGCACCGTCAACATGGTGAAAGAGTTGTTTGTTCAGTACCTGGACCGGCATTCAGAATAGAGTGGCGCGTGGTCGATAGTTTTATTTGATTCCAGTCGTAAAAACTGTCAGACAACCCTATATAAGACGCACCCATAGCTCAGCTGGATAGAGCGCTGCCCTCCGAAGGCAGAGGTCAGAGGT
>CAYFFG010000028.1:0-24475 GCA_964342355.1 uncultured Hyphomonadaceae bacterium
GATGGGATTCGAACCCACGATACCCGTTAAGGTATACTCCCTTAGCAGGGGAGCGCCTTCAGCCGCTCGGCCACCTCTCCACGCGTTGGAACAAGCTAACTAGCGGAGTTTGGTCATGGTCCGCAAGGGCGTTTCTCGACTCAGCGCAAAAATTGCTGAGAAAGGTGTTCCTCGGACCTGATCTCAATATTTTTCAAGCGTGGTTAGATTGAGGATATAAGCGGCGTCAGCGAGGTTAGTGTAGGTGCTGGTGACATTCAGTTCGCCTTCCGCCCAAATAGCTTTTGAAAGGTCTTTCAGTCGTATAGGTTTGGATGTTTTTACATATACCGTCTGATTAGGAGGCGGTGGCGGTGCGTGCAGGCATGCGCCTTCATACGGCACAAGCAGAAACTCTGTTATCATTGCGTTGCGACCGAATTCAAACGGAACAGCATATCCTGCGAGGCGAATGGCATGACCATCCAGGATAGTAACAGCATTATGTGTTCCCAACTGTCGGGCAATGTCAGCTTCAGAACCTTCTTCTACATCCCATAGTGATTGTAACTCCTGCATTTTCCGTTCGGCATAGCGTTCAGCTTCTCCGGGAGGCAGCAGATCGGACCATTCAATTTCAAATACTTCAGATTTGTCTTTCGGTAGGACGTAAGCAAGCGGATCTATTTCGTTTGAAGTGGGCGTTTGCGCTGAAGCAGTGGTGGTTATTCCAAATAAGAAGGTAGCGAAAATCATCTGTAGAAAATGCATGAAGGCAAAACGTCCTTTAAACTCACCATTTCTGTTTTTTACATTATACCGACACGGATAGTCCGTCGGATAGTGCTGTTCGCAGTGCGCGATACGCTGGCCAAAAAGAGAGTAAGCACGCGATTGCTGTGACGATTGATATGATTGCTAAGTCTAGCAGATCAGGCGGGGTGGGGGATAACATCACTCCAAATTGATGTGATAAAAACGGTGTCGCGACAGCTAGTCCTGCCTGCACGATCACGATGCCAAGTGTTGAGCCAATGATCGAGATAATGGCGGCTTCAGACACGATCAAGGTGATGATGTGAAATGCCCTTGCGCCGACAGCGCGCAGGATAGCCATCTCGCGGCGACGGGCGTTCAGGCTGGTCATGATGCTGATTAAAATCGTTACAATTCCAACGGTTATGACGAAGGAAGAGATTACGGAAAGAATGTTTTCTACAACACCAATGACCTGCCAAAGATCGCTTAAAGTCAGCGCCGGCCTGATGCCGGTCAGCGGTTCTTTTGGATAAGTATTGACTTCCCGAACAAATCTGGGCGCTCCAGCCCGGGATTTCAGGCCAACAAATATCGCCGTGACATGGCTTGGCGCCTCAAAATGATCATGGTGGTCTTCTGGGTGGTGTTTGTTGGATTGATGAATGCGTGAGATCGTGTTCAGCGACACATGGACCGTGCGATCTATTGGCGTGCCGGTTGGATTAAGAACACCAACTATGACGAGCGGATGGGCGTCATGGTTATGAAAAGAAACCTCTCCGGTGCCATGAGACACAACTATTTTGTCATTGACTGAATAATTTAGCTTTTTGGCGACTTCTGAGCCGACAACAACTCCATCGCTGTGATTGCTAAATGCTGTTCCTGAACTGAAGGACAAGGACTGTTGTTGGCCGTATCTCATTTTTGAGAAATAGGTTTGCGTCGTGCCCAATACTCTATAGCCCTTGTGGCTGTCTCCAAGTGAAATGGGAATGACCCATTCGACATCGGGGCGACGTTCAACAGCGTTTACGGACTGCCAGGACATTTGACTTGTCGCGTCACCGATGCGGAAGACAGAAAACAGTAACAAGTTTACCGGACCTGTTCGGCCACCGACGATGGCATCCACGCCGGATATAGTTGATTCAAAACTGGCGCGCGCATTTGTTCTAATTTTTTCAACTGCACTGAAAAGTGCGACGCTTACGGCAACAGCAATGATTGAAAGAAACACAGACGACCAGCGCGAAAGTAGGCTTCTGCCCGCAAGTTGAAAAACAGATCCCAGCATTATGTGCTAACTTTCATGCTGTTATTTATCGCTTCCATGTCTGCATTGCGGCTGAAGTGGCGTGCCAGACTGTCATCATGGCTAACGAATAGAATTGTTGCTCCGCTAGCGTCAGCTTGAGATTTCAAGAGTTCAATGAAAGCGTCCCTGCTGTTGCTATCCAATGCGGATGTGGGCTCATCCGCAATGATCAGCTCTGGTTCGCCAATCAGCGCCCTTGCAACTGCAACCCGCTGTTGTTGGCCGACAGACAGCTCGCTTGATTTTACACTGAACAAGTCGCTGGAATGTAGTCCCAGTTCTATGAGCAGGCGTTTTGCTTCGGCTTCCAAAGTGCCGCTGTTAGCCAGAGCCGCTTGGCGCCGCTTTGAATTGAACTGACAGGGCAAGGTCACGTTTTGAACAATGTTCAGATACGGAAGCAGATTAAACATCTGAAAAATAACGCCCATGTGCTCGGCGCGTAGTTTATCTCTCGATTGAGCGCTCATCTTTGATAACTCATGGCCCAAAACGTGAATTTCTCCAGCCTGTAGAGGGACCACGCCGGTAATCAGGTTCAAGAGCGTAGACTTGCCTGATCCGCTAGCGCCGCGCAAAAAAACATGCTCACCGGGAAAAATTTTTAGCGCATCAATTTCCAACGCAGACCTTCTCCGGCCCCAAGCATGTTGAATATTATCAATCTCGATGACGGGAAGCGTGTTAGACATTAAGACCAATTGTAAAGCATTAGAGGGCGAGGATTGCTCTTGGCAATGTTTGTAACTATGTAACGTTTCTCTCGCTCTCACCAGCCTTAACTTGGTCAGACTGAGGCTGAATGGTTCAGTAAGGTGACGGTGTGGAACATTTCCTAGAACAGGTAAGTGAAGTCAGCGGTTTGCCTTTACCGATGGTGTTTGCATTGACTGCTGCGTTGATGTCCGGTGTTGGCGTGGGGCTGGTTCTGGTTCGTCGAGACCTCGCGATAAAACTGAGTGATTTTACTACATTTCTAGGCGGTCTGATCTTATGCGGACTTGCAGTCTTCCACCTGTTGCCTGAGGCAATAGAAACTGGGAGATGGCTGGTTTTGACCGGTGGTGTCTTATTTGGGCTGGGGCTTCACTTTATCGCGCATCAGATCAACCAGAAGCCAAATCAGGATGTAAGCACCCACTATGCGTCTGCCGGCATTGCTTTGCTCGCGATCGGATTGCACTCTTTTCTGGATGGAATGGTCTATGCGGTGACACTGGACCACGACCATGTCGGCGGCGCGTTTACTGGATTGGGGCTTATTCTACATGAAACGCCCGAAGGTATCTTGGCGCTTATGATCAGTCTGCTTATTTTTAAAAGATCTGAGCTTGCGCTGTTGGTCACGCTTGTTTTGGCGACTTTTTCAACACCGGTCGGTACGCTGACATCTTTGTGGGTGAGCGAAACGATTGGTGTTTCATTTTATGAAAATGCGTTTCCGTTCTCTGCAGGTTTGATTGCTGCTGCGGGCGCTAATCTGGTTTACTCCGGTTTCCAAGGCATCAGAAAAATACTGACGACTTAGAGCGGTTCGATCATTGCGTTGATGACTGCAATTACCAGAGCGTCCTTACGGCGTTCCACATCTGGCAACTCATCATACGGCACCATAAGCGGATGTGTTTTGGCATCCGCATCTTTTATGATTCCGTAAATCCATCCGTCCCGCGTTTTATCTCGCATCCACTGATCATGCTGGGCGGAAGACGGCGCATCTGGGTTTTCAATGCGAAACAGGATTGCATCGCGTGTGGCTGTGCGCATCCACTTAGGCGCTTGGCGCCATGGAGGCGCGGGTGTTTGTCCATTGGCTTTTTGAAATGCGCGGACAGTTTCATGCATCACAACAGAAATCTTCAATATGTCTTCTTCTGATATATCTGGATTTTGAGGCATACACACATCCTAAGAGTGACAGAGATTAAAGACGATTGCTGCTTTAGAGCAACTTAGCTTGCTAAAAACTTCAAGTCCCTTGCGTGTTTAGATCGTAAAGTTAATGTTTTGGTTTAAAGGCGATGTTCGCGCCGTATGAGGGATGATCTTGATGGGATTTCTGGCGCGTGTATGTTTGCGAAACCTTGAGTGGCTGGCGCTAAATGGCGCTATGCGCATTTACTGGGGAATAGTTGCCTTACTGTTTTTTAGCACGATGGCATGCGGTCTCCATGGCTGGCTAAATTACGAACTGATTGATGAAACATACAAGGCAAAAGTTGGTTCCAACTTCACAGTGCTTGAATTGGCCCATGCCATCCAGTTAAGCGCCAAAGCGCTATTCAGTTCAGATATTTATTCCACCACCCCAATCGACGTCATGCCGTTATCGCTGGCTATCACGCGGGTGACAGGCGCCTTTTTCTTTGCGTTAATTGCAGGACGCATCATCATATTTTCTTTCGGCGGACGTGTAGGGCGCGCTTTTGTAAGGGCGCGCGCAGGGCATGATGTGATCATCGGAGACCATGCAGCGGCTAGCGCTTACGCTCAGCAGCTCAAAGCCAAGGCAATTTATCTTAGCGGTTCAGAACTAGAGAGCTTTGGGCGTGTTGCGCGTTTGCGACGACGAGGAGACGTGAAGCAGGATTTGAAGGATGCAGGCGCTAGCCGCGCGCGGCGTATTCTGATTGCGATGAATTCCGACATTGAAACGTGGAGCGTGGCTCAGCAGGTGTCAAAACTGATACCAAGTAAAGAGGTTCTCGCGCACATCCTGGATCCTTGGTTATTGGAGCGAATCAGCAATGCGGATTCATCTTCCTTGCCTAGAAAGCCATTTTCAATCACGACCGGCGCGGCGCGTCAGATCATGTTGGCGCATCCGCCTTATCTCTTGGCGCGTGCGATTAAAGCGCCAAAGCAACACATTGTCATCGTGGGATTTACTGCCTTGGGGCAGGCAATTGCGCGTGAGTTTTTGATCACTAGCGTTTCTGTTTCGCCAGCTGACATGATGATCACGATTATAGACCCAGACGCCAAACGTCTGGCAAAAGAATTTACAGCTCGTCATATGGGACTATCAGACGAAATTGATATCTCGTTCGTGGCGGGCGCTCTGACTGAACGCGATGAAACGATAGATAGTTATTTTGCAGAACGATGCCAGACATGCGCGCCATGTGCTGTTTACGTTGCGTGGGGAGTCGATAAGGCGCCATTGGGACAGGCTGTCGCCATTAAAGAAAGAGCAGGGCAGCTGGCATGGTTTAAAGCGCCCATTTTTGTAAATTGTCCCACAGATTCTGGCTTAATGGCCGCGCGACAAGGAGTTGGCGTGTTAGGCGCAGACAGTGAAAATGAGCCAGCAGACAGGCTCTATTCGCTCAGATTGACACCTTTTGGCGGCGCGGCGGCGGCGCTTGATGGCGCTGAGTTGCTTGGCGGTGACTATGACCTACTCGCGCGGCGGTTTCATGAAGCTTATCACGAAACACAAACAGACAGGCAAAAGGACAAGAGAGTCGAAAACGAATGGGATTACCTGTCTGAGGAATTCAAAATATCCAATCGACGTGTCGCTGCCCACATTCGGGCCGTACTCGATGCCGCCGGTTTCCCCTTAGGGAAATGGCTGGAGGAAGTCGAAAATCGACGCTGTTCGGAATTGCCCTCATCAGTCGAGGCGCTTGATTTAGACAATGTCGAGCTGATGGAGAAACTTGCTGAACTTCAACACAGGCGCTGGGTGATAGACCGTCTTTTGAACGGGTGGCGATATGGTGAGAAACGTGACAATGGCGCAAAGCGCCATGATTGTTTGATCCCTTATGCGGATCTTGCTGATAATGTGAAAGAGTTTGACCGACAGATGGTGCGCAAAACGAAGACGATCATTGAGGGCGCATCAAAATAAAGCATACGGCCCAAATTTATTAAAAAAATCGAGTATTGTTAAGTTAGGCGACCCTGCGGAGCTTTGGCCTGCCATTGAACGGACGGTTGCCAGATCCATCATCATTTCTGGTTGGAATTTCTTCTTCCGACATCGGCGTTCTGGCATTAATTCCAAATGTTTCCAGAGCGTTGATAGCAGCTTCCAAGTCGGCCAACGCTATCCTCCACACCGGGAGACCTTCAATTGTCTCGTCCGGGTCTTCACCCAGAAAAGCGCAATACCGGCGCGCTAAAACCTCATAAGACTTCATTTTACACCCCCAAAGAGTGTGATTGACTTTAACCCAAATGAAGCATGCGTGAGGAGAGTTGCTGTAATATTAACGAATTCGCTAAGATTTAAAGCTGAGCTAATATCGTAACGCTAGAGCAGCGGTATAAGGCAGTCACGTTTGGCTGCTGCGCGCATCATACCATGTATGATTCAAGTTCAGATCAATCGTTTATGATGATTGTTCTTTTGCGCACTCAAAATAATCTAAAACTATTATTGAGCTGCCTTTGGGGGAATAGGGCGACCGTAATAATCACGCTCAACTGGTTTAGAAGAAGCTTCCATTGTGGCTGCTTCCTGGGCTGCTTTTTCTGCAGCCATTTGTTCGGCTTTCGCCAGTTCCTCGAGTGAAGGACCTGAAGATTTCATACGGTTTGCATGGCCGCGTTCAGAGTTGCTGTCGCTGAGAATGTCGTTGAGTCCCAGTTCTTTAGCGGTGAAAGCTACCAGTCCGCCAGACTTACAAAGCAGTTCCACGACGTTTTGGCGTGTTTGCAGTTCAATCATACGCATCAGTGCAGCGCGAACTTCGGGGGTGCGTTGGTCTAGAGAGTCAGCAAGGCGGTCAATGTGTGTTGGATCCAACCAGATTGGGCCGATTGGTTTGCCATCGGGGCCGGCCTGAGCTGCTTGAGCTTCTGCTGCGGTGTCGACTTCTTTAAATGAGAAGCTAGCCTCATAGACTTTGATACCCAATGGCATCGCCTTGAGCTGCCCATCGCTAAGGGTTTCTTCTTCAATCGCGCGCAGCGTTTTTGTGATGGTTTCTTCGATACGGGTCTGTTCCGCACGGACGTCTTCATCGCGACAAGCGCTGATTTCATTGTCGAAAAGGTTTTCGATACGGTCTGAAAACGTTGCGCCAAAATTTTCGAGCTGGCTGGGAATATGAATCCGTTCAATGTCCAATCGAAATACAACGTTTGCGGTGATTTCCAGCGTGTGGCGATCAAGCGTCAAACAACGAAACGGGCGCGGCGTACATGTGTTGACTGTCAGAGATATGCGGCCCGTTCGGCGGTTTACTAGGGCGCGCGTAACGAACTCGCCTGTCTGTTTGCGCGTCGGGAAAGTGATGTCAGGGGCGTCTTTGTCTCGCAGGACCGACATTTTGGGGTCCCACAAAGTGGCCGGTTCGCGTAAGGCGCCAACAATCTCTCCCTGAGACTGAACGACGAAAGTGTGATTGGGGTTGGCGTCAAACGTCCTGGCTGCCCGGTAGACAAGTATACCGATCAAAATGAGCAGCAATACCGCTACGACTAAGACAAGAATTGTCATAACCATGGTTTGTGTCCGTCCCGTCCATCACTCACACTGCTCTATAAGACTATTAGCGAGACCTGTGAACTACAATCTGTTTCGTGGACCAGGACTGTGTTTAAAAATTAACTCGCTTCGTGAGTGCGTAAGACATCGTGGCAATAGAGCCAGTCTTGACGCTTGGCGAGGACGTTGGGCGCGAATGCGTTGACTATTCCCATTCCGCTGAAAAAAGGAAAAGAAACAGGGCTGTTGTCTATGTGAAACAACTTCATATTTGACCGCGCGCCAGCTTGAACGCGGGATGTGCGCGGTAGGCGTGTGCGTTCAAAGTGTTTCAACCCAGCTGAAGGGGCGGTACTGTGATTGAGCAGGCAGTGTGTTAAAAAAGCAGCATCCTCAATGCCCATGGCCGCACCCTGCGCAAGAAATGGTAACATAGGGTGGGCGGCGTCACCGATTAGTACTGCGCGACCATCAGTCCATTTAGGCAATGGCTGTCTATCATGTAGGGCCCATTTGAAACATTGGCTGACATGTTGGAGAGCCGACTTTATCGCAGGGCAATATCCTGAGAAATGTTCACGTAGTTCGTTTGGGTCCCCTTCTTCGGTCCAGGTTTCCTTGCTCCATTCATTTTGTTCGATAACACCAACGAAATTCATCAGTTCGCCACCTCTAATGTAATAGGTCACGGCATGGCTTTTGTTGCCGGTCCAGACCGTTGCGGATGGAGGAATTAGTTTTCGAATTTCATCTGTTGTGGCGATTGTTGTGCGCCAGGCAACGTTACCTGTAAAGCGTGCGTTGGTGTGACTAAGAATGAGTTTCTGAAGGCGTGAGTGAATCCCATCGGCGCCGACAACGATGTCTCCCTGTTCTATGCCTCCGTTCTCAAGCGTGAGAAACACACTCTCTTTAGCCTGGGCGTAGTCAGACACATGAGTGCCGGAACGGATCTCACAGTTAGGCATATCTTTAAGGGCCTTTACGAGTGCGTTGACTAAATCAGCACGATGTAAATGCCAGTAAGGTGCGCCGTATTTCTTTAAGGCCTGTTCGTCTAATGGGATGGAGAAGACCTGTCGGCCCGAATGGCCACGTCGCATGTCTAGCGAACGAGGGTTAAAAGCAACTTGTTCTAACGCATCTTGCAGGCCCAGCCGTATTAGCTCTCGTGAAGCGTTCGGGCTGATCTGGAGCCCTGCGCCGACCTCACCAAATGCTTCGGATTTTTCAAAGAGCACAACGTCATGGTTTTGCCGAGACAGTGCAAGAGCTGCCGTAAGGCCAGCAATTCCTCCGCCGATGATCAGTATTTTCACAACAAAACCAAAACAGAAGAGTTAGACTTGGATGACTTCAAACCGCCAACTGAGTTCATTGTTTGCGCCAGGCGATTGAAATGCGCAAGCGACTGGGCCTGATACGTCTTTGAGTTGGTGGCGTACGGCTTCAATCATTTCAGCGTCAGATAAATCACCAGTCACGGCAAGTGATTCAACGCCCCAGAACAGTGACATATGTCCTAGTTTGGTTTTGTCCTGAGCGTGTGTAATGAGGCGTTTAAGAGGACGCGCGCGCGAAAAACGCGACAAGATTTTATAATGGGCTGTTGAAACAAAAATCGCCGCGCAATTGTGAAGGTCAGCCAATTTGTCCAGCGCTTCCGCCATAACATCAGCGTCATTGATGTGCAAATCCGATTTGGGTGCAAAGCCTGCAGAAGAGCGTGGGTATTCAGGGTCGTTTTCAACGGCTCTTACGATACGGTCCATAATTGCAACCGCGGTTGCCGGATGGCGTCCGACAGCTGTCTCTGAAGATAGCATTATCGCGTCGGCTCCCTGATAAATCGCCGTTGCCACATCTGATGCTTCGGCGCGCGTCGGCGATGCTGCTTCAACCATGGATTCCAACATATGGGTCGCTACGATAACGGGCTTACCCGCAGCGCGCGTGGCGCGAACCACCCTACGTTGAAGGATTGGGACTTGTTCGGGCGGATATTCAACGCCAAGGTCGCCGCGGGCGACCATGATCCCGTCAGCGCTGGCGATAATTTCATCCAGATTGTTGATAGCCGCAGGTTTTTCAACTTTGGCGATGAGGCGTCCGCGGCCCTTCATCATTTCGCGCGCTTGTTCCAGATCCTCGCGTGTTTGCACAAAGGACAACGCAATAAAATCGACACCAAGACTACATGCAAATTCAAGGTCTTCTTTGTCTTTTTCGGTGAGTGCCGGAACAGGGATGGTTTTACCTAGAACAGTGAAGCCCTTTTTGTCTGAAATTTTAGTGGGCAACTCTGATCGAACCACCAGTTCATCCCCGGCTTTAACGACGGTAAGGGGCACTTTCCCGTCATCAACCAAAATACAGTCGCCGACTTCCATCACTTTCAGAATTTCAGGATGCGGAACAGGTATAGCATTTTCGACATCAGTCGTTTTTCCTGCAACGACCTTATATTCCTCCTGATATCCCAAGCGTAGGGTTCCGTCTTTGAAACTTCCGACCCGAATTTTGGGTCCCTGCATGTCTGCAAGAACCCCCAGTGGTCGACCGATAGCTTCTGATGCCTGTTTGACGAACTCAAAGGATCTTTGATGGGTCGCATGCTCTCCGTGCGAGAAATTCAGTCGAAAAACGTCAACACCGGTTTGTGCTAAAAGTCGGATTGTATCAGGTGCGGCGCTGCCGGGGCCCAAAGTGGCGACTATCTTCGCACGACGACTGCCTGGGGAGGAAAAACGGGTCATGAAAAATCCTGATGCACGCTGATGGAGCTGGTATGCATTTGTTCTGACCTGAGCTGCGTTCTATGTCCAGTGTCCACCGGTGTCATTTGGGTAATAGTGCAGATTTAGAGCGTTCCGAGCTCAGTTTGCGCTAACTTCTAGCGGTCTTACGTCAACAGAATGGGAACTGGATTGTACGCCAGCGATTCGCAGTACGCCCTTTACCGGAGCAACGTCGGAATAATCACGGCCATAAGCGGTGATGATATGGTCTTCGCCAGCAAAAATATTATTTGTCGGGTCTAGCTCTACCCAACCAATATCCGGCCCCAACCAAGCGCGAACCCAGGCATGCATGGCGTCGGCGCCTTCAAGTCTCGGTTTGCCGGGCGGCGGGAAGGTGCGCAGGAAGCCGGACACGTATCCAGCTGGAACGCCAATGCTACGTAAGCAGGCAATCATGATGTGCGAAAAGTCCTGACATACGCCATGCTTGTTTTCAAAGGCTACCTCTACAGGTGTATGGACATCTGTCGCGTGGGAATTAAAGGTGAGATCCCGATGGAGGGACTGATTAATATGCGTGACTACATCTAAGACGGGCATATCAGGTTGAACCAGCGCTTTGGCATAAGCCTCGATTTCAGAAACGTGTCTAAGTCTGGGCGATGCTCCCGCAAAATGCCATGGCGACAGAGCTGATATCTCAGTTTGGTTTGCCAGCAACTTATCCATGGACCGAAGATCAGGGCTTTTTGAATGGTTGAACTTTTGCGGTTCGCGCATCACTTCACAATTCATCTGGAAACTGATTTTGCTATGAGACTCCCTGAAAGCAATTGAGTGAACGTCATTTCCGAAAAAGTCGTGACTCGTGAAAATCTCGGACGGTTTCGGACTTACTTCTATGGAAAAGTGGTTCACTGTTTGGACATCAGGAATACTCTTGGGTGCCAGGTACAATCTCTGTCGACCGCCAGCAGCGGGTATGTCGTACACATATGTGATATTCATACTGATTTCATAAAGCATGAGACGTCTTCATCAGTTGAAATACGTTTTTGCGACTTCTGTCGATAAGTCGCTTATGTGCGATTTAATCGACTGTAGAACATCAATCGTCAAAGACTCTGGAGTTTGAACGGACAATTCAGTGTGTGCTTTTAAGACGGCTCTTGCCAGTGGCGACATCTGGCCGTCAGAAACAGCCCAGGGTAGCAAACTTATCTGGTCACGAATTTCGCAAATCTGGAAAAAGACAGAGCGTGGATTTAAGGGATCAAGTGCGAGCAAGTCCAACACGGACCTTCTGTGTGTGGCGACATTATAAAGACGCCTGTGTGAAATGGCGCTGTCGCCCAACTCCAAAGCCAAATCCAAAGAGCCGGTTGGCGCTGTCGGGTTTGTAAACGAAATTAGAGACGTTGTTGTGTTGATCGCGCGTTCTAAAGAGCGCCCAATACTTAAAAAACGCCAGCCCGTGAATCGGTACATATTTTCCTGCACCAGACCAGAAAAGGCGCTTAACTGCTGGATCAGGGTAGAGATGGCGCGCGCTTGGTCGTCGCTTGAAAGTTCTGGTCCGTTCTGTGCGTTCAAGGCTTCTGAAAGCAATGTGTTAAGCGCAGACCATCCGTCATCGGAAAAACGATCTCTCAGTTGGCCGGCGCTGTTAATTGCAGCGTTGAGTATGCCAATCAACGCATCAAGTTCGTTGGGGCCGGGGGTGGCGCTATAAACTGTCAGCTGATGGGATAGAAGCTTCAAGATAGAAGAATTGGGTTCTTCAAATTCAGATAGACGAATGTGATAGGCGCGCAGTAAACGTAATAAGCTTTCTGCACGCTCCGCATAGCGGCCTAACCAGAACAGATTATCGGCTGCTCTGCTTGGAAGGGTTCCAAGCTGGGCGCGCTTGTAAGACATGTCATCTTGTTGAACGAGTGTTGGCGTATCAACTGGATTTTGTGAAACAATCCAAACGTCGGAAACGACGCCGCCGCGCTGTAAGTCAATGACTTGGGTATCCTCTGAAAGGCCTATCCGCGCATAGCCGCCAGGCATGATTGTCCAACCATTTGGCGTTCTTAAAGCAAAGCATCGCAGAGTCATCGGGCGCGGTTGTAATTGTCCATCCTGGAAGACCGGAGTCGTTGACAAAGAAACAGCCTCTTGACCAACTAGGTATTGCCCTTTTGCCTCCAGCTGCTCCGCAAGTTTTTGTGGGTTGTCTGAAAAATTGACTCCCAGGGCGGTGCCTTCATCCTTGCTAAAGGGCAGACTGGTGGTGAAGGCGTTGCCAATCATCATATTGCCTGCATTTTTTAAAACATGCAGGCGTTCTTTCTCATGCCCACACCACCAGGTTGCAATGTTCGGCAATGAGAGCGGCTCATCTCTGAGCGTGCGGCTTATTTTTGGTAGGAACGCAAGGAGTGCTCGTGTCTCTAAGATGCCGCTGCCCAAGGCGTTGATAAGGTTTATATTACCCTGTCGAGCTGCCTCCACCAGTCCAGGCGTGCCCAATTGTGAGGTTTCAGCTAATTCCAGCGGATCTGCAAATGTGGCGTCTAGTCTGCGCCATAATACGCTTATTGGTCGCAAACCATCTACAGTTCGAACCATGACTTTGCCGTTCTCCACGGCAAGGTCTTCGCCTTCCAGCAACATCACGCCCAGATAGCGTGCGATATATGCGTGCTCATAATAGGTGTCGGTTAGGCGGCCTGGCGTAAGAATGCCGATGCGATCTTCAGCGCCTTGGCTTAAGGAACGCAAAGTGTTCAAAAACTCAATGAAGAAACCCGCAAGCCGGTGAACATTGGTCTCTTCAAACAGATCTGTGAAAATACGAGAGGATGCGACCCTGTTTTCAATCGCAAAGCCCGCACCAGCTGGCGCCTGCGTTCTGTCGCCGAGCACCCACCAGTCGCCATTCGGTCCTCGTCCGATCTCAAAAGCAAGAAAATGTAGGAAATTACCACTGGCAGGTTGGACACCCACAAGCGGACGTAGCCATTCTTTGTTTTCCGCAATTAAGCTGGGTGGCAATAACCCCTGTGAAACCAGATTGTTATCGCCATAGATGTCTTTAACGACGTCCTCAAGAAGTTCGGCGCGTTGGATAAGTCCGCTGCAAATTGCCGACCATTCCTGCTCGCCGATAAGAACAGGAACGTGACTATATGGCCAGCTACGGATTTGCGATCCTTCGCTGCTAAACTGGCGATAAAATACGCCAGCGTCCTTAAGATATTGATCGCCGCGACGGAATCTGCGGCGAATGTCATCCTCAGACAGGTCGCAGAAATGACGCATAAACTTGCGCCAGGCAGGGCGGATGTCGCCACCAGCGGTCATTAACTCATCAGGCGCACCTGGAAGAGGTCTGTAAGTCTCCAGTATTTTGAAGGGCTTAGCGCCATTCATGGTCTGGGACTGAGATTGCACGTATTCAAACTCCTGAAGGGCGTCTTAAATCCAGTGTGAAGGGAAACTCCGGATGTGGTGTTTCCTCTACCACGTTGTACCCACCTGGAGAATGACCAAAGGGCTCAAAACGGGCTAAACGTCGTGCTTGAGCCTCATTTGAGTTAACCGGGAAAGTCTCGTAATTGCGCCCGCCTGGGTGGGCGACGTGATAAACACAACCACCAATCGGTCTTCCGGTCCACTTATCGTAGATATCAAATGTCAAAGGCGCATCTACAGGGCGTACCGGATGCATGGACATTGCTGGTTGCCAGGCTTTGAAACGCACCGCTGCGACTTTTTCCGTTTTAGAAACAGTCGTGAGAGGTGTTTGTCTCTTGTTACACGTCACAACATAGCGATCCAGGTCGTCGCCGCTCAGTTTGACCTGGACACGTTCAACAGAGCTATCTGTGTAGCGTACAGTTCCGCCGATTGCGCCTGTTTCACCCATAACATGCCATGGTTCTAGGGCTTGTCTTACCTCCAGTGTTACCCCTTCAATTTGGGTCTCACCGCAGAATGGGAATCTGAACTCTTTTTGCGCTTCGAACCATTCCGGTTCGAATTTGTAACCATGCGCCCCTAAGTCATCCAGAACTTCCATAAAGTCCTGCCAAACAAAATAAGGCAGCATGAATTTGTCGTGTAGCGACGTACCCCAACGGGTCAGCGATCCTGTTATCGGATTATTCCAGATACGCGATATCAAAGCGCGGATCAGCAATTGCTGAGCAAGACTCATGCGCGCGTCCGGCGGCATCTCGAAGCCTCGGAACTCGACCAGCCCTAAGCGTCCAGTCGGCCCGTCAGGAGAATAGAGTTTGTCGATACAGATTTCTGTACGGTGCGTGTTGCCCGTAACATCGATGAGTATGTTACGCAGTAGCCTGTCTACTAGCCATGGCGGCGGAGCGAAGCCTTGGCCTGGAGGTGGCATCTGGGAGAGTGCGACTTCCAGTTCATAAAGACTGTCATGTCGCGCTTCATCTATGCGGGGCGCCTGACTTGTTGGTCCGATGAACAATCCAGAGAACAGGTAGGAAAGACTAGGGTGGCGCTGCCAATGCAGGAGAAGGCTGCGAAGGACATCAGGCCGACGTAAGAATGGACTATCCAGCGGTGTGGCGCCCCCCACAACAACGTGGTTTCCGCCACCTGTTCCGGTGTGCTTGCCGTCGATCATGAATTTATCTGCGCCAAGCCGTGTTTGGCGCGCGTCCTCATAAAGGCGGGTGGTGGTATCGACGCATTCTGGCCAGCTGGTTGCTGGATGAATATTGATTTCCAGAACACCGGGATCAGGCGTGACGCGTATGACATTCAAGCGCGGATCTGTTGGTGGTTGATATCCTTCGATATGTACTGGAATGTTAAGGCGAGTAGCTGCGCTCTCAGTTGCCGCGAGCAGTTCCAGATAATCTTCCGCACTTTCAGTGGGCGGCATGAATACGCACAAGCGCCCATCTCGCGGCTCCACAGCGAGCGCAGTGCGTACATACGCAGCTTCAATTAGCGTTTGCTCGCTTGTCTGCTGCAGGCGAGGCTTCTCATCTCTTCTTCGCTGAGCGGCGGGAAGGCGGCGGGCAGTCGATGCTGCTGAGTTACTGTGTTTGCTTTCCCGCTCAAATTCGGGAAATTCTTTTGTGATTGAGCTTGGGTCTGCTTCAAAGATGTAAGGGTAATAGATCGGGCCGATATAGGCTAAACCGCCAAGCGGTAATCTGTAACCAACCGGACTATCTCCAGGCGTAAGGAAAATGTTGCCGCGTCGGGTTGTCCACTTTTCCGAGCGCCAGCGTTGGCCGGTGCTTTTCGCCTGCCAACGCTGGACCGGTAGAATGAAGCCGGCGGGATCGTTCAAACCTCGGTTAAAAACGCGGGCAATCCGGGCTCTTTCTTCTGCGTCTTTTAGTTTTGAATTCTCTGGCGAGACATTTTCAGGAAGCGCCGCTTCTTTTAAAATCCATTCTGCGGGATCTTCATAAGCTGGCGCGACGAAATCTTCTGCAAGTCCTAATTCGTCAGCAATTTCCTCAAGTAATTCCTTCGCATCAGCGTGATCGACATTAGTGTTGACGTTTTCTTGAGCAATCAGGTCAGGGTTTTCCCATGCAGGACGCCCGTCTTTTCGCCAGTAGAGTGAAAATGACCATCTTGGTAGCGTTTCGCCAGGATACCACTTGCCTTGCCCGTAATGCAGGAAACCGCCTGGAGCGAAGCTATCGCGAAGCCGTCTGATGAGGTTATCGGCTAAAGTGCGTTTTGTTGGTCCAACGGCTTCTGTGTTCCATTCCGCAGCCTCAAAATCATCAATTGATACAAATGTGGGTTCGCCGCCCATAGTGAGGCGTACGTCATTGCGGAATAGGTCCTGATCAACACGGTTACCTAGCGCATCAAGCTTTGCCCAGCTTTCGTCAGAGTAGGGTTTGGTAATGCGTGGGTGCTCAGCGACACGGCTGATGCGCATATCGAACTCAAAATCGACTTCCGCTGGGCTCGCCATGCCAACAATGGGCGCTGCATTTGAATAGTGTGGCGTTGCTGAAAGCGGGATGTGACTTTCACCAGCAAGGAGGCCAGATGTCGGGTCAAGACCAATCCAACCTGCTCCAGGCAAATAAACTTCCGCCCACGCATGAAGGTCCGTGAAGTCGTGGTCAGTGCCTGAGGGTCCGTCAAGCGCTTCCAGATCAGGTTTCAGTTGAATGAGATATCCCGACACAAACCGGGCCGCAAAACCTAATTGCCGCAACACGTTCACGAGTAACCAGGTGGAATCTCGACAGGAGCCAGATCGCTTTTTCAGTGTTTCTTCAGGCGTTTGAACGCCCGGCTCCATGCGTATCAGGTATTCAACTTCCTGACTGATGAAGCGATTCAGGTAGACAAGAAAATCGACAGTGCCTGTCTCACTCGTATCGATAGATTCAACAAAAGTGCTTAAACGTTTCCCTGCTTTAGGAACTTTCGAGTATATCTTGAGATCGTGACGAACATCTTTGGGATATTTGAAAGGCCATTGTTCTGCCATTTCATCCACGAAGAAATCAAACGGATTGTAGACTGTTAAATCGGCGACCAGATCCACTTCGATTTTGAATTCACGCACTGGTTCAGGAAAGACAAAACGCGACATCCAGTTCCCATAAGGGTCCTGCTGATGGTTCACGAAATGCTCGCCTGGCGTGACTTTCAATGAATGCGAAAGCACTTTTGTTCTGGAATGCGGGGCGGGGCGCAAACGTATAATTTGCGGGCTTAGCGATACCGGACGATCATATTTGTAGTGTGTTTGGTGATAGATCGCAGCTTTGATCGACATCTTTTTCCATTCCCCACGCCAATAGATTGATGGACTATGTCGCACGTTGAGAATTCGGCATCCATCACAAACTCTCTTTACGGAGTATTTGTTTGAAATTGCTCGCCAAATTGCTGAGAATTCAATGCAGTTGAGTGCTTCTTGATCAGTTTAGATCAAATAGTTGGGCTTTTTTCTTTGATCTCACGCCAGAAGCAAAATCAATTGTTTACGCTTGCAAAGACAACAGATTGATTTTGCGGGTTTTCTCTTTTGCTGGGTGTGATGGTTAATAAGGTGTTGAAATTAACGCTTGTTAGGTTGAGCAAGAAAGATATAGTCAAGGATAAGTGACGCGGGGGCGCTGCTTTGAGGGGAAACGGCGATGAACTGGATTTTAGCGCTATTCGGTTTCGCGGGCATAATGGCGATCATGTCCATCATCGCATCTGTGGTGGTTGAAGCTATTCATAAGGTTTTTTCACTTCGTGGCTCAGGCCTTAAGGAGATGCTCAGGGCGCTTCACGATGGCGTCGTAATGCCGTTGGACCCTGCCTTTCCGGAAGTGCAAGAAGGACTGGAAGGCGGCGGTACGAAGGAAGCCTCCAAGTTTGCTAAACAGATGATGGTTAGTCCGTCGTATGGCGGGAAGGGGCGTTGGTGGTGGATCTCGAATCTTCCTGGTCTCAACCTGTTTCGTCGCAAATATGAAAATCTTTCGAAAATTCAGTTCGTCGAACAACTGACGCAGACGGATTACGGCAAACGCCTTTCAGGAAAAGACCGCTCAGAAATTAAAACATCATTGAACCGGCTGGTTTATGAATTTGACCGCTATGGCGAAGGGCAATCCAATTTTTTCCGAGGCCGAGCGAAGGTGTTCACAACCATTGTCGCGCTGCTAATAGTGTCTCTTGGCAACTTAAATGCGTTGTCAATCTACCGTCATCTGGCGTCTGATGAGGGCGCTCTAAACGGCGTGATAAGCTTCTTCCAGAACGACCCTGAGCTGTTGAACGCCTATATCGACAAAAGAACATCAACGTTGGCCGCCATAGATCCGCAGGATGCTGCGGAGACTCAAATCACCCAGGCTGCCAGCACGATTAAGTCAGACATTCGGATTTTGTCGAATGCGGGTTTCCCTGTGGGGCGGGCGTATTTCCCTTATTGTGAAGTTCCAAGTAATCCAGGGTGTGACGTTAAAACTTACAAAAGTGGCGAACCAGTCAACCTGCTTGGCTACAAGAGCTATGCCATACCACGGATCTTTACGCCCGAAGGCGCAACCTGGTTTTTGGGTATGATCGCTACGGCTGGACTGATCGGTTTAGGCGCACCATTCTGGTATAACATATTCAAACTGCTTGCGACGATGGCGGTGCGTGTTCATCCAGTGGCCCGCCAAGCAACAGCCGTCATGGACGTAAGCCAGACGTCAAAGGTTGAGGGAGAAGTGAAACGGCCGCCATCACCAAAGGGCACATTAGCTTCACCGGGTGAAGAACCTGACCTGGACCTTCTTACAGACGCTTTCCTGACTGTTTCTGGGAAAGATGTTTTATCAAGGCCCCCTATGGGTAAACGGTTAGGCGAAGCGTCTGCTGACAGGGTTAGCGGGCGCTCGGTCGTAAGTGTCGGCTTAACACCAGCTGTTGGTGAAACGCCGCTGAACGGCACGCGGAAACTCCACACGCGGGGAACATAGGGCCATGTTGTCGCCTGCGCTGTTCATTTCTGCTGTGTCAGGTGTCATTCGGTTGGGGAAGGCCACCAGAAACGCCTATAAAGACAAGCTTCTTCAGCAGGATTTCACAGTCCTGTTAAATACGTTTCCCATTCACAAGCCTGACGATGTGAAATGGAAGGCGATTGAGTTTCTTTTTCGTGATAAAGAACTGATAGCGAAATGTCATCCTGGCGGAGAATTCGACGCTATTTTCGCGCCTGAATGTCTTCAGGACAGGCGTACTATGATCCTGCAAGATCAAAACCCCATGCAGGATAAACAGATTCCACTCGTCATTGATGCGTTTTATGAAGCTATGCGGGAACGCATTACCGCGGCGCTGGAAACACGTATTGAGTTTGCGGCGGACATGGATCCACGCGTTCAATACCTCCACAAAGAATGGTTGACGAGCGCTACCCCATCAGGTTGGGCCAGATTCGGTCTAGAACTCGCGCAAGTCGCATTAGATGTCGTTGGCGCGCAGCCTCAGGTATTTGGATTTGATAAGCGTGCTGAACATGTTCTTCGCGCGCTCGCTCCCAGTTTGGACAACCTGATAGACCGCCAGAAGTTAGATGGTGGCGGTGAAGAAGGGTTTGGAGAGCGTCTTATTAAGACATTTGTTCACACGGCTTTGGTTTCGATGTCCGAAAGGCCTGAGCTCATTACATCTGAAGACAGATGGAAACCGGTTGTCACTGGCCTGATCGAACCGCTCAAAGACCAGGTTGCCGCAAGCGAGGGCCTGGAATTTCTTGCGCATGACAAATTAATGCGCGTCTTCAGCGGCCCTATGGCGCATGGCGCACTGCAGGCGATAAACAATAACGCAGACGCCTTTCTTAAAGGCGATGCGCGCGGTGAAAGCCTGATGGGAGAGATAACGCGCGCAGTGTTAGGCGATGCGGTATCCGTAGATCACACAAATTTCAATCTTTTCAAATCATTCACCCAAAATGGCGCACTTCGCATTTACGATGCGACCTTGAAAACCGCAGCGGCGCGGCCGGAGTTATTCGTGCGTGGGGTGTCAGAGGAAACGGGTGCGGTCAGAACGCTTGTACAACGTTTGGCGGGAGTAATGGAGAAAGAGGCTCCTCCGCCGTTTGATCTTTCTTCAGGTCTCTCACCAGACATTGTGGCTCTCACCTTTGGTGTGGCGGAAGAATACGCGGTTGGCCGTATTCAGGCCAAGGCGGGTGACAAAGATTGGGACAGTGCCTGGGCTGATGTTTATTCCCATCTAGTTGGCGATATCTTATCCGGATTTGGGGAAGGATTGGGCGAAGAGCACGATCTTTTATCCAGATTGTTCAGCAGGGATCAGGCGCTAGATCTAATTAAAATCATGGCTGGCCACATTGCCGCTGCGCCGCATATGGCGACAGGCGGAGAAGCTAATTCAGAAGTTCAGTTAATTGCGAGAGCGGCCGCCCAAGCCGTGGCCAGTGATGAGTTCGGATTGCTGAACTCCAGCGATTGGCGCGTGGTCATTGGCGCAATGACAGAATCGGCCGCCAAGAATCCCGGTGTTTTATTCAGTGTTAGCGCAGAAGATGGTCTTCAACACCAGTTAGGGCTGGCATTGATTCAGAACGTTCTCTTTTCTGCTGCTGATAGTTTTCAAAATTCACCTCGCGAACTCGGCGGGATTCTATTCGGAGAAACGCTAAGAGAGGCATTGCTAGCAACGCTGAATGCAGCAAATGCCAACCTAGCTTCGTCCATCCTGTCGGGGGGCGAGGACGATGTGAATAAGCACATTGCTGGATTGGGACTATTTATCGAGCAGTTGAACAAGCATGCAACGACGGGGTCTGCTGAAACAGCAATGAATGCGGATGATTGGCTGCATGTCTACAAATACTACATCGCACATGTTCTGGAGCGGGGACCTGATGTGGTCGCTGAAATAGATTCTGTTGCGGTGGCGAATGCGCTGCGAACAAGCGCAAATTGACGGTAGGAACGGATAACCGGAGGGGTCCAAATGTTAGTTAGAACCTGTTTGTCGACTTTGGCGATCTTGCTGGTTGCCAATTGTGGGGCGACAACTACGAAACCTCACCCAGAAAAGACCCTGGTTTGTCATTTTGGAAATGACTTACCCAAACTAGAATCAATGAAATCTCAAATCGATGCAGCGTCAGACAAAGCTGCAATTGTGTCAGCGAATAAGCAGACTTTGCTGGATATTGCAGAGAAAAGTGCGGCTTTGAATGGTTCTGAGCGACAAGAAGATCGGTTGGGCTGCAAGTTTTTGGAAATGGAGACGCGTGTGTTGTTGTTGGGGTTACCAGCGACAGAACAAGACAATTCGACCTTCGAAGCGGCGCTGACAGCGACAAATGAAATGATCGCACTTTGTACGCCGCAAGCTGATCAACGTATGTGTTCGGCTGCGCGTATTCATTCTGCATCTTTGTTTTCTGATAAAGCTGCAGAACAACTTTATGTCATTGGAGAGCAGGACGCAGACACTCCAATTAATTGGCAGTTGACGTTGAATACGGCGGGCGGATTGGAAGAACACATTCGCGAAAATTGGAAAAACATCCTCGACAATGAAAGTGACGAGACAACAAAAGCTGCAATTAGCAGATCCTTGCTAGCTTCCTTGTGTGTTGCGGATAAGGGGATGGTGAGCATCAATCGGCGCGCTGGGCTAGCAATAAACCGGGTAGATGGAAAATTCGTTCCATTCATTGAACATTCGGGAAAAGTGCTAGCGCAAGGGGCGATTGCTCTGGATCTTTCGCCGGGCGACGCATGTTATGAAAATACCGAAGATTTTGATTGCATGAATTCGTTAGCTAACCAAGTCCATCTGGTGTGCGAGCGAACCGAAACAGCAATAAACTGAGGAAAGGCGTTTGCAAATGACCGCCCGCGTATTCACAGTTAAAGCCGACCGTTTGCGTCTGCGTGTTCAGCCAAGTTTGGATGCGCCAATTCTGACCCGTTTAGAAAAAGGTCAAGCCGTTGCTCGCTTAGACGAGAAAGACTGGAATGGTTGGTGGTACATATTTGCGGACACGCCTGGGCGCGGCGTTTATACTGGATACGTGGACGCAGGCTATTTATCAGTATGGGACGATGGGGACTATGTCGTTGAAAACGTTTCTTCCTCAGAGGTTGAGGAAGATGACGACGAAGATCCAGTGCGTGAACCGCAACCAGTGGGGCCTGTAGATGTTGTTTGGTCGGATGGTTGGAACCCGGTGGTGCCTGCTGAGCGTCGTCACGCTGGAAGGCATGGAGAACGCAAGGGCGGCCACTCTGTCGAGCGCGTGATTGTCCATATTACAGGCGTTCGGGAATTGTCTAAGGTGGTGTCTAATTTTACGACCCAGCCAGTTAGCGCCCATTATCTCATCGATAAAAATGGCGAATTGCACCAATTTGTGTCCGAGGATAAGGCGGCATGGCATTCGGGCATAAAGAGTTTTGTGCGTAAGCTCTATGACAAAGACGATGGAAGCTGGCGCAAGTATAAGCGATACTTCTCCTGGTCGAGGGACTATCCGTCTGACAGCGTGTTTCTGGACGCTAATGGTCAACGTGTAGATCGAAATAGCGGAAGAGCCGCATTGGTAGCACGACCAGATATGTCAGAGTGGCCAGACTATGACTATTTCGACAAACGTTGGGGAAGGATCAATATGCCGATTGGTTATCCCGATGTTTTGAACCCAAATTACAACTCTATTGGTATTGAAATATTGGGACTTGGCTCGAAACATCCGTCTGACAGTGAGTACACCGCCGAGATGTATGAAGCGCTAAATGCGCTGATACATGATATCTGCAAGCGCCATAACCTGAAAAAGGAACTTGGCGTTGTATGTGGGCACGAAGACGTTAACCCGGTCGAGCGTTGGGGATGGGATCCAAATTCAGGATTTGATTGGGCTAAAGCGCTCAGCTGATACTTGAAATTTGTTCAACAGGGTATTGAACTAATTGATCTGCTTGAACGCAATCAGACGCTAAGCGGTTTTTTCTCCAAACTGAAAACGCCCAATGAGGGCGTACTATTTGCTCCTGAGTAGTAAGGAGAATTTTGTTTGCACTATGTGCGCGTGGAATGTCGGTAAATGGACAGGTGTGAAAATGAGCACCTGCAGGCACAGCTGCCTCATCCAAAACGATTATCTGGTAGGTTTCTTCGATTATTAAGAATTCGGCTTGAAACAAATCTCGCGCCCAATGCACTATGTATTGTTGAATGCCGTTCATTCGTAGAAAAGCGCATAAGACACGCTCAACTTCAGGATTTGCGTCGACCAGGAGAATTTTCATTCTATCACCACTGATCCAATTGCGCTCTCTTATACATTTTGACACGAATACGTAGTGAATTTGTTAAACATACGGTGGGGTGGTCGCACATATGGGGTAGCAGGGGGCTGTTTAATTTCATTCAGTAGATTGAAAATATAAACAACGCACGTTCTAGATGAAAATTTCAATATATTAACGAAATGTGGAATTAAGTTTACATATAAACATCTTAGAACAGGGTTAGTCTTTGTATTTGTATCACTATATGCAGGACTAACTTGACTGCATGTCTAAAGAACATATTCAAAAGGATGATCGGCCAAGAATCATCGAAGTACGGCCCTGATCGTACGTAGAGTTTATAGGGAAGAAATGACGACCAAAACCGCCATGCCCAACTGGCGCAAACTTCTTGCAGCCTACCAGAAGCCCGACCTCTCTCGCTCAGTATTGGAAATAGTGTGCACAGTGATACCGCTTGCGGTGTTTTGGGGCGCAGCTTTGTGGTTTTCGCTGACCAACAAGGCATGGGCTGCGCTATTGTGCTGTGTTCCTGCTTCGGTATTTCTTGTACGCATGTTCTTGATTCAACACGATTGCGGACACCAATCTTTTTTTAGATCGTCTTTTCTGAACAATTGGGTTGGCCGCTTAATCGGTGTAATCACGTTTACGCCTTATGATGTTTGGAGGCGTACGCACGCAATCCATCATGCTTCGTCGGGAAATTTAGACAGACGCGGATTAGGGGCGATCGATACGCTGACGGTTGAAGAATACAGCGCTTTATCGCCGTTCCGACGTTTCGGTTATCGTCTTTATCGTCATCCGCTGGTTATCTTTATCCTCGGACCGGCATTTGTATTTTTCTTCGACCATCGCGTCCCGAGTGGGATTATGAAGGAGGGGTGGCGTCCTTGGTTGAGTGCTATGGGGACGAATGTAGCTATAGCTGCTTTAACTGTAGCGATGGTGTTTTTTGTTGGTTGGAAGCCAATCCTGTTTGTTATTATTCCATCCGTATTCCTGGCGTCTGCCTTGGGAGTCTGGCTGTTCTACGTTCAACATCAGTTTGAAGAAGTGTTGTGGTTCAGAAACAAGGATTGGAACCACACATCAGGCGCACTTTATGGTAGTTCATATTATGAATTACCCAAGCCGTTGGCTTGGTTGACGGGGCACATCGGCATCCACCATGTGCATCACGCCGCAAGCCGTATTCCCTTTTATCGCTTGCCTCAGGTTCTGAAAGATTACCCACAGCTAAAATCCATCAATAAACTGACGCTTAAAGAGAGTTTTAGATGCATCAAGCTGGCTTTGTGGGATGAAGACGGCCAGAAAATGATTTCGTTTCGTCAGCTGAAGCAACAGGCGGCAGCTGGTTAAGCTCTAAATGGAACGCAAATCTAGCTGGCTATATATCTCAAGAATAGTGAGATGGTGC
>CAYFFG010000029.1:0-20373 GCA_964342355.1 uncultured Hyphomonadaceae bacterium
TGGATCGCATAAGTACCAACACAAAGGCCCGTCCCAATGGAGGCGGGCCTTTTTTTTGTTACGCCCCACGGGTTTTCATTCTGCGAAGGGTATTTATCTGCTTGGTTGTTTTGGTTGCGGGAGTAGGATTTGAACCTACGACCTTCAGGTTATGAGCCGCAATCAAGCACTCCCGCCAAATCGTTTGAATTCAATGTGTTAGGTGCAACCATTTGAACTCACACGTTCTTATTGCCGACTTTCCACGACAGCGGCATGGTTAAGCCCGTTTGTTAGTGCACCACTACGCGTTCGCAGGTTGATGTGGCGTTGATGTGTGGCGGATGAAACCACCACAAATGCATCTCAAGACTGTGCATCCGCCGATGTTTCCGCATAGTCCGTCGAGCGGCCGGGTGACCATATAGTTTGCATTGCCCCCAGCACTAAGCTCTGGCGTGATCCGATCTGCATTTTATTCAATCTAATGGAAGCTCCGCAGTCGGTAAATCGAACTATTGGGGCAAGCTGCGCAATTCAGTACTAGATGCTCAGGCTCAAATGTATGAGAGTGTGTGTAAAGCCGAAACGGAGCAATCAGCGTGTTAGATGCAGTGCAACGTAGTTAAACTCGGATAGCGTAAATTGGTTTCAAGTTTTCAATCTAAACGATAGTAGGGCAAAAAATTTCGAAGGGGACGGCTGTGAACGAAGCGGCGCATAATAAATTGGTTTCATTCATTTGGGGAATTGCAGATGACTGCCTTCGGGACGTCTATGTGCGGGGAAAATACCGCGACGTGATCTTGCCAATGGTGGTTTTGCGCCGCCTGGATACCCTTCTTGAGCCATCCAAAGACGCCGTCCTGGAGGAGCTGCGATTCCAGAAAGTGGAAATGCAGGCGACCGAGTTGGACGACGAGGCGCTTCGCTCCGCATCTGGCTATGTGTTCTACAACACCAGCCAGTGGACCCTCCGCAAGCTGCATAACACGGCCACCAACAACCGCCAAATCCTCCTGGCAAACATGGAAGATTATCTGGGCGGCTTCAGCGACAACGTCAAAGAAATCATCCAGCGTTTCGACCTCATGGCTAAGATGCGCCACATGGCGGGTAAGGACGTGTTGCTTGATGTGCTGGAGAAGTTTGTATCGCCCCGGATTAACCTGACCCCGCACGACAAAGAGGACCCCGATGGCAACCTTATGCCGGGCCTGTCCAACCTTGGTATGGGCTATGTCTTCGAAGAGTTGATCCGCAAGTTCAACGAAGAGAACAACGAGGAAGCCGGGGAGCATTTCACCCCGCGCGAAGTGATCCACCTTATGACCCACCTCATGTTCGACCCGATCAAAGATCAGTTGCCCTCGGTGCTGACCATCTATGACCCGGCCTGCGGTTCCGGCGGAATGCTGACCGAAAGCCAAAACTACATCACCGACCCCGACGGCCTGATCCAAGCGAAGAGCGACGTGTACCTCTTCGGCAAAGAAATCAACGACGAAACCTATGCGATCTGCAAATCCGACATGATGATCAAGGGCAACAACCCCGAGAACATCAAGGTTGGATCGACCCTCTCCACCGACGAATTCTCGGGCCGCAAGTTCGACTTCATGCTGTCGAACCCGCCCTACGGTAAAAGCTGGGCGAGCGAGCAGAAGTTCATCAAGGACGGCAAGGACGTGATCGACCCGCGCTTTAAGGTCGATCTGACGGACTACTGGGGCGAGACCGAAACACAGGATGCGACACCCGGCTCAAAAGATGGCCAGCTTCTATTCCTCATGGAAATGGTCAAGAAGATGAAGCCGCTCAGCGACAGCCCAATGGGTTCGCGCATCGCATCGGTTCACAATGGCTCCAGCCTCTTCACTGGCGACGCGGGCGGCGGCGCAAGCAATACGCGCCGTTACATCATTGAAAACGACTTACTGGACACCATCATCCAGTTGCCGAACAACCTGTTCTACAACACCGGCATCACCACCTATATCTGGCTCTTATCAAACGCCAAGCCGGAGGCACGCAAAGGCAAGGTTCAGCTGATTGACGCGAACCTGCTCTACCGCAAGCTGCGCAAGAACCTGGGCGACAAGAATTGCGAATTCGCGCCCGAACATATCGAGGCGATAACGCGCGCCTATCTGGCCTTTAACCCGATTGAGCGTGAGTTGGACAAAAACGGCGACCCCACGGGCATCGCTGTCCAAATCTTCAACAATCAGGACTTCGGCTACCACAAAGTCACCATTGAACGCCCCGACCGACGCAGCGCGGGCTTTTCCGTCGAGAGGCTGGATCCGCTGCGCTTTGACAAATCCTTGCGCGCCCCGATGAAGCATCTGTGGGAGGAGCACGGCGATCAGGTCTATGAAGCGGGCTTCCTCAAGGAACATTCCAAGGACATCCTGAAATGGTGCGAGGATGAGGAGATAAACCTGAACGCCAAGGCGCGCGGCAAGCTGCTGGATGTGAAATATTGGCAGAGCCTACGTGATCTGCACGCCACCGGGCTGCGCTTGATGGACATCATCGGCACGGAAGAGACGAACGATTACAATACTTTCCGCGATACGGTCACAACCACACTGAAGGCGCAGAAGATCAAGCTGTCAGCGACAGAGAAAAATGCGATCCTGAACGCGGTCAGTTGGTATGACGAAGACGCCGAAAGGGTCGTCGGCAAAAAGCTGAAGCTGACCGGAGACAAGCTGGATGCGTTGCTGCACCGCCTTGGCTGTACCGAGGATCAACTGGCCGATTTCGGTTACTATCGCCAAAGCGACGGCACCTATCTGACCTATGAGAGCAATTCGGACCTGCGCGATTCGGAAAGCGTGCCTCTAAAGGACAGCATCCACGACTATTTCCTGGCCGAGGTGCAACCCCATGTGCCAGAGGCATGGATCAACATGGACAGCGTCAAAATCGGCTATGAGATCAGCTTCAACAAATACTTCTACCGCCACAAACCCCTGCGCGCGCTGGAGGCGGTGACAACCGACCTGCTGGAATTGGAGACGCAGGCAGACGGGCTGATCGCTGATATCCTAGGGCTTGAAGAAAAGCCGAATGTGGAGGTGGCGTGATGCAGCTCCCGCAGTATCCGCGATATGAGACCTACAAGCCGAGCGGCGTAGATTGGATAGGCGATGTTCCAGAAGACTGGCAGGTTTCGCCAGGCCGCGCTTGCCTTTATGAAAACAAAGACAAGAACACGGGAATGCAGGAAAGCACCGTCCTTTCCTTGAGCTATGGCAATGTCATCGTCAAACCGGAAGAAAAGCTAACCGGCCTTGTCCCAGAGAGTTTCGAAACCTATCAGATCGTTGAGCCGGGCGACATCATCATCCGTGGTACGGACTTGCAGAATGACGTCACCAGCCTTCGAACAGGATTGGCTAAAGACAAGGGCATCATAACCTCGGCGTACATCAATCTGAGGCCGCACGACAACGTCCTGCCATTCTATCTGCACTACGTGCTGCACAGCTATGACGTGAAAAAGGTCTTCTATGGCTTGGGGTCGGGATTGCGCCAGAACCTGTCATACGAAGATTTCAAATACCTCGATTTGCCACTGCCTGACATTACCACGCAAGAGCGTATTGTGGCTTTCCTTGACGACAAAGCCAACAAGATTGATCGGGCGGTGAAGATTAAAGAGGGGCAGATTGCCCTTTTGCGCGAGCGCAAGCAGATCATCATCCAAGAGGCCGTCACCAAGGGCTTGAACCCAGCTGCCCCCATGAAAGAAAGCGGCATCGACTGGATTGGTCAAATCCCGGCGCATTGGACTGTTGATACGCTGGGCTCACTCCTTTTCCCCGTGTCGGAAAAGAACCATCCTGACAAAACGCTTCTATCCGTTACTCGTGAACAGGGTGTGATTGTGAGGGATGTCGAGGATCAAGAGAGCAATCACAATTTTATACCGGATGACCTAAGCGGGTACAAATTGGTACGAGCTGGGCAGTTTGCCATGAACAAAATGAAGGCTTGGCAAGGCTCTTACGGTATTTCGGAACATACTGGGATAGTTAGTCCGGCCTACTTTATATTCTCTATGCTGAAAGATTTTGATGGGGCTTTCTTCAATACTGCGATCAGAAGTAAGTTATACGTCACCTTCTTCGGGCAAGCTTCAGACGGAGTTCGGATCGGCCAATGGGATCTAAATAAAACCAGAATGAAGGCCATCCCATTCATTTACCCATCAGTTGAAGAGCAAAAAGAAATTGTTAAGCATATCGAATTTGAGAAGGCCAAAATCGACGATGCAATAGAATTGAAAGAGCGCCAGATTGAGGCGCTGAAAGAATACAAAGCCACGCTGATCAATGCGGCAGTGACTGGCAAGATTAGGGTGATTTAAGGGGGCGGGCATGGTCAGCAATACAAAAGAAATCGCGCTGGAACAGGCGATTCAGAAACATCTGACTGGCTTCACCGGTGAAGAGCTGTCAGGCCAGCCGCAGCCCGACGATCCGGCCAAGTTCCGCATCGGTCTGCCACAGGATTTTGACGCGCAGTATGCGCTCGACACAAAGCTGTTCTGGCAGTTTCTGGAAGATACGCAGGCTGACGAACTGGACAAGCTGCGCAAGCATTCCCCGAATGACTGGCAGCGCAAGGTGCTGGAACGCTTTGACCGGATCATTAAACAAAAGGGTCTGCTGCATATCCTGAAAAAGGGCTTGCAGGTGGACAACGCTTTTCTGGTGCTGATGTACCCCGCGCCGCTGGCCAGCTCCTCGGCCAAGGTGCATAAAAACTTTGACGCCAACCTATTCAGCGTGATGCGGCAGGTGCGCTATTCTCAAGCCAACCCGCTGCAAGAGATCGACATGGTGCTCTTCCTGAATGGAATGCCCCTGATCACGCTGGAGCTGAAAAACGCCTGGACCCACCAGACCGCCCGCTATCACGGGCAAAAGCAATACCGCGAAAACCGCGACCCGACCCAGCCGCTTTTGCAATTTGGCCGCACGCTTGTTCATATGGCGGTGGACACTGACGAGGTGTTCATGACCACCAAGCTGACGGGCAAAGGCACGTACTTTTTGCCCTTCAACAAGGGCTACAAGGAGGGCGAAGGCAACCCGCCCAACCCGAACGGTCACAAAACCGCCTATCTTTGGGAAGAGGTGTTCGACAAGCGCAGTCTGGCCGGGATCATCCAGCACTTTGTCTTGCTGGAGGGGGACGCCAAAGAACCGCTGGCCAAGAAAACCCTGATCTTTCCGCGCTACCACCAGCTGGACGTGGTACGGAAGCTCTTGGATCACGCGGCAACAACCGGCGTTGGACACAGCTACTTGATCCAGCATTCGGCGGGATCGGGCAAATCCAACTCGATCACATGGGCGGCGTATCAGCTGATCGAGACCTATCCGGCCAATGCACAAGCGGCGGGCGAGCGTAGCATGGACCGTCCACTCTTTGACAGCGTGATCGTCGTCACCGACCGTCGGCTGCTGGACAAACAGCTGCGAGAGAACATTAAGGACTTCTCCGAGGTGAAGAACATCGTCGCCCCAGCGTTTCGTTCCGCCGACCTGAAGGCCGCGCTGGAGGCGGGTAAAAAGATCATCATAACGACGATCCAGAAGTTCCCCTTCATCATCGATGGCATCGCTGACATGAGCGACAAGCGCTTTGCCGTGATCATCGATGAGGCGCATTCCGGTCAAGGCGGTGTTGCTGCGGGCAAGATGAACGAAGCGCTTGGAGCAGAGGCATCCCAAGAAGATGAGATTGATCCACAAGACAAGATTTTGGCTGCAATGCAGGCTCGGAAAATGCGCGGAAACGCGTCCTATCTTGCTTTCACAGCGACACCCAAGAATACGACCCTAGAAAAGTTTGGTGAACAAAAGGCCGATGGCAGTTTCGTGCCTTTCCACCTTTACAGCATGAAGCAGGCCATCGAGGAACGTTTTATTCTCAGCGTTTTGGCCAATTACACCACCTACAAAAGCTATTACGAGATTCAGAAGTCCATCGAGGAGAATCCCGACTTCGACCCCAAGAAGGCCCAGAAAAAGTTGCGTGCCTATGTGGAACACAGTCAACAAACGATCAACACCAAGGCCGAGATCATGCTGAACCACTTTATCGACAAGGTGGTGAACGCCAAGAAACTCAAGGGCAAGGCAAAGGGGATGATTGTCACCCAGGACATTAAGGCGGCAATCCGGTACTATAAGGCGATAACCAAGTTGCTTGAGGCCAGGGGCAATCCATTTAAGGCGCTCATCGCTTTTTCAGGTGAGAAAGAGGTTGATGGCATCCCTTATACTGAAGCTGGGATGAACGGCTTTGCCGAGACCGACACACGCGACAAGTTTGAAACCGATGAGTTCCGTTTGCTCGTTGTCGCTAACAAGTATTTGACCGGGTTTGACCAGCCGAAGTTATCCGCCATGTATGTCGACAAGAAACTGCAAGGTGTTCTGGCAGTGCAGGCGTTGTCGCGGCTGAATCGTTCCGCCCACAAGTTGGGAAAGCGTGCTGAGGATTTGTTCATCCTCGATTTCTTCAACACGGTTGAAGATATAAAGGCCGCGTTTGACCCGTTTTACACCGTAACTACTCTTTCCGAAGCGACCAACATCAATGTTCTGCACGAGCTGAAGGGGTCGCTGGACGATGTAGGGGTCTATGAGGCGTCTGAAGTAGATGACTTTGCCTCCCGGTACTTTGCCGGGGAGGACGCGCAGGTTCTGAGCGCGATCATTGATGTAGTTGCGGCCCGGTTCAATGAGGAGCTGGACCTAGAGAATCCCGACAAGATCGACTTCAAGGTGAAGGCCAAGCAATTTGTAAAAATCTATGGCCAGATGGCCGCAATCATACCATTCGAGGTTCTGGAATGGGAAAAGCTCTTTTGGCTTCTGAAATTTCTGGTGCCCAAGCTGAAGGTCACGGACCCGAACCAGGATACGCTGGATGAGCTTTTAGAGGCCGTCGATTTGTCTTCGTACGGCTTGGAGCGCGTGAAACTGAACCACGAGATCGGGCTGGATGCATCGGAAACCGAGCTGGACCCACAAAACCCCAATCCACGGGGCTACCGTGACGGTGAGCCAGATACAGATCCGCTGCAAGAGATTGTTCGCACGTTCAATGAACGCTGGTTCCAGGGCTGGAGCGCGACACCAGAAGAGCAACGCGTCAAATTCGTGAACATCGCGGAAAGTGTGCGGGCACACCCTGATTTCGACGACAAGTACGCGAGCAACCAAGATCCCCAGAACCGGACCCTGGCCTTTGAGCGCATTTTGAAGGACGTGATGCTGCGCCGCCGCAAGGACGAGCTGGAGCTTTACAAACTCTTTGCGGGCGACGCGGCGTTCAAGGCTGCTTGGATGCAGAGCTTGGAGAGCATCGTTGCGCATAGTCCGGGGAAGAAATTCGGGGGTGATCCAGACGATCCAGGTCCGATGGTAAGAGGCCGTTGAATATGGGTAATTCAAGTCAAGACCGGAAGCAGAAGCGGATCGACGGGAAGACCGAGGTAACTTCCAGAATAAGCGAGACCAGCAGGTTCGTAGGCGTTGGGATTGTTGCTTGGGTTTTTGCACAGCACGCATCGGGAGAGGGGTTCGCGGTAAACTACCTTGCGAACTATGGAACAATCGTCCGGTTTGCCGGTGTTCTCGGCGTCTTGGTCATTATTTTCGACTACCTTCAGTACATAGCGGCATACTTCTCGGTCAGCGCTGCACTCAGAAACGAAGAAAACAGCTATGCCTATGAGCCCAATAGTTGGGCCATGCGCGCGCAGAAGTTTTTCTTTTGGGCAAAGCAATTTGCCGCAGTGATGGCAGCGATGATCATAGTGATATCGTTTGCTGGAAGTATTTCTGCTCCGCCATTGAAAGACGAAAAGCCACCGCAAAACGTGCAGACGGAATGATGGCTAAAAAATACCAACGGCCCTTTGAGAAGCAGTGGCTTTCATATGAACTTTAGAGGCCGCGCGATTTGAAACCCAGTAATACGCAAATAAACTGCTCTCCAAGGCGTTGTTGCTTCAGATAAACCCAATTGCGCAGACAAACTCTCGGCAGGGATTATAGATAAAACGTTGGTTGCATCGGTGAAAACAGGGGCCTAACGGAGCGGCCGCTTTGGGCTGCCCCCCTCATTCCCCCACGACCTTCAGCTTCGGCCGAAACACTCCTGCGACGGCATTCACGCCTTCTCTGAGGGGTGCGTCGAGAAGATGCGCATAGCGCTGGGTGGTCTGCATCTGGGTGTGGCCGAGGAGTTTGCCGATCATCTCGAGGGACGCGCCTCCTGAGACGAGGAGCGAGGCGAAGGTGTGCCGCAGATCATGAATGCGAACGTCTTCGATCTGCGCCTCGCGTTGGATGGTTTTCCAGAAGCGGCGGATTTCGATCACCGGTTGCCCAGGCACATCGCCTGGGAAAAGCCAGGGGGAGGTTTCCGGTACGATGAGTTTCCGCTGCCGCACGATGGCCGCCACGTCTTCCGAGATCGGCACGCGATGCATCTTGCGCTGCTTGGTGGTGGCTGCTGGCTTTGTCCAGATCATCAGATCGAGATTGAACTGCTCGAACCGCGACTGTCGCACTTCGCCAACCCGAGCGCCCGTGAGCATGCAGATGCGAATGATGCCAGCCGCGCGCTGATCGTCGGCTTTGTCGAGGGCAGCCGCCAACCGGTCGATCTCGGGCTTGGTGAGGAACCGCTCTCTCGGGCTTTCAACGCGCCGGTAAAACCCGTTCGCCGGATTGTCGTCCCGCCAGCCCCACTCGATAGACAGGTTGAAGGCTTTCCGGAGCACCTCTCCCAGCCGGTTGGCCCTGATCGGTGTGGGCTTGGCGCCTTGCAGCTTTCTGGCACGGTTGTTGGGCTTGGCCTTGTGTGGCCGCGCCCTGCCCTCTGCGACTTTGGTGAGCAGCTTGTCCACATCGGATTTGGTGATCTCGATGACCAGCTTGTTGGCCCAATGAGGAGCGACGAGCTTTTCCAACATCGATTGCTGATCAGACGCGTTGGTCTTGGCGAGCTTACTGGCGTGTTCTTCAAGATACCGATCGATGAGATCGCGGATCCGCGGCTGCTCGCGCAGCTCATCCCGCTCGGCCAGTGGATCATAGCCGGCATCAATGTCTCTTCTGAGTTCTTTCGCCCTCGCCCGCGCCGCACTGACCGACCACTCCGGCCATCGACCGAAGGTCATGCGCCGCTGACGCCCTGCGTGGCGGTAGTCGATTGTGAAGGCCCTACCCCCGCTGCGGTAGATACAGACGGCAAAGCCTCTGAGCTCTGTGTCAAAAATCTGATAGTCCCGCCCCTCAGCCGGGATGGCATCCTTCACCAGTTTCTCGGTGAGTTTTTGTCTTTTGGGCATATTGGCCTCCTTTCCCCGTCCATGACGCGTAGATTTGATGATCTATCAAGTTGATCATGGCGCGCCGGGTGGCAAGGAGGCGGAAGGTGGCACTGAAGCTGCGATAACAGTGCCACCCCTATAAAATATGGTTGGAACTGTTCTCACACCCAACCAAGGGAACCGGCTCCACTCATTCTAGATTGCGTCCTGAAAGCTCTTTTGCCGAGTCACGTCTTCAGCGCCTTCCAGATCGGCGACAGACGTCGGCGGATGGTGCGCTCGTCGGGGATCTGACCGTCATCAGACGTTTCCGCAAACCAGTCCTGCACTTCGCCGACCCATTCGCTTTGGGTATCGGGAAGACCTTGCTCGAAGACCCGGACGATCTGGGAGATGTACATGCTTTCCCAGTCGTAACGCGGAGATGAGCCGATATGCGCCGCGGGACGCCTCAGAAGATCATGCTCGGCTTCAAAGGCTCGCACCTGATCGGCCATGATGAGCAAATCCTCGCGCTGCACCTTCAGACCTTTGGCGACCGGTGGATCCTCCAGAAACACCCATGCCTCATCGTCCCAGGGTCGCACGCGACTTAGCCGGACCTTCTTTGCTGCCTTCCCCAATCCCCTCAGGATCGGCAGAACATCCGTCACAGCCACCCTGACAAAGCCTTCAATGCGCCGGGCGCCTCCGATCGTAATGGACGGTACAACCGTTACGATGTCGAAATACCCCACAGATGCCCAACCGGCGATATCCGCCAGAGAGCACTCCCATCGTGCTGCAACCTCACTCACCGAATAAAAAACCTTTTGCGGTAGTCCCATAGACACTGCCTCCTCATAGTACAGGCAGTCTCATTACCGTCCGGACCGCCTTTGATTTCCCCAGATACGCTTCCGATGCTGACACAAAACAGACTTCAGGCACGGCATGCAGAAATGACCGTGTCCAAAACAGAAAACCCATCGGAAACGCCGACACTTTCCAACACTCGAATCGGATTCGGCAAGAAAACTTTGCGCCATTTGTTCGCTTTTTGTTCTTGACAGTCTCAACGCGCGATCAAGCCTGATCAGGTTCGATTCAGAGTTGTTATCAGCTGTCGTCACAAAACTCGCTAAGCCCAATGTTTATTGGGGTGGCACGGGTGTGCGGTTTGACTGCCACCCTGCGCCTCCCTGCCACCCCTCTCCGTCTGCTCTGACCTCTCCACGACGTTCACCGACGTCGTAGCGAAACCATCAGGAGCGAGAGCATGAACAGGATAGAAACACCCGACGAAATAGAAACTAAAACGCCACCACAGGAAGCCGGCATTAGCCTTCTCGACGGCTGGATGAGCCGCGCGGAGCTGGCCGCAGAGCTTGGAGTCTGCGTCGACACGCTGATGCGCTGGGAGCGTCGGCGCTATGGGCCCCAGTGCGTGAAGGCCGGTCGCAAGGCGCTTTACAAACGCAGCACCGTTCTCGCCTGGCTGGATGAACAGGAAAGCGCTGCGCCAGAGATTGAGACACCCCGTGGTAAACGTCGGAGTTCTAGATCTGCCCCTCCCTCGCGCACCCCTCGCATCGGAGGGCGCGCGGCATGAAGAACGGTAAGTCGAACACGGACAGAAAACGGCCCGATCGTGGCACCCATCGCCTCTCCGAGCGGGATAAGGCGCGGGCTGCCTGGATTGCCGAGAAGCTGCGAGAGGCTCGTATGGTCGTGGCTGACGTCGCGCATCACTCGGACCATCTGGTGAAACTCTCCTGCAAGGTGCTGCTGGAGCACGGGGAAAGTGAAGAAGAACGCGAAGATGCGCGCATTCTGCTCACCATTGTCGAAGCCAAGTCGTTTTACGGAAACGGTCGTGGGAGGGGAGCGTGCTCATGACGAGAAGGAAAGGCCACACCCCACTCCTTGGGCGCATCAAAGCCAGCAAAGCACCCGCCCAGCACAATCGCGGGACACCCGAGGCGGATATCCAACGCGCCATCGTCAGCGCTCTGCGCTTTGTCCTGCCGTCCGGCTCGATTGTGCATCACTCTGCCAATGAGGTCACGCAAGCCGGACCGGCAGGTGCCAGACGTCAGGCCATTCTGGTTGGCATGGGGGTCACGCCCGGCTTTGCCGATCTCATCGTGCTCTCGCAAGGCAAGATCCTGTTTCTGGAAGTAAAGAGCGCCACAGGCTCTCTGAGTGCCGCGCAAGCTACGTTCCGGGACAGCGTGCAAGCTCAGGGCTTTCCTTGGGCTCTGGTGCGATCGGTTGATGATGCGCTGGGCGCTTTGTCAGAAGCGGGCATGGTCACACGCGTACGAGGGAACACAAGCACAGGGATCCCGGTCTCGCCCAGCGCGGGGGAGGAACCATGAGCCATATTGCCACGAACTGGGCCATCCATCAAAGAGGATTAAAGCCCACCACCAAGATAGTGCTCTGGCATCTCTGTGACCGGTATAATCCCGACTACGGGTGTTTCCCGTCTCAAGCACGCTTGGCCTATGATTGCGAGATCAGTCGCGCGACCCTGAACCGGCATCTCGACGCCCTCGAAGAGCGCAAGCTCATTAGACGTGTTCAGATGTATGATCCGGACACCCGCCAACAACGCAACACGCGCTATCTTCTGGCATTTGAGAGCGGGTACGAGCCTGACCCCGGTGGTGGACCGGAGAGCGGTCCTCACCTGGCAAATGAAGCTGCCGCATGTCCATCTGAAGCAGACAAACCATTCACGGCAAATGGCAGCACGAAATACCAAGAACCGGCTCTCGAAACTGCTCAAAACCCGTGTCCGGAATTGAGACACGGGGCAGATGGGGAAAACGAAAGCGGAGACAAAGACTTAGAGGCAGATTTCGACTCAAACCCGTGTCCGGATTTGCGACACGGGGCCGTGTCTCATTTTGGCGCAATCCCGTGTCTCAAAAAGGGCCATTCCCGTGTCTCAAAACGAGACACTAACCCTGTAAGGGAACCAATAAGTAAACCAGTAAAGGAGGAGGAGGGCGCGCGAGCGCGCGAGGAGGATTTTGAAATCTTCTTTGAAGAGCTTCTGAGAGCGCTGGGCCTGGACCCCAACTCTGACCTTCCCGGCTGGTGGCAGGGATGGCCGCCCAGAGAGCACGTCCACCGCTGGAAAGACGAGCTCGATCTCAGCGAAGACCGGATCCTCGATGTGGCGAGACGAAGCCGGGACGCGCACCCTGCCCCACCGGACGGGCCGAAAGCCCTCGACCGCGCCATGGAGCGAGCGCAGAGGGCAGGAAAGACCTCTGTGGGCAGCAGAGGGAGACAGAAACACCTTCGCCCCTCTGAGGCGCCACCCAGCGAGTCCGACGTGGTCGCCCAATACGCGACTTGGGTGAACGGCGAGAGCTTCCTGCCCTCAAACATCATCAGCAATTCCATGCGGGACCGGCTCATCGCCTCCGGTCTCGTCACCAGAGAACGACTTTATGAACGAGGCATCAGATGAAACACGACCGCAGACTGCATCAGATCAGTGAAGCAACGAAAGCGAAGCGCCCAGCGCGCAGGGGCTCAAACAGGAACGAAGGCACCTCGGGACGCGCCAAGCGCGAGATGGCCGTGCAACAGGCGCTGGAGTGGACCTTCAGGGTGGAGAAGGCACAGTTGGAGCTCCCGCCGCCAACAGACAGCGAAGGCGCTGAGGCGCAGGGATATGGCTTGGAGTACGTGCTTCTGCGGCAGGCACAGCTCGGCACCAAGGTCGACGGCGGGCGGTTCAAGCGCGACAGCTACACCCACGAAGACGCCGAAGTGATCGCGGCCACCCTGCTGATGCTGCCCGACGCGCTGGGCGGCAAGCGTATGGCGATCCGGATCGCCGAACTGGCGCGCGCAGGGATCACGCCGGACTGGATGCCGGGCGTGGTGCCGCAGTGTTTGCCGAAAGAGACACGAAGGAACCAGCATGGGGTGCGGGCTGTGACCGAGGTTGTGGGCACAGAGTGGGTGCTGTCTCGTGGGAAATGGCGGACGGTGGAGGTACTCGTCTGCCCCGTGATCTGGCGACCGCATCAGGAGCAGATCGAGGCCGCACGTCGCGGCTATCAGGATTGGGTCAAGGCGCTGGGCTGGGTGAGCGAGGCGCTGAGGGGGAGTGCGTTGTTGCGGGAGGTGATTGTGGTGGAGGGAGTGCCGAAGAGGCGGCCGTGGGAGAAATAGAAAACCCGGCGTTCACATGGTTCCATACATCAATGCGGATCAGTAAAACAGTCACAAGGCAGTTTCGATATGTAACAATTTTTGTGGACAAAACAGCTAAAATAGGCATAAAGGAACGAATGAAGAACTTTTCAGCCCGCGATGCAAAAAACCAGTTTGGCCTAATGATCGACACAGCAAGAGTTGATCCAGTTGTGATTGAAAAGCACGGACGGCCAGTCGTAGTTGTTTGCTCAATTGAAGAGTTCGACCGCCTGCAACGATTAGCTTCAACTCAAAATCCATCGGACCAAAAGGATTTCGATTGATGTCGATTCCAGAGAAAATTTGGATTTACCACATTGTCCACAAAGATCGCCTACAATCGATAATTGACGACGGATTTCTTTGGTCAGACGCGGAAACTCGAGCCAGAGCAAGTGCGGGAACAACTGTCGGCATGATGGGTATCAAAAACCGGAGACTCACTACTTTGCTGGGTTCGCATCCTGATCTTCCAGTCGGTTCGTGCGTGCCATTTTACTTCTGCCCAAGGTCGATAATGCTTTTCTTACTCCACAGGGGCAATCATCCAGAGGTAACGTACCGAGGAGGTCAAGAACCAATCGTTCACCTAGTTTCTGAGGTGCCGTCGACGGTTGCATGGGCTGAACACAATAACTTGCGCTGGGCTTTCACCTTGTCGAATGCGGGCTCCAGCTATTTCGAAGATAGAGCAGATTTAGATTGCTTGAATGAGGTGGATTGGAATGCGGTTAAGGCGACCAAATGGAGCGGCAATGGAGTTAGCCGTCAAATAAAGGAGGGAAAGCAAGCCGAGTTTCTTGTGGAGCGCTGCTTTCCTTGGAACTTGATTCAGGGCATTGGCGTTCAATCAGAGACAGTAGGGAAAGAAGTAACCAGAATTCTAGCTGGGCGAAGTCACAGACCCACGGTAAAGGTTTTGCCAGCGTGGTATTATTGATCGAGGGAGGACAATAATGATTCGGTACACATCTGGAGATATCCTCCGGAGCGAGGCTGATGCCTTGGTTAACACCGTCAACTGCGTAGGTGTGATGGGTAGAGGTATTGCTCTCCAGTTTAAGAAAGCTTTTCCAAGAAATTTCGATGAATACAAGGCTGCTTGTGACAGGGGGGAAGTCGTACCCGGGAAAATGTTCATCACTGAACGCCGGGCGCTGACAACACCGCGCTTTATAGTCAATTTTCCAACCAAAAGGCATTGGAGAGGAAAAAGTCGGATCGAAGATATTGAAACTGGACTAATTGCTCTTCGTGAGGAGATCAATTCTCGAGGTATCCAATCGATTGCGATTCCACCACTCGGTAGCGGTCTTGGTGGACTGAATTGGAAGGAAGTACGCGACCGAATTGAATCTACTTTAGGCGACGAAAGTGTAGATATTATCGTGTTCGAACCTGGAGAAACGCCTAACGCTCAAGCTATGACACGAGGTACTGAACCTCCGAAGATGACTACTGGCCGAGCCACTTTGGTCACTTTAATGGACCGCTATCTTTCTGGCCTTTTGGATCCATTCATTACTCTTATTGAATTGCACAAGCTGATGTACTTCATGCAGGAGGCTGGCGAACCACTTCGCTTAAAATACAAAAAACACCACTACGGACCCTATGCTGAAAATCTACGGCACGTGCTTAATCAAATCGAAGGCCATTTGGTATCAGGGTATGCGGATGGCGGGGACATTCCAGGCAAACAAATAGAATTGGTCCCCGGTGCGGTCGCTGAAGCGGAAACACTTCTGAAACAACATGAAGACACGCATGATCGTTTCGAACGAGTCAGCACTTTAGTTGATGGCTTTGAATCGCCCGTGGGAATGGAGCTTCTAGCAACGGTGCATTGGTTAATCCGCCATGAAGGCGCCTCCGATTCCGACGAAGCCATAGAAAAAACTTATTCGTGGAATGACAGAAAAAAGCGTTTCACACCTCGACAGATTACGCTCGCATACAACCGTCTCGTCGAATGCGGCTGGGGTACAATGTCCGCAACTGAAAGCCACTAGTTAACTTCTCGCTCACCCCCCTCCCATGGTTCCTCCCAGGGCACCTGTGTATACGGGCGTACTCAGCGCAGGACTTCGCTAGCGAAATTGGATTTCACCGGGGAATCCACCTGGAATCCACATTCGTACGAAATTGAACATTTCGACGTCCCAAGTGGATTTTAGTATTTTAGTCAAGAATCCACTTTGGCAAATGACCTGCCCGCTGATGGTGCCTCGTTCATTACGAGAATCTGCGGCGTTGTGCACTGCTCCCCGCCTTGCTGAGAAAAGGCGGAAAAATCTGGCCTTCAGTGGCAGAAGGTTGGGTAGCAGAGCAAAACACGAACGGCCTCTACACCTGAACGGCCAGGATCAGGGGGCCGGGTTATCACCAGCGAAACAGTTGAGCCAGTCGGCGCGCCCGTGGATTTCTGAGAGAATTGCGTTGGCAATTTAAAGCCTCATGTCGGGCCTTATTGCTGTAGCCGGTGGGTCAAATTGAGAAAGTTCGCTCGATCTTGAACTTGAGGTCCTCAATCGACTGATAAACACTTGACGCATGCACGCAAACGCCATCTGGGCATTCATTTGTGGCTGCGCAAGGAGATATCAATTTGATTTCTTTGGATGGAAGGCTCACCAATAACCCCGTGATGCAGCAGTTTGATTCACCTTCTATTTCGCCTGCCACATTGTACTCTTTTCCAGCGCCACTTGCAGCTAGTTGACTAACCTGAACTCGCTTACGATGGCGACCCGCTCGCACCTTTGGCAACAGACTAGTCTTTGTCTGCGGCAGAATTTCTATGAACAAAAGTTCTTCATAGGAGAGGCGTGTTGTGAGCTTATTATAGTCAGACAAGGATAATATTGAAGCTCGATTGAACGAGCAGCCTTTAGATTCCGACAGTTCGATAAGCATTTTAAAGCGCTCAATTTTCCGTGGGAAAAGGGCACTTGTAGTAATTGGAAATACCCCGGATTCTTCATGAAATGTGCTAGCAAAAATCTCGTAGCTCGGATTGTCTAAAGGATCTGTCGCCCAGTAGAGAATGCCGTTCGCGGCACAATTTCCTACGACATCAAAGATCGTGCGAACAACATTGCGAAAATGATTCAGGTTTTCTTGATTTGAGGAAAAGATGTTGGAAAGCCGCTTCGCCGATAAAGAGCAAAAGCTACAGCCTACGGAACATCCTGATGAGAGTTCTATCGCGAAAGGTAGGTGAAGTAGAGAATTCGAAATGTGACTTGGAAGTTCGGCTTGCGCTTGGGAACGACATGAATCATGCCAACGGGCAAATCTCGATTTTCGGTTTTCCAGGGTATATCTGGAGAGTACGTCTCGGCAGTTTCCAAAGTTATTCAAGTAATGGCTAAAGCAGACATCCAATTCATTGTTAATAAAAACGCTGTCTTCGCCCTCAGCTCTCTTTTTTTCATCCCACACATGCCAGCGATCAGATTTTTCATTGACGTTAAAGCCTGTTTCAATGCCAGGTAAAATGCCAGCAGCGTAGTCGTCCATGGCAGCCTTCGCAAAAGCAGTTCTAAGGCGAATACCGGAGTCATAAAAAGCTTTGCGCGCACGAGGCTCGTGAAACAAATACGACAGAAGGGACAGCTCCTCTTCTAACGAAAGCAGCTGTCCCTGCGTGGGAAGAACGGGTCCCATTTTAATCATTACGAATTATTGAGGTAGATGGCTAGAGCAGTGCAGTCACGCGAAGCCTTAGAGCTTGGAAGTCTGGAGTATCCAACTTCAAACGCTCTTTGATTTCGTCATCCAAAAGCTCTGCTTTGATCTTGATATTTCCATCTTCGTCAATCTCAAACATCTCCTGAGGAACTTCGTATTCAACCTTTTTCTTCGGCATAGCACTTCTCCTTTTTAAACAAATTGTCGGGTTTTTGAGGGATCCAAACAGGTTCGAGAGAACCCGCACTCTCGAAGTGTTTCTTAAGCTTGATTAAGCTATCGGGGTGAGGGGAGAACTTTGGCCCCCAAAGGACAGGCAAACTCAAGTACATCCCATCCTGTTCCAAAAGAATTTGATGCGAGATCAACATTTCGAGCGCCTCTGAAATTTCGTTGTGTGAGTAGCGATCATCTTCGTCGAATTCAGAATAAATCTTAGCACCGGAAGTAACGCCATCTGAAATTTCAACTATTCGCCTAGCTATTGGAGCAAGCATGTACGCTGTGCAATTTGCTTGATCTCTTGTATCCAAAACCAGCAAATTATCTTGCTTAGAAATTCCAATAAGCACCGAACTGGAAAACTCAGATCTCCATGACCGGCAAGCATCGATAAGTGGGTTGCTGTAAGCGCGTACCTCACGCTTATCTTGATATTCAAAGTCAAAATAATAGGCGAGGTTATTTAGTTCTTCAGATGGTTTTCCATAAATTAGAGCATAAGATTTTGCCGCGCGTACATTCTTAAACCCAAGTTGCTCCGATCGGGTATGATTTGGGCTGAATCGATCAAGGCGCAATTGAGCTGGGCCATTCGGAGGCTCTAAGTGAAACAGCGCTTGGCACAACTCTGCCATCGATGCGTACTCGTCGGGATCTTCGCTTGGAAACCCGCTAATCAAATTCCACGAGGGGCGTATCCCATATTCGGAAAGCCACTTAAGTAACTGAATGTTTCTAAGAGCCGTAACTCCCTTATCCATCTCCCGAAGTATGGGGTTACTAAAGCTCTCAATCCCCGGCTGAACTTTTGTAACACCTGCTTCGGATAAAATCGAAACTTGATCTCTGCTAAGATTTGATTTTATTTCAAGAAAGATCGACCGATCTTCCGCCCAATCTGCCATTTGGGGAAAGAGCACTTTAAAGTACTGCATGTCGACAATGTTATCGACGACACTTAACTCGATACCTTCATACTTATTCAGAAGGTACTTTAATTCTTCAGCAGCGCGCTCTTGCGACTTACTTCGGAAATGCATGGTTTGTGGGTTCAAGCCGCAGAAAGTGCAGTGGTGTTTCGCTCCCCACCAACAGCCTCGTGATAGCTCTGCGAGAATGAATGGTGTTATTTCCTTCAATTTTTCGAAGCAGGCCCGTTGTTCAAAGAAGTCGTCGAATTCAACCATTGGCAAATCATCCATCGCCCTGCCGTAGATAGCAGTTGAGGGGTGGGGAAGATCATGCCCCTGATCTCGTATTGTCTGTCTAGTATACAGGCCCGGGATTTTGCTGCCGTCATCTCCATTTAGAAGTACATCGCGTAATTTAGCTATAACCTCTTCACCGTAGCCAGATACCACGGCATCTAAAAAGGGGAAACTTTTGAGGGTCTGGAGACCCATTTGCTTTTCGCAGTTTGCCCCGCCCATGATAACTTTGATCTCAGGGCATCTAGCCTTTATTTTCTTGGAAAAGGCTAAGCATGCAGTGTGTTGTTGGAATGTCGATGTTAAGCCGATGATCTTTGGCTCAAGTTCAAGACAAAATTCAACAGCGGCATCGATGAATTGATCTGCAACTTCGATATAAGACTGCAATTCTAGCAGGTAGTCGTTGAATTCTTCTCTAAACTTCGAAATCTCTTCTGCTGAATTACTTAGCGGATCAGCTGTCAGGTCCATCGCGTGTCTGCGGAACGCTAAGAAGTCGGAACTCCCATTGAGGGACTGGGAAAACAGCCAGTCTCCACAAAAAAGCAAATTGTCTGGATAGTGGTCGACAGTTTTGTTGTAAAATTCTGTTGATACTAAGTTTGCAAAAGGAAGCTTAAGATAGGCAATTTCAGCAGATTGCCCAATATCGATTAAAACTTGGCGGAGTAGAGTAAGGCCAATGGAAGGTTGTCGGATCGGGCCAAATGGAAGGTCAACAAAAAGGAAATCATTCCCTTTGTTGAAGCATTTCTTAAAGCTCGTTGGAAAAATATCCATGTTTCTTACTGTTCTCTAAATTTCGTATTTTTAATCGACTTACCCAAGTGGGACGTCCTCTGAACCATGCTGCCACGTCGTGTCGTGCCGATCAAGCCTGTGGGGCATATCCCGTTTTCTGAAGGTCTGCCTCTCACCTACGGGTTTGCATCGCTCACAGAAGAAGACCGCTTCCCTCAAAACTGTCTAGAGAGAGGACCACACCTCGTTTTCTTGGCGGCGAAGGTCCGCTATTACGATCTCGGATAATCCACGCTGCGATGCGTCGGTTTCACACTTCCCACCTTGGTGTTTTTCGCTGTAGTCGCATTGCGCCGTATTGCAACCGTTAGGGCGAACGCGGCGAATTCATCCTCTGTCCCGCTTTACAGACTTCAAAAAATGAGCCTGGCGAAAGTCCTCCCATCTTCCTTTCACATTCCCTGTTGACAGGTCTGCCCCTCTTGACTCATACATCCATCATCGAAGTTTTGCGCCCGAACCAGATTGGTTTCCGGGCGCTTCTTTTTTCCAACGAACAATCCGAGACCTTCCTTCCATGGACCTTGCTTTCGCACCTCGCGAGATCGAAACGTGGCCGCTTGAGCGCCTGCGTCCCTATGCCAAGAACGCGAAACTGCACGGAGAGGACCAGGTTGCAAAGATCGCTTCCAGCATGGCCAAGTTCGGCTGGACAGTGCCGTGCCTGGTGGCCGACGACGGCGAGCTGATTGCCGGGCATGGCCGGGTACTTGCCGCAACGCTGCTGGGTCTTCGCGAAGCCCCCGTCATTCGCCTCGGCCATCTCGACGAAGCCGAACGCCGCGCTTATCGCATCGCCGACAACAAACTCACGGAACTTGGCGATTGGGATGATGCGATCCTGCGTGAAGAGATTGCCACGTTGCTGGCAGAAGACTTCGATCTCGATCT
>CAYFFG010000030.1:0-19705 GCA_964342355.1 uncultured Hyphomonadaceae bacterium
CCGCACCATTTTTCTTATCCTACACTGTTATTGCCTGCTGTATATTCAGTATCGCCATTCCGGATTGCGTTTGCGTGCGGGGCGGCGAGACCACTTTTCGTCAATCTCACCCTCTACAAGTTTAGCTTCAGTCAGCTGGGCCTTGCCATCAGGGAAAGTGACGTATGCAGGGAGGAAATACTGACGGTAAGCTGCAGAAATCGCGTCGTTAAATGGAGCGCCTGGATCGATCTGATAGTCAGCGTTGCGACGCAATGCATACCAGTAAGCCGGTATGTCGACACGGGAAACACTCTCATGAATACCACCAGCATCAGACCAGCCTAAGAAGAAATGTTCTGTTGATTGGTAGCCGCCGATAACGCCAGACAAGCTGCCGTCCTCATGCATGTCAAACTTCACCTGTCCCTGATGAAGGGTCAGGATTTGCGGGAAAAAACTGGCCTGAACCTGATCATGCAGCACAAGTGTTTGTGGGTGTGTGGCGGTCAAAACCCCGTTTTCTGTTTTGGCGTCAAAGACTGATTGAAAACGCGGATCCGGATCAACGCGATAGGTCAGATGTGGTGTGACATCGCCATTTGCATCTTTAAGGATGTCATCTGCTGAAAGGTAATAAGCAACTTTGACATTGGCGTCATTCATGGGTTCGTCGCCGTCGCCAGAGACAACCAGAAGCACCGTGAAAAAGCCGTTGAGCATGTACTCATAGCCAAACTGGCCGGTCGTGCGGGGCTTACCGCGATAAGCCAGCATGCAGCCGGCCATTTTGTAATAATTGTTATCTACGCCCGGTGTGCCGTCGATACCAGTGAAGCCGGTAGAAGCATCACCATCAAGGTCAAAACCGTAGGAGATTTTGGATTCAACTTCCCTCATGGATGCTGGATCCGGTACTGCCCAGGGTTCGTCATAGACGTTTTCGCGATTTGGACCGCGGAACCCGCCATTTCGACCAAAGGAGGGTTTTTCAGGGTCGAGGATTGCATCGACTTCCGCCCAGCTGCGATAGGTTGTTTTAAGCGCAGCACGACGATCCAGAGCAGGGTTTGCGCCGGAGGGGCAATCGGGCCCAGGGTCTTCGGCGGCTCCATCTCCGGGGAAATAAAACGCATGTTCCTGACGCTCAAGCACATAAGCGCGCGACCACTCCGCCTCTGCGGAGAACGCAATAGTGCTGAAACTGAAGAGTAGGGCTGAGGCAAAGCCCCAGCTTCTGCAAAGTGTGCGCATGTTTCCTCCGCGAGTATATCTCGTCACTTAATTTAATATACAGTCATGACTGTTTGTGTCTATTTTAAAAACCTGAGGGAAAAAGCACAAAAAAACACCCGCCAGACTGTAATGGCGGGTGCTCAAAAAGCTGTCGAATTTTATCGCTGCGCTACGGCGCGCCAGCAGAGGTGACTGTCGCGTTCGGCCCTATGTGCGCGTCGATGAATTTGGACGTTTCTTCGAGGGTCTGAATGCGTGTGTCTGCAAATGAAAGATAGTGATCTTCATTGCGTAAAGTGATCAAAGTGACTGGTTTGTCCGCTTTTTTCAGCGCTCTCTCCATTGTGCGACTTTGGTTGTAGTCGACTACGGAATCGTCCTTACCATGGAGCAATAGGACTGGAATTTTGATCTGATCCGCCAACCTGGCGGGAGAGGTGTTGCGGAGCTTTTCTTTGTCGTCCTTTACGTCACCGATATTGCGAGTCCAGTAGGCGACAGAGTAACTATCGTCACCACCACGACGAATGTTGTCTTTGATGAATTCTTCAAGGTCTGACACGCCTGCAATCGAGACAGCGCACTTGTAAAGGTCAGGCGTTTTTGCCGCGCCCATCAGAGCGGCATATCCGCCATAGCTTGCACCCATAATGCACACACGCTCTGGGTCGGTATATCCGCCGGTAATCAGGGCGTTGATACCGTCAGTGACATCATCCTGCATGAGGCCGCCCCACTCGCCATAACCAGCAAGGAGGAATTTAGCACCAAAACCGGATGAACCCCGAAAATTGGGTTGCAGTACCAGATAACCGCGGTTGGCGAAGAACTGGGCCAACCAGTCAAATCCGACGGAGTCATATGCAGCAGGACCACCATGGGGAAGAACTATGGTTGGAAGGTTGGGGCGTTCGCCAGAAATGTTTACGCCTGGAGGAGCGGTAACAATAGCTGAGATCGTCTCTCCATCTTGCGCCTTGTATTCAATGGAAAAAGTATAACCAAGCTGTGCTCCCGACACGTTGTACGTTTGGAATAATTTTGAAAGTGATTTCGTGGCGGGTTCGTAGAGGAAATAAGTTGGCTCCTGTCCGCCGCCTTCTGAGCGTAGGACGATCCGTTCAAAATTATCGCTCCAGGAGGAAAGATGGAAACTTTGACCGGGGAAAGTGTCGACCAGCGTCTGCATGGCTTCATCAATTGCGGGGTCAAAGAATTTGTAGGAGGGCCTTAAGCCTGAAAACTTGATGCCCAAAACAGTCCGGTTGGTGTCCTGGATTAAATAGTCGACCGACTTTTCATCATCCGACACGACAGGAGGGGAAAGTTTGCCGTCAAAAGTTAGAAAATGAACGTCTTCTGCTTCGCCGTCGTCGGAGTTTGTAACTACGACATATGCTTGTCCATCTGATCTTAGACCTGAAATGGAAAAAGGAGACACAACTGTGTCGTCTCGCTCAACAATAGTTGTCCATTTTCCATTGAGGTAATGCTGGAAAAAATATTTGCGATCTTTGATATCGAGTTGTTCGCGCCCGATGGCTTCGCCGGTCTTGTCCACAAACCAGTCGATTGTTGAGCTTCGACCGCGGCGATAAATCCGGCCGCGTCCAGATGACATGTCAACACGATAGAGGTCGAAAGTGGGATGAGACCCTGACTTTGAATACGCTGGCATAAGAACTTTGTCGGACCCTTCAACAGCGCCGACAATCTGTCCAATACCGCTTTGGCCCGGGTATAGTGTGTCTGAACCCTTCAACAACTGGCGGACGTTTTCAGTGCGTGTGTTGAATGAGAAAGCGGCGCTGTATTGAATTTTACCACGATAACCAAAAATGCGAGTTGATTCTGAGGCGCCAAGCAGAACAACTTCGTTGTCAGCAAAATCCACCCATCTTGCCCGAACCTGCTCAGTGCTTATTGCCTGGCGTTCACCATTGGTAAGATCAACAACGGCCATGAACTCTTTGCCAAAATCCGCAGACAAATAAGCTATCTTTTGTCCATTCGGAGAAATCGCCACATCGCTAACAAGTGGAAGTGCGCCATACGCCTCAATGGGAGGATGTTTCGCTGATTGCTCGGCGCCTTGTGCGTGCGCAGATGACATGAGTAGGAGCGCACATACGCCCACAAGTGCGGATAGAAATTTCATATACTCGTCCCCCAGAAGAAATTTAAGGGAACTTAGCGCGATCATTTGTATTCGCAACTTCTGATCATGAAATGTGATGATCAAGCCAGTCAGGTTGGACAGATTGAATATCCAGCGCATGTGCTACCGCAGGGTGGGTGATATGTCCGTTCCAAACATTCAATCCGTTCGCAAGATGCGAGTTTTGCTGGAGCGCTGTGCGGGCGCCTTTGCTGGCAATGTCGAGAATGAAAGGAAGCGTTACATTGTTGAGTGCGTAGGTAGATGTGCGCGGCACTGCGCCTGGCATGTTTGCAACACAATAATGCAGTACGCCATCAACTTCATATACCGGATCGGCATGGGTGGTGGGATGGGACGTTTCAAAACATCCGCCCTGATCAATCGCAATGTCCACCAAAACGGCGCCACGCTTCATTTGAGACAGGAGGGGTTTTGAAATGAGTTTTGGTGCTGAAGCACCAGGAATGAGAACGGCGCCGATAATCAGATCAGCCTCTTTTGCCGCTGTCTCGACTGCCATAGGTGTGGAGTAGGCTGTTCGAATCGCTCCGCTAAACTGATCGTCCAACTCTTCTAGCCGGGTCATGTCACGATCAAATACCGTTACATCTGCGCGCATTCCTACCGCCATTTCAGCTGCGTGGGTGCCCGCAACACCGCCACCCAGAATTACGACTTTTGCAGGCGCAACACCGGGAACGCCGCCAATGAGCAGTCCGCGTCCGCGTTTAGCACGTTGAAGCGCCCATGCTCCGACTTGAACAGACATGCGACCTGCGACCTGACTCATCGGTTGCAAGAGCGGCAGGCGACCTTGGCGATTGGTTACAGTTTCATATGCAATGCAGGTCGCTCCCGACCGCATCAAAGCTTCTGCCTGAGGTTTGTCCGCTGCAAGATGCAGGTATGTGAATAAAACTTGATCAGGTCTGAGGCGCGCGCACTCTTCTGGCTGCGGCTCTTTGACCTTCACGATCATCTCGCTTGAGGCAAAAATGTCGTCTGCTGAAGAGAGTATCTCAGCGCCTACGTGCTGATAGTTAGCGTCGGATGCTCCAAATCCCTCCCCAGCTTGGGTTTCAACTGCAACAGAATGTCCTGCTCGAATAATCTCGGCGCAACTTTCTGGCGTTAAGCCAACCCGGTATTCTTCGGTTTTTATTTCTTTTGGAACGCCGATTTTCATAAATGCTTCCTGCGATTAAATTGCGGTAAAATGGAGAATATACGCAATAATATCGCACGATTTATTGAAAAAGTGGATTAAACTCAACAATGCGTTTTTAAAAGTGAATTTAAGTTGTTTCTCGGTTCTCTGCGCAAAAAAAGCCGCAGCGAATGCTGCGGCTTTCCATGATCTCAGATGTTCTGAACCGGTCTTACAGTGCGCGACCGATAGAGAACACAACGTTGTCGTCAGCGCCGTCTTCGTCGATGTCGTAGTAGCGCAGGTCAAAGTCAAAACCAGCTGCTGAGTAAGTTGCGCCGAAGTTGTAGTTTGTAACTTCGTCGAAACCGTCGAGGTAGGTACCGACGTTAGCGTCGAAAGAAACAGCCTCAAGACCGAAGCCTGCGCCAACTTCAGAGTAGACTGTTTCGTTGTCTGGGTCCCAGTAGATGTAACCTGAGAAGCCAAGACCAGATTCAAGTTCTTTTGAAAGACCACCGTAAAGTTCTACGAAGTCGTAGTCACTGTCGTCGGAGTCAGGGTAGACGTAGTAGATAACACCAACGTCGTAACCAAGACCGCCTGCGAACTCACCGCCGTAACCTGCGTACAGGTCCCATTCGATGTTAGAGTCAGAAGCGTCGTCGAAGTCGATGCTGGACAACCATGTACCAGCATAGAAGCCAGCGTCTGTTGCAAGGTCAAAACCACCTTGAAGAGCGAGGTCTTGGTTAGACTGTGTCCAGCCGCGCCAGTGGTAGTCAGTTGTAACTGCTACGTTGCCTGAGTATTCCACTTGAGCGTTTGCAGCGGAAGCAGAAGCAGCAGCGATAATGGCAAAAGCGCCAGCAGTGATAAATTTACGCATAATCAGACTATCCCTTCAGATATGCGGACTGACGGTAAAACCTCATGTCAAACCGTCAGGATTGTTGCTTCACCAGTTGATCTAATGAAGCGGCGAATTAACAACGGCAAAGCGTAGTCAACTCAACTCAAACATCAGATACGTCTGTTGAAACGATCCCATTGCGAAAGTTAAGGCAGTTTTGTGACATTGCCTAGGAGCTGTGCTGCAACGCAGCGAAGGCGCCTTAAATTTGCTCGCATTTTCGTGAATTAAAGAAAATCAACCTGCTCTAAACGAGTCATTCAGCACAAGATTCACCCCATCTAGTCACCTTTAGGGCCATGTTAGGCCTCGGACGTTCAGGGACAGGGGGTAATGATTGACCAATATAGATAAACCCGGCGACACGCTCTGCGGATGATAATTCCAGAATAGTATCGATACCTTTTGAAAAAGCGCACCATTCTGATAACCATGCTCCGCTCCAGCCTGCAGCACGAGAAGCTAGCAACAAATTCATGCAAGCGGCTCCTGCGGAGAGCTCCTGCTCCCAAACGGGGGTTTTGTGGCCGTGATCGGGGGAGGAAACCACAATGACCACAACCGGCGCTCTTAGAAAACGTAATTTATCTTCTTTGATATCTGCTTCAGATGCGTTTGGGTCTTCTGCGCGTCGAATGTCTGCGATTGCTTCGCCTAATTTAGCACGCGCATCGCCTTCGATAATGATAAAGCGCCATGGCTCGAGTTTGCGGTGGTCTGGCACACGCGCAGCGATCTGAAGCAGTCCGTCCAATTGTTCAGGCGTTGGCCCTATGGCGTTGGTGTCAAAAATTTTTATGGGGGTTGAGCGTCGTTTCGCCAGAAACTCCAGCACTTCTTGTGAGGGGTGGCTGGTCGCAAGTTGTGCGTTAGGCTCAGGCGGGGCGGGAGGCGTAGGGTGTGTTGTCATGACCTCGATATATGTCCATGGAGTTTACCTGCAAGTCTCCTTTTTTATGAGAAGAGCATCAGACAAGAAAATAGGGAGGTTAGGCGTTGAGCAAATCCGCTGAATCACTTTCAGGCCAGGGTGGCTGGCAAATCTCTTCCTGCCGTAATGTGCATGAATCTCAATGGATACGTGTTAGAGAGTATGAAGCGAATGCGCCGACAGGACAAAAAGCTGTCTACGGATTGGTATCTTTCAAAAACCTTGCCATTGCAGTTTTACCGATTGACGAAGAGGGCCATACCTATCTGGTAGGACAGCACCGATTTGCACTTGGGCGATATTCATTGGAGGTGCCGGAGGGGGGAGGCAATCCGGAGTGTCCACCGATTGAGGCGGCGCAAAGGGAAATGTCAGAAGAAACGAACTTGAAAGCTGCCGAATGGCTTGAGGTTTTTTCCAACGTGCACATGTCGAACTCTGTGACTGACGAACGCGCATTTGGCTTTGTGGCATGGGGGCTCTCACCTTGTCATGCATACGATCCTGATGACACGGAGCGCCTTGATGTGCAGCGTGTTCCAATTGGTCAGGCTGTTCAAATGGCTGTGAGCGGAGAAATCAGCGACGCGCTTTCTCTTGTCATTCTGTTAAAGGCTGACCATCTATGGCGTACTGGTAATTTGCCTGAGGCGTTGAGCAGATTGTTCGCTACAGGTCAGGTTTGATGAGACAGTACGTGTGTTAAGGCACGTAAAAGTGGAAGAAAGGTCGAAAGACCATGGCGGATTCACAAGACAATTCGACGCTGAACGGAGCTGTTGCTGCGGCTGATCATGGTGCGGCACCTCCGGTTTGGCAGCGATTGCGTTTTGAGGCGCAGCAATCTGCGCAAGAAGAGCCAACCTTGTCGGGATATCTGAATGCGACAGTGCTGAGCCACGACAATCTGACAGACGCACTTTGTTATCAATTGGCGCACAAAGCGGCCAGTCGTGATATGAATGCGCTACAGATCCGTGAAATCTGTCAGCAGGCTTTTGAAAAAGATGAGAGCCTAATCCGTTGTGTAGAGCGCGATATGCTGGCCGTTCTTGAACGTGATCCGGCTTGCCGTACTTTACTGCAGCCGTTCCTGTTTTTTAAAGGTTTTCTGGCGCTGCAAACGTATCGCGTAGCGCACTCATTGTGGAAAGAAGGACGCGACGTGTTGTCGTTTTTCCTGCAATCTCGCATGTCAGAGCTGTATGGCGTGGACATACACCCGGCAGCAAAGATCGGTTGCGGAATTTTCGTCGACCATGCGACGGGTATTGTGATCGGTGAGACTGCTACAGTCGGGGACGAATGTTCAATCCTTCAAGAAGTCAATCTTGGTGGCACGGGTAAGGAATTTAGAGATCGTCACCCTAAAGTTGGCAAAGGCGTATTGATCGGAGCCGGCGCGAAAGTGCTTGGCAACATCAGTATCGGTGATTATGCGCGCATCGGCGCTTCCTCAGTTGTGCTTCATGATGTGCCCCCTGGTTGTACTGCAGCTGGCATCCCGGCCAAAATCGTTGGCTGTGAGTGCATGGAAACAGCCAAGGCCATGGATCAGTGCAATGGCCTCGAAGAAAAAAGCGAAACGAAGTAAATAAACTTCTCACTTCTATCCTAGGAATCAGACGTTTAGGCGGTTAGGGTCTCGCCAACTCTGGCCGTCTTTTTCTGACGGCTCATTCCCATTTTAAGGAGACGCGCGATGACGCCTGACGACATAAAGAAAGTCGAAGCCTATCTTCAAAAAACGCTACACGCTGATTTGAATCTGAAAACACGCCCGAAAGCAGCCGATTCTGTAGAGGTCTATAAAGGAAATGAATTCCTGGCAGTCATCTATAAGGATGAGGATGAAGGCGAGGTAGCGTTCCAGCTGAACATGACCATTTTGCCTGAAGATCTTTAAAGTCAGGACATTAAAGCCCAAATAGCGCGAGACCTTTACGGTCTCGCGCTTTTTTTGTTTAGTCGAGTACCGGACGTTGTGGTTCTGATACGGCAAGGCCGTCTTCATCCAGTTCCACAATCGGATACCCAAGCGCGGCAACGCTGTCCTGGATAACGGCTTTGTCGCCCATGACAACAATGATCATGTCGTTAGTGTTGAGCCACTTGGTCGCCAGTGCATTAATTTCTTTCTTCTCGATATTTGCGAGAATCGCCTTTTGCTCTTCGACAAAATTGTCAGGAAGATCATAGGTCAGGATAGGTGAAAGAAAGCCGATTTTGTCGAATGGTGTTTCATAATCAAGCGCTTCGCTTTGACCAATTGCACTGCGTGTGAATGCTAATTCCTGATCTGTAATACCGTTTTCAGCGTACTCTTTGATCTCGTTGACGAACTGAATGATAGAATCAGCCGTGGCATCAGTCCTGACACCTGCTTGGGCGCGGAAAGCGCCTGCTAAATCATCTCCAACGAAGTAAGATCTAGCTCCGTAAGTATAGCCCTTATCTTCGCGCAAATTGAGGTTGATTCGGCTGTTAAACGCCCGTCCGAGTGGAAAGTTCATTAGATTCGAGCGGAAGAATTCCCCCGTTGCATCATAGGGGAGCGCACGCTTTCCGACGCGGATTTCAGATTGAGCTGCACCTTCTTTATCGATGAGATAAAGCGTGCCTGATTCAAGTTCCGGGAATGGCGCTATTTCAGTTTTCACCATTGGCCCGCCTTCCCACGCATCAAATTTGGAAAGGAGAGGCATCAACTCTGCCTGCTTAAGGTCGCTGACTGCAACGATTGAGGCCGCCTTTGGTGTCATATGTTTTTTGTAGAAGGTTTTGACATCATCCAGCGTGATGGATTCTACGGTTTCTTTTGAACCCAGGCCGGAATACGCCCAGGGATTGTCACGACCATAAAGTTTCAAACTGAAGACACTTGATGCAATTGCATTTGCTTGTGTCTTGCGTTGTTCGATTGCCTGTAAGCGTTGAGATTTGACGCGCGCAAAGTCTTCTTCATTGAATGCGGGTTCGAGTAATCGCTCGCGAACGATTTCCAGTGTCTCATCAAGTTTGTCACTTAAGGCGTGCACAGTCACGCTTGAGAAACGTTCGCCAGCGCTGACATAGATTTGGGAACCCAGCTTGCCAAGGCGGTTAGACAATTCTTCGTTCGTGGAAGACATTGTCGCTTCATTGAGCATGTCCACAGTCAGGCTGGCCAGGCCCAATTTGTTCAGCGGGTCGTTACGTTCGCCACTTTCAATGCGCAAAGAGATAACAGATGTCGGCGTCTCTTCGTTGGCAGCTGCTAAAACCGGAATGCCGTTGCCGGTTTCTGCCCGCCATAGTTCTGGCGGCGTGACTGTTGGATTGAAGTCTGCAGCCGGCGGCTGAACAGATCTGTCAAAGTCATCTTTTGCGTAGCGAACTTCCAGCTCAGAATCATCAGGCTCTGGAAGTGTGCGCTCATACATTTGCCAGGTGTCTTCAGCGGCAATCTGATCAAGTTGGCCACGCGGAACGACTGACATAATGACGGCCGGTTTGTCTTTGATGTACTGTTCATAGACCCGCATGACGTCTTCTTTGGTGACGTTTTCATAGCGGGCGACGTCATCTGAAGTGTAATTCGGGTTTCCAGCGAAGGTTTCATAAAAAGCAAGTCGGGAGACTTTTCCTGATACGCTTTCAAGATTGAACACCATGTCCGACACGATGCCCGCTTTTACGCGTTCGATGTCATCGTTTGCGACGCCGCGTGTTTCAAACTCTTCCAGAGAGTCTCGGATAACTTGTTCTAGGTCTGCTAGATTTTTACCTGAAGCGGGGTTCGGCAAAGCGGTCAGCGTGAACATGCAATGCAATTCGCGGCATCCATGACCAGCGGATGCGGAGACAGCAAGTCCGTCCTTAACCAGGTTTTTATACAATAAAGATGTGCGGCCTTGGCCCATGATGGACATCAGAACATCCAGCGGCGCTTCATCCGGATGACGTGCGGCAACTGTTGGATAAGCCATAAAGATCAAAGGCAAAGCCACATTATCTTCCATCGAAATGTAGCGGTTTGCGTCCAACTCGACAGGGATGAATTCCGGGTCGTCCACGTCTGGACCGCGTGGAATGGAGCCGTAGTATTTAGCGACCCAGTTTAAGACCTGTTCTTTATCAAAATCGCCACCGACGGTCAGAGTCGCATTGTTTGGCCCGTACCACCGCAGGAAGAATTTTTTAAGATCGGATAAGTCGGCGCGGTTAAGGTCTTCAATGTAGCCAATAGTTGTCCACGAGTATGGATGGCCTTTGGGGTACATCGCTTCGCCAACACGTTCCCACACCAATCCGTAAGGGCGGTTGTCGTAGTTCTGGCCACGTTCGTTTTTAACGGTTTCGCGCTGGTTTTCGAATTTCTCAGGGGTGACGGCGTCTAGCAAAAAGCCCATGCGGTCCGCTTCCAGCCAAAGCGCTTTTTCAAGCTGATTTGAGGGAAGGGTTTCAAAATAGTTCGTCCGGTCGGTGTTTGTAGTACCGTTTAGTGTGCCGCCCGCTTCGGAAATGATTTTGAAGTGCTCTTCGTCTGCGACGTTTTCTGAGCCTTGAAACATCATGTGTTCAAAGAAATGTGCAAAACCGGATTTGCCGATTTCTTCGCGGCCAGAGCCAACATGGTAAGTGACGTCCACATGCACGAGCGGGTCGGATTTGTCTTCGTGGAGGACTAAAGTCAGGCCGTTGGGCAATTCATACTTTGAATAAGGAATACCAATCTCACCTTCCGCGATTTCAATCTGCTCAATCAACTTAATGCCGCCGGGCAATTCTAAAGGCGCAGCTGGAATGGTTTGAGAGACGGCGACTGGCTCAGTGGCACCTGAGGTCTGCTGAGATAAGAGCGAACAGCCTGAAATTATCAGCGTAGAAGCAGAAAAAAGCAGTGCTAGATTAAATGGAAAACGGCGCATGAAGCAGACCCTTCGTGGCGAATCAAAAAGCTAAGATTTGGAATGTTTCGTTGCTTCCGGCGGTGCGTAGCGGGAAGCAGCTAAACTTCTTATCGTTAATCGTTAAGCTAGGCCTTCTGTATTCGCAAGGCAAAGCCTGACCATGTTGATCAAAGATTGGCGATATGCCTGACAAATGAAAAACCCTCCGGCCAATAGAATATGCCAGAGGGTTCATCGGGGGAGGATAAATTAAAGTCTAAAGACTGTTGAGCATTTTAGCGACGAGCGGGTGGCGAACCACATCGGTTTTGTCGAGGCGGACCACGGACACATCTTCCACTTCTTCCAGTTTCTCCGCCACATCGGCCAACCCGGAGAGTGATGGCAAAAGGTCAGATTGCGCAGGGTCACCCGTGACGATCATAGTGGAGTTCCAGCCAAGTCGCGTCAAAAGCATTTTCAGCTGCACGTAAGTACAGTTTTGAGCTTCATCAATCACCACGAAAGCGTTGTTCAGCGTGCGACCGCGCATGAAGGCCACCGGCGCAATCTCGATAAGGCCTTCGGCCATCATTGATTTTAGTGTTTTCGGCGGCAGGCGGTCCGAAAGCGCATCGTAAAGCGGGCGCAGGTACGGTGCGAGCTTGTCTTCCATGTCACCTGGGAGGAAGCCGATATTTTCACCAGCGTCGACAGCGGGACGACATAGGACAATTCGGCCGACCTGGCCTGATTTTAGAGCCTCAACCGCCTTTGTAATTGCCAAATAGGTTTTACCTGTTCCCGCAGGGCCAAGCGCGACAACAAGATTGCTGTCATCAATGGCTTTCATCAGGTTCGCCTGCCCCTCTGAGCGGGGGGTGATGTTCTTGACGTAGCGCTGTTCGCGCTTTGGTTCTTCAGAATGTGTGGCTGCTGGCTTTTGTTTTCGTTTTCCGCGAGGCTGGTCATCTGTTGGGTCCCATCCGCGCTCCAGCATCATTGTGTCACCGTGTAGTGCATCGTCCTCGAAATAGTCACTCGCGTCGAACTCGGCACGAAGACGGCGGACGTTGGATCGCTTAGCCATGATGATCTCCTTTTCGGATGAGGCAGCGCAAGAAAAAGCCGCAGACCTTGAAGGGGCTGCGGCTCGTGGAAACTTGAAAGAGAGGAGCGGAAACTGAGGCTCCTGAAAGCAGGGGGAGCGTCACCGTTCTCGCCGGACGCGTGAGCGTCAAAGGCGGCAGTCGTAGACAGGGCGGCGAATAAGCTCGCACGGAATGTCCCTCCAAGCCTTGATTGCGAAAATCGAACGCGGTGTCTGATTCTGCGAATCTCATAATCATTAGGCTACAATGTGATTACTAAGATGCTAATGAAAAATATGTGTCAGTTAACCACGAAATTCCAGGAGCCCTGAAAATGACCGTATTCCAATTAGATGGCGCAAATTTGGTCACTGAAGGAGAAACATGGATAGCGCCGGGCGCTCAGGTGATTGGTGACGTATTGATGAGAGCAAACTCCAGCATTTGGTTCAACGCAGTGATTCGCGGGGACAATGAGCGCATTACTATTGGCGAAAATTCCAATGTTCAGGATGGATCAGTGCTCCATACGGATATGGGATATCCAATGACGATCGGAAAAGATGTCACAATTGGGCACATGGTCATGTTGCATGGATGTGCGATTGGCGACAATTCGCTGATCGGCATTGGCGCGACCGTCTTGAATGGCGCAAAAATCGGGAAAAATTGTATTATTGGCGCACATGCCCTCATCACAGAGGGCAAGGAAATTCCTGATGGCTCCATGGTGATGGGCGCGCCGGGGAAGGTCGTAAAAGAACTATCGGCCGAACAAATCGCAGGATTAACAGCGTCGGCGCAGCATTATGTAGAAAACTGGCGTCGATATGCAGCTGGGCTAAAAGAATCGAATGGCTAGCTAGCCCGCGTTAGTCAGTTTCCAGTTCGCAATCCCATACACCACGAATCGCGGCGTCTGGTTCAGCCCCTAGATTGAACCAGGCAAGCCGGCCCCGGCTGGCGTTGACGATGACAAACTGTTCGTCCTTGCCCAGCACACTTGAGAGGCGATTGCGTAATTGAGGCAAAGTCACACGAGAGCGCAGGATCCAGATCCCAACGCCAGCGCGGGCAAACCGGCCCGATTTGTTCAAAAGCGACTCAAATTCGTTGTGGTTAGCCAGCATCTTTCCTGCGATCAGGTAGTTGCATACGGTAGGGGCGCTATCTTCTTCAGCTGCTGCTCCGTCTACTGGAGCTTGGCCAAAATTCCAACGCAGATTGGGGTGTTCGTCGGCGCGAAAGAAGTGTTCGTCATGTCCGCATGCGATCTCGGTCTCAGCCGTGACACGGCCTTCGTCTAAGAATTCCAACATGCGACTGCGCGGATAGGGACCGTAGACTTTGTCCGCGACTTTAACACGCCATTGAATGCGTGGCGCTTCAACTGGCGTAGCAGATTGTTCGATGCTCACAGGTTGTGATGTCCCTTGTCGCTTCATTGAGAATAAAAGAGCGGTCTAAGATTGGGGTTTTGTGAACTCAACAGCAAAGCCGTTTTCGACATAACGTGCGCATTTTCCTAGGCGCTTGCCAACCCGAACCAGGCTGCCTATTTCCGGACGTGGGCCAACTGTGTGCAAAGCGACGCCCTGAAGCGACAGGTCTATCACATTACATTGGGCGACGACACCTGACTCGAATGTTGCAAGCAGACGACCGCCAATATTGCGGCGGGTTGTCCGACGTTCATCGCTGAGATTAAGGGCGTCTTTGTTGACCAACCAGGTCAGCTGGTCGATCAGTTTTTCGCGCTTGATTGGAACAAGATGAAGTCTGACAGCGAAACCATAATGGGTTCTTCGTGCGACTTTTCCGGAGAAACGACCTATGTCTTCGACATAAATAACGACATCTTCGTCAATTTCGACCGGCTTGTTGGAATAAAAAGACATGCCACCGCCGCCGATATCATGTGTACGGGCGATAAATTCCTGCCCGTCTCTCCATAAAAAGCGCGCCTGCGCCTCATGGAACACGCGCCGGAACCGGCGTCTGTCCTGATCTGTCAGGCGACGCAGTGTCGTTTTAACTGCAGTTTGATCGCTCATAACCAAACGCCTTGGTGCAAAAACTTAAGTCTATCGACCAAGTTTATGCGGCCTATGGTTCACAAAGCGTTTCCAAAAGTCTCGCAAACAAAGAACACCTTAATAAAAGCGCCGAATATCTTAAAATAATTAAACTTATCAGTGAATTAGGTGTCGTTCGAAACAACCAGTCGCAGGCTTGCGGCAAGTGTTTCGGGAACAGGCGGGGTCATGCGCGTTGCGACATGCCGCCAGATTGGGCGTTGCTTTAACACCGCTTCATTCGTTGTCGTCTGGTAGAGCCCCAACACGCGCGGTGTGTGGGCTTCAATTGTGTCCAGAGGAGAGAAGGAAACCTCTACGCCAACCTGTCGCCCGTCCAGTGTTTCAGCCGTTGCCTGCATTACGGTCGGTGAACCTTCAATCAACGCAGCATCGACTGCTGCTGACACAATGACTTTGTCCGCATCGCGCCAAAGCGAGAGGAAATTGTGGTCAATCAGATCGCGACCAAAAAGGGATTCCAGGCCCGCGCCAGCAACGCGAAAGGTCAGGTCCTCTTTTTGTGTGCGTTGTATAATAAAGAGACGCGACACAATCTCAGGGTACTCCGACGCCTTCGGGGTGTCCTGCAGCGATGATTCGCCGGAGGAGAGGCGCTTCCAGGCCTCAATAATCGCCCGCGTGTTCGGATGTGCGTTCAACTCTAACATTCTTTACTGTTCTCTAGTGTCTTTCGGTGCAGAAAGGACCGGTTGCAGGTTGTTTCGCAAAGTCCGGGCCAAGATTGATCGAGTTGAATCGGTTCAGTTTCGATCAATTTCTCCCTGAAAGAGAAATTAACCATCGCAATAGGAGAATACGGCGTGAGGGTTGCATCCTCACAGTTGAAGTGATCGGGAGCATTGTCATGAACGTGTCATCCAGGAACATGTTAGCCGGCGCAGCTATTGCTGCTCTGACATGTGTGGCGGCTGTCACCGCAAACCACGCCATGGCGCAGGTTGGATCAGCCACGCCAAACGTGACGGTTCCTGGCGGGCAAGAGACAAACCCCTGTTGTAACATCCCTCGCAATCAGATCATTAACGTGCCTGGCGCGCGCACAGGCGGTTCGCACATTGTCGTCAACAGTAGCAACTCGCAATATAATAGCACCACAGTGCTGGAGGGCGGACAAACATCGTCTCAAGGATCAACGTTTGTTTATTTTGGTGGCCGCTCTGGTGGTAACTATAATCAGCAAATTCAAAGCAGTATCCTGAATGACTTAAATGTGGTGGGCACAGAAACAGTGACTCAAACTGTAGTGGAAAACGTGCCGGTCACTGAGAGTTACTGTGAGCCGACGGCGCCTGAACTCGTCGCCATGCCGGTACAGGCTTTATGCGTTGATGATCGTGGAGCGCCGCATCCCGCCTCACAAACTTTCGAGGAAGCGGATGTCGATCAGGATTATTCCGGTGAAATTTTCCGCTGTGTCGCCGGATCATACATGCAGGTCACTGTCGGCGCCTTTGATGCTGGTGAACCGGTTTATGATGGAGGACGCACTTTTTCTTGTAAAAAAGGAGAGGCGCTCTTTCACGCACCGGGCGGAGAGTTGACATGCGGTCCAGAAGCGCCGCGCCGGAATTGTAACGAGCGTTCGTTGCTGCGCCGCTATGGGCCGGGCGTAAAGGCGATCAAGATTGAACAGCCTGCTTGTATTCCAACCGAGCGCACCGTTATCCAACAGGTGAGCCGCGAAGTGCAGGTGGAAAAGGAAATCACCGACACAGGCCGCTTGATTCTTGATGGCGGTGTCGGGGTCAACGTCCACTAATTGTTCCGGGCAGTCTTCCGGTCAAAGTTCTGGTCAGTATTCTGGTAAACTTACCGGTAGTGTTTTGGAGTTTTTCCGGATGAACATACTGGTGATGTTCCTGCTGGTTTTCGGGAGCTGATACTGGTCGTGTTCAGGTATGTGTTTGGCGCGTCCGACCGCTTAGTTTAATCGCCAGTATTAGCTGGCGCAGTCGTGAAGCTAGCGGTATTGCCGATAGCAGAGGCGGAGCCAAAGACATTTCCTGCGCCGGAAGCGTTAAGCTGGCCAGAAGCGGTGATGGTTCCTGAATTAAATTGAGAAATTTCACCGCCAGCGGCCCCGGGCGCACACGTCGTACAGACATAACCTGTATAGGCGTTCCCGACGGCGGTTGCAGCTGTGCTCGCAGCGCCACTGGCGTTGGATGAGCCATCAAAGCTTGTCGTAGCGGATATGTCGCCTGTGTTAGATTGTTCGTAAAATACCTCCGTGCTGGCCCCGATTGTCGTCAGGATGATGGCGTTTCCGACCCCGTAAGCAGATGTGTCTGCGCTGTCGGTCCAGTCATCTAAAGTCACAGTGGTTGTAGCGCTCACAGCAGAGGTGTTGGATTGTTCGCCCGTCAATTGGGCATAACCCCATTCATTGTTGACGACGATGTTGTTGGCGGAGGCCGTAGAGGCGGCAGCTAATAAGGGCGTTTCGTCCTGATCCACATTGGTTGTGCCGGTTATGCTTGGACCTGTTGAGAACTGGCTTACATTCGCGACCGCCGTCGCATTGCTGGAAAAGGACTGGTACGAGTTGGCGATAGCGGCAGATGTGGCGCTGGTCGTCTCGTTCGTACAACAACCGTCAATCTCCGCCTGTGCGGCGACAAAAGCATTGGCGACCTGATTGGCTGTCGTTGTGAAGTCGCCCTCATTATAGCCAAGGTCTGTGATGTTTGCCGTTGCTACAGCGGAAACAGCAAGGGAATCAGAAGATGTGTCAGTGGCTGTGGCGTTAGACGTAATCTGGGCGCCAGACTGTGTGTCTTGTCCGATCGTGTCGCCTTCATATTCGCGCCAAAGCGAGGAGTTGCCATAACTGGTGGAGGAAACAGTGGCGGCGCCGGCAATAAAACCACCTTCTAAAGTGGCTGCGGCTTGAGAATCACCGGAGGTAACCTGCAAACTGTCGGTAACAGATCCGCTTGCAACAGCTGCCTCGCCTGAAATAACGTTGCCAGCTGCTAAGGCGTCGGATGTGACATCACCATCCGCACCGGATTGAACAACCACATCCATCGTAGCGAATGTGTCGCCGAGATTGATTTGTTCATTTAGCACGGTTGAAGGCGCGCTTTGCGCCAGCGCAGAGAAAGACACACCGCTTAATAAAGCGATGTGTAGTGCGAAATAGCTGATGCCACGTACATTCATTTTATAAATCTCTACGCCAAAGGCTTTTGATAGGGTGGGCGACTGCTCATGTTTATTGGCGGCCGCGCAGACCATGTTCGACGGAACGGTCGCGGTCGTCATGCCAACGAGACGGCTCTTCGCGTGTCTCCCCATTATTGGTCTCAAGATTATCGTAGGCCGGATAGTAGTTTCCGACTGTGCTGTTGGTGACCTTGGCGTCTGCATAATCTGCTGTCAGGGTCTCGCAGACCTCTGGGCCAGAGACACCATAAAGGTTTGCTGTCATTTCCAGAACAGCGCGTTCTATAACGGAACGTACTGCTAATTGGATCGGCTCGAGCGCGCGTTCGCCAGCGCCAATATCAAAGACATTGTTATTGGCAAAATCAAAGACTCCGAGCGATACTTCTCGGCCAATGATCTGTTTTTGATAGGAAATAACGTCAACAACTTCCAAAGTCTTGGTCTCAACCAAGCGTAGGTCCAGGCCGACATTGATGACGTACATTTTCGCGCCGCCAACACCTTTGGGGTCTTCAACGTCGCGGTCGCCAATGAACCCGTCAATGCCGACTGAACGTAGATTTGCGTTCAGCTCGGTAATGCCGCCAACAAGGTAAAAGTCAGACCCTGGAATCGATCCGGCGTGGATGCGGCGGTATTCGTTTTCGATTTCATCGCCAATCAGCTTGTTGTTAGCGTATTTGAGTTCCAGTTCGGAAACGGACGTGTCGAAGCGTTCAACCAATCGGGCGCCCGCTTTCGCAAATGCTGAAATCGCCATCAGCGATGCGCCTTGCGTGACGCGGCGGCCGCCTTCAAAGTCTTCTTTTCCGGTGTAATCGAGGATACGTCCGACGGCGATTTTTGGCTGACCCAGATTGGCCGCACGCGCATAGTCGCCAAGACAGACAAGGCCTGCAGAATATGGGGTCGGGTTGGCGGTGACTGGCGATCCGCCAATTGGTTTGGCGTAATTGCCGGAATAGACCGGGACAGGGGACACACAGCCGGTCGCGATAAGAGCGGCAGACGCAGCGCCTATCAGTTTTTGCGCGGTAGATTTGCTGGATTTAGTCATCGAGGTTCAGTTCCCCATTCAGGACGACATTCTGGTCGCCATTGTTCACTTGTTCTGAGTCAATGACGACGTTGTTGTAGTCGCCGATGGTGATTACGTTGAGCTGGTTGCCGATGGCGTTGAGCCCGGCGCCGGAAAACTGGCTGTTCGAACTGCTTGAGCTTGAAGAGCTCGTGCTTGAACTGAAAGTTGAGCTGTTGGAGAATGCGGTTCCAGCGCTGTAGAAACTGTTCCCGTAAACACCGCTTTGGGACAGTGTCGAAAAATCGTCTCCGACAACGATACGTCCATCGATGATTACCCGGTTGCCGCGTGCGTCGCGGGTATTGGCATTGTAGGTGCGCTCTTCTTCGCCGTAAGCAAAGCCATAAGGCCGTTCAAACTCGCCTGCATATTGTCCGGATGGGTTGGACTGAGCTGTGGCGGTCGCGCTGACTGCAAGCATTGATAAGCTTGCAAATATCAATCGTTTCGCTGGCAAAGGCATAAATAGCGTCCGGTTTCTTAGTTTATGTCTGTTTCACCATTCCGTATGCCATGAGACTGTTTACAGACTCACAATAACGTGAGGTTTCTGGAAAAGTCTTTGTTTGCGAAGGGTTTAGGATGGTTAACAACGGGTTGCAGCCTCGCGCGCGCACGCGCGTACTATCACCTGTCCGATATTTGCAGTGAAAGTTTTCTAGAAATTTTTGCTTAAAGCGGACTTGGCCGATGATGGCATAACTTGCACGGGCGACGGGCGCTTTGAAAAGAAAATGTCATATATTTTACGGCCATGGATTCCAGCTGAATCGCCTTTGGCTACAGGGGTATCGCTGAATGGACGATGTGAGGGCGGGGGAGTGGTGTGACATTTTCTTGAAAAAGTCTGTTGACGGGATGCGGTCATACACGTAAACCCCGCCGCTCTCCGCCGGGCGCGGCTGACCAGACAGACGGTCTCAAGGACAGTTTCTGGACGGCGTTTTCGGTCAAAATCAGGAAGCCGAGGTTTTCTGCAAATTGACTGAAAATAAGTGGTTGACGGAGGAAACGGTGGGCTTTAT
>CAYFFG010000031.1:0-18934 GCA_964342355.1 uncultured Hyphomonadaceae bacterium
TATGGCATTATTTGTTGTGTTGGAAAAGAGAGTGTCAGGTGACACGTTATCGGGGATTGGAGTCGGACTTATTGGCTATAAAAGGGGAGCTTTCCTGAGTGCAGGAAAGGAAATCTTTTTAACTTATTGATATAGTTAACATTTCAACCATAGAGAGATATTTGGGTTCGTTTCGGGAAATTGGCGATTAGGCTGGCAACATCTCCGTTCTTGAAACTTCAATCCACTGCCTTAATGCGCGGGACCTGCCCGTTTGGGCTTCGCGCAAATACCTTTTCATCAATCGAAGTTGTGTCCTCTTTATCAAAGCCACGTTGGGTTTAATATCTTCCAAGTGATCGATAAATCGCACGACCAGGCTTAAGATGTCGCGCGACAATCCCTTGGTTTCGAGTTCATGTGTGATGAGATTGTACAGGGCGTTGATGTCGAGTGTTTCTGCATCCTCTATGGCAAAGTGCGCAAGGAAATCCGTGAAGGCGTTTTGGCTTTGCGCCAATCGCGCTTCTGCAGATGCCAATTGCAATGCAGCGTGGTCCGCTTCGCTGATGGGTATGAACGATGACGCGTCAATTTCAGGCTGATCGAGAATGATGGCCAGCCATTGCGATACCTGTTCCCGCGGCAATTGACCTGTCACACCATGTCGGCGGGCGTTCTGAGAGGAAACGGCCTTGCCCTCAGCGGACCTGGGACCAGTACTTTGCTGAGCGTTGGCGGCGTTTCGGCTCTGTATGTGTTCAGGGGTCATTCGGACACCACTTCGACAGCAATCGGGCGCATGCGTTGGAGTGCCTCATAGTCCCGCATCACCTCCCGACGCCGTTTTTCCAAGTCTTTGACAGCTTCTTCATGGGCAAAAGCAGAGCCATGTTGGTTGGCGTAGGCTGTGCCGAGGGCGAGCTCAAAATCAATGTCTAGCTCCTCGATTTCTTTGAGGGCCTCTTTGCGTTCCTTTGGATTCTTCGAAAGTGCGCGTTCGGCTAGATCGCGTCCCTCATCCTTCACATAGTCTTCGTTCAAGTAATACCCGTAGCTCCAGTTTTGAGCGGAGCCGCCTTCTTCGACGTGCTTTTCCAATGCTTCGCGTTCTTCACCCGCAAAGCTTTCTTTTGCCGATTTGAGATAAGCCGCCACGATCATTTGTTTAATATGCTCTTGAAGGCTGTCGCGGCGCATCTTGCGGCGTTCAACAAGCTCCCACTCAATGGCAATTATGCTTTCCGCCATCGTTGCTTCATATGCGGTGATCGGTGCGAGTGACGCGTAAAGCCCGTCACGAAGCGTTTCAAATGCGTCCCAGTCTTCACCAAAGAGGGGACCCTTGGGAGAGAGTAAATCGGCAAAGCTGGAAAGCCCAAAGCGTTCGGGATCAAGAGGTGAGAGTTCATTGGTCATAAAAGACCTCCTTAAGTAAATTCTCCTCCCTATCGATCCTCCTTAGCAACGGTTACAGGTGTAGCGTACCATATATGGGATATGATGTCCATATGAGGGCACATATTGTGCTTCTTGCTAAGAGAATTAACGTACCTGCGGCTTATCGGATCGGGCAGGTTCTGGCCGCGGATGAAAAGACTATTGAAGCGATCTCAACCGTTGGAATCTCGAAGCTCGCGGGAAAAGTATTACTTAGCGAGGAACGATGCCAACTGTCTTGCAGCTACTTCGCGTGAATGCGGATGCCAGGCCCATCTTCGGGTGTGCCGATGAATTCAATTCCAGCGGCTTCTAGAGTCGCCTTAATTGCTATGAGAGAGCTCTTTCGAATTCTTTTCTCTCCGCCCTCGTGTTCAGCGGTTTGAATGGTCCGCAGAGATAGACCACTTTGCTCTCCCAAGTGAGAGGCAGACCAGCCAAGTGAAGCACGGGCGCTTCGTATTTGCGCAGATATTATCAATATGCGCTCCAAGTGATGATTTGCTTATATTGCGCAAAATATGTTAGTTTTGCGTGACATGGTTGATTCTAAGCACGATTGGCGAACTGAACTCAAGCGTCTTGACGGAGCGTATGCCCCGGCAACGCTTAAGTCATATCGCGCCGACATTGAAATATTTGAGGATTGGTGTTTGGAAAAGGGAGTGCAGCCATTCCCCTCAGATGTTCGCGCAGTGTGCGATTTTCTTGAGTCACAAGCACCTGGTAAAGCACCTTCGACGGTCAAAAGGCGACTATACGCTATCAGAAAAGCGCATAGGCTTCTGCATCTCCCCGATCCAACATACGACGAAGACATCAATATCACGCTTCGACGCATTCGAAGAGCAAAACACGCAAGACCGAAACAGGCGAAGGGATTGACGCGGAAGTACTTGGAAGCCTTCCTTGACGTTCAGCCTGCTGGTCCGGTCGGGTTGAGAAACAAAGCAATGCTTGCGCTCGGATACGAGCTGTTGACGAGGCGCGCCGAACTCGTTGCTCTAGGAACGGATGATGTTGAGTTCAGGAGTGACGGCACACTGCGCGTTCTCATTCGACGCAGCAAAGCAGATCCATTTGGCGAAGGTCGTTTGGCATTTACCTCAACGAAAACAGCCAGCCTCGTTCGAGACTGGCTGGATTGGCGAGGACCGTATATCAAGCCGCTGTTCTGCCCCGTTTATCAGGGCAAGGCCATTCAGCGAAACCTGAGTACAACCACGGTCAAAGCGCTTATCAAAACTTCAGCGCGTGACGCGGGCTTGCCTCAAGACATAGTCAATCAATTCAGTGGTCATTCGTTGAGGGTAGGCGCTGCGCAGGACCTGCTCTGTGCTGGGTTCGATACTGTCGCGATTATGCGAGCAGGCGGGTGGAGGTCAGTGAATGTGCTGTCGCGGTATTTGGAGAAAGCGGAGCATAATGTTTGGGCCAATTAGTCCGAGCCAAACACATCTCTGGTAAAGACTTTGTCAGCGACGTCACGGATGTCGTCGGTAATACGGTTGGCGATGATCAGATCGGATGAGGCTTTCAGCTCGTCCAGATCATGGGTTACGCGGGAGCCGTAGAATTCGACTTCGTGAAGCTCGGGTTCAAAGACGATGACTTCAATGCCCTTTGCCTTGATCCGCTTCATGATGCCCTGGATCGAGGACTGGCGGAAATTGTCAGACCCGGCTTTCATCACCAGCCGGTAAATGCCGACAACTTTGGGCTGCATGTCGATGATACGGAACGACAGGAAATCTTTGCGGGTGGCGTTGGCGTCCACAATCGCCTGAATCAGGCTCTGCGGCACCTGAGTGTAATTCGCCAAGAGCTGTTTCGTGTCTTTTGGCAGGCAATATCCACCGTAGCCAAAGCTGGGGTTGTTGTAGTGACCGCCGATCCGCGGGTCGAGGCTGACACCCTCGATGATCTGGCGGGTGTCGATGTCATGGGCCAGCGCGTAGCTGTCGAGCTCGTTGAAATAGGCGACGCGCATGGCGAGGTAGGTGTTGGCGAAAAGCTTGATCGCCTCGGCCTCGCGCGGGCCGGTGAGCAGGACGGGGGTATTTTTGTCGATGGCACCTTGGAGCAGCAGATCTGCGAAGGTACGGGCGCGCTCGGATTGCTCTCCGACGACAATGCGTGAGGGGTGGAGATTGTCGTAAAGCGCTTTGCCTTCGCGCAGGAATTCTGGGCTGAAAATGACCTGATCAGTGTCTAACTTGGCCGAAACCTCTTGTGTGAAGCCGACGGGAATGGTGGACTTGATGACAATCGTGGCGTCTGGGTTGGCGGCGATGACTTGGTTGATCACCGCTTCAACAGATGACGTATCGAAGAAGTTGAATTTCGGGTCATAGTTGGTGGGCGTGGCGACGATGACGAAGTCGGCGGATTTATATGCTGCGGAGCCGTCGGTGGTGGCCTTGAGGGTCAGATCGCGGTTGGTGAGGTAATCCTCAAGCTCGGGGTCAATGATCGGGCATTGGCGGGCGTTGACCTGATCGACGCGGGCTTGATCGATGTCGACCAAGGTCACATCATTGTGCTGCGCCAAAAGGACGGCGTTGGACAGGCCGACATAGCCTATTCCTGCAACTGAAATCTTCATCCCTTCGCCCCCTGTCCACGGGCGTACACATCCTCGTAGCGAATGATGTCATCTTCGCCGAGGTAGCTACCCGTTTGCACTTCGATCAGCACCATGTCGACCTTGCCGGGGTTCTCCATCCGGTGAACGGCCCCCAGCGGGATGTAGACGCTTTCGTTTTCTGACACGAGCTTCACAGTGTCGTCGATCGTCACCTTGGCGGTGCCTTCAACCACAATCCAATGCTCTGCGCGGTGGTGATGGCTCTGCAGGCTGAGTGCCGCGCCGGGTTTGACAACGATGCGCTTCACTTGGAAGCGATCGGCCAGCGCCAGCGTTTCAAAATGCCCCCATGGGCGGAAATCTACAGGCAGCATTTCTGCCTGTTTCGCGCCCTTGGCTTTCAGGGCGGTTACCGCATCCTTCACGCTCTGGCCCTTGGACATATCCGCGACCAGAACCGCGTCTTGCATGGTAATCGCAATCAGGTTTTCGACGCCGAGGCCGACCAATTCCAAATCCTCATGCTCAGACCGCAGCAGGGAATTCTTACAGTCAATCGCCGTGACATTGCCGTTGGTCGCCACATCGCCGCCCATAAGCTCATGCACAGCCGACCAAGACCCGAGGTCCGACCAGTTGCCAGAATACGGCACAACCGAGAGGTTCTTGGCCTTTTCCATCACCGCATAGTCGATTGAGATGTCCTCGGCCTGCGCCCATGGGCCTTGGGCCAAGCGACAGAACCCCAAATCCGCCGCAGCATCCGCGACCGATGCTTCAACATGTGTTGTCAGCTCAGGCGCGTGTGCGCGAAACGCTGCGATGATGTCTTGAACGCGGAATAGGAAGATACCGCCATTCCACAGATAGCCGCCATCGGCCACCATATCCTGCGCGGTTTCCAGATCAGGTTTTTCCACAAACGCATCCAGCGCAACCGCCTCGCCATTCTTCGATTGGCCCGCCAGTTTCAAATAGCCAAACCCGGTCTCTGGATGCGTCGGCTGAATGCCAAAGGTCACCATCCGGCCGGTTTGGGCCGCCTTCACCCCCTCGGCAATGGCGGCGTGGAAGCTTTCAACGTCTTTCATCACGTGGTCCGATGGGGCGACCAGCATCATGGCGTCGGGGTCACTTGCTGCAATATGCAGCGCTGCGGCCAGAACCGCGGGTGCCGTATTTCGCCCCATCGGTTCGATCATCACAGCGCCCGGATCAATGCCGATCTCTTGCAGCTGCTCAACCACCACGAAGCGGAAATCCGAGTTCGTCATGATCACAGGGAATTGAAACGAGGCCCCCTCAACCGCGCCTGTCAACCGCTTGGCGCTGGCTTGGTAAAGTGTTTCGTCGCCAACAAGTTTCACAAATTGCTTGGGAAAGCTCTTACGCGACAACGGCCACAAACGCGTGCCCGAACCGCCGCAGAGGATCACTGGATATAGATTGATCATAAATTAATCTCTAAATGTTGTTAAGTCTTGAGATCCCGTTACGCCCGAATGTTGTCGGCGTTGTTCAGGAACCAGTCGTAGGTCTCGGTCAGGCCTTGGTCTAGGGTGATCTCGGCGTCCCAGCCCATCGCTGACAAGCGGCTGACGTCCATCAGCTTGCGCATGGTGCCGTCTGGTTTGGTGGGGTCGGTCAGGATGTCTCCGGTAAAGCCGGTGACTTTGGCAACCTTCTGGGCCAGTTCAAGGATCGAGATATCCTTGCCCGTGCCCACGTTGATATGGCTCAGCATCGGGTCTGTATTGGCCTCATAGGTCTCGCGATCCAGCGTCAGCACAAACATCGACGCCTCGGCCATGTCGTCCACATGCAGGAACTCTCGGCGCGGGGTGCCCGTGCCCCAGATGGTGACACTCTCAGCGCCCTCTTGCGCGGCCTCGTGGAAGCGGCGGATCAGGGCGGGCAGGACGTGGCTGTTCTCGGGGTGGAAATTGTCGCCGGGGCCATAGAGGTTCGTCGGCATAACTGAGCGATAGTCGCGGCCATATTGACGGTTGTAGCTCTCGCACATCTTGATGCCGGCGATCTTGGCGACGGCGTAGGGCTCATTCGTCGGCTCTAATATCCCCGTCAAAAGCGCCGTTTCCGCCATCGGCTGTTCGACCGCGCGTGGGTAGATGCAGCTGGAGCCGAGGAACAGAAGGTTCTGCACGCCATTCACATGCGCCTGATGGATCACGTTGGATTGGATCATCAAGTTCTCGTAAATGAACTCAGCCGGATAGGTGTTGTTTGCATGGATGCCCCCGACCTTGGCAGCTGCTAGGATCACCACATTGGGCTTTTCCTCTGCCATGAAGGCGGCCACAGCCGCCTGATCGCTCAGATCCAGTTCGGCGTGGGTGCGGGTGACAGTCTCAACCCCCGGAAGCGACTCGACACGGCGCAGGATTGCCCCGCCGACCATGCCCCGATGCCCTGCGATGTAATACTTCATCGCTTACCCCTGATTTTCGATCGCATGGGGCTTTTCCAGCCCGTGATCGCGCAGCAGCTTGGCGCGTTTGGCTTCTACCACGTCATTGGCAACCATCTCGGCGCACATCTCTTGCGCTGTGATCTCTGGCACCCAGCCGAGCTTTTCTTTCGCCTTGGTCGGATCACCCAAAAGCGTTTCGACCTCAGCCGGACGGAAGTAACGCGGGTCAACGCGGACGATCACATCACCGATATTTACAGACGGCGCGCGGCTTTGATCAACGCTGACGACCGTGCCGGTCTCCTCGACACCTTCGCCCTTAAACTCCAGCTCAATGCCCAGCTCGGCTGCAGACCATGTGATGAACTCTCGCACCGAATATTGCTTGCCCGTGGCAATCACAAAATCCTCGGCCTCATCCTGTTGCAGCATCATCCACTGCATGCGGACATAATCTTTGGCATGGCCCCAATCGCGCAGCGCATCCATGTTGCCCATATGTAGACACTGTTCCAGCCCATGGGCGATGTTCGCCATTCCCCGCGTGATCTTTCGGGTCACAAAGGTTTCGCCCCGCCGCGGACTTTCGTGGTTAAACAGAATACCGTTGCAGGCATACATACCGTAGGCCTCGCGATAGTTCACCGCGATCCAATAAGCGTAAAGCTTCGCCACCGCATAGGGGCTGCGCGGGTGGAACGGGGTCGTTTCACGCTGAGGGATTTCCTGCACCAATCCATAGAGCTCAGACGTTGAGGCCTGATAGAACTTGGTCTTCTTCTCTAGCCCCAGGAACCGGATCGCCTCGAGCAAACGCAATGTACCGGTGGCATCCACATCCGCCGTATATTCCGGTGATTCAAAGCTGACGGCCACATGGCTTTGCGCGCCGAGGTTATAGACCTCATCCGGCTGCACCTCAGAGATTATCCGCGTCAGGTTCGAGGTATCCGTCAGGTCCCCGTAATGCAGTTTCATCTGCGGATCGGGCGTGTGCGGATCCTGATAGATGTGGTCAATCCGGTCGGTGTTAAAGCTAGAGGCCCGACGCTTGATGCCATGCACCTCATATCCCTTTTCCAGCAGAAACTCCGCCAGATAAGAGCCGTCTTGGCCTGTGATACCGCTGATTAGGGCCTTTTTCATTGCTATTGTCCTTTTTAATCGTCGTGTCGTTCAGAGACCGGCATGCAAATTTGGGAGAAACGCGCGAAGTCGTTTCGAGAAAGGTCGTGGAGCCGGATGGCAATTAATTCTCTTAGGGTGGTGCCAATCTTTCCGAAGGTGCGGCGGGGCGAGCGTACCAGGAACGCCAGCCATTCTAAACCACTGCCGGAAAGTGCCGGTGCGTTGCCGCGAGATTTAGCAAAATGGCCGACGATCGCGGCCCCTAAGCAATAGTATTCAAGGTCTGGGCGCAACTTATGCATCGCGACCGCGAGGTAATTCTGTTTCGGGGCACTAATCCCAAGACCAACGCGCGTCCCATCAGGCAACGCCATCAATGTGTTAGCGATTTCGACTGGCACCGTAACCTCGTCAAAAAATGGCAGAGGCATCTGGCTGTGGACCGGCAGTTGTGCGACAGGCCCCGCTGTGAAGAAAAACCAATTCTCCGCACCGGGTGTGCCCGGACCAAATTGGGGGAGGATGCTGGTTCCTGGCCGGTACTCAGCATCGCGCCGAAGCCGTGCGACGCTTGCGTGCAGCGATCTGCTGTCGATCCAAATTAGATCACGGTCAGAGTCATAGAGCTCCAACATCGGGCGCCAGCAAACAAGGTTTATATAGTGATGGATCATCGGACTGCCCTCTCAATAATGGTGGTCGCGGGCTGAGCTACGGATAATTCTCGGGGCCTGCTCCCTCTTGGTCCTTCGATTATAACGAGAGGCTGTGGGCTTGTTCGATCCTTCAAAAGGCCAGGCAAACTCAACATTAAAATGCGGGACTTTTCAGAGGGCAGATCAAAGAATTTATCTGACTACGCCCCAATTAAGTAAAAATAATGGGGATATAATAAGACCTTTAAAACATCTCCATAGCTCCATGTGCTAGGGTAGGAAAAAAACAAAATTGGCATTAAGACTCCCGCAATGATCGTAAAAAACCTAAAAGTTTTTGTCAAAAATACTAACGTGGCGAGTACAACTGGGAACTGCAGAAGAATAAACTGAAGCATTCGAGTTGCTGGTTCAGTATATCCAAGCAGAGAAAGAAGTATAATGCTAGCAGATAAAACTGCATTGAAAGTAAGGAAGCTAGTAAAACGAAGGTTGACCTCCTTTGAAATAGAAGCAATCTTTTCCCGATTGATATAAAGTCCCAAAATACTGGCTCCCAGACTTATCGTCGAGAAAAGGAGCCCAATTAAACTAAGGTCGTTCAATTGGTAGAACTGGTCCTGAGATAAACGTCCTATGCCGTAAATAATCAAATTCGGCACGCCCAGTGATTGGAGAAATTCAGGGTTCTCTCCGGCTACTCTGCCAGCTAACACTAAGAATAGTGCAACAAATAAGGTATAAAAGACGGCCGCCCTTTGCGACCGCGATCCTAGTCGAGCAGATAATGGAACGATAAGCAACGCAAATGCGGCAACGTGAAAAATCGGTGCAACTATAAAATAACGCCATCCTCGGCCAGTTATTAGGAATGTTGCCAATCCCAATAGCCCAATTCCCATCGCAATGTACTGCCGCACTAAATGTGCTGACTGGATAAAGACAAGAGGAAAGAACATTGCAAATACTAAAAGAGTGAGACTTGAAGTGCGGTCTAATTTCAGGAAATTTAAAACGATGTTTATTCCAGTGAGCCATGAGAAATAAAATGCAAATGAAAAAACGAACACCCAAGAGCTCCACTCAAACCCGAGCCCGCGTACAAAAAGCCAATTCATAAAATAGTATCCGGGTTCGTGTCGATATAGATTTATTAATTGGAAAAAATCGATGCGAGCAAGTTCCTCGCTGCTTTGCCAATAGAAAAACAGGTCACTCTCTGGAATTTTTGTAGAATTGTAAGAGGCAAAAAAAAGAGCCGCTGCAAGAACTAGTGGTAAGAAGCTTAGATTAGTATTTCTCGAAATGGCTGCGTAATAAAAACCGAGGCCAAAGCCAATAGTATTACTTGGCGCAATTATTACCAACAGCAAAAATAGAAGTACAACACGGGTCAATTGCGAATTGCTCCAACCCAACCTTGTTTCAGGAATATGTGTCACGACGACGCTTGCATGCTCAAATTCGCCTTGAAAGCGTCATCCACAGCACTGCCGCCATGACGAATTCTGCTAGGATAATGGCTAGTACGGCTCCCATAGGGCCCAGCGCTAATGTCAGCGCAACCGCCGCCGTCAAGGCGAGAAAGGTCACGCCTACCGAAATCTTGGTTATGAGCGCGAAACGTCTTTCGACTTGCGCGCCCCAGTCGATGATGCTGCGCAGTGCAAGAATAGCCGCAAAAGCACACCAGGCCGCGACCAATGGAGCGAGTCCCTGATATTGATCCTCAACCAAAATCGTCTCAAGGTAGCTCCAGGCAAACAGCAACAGTGCCGTATATCCGAGCAGCATTGCGAGAAACGCCGCGCCTGCGTATTTTTGCATTGCCCGAAGGGCAACCAGCCCGCCCTCGTGGTAGGTGCGGGCGAAATACGGCAAGACCACGTTCGAAAGCGCTGGAAGGAGCAAAAGAGGCGGGGTCACAAAAAGCCGTGCAGCATTCAATCGGGCTACTCCAGTTGGACCCATAATCATCGCAAGAACGATCACATGAGCATTGTTACGAAGCGAAAATATTACGTTGGTTGCGATAGCCCATTTCCCGCCCTTCGCGAGCTTGCGGATAGTCGTGTAAAGGTCTGAACGCCGGTGACCCGCAAGCGCGAGTTCCGATAAGAAATGTCCAAAAAGTGCAGCGATCGCGACTACCAATGCATATAGTGCAAAAATAATGTTAGCTGAAAGCTCTAAATCAGCTAACTGCGCCACCCCGAGGAACAGCACAAGCGAAACCGCCATCAGTCCATTGACCCAAACCGCTTGACTTCCCTTGCCTATACTAAACGCGTAGCGAATGTGGAACTCCTTTAGGGAAAAGGCGATTGCCGAACCACCGATGCCGAGTGCAAATAAACCAATACCGAAAAGGCCCTGAAGGACCGCGGCTACCAAAATCATGAGTGCCCCAGTCACGACTGATACCAGAACCATCGCGGTATAAACCTGCGCGGGAAATCTTAAGCTATCCTCGGTCGGAGCCAGGACTAAATATTGAACTATGAAAAATCCCTGCCAGAATCCGTTTAATACCATAACGAGGGCGAAACCAATTCCAAATAGGCCAAACTCTTCAGGTGCCATTGTCCATAAGACGAAAAGGTTCAATAGGAAATTTGTGAGGCTGCTGAGCGCCTGACCAATAACTGCCGCCGACAAGGTTTCGAGCGCTCGCACACGACCAAGCTTCAAAGCTTATAACCCGAACTACTATCCAGCACGCATGCTACCTCAAGCCACCTACCATAGATTTGGAGATTGCCGAAACCAAAAGCCAAGCTTCGCGTTGAACTGTCACAGTAATATCTTTTTATTCTCATCGTGGAATTTTTTTAAATAGGCCCGAATGTCGCTCCAGCGCTTATCGCGAGAGGCATCGTTTTGCCTATCTATATTTTCCAAAATCTCGTTAGCGCTCAGTTTGCTTAAGTTCCAGACGATTTGCTGTGGGATTTCGGAGGCGTATGAGAAATCTGCCCCCCAGACAATCACATTGCCGTTGACGCAAAGTGATTTGATCAATGCGCCTTCTATGGGGGCTGACCAACGCGATGGACACAAAATAGCCTGGGCCGCGATGCAGGCACCTTTCAGTCCGCTTCCCCACGACATGGGTACGAACTCCCAGCAGGAAGGTAAGGTGTGACCAATTGCTCTTGCCTGTGCGTTCACCTCTTCCTTCGAGAAAGGAAATACGATTCTCCTTGAAGTAAATTCAGGGCTGTCAAGAAGAGCAAAAAATCCTTTCGCTGGATGCGAACTTCCATGGAAGATGAGATAACTGCCATCGATCGGATTTGTCGTGTCTAGATCGTGCCGTAATGTCGCCCAGTTAAAAGTTTCACGGATTTCTTGTTTTACGTCTGATGTCATAAGACCAACAACACTCGAGGCTGCTTTGGGGTAGCGCAGCCTGACAAGTTGAGACTGTGCCTCTGTCTGACAAAGAAACAGAACGCGTCCGCTTAACTTGGACAAACATCGAAAAAACAAATGCTGTAGGAACTTTGGTGCTCGGGACGGAAATGGTCTGCAGTCCAAAGGTGCAGGCGTCCCGGACGTGCATTGGATGCACTCCGCGCCATCTCGCAGATTGTATGACTTGATGCAAAAGAAAGATGAGTCGACGCAGAAATATTTTATGCTCCTGGCCCTAGCCATCAAAAATAGTGTGGAAAACACGCCAATCGATTGATGATGGATGATGACCAGTTCATCGATTCCGGTCAAAACGAGGCGGAGAAGTTTCAGCTTAAACCGCAGAGTTTCAACAAGAAAACGAGCGACGGATCTAAGAAAGCGCCAATAGCCGTTCTGAAGATCTTCTCGAAAACTTGGCGTCATGGCGGGACAAATCATTTCGTAGTTTACGGAGCTTATAATGTATTCGACTAGTCGGGATACGCCGTGTGGCCCGGGGCCGATTCCAGAAACCACGGTAGTTTTTATATCAGATTGCGAAGGCATAATTCGTTTCATATATATTGAGGACACGTGGAGTAGACGGGCCACCTGCGCTATGCAAATTCTTCTTGCGGATGCAGCCCCGCGCTTGGCAATGAGCCTGAGCCACAAGGGCTTGAAACAAAACTGATCGAGAAGTCACTCGCTTCACCGACCTGCGTGGTCTTCGAAATTCAAGTCTAAATGGTTGGAGAGATTGAATGTTCATGTATACAATTGCGTTTTTTGCAAATTCCAATTCTCCACTAACCGAGTTCAGGACCATTGCGTAAGCTAGACACATAGTTATGGTTAAACTCAACCGAAGAGCTATCAGATATGCACGGGATATTGGTTAAAGGTTGAAATATCTGCTCAGATCCGTAAGGAATCGCGCCAAAAACGGGCCGAAATCCGATGATGGACTGAAGGATGTGGATGTAGTCTTTTAGGGGCTTGAAGCCGGTATTTGATGCAGAGAATAGCCCCGACACTGTTCGATCTGATAGCGCTTGAGAGATCGCTTCAACGACGTTTTCTACAGGGGTCAGATTAACTATCTGCTCGCACCCGGTCAGTTCTATTTCGTCTCCGGCCTGCAATTTTAGGATGGACGGGATTAGTTTTCTTCGATGATCGTCGGGACCAACGACATCATACAGCATCAAATTCAGAACTTGTATACCCTTAGTTCGTGCGAAATCTGTTAACCACGCGCGAAGCAGTAACTTCGCGCTTGCATATTTGTTTATCGGGCCTGGATTTGAAACTTCCCCGATTTCAAAATAGGAGGCGAGATTAACGACGGTATTGGTCTCGTTGCATCGTTCAATCATTTTTTTTGCAAATAGATAATTGGCTTTCAGCATTTGATCCCAATCAGTCGCAGGCTGATAGCTTGCGCTGCAATTGACGATGGCAGCCCCATCTTCGAATGTGCCTGTGAAGCCAATCGAGTGACTAATCCCAGTGACCCTGTGCCCATGTTTTTCAAAATGCCGTCTTAGTTGGCCGGCAATGTAGCTGTTAGAGCCAAGCAGATAAATTGGGCGGGGAAAAAAAAGGTGATCAGCCATAGTTTCTTAGTTTCCTGTCTGGTGCCGATACTGTCTTGCCAGAGGAGAACGTACCGTCAGTATGTAAAGGACCTAAGTTTTTTTGCGAACCGTTTTGCGATTTGATCTTGGCTCTTTATAAACTGTTCGATGTTTTTGCGCATGTGTTCGTCCAGTATCGGAGCGTCCGGAAAATGAAAATGTGCGCAGTGATTTATCTCTTTGACAAAATACTTTTCGGTCTCCCTTGAATTCTCCCCTGATCCATCGTGACCGACATTCTGGGAATAGGACGTGCGGGGTGTGAGAGACAGCAGGCCGTTTTGGAAAAGACTTAAAAGCCAAAAAATTGCCCATGTCCTTTTCTTTCCTCGGAGGTTCGCAGAAACCTGGGGCCAGAATTCACCTGAGCCGTCAAGATCGAGATGATTTTTCTGTTTCCACGAGAGCGTGTTCGCCCAGTGTTCAGCGTCGTCGTTGTACAGTGACCACCTATCTTTCCAGGTGGCCCACCCCCAACAATTCATAATATCGAGGAAGAAGAAGTCTTGCTGACTTTTTTCTCGCAGGGGATAGCTCCACGAGTTAATGTGACCGACCTTTTCGTTCTTATCATAATATTGAAGGGCGGCGTTCATATAGAGGAGGAAGTTGGGCGACGTGACGATATCGTCCTCAAGAACAATAATCCTGTCATGTTCTAAAAAAACCTTTGAGATCCCGTCCTTGATATTTGCCGCAAGGCCCATATTCTGGTCGCGTTCGAACAGATTGACCTTCTTGAAGCCGTCGATTTTGTGCAGGTACCGACGAACGTTTTCCACGTGTTCGGCATTATGCTCACGAGGCCCATCGGAAAACACATTCAGCTCGGTTTCCCGCGCGCCTTCATTGTCTCTGAGGGCGTCCAATGTCTTCTCCAAATGGTCAAGCCGCTCGTAAGCAAAGATGGCGACGGGAGCATGAGTTTTCTGGCCAGTTGTCATGTTGATTTTATCGGAAGCTTAAGTGTGTGGCTTAGTGCAAGTAGATGTCCAATTGCATTATGATTGTGCGACCAGTCACATTTGGTTCAATCGGCGCAAAATGCGCACGTCGCCTTTATAAAGGTCATTCATGGATTAGCGGGATTGAACTGTTTGATAGCGCATATAGTTGTCAATTTGCGCATCTGTAAGCTCGCGAACCGCAGCGGTCGAGCTGTTGGCGTACACTCCGCGGTACCAATCGGCAGTCCAATCGACAGTGGTCTGGAGATCAAGAACCGGCCACCAAGCTAATTTTTCGTTGGTCAACGCGCAATCCAAGTCCAGGGCTTGGGCCTCTTTCCAGTCCTGTTCTGAGGTTGTGACCTCGACCGATGCATTATCGCCCCAGCTCTCGGTAAACATTTTCGCGAGCGTGCCGACCGTTTGGTGGTTCCGACTAGTCGGGCCAAAGTTCCAAGGACCGGCAAAAGCTCGATCATGTGCCATCGCCTCCGCGAGCATTAGGTAGCCGTAAAGCGGCTCCACAACATGTTGCCACGGCCGGGTCGCTCGTGGGTTTCGAAGTGTCAGGGGATCACCGCGAGAAAACGAACGGGCACCGTCGGGCAAAAGCCTATCGAGAGACCAATCTCCGCCGCCGACAACATTACCGGCACGGGCAGATGCCAACACGGGTCCATCAGGATCTTTGAAATAGGACGACGCGTATGCCCCAACAACGACCTCGGTTCCAGCCTTGGATGCTGAATAGGGGTCATGACCACCTAAGGGGTCGCTGACTTTGAACGCCCGCCCTTCGTCATAGTTGCGGTAGCATTTGTCGGATGAGATCACGAGAACCGCCAGATTACCGCCGAGTTCACGGCAGACCTCGAGCAGATTGACAACGCCCATCACATTGGTACCGAAAGTTCCTACCGGATCCAAATAACCCGTCGATACGATAGGCTGCGCTGCGAGATGCAGGACAACTTCGGGCTTGGCTTGAACCATAGCGTCGTGAAGCGCAGATGCATCACGTATGTCGCCAATTACGCTCTCGATCAGTTGGTCCAGTCGCAATAGATCGAACATGGAAGGACTGGTCTCCGGAGCCAGCGCAAAACCGGTGATCTTGGCGCCTAACTTATGAAGCCAATAAGCGAGCCACGCGCCTTTGAACCCGGTGTGACCGGTCAGAAAGACGCGTTTATTGCGCCAGAAGGTCTGATCAATCTGACCGTGCATCAACTTCTCCATGGCGCATTGCCACCGTTCCAGAGTTTTTCGAGGTGCATTTTGTCACGCAATGTGTCCATGGGATGCCAAAATCCGTCATGGTTCCATGCGCGCAATTCATTGGCTTCCGCAAGATTTCTTAACGGCTCTTGCTCCCAAACAGTAGTGTCGTCGACTATGAAATCCTTAACCGATGGATCTAGAACAAAAAAGCCACCATTTATTCTGTATTGATCAGATGCGATCTTTTCACGGAATCCATGTACAGTGTGGTCATCGGAAATGTCCAAAACACCAAATCTTCCGGGGGGTGTTACAGCTGTTACGGTTGCAAGCTTTTTGTGGGCCTTGTGAAATTGAATTGACGCAGAAACATCCACATTCCCCACGCCATCGCCATAGGTCAGGCAGAATGGCCCGTTTGGATTAATAAAATCAATTGCGCGCTTTATGCGGCCCCCGGTCATAGTGTGTAAGCCAGTATCAACCAGTGTAACTTTCCAGTCTTCCGCTCGTTGATTGAGAACGTCTATACTTTGAGTACCGAGATCAACTGTAAAATCTGACATCGTTGCAGCGTAGTCGAGAAAGAACTTTTTAATATACTCAGCTTTATAACCGAGACAGACAACAAACTCGTTTACACCGTGAGACGCATAGTGACGCATTATGTGCCAGATTATCGGCCGCCCGCCTATTTCGACCATTGGCTTCGGGCGAATGTCCGTTTCTTCAGCTAGGCGCGTGCCGAAGCCACCTGCCAAAATCATTGCCTTCATTTTCACTATCCTTTTAATGCAAACTCAATTTGTTTAGCCATGTAATCAAGCATTTCGTCAGAGATTCCGGGCCAAATACCTACCCAGAAACTATCATTCATAACCTTGTCCGTGTTTTGCAGGCTACCAACGGTTCTTGTATTTTGCCCCATAAATGCGGGTTGTCTGAGGAGATTTCCGCCGAACAATAGGCGTGTACCAACTTTGGACTCTTCAAGTTTTCGTACAACGCTTGTTCGATCCAACTCCAAGCCATTTCGAATTGTCATGAGATAACCAAACCATGACGGTTCACTTCCTGGAGTGGCTTCAGGTAGATGCACAAACTCATCTAAGCCAATCTTTTTTAGTCTTTTAGTTAATTCATCAAAATTTCGATTTCTTGCGGCTACGAATGTATCTAGTTTGTCAAGTTGGCTTACGCCCAAGGCCGCTTGCATATCAGATACTTTTAAATTGTAGCCCAAATGACTATAGGTATATTTATGGTCGTACCCTTGAGGCAACTCGCCAAGTTGCCATTCAAACCGCTTTTCGCAGGTATTGTCCTTACCTGGCTTGCAATAGCAGTCCCGTCCCCAATCGCGAAAGCTTTCGCAAATTCTGGCAAGTTTCATGCCGTCCATAAGCACGGCACCGCCTTCGCCCATTGTAATATGATGAGCGGGATAAAAGCTTAGAGTTGCTAGCTCACCAAATGTGCCTACGCCTTTTCCGTCAAACTTAGCCCCGAATGCATCGCAACAATCTTCTATTAGATACAGGTCGTGTTTCCGGCAAAGCTCGGCAACTCGTGCTACGTTAAACGGATTGCCTAAAGAGTGCGCGATCATTACTGCGCGCGTTTTTGGACCAATTGCAGATTCAAGCGCATCGACGTCAACATTATGGGTTGAGATATCGATATCTACAAAAACCGGCACGCAACCATTTTGAATGATTGGTGCAACAGTTGTTGGGAAGCCTGCAGCCACCGTAATAACTTCATCCCCTGGCTTTAGTCGATCCTGGCCCAACTTCCAGGAGGTAAGTGTCGAGAAAGCTAGCAGGTTTGCCGCAGAGCCGGAGACTGTCAGCTTTGACAGTTTCCGTCCGAATTTTTTTGCAAGTTTTTTTTCAAATTCGTCGCCATATCGGCCTGTCGTCAGCCACATATCCAGCGAAGCATCAATGAGGTGTGCACAGTCTTCCGCATCCAATACTTTCCCAGTCGGAGGAATATATGTTTCGCCCGGAACGAATTGTTTGGGGCCGTGGTTTTCGACAAAAAACTGACGACTAGCGTTTACAATATCTTCTCTATTCATTGTTTGTGGTCTCCACATTCTATTTGCATCATTTCGCTTTTGACAGCGCCGCTTGGTCCAGGCAAATCAAGCCGACTCCAACCCCCGATAACGCAACGGTCTCGGGTGCACGCCAACTGCAGAATGTCTGTCAACCGCAATCTCGCAACTGCTCATGAGGGTCGCGTCTCTCCTAAGAGATCGACACCATCCAACTGCGCTGCTTTGCGATCGAACGTTACGAGAGATTGGGACCCGACCCGCTGCGATGCCTGGCGGATCATCAGGTCCGAGAACCCAAAGCCCTTGTCGGCATAAAGTTGCAGTATGGCGCCCACATCTCCGGCGCACTCAATGTCAAGCTCGGACGCGGACAGCAGACCCTCCAAGGCGCGCGCGATATCTTCGCGCGGATAGGCGTAGCTGCGCTCAAGCACCCAAACAAGTTCAACGAGCACCTCCCGGCACACAAAGCCGGGGGCCTCCGCGGAGAGCTGCGCCATCAGGCGATCCACTTCGCCGCATTGCACCGGATCATCCTGACTCAAGTACCGAACGAGAATATTTGTATCGAGGGAAATCAAGACTTACTCGGTCGCTCCAGCCGCGATGGCCTCGTCCATCTCGTCAAGGCTCACAGGTTTCTGGCCGGGCCGCTTCAGGATACCTTTCAGCTCTGCCAGAGGACGAGCCTTCAGTATGCGTACCTCGCCGTCAAGAACCAGATACCGCAGCGTATCTCCTGGCTCCAGATGAAGCGCAGCCCGCACGTCTTTTGGAAGCGTTGTCTGCCCCTTGGAGGTCAATTTGGATTCTTGCATATCAGCCATCAGACTTACTAAGAAAGGGAGTTATCAATATGGCAATTCAATTTCGATTTTGCAAGGAAATCAAAATAATTCCTTGCAAAATCCCGATAACGCAACGCACTTCTCGTCATCCTGAGCCATCTTCGGTTGCGCCTCGCGCTATGCCAAGTTCCATCTGCTCAACTGACACTCTCGACCCGCCAACTTGTTTCAGCAGTCCTTTTAAATCCTTAACCGAAATCTCGCCCGACAACTCTTCAATCTCTGCCCGCAACGCCTCATACTCCGCCATCTTCCGCGCCAGGAACCGTTTCGTCAGTCCTGCCCGTTCTGAAATACCCGAGGGCGTCAGCACATAGGCGTATCGTCCCTTGTGCTCCGACCGTTTGAAGTTGCCCAGCTTCACCCAGCCCTTTTCAACCAGTGCGTTCAGACAGTAATACGCCGCCCCGTTGGATATCCCCATCTCACTTGCCAACTGCCGCGTGCTCATTTCGGGGTTCTCTTCGAGCAACCGCAACATCCGAAACCGGATTTCTTCTTGCTGTTCTGATCGTCTGCTGGCCATCGGGACAAAAGCTACCGCACCAGAGGTCGCGGTGATGCGGTCTGAGGAAATCGGATTTCAAAATATC
>CAYFFG010000032.1:0-14795 GCA_964342355.1 uncultured Hyphomonadaceae bacterium
GCACGTGTCTGACGATTGGGCGGAACGGGTGGACTGAAAAACTGGCGCACCGAACCGTTCAGATATCGTCGCATCGTGACGGACGTTTATTCTGCGAACTGAGCCAAGATCATCCCGGGTTGCTTTGGCGTCTAAACTGTCGGCTTTTACATAACCGAAAAGCTGCATGGATTGCGCGGTAGGTTCCCAGTCGAACTCCCGAGTGATGTCACCTTTGACGAAACTATTTGTGCGTCCAAAAAGTCGTGTTGTGTAGTTCCGGCTATGCAGTCCCGCACCCGTATCAATTTTCCGCGTCGACACTTTGTCGACCCCATTTTGATCAACGATGTATGTTTGAGTAATGTCATCTATTTTCTCGTAGATCGCTGTTCTCTCCTGATTCAATCGTGTAACACGACCGGCGTTCGAGGCATCGACATATTGCAATACGGCCTGGGCCGCCTGGCAGGAAGTTTTGTCTGGCGCAAGATCGTACCCTTTCAAATTCAGGTGTTCCCAATCCACCGCGCCTTGATCTCGGTATTGCGCCGTTTCGCCGACCCACCCGTCATCATCTCTCCGCCAATATTGAAGCGTTACCTCGGCAACCTGATCATTCAGGCGAAATGTACTGATCTGCCGGACGCCTAAAGACTGCAAACGATAGTATGCATAAGATGCCTGAAAGCGACAGAGTGGCCCGCGCTGCGACGTTGAGGCCGAAAAAGTGAGAGAAGGATTAGCGAAGATACGGCGAAGATCTGCGTCAGGTAGAATACGAAGATCGTCGCCGCGCTGCGTGTATCTGCGCTCTTCATGCGCGAGATAGGTTTCGAGCGCTGGAGTAAGCGGGGTACGCACTAGAGGTGTTGTTTCTTCGAAATCATCTTGCGCGTAAGAGAAAGACTGTGTTTCGGGGTCGAACACAAAGTATCCACTGACCTTTAAGCGCTCCAGGCACGCGCGCTGAACCTCATAAGGAATTTTCTTTGATACGCGCCCGTTTGTGCCAGCCACATTTGTCGCGAAACGCACATTTAAGAGACTTTGAGCATAGATGTCGCCTTCGGTAGCGCGCTTAAAACCACGCCGTCGATCCCTCTCATTACGAATACTGGGCGTCATCATAGGTACGATTTCATAGATGCATTGTCCGTCAGCAGTCGCAGCTGCGAAGCCGAGGACACGTGATGGTCGTCCCTGGTATTCAAGCGGCCAAATTAGCGCTACGATTTGCGACCCTGTTGAACTCGTAAAACGCCAAGACCCAATAAGCCCTTTGATCCAATCCAGTTGTGGATCTTGGGTGTTCTGAGGACGCGCTGTGACTTGTGCGAAGACGTCCATGGTGTTTTGAGCTTCTGTGACCAATTGCGTATTGGCAGATCTGCTAGGTGTGGCAATGCTAATCGCTTCATCGACGGCTTTTTCCGTTTCGCGTTGAGCGTTAGCTTTGCGCAAGGCATCGCCGCGTTGGGCGCGCTCAAACAAGCTCGAACGCTCGAGACTTTCGTGAGCTTTGATCTTGTATTGATCGCATTCCAACTCCCCGCGATTTTTGGCCTCCGTGGCCTCGGAAAGAACCAGTGTGGCAATACCCGTTTTTCGGACCATCTGACGCTCCGGAGCGCGCATTGAGGCGAATTCGTTAAACTCAGCGTGCAAGCCTTTTCCATCCTGCAAAAGCATCGAACAAATACCGAAAACATCACTTTTGATGTAACTCGCGAAGACCAATTGACCTTGTTCTTGATCTTGTTCTGCGGTGGTCACGTAAAGGCGGGTTTCATCATCTTGAAAAATGGCGTTCGAGAACCTTGGATTTGTTTCCCAGTCCTCATGCGGATCGCGATAGGTGGCCATGCGATCAATCGGAACGAAACCGATATCAAAAGTGCGAAACATCTGCTCCGGTGAGTTCGGCGACGCCGTCTTGTATATAGGCGTATATTGGTTCTCTTCATTGACCGAATAAAGCCCCAAGGGCCCGAAGCCGTCGCTGATTGAGATCAATTCAGCTTCGACTGGAAGGTGGTAGTCTTCAGCCTGGTAGATATTGGTCTCAGATTGCCAACATCCCCCCAAGAGTAAAAGGGCCGAAACGAACGTGCTTGCCGTAAAAATTCTAAACTGCTTCATATCGAACCTTATCTATCCATCTTAAAGTGCAACACTTCGCATGTTTCCTGGCTCAGCCTAAAACCTCAAATAACCATTTCGGTTATACTACCTGCCATCATTGACATCCAAGGCTTCCAGAACTCAAAACAAACTACCTGTAGCACTGAAAGCCCTATCGGCGGTGATATCAATATGAGAAGTTTCTTTCGACATCCGAAAACGCAAAACGAACGTACCGCCGACGCTTCGACGGAAGAGCAATTGCATCCCCGAGTAAAAGCGCGGCGCCGCGGAAAAAAGAAAGGCGGTTTACCGTCTGAGCGCGATGATTTGCGACCTGCCGCTATTAAGGATAGATCGCGAGGCAATCCAACTCACAGCAGTAAGAGAAAAGCCAAGGCCAAATTACGCAATTAACTGGTACATTCTCACTCGGGAAAGCAGGAACGCGTGCCCGATATGCTTCTTATCAAGCCCGCAAACCGGTTATCTAGTCGATCAGGCCTTCGCGTTTCATTCTATCAACCGCAATTTCAGCTTGGCATCTGACGACTTCTGTCTGTTCTGCCTCAGTAAGCGCATTGAGTTTCGATTTCGCCGCCATGGTTCCATTCGCTTTATAGAAGGCCATCACTTTTCCCAAACGATCGCTCGCAATCCGATCTGGAAGAGTATCCGCACTGCATTCGCATGATTTTTCGGCATCTGAAATTTGCTTTGCCCGCGACCTTTTAAAAAAGGCTTCTTGGCTCTCACGCTCATCGTCCGGCGCGAGTCTAAGTGCCATATCAATATTGAAGTCGATCCGACGCGCTTCTCCCTCAAGGCATGCTGAATAGAGATCACCACGAGTAATTTCCCCGCCGCCACAGGCGCCGACGGCGAGCGCCGCCGCTAAACCAAATACGTTTCTATTCAAGATGTCCCCCAACGTAACAGCCATTTTGGTTTCAGTTCCACATTGCATGAAGAACTCCAAATGAACACAGGCTTAATTGTGCTTGGTCTTCTTAGCTGATTGCGACTTGGTAAGATCGACTCACTCGAATTCCCAATCCTTTGCGAGCGTATAAAGGCTCTCGTTGAACGGCTGATCTATATCGCGAGCATCAACAACACCATGATTGAAATCAGAATACGTCTCGTGGGGTTCAACATTCGGACGCGCGTTTAGCGCATCGAAGAGCCCGGCTTCGCTCACGATTGGGATGGAGCGATACGTGTTGCTGTCGCCCCAGCTCGCATCTCCGGTTTGGCCCTGAATGAGAAGGAATTGCTTGCCTTCAATCTGCGCCTTACGATGAAATTGGTAAAGCGACCACATTTGTATCGGAATACGCTGGCTTCCATAGGGCCACCATGCTGGGGCGCCTCGACGATAATGCCGATATCGATCAGCAATTAATACATCGAGGGCAAAAAACTCGTTTTCATTGTCATCGTCAACGGTCCTGAGAGAGATTTTGAGGTCGGGATCGTGCTCATAATCAATGTGGCCTGCTTTGACATGCTGAAACAGGATCCGAGCATCAGCTTGCCCAAGATCAATGGTTGAGAAGAAATAAGTTACAAAGATCTGTCCGGAGCGATCAACGCTGTGTTCGCTAATGCAGCGTCTCCCACCTGGCATTAAATAATAGCCCGATCCCATACGCCCGAGATCAACGCGGTCTATACCGGGCTCAAATCGAAACTGACGCGCCTTGTTTGAAAAGTCTGCGATAGGATATTTCTCGTTCGGTTCGTTGCTTGGGCCTTCTTCCAAGTTCAGGTCATCGAATTCATCATTCATCTCGATCTTCCAATTGTCTCCAAAATTTCACCCGGCAATGGAGTACAGCCGGGTGCAGCACTCTAGCGGACGAGATTTAGCCTCGATCATCTAGTGAGGATAAGTTTTGGGGTTTGACGCGGCTTGGCTCATCAGGCGTTCCAAACGATCTTTAGCCTTGTTGTATCTACGCTCTTTGTGGTTCCAAGTTGTCCAACTCGGATTTATTTGCTCATCCAGCCGTCTGAGGGTTTGCTGCACATCGGTCGGCCAGTCGCTAAATGGGATGTCTTCCAAGAGCCAACTGGCATTCATCGCAAGAAGCGTATCGTCCGAACTCAAACCAAGTTTGAGTGTCGTCAGTCGATCAGCTTGTTCCACGAGGGTTTTCGAAGGGTGACTGAGGACTCTATTGAGGGCTAGCTTTTGGTGCTTTGAATAGCTTAGTCGCAAGGGTGACAGGCGGTCTCGTACATCCAACGGGAACTGAGCATAAACCCAATCCAAAAACTTACGCCTTTGGCCATTTTGCATCTCGTGTAACCAATAAGAGGACGCAAAGGCCCTTTCTGGATCTTGTTGGGCAAGGGCAAAGTATAAATCAAAAGCGTTGGCACCATAAGCTTGCGTAGCAACCTCGATCATCTCGACATGGTCAGCGTGGCGCGAGTCCTTCAATATCAAATGAACGCGCTCGCGATGGTGCTCTTTGTTCAAAACTGCTTCGATTTGCTGCGCACATTGCGCACGCATCGCGCGATATGGAGGATCCGTTTCCTCCGCTTCGACCGTTAACTCCGTAAGCAAACAAGAAAGATAGTAGAGATCCTCTGAGCTGAGCGTCAGGCGATCCAGAAGGCTCACAAAGACCGGAAAAGCTCCGATCAATTCCTCGCTCTCAAGTGTATCGTCCCAAATCAGACATTCAGCGATTTCGGCATAGGTCGCGATTAGGTTTCGAAGAACTTGTTCGCTGGGCGCGCTTTCCGCAAGAAAGCTTTCAATCTGCCCGTACGACAAAAACTCTAGATACTGATCAATTTTTTCAGATACTGGATAGCCAAACTCACCGACATCTTGGATCTTTGTCCCTAAGACATTTCGGGCAATTTCGGATGGGACCGGTTTGCCCATGATGCGCAAGTAGGCGAGTTTTCTGTATCCACCGAGATTGTCAAACATATTCACCCAGATAGACGTGCTTTGCTTTGTAGAACGATCTAGATTCAAAAGGACATCGAAGCATGCATAGGCAAGCCGTTTATGGCTTGAAAGCACATTCAAAGTGTCTGCCGGAACTTGAGCTTCAGTCTTACAAAGAAAATGAAGCGAGTTAAGGACGACCAGTAAATCTGGGGCTTCGTGCAAGAGCCGTAGCAAAAGCTCACACCACCGATTCTGCTCGCTATCGGTCCAATCGCATGCTGCGATCAAACGATCGACTTCATCGTATGCCCAAATCCGTTCAGACAGTTTAGATATGATACGCTTTAGTGCTGCGGAGCTAATAGCTTCATTGTCGTAACGGCACCAAACTAGGACGTCCTCGGCGATCAGCTTCAGGTTCAGGGTTTCCGCTTCCAGATCATGACGCATCAGAAAACGCGTACCAGGCGCGACATCCCATTTTGGATCAGACTTTAGCTGAGAGAGTACACTGACAGCGTCCTCAGACCAGGGCCAAGAGGTATTAGCGCGATCGTGCAATTTCTGAATCCGTTTCTGAAACAGAAGACGTCGCCCAATAGGTCATTTTTGAGTTAGGTTCGAAGCGCGGCTGGTGAGCGCACTCATCGATCCGGCTTCCTATAATATGCCCGCACTTGCAGCGCGTGTTGTTACGGCCTGTATGTCCGCAGCATCCAAACGTATTTTGATCGGTAACGACCTGGTCGGTCAAGGATTTGGGGGAGAACCAAATCTCCTTCTCGCGCGATAGCGTCTGTCGAATAGGTAAGCGCTCAATGATCCAGGCATCACCGACTGGAATTTTTAGCGAGTCATCTTGTGGGCCATATTTGAACGGGCGCACCTCATCATCGAGCTCAAGCGGGACAGTCAAAGGCGCTTGGCACATTTTGCAGTGAAGTCTTCGCTTATTCATTTGCGAGCTCCGAACAAAGTTCTCCGCATTCCCTGGAGTGAAAGATCATTGAAAAAAGGGACCAAAATCGCAGTAGCGTGTTCAAGAAAATTGATAAGTCACATTTTCGGTTACCCAGGCCAACTGATCAAATAAGTGCTGCGAGGGAATCATGTCGTTTGTTCCAATTTCAACGTCTCATCTTCTGTTTTGGCCGCGCGGATCTCGGAGCCTGTCAGCTTCCGAACAAAGATAACGGGCCGTTCATCAGAGACTTTGAAGTCACCAACCGGCAAGTTTCCATCATACGCCCAAGCTAGGCCCGACCCCAATCCAGTTGCCGTCCACAAATGTGCCTTGAGTGAAAAGAGTTCAGGGTACAGTCGTTGAAATGCTGCTCGACCAGCCGGACCGTGCCAGCGCCAATCATATTGTTCGTCTTGTGAAAGCCCGTCTCCTGTGCGTCCCTGATCACTATAATTGCTATGCAGATAAGGTGAAAATCGGTCCAATTCTTGAGCTGTCGGGAGTCGCCAATCATTGTACGATCCAGCCCGTATCAGGCATTTACCTTCTTTGTATCCGTGCTCAAAAGCGGAAGCAGCTCGCTTTTCATGGCCCATATATGCCATCGTAGCGCCGACTCTGTATCCAACGTCAACGCCCTGGCCAAAAAGACGAACAGCGTCGCCCCAACGCAATTTTATAGGGTCCCCAACGAACCCATTTCCTGTCCAAACCATGCCCCAAGGTGCCCGCTGCCACATCAGCCCGCCGGTTTCATCAGTGACTGTGCCATCATCATTGTCGATATAGTTGCCAAGTGGGGTACGGATGCGCTTCGCGACCATTTCAGAAAGCGGCTTGTCATTCGCTCCCGTTCCGAAATGTGTGTAATTCGTCGACTTCGCTTCTTTTAGCGTCGGCGCCCCGATACCGACGCTGATAGAATGCGCTTCGGAAGGCGAAGCGCGCTGATCGCTGCGTGTCGCACTCCCAGTGCTAGAACTGACGAATGCCCCGGATTTAAGCTGATCCAGGAAAGCGATGATCCGATCAGGGTCGGGCGCATCTTTCCATTGCAATCGAGAGCGATCATCACCCGTCCAAAACGCCAGCGTGCCGTAATTAAGGACGCGCCCAATGATGCTTTGACCCATATCTGTCTGGACTTTATCGGTGAGGGGGAACTCCCGTTTCACACGAGAGACAAAGCCCGCAACCATTCGCAGCTTCTTTCGGTCCTCGATCTCATAGGCGTGAGTGTAGCGATGATAGAGAACCCTTGCGAAAATTGGGAGGAGTCCAAGCCCAAGACCAAGACCTGCAAGCTCCTGCGGTAACCCAACTCCGTCTGATAAAGCATCGAAAAATGGACGTTTAAGGACCCAAAGCCCAATGACGCCGGCAGCCGCCAGAATACTACCCCAATAACTCAGCCATGCCGGCCGCAGGCGCAAGATTTCGCGGCCGCTCCGAGAGATGGATTTAAACTGCGTTGGTATCATCATTCATCCCCCGAAAAGTGGATTTTCGTTTGCTCAGAAGCCATTGGTCTTAACCGTTCAGTGTCAATGATAATCGGCAAAAAACGACTCCGATACTCATTTCGCAAATAATCGATCAACGCGCGCTAGGCATGTGAGTTTTCATTGACCTAACTTGAGAGTTGAACACTTGCATCTAACCATTGAGGTTAGGTTCGATTGAGGCCCCGAAAAATGAGCATGGCCTCTAACCCTGTCGACGCATTTTCCAGATGAAACTGAGCGCCGTGGCGCATCGCTACGGCTTCGATGTGACGCAGGCCGAACCCGTTGCCGTCTGTCTCTTTGCTGCGGCCCAAAGCTGCCAAAACATCTAAATCTGTATCCTCGACCCCCGGCCCAAAATCGCGCACACTCAACGAAAAGCGATTGTCTTCCCGTCTGAGGCTAATAATGACTTTCGTACCCGTTGGCGCATTCTTCAGGGCGTTTGAAACAAGATTGACCAAGGCGCTCTCAATAAGCGGTCGAGACCCCAGTAACTCTGCGCTTTGCTTGGGGATATCTGTCTCTAAGCTGACAGAACGCTCGTCAAATGCATCTCGATAGAGCGAGATCACCGATTGAATAACATGCTTGAGATCAAGCGGCTTCATCGAAAATCCTGGCGTGGCTTCGATTTTCGCAAGCTCCAATGTGTGAGTAACCAGCTGGATCAATCGGTCCGCTTCTTCCGCAATGTCTGCGTTGCCGGTCTCTGCAATCCGGACCCGTAGTTTTGAGATCGAATGATTGAGCTCATGCGCCGCGACCTGGCTATAGGATTCAAGACCGCGAAGAAGCCGTTCAACTTCGTCTAACGCCTTGTCGACATTTGCGCTCAGTTTCGAAAGGTCATCGCTTGTTTTCTGTCGTTCACCGCTCAGGATTCGCGCCGTCAGATCGCCGTCTTCAACGCGTTGGAAAACGGAATTGATCTGGTTCACTTGGCTTCTGAACCGATGGTTCATGAGCCCGAGCAATAGCGAGCTGATAATACCCAATGCCAAGACCGCGATAATCATGACAGGCACAAACCAACGGTTCAGAGATTCTCGGGCCGAAAGCCGGCGCCCTACAAAAAATGAGAAGTCTGGTTCAACGGTTATACGGTGCATCAGAAAAGGCCCTGCAGAGAGACCAATATCTGTCCCATCTAGCTCTGCCCATGCGCCCTCTGCAATGTCGGGAACTATTGAAGCGTTGCCAATGATCTTCTCGTCGCTCGCATTTGCGAGTAAATAAATGCTGTCGCCCGGATCGTTTTGGCCCGCCCTCATGCGGGCATTTATGTTGGAAGATAGAACCGCAATATCGGGAATAGTCCCGCGTTCAGGTGCACGCTCAAGCATGATCGCAATATCTCGAGCGACATCGGCTTTTACCGAGTTCTCTACCGCCGAATTAATCGCGCCATAAGCCGTCACGCCTGCAATCAAAGCAATGAGGCCCGTCACCACTACATTTACGAAGAGCGCGATCGTGATTGGCGTGTTTGAGAACACTTGACCTCCTAAGCGTCCGCGGAATGATCGTTTTCCCGAGTGCTAATGACGCGAAACGAGCTATTCGTCATCTAACCTATTCGGTTGGATCGCCGCCTGCTGGGCGATTGATGCCGATACCGTTTCGGCATTACCACTGATAAACACCAAAAGCTCGACCGGCCGAGCTCCGTTATTCTCAAGGCTGAGTTCGATAACAGTATGTTCGCCGGGAGGGATAAAACAGGGCAAGCGAGGGGCGCTTGTCGCTGGGCACGCAACTTGTTCCCAACGCGCCTGTGATTCAAGACGGCGAGAGACTGACATTGAGATCGACTCGGTTGTTTCGATATATTCGTGCCCGACAGGCTGAACATAGATAGTTGTTCCATCACGCCCGTTCACGGGCAGTTTCACCGAGTCAGCCTCGAGCGGGTCTAGGCTTGCCTCAAATTCGAGGCCGATCGTAAGTTTGACTTCGCGCAAGCCACCTATAATGCCACTAAACAGTGGCCGTTCATCTGCTTGGGCAATGATCGAGGACGGAAAAAGACGTTCAATTTTTCGTAGTGCCGCCTCATCGTCTTGAGCAAGCGTTCGAGCGGCCGAGACCATGTCTCGAACCGATGCACGAATGGTTGAGCTTTGCTTATCAAGTTCAGCTTCTGACCGTGATTGCGTCTGAAAAGGACTGTCAGAGGACAAACGCCGGAGCAAGGCAAGTCGCGCTTTGGCGGCAATCGCCATGCCGTGAGCATCCCCTTCCATTTGCCGATTTAGAAACTGAACTTCTGTTTTGTAAAATGCGCTCGCCAAAGATGAGTCGTAGGATCCCTCTTCAGAGATCGATACATGTTGTGCTGGCTCCGAAACGCAGCCGACCAGCGCTGCGGACGTCAAAACCAAAATGAGTTGAAATATGAGTTTCAAGAGTATCTAACCTCGATTGTTATGCGCGCATTCAGCGATCTTCGGATAGGTTAGTCAAAATCACTATGGATGGCGAAAGAAAATGCTGAGCGGCAATAAAATATTGATTGTTGAAGATGATCCTGAGATGACATCGCTCTTCAGCGATGTCGCCAGCGAATTGGGATATCAAATCGGCGTTGCGCAAACGCTTGATAAGGCGAAACAAGAGAGCGCTGAACATCTACCAGATCTCGTCATCCTTGATCGCATGCTCGCAGATGGCAGCGACGGCCTTGGCTACTTAGAATGGCTGAATGCTTTGGAAGGAAAACGCCCGGGGATACTCGTCGCAAGCCGCTTGACCTCAGTCAGTGACCATGTCCTCGGACTAGAGTTGGGGGCGGACGATTATATCAATAAGCCATTTGAGCGAGAAGAATTGAGAGCCAGGTTGCGCGCCGTTGCGCGCCGGGTCGCGTCTATTCGGGTCCCCGCCAGCGTCATCATATTTGACACACTTGAAGTGAGAACGCTGAACCGCCAAGCACTCGTTAAAGGCACGCCATTAGCGCTTCGACCGCAGTCCTTCTCCTTGTTGAATGCGATTGCCGAACGCCAAGGAGAGTGGGTCAGTCGAAAAGCGCTGTGGCACGAGGTCTGGACCGATTACCGAAACCTCTCTCCGCAGGATACAGTCATCAATACGGCCATAAGCCGCTTGCGAGGGGTCTTGTCGTCGGTTGAAGGCGCCCCTGAAATTGTCAGTGAAGACTTAGGCTACCGTCTGGTGCGAGCGAACGAGCTTTAAAAATGAAGATCTTTTTGGACGATGAAAGAGAGACGCCTGATGGCTGGGTTCGATGCTTTTGGCCAGATGAAGTCATCGAGCACCTTTATGCCGGCAATGTCTCAGAGGTCAGCCTCGATCATGATCTCGGGGATGATGATCGCGGCACAGGATACGACGTGCTCCTATGGATTGAAGAGGCGGTGGCAGACTTCGGTTGGAGCCCTCCAAAGCTTGGTGTCCACTCTGCAAACTCGCCAGCGCGCCAAAAAATGGAAGCTGCAATTGCGCAGATATCGAAGCTCGCTGAGGCCCATAATTATTGGGAGAAACACCATGAACGAGGTAATTTCCTGATATCCTGGGATGGCGCGAAGCCAGCCTGGTTTGCTGGGGAAAACGCCGAACCTATAATGCTGAAAGAGAGCGCGGGCGCATCCCGCTTTTTTGAACTCGGCGATGGCACCCTGCTGGGCAGTGTTAATAGCTGGAGATGCTACCAAGAAGAGTTTCAGAAGGCAGGATGGCGACGTCCACTCATCCCTGGCCCAATGTCCATTTGGAATGGAAGCACAGGCGAGCGTATTCTCGCTTTACAGGGACATCATTTCGGCGAGGTCAAAGGCGCGGAGATCCTCGAAGATGGACGTTTGATCACTTGGGGGCGCGATTACCTTCTTCGGGTTTGGGACCAGCAATCCGGGGCTTGCAAAGACGTGACCCCTCTGCCGCTCTGGCCCGACCCACATAACAAAAAAGCGACTTTGTCTTGCAACATGTTCACGCAAATGAAGCCGTCTGAAAAACAACGTTATGTCGATACGCGCCATTTGCCAGCGCCCGACATCGAGATTGACTGGATTACTGTTCCAGGCGCGCCGCAGAGAAGCTTCAGATACGTCGTAGAGAACCGATCTGAGCAAAACATTGTGAAGCCCTGGGAACCAAGTCTTACAGAGCACGGGGCTCACCGCATCCTAGACGTCGCGGACGCCGAAGCGGGTTATTCAACCTGGGATCTTTTAGCCGATGGTCGTCTTCTTGGTGGTGGGACCACCTATGGCACGAGCGGCTTATTTTATGTTTGGGACGGAATGTATCGTCTCAGGCTTCTCATTGTAGGCAGATCCGATTGTAACATGCATCTCAAAGGAGAGATCGCGCCAAACACGATCCTGTTGGAGAATCTGACCGGCATGGAGAGCGTAGACGCCTATAAGTTCGTACTTTGAGCGCATTGTCTGCCGTTAAACCCGAAACAGCCTATTGCAGGCGCATATAACAAGATTGGTTACTTGCCTCGAACTTCCATCTCCTTGAAGGTTCAGACTGAAACGAAAAGTCGGTGCCCGCTATAAATCCGCGGCCTCCACTTAAATCGGGCGAAGAAGCGCACAGCGGCAAAACGAGGGATCAATGAAAACAATTGCGATTGCGATATTTGGAGCCATCTCTTTGGTCTTGTGCGGCATTGCAAACGCGGCGCCCCAAGATCACTTTGGTGGAGACTATCTACCCGCAGCCGCCGAGGTCGCTGGTCACTTCAATTGCGACGAAATCGATGATGATCAATTCACAGATTTCTGGGCATGCAAGACGAAGATCAATGTTGGCCAAGGCTTTGGCTTGGTCGACCTTAGGGTTATGGTCAGGCATCGATCTCCTCCATTTTCCGGCGGGGTCGTCAAATACATATTCGAAACCCCGCGCAATCGATTGATCAGAGATACATCCTTCCGGGGGATGGTAGGGCTCGCCCAGTTTTTTGGGGCGGACGTCTCTGAAAAACTCAACACCCAAGAGAACTATAAGTCTTACTTGCGCGGGCAGGATGTCTTGGAAGTCCAAGGTCTTCTTTTTGAGGTCTCAGAAACGAGCTCTTCGTTTAAGCTGACAGTCCAAGACGCGGATGGAGAACACACCCATGTTTCAACGCTCGCCAAGACCGAACCGGACACGGAGCGGTGTTGGCAGACAGACGGTCTGCCTGGCTGGCACATAACCTGGTCTCATAGACACGCCACCATCGAGCCGGCCTTCAAGCCTTTGTCTCCCGACTACGAAATGATCGCCGGCTCGTTTAATATTACGCCTGAAAGCGTGACGCCGAGTTTTAGAGAGGCTTTTGGGCGGGTCCGCGATGGACAATATATCACGATTTTTGTCGATAGCGTCCCGATCTATCAAAGTAGATGGGTCGAAAAAAAGGTACCGACCTGCTGCACGCTTTATGTGGAAACTCCGATGCCGAAACAGCTTCTCTTCTCAATGGCTGATGGGGAGGAGGCCATCATTTTGCTTTCACGCGACCCAGCAGGAGAGCGCGTTATTGCCGCAAGCCGCATAGATCTACCGAATATCGGTAAGGCAGCAGATCGGGCGATCGGTGGGCGATTTGAAAGAGCGACCGCCGAGCGCCTAGGGCAGTGTAGGCGATAATTGGCCGGAGACTAGTTTGCGCTGGCGGTTTCAGCGATGGGTCGCTTTGATATACGGCATGGGTAAATTGAAGCAGGGGATACTGTGCGATGAATGCTTCCAAAAAAATCACTCACCGACCTTCATGGGCTTCATATTGGAAGTCGTGGCTGGCAATCGTAGGAATTCTGGGAATACTCGCGGTAAGCTCAAGCATTCGCGAAGCAGTGATTGGTTCCTCGTCGCAGCTACAGAATCCATTTCCATTGATTGCTCTCATTCCCGCAGCACTGATTCTTTTTCGGGCTCTGATCCATCGGTACAGCAGGACTTATGAAATCGAAGACAATCGTCGTATCCGAAATACAACCGGCATTGTTTCGCGCGCGCGCCGCGAGTTCCTTTTGTCCGATAAAATTCAAACGGATCTGAAGCAAAGCATAATAGGACGGCTGTTAAATTACGGAACCCTGCGCTTCTGGACCGGCGATGAGCAAAGCGGCTTTGCCTGGATCGACGTGCACGATCCCGCGCGACGTGAAACAGAGGTGAAGCGACTTGTTACATCGAAGCCCAGTTCAGCGGGTAGCGAGACAAAACCAGCTGAAAGAGAGCCCCGTTCGGAGACGCACTCAGCGCCTGAGCAGGTGATGCCGATAGACGCCGCGCCGCCGGCAGGCACGCAACTCGCCGACCGTGTTGTTATTTTGCCGCCGCTTCTAGGAATAATCCAAGCCGTGGCGACGCTCCCAAAATACATCGCAAAGAATGAGAGCATTGATCGAGATCATAGATTTGTTCAACGCGGTGAACCGCTCATTTCAATTCAGGTGCCTTCTAGAGACCTCTCTTTCGGCAGACAAAACTATGAGCTGGTGACAATACCAAGTCCTGTCACAGGTATTGTAATCAAAACAGGGTACAGCTCTACGAAGGAGAGCCGAGACTTCAACTTGAAGGCCTACTCCAAAACGAGTCCAAGCGATCTGATTTTGACAACAATTATTCCGGTCAAGGGCTTCTCGAATCCGGACAACGGGCAGATCATCTTCAGCGATCTTCGTTCAGCCCTTTGGGCGCATCGTGAGTATTTATTCCGCAAACAGAAATTCGCCAAGCATCCTTCCAAAGCACGTTTCGTGAGCGCGTTTCAAACCGATGAGGGGGTTCGCTCACTGCTTGATGAGCTGTCTAATCAAGACTGCGAAATTGCTGATGCGAAGCTCTATTTTCACGAGTACATCAACGAAATTTGGTTTAAACGCGCGGATCTGCGGCCTTTTCTTCGCCACCTTGTCGATGAGGAGGCGCTCCGAAACTTTTTGGAAATTTGGAAGACGGTCCCATTGGACCAAAGCCTTGAGGCGGCTTTGAGAGCTTTGGGAGAAGATGCGTGAGGGCGCTCAGTCACCGATGCGGCTAAAGCAGTGATCGATCCATTCGGTGACTGCCGTTGATTCTCCTAAAACCAGACATAACAAAACCGCTGATTGACCCCAAAGATCCGACGCCACAGCTCGACCTTTCTGAAGGAGCAAAAGAACCCTATTACATATCAGTTTCAGAATTGACTATTCTGAAACTGATATGTAATAGGGTTTTATGAACGTTATTCAGCTTGACAACTTTCGATTGCACACGACACCGTTGGCAACCATCGTGCGAGTGGGTGACTTCAATCAACAGTTTGCCCACTATCAGTCGCAAAACC
>CAYFFG010000033.1:0-2983 GCA_964342355.1 uncultured Hyphomonadaceae bacterium
TTGACCCTGTTGAAGATAGGTTGCTACGAGGGTGATGCGGCGCTTTTCAAAGTGCGAGTTGGAGACTCAGCGTTATGCGGGGAATTATACTAGCGGGCGGAACGGGATCTCGTCTGTTTCCATTGACGATTGCAGTGTCAAAACAGCTGATGCCGGTTTTTGACAAGCCTATGATTTATTATCCGCTCAGTGTGCTGATGCTGGCTGGCATTCGGGATGTGCTGATTATCACGACGCCTGCGGACTCAAACCAATTTAAGCGCTTATTAGGTGATGGGTCGGTTTTCGGGATCAACATTGAATACGCCGAGCAGCCGCACCCGAACGGTCTGGCCGAGGCCTTTATTATTGGCGCGGATTTTGTGAGCGGCGGCCCGTCAGCGCTCATTCTCGGGGACAATATTTTTTACGGCGCCAACATGGGCGGCATATGTGCGAACGCGGCTGCGCGAGAAGACGGCGCCACGATTTTTGCCTATAAGGTCGCTGATCCAGAGCGCTATGGGGTGGTGTCGTTTGACAAGGATTACAACGCGCTCACGCTCGAAGAAAAACCCATTGCGCCTCAATCAAACTGGGCGATCACCGGCCTTTATTTTTACGATAAACAGGTCGTTGATATTGCGCACAATGTGAAGCCGTCGAAGCGCGGGGAATTGGAAATCACGGACGTTAACCGCGCATACCTGGAAATGGGTAAGTTGAAAGTGGAACAATTGGGCCGTGGTTACGCCTGGCTGGATACTGGCACCCATGACAGTCTTCATGAAGCGTCTAGTTTTGTTCGAACAATAGAACACCGGCAGGGTATCAAGATAGCATGTCCGGAAGAGATTGCTTTTGATAAAGGCTATCTGACGGCCGACGATCTTTTGCGTGCTGCGGATAAGCTGGGCAAGACTGAATACGCTGCTTATCTGCGCCGCCTGGCCAGACAATAGCTGGAGATATCATTTTGGACGTACGTGATTTGGGACTGGACGGCGTCAAGGAAATAACGCCCGCACGGTTTGGCGATGCGCGAGGTTATTTCAGCGAAACATACAACAAACAGCGCTTTGTTGATGCCGGTATTGATCTGGATTGGGTGCAGGACAATCACTCATTTTCTGCGGATCAATACGTATTGCGTGGTCTACATTTTCAAACGCAGCCGTTTGCGCAGGACAAGCTTGTGCGGGTAATCGTAGGCGAGGTGTTTGATGTGGCGATTGATATCCGCGTTGGTTCGCCAACCTTTGGCGAATGGGTGGGGGTGACGCTGACAGCGGAAAAAGGGAACCAGATCCTCGTTCCAAAAGGTTTTGCCCACGGGTTTTTAACGCTGACGCCGAATGTCCATGTGGTCTACAAAGTCACCGCGCCTTACGCACCGGAAAATGACCGGTCGATCCGTTTTGATGATGCCGATATCAATGTTGACTGGCCTATGCCTTCGGGTGTGTCGCCGCAATTGTCCGCTAAAGATGAGGCAGCGCCTTTTCTTAAGGACATTGAGACTGGTTTTACTTACTGATTACCTGTCAAAAGCGAGCGGCGTGACCTTCTGTATGCGTGCTTGTTAGGAGAAATGCGATGAAGATCCTTGTAACTGGCGGCGCAGGCTTTATCGGTTCGGCCGTCTGTCGTCACTTGATCAGGGACAAGGGCGTGTCCGTCGTCAACTTCGACAAGCTGACTTACGCAGCGAACCTCGATTCTCTGCGATCTGTCGCGGACAGTCCGAACTATGCTTTTGTTCAGGGTGATATCTGTGACCGCGAATTTGTTCTGCAAACGCTGAAAAAGCATAATGTGGACGCTATTATGCACCTGGCTGCGGAAAGCCACGTGGACCGTTCAATTGATGGACCGGCGGCGTTTATTGAAACAAATATAGTTGGGACTTACAGCCTGTTGGAGGCTGCACGCGAATACTGGACGCAAACGCTGAAATCCCATGACGGGTTTCGGTTTCATCATATTTCGACAGATGAGGTTTTTGGCGACCTCCCGTTTGATGACAGCCAGTTTCGCGAAGATACGCCTTATGCGCCATCGTCGCCTTATTCGTCCTCAAAGGCGTCTTCAGACCATCTGGTGATGGCTTGGTGGCGCACTTATGGCCTGCCAGTTGTGATGACGAACTGCTCTAACAATTACGGGCCTTATCATTTCCCGGAAAAACTGATCCCATTGGTAACCTTGAATGCGCTGGACGGTAAGCCTCTGCCGGTTTACGGCAAGGGCGATAATGTGCGCGACTGGCTGTATGTGGAAGATCATGCGCGCGCGCTGGCGCTGGTTCTGGAAAAGGGATTGTTAGGGGAAAGCTACAATGTGGGCGGCAACGCCGAGCGGACCAACTTGACCGTCGTGGAAACCATTTGTGATGTGCTGGATGAGCGTCGTCCCGGTTCCGCGTCGCGTCGCGAACTCATTGAGTTTGTGACTGATCGCCCCGGTCACGACATGCGCTATGCGATCGATGCTTCTAAGATCAAAGACGAACTGGGATGGACGCCCAGCGTGACGTTTGAGGAAGGTATCAGCACGACAATTGACTGGTATCTGAACAATGAGTGGTGGTGGAGACCGATCCGAGAAGGGCGGTATTCCGGAGAGCGACTGGGTGCGGGAGTCAAATAATGAAGTTGCTTGTGACTGGCACAAAAGGACAGGTTGCCTCATCTTTGGCGGCGTTGAGCGGACACGATGCGCTTGAGATAGTCTGCGTCGGGCGTCCCGAGCTGGATCTGGCGGACGCGGGCAATATTGCTGAAATCATCGAAAGAACAAAGCCTGATGTGGTGGTAAACGCTGCGGCCTGGACAGCTGTGGATGCGGCTGAAACATCAAAGGAAGCTGCCTTTGCTGTTAATGCAGACGGAGCGGAAGCTGTTGCAAAGGCGGCGGCTGATGCTGGCCTTCCCATCATTCAGGTGTCAACTGACTATGTCTTTCGCGGCGACAAGACTGATCCTTACGTTGAAACGGACTCGAC
>CAYFFG010000033.1:3083-13110 GCA_964342355.1 uncultured Hyphomonadaceae bacterium
GGCGTTTTTCATATGAGTTGTGCTGGCGAGGCGAGCTGGTATGATTTCGCTGTGGCGATCTTTGAGGACAGCGCTGGTCAGGCGGGACCATCTCCTAAGGTTACGGCGATTACAACAGCGGAATATCCGACGCCAACGGCGCGACCTGCAAACTCACGACTAAACTGTGAGAAGATCGCCCGGGTCCACGGCGTGACTATGCCGCACTGGCGCGACCCAGTCGCCGCCACTGTCGCGAAGGTATTGGCGGTCGCTGATTAAGGCCTGTATTTTGAAACGCTGAATGGATTACCTTCGCGTGTGTTTTAGCAGGAAATCACAGCTTGATTTGAGTGTTCGCATGCCTTCTGAAAGACGGCTACTAAATGAAACACAGCCATGAATGCTGCCGCGGGCGACATTAATCTGGATGGTTACGCCGTTCTGTTTCAACAGATCCGCATAGGCATGTGTTTCATCAAACAACGGATCTAGTTCTGGCGCGAGAAGGTATGTCGGCGGCGTTTTAGAAAAGTCAGTTTCCAGCATGGGGGTGTGTTCAGGCGAACCTGCCAAGCCGATATCATTGGCGCAATAAGCCGCGCTGGCGCCAACAATTGCATCGTTGGAGAGGAAGTATTTCCCACTGCCATTCTTTTTACGGGATTTATATTCCGCATCCAGTCTCAGATCGAGAACAGGGTATAATAACGCCTGAGCTTTTACGGTAATGCCTTCGGGGGGCCGATTGGAAAGCACAGCCGCAAGCTGGCCGCCGGCGCTGTCTCCGGCGAGCAGTATGAATTCAGGATATGTTTGCGCCACCCATTTCATGAACGACGTCAATGCCTCAGTCGCCGCCGGGGCAGGCCTTTCCGGCGCCAGCGGATAATCTGGCGCCAGAACGCGAAATCCTGTGTAAGCGCTGATCCATCTGCAAAGCGGCGCATACGCCAAGGGCGAACCCAGCATCCATCCGCCACCGTGCAGAAAGATAAGGTTGGCCAGTGGCGGTTTCCCGCCAGCTGGCTCCACCACAAGCGTCTTGTCCTTGCCGGGAAGGCCTGAGCCTTCGATCCAGTCTTCACGGGTGGGCGCCATTGCAGGCGCAGTCCACTTGGCGAACACCTCGTCATAAGTGCGCCGGACGACATTGATGTCCGGATCGCCTTTTACGAGCGGGTCTATTGCCAGCAATTCCTTAAGCAGACCACGCGTGTCTTTTGAAACGAAAGCCATCAGTCTTTTCCTGCTTAATAGCGATAGGATGCTGTTAAGCTGACAGTGCGTGGCGCGCCGTAATATCCCAACTGATAACCCAAGCTATCTGAAAGGTCGAAGCCTTGTGTGCGGTAGGTTTCGTCCGTCAGGTTTTTACCGATAAGACGCAAGCCATAGCGCCCATCGTAAAACTCCAGTCCGATGGATGCGTCGACCAATGTGTATGCGCTCTGGCGCAGGATCTCACTTGAGCTGACAGTCGGGTAGACTTCGTCGCGATAAGACGCAGACGCCGTGGTTGAGAACTCAATATTCTCGCTGATCTGGCGGGTGTATTCAGCAGCCAGTCGTCCCGTCCACTGTGGTGCGTTTGCAGGTGTCAGCGTGTCAGACACGTCTTGACCGTTTTCACCGATGAACTCCTCGTATTCAGCGTCCAGATAACCAATGGCTGTGTCAAAGCGCAGCGCATCAGTAGCCAGCCAGCTGCCTTCAAGCTCAAAGCCGGCGATTTCTGCTTCGGCCGCGTTTGTGAAGATAGCAGCAAAGGCTCCATCACTTTCGGTGAAACTGGAGACCTGCAGGTCTTCATATTGATTCAGGAAGACTGCGATGCTGCCGAAGATGGCGCCATCGGCAAGTGAGCCCTTCAGACCAGCTTCCCAGGCTGATAGAGTTTCAGCATCAAATGGTTGCGCTTCAAAACCGGAGTTGGAGCGCCCGTCAAAACCACCGCTCTTAAAGCCGCGTCCAAAGGATGCGTAAGCGGTCACATCATCGTTCACATCATAGCTGACAGAAACGCGCGGGGAGGTGTTGGAGAAAGTTTTTGACGTGTCGACATCTGTGACGCGTGCGCCCATGCCCAGTTGAGGCACCAACGGCGTATCCGCGCCGAAGAACTCCTGGATACGCGCAAATTCTTTTTCTTCTTCGGTCAGACGTACGCCAACACTGAAACTGAAGCGGTCAGTCACATCGTATGACAGGTCGCCATAGACAGCGATGGCCTCTGTTGTCTGATCATTTAAAGAGTTGGACACAAAGGCGATGTCTGGCCCGAAAATGCCAGACTCGGTCACGTCTTCTTCGTCAAAGTAATAAACACCGCCGACTACCGATATACGGTCGCCTGTGTAAGTGGCCTGAATTTCCTGACTGATCTGGTTTTGCTCTTCAAATACAAACACGCCGAAGATCGGCGTTGCAGTCGCATCCAGATCAAGGTTGGCGTCGTATGTCATCTCGCGATAGGCGGTGATGGACGTCAAAGTCAGTGTGTCGCTGACATCCCAGGTCGCTTTTCCGGACACACCGAATACGGAAAGGTCAGACAAGCCGTTAAAGTCTGCTTCTACGGTGAAAGGATCCGTTGAGACAGGGAAGGCGCCGAAAACAGATGTTTCTCGTGCGGGGGTGCGCGAGGTGTCCGGCGTGTCTTCCGAGCCATCAACGGTCAGGAGGAAATTGAAATTTTCAGACGGCTTCGCCAGCAATGCCGCGCGCCAGGCGAGGGTGTTTCGGTCACCATCGTCACTGCCGTCAACTGCATTGGTGGCGTAGCCATCTCTCTTGAGATAGGCGATTGACGCTTTGCCCAAGAGTTTGTCCCCAACCAAGGGCCCTGATGCGCCTAGCGTGAAGTCAGTCTGGTTATATTCGCCGACTGTGGCTGACGCTGTGAATTCAGGCGTCTCGCTGGGCAGGCGGGACACAAATTTAATTGCGCCGCCGATCGTGTTGCGTCCATAAAGCGTGCCTTGTGGACCGCGCAGGACTTCGATGCGTTCAACGTCGAATACGTCAAGGAATGAGCCTTGCGCGCGACCCAGATACACATCATCGAGATAGATACCGACGCCAGGGTCGGCAAAAGCGAGACTGTCGAGCTGTCCGACACCACGGATATACGCCACCGTGTTTTGCGCATCGCCTTCGTGCAGAACAACGTTTGGCGCTGTTGATTGAATGTCGCCGATTTCGGTCGCGCCAAGTTTTGCCAGGGCGTCTCCGCCAATGGCTGTGACCGACACGGGAACATCTTTGAGCGTTTCTTCGCGGCGGCGCGCGGTAATCACCACAGCGTCCAGTTTCTTGACTGCGTCCGCGGTGCGCGGTGCGCTATCATTGCCGCCCGTGTCAGACTGGGCTGTCGCTAAAGGCGCGTTCATAGAGAAAACGATTGCGGCGCTACTCAGGATTGAGTATCTGAGCGCTCTTTTTTGTGTGTGTGTCATGTCTTCCTCCCCGGCTTTACGCCTGTTATTTGGCATAATTTTGGGGAAGGTCGGAATAAATTAAAAGTGAGGATATCGCCGTTAAAATACCCGCAAAAATTGCGTCTAAATTGGCGAATTCTCGCGGAGCAGGTCGCTGGTTTTTTTCAAAGTGCGTTCAAGGTGACCCACCACCAGCGCTTCAAGCTTTTCGGTGGGGTGTACAAGAGCGGCGCGGCCATCATCCTCACCGCGCACTTTGACCAGATAACCATCGCTGACGGCGCGCTTTATACGCTCTTCACGTGTGCGGTTCGAGCCGGATTTCATGGCTTGAGTAAGCTGGCTCACCGTCATGGGGCGGCCTTCCCAGGATGCGCGCAAACATCCAATAAGCATGTACCAGAATTCCTGGGTGAAATAGCTCGATCTACCCCCGAAAGTATCATCCCAATCGCGCGCATAAAATTCCAGTGCGTTCATCCAGTTGATCAGGTCTGATTGGGGTGTGCTGCTCATTGCCTGCCACTTAATTTTTTCTGTGGATACAGAATGGTGGAGTTCATTAAAGACGTCAAACCAGAACACATGCCAGAGGCAATAAGTGATTGCGCTGGTCTTGGTTAAATGGTTGACCCTCCACAGGCGTTTGTTTCCAGTCATATGGATGTTTGAGCGATATGTATGAGTTCGTGCTGACAGCAATGGTCGCTCACTCGTTTTTTGTTGTCGCTATTCTTGCAACAGACAAAGGCGTCAGCGCTCATAAAATTGCGTCTAGACTGCTTGCCGCATTTTTCGCGATCAATCTTGTTTTGCTCCTCACAGAGTTGTCGGCCGCAGCGCAATGGAGGCTTCACACCCCTGAGCTGGGGATTATCAGCATTGCACTGGCTTATTTCCTTGCGCCACTTTTTTACCTTTACACGCGGGCGCTGGCTGAGGCGGAGCAATTTGACTGGAAAGCGACGGCCAAGAAAAACGGATGGGTGGTCGCATATGCATGGCTTCCCATCATGCCTTGGTTGATGCTCGGGCGTGCGCGCACACAGCTTTTGTCAAATGGCGCCGAGGTTCAGCTGACCTTTTTTGATCTGATCGCTGTTGCTGGGATTTTTGTCAGCGTGACAGGATTTGTCATTGTGTCTTGTGTTTTTCTGCTCAAGGCGTGGCGCGTCCTCATCACACATTTAAACAGTGTCAAAGCGGTATTTTCCAACATCGAGAACAGAACCCTTGCCTGGTTGCGCGCTTCTTTGTTGTTGTTGGCGTTTGCGTGGTCGGTAAGCGCGATAGACGCCTTGTCGGGCCTGGTGATTGATGATGGTCTCATACCTCCTGTATTATCTGCGATCTGTGAGGCGATGTGGGTGTATTCGCTCAGTTTTATGGCGCTTAGATTTGGTAAGGCGCAGGAGCTGGAAATGACGCACGCTGCGCTTCGTGAAAGCGCTACACAAACACGACCGCCTGAAAGTGTTTTGCAGACTGAAGAGATTTTACCCGCGCGTTCCAAATATGAGCGCACTACGATGGATGAAGAACAGGCCCAACGTATTGCAGACAAACTGGACAAAGCGATGGATGAAGAAAAACTCTATCGCAATCCTGCGCTCACATTGTCAGACTTGGTGGTGCAGTTACGGGTCAATAGTCACAGAATTTCCTATGTGCTGAATGTCCATATCGGCGCCAGCTTTTTTGATTACGTCAACAAATGGCGGGTCCGCGAGGCATGCGAGCGCCTGACTGATACGGATGAGAGCGTGTTGATGATCGCCGAGGAGGTCGGATTTAACTCCAGATCGACTTTCAACGCGGCATTTAAAAAAGAAACAGGCAAAACGCCAAGCGGCTACAGGTCAGCAAAAAAGGTAACCTATACAAACAACTAGTCCACACGCAAATGTACGAGCAAATTGGACCGTACATAAGAGCGCGCCAGCCGATTGGATCGGACGACGCGATGCGCCAACGCCTCTACGACATCCTCGTCACCAGCTAACAGGTGACGCTTGTGCAAGCTTGTGAGGGATGTTCATGATTACACGCACAATGACCGGCGCGGCCATCTTTTGGGGCGCAATAAATGCGCGCTGGGCCGATGAGGGCGGGCGCAGCTGGGATGGCGATCTGATTATTGGTCCGGCTGTCGTGCTATCTACTAATCCGTTTGCTGGTGCTGAAGATGACCTGGAAGCGTCCGCGGTTCCCTTCATCTATTTTGAGAATGATTGGCTGACAGCGGGTTTTGATGGGCTGTCGCTGAAGCTGATTGAGAACGACTGGTTGGGCGTTCGCGCACTGGCTCAACCGCGGTATTTATTCGTCGAACCAGAAGATGAGCCTGCGCTTTCAGATATCGACCGACAGATTACACTGGATCTTGGGGCGAGTGTTCGCGTGGGACCAGAAAACCTTTACCTTGAGACAGTGGTCCGTAAGGAAGTGACATCCGAGCACGAAGGGCTTGAGATTGAAGCAGGTTTTCATGGTTCCAGGCAGATTGGCGAAACGAACCTGAACTTGGTCGCCGGCGCGCGCTGGCAGGATAAGAAATTATCGTCCTACCTTTATGGCGTGCGACCAGAAGAAGCCACCGCAGATCGGCTCGCCTATACAGCTGACGACGATGTCACGCCATTTGTCAGCGCACAGGTCATGCGTCCGCTTAGAGGCAAATGGGTCGGGTTTGCGGGCGTAAACGTAGATTTCTTGCCTGATGTGGCAAAAGACAGCCCAATCATCGACGCTGACAATATTGTCACCACGATGATTGGCGCTTTTTACGTTTTCTAACGGTATCGCGGGAGCTTCGTCATGAATTTTCGTTGCTTTGCGATCCTGATCGCATTGGGAATGTCCGCCTGTGTGGCGGTCACATATCCGGCACAAACGATTTCAGAAAAGGTCGCGCCAGGCGTTCATGGCCGAATGATCCTGCCTGAGGGAGAGGGGCCTTTTCCTGGCATTCTCATGCTTCATGGCGCATCTGGCGTGATCGGAAGTGATGACCAGACAGCCAGAGCATTGTCTGCTGAAGGCTTTGCCGTGCTGGTGTTGGATTATTATCGCGGAGGGGCGGATCTTGTAGATGGTGACGCCGGCCGCACGCCGGACCACATTCGAATGCGCTGGCTATCCAACATTGAGCGCGGCGCTGAATATCTGCGCAATCATCAACAGATTTTGCCGGACGAAATCGGCATTGTCGGGTTTTCGCGCGGCGCGCAATACGGCCTTAAATACGCTAACGAACACAGCGAAATTCTCGCCGTCATTGGGTATTATGGTCTCCTCTATGATTACGATGAGGGGCAACGCCCTGACCTGAAATCGGTAGAAAATCTACCGCCGACTTTGCTGCTGCATGGCAAGGCCGACAAGATCGTGCCGATCGGCTATGCCTATGAAATCATGGACCTGATGGAGCGGGCGGGCCGACATGCAGAACTGGTCACTTTTCCGGACATGTCGCACGCGTGGTGGTTTGTGGACACTTCCGACGCGTCGCAATCAGCGTGGCGAGAAAGCGTTGACGTATCGGTGCGTTTCCTTCGCGATCGTTTTTCCAGACAATAATCGAGGAATTTATAATGTTGAAATGGATGAAGGTTTTGCCGCTCCTTTGTTTGGCGGGGATTTCCAATGGAGCTGTCTGGGGTGAAGATCTTGCACGGCTTTTGACTGCGCCAATCAAGATTGAACGTGGCGCGGACGTGACTCAAACATTGCTACGGGAAGAAAAGGGCAAGTTGTTTCTGGACGCGAGCATCAACGGCGTGTCTCGTGAGTTCATTTTTGATACCGGATCGCCGACTCTTCTGTCAAAAGAGTTAGCTGAGGAATTGGGGCTGGAAATTGTCGGCGAAATCACCGGGACAGATGCGCATGGCGCCGAAGTGGTTTCCAGAGTGGCGGTTGTCGATACGATTTCGATCGCTGACGTGACCTTTCATAAAGTACCAGTTTTGGTGTTTGATTTTTCAACGCTGTCACTTGCGCCATGTTTGATTGATGGCGGGGTTTTGGGGTCAGAAATCCTGCCGGGCAGCGCCTGGCGCATGGATCTGGAAGCAGGAACGCTTCGCATCGGAAATTCCGCCAAATCGGTTGGCGTTGGTAAAGATGCGCTCAGCGGCAAACTATATGATTTTGGTTATCCGCATGCGCCAGTCACCGACTACAAAGTCGGAAAACTAAAAGACAAAGCAATGTTTGATACCGGAAGCGCGGCGTCTGTAGCGCTTTATGAGGCGTTGCTGGAAGATAAGTCCGTGATGTCAAACCTTAAAGTTCTGGAAAAAGGATTTGGCAGTCCAGGAGAATCCGCAGGCGGGAAGGCCAACAATGAGCGATTAAACCGCTTTTCTCTAGAGGGCCTGACGATCGGCAAAACTGCCCTGGAGGAGCAGTTGTCGATTTCACGCACAAAGGCGCCAACGCTGTTAGGTGTGGGTCTGCTCAATGCGTTTCATATCACGCTAGATTACGACAAGAAAAAATTCTTGCTTGAGCCGCGAGCCAATCCAGAGGCGGAGAAACCCCGCAATGATTTTTATCTCGCGTTCAAAAATGGCGTTGTTTACGTCGCTCAGTTGTTTGATGAAACTCTGGCGCATAAGGCTGGAATTGAAGTGGGCGATGAGGTCCTTGCAGTTGACGAAAAAAATACAACGTTCGCAACTGACGAAGAAAAATGCGCTATTGCGGACTGGCTTGCCGATGGGTTTGACACCCGTTTAGTAAAGGCGGTTACAGTCCTAAGAAATAACAAGGAAATTCAGTTGCCTATCCAATAGGCGCGTCATCTAACGGATCCAATAACCCTGCGTGGGCAAGAATAGCCAATGCAGGGTCCATGGCCGGGCGATAACGTTTCCAGCGGTCTATAGAGCTGGTGTAGATCGGTTGGCGCACCTGAACAGAACTTGCGGTCGCGACAGGTGCGGCATTCTCATGGAAATTCAGGCAGGCGGGGTCCCATTCCAGACCGCAAAAAGCCAGTAAATTGCGCGCTTGGGGCTCAAGGTCCCGCGCGACATTTTCATAGTCGACAACCTTGAAACGGGATGAGGGTAAATCGGTTTCGAACTGTTTTATGAGCGCGTTGAAAGCCACGGCATATCGCGCCGTCTGCTCCAGATCATATGCATAAGCATAATAAGAAAAACTGGTTGCAAATAACTGCTTATAATTACTCAACACCGTGTCAGCCGGATGGCGGCGAAGACAGACTACGCGCGCAGCCGGAATGGCGGCTAGGATAGCTGGCGCAAAGAATATGTTGAGCGGCATTTTATCGGTAAAGCGACCGTGAATGCCTAAAGTTGCGCGCACTTTTTCAAGATAAGTCTGGCCAACCGGCGTCAGATCTTTTCCAACACATACCCTTAATGTGGTCGCGTCAAGCACATGCGGCCCCGGTGTTCCCAAGGCGCGTTTCAATGCAATAGAAAAATCACTCAGCTCGCCAGCAGACGTCATGTTGGGGTGGCTGGTAACAATGCGGTCAACCAGTGTTGTGCCTGTACGCGGCATTCCCACTATGAAGATTGGACCATCAGCTGCTGCAGTCGGCGCAATGGTCAGATTGCCCGCGATCTCTGTTGCGGCTTGGAAAACTGCCTGATCTTCTTGTTCCCGGTTAGGCAGTGTCGCGCGCTTTTGAGACTTTCCGCGTTCAAGCCATTCCATCGCTGAAGCAGGGTCTCCAAGATCCTCGTAGGATTTCGCCAGAGCGTGCGCGAGTTGTAATACGCCATCTACATCCAGCACATTTCGTTTGTCCCATGCGGCGAGCAGGGCGGGTATGTCATTGTCTTCGGCTGTTTGCTTGGTGATGGATGCGCGCGCGGTTCTGGCGCGCGTATCGCTGGGGTCATTTTCAAGGCAGCGATCGAAAGCTTCGCGAGCAAGGTCAAATGACCCGAGGAACTGAAGCGCGGCTCCCAAATTGTATTGATATGACGCTACGTCAGGATTAAGCGCAGTTGCTTGGCGGTAAAAAGGGAGCGATTCTTCGTGGCGGCCTGCGCGGCTTAAAACGACGCCGATTGTATCTAACGTAAACGCATCTTTCGGCGCCTGTTGAATAGCCAGCTCAATCAGCGAAACGGCTTCATCTTGTCGATTCAGGGCGATTAAGCAGCGGGATTTTTGCGCGAACGGACCTGCATCCTGAAATCCCAAGCTGATCGCGCGGTCAAACAGTTCGATCGCTTTTGCAAAATTATTGTGATCAGCCGTCAGTGCACCGAGCAAAAAGTAAGCTTCTGCTTCTTGGGGGTTTTTTTGCAATATGGCCATGCATTCAGCATGAGCTTGCTGGTATTTCCTTGCTGATAGAAAATTTCGCGCACGGGAGAGATATTGCAAATTGTCCGACATGGCGTAGTCTTATCTGTCTAATCCTTGGGCGATTGCGATTAAAAATGCGCGCTTTTGCTGTTTAGGGGTAATAATTGCCGTTTCTGTAATTGTGCCCGCTGTACACGATTAGCAATGCCTTTCACGTTCGCAGGCAAGCCATAAGATATAAATTGCGGGGTAAATGCAATGAAACCAAGCCTATTAGCCACAACTTCGAGCCTTGTGACGATGCTCGCGCT
>CAYFFG010000034.1:0-13061 GCA_964342355.1 uncultured Hyphomonadaceae bacterium
CAAGCAAGAGGCTCTTGTGATACGATCCTGCCCCCTACCGGAATCGACCCCATAATTGCTGTGGCATTACTCGTTGATACCGACCTGTATACGAGCGGCATTAGCCTACACGCTTCGGCGTCGCTAAATCATGGCAGAATGGTCTAACTAGCCGAATTCGGCTCGTGAGGAGGAGCGATGGCGTAGGCCACGAATGCAGTGCCCTTCTGGAGTTTATTGTCTCTGAACCAAGATCGTTTCGTCGAAACTGGCGGCCAGTTCCCACTCTTCGGTGGCAAGCGCTATGGCCTTGCAAGTCGCAGTGCCCAGAACTTCGATCTTGGCATCCCCGGTGGCACAGACATTCAAGGCCTCGTCAAGTGACATCTCGTAGATCAACTCAAAACCTGGCAAAAGCGCTTTGCGCATCGCGTAGGCGTCATTGTAGGGCGCATTTGCCCCGACACCGCGAATAACCGGAATGGCCAACCCGCCTGCTTTGCGCGCAGGTTGTATGGATGTGTCTACAACCAGGCTGTCCAAATCAACCGTGACGCTCGGCGCGATATCTGCCATAGCACGCAAAAGCGGCGCATGATCATAGCCCTCAAAGGGCAGAACGAGTGGATCGGCGCCATTGTCCAAAGCTGCCGCCGTGAACGAAAGCCAATTGGCCCCCAATTCGTTTTGGGACGTGTCTTCAAGGCCAAGTACCAAGCGTTCGCCCACGATTTCTCCATATGCATCGTTGTCAGCGCCAACAAGAAGCGCAGCAAACACCATGGACTGGCTCAGGTTCGCCTCGAATTCGGACAACCCGTAGCAGACCGAGAAAAATTCTTGGTACTGCTGCTGCTCCGAGGCGTTCGAAGTCGACAACAGAGCTTTGAGCGATGTGGCGGCCTCGTCTGCGGGCAAAGCGAGCATTTCAAAAAGCGCCGCCTTTTGAGCATCGAAAAATTCGGTGCACTGAGCGGACACAGTCTCGGCCTCAAAGTCCGGCAAGCCAGACATGAAATCGTTAGACTGCTGCAATGCCCAGGCGCGAGACGTGCAATAGCTCTGCCCGATGATGCGCGAACGATCCTCTTTGTCTTGGGTTTGGCCGATTTCGAGACTTTCGAGAGCGCCCTGGGTATCCAAAGCGGCACACATTTTCTCCGTCAAAGACGCGTCGGCCAAGGCGCGATCGTCACCGCTTTTGGCTGTGTCATCGCCTGAGGCCGCACCCAAATCGCTGGCGTCCAAGGCGGCCAAGATCTTGACGGCACTGCGGTTGGGCTCCGATTTTGATCTGGGCTGTTGTGGTTTTGCCGAGGATGATTTGGTCGTTCCGCCCGTGGTAACAGGCGGCCTTGGTTCTGCCTTTGAAGTTGTGCGCAGGCTGCCTCCGTTGAGCGATTTGGCATATTGCGTCAAAAGATGCGCACGCTGATCCTGAGTCAGGGTCCCGGTGACAGGAACGCCAGCCGCCTCTTGATAGCGGCGGATGGCAGCGCGGGTTTTGGATCCAAAAAGCCCGTCCGCCGGACCGGCTTGGAACCCAAAGTGGTTCAGCGCCCGTTGAATATTTGCATCGTCTCGCACCACAGGGTTCGAGGGGGCCGTCGATCTGGCTGTTCGCGTCGCGGGTTGCGTCTTCTTCTTGTTATTGTTCTTACTGTTGGCGACGGCCGCCCCGATCGCCGCCCCGATCCCAATGCCTGTGATGATTTTCTTGAGATCATCGGCATGAACGCGGGTTGGAGGAACAAGCGCAATAGAGGCACTGATCAAGAAACAAGCGGTGATTTTCGAAGGAGTTCGAAATGAAATAGGGAGCGTAAACATTCGTTTCTCCTAGAACCGTGTCCAGCCGGGAACATCAACTGACAAATCAACTTCTTTCCATTTCGGATGATAGATTGAATCATCCTGCAAAACTCTCAAAGCGTCGTCCAAGCGATCAACAAAAGCTGAAACCGCTTTATGTCGCGATGTACCTTCGCGCCAATTAAAAACCGCAAGCACTGCGCCCACAGCAATTGTGGGCTGTGAAATGCCTTGGTCAATCAAATTAGGATAATCCTGACCTGAAAAGGCAGTTTCAAAGTACGATCCCTGAATTGACTTCGGCAGCTCAATAGGAAGAAGAGTTAAGTTGTCTGCCGCGGCAACGGACTGCAGGAGACTGGAGGGCTTGCCGACGACAAAGACGGCAGCATCCAAATTTCCCTCAGAAACCTGCTGTAACGCTTCTGCGTTTGATGCATTTACGGGCACAATCTCAATATCGAGAGCATCAAAGAGCGTCACGGCCGTCATTTCAGTACCGCTGCCGCTGCCACCTACCGCGACCAACCCGCCTTCAAGCGCTTTGAGCGCTCTGGTGCCTTTGGGGACGACGACGTGGATTTCTTCGTTATAGAGTTTGCCGATGTAGCGGATGGAATCCTCAAGGCCAGGTATCGTGTTGTTTGATTTGTAAAAATCCAAGACATCGCTTTGAACGATGGCCACATCAACGCCGTTCAAAAACAGTAAATCTTTTACGTTTTGCTGTGAACCTTTTCCCATCATTGGCAAAACGCGCAAGTCCTCGCTGTCCACAACAAGCGACATCTGATGAGCAAAGCGCGCGTAGGTACCAGTTACGCTGCCGCTAATCACTCCGACCACATCTTGGTCTTGTGCCTGCGCTGCTGTAGAAAGGGCCATTGTGAACGCCGCGAATCCGGCTAACATGCTTACGCATTTATTCGACAGCCTGCCGCTCCAGACGCTATTTTGGGCAACTTGGAAAAGGAGTGCAGGGCGTAGCATATGGATGGAGGCCTCTATGACTGAATGCAAAAGGATTAGGTGTTTCCTGCATTGGACGATAGCCGCGATTCTATGCTTGGCGCAAGCTTCGTCTCCGGCATTCGCAGCAGACAGCGCCAAGATCCTTGCAGAACGAATTTCGCAATTATCCCAAGACGCAAAAGGTGCGAATGCAGACTTGGCTGGAGAAAAAAGTTTCAAAATTTCGCTCTTGCTGGACCAACTGCTCAAAAAACACCCAACAAGCATAGAAGCTCGATTGGTCGAACATCGCGATACGCTACCGAATATCAAAGGTTTTAACGTGGCAGTGGTCCGAAGTGATGCAGATCGCTGGGCTCGATCGCACCCTCAAGAAGCTCAAGAAATCCGTTCGGTTTTTGGTCAGGATCCAGATGTCGTACTGGTCTTGGATGCAGGGCCGCAGAATGCGGCGCCGGTGCCCGAACCAGAAGAACCTGCAAAACCGGACGACATGGCTTCTACAACAGTTCCTTTGAAACTGCCGACAAAACCTGGCGGCGCTTTGAAGATTCCCAACTTGTCCGATTCAGTAGCCGCAACCCCGGCGCCAAGCACACCGACAGCGCCAAACGCGCGCAAAGTTACGCGCTCGCAGGTCATGGCCCATTTGCGGGAATCCACTGTGCTGATTTACGCCTTTGACGTGGATGACACGGGCAGTTTCACGGGAAAGTACAGCACCGGATCAGGCTCATTCATCGCACCAGGCCGCATCCTCACGAACCATCACGTCGTTGATGAGGCATATAAGAGTAGAACACTGTTTTTCATCATGAACAAAAGCATCGGGTTTCACCAGGCAACGCTGCTTCACTCGGCTCAGGTTGACACACCGCTCAAGATTGACGCGGCCATCCTGGCGGTTGACTCAGTCAAGGACCACAGCACGCTGTCTATCAATCCCAAACCGGTCCTGGACGAATGGCTGGCCATCGCAGGATATCCGGGTGATGCATCAAAACACGATGTGCGGGCCTCTCAAACGGCAAGGGCAATTTTCAACGGCAAATTGCCCACCCCCGAAAACCTTCCGAATGCTCTGGTGGACGAGGGTCGGTTGAACAATATTATTTTTAGCCAGTTTTTTCAAAGCGAAGAGCTGCAATACACCATGATTACGGCGCCAGGGAATAGCGGTTCTCCAGTGGTTAATGCTTGCGGAGAGATCATCGGGCTGCACTATCGCGGGTCCGGCACAGAGATCAAATACAACTCCAGCGTTCACAGTAGGGATGTCGCAGTGTTTTTGGATTTGGTGGACATAGATTATCAGCGCCAAAACCAGGAATGCCAGGTCGGCTACGGGCGCTGATCGTCGGAAATAGCCTGCTTGAAATTCAAAGCCCACCTACGACGCATTAGTGCCTGCATTCCCCCCTTGTATTGGCCTTACATCCCCAGCGGGGATCGAAGTATCCATGTAATCCGTCTTTGATTGCATGGAGCCTATGGCTGCTGGCCGGAGGTTTGTTTGATTTTCCTGCGTCTTGGAGCCGCTTTCGCTGATGAAAGCGTAAGACGCTTAGGTTCTGACACAAAGGGGGGTGGAGCGGCCCGCAGCACGCTTGCGTGCGAGGACACGGCCCCCTTTGGGGCAGGTTCTAAGTGATCTTAAACGTCATCTTTGCGAAACGGCCCAGACGCTCTTTAGAAAATCATCCTGCGGATTGGTGAGCTTGAAGCGTTTTTCTAGGGAAAGCGATCTTTGATCGCTGAGGGTTCCGGGGCGCGTCCCAAAGGGGCGCGGGGCGGATTATATCTAAGTTAACCGCCTTTGGCGGTTTCCGGGTAGGCCGAGCTTGCGAGGCCCTAGTGTTAAATAGTTTAATATTAGAGTTAGTAAGTTACGTAGTTTGCCCAACGGTCTATGCTTCTGATATTAAAACAGAAAACGGGGTAATTATGGAATATGGGTTCCTAGAGTCACGAGTATTGGTTCCCGGAGTCACGAGTGAGGGGTTCCTGGAGTCACGAATTTTGGTTCCCGGAGTCACGAGTAATAGATGCAACGTTATCCACAGGGTGAGTTCCCAGTTTCACGAACACGGGTTCCTAGTTTCACGAATTCTGTCATAGTGGCCATATGAGTCGCCTTTTACCAGATCGTCACCCAACCAAGGACTTCTTCATCCTGGATGTCCACGATGCGTCCCCGAAGGATGATATCGCATCCATGGAGCATCCGATCTTCTCGTTGTCTGTCAAACCAGACATGCGCGAGCTGGAGTACGAACATGGCGGAAAACGGATCGTGATAACGCCAAGTGGACGCGGCCTCGCGACCATCATGGACAAGGATATCATATTTTACTGCATCAGCAAACTAATCCACCTTCAAGATCAAGGTGTTAGCATTGATAACTGGGTGGAAGTCACAGCCCATGAAGTGATGGTGGCGACCAACTGGAACATTGGTGCGCGGGACTACAAGCGATTTGCGGATTGCCTAATCCGCCTTCGCGGCACGACCATCGTGACCAACATCGCGACCGGCGACACAGAACAGATTGAAGGTTTCGGCATTATCGACCGCTTTGAGATCGAGCGGATCGGCGAGAATGGCCAAAAGAGCGCTTTTGGCCGAATGTCCAAGATACGGATCAAACTGTCAGACTGGACATTCAATGCCATCAAAGCGGGCGAAGTGCTGACCATCAGCCCGATGTATTTTCGGCTTCGCCGACCACTTGAGCGCCGCCTCTACGAACTCGCGCGTAAGCATGTAGGCGACAAGACCCAGCCTTGGAAAATTGGTCTTGAGAAACTTCAGAAGAAGGTCGGATCGAGCGCTCCAAAGAAAAAGTTTCGCTACTTTCTGAAAGAGATCATCAAAGACGGCAACCTACCTGACTACGTCTTTGATCTGGATGGTGACATGGTAATCATTCAGAAAATTCAACGCTTTGTGCCTGTCGGCAAGGTTAGGTTGAAACCCGAGACCATCGACCGCGCCCACGACATGGCTCGCGAGAAGAACTTGGATTTCCACACTTTAGAGGAAGAGTGGCAGGCGCTCGTCGCACGTAAGGGCATGCCTGACAGCCCAGACGGCGCTTTCATTGGCTTCATCAAAAAGAAGAAGTCGCGCGCGGGCGAATGCCAGGCAAGCTTCTTCTAGGACTAGGTTCCTAGTTTCACAAATTCGGGGTGGTTCCCGATTTCACGAACCCCCTGCCCCGAATTTTCCTTCAAGCACCTCGACCGCGTGTTCGAGCGTTTCACCAATGCCCCAGCCTTGCGCGTCCGCGATAGCGCAGAATGCGTCAATTGTCTCCTGACGCGCCTTGATGTTGAACTGAACGTTCCGGCCCGTTCTACGCCGTCTCTGCTGCTTAGGCGGCTCTGGCGATGCTTTGGCAGGCTCTCGGCTCTTAAATCCTGCCGCGTCCGCCGCCTGGCGTGTTTGCTTCGGCTCGGGCCGATCATTGGCCGTCTTGTCTGGCTTTGGTGCCCATTCGGATGGATTGAAACTATCAAGCTCGTCTCCGAACCCTAAATTTGCGCGTTCCTTGCTCATATCACACCGCCTCGGCCAGCTCTTGTGCCGGCTTCAGACGTGCGATCACCTCGCCCGCGAACTCTTGTGCATTGACCCGGGCCTTAGCGATGTTGCTGACCTGGGTTGGATCAAGGTCGGCAAGCAATCCGCCATAATCGAACAAGTCCCTAAATGCAGCACGTTCAACAATGGCTGTAGAGAAAACGTCGATTCCAGCCCGAGATAGCTGCTCCTGCACGTTCCGTAACGCCCGCGAAGTAACCGCTGCGCTCGTCCGGGTAAGCACCACAGCATGCGGAATGGACCGGCGGGCCATACGCTCCTGGTTGCGGATTAACTTGATTGTCTTCGCCCCACCCTTGGCGTCCATAGACGAACCTTGCGTGGGTATGATCACCAGATCAGACATGCCAATGGCGTTCGCAACCATCAGACTTGCAGTCCCTTCAAGGTCAACGACGACGAATTGAGAATTTCGGCTGGCCTCGTCGATCTGATCGGGAATGCTGTCTTCAGATACCTCACTGATGATCGTGATGTTGTCGGGTTTGCCATCGAGAACGCCCCACTGAGAAATCCACTTCTCGGGATCAGCATCGATGATCGTCACTTGCGCACCTTTGGCGGCAAGTTCTCCGGCGAGTATCAGGGCGGTAGTCGTCTTCCCTGCCCCGCCTTTGGGGTTTGCGAATGAAATAACGGGCATGCTCGCACCTCCTTGTTTTTCCATTCATGGTAACAGATAGCTACCAGATATCCATAGATACTTTACTGATATCCACAAGATATAAGATAGCTATCTAGTAGCTACTAGTTAAGAATCAGGTATCTATCAGATATCCAAACCGTCATCATCGCCCTGGCCTTGTCCGCGCTCCTGACGTTCCTCTCGCCCCTTACGACGCCGGTCCTGCGCTCTGCGCTTGAGCGCATCTAAGTCCATAGTGCCTGGATCGGAACGCTTCTTCCCCAGATCAACAGGCTTTCGCTTTTCTTGCTGCGCAGTGGGGGGCGGGGCAGGGGCCTTGTGAGCCTTTTTGGAAGCCTTAACGCCCTTTCCGGCCTTCATGGACCATCCTTCCGCCTCGCGGCGTTTCTCAGCCTCCTGAAGCGATTTTTCGAACAACCGGGACTTCTTCATTTCTTCGGTCGCCCGGACAGTGCGTTTGGTCTGCTGACTGCGATCTTGCGCCTGACGCTTGCGATCTTCTTCCGCCTGAAGGCGGTTTCTCTCATATTCGAGCTGTTCGAGCTGCTTCTTATCCTTGCGCGTGGTGAGGGTGATATCTCGGATGAACTTCCGCCAGCCACGGACTTCCAGGCGAGACGCAACCTGCTCATGTTCGCGAGATATACCGCGCTTTGTCTGGCCAATTTCGGCGTCCAGAGACGCTTCAAACGCCGCCATATCTTTGGCAAGCTTGTCCTCTAGCCTTCTGTTACGTTCCGCTTGATCAACCTGAAGCTGCCCGCGTTTGGCATCCTTCCATGCCGCGAACTTGCGCTTCTCAAAGGCAATCTTGGCATCTAGCACGTTCCCCGCCTGAGTGATGTCGTTGAGAAGCCCGTTGCGGGCTTCAATCGCACGGTTCTCATTGCCTCTGTGAGACGACCGGCCATCACGCTCGATCTCGGTCGCAATTGGCCCCATGTGAACTTGAGGTTCACGCATGATGCCCTGATCTTCCAAACTGCGGTGATCGACACGCTGAGACGATCCAATGCGCTCAAGGGCGCGGTTCTGGTGATCTGCCCAGGCTTCGCGCCACTGTTCGATCATTTCTGTTTGGTGCCAATCGCGATTTTTGCGCTTTGCCCAACCGTCGCCGACAAATTCTCGCGTCGTACACATGACGTGGGCATGAACATTCCGCTCATCTGCGCCAGGGGCAGGGGAGGGGGCGTGCAGCGCGAAATCCGCAATCATGCCACGCGCCACGCACTGCTCTTCAACAAATCGCCGGACCAGATTGACCTGCTGATCCTGTGTCAGCTCATGCGGCAAGCTCAGCTGAATCTCGCGGGCAAGTTGGGAGTTCTTACGAGTCTCAGCTTTGTGGACGGCATTCCAAAGCTCAGTGCGGTCCTTCGTCCAGTCGGGCGTTTTGTTGGGGGTCAGGATTTCAGTGTGCAGCACGCCACGCTTGGCGGTGTAGTCGTGAACCAACCCGGTCTCGCGATCCTCAATGCGTTGACCGGCACGATAGGCCGCTGCGGCCATGGCTGACCGGCCACTACTCCTGCCAATCATCTGCACGCTAAGCCTATACTGCGCCATGCACACCTCCCGCGCATCGCATCGAAGGACGTTCCTTCGCGGTGATCAATCTGACGGCAGATTGTCCTGATAGACCGGGGAAACGGTTTGCGCATCGAACCGGGCGACGGTTTGGCTTCGTGTGGGGGAGAAACCCCACGAGCTGATTTTCAAGGGTGGCGATAGACCCTTGAAGCCATGGTTCGGTGCAGGTGGAGAGGGCACTCTCCAAGTCCTGCGAGTGGTTTGCGGGGATACGCATATCAGCTTTGGCCTGGCCTCGATGGCCGCTCAAAGCTGATGCAACACACTGGGCTTTGACCTCAGATGTGTTGCCCGCCACCGGGGCGGAACCCGGCGCACGCAAACTCGAAGCCCGCAGGGTGGCCATAGGCCAAGTTTGCATAAGTGCGCACTTCGCGAGTATCCAAAACTCAAAACTGTCCACTTCAACTGCTGCCATATTTGTATATTGCCACAGAGTTTGTCATAATATCAAGAAAAGGGGACCTATGGCACGCAAGACAGACGAACAAAGGCTACAAGAGCTTGAGCAGGCTCGTAAACAGCTCGCCGAACGAGAGAAGGCTATCAAAGCCAGGCTCCGTTCAAAGGACCGCAAGATCAGGAACCGGCGCATCGCTATCATCGGGTCTGTTGTCGAAACGCATGCACAGCATGACGCTCAGTTCGCCGATCTCCTGTGGACGATCCTCAAAAACCGTGTGACCCGTGATGCTGACCGCGAATTCCTTGGACTACCGCCGAATAAGAAGTGACGCCCTAAGCCGGTCGTTTCGCCCTTCAAAATAAAATGTACAAAATGTACATTTTTGTGCTATACTAGGTATTTGAAAGGAGGTGTCCCATGGCCCGCGTAACAGCAACAGAATTCAGAAATAACATTGGCATCTTCAGCGATGCCGCGATGAACGAGCCTGTGATCATCACCAGCCACGACCGTGACCGCTTGGTGCTTTTATCTGCGGATGAGTATCGCCGCCTGACCGGTTCCCCTGGTGAGCTGTCAGACGACCGCAAGCGTGAACTCAGTGCAGGCATTGATTATCATGCTGCAACCATCATGGAGCTTGCCAAACGGTGAGCGAACCACGGTGGATGTCGCGCCAGGACGTTGAGTATTTGCATCACGGGGTGATTGAAGTCGGCGGTGGCTCTCACGGTCTGCGTGATCCTGCCCTGCTCGATTCCGCTCTTGGCAGGCCCAAAAACCAATATGCTTACGGCGAGACCGATATCTTTCGGCTCGCCGCTGGCTATGCCGAGGCGATCTCTCGCAACCATCCCTTTGTCGATGGCAACAAACGAACGGCATTTCAGACGGCCTATCAGTTCTTGAAAGACAACGGTTATCTTTTGGTTCAGGCCAGAGGGCATGAACATGCTGAAGCCATGGAAAAACTCGGCCAGGGGCACATCTCTCGCGAGGATATGGGCCAATATCTTGCATCTCATTGCCGTGAGATTTCACGAGAGCAAAACCAGCTCGACTCACTCAAAGCAAAGGCCCAGGCTCGGCGCGATAAGGAACGACAGTCGCCACGACCAGGGCACAGCAAAGACTGGGATGTCTGACCAGGTTGCTACGCTTCAGCTCACCAAAAAGCAGTATCCAAAACCGCTCACCGGACCATTCCGCTGCTTATCCCTGATCCATGCCAGAACCCAGTTCAAAGAGTGGGTCCTCGCCATGCTCGAAGGCACGCCTTCTTGTGCGTGGCTCCGGTCCCGCTGCGCGTCTTTGAACCAGAACCGTGTCACGGCTCTTGACGGGATCAGCGAAAGCGGCTCCGGAAAGCAGTCAGATATCCAGGCCCTTAGACCGCTCAAACGCGTGGCTCAGCCCTTCACGGTCGCGCCGCTCTCTCGCACGGGTCTTCAGGCTTTCCAGGTTGAATCTCGGCGCATGAAACCCTTGCTGAGTGTTGCTAGCAAAACCGGTATTCATCCGATCTGACGCACCGTGGAGAAGCTTGTGTCCCCTCCGAAGCGTGTATTCACGCTGCGCTTCCTGAGACGCCCGCACGGAGCCATGCACATCCTGCTCAACCGTCCCGCCTATCGTATATTCCAGCGATGGCGCGGGAACTGGGCGGCGGCTTTCTAGCTCCCTGAGATGAGACGCAGTGACGGTTTGGTGCAGACCCTCACGTGGGAAGTGATTTGGCCCCTTTGCCATCACCGATCATGCCCATGAGAAGGGCCAGACCTATGAGCGTTACCGTCCCGGCGGGCCTGGGCACGCTCTTTCAGATCGCCCAACTGGTGGCCTTGTTCCAGCTCTTGCATACGGGTCAACGCTTGCGGCAACAAAGCATTCAGCTTAAGTAAGTCGCTGCGGTTGAAATTGTTGGTCCGCTTGTACTCTTCGCCCTGTTTATAGGTTTTGCTGACCGTCGCATTGTGCCACGGCCCGTGCTCCCCCTGATGCTCGAAGATAGACACATCAACAGGATAGTCACTGAAGCGATCCACCGGTCCTGGTTTGTCGGTCATGAGCTTTCTCCCCCAATAGATTCACTCTGCACCAACGGAATCGCAGCCATCGCCTTGGCATAGAGCTGGCGGGCGACGCGCCGGTCCCCAAAGGTCAGTGCGGGGTTTTGCAAAAGCCCGCGTCGCCGCAACACCAGATCGTCAATCGTGTCTGCGATTTTGTTCTGAGAATGCGGAGGATTTTCGATCCTGGAGGGACGAACGTCCTCTTCAACCACAATGTTGATCTTCTCTGGCACCCGTGATCCGCGCCGCAGCATCCAACCGTGAATTTCGTCGGAACCATCTGCTCGAAAGGTCGTGATCGGAGCCAAAAGCTGATGAATGCCAGCCGCCTTCATCTCTGTGGCCTCCAAGCACGCGGTGAGCAACGGAATGTCACCGGCAACACCGTTCATATTGCCACCAGACAGGGTAGACATGCGGCCAGGGTGAGAGTGCAGGAAGCCCAAAACGTAAAGGCCCTGCGGCCCCCAGTCGTTCTCGATGCGCCAATTGATGTAGTCAGCATCGATGCCAAAGCGCGTCGCAGACTGCACATAGCTGCCATCTAGGTTTTTATCTGGCGGACAAAAATCAAACTTAAGCACCTTGAATGGGTCGCTGGGTTTGCCAATCAAAACGCCCCCAGTCTCCGCTGGCTTTTGCGCAACGGTCCTCTTGTAGTCTCCGTATGCGTCGTCAGTGAATATCATCGTTTCCATACACGGCCTCCTTTCAGCCAAAAGTTTCACCTGTTTTGATGTATCGAGCCGTTGCCATCGCCCATGTCAGAGCAATTGAACGAGCGTCTTCGAAAGCACTCGGATAGGCCTGCACCTGGATACAAATGTAGTCACAGTTCAAAGCGCTATCGCGCAGCCTATGCGTCGGGTGGTAGCCAGCATCACGATTGCCGTAACTTGGCGAATTTAAGATATAAATTCGGAACCTCTCCGTTGGCCACGGAACAAAGGCAAAGGTGAATTTCATCCCAGCTATCTGATGCGTTTCATATGCTTTGACGCGCCTTCCGGCGACGACATGTCCCCGAATGAGACCATCTACGGTGCACGCACTAACTCGCTGTTGAATAGGGAAAGGCCCACCTTGGTCTCGAATTTCCGCAAGGGTCTCTCGATGCCACTCCACATGATAGGACCACAGAAATGACGCCGCGAACACGGCACCTGATACCCCCAAAAACATCAAGAGCACTACTCCGAAGGGCATGCTCCACAGAACAGCGAAATATAGTGTTGGCCAAATTCCCCAGAAGATCGCTATCCCTACCGCAGAGCCGAAGAGAACGATGCTAACAAGCTCAACCATTTCTACGTCGCAGCTGAAGCCGCCGTCCAACACGCCAGCCATAGTAAGCGGGCACGGCGATAAAAACCGCGATAGGACCTAGGCAGCCCACAATCAAAAGTAAGATTTTCCCGATAGCCATCGTAAACCGGGCATGCGAGCATCGCCTCCCACACCATGCGGATCGCCAAATCGGGGTCTTCCGGCGAGGCTTCAATGAAGCCCACAGTCAGCAAACGCCGCACGTCCATCATTGTCCCGCGCGGCATTGTCACGAGAACAAAGCACATTGCACGCGCCCAGAGTTCCCGCGCAGCATTGGTGAAAAACGGCTCTCGTTCCTGCCCAGATGGAAAGGCAACATCCGCAAGCCGATTACACAGCATCGTGGTCATGTCCTGACCGACACGCCGGTTGATCAGCCTGATCTGGGCGAGCAAGTTGATAGAATGAGAAGGGAAAGGCAGAATGCGCAGCGGGTCCAAAACAGCGAGCTTATGGCCACGCTCTGCCAAGGGCAGAAGCACATCATGCGTGTGGTCGCCCTTCGGATCGATGACAAATGCGCTTGCACGATCTGGCATCGTCGCAAGGGCTGTCTGAAGCATCAGCGACTTACCGGAGGCCGGTGCCGCAATATAGGGGTCACTGCATAAAAGTGACATTATTGTCCGGTTCGCGCGAACGAACGGA
>CAYFFG010000035.1:0-13005 GCA_964342355.1 uncultured Hyphomonadaceae bacterium
ATCTGAAGCCGGAACTAACTCAAATAATGGACCACTTTCGTGGGGGCAGACCAGAAGCATTCGAAGCTCTGAAGTTCGCTCACTTTGAGTTTGAGAGCGGAGCCGTGAAACGAAGAATTGCTCGTGAGCCCGATATGACGTTTCACAAACGAACCCGAGAGCTTCCGTTCGCTGACAACCCTGAAAGTAGCCCCACCATTTACAGCATTTTATCCGGTGGTTGGGCGCAACTCGAGAAGGTCCGAGCGTCAGAAATCCAAGCCGCATCGAATTAGACTCAAGACTTTCCGCACTTGCAATCAATTGCAAATATCGGAGCTTAAAAATTTTTTCGTAGCACCTCATTCCAGGTGACTCGTCGGCGAGCTCTATAGGAGACTTCCGAAATATCCGGACGTTCTATCTTCTGCCGAACCGACCACGGATATTCGGTCAAGCAGACGATTTCCATATTCGCAGGAAGTTTCAGGCAAAAGAGCACAGGCATGACAAGCAGCCAAATTCGCTCCACTTGAACCTTGTCCCTCCGTTTCCGCACATACAGGATCTGAGGAGCACCAGTCAGCTGCCTTAAGCGCATGCAGGATTGATTTCTCTAATCTACCCGGTTCAGCTTGTCGTACTATGCCACCTAGACTTCCTTCGGAATCGCCTGAAGCTGTATATATCAGAGCTCCAGCCATCGGCGTTTCAGAATTAAGGTCTACGTATATGCGCTCTCTCAATGCCGAGCTTCCGTATCCACATTCGTAAGAAATAGCGCGGATCATGAGATGCGCAAACGTGTGAACGACCAGCTCTTCTGGGCGAAGTTTAATGCATTCTCTTCCCAATTTCTGGTTCGATCTATTGATATTTTCTTCGATCTTCGATGCGCGTAAACGCGGAGAGGCAAGACCGCCGAACGACCGGAGTTTCTCAATATTAAAAGTTAGAAGAAACCCCTCTCCAGCCACTTTAATTCCTGGAAGCCAGTTCACCTTCTGAGACACTGGCTGTATTCGAGCTTGGTCCGACGGCCCCGGGGGTTGGACACGAGAAAATCCACTCAACACGCGCGTTTCTCTCAATTTTGATATTAGATAAACACCGGAAAAGTATTTCTGTACCCAGGCCTGATAATCAGCAAGGTCTGCTCCGCGTACGAAGAGCTCCTCCTCTGGAGAACCTGCACAAGAAGTTATCGCCGCGTATTCAGCCGGCTTAAGGTCAACTTCTTTATCAGCTGTCTGCTCCCCTTTGAGTTTTGCGACAATAGCTAAATATAATTGAGTTTCATCTATTCCCCGTCGAGAGGCGTAATTCTTCACAATCGTCTTATTGGGTGTTTGGTCATCGTCTAAGGTGGCCTCAATGGTGCCCCAAAACTCAGGATCTCGGATGAGTGTCTGGATTTTGTTCGACTGTTTCTCAAGCCAGTCCGGGACATAAATAGCACTCTCAACTTTGGGGAAGTAAACATTGCTGGCACCTTTTTGAGCCGCCTGCATCATTTCTTCACAATGTTCATTTGCCTTCGCGCCCAACCAAGGCCGGTGACCTCGGCAGGGCTGCTGCAATCCACGAGCATTTTCTGCCTTGGAAAACAGGCCTCCCAACGAGCGCTTCTTTCCGCATGAACAGCTAATCGTGATCCCTGACAATGATGAGCTTCTGCCTGCCGTGTATCGTAATTGACAACCTTCACTGCCCAAGGCTTCGCCATGTACCCATCGCATCCAATCGATATCGTCAATGTGACCATTGGGGCAGATCGCGACGAAGCGCATCGGCAACGTCTTGACCTTCTTCTTCAGACATTCTGGATTATTGCAGTCCCGGGCTGCAATTTGACTGCGCAGCGAATGGCATCTCGGACAATGTTGCCATCTTGGAAACCTAGCCGCACGAATGTTGCCTCCCAATTCGAAGTCAGGCGGAAACCGAATTTCTGATATATTCAGAGCATCGCAAAGCCGGTCTTCGTCGATCTTCAATTCGGCTGGACAAGTCTCTTCGGCGAATGGCCAATGATCAATCGCCGACGTTATGAGCGATTGGCCGTCGGCATAATCAACGGTTGCCCCTACTCCGAACGGTGAAATCAGACCTGCACGCCTTATAGGTTTTTCGTTCCGCCTTCCCGCCATGATATCTACTCCTAATCCGTATCGAGGGAGGCAACTTGGACCCCACATTCTGTATCCACATTCCGCATGGACATGGCAGTCGGCCGTGCGAAGTCCGTCCAGTCTTCGCGAGGATTTGATCCGGCTGGGAACATCAGAGGATGAACGTCCGGATGGGGTGTCATAGGCGTCCCCCACGACGCTGGCCCAGTTTCCTCCCATAGTGCAAAATACTTCTGAATCGCCATTCTGGTTTGCTCGATCTCGTCGCGGTCTACCACGGCCACTCGATCTATAATTGTCTGCTCAATGTTGCGTTGCATACCCTTAGGCGGCGGAACGCTGGAATCCTGATGACCATGAACAAGCCGGGCCAGACCTACGATAAGAGCATGAAGAGCTCTATCTCTTACAGGCAAGGCAAATGGCGTTACGCTGGTTGGCTCCACATTCCGGTAGATAGCTTCATGAAAACTTCTGAAGTGCTCGTAATGAGATCTATCCCGCGGTTTACCGGGGTTTAGCATCGCTACAACCAGCCCTGGCTCGCTTCTTCCTACTCGGCTGGTCGCCTGAATATATTCAGCGGTTGTTTTCGGCTGCCCCACAACAGCCATTAGCCCTAAACGAGAGACGTCGATTCCAACCTGTATCATGTTTGTCGCGAGGCAGATGTCGATCACATCGTCGTCACTGTTTTTCTTGAATAGCTGTGAAATCGCATTGGTCACTTGTTCATTGGATATACGGCTGGTCAATTCGAGCGGATTGTTGATCCACCGTCTCTTGTTAAAAGCCTCATCGCTTTCTGCTTTCAGAAGGTTCAGACGCCTTGCCATTACGGTAAGATACTCTCTGATATCTTGATCAACCAATGTTGCAGCGTGCCCCAGCTCCCTAATACTATTGAAATAGGTAACTAGCGTCCAAAAGGCGTCGAGTTCTGAGATATCATCATGTTCAAATAATTTTGGCGCTTGTAGCAGCGCGGCAAGAACCCTGACTTCGGTCGTGACGAAGGAAGGAAGAGCAGTGGCGAAAACACCCACATATCTTCGTCCAGGCAGGTCAACCCTCTCCTCAGCGAAGAAGCTGTTTCCAGCCTCCAGCGCTTGCGGCGGAAATAGCACTGCATCTTCCGGTTCCCGCCCATACAGCGCGGCGACCTGCTCTGATGCTCGCGAAATTGTAGCTGTGGAACCAACGATCTTGGCACCTATCCGCCGACCATCAAACTCAGTCCGGCAAAGCTCATCCACGAGAGTTTCATAGTGTCCCGTCATCGATCCAAGGGGACCTGCTATCAAATGTAGTTCATCCTGAATGACTAGGGTCGGTGGGTTGGGGCCATTCTGATCTGCACCGAAAATGCGACCTACTGTCGACTGCTCTCGCCAAGGCAGCATCGCGAACTTGTCCACCGTCCCGATGATTAGAGATGGTCTCTTCTCATAGATCCGCTCGTCGACGACAAAGATCGGAAGTCCACCCTCCTCAGAAAACTCACAGTCCGGAGCATCACAGTGGAGTTCTATCCGGGATGGCTTGGATAAATGGCGTAGACCTCTGATGGCTCTGGGCTTTTCGCTCACAACGCCCATTTTCGCTCCGCACCAAGGGCATTTGGTCAGCACAAAGCGGTTTGGCGCGTTCTGTTTAGACTGCAGGTCCCTTAGCGATTTAACGGCGTCAGCATCAGTGTTGGGCGACAAGCCCTGCCCCACCCAAAGTCCAATGGATATAGGTTCATCGCCAAAGCTAGCGCGCTCTTTTTTTCGGATCTGCTCAAGCGCGCAAATCAATGTGCTTGCCCTCTCAAACTGCTGGGCCGTGAGGAGCCTGAGGGTATAACGCATCAGAACAGCAGTTCCACTGCCAGCCGAAGGGTCTGAAATCCGCCGCCAAAAGATCGTAAATGCTGTAAGACCTAGATAAGCTTCTGTTTTACCGCCACCGGTCGGGAACCAGATCACATCAACCAAGTCGCGCTCTTTGAACGCGTCATCATCTTGAAGCACAATGGATGAAATCGACATGAGAATGAAAGCGAGCTGAAACGGACGCCAAGCTCTTTTCTCAACATTCAGTTCAGGGTTCGGGGGCGGACTTTCCGGGTGCAGTTTGTTGCCCGCACTTGCCGTCCATTCCCTTGTATTTTCGGCAACCTGCCCATACCTGATTTGCTGAGCAAGAATCGCTTCATTCATTCTTGCGAACACGAAACTTGCGTTTGAATTATCTGCGAGGATTTCCAACCCGCGCTTCATCCTATCGAGGCAATTGCGGCATACCCCGAGGTGCCTTTCGGCGGTTTTTCTCAAATGCGGATCGGAGATTTTCTGAGCGTCGAGCTCTTGTTGTCCAATCCAAGTTGAATAGTCTTCGATCAGCGAGCGGCATAGCGCGTTCGCAGCTCCTTTAACCCCGTATTCGTTTGGATCAGCGAGCGCGCGCATGCTGAGTTCCTTGCCAAACGGCCGACTGGTAGGAACGATTGGGGCGATATCGAATTCCGGAACAGTGCTAGTATACACACAATAGGTACCGTGCGGGTCATTTCCGCTCCAATCTGGAGCGACGCCATGCCCCACAGCAAACGTCGAAATCTTCTGATATAGCAAAGCCTGAGAAAGCGATTCCTCGTCACAGAGCTCTTTCGCATCCCGCTCTGGTAGCGGCCGGAAGCCATCTTGCCTCTCGGACTTCAGCTTCAGGCTCACCTGGTAAATACAAGCAGCATCGAGTCCTCCGGGAGCGTTGTCACTCGCACGATTCACCAATGAAACAGTCACGAGCCGCAAATTTGGGTCTGTTTTTGGCCCCGGTCCACGGATAAACACACGAAGCTCTACCCCATTTTCGTCTGGTCCTTGGAGTTTACGTTTCAGAATACTGGGTTCATTAGTTGCTCCAAGTTCGGAAGATTTGAAAACTTCGGGAGGTGTCCCGGCTGAAAGCGGTACGCGTTTCCATGCTTTGACATCTCGTCCATTCTCTTGAACGTGCAGGTTCTTATAAGTCGCGTAGTCAAAATGAATTTCCAAATTTGCCGTTACATCAGCGAGAACGGTCAATCCCATCACACTCGGCATAAATTCATTGGCGAGATTGATCTCTCCATCCACCAGTGCTGATCCATCATCTTCAGATTTCGGCTTCAGGTTCCCGATACCTCTTTCTGCGCCCGCGCCCGTGTCGTTGTCGGTTTCATTCGCTTCGTTCGAGCTCTCATCAGCGCCTAGGCCCGTCTGGCTTTCGAGTTTCAATGGAAATAAAATACCGGCTCCGTATCTCTGTCTCGGCCCATCGAAAGACAAAACTTCTTCGCTTTCAGAGGGACCGATCAATTCTCTTCGAAGGGCCGCCACCATATGATCGCGAAGCTCTAAGTGCTTCGATTGAACAGAGTCTGATCGCGTCATCAATTTTCTCCAAAATGCTTGGCCATCAGATTATCCACTGTTGCCCTGAGCGTATGGGGTAAGACCAAAGTTAATCGAGAACGCGGGCGGCTCATTGCCACGTATAGCTTTTGTTGAAGCGCCTCTTCGGAAATCGCATGTATATTGCAGACGATGACAGCATCAGCTTCCAGACCTTTGAAGCGCTGAATCGAGCTACTCAAAATGTCTCCATGTTTTGCGAGAGCGTCGCCCCATTGAGTAAGTTTCAATCCTGATTTTTTTGCAGCCTCAAGGAAGCCATCTCGAACGCCTTGCGCATCCCAAAGCAGAACAATTTCCTCAAAGCTGATGTCATCGGAAAGATAGCCATCTCTAGCTTGTTTTATCTTGGCGAACTCTTCTTCGGGTGAACGATAGTACAACCGATCAACACGTTTCCCCTCAAAGCCGAGCACATTATACGGCTTTTCGTCAAAACCGGTGAGCGCGGCGGTCATGTCCGCAATCCTCTTGGTGTTTCGACAGTTCACCGACAGCGGCATGCGGGTGGGATAGGCACCATATCCCGACAATGCGTCGAGAAAATCCTGCGTTCGCATCGGATTGTCGGCAGATGAGTATAGAGCCTGACGCGAATAATCGCCGAACATCGCCCAGCGTCCATCCCGCAGACCGCCCTTGAGGCTCTCGTCGATCAGCGGAATCCACGCCGGATTCTGAAAATCCTGAACTTCGTCGATGATCACAGTATCGAACTGGGCACCCACATCATGAAGAGCAAGGCCTGCACATTCGTCGAGAATTCGCCAACGTTCTTCATTACCGCGGCGTAAGACCTCATCTTCATAGAGCTTTCTAACGGCGGCATCCTTTTTGACCATCTTGAGCAACCAGGACTGATAGGTACCAGCATATATTTCACCTGGCTTTTCTTCAGCCAAGGACGAGCGCAAGTTCTGAGCTTGTCTTTCTAACCAAGCCCCAAGAAGATTGTTGAAGCAGAACAAAGCGATATCGCGACCATTCAAAAGTTCCCGTTTCGCGAATTCAAGCGCGAGCAGAGTTTTTCCTGTTCCGGCTCCCCCAGTGACGAGCGCCCGGTCATTTGCATCGACGACCGACAGGAATTGGTATTGCTGCTCGGTGAGCTCAATGCGCTTTCGATTCTCCTCTTCACGCATTGCAAGCGAGCTTACCGGTAAGTCAAAATCTCTGCGCAGTACCGACTTTACCCTATTCATCAGTCCCGGGGGTGGCGGGCCCTTTCGCCCTCCGATCGCTTCAGTTGTCCCCTTAAGTGCCCTCTCGATACAGCCAGCGATACCGAATTCATTGTACTCGGCATAGGAGACAACCTCCCAAGCATTGCATTCCAAGTCCTCAGCTGGTGGACAATGTTCAGTCTTGGGAAATAGAACCAGGCCCGCCACCCTCAAAGCCCTCTGGTCTTCTTTCCTATCCAACCTCCGCTGTAGGTCCTGAAGAAATTTGTGTTGATTGTTCACCATCTGAGCGGTGGGATCGTCGATATCATGCGAGTAGCCATTGCCGCGCTGATGCCATTGGCCCTTGGCGCGAGAAATCTCGTCACCTTTAACCTCCACGGTGACAATGCCGGCTGGCGGGACCAGAACGACAAAATCAATTTCACCGTGCGGCTTCTTACCTTGCGAATTCCTGGGCCCACGCTTACGCTCGTGAGCTCCTAGTCCGTGAGAGTGATAAACTGTAAAACCTGAAGCGCGCGGGTCAGCCTTTAGCCACTCCGCTACCAGTCTCTCCGAATGAGGTGTGCCCCGGTGAAAGGAAGTCGGAATGAATTCAATCGGCATTGTTAAACGTTCAATCTTTCTGGTTTGAGAAGGCGATTGACCAAACTCGACGGCATTTCGATACCGCTGGTATCTAGTTCGTCCACCTCCACTACCTCGATCTCACCGAACGAAAGTGAATATTGACCTGTCAGTGTTTCGCGATGCTCAATTTGATCGACCAGCTCTTCTCGCAGCATGGCACTGATTCCATTGCCAGCACTGATATGACTAGAACGAATTGATAAAATGGCGTTCCAGACGTCATCGATGTCTCGCTGAAGCGATTCGCTCCCAACCGCCTTTGCGATCATTGCAAGGTCCTCTTTGTTTGTTGGACCGATTATTGAAGGGCCAAACAACCAATTCCGGATAGTCATGTCCGTCCTCTCCAATCCACAAAAGCGTAACCTCTCACGAAGTTGTGGGATCCATAGGTCCGGTCCGAGAATGTAAGATTGAAGTGCGATGCGCCACCTTCCCGCCAGCTCTCGGAGGTTGTCATACTCACCTACATGCATGGCAGTCCTCGCGAAGGACCGTATTAGGTCATCGTCTGAGCAAGATCGAAAGGCACACAAGTCTCCGTGCTCAAGCTCGGTTCCTCTGACCGTTCTCACATCAATATTTGATTCACCTCTGAACCTGCCAAAGCTCCTCAGAGTTGGTATCTTGTAGCCCTCGCTTGCGGCGCAGATCCTTCCATCGGCGAACCAGATCAAGCTTGCAGGAACTAGAGAGCTTTCCTCAGAGGCATCACGTTCAATTTTAAGTCGCTTGCGGAACTGCTCGCGATCAATGTCGGGTGAAACTGAGGATTCTCCGGGCCTCTTTTGCCAATGCGTCCTTGCTTTTTCGCTCCCGCGAGTTGGACGGTACGGCGAATCCTTTTCTGCAGCATACAATTCTGCATCCCGATAGGACTTGTTGAACTGGCGGAACCATCTGGCCTCAAAGCTGAAGGCAACTGCAACGACAGTATCGTGATCATATTCAAAGACCCTCTCTTCCACTTTGGCGCGTCGCGGCCAGCCAGAAAGTATCAGAACTTCTCCGTCTAATTCGAAAAAGCCGACATCCTCGTTACTCAACTCCAATTCAGTGAGTTGGCGAGCAAGTAGCCCTTCGATACTTTCGATTTTGGATGTAGCGACAGTTTCAGGCGATGCCTGCAATGCACGGAAATGTTTGAGGCATTTCTTAAACTCACCTTTGGCGTCTTGCGGCCAAAAGTTTGCGTGGCGAGCAAAGTCTACTTCTAGTTGCTCGATGGCATAGAGGGCGTTCTCGTCGGCGATACCGTCAAGGCGCGGATTTGCCAATCGTCTCAACAGACCAAACGCTCTTCCCAACAATCCCGCATCGTCCAGATCTGATTCTCCTGATCGAACTAATTCTTCCGTTCGGCTTAATGCGGTTGCACAGAGATCGACCTCATCGTTCTCAATCTCGAAGACATCAATCCACTCGAAGTCCACCGCCCTTTTTGCTGACGAAGCAATCGATTCGAAAATTCCGTTCCCTTCTGGTCGACTAATCAAATCGGGTCGAATTTGTCTGGCTCGGACTCGACCGGTCTCGGCTTCTATTCGCTGAAGCTGACGAAAATCTCGAAACCCACAGAACCCGACAACACGGCAATCAAAGTCATCGATCAGGCGGCATAACGAGTGGAGTTCGCGCTCCAGCACATGAACATCGTCAACGATGATACAGCGACAGTCAGAACCGCCACTTTTCAAAAAGTCGATGATGTTTGCAGCAGAATTGGCTCTGGCAATTAGCGGCCTCGCCATTCCAGTGTCATCTCCTTCAGTACGAACCTCTCCGCCGGTAGTGACCCGTCCCCACGGCAAAACTTCGTCTGTAGTGAACTGGTAGTGTTCTCCACCCATATCGCGCCCTATCTGCAGCACCGACATTGCATTCTGGAAACGCGCTCGATTGCCTAGATAAATGACCTCCGTGTCAAAAAAATCCGCATTCCCAAACGACCTCGTGCCAATCACGCGGTCCATTGGGGTTAAGTCCAAATCCCCTCTCACCAACATGCCTCTGCCCCGAGGGGTTTCCGTCACTGCATGTTGAAGCCTGGAAAGCTGGTTTACAGGTAACGAAATAGTGCTATTGCGGCGATCTTTAATGAGCCCAAGGATGACAAGCCCATGTTCTTGGGAGATGCCCTTGAATGTATAGACCTCGCGCGATGGCAACACCGCTACCAAATCGCCATTGTCAAACCGATCGACGGAATGCTCGTCTAATCGCTTTTGAAACCCCCGGTGGGCGAGTGACAAGCCTAGGCCTAGCGCGAACCAGCACGCTGCGCGGCCAACTTTTGGCATCACCGCAACGTCGATCTGACCATCACCTTCTGCCAACAGCCAGCTATCGACTTCCAAAAAAAGCGGCGGCAATCGAACTGGTTCAAATCCATCACCGGCGACCTCGATCGAGCTCAATATTGGCCTGTCTTGCGTCATATTCCCCGTTCTGACCACACGGCTCGCGCGCCCTCAATACTCCACCAAACATTGAAAATTTAACAACCTGTATAACAACAATCAACTTCGCGCCGCGGGACCAACCGGCGGAGGGGCTAAATCCTAACCTTCGGAAAGTCGGGAGAAATATAACGAGCTGAAACTCACTCTCAGACAGGAGGTGATTTCGCTTCGCCGCTGGGCGTTAGCTTTACTTCAGGGTGGTCCACGAAGAACGAATTCCGGCAAGTTCTGAGTCTCAATCACCGACTCCGTCGAACAGATCGAAAATCAAGCACGCACGAAGTTTGTTCCAGAGGCATTGTGCCTGAGCACTTCTGCGTCCAGTTGAGAACTCATCGTTCAGCGACCGCAATCAGGGAAGAATTTTTGTCAGAGCTTCAGCTATTCTTTTTGCGAGAAAGGGAGGAACCGCATTCCCCACCTGCACATACTGCTCGGTTCGATTTCCGAGGAAGAGATAGTTGTCCGGGAAGGTTTGGAGACGAGCTGCTTCGCGAACCGAGAGGCTTCGGCACTGCATCGGGTCCGGATGAATGTAGTAATGTCCATCCTTTGAAATGTGGCTAGTGACCGTCGTGGAGGGTCGACCTTTAACCTGGACCTTGAACCGATCTGTAAACTTTCCAGATGTCCAGTTTGAATGAGCTGGAGCGAGCTCGGCAGGAAAGTCACGTGCTCTTGGCGAATGACCCTCCGTAACCTGAGCAAAGATAGCGCAGAACAAATATCTAGCGAGATCATCCGCCATGTGTCCGCGGCTTTCATGGTTGATCGTGAACGAAAGTCGCGGATCCCGAAGAAACTGCTCCAACTCATCGTTCGAAGGTGGAAGCTTCGAGAGGATGGATTTCCGGTGCAGCGCGCTAAGACTTTCCTCCTTATCAAGCAATATCCTTGCTTCGTTGACCATGTTTTGGTGAACTCTGGACTCGGATGAATCGAGGGTTTCAATAATTTTCTGTGCGGCAATTCGGAAGGCCTCGCGCCATGCTTCAGGCGCGTCTCCTCTGCTCAGACCACTGCGAAGTTCTGGTAGGAAAGCAATCATATCCTGCGTTGTTCTTCTCTCTCCATGATAACGAAGAAACGTGTGCGTAAGCCTGTCGGTAGCCTTCTCGATCAAATCCTTACGCACGCCTATAATGAAGACGCGGTGCCTCGCCTGCGGGACGCCGAATTCCTCCGCTCTGACTATGAAGTCACGGGGTTTCAGGTCGTGCCCTTGGTTCAGCAAATCTGGCTCCGCGGGCGCGAGCGCGAGCAATCTATACTCATGACCAATTTCGCCCGGTCTGCCCAAATCTTCCAGGATTCTGTCGAATATTCTCTGAGCGCCGACGGAAGAGGACAACATACCTTTTACGTTTTCCATAACAAACGCTGCTGGCTGAAGCTTCGACAAGATTGAAATGTATTCTCGATACAGGAAATGTCGTTTGTCGTTTTCTGGATCGTAGTCTTTACGTCCGGCGTTCCGTGCGCGCCCGATTAAAGAATAAGCTTGGCATGGAGGCCCTCCAATGACGATGAAGCCTCGTCCCGCGTCTTCGGTACCATCTTCCAGTAATTCATCGAGCCGATCGTACACCAGCTTATCGCCATCCTCAGAACCGAGTGTCGCGAGAATAGCTTCACGCTCAGCAGCCTGCCATTCCTCTACATACCTGCCGGCAAGTTCCGCAACGCTGATCCTATCGCCAAGGAGGTCGTAGTAGGCCTCTGGCAATTCGCCATAGGGGAATTGCCGCGTGAACGCTCTCAGCAAAAGCGTTTTGTGAGCTGAGGCTTCCTTTTCCACAGACATTACAATTTTGAACGCGCGCTGGTTGGCGTCGTTTATGATCGAAGAAAAGCCTTCCGCCAAACCGCCTGGCCCGGCAAACAGGTCCACGACCTTGTATGAGTTCTTCCGTGTGGTCATAATAGCCCAAATTAGCTCCACCTGAGGTCTAGCCAAAGTCGAAAAGAAAGCGAAGGGAAAGAACGTGACCGATGTCGTCGATCCTGCCACCCGCTCGCGCATGATGGCAGGAATTCGTGGAAATGATACGAAACCGGAGCTGCACCTCAGGAAAGGGCTTCATGCGCTTGGATTCCGCTATTGTCTTCACAAGCGAGACCTTTCGGGTCGCCCCGATCTAGTTTTCCCAAAGTATGGGGCAGCGGTCTTTGTGCACGGCTGCTTCTGGCATCGCCACCCCGGCTGCCGGTTGACGACAACACCTAGCACCCGGACCGACTTCTGGCTGAAAAAATTCCAGTCCAACGTCGAGCGTGATCAGAGCAATCTCCACGCTCTGTCAGAGACAGGCTGGCGCACCGCTGTGGTCTGGGAATGTGCACTGCGTGGCGATAAAGTACCAAGCACAGTGGAAGCCGTTTCGGCATGGCTAATGGGAGATGATTGTGAACTCGATGTCGGCGCCTGACGCAACGCACTAGTGAATTGTCTATAGTTGAATTCGGCTCACCGGGTAGATCGCCACTGTGGGCATTGGGAGCGATACTGTGGAAGCTTGAAACGTGACCTAGAAAAGCTGAGATAACTTATCGTTGTTGGTATATATGTTGGTACCCAAATGCGCATAAAATCTAAAAGCTTAATTTAATTAACATTTTAGGTCGGATATTGTATCCTCCGGGCCCACCATTCTTCGCAGTCGAACTTCGTTCGAAAATTTGATCCGGGGGACCAAATTTCGCGAAGAATTGTGTTTCAACGTTTGACCACCCGCACTGGCTGCGCCAGCGCGATGGGTCGCGCTCAAGGCTGCAGCCACAAATCTGGCACTCGGCTTTGGGGCGGTTTTAGCAGTGAATTGTCTCTCATCGCTCACCCACCCTGTCTGAGAAAACTGCGCGCCAGGCTGCAGTTTTCGGACTTGGGGTCTGTTGTTTTGATCCCCGCTGCGCATTCGCTTCGCGATGGATCTCGCTCAAGGCTGCAGCCACAAATCGGTTTGAGAACTATATTCTGCAGAACCAACTGGTTTTCGGCCTATTGAGCACAAAACGTCTCAGTAACTATAGATTTCGATGAATTTTATTCGAAATCGCCCTTGGGTTGTTTTCACGCGGGCGACGTGCACCAACAAAGACATATACTCGACCACAATGGTCAAATACTCGCCTGCGACAACTTGGACATTCATTTAAACTGTACTTGTCCATTTAC
>CAYFFG010000036.1:0-11195 GCA_964342355.1 uncultured Hyphomonadaceae bacterium
GCACGATTTTGGTGGTGGGTTTTAACCCCCGTTGCTGGATGGCCCAGTTCGTGGCGGCGTGGCTCATGGTTCCTCCCCCGCGCCGGGCGTGACCGGGATCCCTGTGCTTGCGTTCCCTCTTACGCGTGTGACCATGCCCGCCTCTGACAAGGCGCCCAGCGCATCGTCGATCGACCGCACCAGAGCCCAAGGAAAGCCCTGCGCCTGTACGGTCTCACGGAAAGCCTTCTGCGAAGGACTCGGTGCCCCTGTGGCGCTCTTCACTTCCAGAAACAGAACCTTGCCCTGCGAGAGCACGATGAGATCGGCAAAGCCGGGGGTCACCCCCATGCCGACAAGAATGGCCTGGCGTTTGGCTCCTGCAGGTCCGGCTTGCGTGACCTCATTTGCGGAGTGATGCACGATTGATCCGGAGGGCAGGACAAACCGAAGAGCACCGACTATGGCGCGTTGGATGTCCGCCTCCGGTGTGCCGCGCTTGTGCTTGGCAGGCGCTTTGCTGGCTTTGATGCGCCCAATGAGTGGTGCCTTTCCTTTCCTTGCCGTCATGAGCCCGCTCCCCGCCCACGGCCATTTCCGTAGAAGGACTTCGCTTCCATGATCGTCAGGAGGATTCGGGCATCCTCGCGCTCTTCCGCGCTTTCCCCATGCTCCAGCAGGACCTCGCAGGAGAGTTTCACCAGATGATCCGAGTGATGCGCGACGTCCGCCACGACCATTCGGGCTTCCCGCAGCTTCTCGGCTATCCAGGCGGCGCGTGCTTTGTCTCGCTCGGACAGGCGGTGGGTGTGGCGGTCCGGCTGTTTCCCATTTGCGTGAGACTTACCTTTCTTCATACCGCACGCCCTCCGATGCGAGGGGTGCGTGCGGGATGGGCTGGCTTGGATCCCCGACGTTTTTTGCGCGGAGCCTCAATTTCTGGTGCGGCACTCTCCTGCGCCTCGAGCCAGGCCAGAACCGTGCTGCGCTTGTAGAGCGCCTTACGGCCGGCCTTCACACATTTGGGCCCATAGCGACGGCGCTCCCAGCGCATCAGCGTGTCGACACAGACACCAAGCTCTGCGGCCAGCTCTGCGCGGCTCATCCAGCCGTCAAGGAGGCTGCCACTGGTCTCTTGGGTTGGGGTTTCAATTTGGGGTTCGGTTTGGATCTCTATCCTGTCCATTCTCTCGCTCCTGATGAGGGTTGCAGCGACGTCGGTGAACGTCGTGCAAACGTCAGAGCAGACGGAGAGGGGTGGCACACAGGCGCAGGGTGGCGGTCAAACCGCAACCCCGTGCCACCCCAATAAACATTAGGGTTTTGAAGCATCCAGCTCTCAGGCGAGTCTGCCGAAGCTCAAGCGCAAATCGGCAAATCATGAGTCAAGAACAAAAAGTGAACAAATGGTGTAAAGTTTTCTTGCCGAATCCGGTTCGAGTGTTGGAATGTGTCGGCGTTTCCGATGGGTTTTCTGTTTTGGACACGGTCATTTCTGCATGCCGTGCCCCAAATCTGTTTCGTGTCAGCATCGGGAGCGTTTCTGGGGAAATCAAAGGCGGTCCGGACGACAAAGAGACTGCCTGTACTGTGAGGAGGCAGTGTCTATGGGACTACCACAGAAGGTATTTTATTCGGTGAGTGAGGTATCAGTGCGTTGGGAGTGCTCTCTGGCAGATATCGCCGGTTGGGCATCCGTGGGGTATTTCGACATCGTGACGGTTGTGCCGTCCATCACGCTGGATGGGACCCGGCGCATTGAAGGCTTTGTCAGGGTGGCTGTGACAGATGTCTTGCCGATCCTGCGCGGCTACGGGAAAGCCGCAAAGAAAGTACGTTTGAGCCGGGTGCGCCCTTGGAATGACGAGGTTTGGGTGTTTCTGGAGGATCCACCGGCCGGCAAGGGGTTGAAGGTGCAACGCGAAGATCTGCTCATCATGGCCGATCAGGTGCGCGCCTTTGAAGCCGAGCATGATCTTCTGAGACGACCCGCGGCCCACATCGGTTCGTCTCCGCGTTACGACTGGGAAAGCATGTACATATCCCAGATCGTGAGGGTCTTTGAACAAGGCCTGCCAGACACCCAGAGCGAATGGATCGGCGAAGTGCAGGACTGGTTTGCGGAAACTTCCGACGATGGTCAGATCCCCGACGAGCGGACCATCCGGCGGCGCCTGTCGCCGATCTGGAAGGCGCTGAAGACGTAGGCGTCTAGCACACCCCACGTAGTATTCACGAGAGCCATATTTTATTGGGGTGGCACTGGCATCGCAGCTTCAGTGCCACCTTCCGCCTCCCCGCCACCCAAGGCGCCATGATCAACTTGATAGATCATCAAATCTACGCGTCATGGACGGGGAAAGGAGGCAGACATGCCCAAGAGACAAAAACTCACCGAGAAGCTTGTGAAGGATGCTATTCCTGCCGAGGGGCGGGACTATCAGATCTTTGACACAGAGCTTAGAGGCTTTGCCGTCTGTATCTACCGCAGCGGGGGCAGGGCCTTCACCATCGATTACCGCCATGCCGGACGTCAGCGGCGCATGACCTTCGGCCGCTGGCCTGAGTGGTCGGTAGCAGCAGCCCGTGTGAGAGCCAAAGAACTCAGACGGGACATTGATGCCGGTTATGATCCCCTGGCCGAGCGGGACGAGCTGCGCGAGCAACCGCGGATCCGAGATCTCATCGATCGGTATCTTGAAGAACATGCCAGCAAGCTGGCCAAGACCAATGCCTCCGACCAGCGGTCCATGTTGGAAAAGCTCGTGGCGCCCCATTGGACCAACAAGCTGGTGATCGATATTACCAAGTCCGATGTGGACAAGCTGCTCACCAAAGTGGCGGAGGGCAGGGCGCGCCCGCACAAGGCAAAGCCCAACAACAGAGCCAGAAAGCTGCAGGGGGCCAAACCCACGCCGATCCGCGCCAACCGACTGGGAGAGGTGCTCAGAAAAGCCTTCAATCTTTCTATCGAATGGGGCTGGCGGGACGACAATCCGGCCAATGGCTTTTACCGGCGCGTTGAAAGTCCCAGAGAACGGTTCCTCACCAAGCCGGAGATCGACAGGCTAGCGGCGGCGCTCGACAAAGCCGAAGACCAGCGTGCGGCTGGCATCATCCGCATTTGCATGCTCACAGGAGCGCGGGTCGGCGAAGTTCGCCAGTCCCGCTTCGAGCAGTTCAATCTCGATCTGATGATATGGACCAAACCCGCCGCCACCACAAAACAACGCAAGATGCATCGCGTGCCGATCTCGGAAGACGTGGCCGCCATCGTCCGGCAGCGCAAACTCGTCGTGCCGGAAACCTCTCCCTGGCTCTTTCCAGGCGATGTGCCAGGCCAGCCGGTCATCGAAATCCGCCGCTTCTGGAAGAACATCCAGCGCGAAGCCCAAATCGAAGATGTGCGCATTCACGATCTGCGGCACACCTTTGCCTCGCTCCTCGTCTCAGGCGGTGCCTCCCTTGAGATGATCGGCAAGCTCCTCGGCCACACCCAGATGCAGACCACCCAGCGCTATGCGCATCTCCTAGACGCGCCCCTCAGAGAAGGGGTGAATGCCGTCGCAGGAGTGTTCCGGCCGAAGCTGAAGGTGGTGGGGGAGTGAGGGGCGGCCCTTTCCAGTAATTCAGTCATGATTTCGAATGCTGCTATTGCACCCCGCTTTACCGGCAATCGGTGAGAGATTTGCCGCGGCATGGTAATCAAGAACTACTGCCGGGGTCATATACGAGGGTATTCAATCACCAGCGAAGTCCAAGCCAACTCGAGTGACCGCGCCTCCAAGGCGCTGCACGAGATTTTGAGCATACTCGTACCTAAGCTGATAACGGACCTCGCATTGATGGCTAATCATACCAAAAGTGTCGGTTTCATGGTCCATTTCAGAGCGTGAAACGGTGAACTTGTAACCGTTATCAAAGATACCCTTTTTGTCCGCATAGAACACCTCTGTCTCAGGCATCGCATCCGGGCTGGATACTATCTCGAACACTGAAACGCCACCCTCTGAGGTGAAGAACAGGTACCGATTACTCTGAACATTGTCAGGCAGCTTGTTTTGTTTTCTCTCGTGGAGTTTTAGTGCGGTGAATCTAAGCCGGCTCCCGTGTAAGTTGAGGTTCTTTTTGGAGATCTGTGCTGGGACTGTGTCGCACAACGGCGAGACGCAAATCCATGTATCACCTGCGGCGTCGAAGACATGGCCTGTCTGAATATGCCACCCACTGACTTCTTCGCCGCATACTAAAGCATTGTGCAGCAGTTGAGCTTTCTTGAGTGGTTCATCTTTGCCTAAGTCGACCTGATAGTGATGTTTTACAACGGAAATGTTGTCCGCGTCATTGTCCTTTTTCTGAGATTCAATGAGCCTTTCAGCGAAAGAACGTACACTTGGCAACACTTCAGCAATCATGGACTCGATATGCCGCCGAACGGTCCGGTCAATTGTCGACCTGCGGTCTTCTTCACCGGAAAGCAGCAGGTCCTTAAACCAAAGTGCTGAGGAATGGTTGTCAGCAAGCGCTCGATCTTGCATCTCAACACCTTGATTTTCGATATCGGCTGACATTTTCGCAAGGAGGAGCCGTGATGGCCTTGGTTCCCAATCGGCCAATGCGGCCCTTAGAGCATCTAGTAGTGGCTTCTTTGCTTGCTTGGCTGAAAACGTAATGAAGCCCCTGTCTGAGCGAATCCACTTCACTTCACCGGAGTCACGGAAGCTCGACACACGGCAGTTCCCCTGGCTCAATTGGTCCGCAATCCTGTCTTGATAGGAAAGAACTGCCGACATCGCCATGCCAAGCCAATATTTCTTGTGCAGATTTGTGTCTGAGAACAATTTATTTAGCGCCGCGAACTCAGCCTGCCCGGACATGACTTTTCGGATGTTTTTGCAGTCGGTGACCACCGAAGCATACTGCCGAAAACCAGCGGCTTCGTCGAGTCGATCGGAAAAGTTCTCTGGTATCTCCGTTACTTCGTATGCCTCTTCAACCCGAGCTGCGGCATCGTCAGGGAGCGCAGGTAAGCGGTCTCTTTCAAGAAGGCCGATCAAGAAGGTTTCAAATACGTCGTCCAGATTTTTGTTGGTGTTAACGATTATTAGATTGAAGTGATCGCTGGCGAAGAGTTTGCGAGCAATCCGAAGAGAGCGTGTGTGGTCGTCGGCATTATCTGGACCCAGCTGATAATCCAAGACCAAGAGATCAGTTTGGTGTAGATGTGCCGCCCCGTCGACTTCCTCATCGTCAGTTAAGTTTTGAGCATCATGTATGTCGAGGATATACTTCTTTTCTCTTGACCTAAACTCGCTAACAACGTCCAAAACTTGCTGCGGGTTCTTGATCCATTCTTTTTGTTTCGACTCTTTAAAATCCATACCCTCTGGATTCTGACTGGAGCCTAGGACCTCCTCGATCGTTGGATAGTCGTCATCTACAATTACGACAGAGCGAATCGGATCAATAAATGCTTCTTCGATAAAGTGACCAAAATTTTCAGGCATTATTGAACTCAGCCCCATTCAACTCGATTAAAAAATTGGCACCTGAAAGCAATTTGCTCGCAGCATCTTTGCCATATGCAATTGAATGCCCACCGGAGACCAGGTTTGCTTTAGCGAGGTAGAGTCCAACGCCCCGTCCCCCCTGAATTTTTCTTGTGAAAAACAGCTTAAAGAGGTTGTCTACGTCTTCAGGCGCAACGCCTGGACCAGTATCTGCTACAACAACTTTTGCCGACGCTACGTCGAATAAAATCTCTCGATGCTCGTTGTTGCTTGTTCCGACCCAGTAGATGCTGTTGTTTACCAGATTGATGAAAACTGGAAGCAGTCTGGAAGGCTGATCAAAAACCCTAAATTTCAGAAAAGCTTCGGAAGACCTTAGTTCGATTAGATTCTTTGTAAGGCTGGGTCCGAAAAAGTCTTGAATGTAGTCACGTATTTCAACACCGGTGATCCACTTTTTCACCTTTACCCCGGACAGCCTAAGCGGCGACAGAAAACGGAGTTGGTCGGTGAGTCCTTCGTAGCCGAGTGTTATGTCTCGTACAGCTTTAGTTTCCGAAAGTTCGTCCGGTAGGGCCCGAAGGCCAGCGGCTATTATGTCATCAAAGTCTTGAAGGTCGTGTCCGGTGATTTCCACGGCTATCCCAAGTTGGGCTAGACTATTCAGCCGATCAAGCTCAACTCTCGCTTCGGCCAGCTCTTCCATCCCTCGGGTAGCGAGATGTTCGAGATCAATGCTTTCTTTTAGCCCTTCTAGAGCACGCACGTAAGGCTCAAAGATGTCCTCATTTTCCTCAGAAATGTTGCGATCCAGAGTTGTGAGCTTGGCAGACGCTGATGAAAATGTCTCGCGTTCAGCCTTGAAGAGTTGAAGAACTGCCTCTGCTTCATCTTTGAACACTGCTTTCCTTTGGTCGGACAGGTCTGAGATGCGTTTGAATTCTTCAGTTTGAAGTGTACGCACGAGCTTCTGCCAGTGATTCACGCGAGCTGAAATTCGGTTGCGAGATTTTTCAACCTGGCTCTCCAGGATTGACAGCGGGTCTGACGGGCGGAACTTCTCGACTTCTTCGTCAACAGCCTTGGAAACTGTTGCGTAAAGCTGCCGCGCATGAGCAGCCTGATTCCTGTAAACTTCGTAGTTTTCCTTTTGTCGCGGCGACATAGAACGTGGCGCGCCAGGAATGGTTGCGGAAGGCAAGTGATCTCGAAATGAAGAAATCAGTTCCTGCTTTTCTGCGATTTCGGCATCATTTGAGATGCTAAGATTTTGTGCGGCATTCTCTAGTTGTTCAACCAAGATCGGAAGGTTTGCGAGACCTTCCTTCAGGTTTCGCGCAAACGTTCTTTTGTTCTTTGCTCTTAACTTTTCTCGGTTTTGAGCATCACGTTCTTCCCTCTTTGTTTCCTTCACTTCCGGCAGGAGCTCTTTCCTGACCGGCGCATCCGTACCAAAGTACTTGCGAGCCGATTGCATCAATAAGTTAACCCCGATGTCTCGCAGAGCCTTTGCTGCCCTGTTATCGATGAACCCCTCGCGGCCCGCTTTGTCTTTTAAGTTTGGATTTGCTTCACGCGTCGTTGCAATTCGGCCGAACATTTGGCGATGGTTCCAAAATTCGCGACCCGCGTTTCTCGAACGCCTTTCGTCCATTTCAAAGAAGTCGTTGTCACTCCTACCATATGGCAAGACTCGCAACCCATCTCTAAAAACCATGAAGCCACTGTAAAGGCCGGCCATCTCAATAAATCTATCATGTTCAGCCTTTTCATGCGTCGAATTCCGGTAATCGAATTCAATCGCCGAAATATATATCTCGAAGGGGCCCAATCTCGTATCAGAGCGCGTTGGGATCTCGATGTTGGAAGCAGGAAGGATTTTGACTTCGTCCGGCAACCATTTTCCGAATGCTTTTACGCGACCACGGAAAACGCCCTCCTCATCAATAGCCCCTTCGATACAATGCTCCATTTTGGCAACTTGGTGGCGTGATATCCCGATGTCCCTTCCAATGATTTCTTTACCGTTGCCATCTCTCCAGACTCGAACGTGGTATCCGAAATTTTCAAAGAAATCTGGTAAGTTGCTAGCACTTTGATCAATATAGGGGTCTACAAAGCTGGCTAGTGTTTCACGGAAGGTTTTTCGGGTTCTCGCTTCAGTAGCTCTTAGTTGTCCATCCAAAAGCTGAGCGCGCAGGTCGTAGTTGATTCCTGATACAATCAGAGCGGTACCACTGTCCGAACAGTTTTGCGCAACTGCCCACCCAGCTAGATGATCCAAAGAGAAGTTAAGCTCACGAATGCTTTGAACGATCGCCTTCGAAGTCACGCCACCAGCCCGTTCAGGCAGATTGTCGAAATCCCTCCAGGCTCGAGCAATTCTTTCTGCGTTAGCTCGTTGTTCGGCGCTCGTATCGTTGGTAAGCGATGACTGCAACGGTTCGATGTTCTGAGTAAGTTCTTCAATCATGCTCGGCAAGTGTTTGAATGCATGTTCAAGATCAGGAACTTCTACTGTCGGAAAGAAGATATCGGCAAGATTCAGGTACGGGTTCTCGAACAACCGCCAGTCAATCAAGGAAGTGACGAACTCCTGATCAGATCGCTTGGAGATTAATAGCAATACCGGTCCGAGGTTTGCACAAGAAAGCCTGCCAATACCCTTTTGGCCTTGCTTCACTCGTTCCTGTAGCCCCATTCGATCGGAAATCGGGACTCTTTCTGCTGTTGCCTTGGACTCAGTTCCAATAACTAGCCACCGATCCTGAAATTCCTGCAGGTTCATCCCGTGGCCGTTGTCAGATACAACAGCAACCGGAGATCTGCCGTCGAAGAGATCCAGTGCTACATCTGTGGCATATGCATCAAACGCATTTTTCCACAGCTCTGAAATAGCAGTAGGGCAATCCGCAACTTGCTCGCGGCCTAAGTGATCGACAGTTCTTGCTCTCGTCTTAAAGCCCGACCGTTTCAAAGAACTTTCTCCTTGGGAAATGCCATTGCCATATCAGGTTCATCAGAGCGCAAGGTAGCAATCAATTGCTTTATAAGGAATTCTGCCATTTTCACTGGAACTGCATTGCCAATCTGCTTGCCAGCAGCTGTCAAGCCGCCCTCAAAAACAAAACTGTCTGGGAAGGATTGGATCCTCGCCGCTTGACGAACGGTAATCCCATGATGCTCCGTCGGATGCACAAACCTGCCCTTGGAGGGATTTATGCAAGCCGTTGTCATTGTCGGGGCGGGCTTCCGAGAATCTATGCGGCCATAAACATCTTTGTGGCCATCATGGTTCTTGTGACAGGGAAGGGTTCGGCCCGAATCTCGACGCGAGCCACCGTTTGACGGAGTTCTCTTAAACGCTCTGATTAGTTCGTCGTTGTGCCTCATGTGCAGGTCGTTTGGGTCGCTGGCTGGCGCCGGTAAGAAGGCGTCTTTGCAGGAAACCCATTTCTGAGCTGGGTCAACACTTGTTTCATTGTGTGTTGGGGAAGGAGGCCACTCTAAGTCAGCAACGCAATCTTTTTCTCTCAGGCCAAGTATGAATACGCGCTTTCTCCTTTGAGGAACCCCAAAATCTCTGGCGTCCAATGTCACTGGGTCAAGCAGAGTGTATCCTTCTTGTGCACCAAGCTCATAGAATTTTCTAAGATAGTCGCTATGCCTTGGCCACAGAAGACCAGGAACATTCTCCATAAGAAATGCCTTTGGGCGAAGGGTTCTGACGAAGTCGAAATACCTATAAATCAGTGTATTGCGAGGATCCCCGACGCCAGCATCCTTAATTCTGTGTGTGGAAAAACCTTGGCAAGGCGGGCCACCTAAGAGCAAATCACATTCGGTTCCATTGGCGAAATGCGCTTTTGCTAACGTTTCTGGATCAAGCTTAAGAATGTCCTCTGTGTAGAGAGTAGTGTCCCCAATTTCGCAAAAGTTTTTGCGGTAGGTTGCTGCGGCAAATTTGTCGAACTCGACTGCAAATGTAACTTGAGCACCAGCATTGCGTGCACCCAAAGAAAAGCCCCCTGCACCCGCGAACAAATCCACAACGTTTGGCAAGCCGCCTTGATCTGCTGGAACCGCGCTCAATGCTGGTTCTGGATTTAGTTGCTCTAACCCCATCATGATGGTCTTCTTTGTCTACCCACTTGCTGCAAGCTCACTCCAACCAGGAGGCGCGTTTGTCATATTTTCTAAACGATAGCGCTCTCCGCAGACTTGAACAACCACGTGACGAACAATCCACCTTTGCTCACGCACGCATCGTTAGATGCGTCATTACCTAAACGGCTACCGGAAACGACCAGCTATCGGCTAATAGTCTACTTAAGTACGAGTGGGCTGCCCCTATACCCTCGTTGCGAGTTCACACTTACTGCCCGTCCCATAAAATTCAGCGATGTCAAAAGGAGACCAATTTGGTGTTCACATCAACGCCACATCAACCTTAGAGCGCGTCTAAAAACGAAGTCGAACGTTCGAATTCGTGCGGCTGTCGTTGAAAATCGCTAAGAAGATTGCGTGAAGTCAAAGCGTTGCTTCTAACGCATTAGTTTTAAACAATTTGGGGTTTTGTCCGCATAGCGGCTCATAACCTGAAGGTCGTAGGTTCAAATCCTACTCCCGCAACCAAATCAACCAAGCAGAAAATACACGGTCTGTACCTTCCTGGTGAGGTGACGGCGCATGCGCACGGTTCGGTGATGTATGGCAGGAACGCTTCAGGTTTCCACCCGGCTGCGGCCGCTAAAGACCGGGCGGGGCGGGGCGTATGTCAATGCAATTGCGTGTCGCACAAGAAATACCGTCCAGCCTGCAATCCATAGCATCGGCGCGATTGCGAACAGATCGCCTCCGGCTTCGGAGAAGACACGCAAAACCGCGGCGGCCCAAAGCAGCGCATAGCCCAAAAGGTCTGCTCGGAGCGGGACCAGATGCGCGTTTCGTCGGGCGACCGCGCGGGCGGCGACGGCGTAGATCGAACCGCTGATTGCGCCCACCGTCAACGCATGCAAAGCGGTTGTTGGCGGGATGGCGATCACTTCTGAACGGGCCAGCGCCAACAAGGCGAGGCCAACAGGTAGCCACAAATAGGCGAGGTGCAGCATGACCAAAAGCCCGTCCTGCCAAATCCGGCGCGATTGCCAGCAAAGCAATTGGGCCAGCGTCAACCCAGCCGCGGCCATCAGCAGGGCATTTGCCACAAAATCCGCAGCAGGTTGGCCGCTTGCGTCCAGAAGGATCACCGCGAAAATCAGGAACGCCCCAAGGTTGCCTGCGTAAGTTCCTAATCTATATCGTTTTTGTTGTTCTTCACGTTGTTCGAGCCGCGACCAGCTAAACCCCGCGACCACACGTCCGCAAACGACGGTTAGCAGGATCGCAAGCACCAATACCGGGGCAAGGGGGCGGGTCTCGCCCATAAGGATCGCAGTCTGATATCCGGTCAGCGCGAGGGCAATAATCGCCTGAAATCCGCCGTTCCATGATTTTGACCGCAAGGCCGCACGACCCAGTATTAGCGCAACAAGCGCCAAAAATCCGACGCCCAGGGGCACGACAATCAGACCTGCGTCTGAAAACGTGCCCAAGGCTGTCATGCGCGCGGCGACCCAAAGCAGGATCAGCACGGCAATCCAAATGCCAGAGGGACCTCCGGTGATCGACCAACTGCGCATCGCCGTCAGGGTATAGGCGGCAAAT
>CAYFFG010000037.1:0-10089 GCA_964342355.1 uncultured Hyphomonadaceae bacterium
TGACACCTCCGCTTAACAGCACTGCTGAACGGGAAGCATTCCTGGATGAAATCGAAGACAACCTGTCTGATGAAGATCTGGTTGCTTTGCGTGATGGGAAATCGGACGTGTTGGCCCCGATCCTGGGCGGGCAACTCGAAGAAGCCGAACAGCTCAGGCTCGCCCTCGCCTATTATCAGCAAACCGACGCTGAGATACCAAACCATGCGCTGCGCTCTGTTGTAGATCGGCTGGTTGATGTTGAAGAACCCGAAACACATTCCCACAGGGATCGAGGTCCAATCCATTAAGAGCCAAGTTGGCTGCCTTAGTTTTCTAAGCAGATTCGGAGGTTCGCCTTCTGAAAAAGTGGCTTATCGCTGGAGCGCTGGTTCAATCACGAGTGTTATATTTGTGTTAAGTATAGTGTTACGAGAATCGGTGGCCTCTCAAGGCGCTGATATTATTTGAAAATACTGCGGTGATTTTGTCTGTCGGTGTGTAGAGTATCGAAAAATGGTGGGTAGACTAGCGAAGATCGGTGTGTAGAGTATCGAAGAACTTGCCCGCTTGGTGGGCAGACTGTCGAATAGTGGTGGGTAGAGTATCGAAGAATGGCGAGGCCTCGTAAACGCACTGCACTGCTTCCGCAGCGGCACACCGAGCCGGACCTGTTCGTGTGCGATATCCTCGACGCAACCCCGAAAAGTGACCGCGCCTCGATGGAGCATCCTCTCTTTTCCCTGTCGGTCAAAAAGGACATGGCTGCATTCGAGTATGAGCAAGGCAACGTGAAGGTGAAGATCACGCCTGCCGCCGAAGAAGGGCGTGCCAATGTTTTCGACAGAGACATTCTGATCTACGTGCTCAGCCAGCTCATGGCTGCGAAGAATGAGGGCCAAGAAATTGGTCGTCGGGTCCAGATTTCAGCCCATGACCTCCTCAAGGCAACGAACCGCCACACCACAGGCCAAGCGTATGCCACGCTTCGTCGTGCCCTCACCCGCCTTCAGTTCACTCAGATAGAGACAAACATCCACGATCATGGTGTTGGAGAGTGGCGCTCGATCTCGTTCATCACCGATGCCCGGATCGTCAAAGAAGATTCTACGGGCCGCTTGCTTAGCGTCGAGCTTGAGATGGGCGATTGGCTGGTAAAAGCCATTGAAAACAAGAATGTGCTCACCCTGCACAAGGCCTACTTTCAGCTTAGGAAGCCACTGGAGCGGCGGCTCTATGAGCTGGCCCGCAAGCATTGCGGCAAGCAGGACGTTTGGCGGATCGGCTTGGATAAGCTCCAGCACAAGACCGGCTCGACCTCCACAGCAAAGGAGTTCAAGCGCCTCGTTAAAGCGATTTGCAAGGCGGACGAAGATCAATCACACATGCCGGATTACTGTTTCAGGCTTCTACATGATGTTTTGGAGGTCACGCCAAAACCCGAATTTCTGGACGTTTATGGCGACAGTCCTGCAATTGCTTCAGAGGTTACGGTGCGCCTGTCGTCCGATGCCTACGAGAAAGCCCGCGAGGCTGCTCCGACCTGGGACGTGTACTTCCTTGAGCAAGAATGGCGGATGTGGATGAACGACCCGCCGCGCCATCCAGATGCTGCGTTCGTTGGGTTTTGCCGAAAATGGTACGAGCGAAAGGGACGCGCCCCATAATAGATAACCCATATCACTTAACAGTTTTCTGATAATAGTTATTAGTTGACAGTTATCGGTTATGAGTTAAGGGTTGTGAAAACAAGAAAGAGGCAGGCGATGACCCAGGTCATAAGCGTAGTGCAGGAAAAAGGCGGAGCGGGCAAAACAACGCTCCTAACAGCAATTGCCAGTCTGATGGTCCAAGACGGTGCCAGGATCGCAGTGATCGATACGGATCCTCAACGTCACTTGGAAGCATGGGCCAAGAAGGAAAAAACTGATCTTGATTGGCTCTATGAAGAAGATGACGAAAAGCTGATCCCTACTGTCAAAGCTCTCAAGAAGGCTGATCCCGCCTACGATGCGATCTTTGTCGATACTGCGGGTTTCAAGTCGGCTATGGCGATGCATGCTATCGCGGCCGCAAATCTGATCTTGATCCCATCGAAAGCCAATGAAGCCGATGCCAAAGGGGCCAAGCGGACTTTTTCGCACGTCCAAAGCGTTGCAGAGACCATGGAGAAAGAGATTCCGGCGCTAGTAGTCATGATGGATGTCGATACGCAGACAAATATCACACAGGCCATTGTTGATGCGCTCGACGCTCAGAACGTTCCGCGCCTCAATGCTATGTGCGCTCATCGAACTGGCTTCAAGGAAATGACTTCCACAGGCCAGGCACCGCAGGGATCGGCGCGACGGTCAGCTCAGTCGGTGCTTGCAGATTTGCAGGGTAGGGGTCTCTTGGGTTTCTATAGGAGCGGGTCATGGCCAAAGTCAGCGTAAACCTCGATGACGACCTGGAGGTGGATGACAACGAGCATAAGTTGAAGACGATGACAGCGCCGCTACCAAGCGTCAGTAAAGCTAAGTCGGCGGCTCTGAAAGATGCGCCCCGCGTTCAGTTTTCATTCACCAATGTGCCGAAACCGATCAAGGAAGCTTTCGCGGCGGAAGCGCAGAAACGCGGCATCACTCAAAAAGAGCTTCTTTATGAGTGCCTTAGAGCAGGGGGAATAAGCATCCCCGAGACGACCGAAATTGATGGAAGAAGAAGGTAACTGTTATCTGTTATCACCCGTGTTTTTTTGCAAAGCTTCCGCCCCAAGAGTACGAGGCCTATCAAACAAGTCTCTGAAACGACCTGCTAGAGCAGCGAACTAAGACATCGCAGCCATCTCAAAAACATGAGATTCCTCTTGCGCCATCGGACGAGCTCGTGAATCCTCCGCCAAAAAAATGGCGGCAGTTATGGCGAGACGGGCAGCATATACAAAAGTCGAACGCTCGAATTTTTCTAACCCCGACCATGTTGAGGATAAAACCTTTCGTGGTTTCCAGTGTTTGAATAAAGACTGTACAAATTTTCTTTTTGTTAAGACTGATGCGATTGATCCGGACTTCGAATACCCATGCGAGGTTTGTGGTTTCGTTCACAAGGCTGGCGAAACAACGACGCTGTACGACTACGAGTTGAAAGACACGCGCGACGGCTCCACGATAGAACAAGGATCTTTTGAGATCCTTCACGACGACTACGTAGGCGAGTCCAAGGAATACAAGTACTGCATCATCTGTGGAACGTTGAAGCCATTTGAACTGTTTGGCATTCATCGCCGTCGGAGCACAGGACGGCAAGGCGAGTGTCGGATTTGCAAGCAAGTCTACAACGGGATCAAGAACCAAACGCGCCTGGTGGAACAACATCGTGAAGCCAGTCAAAAGCGTCGCCTATTCACCCACTTCGAAGACCGCAGCAAAATGGATGTCTCTGCAATCTATGCCCGGTTTGACAACTGTTGTTTCAAGTGTGGTCTCGACCTTTCTGGTGATCTAGTAGCCGGCGTTGCCCAGAAAGAGGGCAACCTAGATCATACCTTGCCAGTCTTCTATCTTTGGCCGCTTACAACAGACAATGCCACACTGCTCTGCCGCGAGCACAATGGTGCAAAAGCTGAGAAATGGCCTGGCGAATTCTACACGGATGCAGAATTGCGAAAGCTATCCGCGGTAACAGGGATTGATCATCGCCTCATGGCAGGTGAGCCACAGTTCAACCCAGCCGCGCTTTCAAAACTAGAGGATGCAGAATTCATCGAATCTTTGTTCGAGAAATTTGCGCGCTACCCTCAAGAATTGCTTCGTCTCCGCAACAGGATACTTGTTCAGACAGGCTTCGACTTCCTTGACGTTAGTTCGAGAATTTCACCCGATTGGAAGAAGCAAGCAGATGCGCTCATGACTTGATCTTTTCAAACAACAAGTACTGATGATGGGTGACAGTGCCTTTGTCCCGAATCCCGTGGCTTTCGCAATGCTCAACGCTCTCCGAGAACCAGTCCTCAAGATGCAGATAGCGTTCCCCGATCTGTTGTAGTGCGGCTGCCATATCGCATTTATTGCTCTTTCCGACATGAACGGCGAAGAAGCCCCCTACGTTCAAGCGGTCTTTGGCCTGTCTAAAGATACTCTCGTAGATGTCGAAGCTCTGCTTTTGCCTCTCATCTACAAAATCTGCGGGCCGCCTTGTGAAATCCTCAGCCTCCCATCCCGCAAACCACAAACGCATCCAGTTCGCGGAGTAGAAGCGCGTGCTGTCAAAGAATGGCGGGGAAGTTATGATCGCATCCAGCCCATCCACCTCACGCGGCCACGGTTTGGTTACGTCCTGGTGGAAGGACCGGCCTGGTACTTCAGGCACGTCCTCACATGCCTTTCTGCAGCGATCCACCTTCTGGCGTAGTCGCTCGATCAGACCGCGATACTCCGTGGGACCAGTCGGGGCGAAGGGAGTGATTGGGTGGGACCTCCTGCTCAAAGCATAAGGCCGGTTACCATGCAGAATGTGGAGCAGGGACGCGAGAACAATGGCAGATGCACCAGTGACAGGTTTGTTCTTCAGGAAGTAATCACGCGCAATAAGTATTTCTTGCAACGTATCTTCATGGAAATAGGAGATGAGCGGACCATTGAAGCGGATGGCTTCCAATTTTCTGGTGGATCGTTTCCGGTTCCGGCCTGCGGAAATTGCGTTGTCTAGTGCCTCAATCACGGCGTCTACAGCGAACCAGTCGATGTGTTCGAGTTTCGCACGAGAGATTGCCACCGCAGCGGGACTAATGTCGAACCCGAATGCGGTATGGCCCTGCATTCTTGCTTCAAAGGGGATCGTCCCGACACCTGAAAAGGTATCTAGGAGACGCCCGCCTTTCGTTGGCATCAAAGCATCGACTAGACATCTGGCGATCGCGGGTTTCAGCTTGCCTTGATAAGAGCACATCGAATGCCATGAATGGCCCCAGTTGCGGCGGGCCATGTCACCCTGTTGATGCGGAAGCTTTGTTTTGAAGTCTTTCCACCCAGACAGGCGATCTTCTGCATCCAATGCCTTAACCGGTCGCTTCACAGCACTCTTAGGTGCGAAAATCTGCAGAGTTTGACTCAAGCGTGCTCCGTCACGCGATTGACGCTCACGCAGGACCACCGTTTCATTCAGGGAAAACCCGCTGCTTTCGAGTATCTCAGCAAGGATATCGTGCGTTCGGACGTGAATGCCGCTGTAAACAGAGTCGCCAAGATCAATTGCGATCACACCATGATCATTCAGAACATTTGGTAGGGTCGCGAGGACATCATGCATGTCATAGAAGTAGTTCTCGACCATAGCCGGAATGCGCATGTCATATGCTGCTTCGTCTAACTCCCGAAGTGTCTTCGTAAGGAGATCGGAGCGGAACCGGCTATCGTTGGTGCGTGCCTCGATAAGCTTACCCTTGGTGACATCGTTGATACCGCTAGTGATCGCGGAATCGCGGAAGCTGCGAAGATCGGATTTAGTACGAAGATAGCGCAAGAACCAAAGCTCTATCTTAGTGTTCCTGAAGTAATTTGTGCCGTTCAAATACGGCGGTGATGTGATTACAGCATCCACTTTCGCAGGTAGATGCCTATGAACTGACCGAGCATCACCCGCGACAAACTGCGTGCGACCTGGCGCTGCCTCAGCATCGATCAAATCACTGGCAATCAGCTCAAGGCTCGCGGACAATTCGCCAAAGAATTCGGGCAGTCCTCGCAAGCGCTCTTTTTCGGTCATGAAGCGCAAATCGCCACGTCGGGTCAAAAGGGAGCACGGCACCAGGCTCCGTAGGACAGCCACAATAAAAAAGCGTGCTGTGGCGGGATCATCCTTCTCCAACCGGTCAGCAAAACTGCGCGTCTGAAGGACCTTGCTGTAAGCCTCATCTTCGAAAAACGGGCGCTTGCCGAAAGCAGATGCGAAGGACGCGGAGAGCGCCTCATCGCGCGCGAACTTTCCGATCTCTGTCTCAGCCCGGATGGCTATGCCGTGGAGGCGCTCCGCAATGCGATGGCGCTCCCGGATACTCAGCGTCAATGCCAAGGCCTTAGCCTCGATGACATACTGACAGGAAGGATTGACCTCTGAGTAGTAACCGACACCGCCGCGGGTTGCAGCCACTAACGCAGTTGTGCCGGACCCACAGAACGGGTCGAGAATGTCGCGGGCGTGCGGAGCAAACGTTTCAATGACGTTTGCAACAAATTCAGGGGAGTAACCTTCAAGGTACGGATACCACTCGTGCAACGGGCTTCCGCGCCCTCCGCTGAAGGTGGATTGAATACGGAAAAAGTCAGCGTCCGATTTGTCAGCCAGATCAACACTATCGCGTAGTGCTTTACGAACATAGCTTGCCACCTGTGATTCTGCCTTTGCGGCAGCGACCTCAACATCCGCATACTGACAGAAGCCGATTAATCGGCGCAGAGTATGGCTACTCAGCGGCCTCACATACTCGTAGAGCTGCGCATCGTCCTGTGAAAATGGGATGGTCAGACCTGATCTGGTCTTTCCGGGGGAAGGGTAGTCAGCAAAGTAAATGGTTTTAGATGCCTGCACTGAACTTCTCCCTTTTTGCGAAGAGTGTAACTGCCATATCCGATAGAAACAACCCATGAACTTGCGCGGCTTGATGCTAAAAATTATCCTTAACCAATTGAGGACAGGTTAATTTCCCCGCATCACACGACTGATAGTAGAGCGGTGGACATTAAAGAGCCGCGCGGCCTCAGCCTCCGTGCGCTTACCAGACCGTACTAAGTCTCGGATTTCCCGCCGCTGATCATCGGATAACTTTGGCTTTCGCCCAGGGTGCCTTCCTTTTTTGCGAGCGCGTTCCAAACCTGCGCGGGTACGCTCACGGATCATCTCGCGCTCGAATTCGGCAAAGACGCCGACCATCTGCATCATCATGCGTCCGGCAGGCGTGGTCGTGTCGATGGCCTCGGTCAGCGAACGGAATCCGGCCCCGGTAGCGTCGACCTTCTCCATGATGGTCAGAAGGTCCTTCACAGACCGCGATAGCCTGTCGAGCTTCCAGACAATCAGCACATCGCCTTGGCGGAGCTGATCGAGCATCCGGTGCAGCTCCGGCCGATCCCACCGGCCACCGGACGCACGTTCCTCGAAGACGCGCTCACATCCAGCCGCGCGCAGCGCGTCGAGCTGCGCGGCGGTCGCCTGGTCGTCGGTAGATACGCGGGCATAGCCAAGGTTCATGCAAACTGTGTTGCGCTTTCTTGTTGCTCAATCAAGCTAATTCGCAACACATATTTGCAACAATTCTAGGTAGGGCAGGGGAGGGTTGCGCAAACGACCGTTTGCGCAGCCCTCAGAACCGAACGCCACCGCCAATTAATTCGGGGGCAAGCGGGATCGAGTTGTCATTCAGACGTTTGCGTAAGGTCTCACTGTCAACCGGCGCATAGTCGTATGGACTTGCTAGCTCACGTTCAACGGATTTTGCCAATTCGGTCAGTTCGCTAGATAACTTAAGGAGCCCATCCCATTTCGCATCATCGTCCAGGACGCGGCGGGTGCCGTCAGGTGTCATCAAAGATGAGGCTCGCGCATAGTCACGCGATAGCTCATCGAACCAGCGCTCCACCCCAGACAAGATCATGAGATCGCGCGCCACAAGATGCGTGATATAACTGTCTGGACAGTGATAAATCAGGCTTCCGATGTCGTAGCTGCTCAGCTCAATATCTGCTTCGGCATCATTCTTGACGTTTTTGGCAAGACGGATCCCCATGCGCGCCCCTTCGTTTGTCTGGCGCGCTTTGGAGTGAACCTCTGAAATGTAAAGAAAGGGATAGTTGCTGATGTGTTCACGAGTGTATTTGTTCGCGATTTGCACTCCACGCTGAGCTTCCACCAGTGTACGTTGATACGTTGCTGTATCGAGCCAATTTGCCGGGACAACATCAACCTTACGGCGGAAAGCACCATCAGAAAGCTGGATTGACTTGGCCGGTGTTTTGTCGACCGTCGCCCCCCAGAACCGCCGATCAAGAACAACTTCACTCTTAGCCCTCAGATACAGAACATCATCAACAAGCTCCCCGCGCCCTGAGTACGTCGAGTAGCTCTTCAAGCTACCCTCGCATGGATGCCTCCGCAGATATAGGCCCTCGATAACGAGCAAATCCACATCACTCGCGCCACGTATATGAACGTTTAGCGGTACTGATCCCTGAAGCCGAAAATCTGGATAAAGCCCCTCCGGCTTCAAACCGTCAGTCAGATTGCGCTCAACCTTGTCCGCTTCTTCAAGCGAGATTTCCGTCGAACGTGGGTCGACCTCCTGCATTGCGCCCAGTGCGTATCTGGTAGCCTTATTGGAGGTTCGTTTCTCGTAGGCTTCGCCGAAACCCTGCGAATTCAGAACCACATTCTGATTGTCCATCCGGCGGGATCGAAGCCGCGCCAATCTCTCGTCAAAACTACGCGGCATCAGGGATGCTCCTTCTCAAATTCATTGTTCCATGCGTAAAGCGGCCGCCGCCGTTGAAATAGCTACCCTCGGCCGATTGAAGATCTGGCTCGAACAGCAGTTCGCAGTGGCCGATGTGTGTCTGAAGTTCAGGCTCGCCTGGCTTTGGCTGGTTGCGGTAGCTGTAGATCAAACGATACCGACGTCCCTCCGGCACGAGTGCGGCCGAGATACTATGGGATCCGCTTTGAGGCGTTCGCAGCCAAACGAAAATTTTCTCGTATTTCTGAGTGATCTCGATTTTACCAGACCACTGCCATTTGGGTTGGTGATCCTGATCATACGAAATTCCTTCAAGGTCCCAGTTGCCAGAAATATCTGGAACACCAACAGCTGAACGGATTCCCCTCCAGCGCCATCCAAATCTGTCAAACACGAAGAACATGGCACCGAAAACTGCTGCACCGGTGACCGGCCAGAGCACGATCTCAGGGAGATCGAAGTACCCCGCATCGCGGGCCATAGTCAGGAGTAGGCCTGCGCCAACGGTTGACGCGCCAGCTAACATGCCAGCAGCAAACGCCAAGTACATCCCAATACGGGAGCGGCTATGGCCAACGACTGAGTACTCGTGTTCGGACAAAATGGGCCTCGCAAATTCGGCTCATCTTGCGCGCTGAACCAGTGGGGACACCGTATATAGCAACTCCAATGGCTTTACTCAACGTCACATCAAGAAAATATTCATCTTTTGTTCTACTGATACTTCCAGCATTTTTGCGCTCTGGTGAATGTCAGCGGCATCGTCAAATTGTAGACCTCAGCAGCCTGTTTCTACCCCTGCCAGCCATATAAAGGCTTGGCGAAGACCCTCTCCAGGTTGTCTGTAGGGTCCAACAGATCAATCCTATGCTCCACCCAGACGATCCAGTCTGAAAGTGAGCGCCCATCATAAAGCGCCTCTGGCTCCGATTTTTCTTTGGTGCGCAGGAAGTCCAGGAACGCCTTTAAGCGTTGGCACTCCTCCCAATCCACCGCCGCTTTTCTGAAACGGTCCCACCGTTCGTCATCTTCTCTGGCCAACCGGGCGCGCTCTGCTCGAATAGCCTGTTCTTCCGCCCACTGGCGTTCGCGCTCTTCCCGTTCCTTACGTGCCTCGACCAGTTTCGGGCCGAGCGCCATAACACGCTCGATGAATCTTGCGAGCAAGACATCAGCCGGGGCTTTGTCACTCTCGATCAAGTCCTTTGGAGTTGTACCCACCCCCCAAGGTTCGACCGAAAACCGAAGCCAGCCCGACGGCTTCAAGCCCGCATTGTGATCATGCACCCAAGCGCTCCAGGTCTCATCCCGATCGCCATATGACCGGTGCATCTTCTCCATGATTGCGCATGGGAGCTTTTCGCCAAGAATTTCGAGCTCAAGTTTGCCCTTACGTTGCCCTCCAACGACCCGCACTCCACGCTTTTCAACAGCTTTTAAGAACGCACTGGTTACACGCAGGCGATATCGGTCGCGCTCGGTCAGGTCTGGCAAAGGATCCAAGCCACTCCAATAGAAGTCTCTTGCGCTACGACCCCGCCGGGCTTTGCGCCTTTCTTCTTGGTCGGCCTTATGGGGTCGATTCCGGTAGGGGGCAGGATCGTATCACAAGAGCCTCTTGCTTG
>CAYFFG010000038.1:0-1964 GCA_964342355.1 uncultured Hyphomonadaceae bacterium
AATCGAAAAGGCGGGCGCATCGTGTCCGCCTTTTTTGTTTAAAAGATGATTTTGAAGAGAGCGGATGCGCCCCAGATAAGCAGTGTCCACAAGCCCGCGGTGGCGGCTAAAATCAATGGAATTGAGATATAGCCAGGCCATTTTTCAACGACAGGTTCGGGCGATTCTTTGTTGACGAGGGTAATTTGGCGAATAAAAGCACGAGCGACGCGTCGCGCCTTGTTCTGGGGACGAAGCTGCGTTGACGTCCGAAACGCCGCATTGCGGCATGATCCGTAGTCGGATGAAAATTTCTCTTCGCCACCGGGGTGCATCATCATTCGCCTATCTGTTTTCGACCTGCGTTGAAATTCCAGTATAAGTTGCGCTTTTTGCCTTGTTAACTATGTCACCATGTGGACAAGGCGCTTTTGTGACAAATTTGCGAAGTTTGCTTTGATTCATTTACGCTTTTAAACGTGAAAAAAATCACCTTTCGGGGCGCTTTCCAGACAGTTTTCCGCACTATTTTACCTGGACCACCTTTGGAGCATGCGAAAACGATCTACTTTTTTGATTCTTTCCTGACTTAATATTCTCTGCCTTCGCCTCATTTGCCCAATTAGCCAGACCAGGAAACCGTAGTCGCTTAATCTTACAAATTTACCGGACATTTTCCGCAGTGCGTCAATAAAAATTAACCCAAATAGTTAACGCGCATTAACCAAATAATGTGTTTTTTAGTAAAAAGGTTTAGATAATGCCCGTGAAAATTAACCTTTTCTCAATCAGAGCGCGATAGTTTTGATCTTGTCGCAGGTCGAATGCTCTCACGGCCCACGGCAATTGGTTCTCGTGGCGTCCCCCCCCTCAACTGGCGGGAACCAGTTTTTTAGCAGGGCGGAGCTGGGAATGTGTTTCCCCCAACCCTCCGCTGCACCGGCTTCGTCCTGCAAAAGTTTTTTCCTCCCACGTCGTGTGGCGATTATTCGCCTTCACTTCGGTCCAGGCTCCTCCAGGAAGCCTGGACTTTTCTTTTTGGGGGAGGTGCGTGGGGCTTATCTTAGATAAGCTGCGCCTGTGTAAGCAGAAAGACCTGCTGCCAACCAGAGACAAGACATCCAAATGGCGTAAAACGGCGCTGTAAATCCAATTCCCGGCAAGGCCAAAAGCAAAGGCAGCCCCACCGCGATCAGCTCAAGAGCGGTTTTGTATTTTGCCAGCGTGCTCACCCGCACGCCTTCGCCATCTGTCGCGCGCAATCTGATAAGGGTGATGGCAAGATCGCGCCCGATAATGATAAACACAGGACATCCCAGCAATAAAACATCTATTGTGTTTCCATGCATGGCGGTCAACGCAAACAACGTCATGAGGGGGAGGCCAACAAGCGCTTTGTCGGCAATGGGGTCAAGTATCCGTCCGAGCTTGCTTTCAGCGTTAAACGTTCTTGCGGCCCATCCGTCGAACAGGTCTGTCAGCGCAGCAAACACAAACACACCCACAGCGGCTGTGCGATATAATGATGCGTCAGCGCTTGAAACTTTGTATCCATGCATCGCAACAATCTCGCCAAACCAGATACACCAAATAATGACAGGCACGCTGAGTATGCGCGCAATCGTCAGTGCGTTTGGCAGGTGAGCAAGCATTTAAAACCTCAAAAAGCATCCAAGCCTGGGTTTATCTGGGAAAACCGCAATTGTAGAGCCCGGCATAGCGCGCATTTAGCTGGGTTCGGATAAATCTCATCAAACAGTTGAGAGAAAACCGTCAAATTTTATCCAAAACTGCACGCGCTTTTAGCCGCTATCGCAGAACATATTTGCTCCAGCCGGGTTTGTGGAGCAGGGGATGCGGCGTTTCAAACTATTCGCGCTTATGATTGGCGCAATCGTGCTCGTCAGCGTGCCAGCAAGCGTGTCGGAACAGATCGCCGCCGGTCTCGACGATGACAGCAAACATATTCTGGGCTTTGCTGGGCT
>CAYFFG010000038.1:2064-8818 GCA_964342355.1 uncultured Hyphomonadaceae bacterium
TCCATGTCTGACGCATTATGCAACGGAACAGGATGGGTGCTTGGAATGTTCGCGGTGCTTGTTTTTGAATGCGCACGCCTAGAGTTACGTGGTCGCAAAGCCGTTGTGCGATATTTTGCTTAAATGAGACGATCTATTCAGACTGAGGCGCCACGCTCGTGGTTTCAGCCTGAGCCGGGCCCTCAAAAATTTCCGCCAGTTTCGGCATGGAAAGCGCTAACATCACAGAGATCAAGATACCAAGGGACGCTTTTGCCAGGTCGGACACCACAATCTTTGTTGTCGCTTGTGTGGACCGTACTTTGTCGATGGTCGCAATCGCAAATTCACGACCGGCAATCAGCCCCAGGAACACCCAAGTCGTCGACATAGGCACTTTGGAGATGCCCAGCGCTTCAAGGTTGCCTGAGAAGATGAACAGCAAAGTTGCATACGTAAAGTCGATAACTGTGGCTGAACGAATGTCGGTGACAGACGTTTTGGTCAGCAGGATTTTCTGAACAGGTCCGCCTCGGTTCATGAAGGTGATCAGAAGGAAGATCGCAATCAAAGTCATTCCCAATGTGGCGCCGAGGAATGACAGGTTTTCCTGGCGTGCGATGATCTCACCGGTGGCTTCGTCGATCACAGGCAGGTTGCGCGGCAGGTAAACGAAGATGTTCGCAAAGTCCTGAATCAGCCACACGCCCCACAAATAGCCAGTCGTGATCCACTGTAGAACGACCCAGATGGGGTTATGTTGGGTGTCAGCTGTTTTGAGGAACCAGCGCTCAAGTGTCGGCGCCAGCGCAGCGTACATAACGCCGCCTGTTATGAACGCAACCGCATATCCCATGAGCGATTTGGATAACATTGACTGCATCCCAGCCAGCGTCGCAAATGTGGCCAGAACCATGAAGGTTGTCGAAACGGGGATACCAAAGCGCGTTAGCACCAACAGCGCCATTGGCGGCAGCGTATGATACCACTTCACCTCAAAAATCGGGAATTTGTCCGTATTGTCCAGCTTGCCCCAGGACACGTCGCCGTCGGAAACGATCCATCCCCAGTAGAATGTCACCAGAAGAATGGAAACGGCAAATAGGTAGAGAACCCACCAAGGCAAACGACGGTTTGAGTTAATGAACGTACCAAGCGTCTGCAGCGCATCGTTACCAACCACAGCGTAGGCTGCAAACGCAAAGCCAATCACCGCCCAGATATTAATCCCTGAGAGAAGGTCCATGCCCAAACGCCCTGTGTTTTACGCTTCTACTTGTGGCTCGCGCCATACTCGACATGGGACCACATGGCAGGTTTGAAATGCAATCGCAACCGTATTTCTGGTGGGGATATCAACCATTTGATCAGTATTGATCAGTTAACGGATGATTCCAGCAGGTCAGAAAAACGTTTGAACAAGTAAAAAGAGTCCTGTGGGCCGGGGCTTGCTTCAGGGTGGTGCTGAACAGAGATGATCGGCTTGTTTTTAACTTTCAGTCCGGAATTAGTTCCGTCAAAAAGTGACACGTGTGACTGTTCTACACCATCAGGAAGAGTTGTTGGGTCGACCGTGAAACCATGATTCATCGACACGATTTCAACTTTTCCTGTCTCCAGGTCTTTGACTGGGTGGTTCGCACCATGGTGCCCTTGAACCATTTTCATTGTGCGTGCGCCTAATGCGAGCGCGAGGAGCTGGTGTCCAAGGCAAATACCAAGCAGAGGCGTATCAGACGCAATCAATTCCTTGATCATCGGGGCTGCATAAACGCCCGTTGCTGCCGGATCGCCAGGGCCGTTGGACAAGACAACGCCATCAGGTTTATGCGCCAGAATATCAGCAGCGCTGGTATGCGCAGGCACGACCGTTGCGCGGATGCCAACACTCGCCAGGTTGCGCAGGATGTTTTTCTTCACGCCAAAGTCGACGACCACAACATGGAAGCGGGCGTTTTCTTCATCGCTATAGCCGGTCGGGTGGTCCCACAGCTTCTGAGCCGTTTCAAACTGGCCGCCAGTTGTGACGTCCTTGGCAAGGTCAGCCCCTTCCAGACCATTCCATTCTCGCGCAGCAGCGACCAACGCATCTTTATCGATCTCACCGTCAGGCGCGTGGACGATCGCGATATTCTGCATGCCATGTTCGCGGATTTTTCGCGTCAACGCGCGCGTGTCGACACCCGAAAGTCCCACAATGCCTTTTTTTCTCAGCCATGCGCCGAGGTGATCTTCAGAGCGATAATTGGCTGGCGGTGTTGGGTGCGCACGGAAAATTGCGCCTCTGGCAGCTTTTTTTGCATTGTCGCTGCTGTCTTCATTGTCTTCTTCATTGGCGCCGACATTGCCAATGTGAGGGAATGTAAAGACCAGCACCTGATCAGCATAAGAGGGGTCAGTCAGGATCTCTTGGTAGCCGGTAATCGCTGTGTTAAAACAGATTTCACCGCGCGCTAGTCCTGGAGCGCCACATCCGCGGCCATAGACGATTTCACCATCCGCAAATGCGATTGCGCCGGTCGCCTGCAAAGGGTCGCCTGCAGTAAACTTAATGTTAGGGACTTGATTGGCATCCTGTTTGGGCATATTAGCGCGCCTTCGTTTGTTACAGGGTGTTTAAGATAACCGTTGACTCACGGCGAATTTCGCCCGGAAATAGAGATGCAGAGGTTTATCCGTCAAGACACGAATGAAGGAACATTCCGTAGACAGACAGGAATTTACCCAATTTAAGCAGGATAGCGAGATAAATGTCACTTGCTAATACCCGCCTGGAAGATGGTGTGCTTATGAACTTGCGTGAAAGTTTGAAGACTGAGCTGGATGCAGCTGAGGCGGCAGGCGAAGAATTGCGCGCCGCAACATTGAGGCTGGTTCAGTGCGCGGTGCGCGACCGTGATATCAAGGCGCGCAGGAAAGACGAGTGCCTTGGTTGCGATGAGACTGAGATCCTCGCAATCCTCCAATCCATGGCTGTGCAGCGCGAAGCAGCCGCCGACGAGTACGAAGCCGCCGGCAAGATTGAGTTGGCCGAGCAGGAGCGTGAAGAAGCGGAAATTCTGCGCGAATTTCTACCCAAAACATTAGAGCCGTCTGAGATTTTGGAAGCCGCAGAAGAAGTGGTTGCTGAACTGGATGCAAAAAGTTTGAAAGATGTCGGCCGATGCGTCACGGAATTGAAATCGCGTTTTCCAAACCAGATTGAATCCGGAGCGGCTAAAGCTGCGGTCAAAAAACTTATCCATTGATCAAGAAAATATTTTGCGGGTCACAGAATTTACCGGCTGACCAGCGCAGGCAAGATGCGTTAAGGTTAATCCGCCGGGAGGAAGAATGCGCTTTTCAGAAAACTTCCTGAATGAACTTAAAGACAGGCTGCCATTGTCCAGCTATGTCGGCCGCAAGGTGAAACTCACGCGTTCTGGGCGCCACATGAAGGGTCTGTCACCCTTTAAGCAGGAAAAAACGCCCTCATTTTTCGTAGACGACGACAAGCGCACTTTCACATGCTACTCCACCGGCGTGCATGGCGACCTCATTTCCTTCGTCCAGGAAACAGAAGGGCTGAGCTTTCAGGAAGCCGTTGAAAAGCTGGCAGGCATGGCGGGCATGGAATTGCCCACAGACAGCCCGCAGGAGCGCCAGCAGGTCGCCAAACGCAAATCCCTCATGGAACTCATGGAAGCAACAGTGACCTTCTATGAGAATCAGCTGCGTGCTGACATCGGGCGAGAAGCGCGTGATTATCTCCTCAACAAGCGTGGCTTGGATGATCCGGCCTGGCGCCGTCACCGCATCGGCTATGCCCCGGAAGGGTGGCAGTCCTTGCGGGATCATCTTGTTGGCTTGGGCGCAAACGATAAAGAATTGCTTGATATCGGTGTGGTGCGCACATCCAAGCAATCTTCAAAACCGCCTTATGACGCCTTTCGCCACCGGATAATATTTCCAATCCTGGATCCGACAGGACGTCCTGTTGCGCTTGGCGGCCGCGCGCTTGAGCCAAGTGAAGTGCTCAAGGAAAAGGGCATTCCCAAATATGTGAACTCAGCGGAGACACCGCTGTTTCACAAGTCTTCGGTTATTTACAATTACGGCCGTGCGCGGGATGCGCTGCACAAAAAAGGCATGCGCCAGAATGAGGCGGGCGACGCCTTATCGCGCGGCCTTATTGTGTCTGAAGGCTATATGGACGTCATTGCGTTGGCCGAACACGGGTTTGACACGGCGGTTGCGCCGATGGGAACCGCGCTGACTGAAGACCATCTAAAAATGCTATGGCGGGTCGGGCCTGAGCCCATCATGTGCTTTGATGGCGATGCGGCGGGCCGCAATGCGGCTTTGCGCGCAGCTGATCTTGCGCTGCCGCTGCTTGAGCCTGGCAATTCGCTTTATTTCACGCTTCTGCCTCAGGGCATGGACCCGGACGATCTTTTGAAGACCGATGGCGGCAAAGAGCAGATGCGGGATCTCTTGCTCAATGCGCGTCCGCTGGTTGATCTGTTGTGGGAACGTGAGCGGGACAAGGAAAAGCTCGACACGCCGGAACGCCGCGCGGGCTTTGAAGCGCGCCTTGACGCTTGCGCGGACCGCATCGGCCATGAGCAGGTCAAAAAAGCCTACAGGCGCGAGCTTAAGAACCGCCAGTTCGAATTATTCCGTCCACAGCGCCAACCGTTCGTCAAAGGCGGTTTCAAAAAGCCAACCAGCGCCGGCATCACTTGGGAACAGATTATGGACGCCCAAGGCCGCTCAGGCATCGGGTTGCTTGTGCGGGCAATTGACAGCCAGGACCTGCTGGAAGAGGCCAGAGACGTGCTCGCTTTTGCAGAATTCTCCGATCAGGACGTCTCAAGCCTAAGAAATGCGGCTTTAGATGTACAAGAATCGCACGGAAAGGTTGACCGATTGCTCGTTGCGGCCCATTTACGAAGTCTTGGCCGCACACGATCTGCGAAACTGCTCGAAGATTATCCTAGGAACGAGCCCATTGACCCTGCATCCGGAGCAGGGCGCGCATGGCTCGAAGCATTGGAGCGATTTCCAACCGTGGCGGCTCTGAGAGACGAGGCTGACAGCACGAAAGACGCTGTGGCCTCTGCTAACGGAGTCGAGGAATACGCAGCTGAATGGGCGCGTCGGAAGAGACTTGTGGCTGAGCGGGAGGCGTTACGCAAACGCACGCAAGAAACTGAAGATGACCAATATTCTCGCGAATAGCAGATCAGAAATGGCCGGTCCGACGCACAGCGGACCAGGTGGGAGACATGCATGAGCAAGACTGAGACCGAAACGGAAGACGCGGTGGAGACACAGGACGGACCATTATTGGACCTGACTGACGCCAGCGTTAAAAAGTTCATCAAGGCGGCGAAAGCCAAAGGGTACATCACCCATGACGAACTCAACAAAGTCCTTCCGTCGGACGAAGTTAATTCCGAACAGATTGAAGACATCATGTCCGCTCTGAATGAGATGGGCATCAACGTCGTTGAATCTGAGGATGAAGTTGAAGACAGTGATTCATCCGGCGAGGAAGCCAGTGAGTCCCGTGAAGTCGCCAAGGCAAAGTCCACGGCTGCGACCACGACAGGCAAGTCGGACAGATATGACCGCACGGATGACCCTGTGCGCATGTATCTGCGCGAAATGGGCACGGTGGAACTGTTGTCCCGCGAAGGCGAGATCGCCATCGCCAAGCGTATCGAGGCTGGCCGTGACGCGATGATCCGCGGTCTCTGCGAAAGCCCGCTGACATTTGAAGCGATCATGGTGTGGCGTCAGGAACTCTCGGATGAGCGCGTTCTGCTGCGTGACATTATCGACCTTGAAGCGACATACGCACACGAAAACGGCGGCGTGCCAGACAATTCCGTAGCCGCTGTTGCGGCTGAAAATGGCGAAACGCTTGAAGAAGACGCCGACGCTGATGATGCTGATGACGATGATGATGACGGCGAAATGCCGACGCCAGAAACCGTCAAAGCTAAGGCTAAGCCAGAGGGCGAAGAGGCCAAGTCTGAGTCCGAAGAGGGCTCAGAAGGGTCTGAAAACGCAGAAGGCGAGAGCGACGACGAAGATGACGACGACTTTGACGATGGCGGCGCCATGTCAATGTCCGCCATGGAAGCTGAGCTGCGCGAAGGCGTCACCACCACGCTGGACGCAATCGCGGCTGACTTCCAGAAATACCGTCGCCTGCAGGAAAAACTGGTCGCACGCCGTCTTGAGGGTAAGTCTCTCACCCCAAAAGACGCTGAAGACTATGAAGGCTTGCAAAACCGCATCATCGAAGAGCTGAAAACGCTGCACCTCAACAATGCGCGTATTGAAACGCTGGTTGAACAGCTTTACGCGATCAACAAGCGCCTGATGGGCCTTGAAGGCAGCCTGATGCGTCTAGCGGACGCCCACGGCGTGCCGCGCAAATCTTTCCTCGACAACTATTTCGGCACAGAGCTGGACCCGGAGTGGTCTAACAATGTCTCCCAGATTTCTGCGAAATGGAAAAAGTTCGTCGCAGCCGAAACCAACCGTATCGAAGAAATGCGCTCTGAAATTGGTGGTCTGTCCCAGGAAATGGGCGTGCCGATTGACGACTTCCGCCGCATCGTAATGACCGTGCAAAAAGGCGAGCGCGAAGCGCGCGTGGCGAAAAAGGAAATGGTGGAAGCCAACCTCCGCCTCGTGATCTCCATCGCCAAGAAATACACCAACCGTGGCCTGCAATTCCTCGACCTGATTCAGGAAGGCAATATCGGCCTGATGAAGGCGG
>CAYFFG010000039.1:0-6649 GCA_964342355.1 uncultured Hyphomonadaceae bacterium
CCTTACGCGCTCTGTATTTTGACACCGCAAATTATCGCCTGATGCATCGTGGTGAGGAGCCCAAGGCAAAGACCGCCTTCGAGCGCTTGGACACGCTGCGAGCCGAACCGAAAAAGCAGCCGGAACGTCCACGCTTCGACAAGCTGAAAGAGCGCAAGCCCGAGCGCCAGACCCGTTCCACAACGTCGGCGCAAGATCGCTTGCGCAAACTGCGCGAGCAAAAAAGAGAAGGACCGTCTCACGACGGCCCTGATCTTGATCGTTAACCGGATTGGCTATTTTCAGTCCATCGGCTAACATCTGTACCAACGGTGGAAGGAGTAGATAGGTGTTTATTTCAAATAGTTATTCTGTCAAAGACGTGATTCGCCGAATACTGTTCTACATCATGGTTGCATGGACCATGAACTCATTCACCCAAGTATCAGCTCAACCATTACCTGTTCAACCCGAATTGTCCTCGGAAAAAGCTTTCGCCCTTTCCCCGAGTGAATTTCAAAAGTTTGATACGCCTTACCCGCAAGCGCCAACGCCTAAAAGGCCTTATCACTACATGAAATTTGATGGCACGACGCTTGATCGCTTTGAGGGCGGACCGGCCGAGGCTTTCGCTCTGTCGTATAAGTTTATGACTGTCATTAACTTCATTGATGAGAGCAGCCCGTATTCGGCGATGCATAATCAGGTTTTAGACCGCACGTTGGCAGCGATCGCGCCGGAAAGCGAAAACAAAGACATTATGCGTATTGATGTTGTTGTCCGTGATGCACAACGACAAACCGTTTACGGCTCGGCGTTCCGCGCATTTTACGAGGACAACCGCCTTGGCCCTGACTTTACAAACAGGGATCAGCTTATGCTGCCATATGGCATTGTATTTGGTGATGAACTCGCCGAGGGTCGTGGTAATCTACTCTATGACTTCTCTTTGATAAACGGCGCCAAAACAAGCGCGGACCTAAACGCCAATGCAGACGCCATAGCAGGCACCCTGTTGGCCTTAATCACAGCATATAACGAAAAACAGTAGGCGGATTTTCCCGGCATGCCAAAGGTCAAAAGCCTAGAAGGCCTTCTTGCAGAGGGGTTTAAGAGACGAGAGACTAGCATTCTAGTTCCAGAAGTGCGTGCATGGCATAGCGGGCATTTCAGAAAATTGCTCGGCACGACAAACACATATGTAGAGCACCCAGACGGTGATTATATAGAGCTAGAAAATAGCGAGAGCGTTGCTGATGTTTCATTCCTGAATGACGACCTCCTTTTGGGCGAACGCTACGGTTTTATCTATAGCGATCCTTTTGTTGCAGGTGATTTGTCGCAAGAGCCGCATTTATCGCTATGGGATCGAAAGTCCGGGGAACGTCTCATCGACTTTGCGGGCCACTTCGGTGAAATTCTTGGGTGGCAATGGTACGATGAGCGAACAATTTTCACATGGGCGCGTGATTTCTTGATTCGTGTCTGGGACATCAAAACAGGCAAACAAGTCAAAGCGCTTCCAATGCCGCAGTTTTTCGACGGATTGCCCGCGATCAATATTCTCAATAGTCGATCATTTTGCGGGTGGACAGAGAAAAGCCGGCATAGCTATGTCGATCATGGTGGCCCGTCGCTGATCGTGACGCATATCCTTCTCAGTCCGGACGGGACCGACATCAAGGAATGCGGCCCTTACTTCCACCCTGCACCAAGAGCAGGTGCATCGAAAAAGGAACCGACAGAAGGTACGTTTCAAGAACTACAGTACGAGGAATACAATTACGCTGAAGTCAACACACTATCCGATGGACGATTACTTTTTTGCCCAACCAGATATGGTGCGCGCGGTTGTTGTTACGTGTGGGATCAGTCGAAACATCTAACTTTACTTATTGGAAGGCCGCTCGCTAACAGCGTTTTCTTTTATGGCCTTGATGAGCGCTCTCATGGGGTTCTGACCATCAAAGACGGCGACAAGCCTGAGAGCGAATGGGCATCTTTTCACCTGCCGAGTCTATGAAAGAAGATGCGCAGGCTATTCATCATATACGTGGATAGTATCACTTAGCTTCAATCGCTGCATCGCTTAGATCGACAAGGTCGGGGCATGCTAACTGTGGCGGGATGACAAGACCACCTTTCTCAGTGTTATCAATTTGAATGATGGAGCAATCATTCTCGCCCACCTTAATAGATTTTGTTTTGTCATCCGTACCCCTGCTGGAGATGGTGGACTGATCTGTTTCGTCTTGATGGGGAATTCCGCCAACGCATCCAACGAGTATTGTGCAAATTAGAGCGACGGAAAATTTGAAGGAAGTCTACTCGACATATGTCATTCCGATATTTGTGCGTCTGTTGTTTCAATGCGTGCAGATGGTCAATGAACCAACTTTTTTGGACTATAGATATCCCGGGATATAGATTACGTCCTCTATGCATGAGCCGGCATAGAAGCGGGGGTCGCAAGGGCCGCCGCTACCGCTTTTCCGGGGTGCGCTTAAGCCATGTTCCTCTATCTGCTTTACGCCCAGTTTTAACATCCGATTGAAAGCATCAATCGAGTCTTGAATGGCTTGATTGCGGGCCCTCGCTTTGGCGGTCCGCTCGGTGCGCTTGATAAAGCCGCTTACATATCCGTCGAACGACGTGTACTGGGCATATTGTTCGCGAAGTTTTTCGACATGAGCGCGCTGTGCGTCCAATCGAGATGGCGAATCGCTCAGCAACCGGTTGACCGCGGAATAAAGCGTCATGACGTCCGGAGCTCCCCAATAAAGCGGCGCGAATAGTTCGCGCGTACAGCCCGCCTTAGGATAAGAACTAGTGCACACTTCTGCGCCCACCACATTGTATTGAAAATGAGCGACAAGAATGCCTTCTGAAACCAGTTCCTGAATAAGGTCGTAGGCATTTTGGTTGCGTACATCGATCCGGGTTAGGCCGAAATCTTTAGGCTCCACGCGCGGGCCCAGTTCGACGACGGGCATCGGAACATACTCAGGATGGTATTCCTGTCCCGCTGCCGATAGATCCCAATTTTTGGCGTAGATGTGGGCGGTTATATAATTCGCTTTCGGACAGACTGCGGGATGAATCAACTCGCTCAGAACGGGTCTTAACTCGTCCCAAAGGCGGTCCTCACTGATCCGCTCATCGCGATCCACGTTGAATACAACAACAACTCGGGAATGGTATCTCTCCTTGTTCGTCCCCGGATCGAAAATTGAACAAACCGGATCGCCATATTGGTCCGGGTCGGAAGACAAGAAGTTTATCCGCTCAAATACAGTAAATTGTTCATTTTCGAAGAGCTTCTGCCCAGCGTTATAAGGGGTGATCTGGATATTTATTCGCTCTCCCATTTTACCGCCGCGAACCGAATTCTCGCCTATATCGAAATCGGCGGGGAAGCTAGGGTTCGCACTGGCGTGGCTCACAAATACAAACATAGCCATTAGAAGGACGATTATTTTGTTCATCTCTGCTTTCTCCAAAATTTCGACAGTGTTTGAAACGCACCAAAGGGCATTATTGAGCCCCTTTGAGCCTCGATGCCATACTCCGCGAAAACTCATGAAAATCGCGAATTTTATCTGGATTTGCTTCGAACAGGCCGAGACTTCTCAGAAGCCCCATCGGTTCAAATTCCCAGCTTCGCTCCGTGGCTTTCACCATTAGGCCGAGTCCAGGGTTGGTTCTTGCGACTTTTTCAATAGCCTTTTCATGCGAGTTATTCTGCACGCCTTCGGCGCTCAACCGCGCTCTGGTCTCTTCAATTTCCCGTTTTATTTGACCGGCGTCGACCGGGCCGAAGACGTGAAAGACATTATCGGTATCGATTATAGCGATATGAACCGCCCCCGCATCATCTTTGAATGTAAAAAAAGCGGGATCACTGTAACCGGGCTTGCCCAGCTCTGGATGCGCCCAAACAGCGTAATAATCCTTGGTGGAGCGCATTATTTCTTCGACGTCGTAAACGGTGCCGCCGGAGCGTACTTCGTAACTCTCGAGGCCATCAGAAATTCGTGTTGCATTTTTTAGTGCATCTAGAAGAAGCCCTGTTCCAGCATTCAACCCGCCAGAAAAGCGAGCGTGCCAGTATCCCGCTCGTGAGGCGCTATTAGGCAGCGCTGCAAGCCGTTCTTCATGTGCGGCAAGTGCCTCTTTGTCTCCCAGCATGCCTGTCAAAAAAACGGGTAGGAGCAGTCGAATATTTTCAGTGCTAACCTCCTTGTACTCGGCCTCAAGCGAACTGGAAAGCCCGTAAAGTAATTCACAGGCAAACTGGTTTGGAGAGTCTCCATATACTCGTTGAAAAGCAACAAGCAATGTGACTTCGAAAATAGAGCTAAGTTCTTCGTCCCCCATGATTTGATTATAGATTGCCAAACGATCAGTGTATTGAGCCCCTTGGGCAAAGCACTGACCGTCCTCTGCTACTATCTGAAATACCGGGTCTTCTTGAGCCATCGACATCGATGCAAAAGTCGACCCCACCAACGCGATAACAAGCAATCCCCGCATGTCAAATCTCCCTGAAAGGACAGGGTTTTCAATACAGCAACCACCGGTTCCTGTCGACTAATTGACTTCTAACGATTACGAGCGGTTGGCTTGCTAACTCCCCCCGACGAGACCGAAGGCAAAGGTCCGTTCATGCTGCGCCAACTGCCGACACCGAATGCCTGTTCACGCGTTTTTCAGCGCCAACTTCCGTTTGATTTCTAGTGCATTACCCCGATCCATCAGCGCCTTCTCTGGGCCATGGATGATGTGTGCGCGGGTGAACGGTTCGGGGGCTCCTGACAATCAACAGGAGGTGACGATGAGACTCATCACACGCTTCGATGCAGCATCGCGCAGCACAGCCGAACTGCATGCTCTAATACGCGAGGCTTTTAACGCCTTCGCTTCCGCTCCTCGCGGATCGATTGAACGCAACAATGCGCTGGCATCGCTGCACAATATCGAGGCCGAACTGGCGGTACGCCCGCCAGGTCTATGAGGCCATCAACGCGGCTGGCCTGAAGGCTGGCCGCGAATCTTGCAGCTAAAAAATCAGTTGCAGGGACGCGCGCTTTCAGTACCGATCCTGTCGATGATCGACAGAACTCTTCGAAAAGAGCGGCGAGAACATGGGTTGGGTCGCCCCACTCGCTAATCCTTATGGCGTGACTGCATTCTTTCCAGACAAGGGCGCTAGACCTCTCTCCTTCCACACGATAGCTTCACTTTAGATTAGGAACTGAAAGATGAAATCGTACACTAAGTGCCTTAAGCTTTTCGCGGGCTTGATGATGGGCATTGCCCTCTCGTCTACCGCAAAGGCTCAGGAGTCCTCATTCAGCCCAACGCTGGTTGAGGCCACGCGTCCAGCCAGCGCGGTTTATGTTCCCGGAGCGAGGATTGAATCCGCCGCCGGATATCGGGAAGAGACCCACCTGCAACCGCAAAATGCCGGGCAGATTCTGTACATCGACCGCAATCTTATCGTGACGGCGCGTACAAACGGTTTTCTAGATAGCGAGGGGAAAATTCAGCCTATCGGTGACGAGGATACCGTCGCGATTGTTCAAAAGCCCCTGTGCTATAGAGGCACATTAGGTGGGGAAATCCGCACCGGACGGCGGACGACGCTTCCTCTCCATACGATGCATATCGTGGCGATACTCAATGAGAGTGTCGAGTTCCCGATCACCAAGGACTGGTTGTGGAACGACTTGAGGCCGTTGTTACGCCGCGAAGTGACAGACCGTTTTTGCGGTGGGCGCACTCAGAACCTGATCGTCGATATCCAGTATTTCGGTCTGGAGCATAATTTTTACGGGCAGGCTCATCCAACAGTGGATTTTGAATATCCGTCTGCTGCGGACATTCTTGATGATCTTAGTGATCGCCCACCAGATATTAACGCCATCAAAGATGTCCGGTCGCATAGGCCCTTCGTGTCCGCCCAGTTTTTGTTCTGGGACAAGATCGAACCGGAATATGGCGGCGCTATTCCCGTCTTCGGGACGGTGTCCCAAAACATCTTGGGTATCGCGCAGCGCACTGATCGGGGCATCATAGTTCCGGGCGGCGGCGTCTACCAAGGAAACGGCTCTTACTACGAGGCGTTTTATCCGCAATGGGCAGCAGGTGCCGGTCTGCTCAAGGTTGCTAAGGATATGAGCGGCGCGCAAAACGATCTTTATGAGTTTCCGACATCCGTCAGCTTTCGCCAGTTTATCGAACTCCGAGCAAGGGAAGTCGCTGAAACCCGTGCCATCATGAAGGCGCGCGAGGAGGCGAGATTCAATCTTGGCGACGTCCTGATGGCTCTTGGCTCGGCAATGCGGGCGGCCCGCTGCGTCCCCGACATGACCAATTTCGGGACCGTTGCCGAGCGTGACAAGATAGAATGGCAGAAGAGGAACTGCTCCTGAACGAACAGAAAGTGCGGAGGGCTTTGCCCTCGACAGGGGCCAAGGTTTTGCACGTTTGTTTCTGACCCAGCTTTTGATATCGGCCGTCGCTCGATAGCCCTCTAAAGAGCCTTCAAGACTTGTGCCTCCGAGAAGACAGCCGGTTGCGCATGCAACCGGACTAGGTCCGCGCCAATGAGCGGGGGGGACGGCCGTCCAGACCGAAAGCCATGGAAGAGGTGCGGGCGCAGGCGCAG
>CAYFFG010000040.1:0-6590 GCA_964342355.1 uncultured Hyphomonadaceae bacterium
ATTACTCGCCTGAGCTTGGCCGGTTCCTGCAGACCGACCCGATCGGCTATCAGGATCAGTTCAACCTCTATACCTATGTTGGCAATGACCCGCTGAATAAGACCGATCCGAGTGGGATGAGCCAATGTCCGGATGGTTCAGATGACTGCATCCAGGAACCTGAGACGTTTGACCCGAGATCGAGAGGCTGCAGTTTCGCATCAGGTTGCACAGACGGATGGGATACGACTGATTCGAAGCCAGTAGAGGACGATCAATCTGATGCGTCTAAAAGTGCTCTTGAAAACCTCGATGAGAAGACAACTGCCTATACTGCGATAGGAGTGTCTACGGACGTCACTGGAATAAACATAGGCGGTGGAGCAATTGCCGCTGAAAATGGAGAGCTCTACCTATATGGCGACTTGGGCGTGAATGCACCAGTCGCTACAATTCCAATTATCGACGCCGAGGTTGGGGTGTCGACAAGTGAAGACTTATCCGGATTAAGTTTCATTTCTGGCGCCTACGTGAAAGGTTCAGGATCGTCGAGTTCTGGAGGAATTAGCGTTGAGGACTCAGCGGGCACGTCTATTAGGTATACTCATTCGATAGGAAATATTCGTGACTTCACTGACCCGAACCAGACACCATATCCGAACAATATTCCTCCAGGCGGTTATCAAGCTCGTGGACCTTGGAGATATCGTACGAATGATTCCCTTACGACACGTTCAGTCACCGGCAGTTCCCGTGGAAGATACTAAAAGATTCAAATGCCGACATTGTTCTTCCTGAAAACCGAATTCCTTCTGACGCTTATCTGCTTGTGTTTCTTTTTGACGGGTTGCCAGCAGCAGTCCAGAACCTTTCGCTGCGATAAGGACGGCATGTATGTGAAAGGTAAAACGCTATTCATTTGTGGAATGATGACGGAAGATTTTGCCGATCAAATTCCAGAGATCGATTTTTCGCAGTTGAACGAAGTCGCCGTTGGAAGCCAGGGCGGTGATCCGAAAAGTTCCATTCTGATTGGCCGTGCCATCAAAGAACACGATTTACCGGTGCTCATTGTTGGTCTTTGTCTGTCAGCATGTGCAGATTCAATAGCACCAGCGGCCAGGGAAATATGGACTGATGACAAGAGCATTATTGGCTTCCACCATAGTGCTGTGGTTATAGCGGGACTCTCAAAAATCTTTTTCGGTGATATTCCTGAGGAATATTTGGCACTTGCAAAAGCGGAGATCCTGTTCGCTGAAGAGCTGAACATAAATCCGGATTATCTGATACAGCCTCTGTCGGACCTTTCTCCAAGGCGCGTTAACTTCAATCCTGATTTTCAAAGGATAGAAGAATATTCTGCCATAGAATACGTTGATCATGGCATAGTTGTTTATGAAGACCAGTTTCTTACCGACCAGTGGGGCTTCCCGGAAATAAAAAGAACGTTCACGAGAAACGGAAAAGACTTCCGAGTTTTGGAAACGGTGTTGAGAATAAGCACAATAGATGATGAACGGTCTGGTATCCTCGATACAGAGTTATGTATCGCTGAAATTGAACAAATCGGATCTTATTCTGAGAACCAGTTTTTGGCCAAACCAAGTAAGTGCTACCCAGTTCAGATTGAAGAACGGATATTCTCCAATTCCCAATTTTTAGATATAGCACAATAAGCTAAGATAACATCTTATAGTAGGATGGATTGATTTATGCGTTGAAGTCCGATGCTACCCATCGCGGCGGATGCATTCCGCGTAGCAATGCACCAGAAGTAAACCGCAACCGCCAGCAACCGAACGAAGATCATTTGGCCGGATGCCGTTCAGGCGGTCTACGCTTATGATGCGGGCAACCGGCTCGACACGGTCACGTTCGCGGGCCTGCAGCTCGCCGATTATAACTATGACCCCGGTTCAGGTCCGGGGCAGGCATCCAGTGTCGGCTGGAGGGCGTGAGCCTCGATAACGGGTCCGGCCTCTCTATCGGCTATGACGGCCTTTTAGTTCGTCGTAATTTCGAACCGGAAAACTGACGATCCCGAGCCAAGCCCGGAACTTCGTTTTTCCTGAAATCCTCCACGAGCCCGATCGACACGCTTACCCATAGCGTGCTGAGCAAGCAGGGCGCTTCAGAAAGCCTCTGTCCTGCTAGTTGTCTGCGCGTTTCTCGAATTCGCAAATGACGTCTGACGCTTTTAGGCCGATAGCCTCGCAAATCCGAACAAATTCCAGAATATCGAGGCGACGTTCAAACCCTTCCGTTTTGGCGATGAAGGACTGAACGTTATCCAGGCGTTCCGCTAAATCAGTTTGGGTGAGGCCTTGCGCTTTCCGCAATTCGCGGAGGTGTGCGATCAGCCATCGATACTCCAGATCCTCCAAGCTCGACGACATGGAATTCCACCTCAGCAACGAAAACCATTGCGTAGGGCACTCGACAGGATATCCCATTTTGGGATAAAATTGAGTGAATGTTTGAGGTGCGAATGGGGAGAGTATGATGACCTGGATAAGAAAAAGGGTGCTGCCAAATAGTTCAGGCAGGAGGTTCTTTGGATCAAAGTTGATACGAGTGACCCTATTAGGGTTCACGATGATGGTCCTAGGGTGTGAGCAGGCTGTCTCGGAACCTCCCGTGACTTTACAAAGCCCGTTATCCGATGAGGCACGAGGACAGGCGCTCTATCGCGAAAACAACCTCGCTGACGTATTTCGCTCGCTACCGAGCGAGGCCCTGACCTGCCAGCTCACGACATTTGATACCACGCGTGAAGAGTATCGACCTTGGTACAGCATGCAGGCCTATCTGGGGCTAGTTTCGAGCAAACCTGAACTGGAGGTGAGGCCATATGCGATCGCGGATATGGATTTGTACGGGTTTGAGGTTCGCGACGCTGGAAGTTATGTCGAGGGACGCCATTATTTGTTTCGAAGGGAAAACGCCCAGTTCTGCTACTTGAGAGCCTATGGCGGGGATTTACGAACATTGAGGGTGAATGACCTTGCGACGATTCACTATGTTCAATTGGACCTCGACCTCTACTTGGAATTTTGATTACCGCGGGTTTGTGCGGAGTTTGTAAATATTCACGCAGAGACAGAAAAGCGCCCATCGTGAAATGGGCGCCCCACTTAAAGTTTCGTCGGGAATGCGTGGAGGTCTGTTTTCAGAACAACGACCGGTCGCTCTTCGGGATAGTCATCATAGGTGACTTCATACCGTTCCTGACCTTGCTTGTTGGCGACCATGACGGTTTTGATCGTCACTGTGTACCAGGCGCCGTCATCTTCGACGAATTGAAGGAGTTTGGCGCCGCGTTCTGGCTTTTTGAACGTAGGCTCAGACATGGTTCGCTCCTTCAGTATTCGCTTGGTGTCATGATCGTCATGACACGAGTTGTGAGGGATGGATTGGCCGGGTCTTCGGACCCTTCCTTACAAGCCCGGTCGTAATAGTCGATTTTCCACCAGACTGTTGCTGGGCCGAGTTTGATTGACCCAAAGTCATGTTCACCATGTGGATCATTGTCCTCGGTGAACTCAGAGTTCATCCGAATGGCTTTGAGGATGGCCGCAAGCCCGTATTCATAGGCTATCGCTGTCACGTCGTTCGTGATCATCAGCTTCCCCTGGCGAGGGTCCTGTCTCAGCTGATCGTTCAACTCCCGTATGCGTTGGGTTCGGTCGTCTAAGGTTTGCATGGCTTTACTCCTTTCATGCAAAAAGCCCTGTAGGTGACGAACATGCAGGGCGGGGATGGTGATTGTGGTTTGACGTCAGAGTTGCCTGATGAGCCGCCGCTGGGCGTCGCGGTCGCCCTCTATGTATCGCTCGGTCATGCCGAGAGACGCGTGCCCAGCGAGTTCCTGAACGTCTCTGAGGGATCCACCAGACTTTGCGACTGCGCGTGCGGCGCGCGTTATAAAGGTTCGCCGTCCGGAGTGGCTGCTACACCCATCATAGCCGAGCTCCTGATAGACCATGGCGAACCAGTTCACGATCGAGGCCGCCGACATATGGTCCCCACGTTCGCTTTGAATGATGGGCTCATCCGGAGAAATGCGTCGCTCGGTTTTGAGCTTCGTCAGAGCTTGTTTGAGGTCCGGGTGCATCGGGATCGATCTGCCGCGCCTCCGTTTGGCGATGGAGTCGCGAACCTCAAGCGTCTGGTTGACCCGGTTGCGAGCGGTAGTCGCCATCCCCCAGGTCAGTCCGGCTATTTCGCAGGCTCGAAGGCCCGCTTTGGCGCTCAGGAGCAGTATGACTTGGTTTCGATCTGGATGGCGGGTGTGGGCGACAAATTTGAGTGCCCGTTTCAACATTGTGTCGCTGAGTAGCTTTGCTTGCCGACCCGCCATAACCTTGACTTCAACAGTAATGATGTTATCACATCATATAAAGAACATAACATGAACGCAAGTGATTTTTATGCCGGGTCGAAAATGGCGCGCTGCCATCAGGAAAATCGTGGATCACGCCGTCGATGTAACGCTCTTCGACCAGGCCGTTGCGCATTGGGCCCCGAAGCAGGGCATGACCATGAGTGCGCTGCTCGAAGACCTTTTTCGAATTGCAAACTATCAGGGCGTTTCCGACACTGCGGCATCAGTCTGGCTTGAGCGCAACGGGACCCCCAATTTTACGGATCTAGCAAACCAGGTGCAGGCGGCTGAGTGCCCGTGTCTGACCTCGCTCGAAGACTTTTCTGGGTGTGACTATCAGAGGCGGTCTCGCTCATGTGGGCAAACAGCGCATTATGGAGATTGCGTAGTCCCTCAGCTTCGCACGCGCCGGGGGTTGCTCGCAAAGACTGCGACCGGCTTTGCGCTTTGGGCAAGGTGCAGGGAAGGCCTTAAGCTGCGTGACTGGCTCCTTAGCGAAGTGAAACCTGACCGAACAGCACTGAACGCGTCGAATGCCCTCTCGGTCGACTTCGCGCGTGTCCCGGGGATATCCGTAAAGGTCGCCCGGATGCTGCTTGCCGACATGTGTATCGGCCTGGCTGGGCATGACGAGCAATTGCTGCAAGTAGGCGCGGAAACGATCGTGGTGGACCGCATCGTTCACAACGTCATGACCCGTGTCGGAGCCATAGCCCATTCTGGGAAGGACCATGCCTTTGGTGAAGCCTGCTACCGTCCCGGCGGTTGCGCTGACCTCATCAGGGACGTCGCGTCGAGCATCAATGCGAACGTGTTCGATGACCGCTGGCCGGTTTACGGCCCGAGGCTTATCCAGCACGCGCTATGGCGGTTCGGTGCCGGGACACAGCTAAACACATGCAATGGCGTCCAGATCCCCGCTGATGCGCGTTGTGCGCTACAGGGGTGTCCGGCGCATGGAAACTGCGGACGAGTGGCGGGCGCCGAGTAGTGCGCAGACGCTACATCGCGTTTGTGGCTGAAGTTGTGCCCCCGGGCTTAAACGTCTCATCTAGTTTCTGACCGAGTAGGTTTGCGCTGGCTCTGGAATCATCGATCGCCAAGTGAGCGTAGCGCTGCGTCGTTGAAGATTGGGTGTGCCCGAGTAACTTTCCGATTTGATGAAGGGAAAGCCCGGCTGCGGCACCCAAGCTTGCTGCCGTATGGCGAAGGTCATGAATTCGAAAATTCGCCAATTTGGCCCGATCACAAATCCGCGCCCACGGTTTTTTCAATGAAGAGATTGGAGCTGAAGGTTTTTGACCTTGGATAATGAACGGTGAGGGAAGAATGGAGTTGAGGCTTCTCAGCTTTCGCAATTCGATTAGGGCGGAGTCTCCCAGAATGACTGGTTTACGCCCCGTCTTGCTATCCGGAAGATTAAGAAGGGCATTGTCCCAGTCCACATACTCCCAGCGACTGTTTAATATCTCTCCGGACCTTGCGCCGGTGTAAAGCAATAGCCGAATTGCGCCCGTGACAAATGGCGTTTCCAAATGCGTCGTTTCAACTTCGTTGAGCGCCACTGATAAGCGCCCCAACTCATCCACCGACAAAAAACGCTCTCGGTTCTCTTCTTTATATTTTTTTACCAATCGACATGGGTTTTGACCGATGGGGCGCAGTCCGCGTTTTTCTGCAAAATTCAGCAGTAGTGATATCAATGCTAGAGCTCGATTGGCGGAATGGGGCTTGTCCTTCCAGAGACGATGTGCGCGTTCAATCTTGCTCAAATTCAGGTCACAGATTGGAACCGAACCAAGTTCAGTGGCGATGCGTTGGTCCCAAGCGTTCTGGTAGTTCGCTCTGGTTGCGGCTTTAACCAGTAATGCGTCTGTTTCCAGATACGTCTTCCAGACGTCGCTCAAGGACTTAGGTCTCTCTGTCAGTTCACGAGTAATCTGAGGATCTATGTCGTTTGCAATCTCACCAAAGCGTTGCTTGGCGATTAGCCGGGCTTGTTCGAGCGTTAGTGCGCCGTAGAGACCGATGGTGAACCAACGTTGTTTCGCATTCCGCCCGTGTCCACTACGATACTTGATGACGAACGTCTTCTTTCCGGAAGGACTAAACCGTACCCCAAACCCTGGAAGTGCCGAGTCCCAAAGCGTCTCTCTGTCCGTCGTGGGGACGTGGGTATCAATGAGCTTTTTTGTCAGTTTGTCTGTTGGCATAGCCTCCTCCG
>CAYFFG010000041.1:0-6289 GCA_964342355.1 uncultured Hyphomonadaceae bacterium
TCTTTTGACGCTGGGTTGTCGTGATCGTTGACTTCTCGTCTGGCACTATCAACCCTATCTGCATAGCCGGAGAGTTCAGAGCGCCTTGTTCTGGCGGCTTCGTATTCACGAAGCGTTGTCGCATTGTCCGGTACATAGAGCCTTGCCATCTCGGCGCGGGAGACCGTTTCCCCGTCCTGTGTTTGACCGGAGCCATCCTCACACAGAAACACCATGCGTCCATCTGTGAGACGTACTGCGCGGCGCTCTAAATCTGCGATATGTTCTGCGTTTTCCTGAATGGCTTGGTCGAGCGCTTCCTGAGCCTCATTGATGGAGTTGTTCGCTTTGTCGAACAAACGTCTGTACTCAGGATCGCGAAGTCGCTCTTGTAGCGCGTTCAATGCGCGGCGGATTTCCGCTTCGCGCTGCTTCTTTTCTCGAAGGTCTGGATCGTCTTCTTCATTTGTAAAACGAGTGATGCGGGAACTCGCGCCCGCTCGTTCTTTGGCGATATCTTCCAAGATGATCTGATCGCGGGACTTCCCCCGTTCGCCCTCCAATAAGGTGATATCGTCACTGGGATAAGTCATAGCCCACCCCGACTAGCAAAAGCGCGCTGGTCTACTGCCCAGCCGTCAATGCTGCCTGAAACATCATTGACGATAGCTCGCCCCTTTGTCCCACCAGACCCAAATAATCCTTGATTGCAGATTCCACTCACTTTCACCATGATCATCAGTATACGGATTGTTTCTTAAGAATTGATTAACCTTTAAACTTTGCGGAGCCAGAAAAAGCTTGAAACATGTACGCCGTTACCGTACAATAGGAAATGAGATATGCAGATAATATCGATCTCACATCGCGGCCTGAAGCGCTTGATTGAAGACAATAATCCGCGCGAATTAAGCGCCAATATGGTGCCACGTATCCGCAGGATTGTGACCGCACTGGTTCTGGCTGAAGAGCCTGAGACCATTCTCGGTCCTCCAGGGTGGCGCATTCACCAACTAACAGGTGATCGCGCTGGAACGTGGAGTATCAGCGTGACGGGCAACTGGCGGATGACGTTTCGGTTTGTTGGTGATGGGGTCGTTGATTTGAATTTGGAGGATTATCACTGATGAGCGCACAACATATTACCATTGGGATGGCCCCTTCACATCCGGGCGAATTTATCCGCGCAGAAATACTGGATGAACTTGGCCTAAGCGTTTCCAAGACTGCTGACATTCTTGGCGTTCGCCGTGCAACGCTTTCTGATCTACTAAATGAAAAGGCATCGCTCTCACCTGAGATGGCACTCAGACTGGAGAAAGCCTTTAAACTGGATATGGACACCATGCTTCGCATGCAGGCATGGCATGATGCCTATAAAATTCGCCAGCGCAGCGATGAAATCCACGTCAAGCCATTTGAACTGAGCGGTGCTGATATCGGCGGCTCGCCTATAGCGGACACGCAGGCGTAGTCAAAAAACCTCCTACATCCCCCAAAAGCCTCTTTCACTCGTGAGATAGTCACCTCATCGGCTCAGGTAGTTCTTCTACCCAACAGAGCTGGAAAGGAGATCATCTCATGCAAAATGCTCAGGGCCGCTCTGGCGAGAAGCAAAACGTCATAGCTCACTCTGCAACGTGGGTTTCCAATGTCGGCGGCGCGGTAGTTTCATTTTTTGGAACGCCTGTACTGTTCAATACAACCAGCGGAATGATTGAGAGCTTCACGCGCAACAATTACGCGCAAGAGCTATCAGGAATTGCTGTCGCGCTCTGGGGCCTGCTCGTCGCGGCCTCATTGTTCTTCGTTACACGGTTGCTTCTGGCAACGGGCATTGTCCGTGGCTGGACCCGTTTTCAATCCAATTCGATCTGAAGGAGGTACGCATATGTCAGACTGGGAACGTGTTGGGTCATTTGATGTCTACCGCAGGAAACGAGACAATTCTTGGGTAGGTGGTCTGATCCTTTTGGGAATCGTCCTTTTCGCACTGGCTGCCTGCGGCGGCTAACAAATTCCACTCTAACAACTGGGCCGCGCTGAACTCAGCGCGGCTTTTTCATGTCTGCTTTTGAAAGGAGAGCGAATGTTTGATCATAGTTCATTCAATGAAGAGCATCGGTTTGGGTCTGGCGGCTTTGCGAACGAAGCCGACATCGAGCGTGCAGGTCTACTCCTTGGCAAAGGGTTGCCACTCGGGTTTGTGGGAGAGCGTCAACTTTGCCTCGATGCAGACGCACCGCTGATCTCGATTTGCGGGGCTGGTTCAGGCAAAACACGCGACCTGCTCGGCTATGTGATGTGCGGTGCAAACATTGGCCCGCTGATGGTGCTTGATCCACGCGGCGAGCTTTCCGCCATCAGCCTACACACACTCGCGCCAGCAAATGTCTATGGGTATTATTTCAACCCGATGCAAATGTGCTCGTTACCGAGCCATAGCTGCAATCTGCTTGATATCCTCGATCTATCATCTCCAAATTTTCATGCCGATGCACGTTTCATCACCGAGGGCATTATCCCATTGCCCCCAGGTGCTAAAGAACCGTACTTCACACTGCGCGCCCGCGACTGGGTTGAGGCTATCTTAAAGGCCAGAACCGAGAAAAACGGTAGCACGTCATTTCCCGATCTTTATGATGTCATCAACTGGATTGAAGGTGATGGTCTAGCGTGGGCAGATGAGCTTGAGTTTATGCTCTGCTCGCGCTTTCCAGAGGTGCGCCGCACGGCTGCAGAAATGCTGGCAAAGCAGCAGGACTCGCAACGCGAATTCGGCTCAATTCTTGGCGAAATCTATGCACATCTGAGCTTTCTCTCAGACCCCACCCTTCGCCGGTCATTACAAGGCGATGACTTTTCAGTCGGTGACCTCGTAAGGGCCGACCGGACATGCCGAATACACTTGAATATTCCGGCGGAATATCTGGGGCTATGGTCTCCTATCATCAGAAGCTTCTTCACTGTGGCCATGCTATATAAAGGCCGCAAACCTGCCGCGAGGCGAGTGCACCTGATTTGTGATGAGGCTGGTCAGCTCGGAAGGTTCGAGGCGCTCATTCGAGCTTTCACCTATGGCAGGGGCGCGGGCATTCGGACATGGGCATTGTTTCAGGACACTGGCCAGATTATCCGGAATTTTGAGCCTTCCGCTATCGCGAGTTTTCTTGGCTCCGCGCAGGTCCGGCAATTTTTCGGTGTCAGAGACTTCCAGACAGCAAAACTGGTCAGCGACATGCTCGGCCAACAGACGCTGGAATATGACGACCAGCGCTATCAGGAGGAGGCAAGGCGCTACAGGTTACAGACGCTGCAGAACATGTTCGGCGGTGGAGACCCCTTCGCCAGCGCTTTCGAGTTTGAGCATTACGGTCACGCCTCACAACGAAAGAGCAAACAAGCCAGAGCCGTCATGTCTCCCAATGAGATTTTAGCGCTGCCAGAAGACCGTCAAATTCTCTTCGTCTCGGGTCAAAATATCAAACCAATCATTGCGAACAAGTATCCATACTTCACCCGCAAGGAAATGGCGGGGCGCTATCTTCCAAACCCATATCACCCGCCGTCAGACCGCGTGAAGGTGATGACGCATTCGGGCGCGGCATGGGCCTCGGTGATCGAAACGCCAGTGCCGGATTATCTCTCCCACTTCCCCCAATACTCCACTGGCCGTGCGTTAAAGATTGTGGAGTATCCAATCTAACCAACGGAGATGCTCCGATGAGCACCAAGCCTGTGTTTGAGCGGAGCGCAATGCCCGCTGCCATTGATATCAAGACACGCGCCGAACTTGATAAACTACGAGCACACCGCCCCAAACCTGCACCGCAAAAACAGCTTACGCCAAAAGGTCAGCTTTTATCTCAAGTGAATGCATTGGAGCGCTATCGCAACCAAAGCCGAATAGCGCAGCTTCAGCACTCGCTGAACGAACGCCGCAATGCAATCGAGCGCGGCTTTTCTCTAGGCAGCCAAAAAGGTCGCGCAAAGGCCGATTTTGGCCGTGACCGATAGTAACTTTCCAAAATGGTAAAAGACAAAAACAGAATATAGGGATATATTCCTAGATAATAATTAAATTAAAACAAAGGAGTTCAACATGAGCAATGAACAAAACACGGTGCAGCAACAAAGCACAGAGGACAAAGAGCGACCAGTAGATACACTTCGCGACGGCCCTCTAAAAGCGTCGATTTGGAAAAACGAAACTGAACGCGGCGCAGCGTTCAACACGACATTTTCACGGGTCTATCAAACCGAACAAGGCGCTTGGGCTGAATCCAAGTCCATCCCCTCAAAAGAGTTACTTCGCCTCAGCGAATTGGGCCGGGCTGCACACCACCGTGTCGGTGAGCTTCGTAGGCAACATCTTGAGCGCAAAGCCTCAAGTCATTCGCGCACTCAGAAACAAGAACAGGAGCGATAGAGACATGAAGGTTGAAATCGACTTTGAAAAGCATGCAAGGAGGCTTTCAGAGGAAGGTTACAGCGCCGAACAAATCGAAATCATGTTGGATTATTTATGGGAGCTGGCATGTACCTTCATCGAGTTCGGCTATGCCGTGCACCCGGTTCAACAAGCCTGTGGACAAAACCCTGTTCTCGAGAATGCACGGCCAAATGATCTGCAAGTTGAGGTAAAATACCCGTTCACCACAAAAACGACATTGGCGCTGACAGATGCTGTTGCTTCCCACATCCATGCGCCGGAGAGAGAGGATGCATGAAGAAAGCCCTGCTATATTGCCGCGTATCTTCGAAAGCCCAACTCAAAGGAGACGGCCTTAATTCTCAGGAATTCAGATGTCGTGAATATGCGTTGGAACGCGGATATGAAGTTGAAGCGGTATTTCCAGACTCACAAACTGCCAAGGGCGATTTTATGGACCGCCCAGGCATGGTTGCACTGCTGGCCTATCTGGATGCTCAGCAAGGCAACGAATATGTTGTGATCTTTGACGATCTCAAGCGCTTCGCCCGCGATACAGAATTCCACCTGAACTTACGCCGCGTATTGGGAGACCGTAATGCTTCTGTCGAATGCTTGAATTTCAAATTTGAAGATACCCCTGAAGGCCGCTTCATCGAGACAGTGATCGCAGCTCAAGGCCAACTTGACCGCGAACAAAACGCTCGCCAGACGCGCCAGAAGAGCGAAGCAAGGCTGATGCAGGGATTCTGGGTCTTTGCTGCACCGAAAGGCTATAAGTACGTTCAGGCAAAAAATGGCGGCAAAGTACTTATCCGTGACGAACCGCTTGCATCGATAGTCCAAGAATTTTTGAATGGTTATGCTGCAGGGCGCTTTGCTTCCGTAACAGAGATTTGCAGGCACCTAGAAGCCATCCCTGAATATCCAAAACATACCCCTGCTGGTGGCGTTCGAACGCAGGCCATCATCGATATCTTAAAGAACCCGATCTATGCGGGACAAATTGATGCAAAATGCTGGGGCATCAAGTCTCAAGGACAGCACGAACCACTTATCTCGCTGGAAACTTTCCACCGTATTCAAACACGCATGAACTCGCGCGGCTTTACGATGGCACGTAAAGACACCCACGAGGACTTTCCCCTGCGCGGCTCAGTTGCCTGTTCGTCGTGCGGCAAACCTCTAACTGGAGGTTGGGCAAAGGGAAGCGCTCGTCACTACGCTTACTATTGGTGCCGTGGAACGTCCTGCAAACTGAAGGGAAAGACGATCCCGCGCGATAAGATCGAAGGCGAATTTGCGGGCTTGCTTCGCGCTCTGTCCCCAACGAAAGTCGTTTTGGACGTCTTTCATGACTTAATGAAAGCACGTTGGGATCAACGCGGAAATGAGCTTGGTCAGCGCAAAAACGAGATAGCGAAAGAAGCGAGAGACATCGAGAGTGAAATCGCTTCTCTTGTTTCTCGCATTGTGGCCACAAAAAATCCCCGCGTCGCTGCCGCATTTGAAGAACGTATCGAAGAGCTGCAACTACAAAAGCAGGTGATCGCTGAAAAAGCGATGAATTTAGGCAAACCGATCATGCCGTTCGATGACCTGTTTGAACACGCAGTGAGGTTTATCTCTTCGCCGAAAAAGCTCTGGGATTCCGGGGAGTTAGCGCTTCGCAGGCTCGTAATCCGCCTCACTTTTTCTGAGCATTTGCAATATGCCCTTGGAAAAGGGTTTGAACACCCGCGCTATGCTGGCCCTTTCAATATAATCAATGACTTAGAAGGTAAAATGAGCCAGTTTTCGAATGATTTTACACGTTCGTGTAAAATGGTGCCCCTGGCCCGACTCGAACGGGCACTTCCGAAGAAAACGGATTTTGAA
>CAYFFG010000042.1:0-5911 GCA_964342355.1 uncultured Hyphomonadaceae bacterium
GCGCGTCAGAGGGCCATTCTGAGCGCCTCAAGGCCCCTGCCCTCTTCCTCCTCGACGAGTTCGCCGCCCTGGGCCGTCTGGAGGCCGTAGAGCGCGCTATGGGGCTGATGGCGGGATACGGACTTCAGCTCTGGCCGATCCTGCAGGACATGAGCCAGCTCAAGGACCTCTATGGCGACCGAGCAAACACCTTCATTGCGAATGCCGGGGTGCAACAAGTCTTCGGGGTGAATGACTTTGAAACCGCCAAATGGCTGAGCCAGATGATCGGCCAGGAAACTGCCGGGTTCCAGACTGACAGCTTCAAGCCCGGTGACGGTCCCAGCTTCTCGAACAACCTCACAGGCCGCGATCTGCTGACCCCCGATGAAATCATGCAGCTCTCACCGGATCGCCAACTCCTGCGCGTCCAGGGACAGGCCACCGCCGTCGCGCAAAAACTGCGCTACTACGCTGATCCTGAATTTGCCGGGCTGTTCACGCCCGAAGCCCGATAACCTGAAAGCAATCCGTTATGTCTGACACGCCTGCCTCCCCTGCCCCGCTCTCGGACGATGATTTGCGCGAGACGCTTGATCTTCTGGCTACGGCAGTCGCCAGCATCTCGGATCGGGTGGATGACCAGACACGGGTGCTTGACCGCGTGAATAAGACGGCGACGGAAGCCCGCTCTGCTGCCTTCGCGGCTCAAAAGCAAACCGACCCGGAACACTATGGCGAGGTTGTCGGGGCAACCATTGACGGCAGGATCGGTGATACCCTGACCCGCATTGGCCAGATGGCCGGTGATCTGCTTCGAGCCTCCAACCACACCCAGGAAGTTCTCAAGAAAGCTGAGGATGCCAAGTCTGACGCTTTGCGCCAGCTTTGGGAACGGGAGCAAAAGCTCAATCGCTTCAAAAGCCGTCTTCCATGGTTCGGTCTGGGTGCTGTCGTTTTGGCTCTTGTGCTGACGGTGACGTTTCCTCGTTTCTTAGCCAGCAACGCTTCCATGTGCGCTGTCCTTGGTGCTTCCTGGACCACGACAACCACGGGCGTCGATGCATGCGTGTTTTACCAACGGTAAGCGATAGAACGCTGATGGTAGCCAGCCCTGCCTGAGATGCTGGGTGTTATATATGTGTTAGAATCTGTGTTACGTGCTCGTAGATGGTAGATTTAATGAATGATTTCAGAGCTTTGTAGAAATATGGTGCAGCTAATATCCCGATAGAATGCAGGTATTATCCGGAAAAGTGCAGCCGTTATCCCGATAGCTCTTGTGGTGCAGCTAATATCCCGATAGCAATAATAGTGCAGCCGTTATCCCGATAGGTGATTCATGGACGAAGACCACCGCCCCCTCCTCCCGGATCGCCATCCCCAGGCAAACTTATTCATCTGTGACGTGGCCGATGCTGTCATTAAGAGCGACATGGCGTCCATGGAGCATCCGATCTTCACGCTGTCAAAGAAGCCAATCCGTGATGTTAAGAGATATGAGCATGGAGATGTCGTGCTGGAGGTTACTCCTGGTCCCAAGGGCATCGCCAACATCTATGACAAGGACATCCTGATTTTTGCGATTAGCCAGATCATGGCGGCGCGCAATGAAGGTCGCCCCTACTCTCGCGAAATCCAGTTCCAGGCCCAGGACTTCTTGGAGTTCAGCAATCGTCACACCGGTGGTCACGACTATGATCTGCTGCGTGACTCCCTTGACCGGCTGGACAGCACACGTCTCAGGACGACGATCAAGACGGGCGGCGAAGAGACATGGGAGGCGTTTGGCCTGATCGAAGGCGCTAAGATCAAGCGCAAACGACATGATGGCCGTGTCACCGAATGGGGCCTCAAGCTCTCAGAATGGCTGTTCAAGGCCATTGAAGCCAACGAGGTTCTGACACTTCACCCGGATTATTTCCGTCTCCGTAAGCCAATTGAGCGCCGGATTTACGAGATTGCGCGAAAACACTGTGGCTCAAAGGAATCTTGGCAGATCGGTTTGAAGAAGCTTCAAAAGAAGTGCGGTTCGAGCGACGCCATTCGCAACTTCCGGCTGGCCGTCCGTGCGCTGTGCGACTTCGACCACTTGCCAGACTATTCGGTAAGCATGGAAGGCGACATGGTCTCATTCCGTAGTCGTGTTTCACAACAGATGATCGTTGGCTCGGGATTTACCACTAAGCTCATGCCGGACACCTACGAGGCGGCGCGGCAAGCCGCGCCTGGCTGGGATGTCTATGTGGTCGAACAGGAATGGCGGGCGTGGGTCATGAACCTGCTTGATCAAGGCATGGAGCCGCCACGCAACCCTGACAGCGCCTTTATCGGGTTTTGCCGGAAATGGGCCGCTCGTCAGAAGCAGTAGATCATATTATATGCCGTATAAAATACCACGTAATATAATATGCCGCGTATAAAAAATGACGTGACATATTTTGTGGCACGTCACATAAAAGAGAAAAACAACGAGCAGAGAAATGATTGTAAGCGTCCTCTCACCCAAGGGTGGCTGTGGAAAATCCACTGCAACACTGACTTTGGCATCAGTTTTCGCAAAGAACGAAGACCTCTCAGTTGCCATCGTTGACGCTGACCCCCGGCAAAGCATCGCACGTGTCTGGTTGGGCAAGCGTAATGAAGAGAACCTTGGGGATGCGCCTTTCAAGGTAATCTCAGACCCTTCTGACAGCACCATTCTCGACACGCTGGAGGCGGCTGGCGATGACCACGACCTGGTGTTCGTTGACCTTGAAGGCGTTGCAGGCCTCATGGCGTCCTATGCCGCCTCAGCATCTGATCTCTGCGTCGTTCCCATGCGCCCAAGCGCCCTGGACGGCGATGCGGCGGGTGCGGCGCTCAAGATGATCCGTGACGCAGGGCGAGCAGCCAGGCGGACGGTACCAGCTCGCATTCTGATCACACAGACGGACGCTGCAATCGTCACGACATCTCACAAAGAACTGTTGGCTGAGCTGGACGGGGCAGGGGTGGAGCGCCTGCAGACCGAACTCATGCGACGAGCGCCTTTTGAGCGGGTCATGGCAGAGGGCCGAACCCTTTTCGAACTGCAAGACAGTCAGTCTGTGAAGAGCGCGATCAGCAATACCGCTCGCCTGGGCAAAGAGCTGGCAGAAATACTGGAGGCACAATGATGGCAGGAACGTTCCTGAATCTGAACGACGATGATCAAGCGGAAGCTCCGGAGCCGAAGATCGGGGCAGGGCTGAAGAGCAAGAAGAAAAGCTCTCGTCCAAGGGCTGACGCTGAAGCCGTCGCGGCCGCAGGACGTGCAAACGGCTTCAATCGTTCAACCGACACTGCGCAACCATTGCCAGCTCCAAGGCGTGGGCGGCCGCCTTTGAACGAGGACATGACGTACTGGCGCATCTATGTCTCCTCAGACCTCCGAAATCAGCTCAACGATTTGCGAGATCAAGAGGGCAGGCGGCTCAATGATGTGCTGGCTGACATGCTTAAGGCCTATCAAGGAAACTGAGCGCAGCGTCTGGGTCTTGATCAGATTTGAGACCACTGCCGCGTTCGAAAATAAGCAGGGAAAGAAGGCTAGCATCGTTTTGTTGCATAGTGCACCAAAGTGATGCACTGTGCAGCAAGGCTAAGAAAAGTTGCGGAACATTAAGAGAACATTTAGTATGATCGGTGAAAAAAGAGGGCAGAGGATTACGGTTTCCCTGGCTGACTCGGATCATGCCGCTTTGTCAGCGCTTGCGGACAAGCATGACGTTTCACTGTCCTGGTTAGCTCGGAAGGCCATTTCCGATCTTCTGGCACGAAACAGCGATGATGAGCTTCAGCTTCCACTTGATTTGAAGCGTAAGGCGGGGCGGTAAGATGAAAAAGTCACTGACAGCGATTGATCTCTTTTGCGGGGCAGGAGGCCTTACCGAAGGTTTGCGCCAGGCCGGATTTCAGGTCTTAGCCGGGAACGATTTCGACGAAGCGGCAGGCGCGACATTCGCTGCCACACACAGCGACGCAAAGTTCCTTCCAGGGCCGGTGCAACAGATTGCAGCCGAGGACTTTCTCAATGCATCTGGACTAAGACGGGGAGAGCTTGATTGCTTGGTTGGAGGGCCGCCTTGCCAAGCGTTCAGCGTCTACAATCACCAGCGAGGAATGCACGACGAGCGCAGTCAGCTGTTTCGTGAGTACCTGCGTCTCGTGGAAGGCCTTTACCCCCGTTGGGTTGTTATGGAGAACGTAACAGGTATTACGTCGGCCGGCGGCGGCGAGGCTGTCCGCGCGATAGTAAACGGCCTTAATAGACTCGGGTATCGCGTCGAACACCAGACACTCAAAGCAGAAGACTATGGAGTGCCGCAAGAACGTCGACGTGTTGTTTTCATCGGGAACCGAGTGGGTTCGCCAATCGTCTGGCCAAGCAAGACTCATGGTACATCTCTTGGGCAGGAGGCCTTCACGACGATCCAAGACGCCATCGGTGACTTACCGCTTCTAATGAACGGCGAAGATCGTGGTGATTTGCCATACAGGCACAAAGCGAAGGGAGCCTACCAGAAGCTGTTGCGCGGAGACTCGACTGTTGTCAAAAATCACTCGGCGCCTCGCCTAGGGCCGATCAATGTCGAGCGCCTTAAGTTCATCCCGCAAGGCGGAAGTTGGCGCGACATTCCGTTTGAACTGCTTCCCGCAGGGATGAAGAAGGCAAAGAGGAGCGACCATACAAAGCGCTATGGCAGGATGACATGGGATGGTCTGTCCTGCACCGTTCTGACCAAGTGCGACATCCATTGGGGCGCGTATATCCACCCTGATCAGGATCGAGCGATTTCAGTCAGGGAAGCTGCAAGAATTCAATCCTTCCCAGACTGGTTCCAGTTCGAAGGTTCACGCACAGAACAATATGTTCAAGTCGGCAATGCGGTGCCACCGCTGCTAGGACGCAACATTGGCGAAGCGCTTATAAAAGCGCATTCGATTGACGAACTGTATGAGAATGAACAAGAATTACTGGCAGTAGGATAATTAACTTAAGGCCAGTTGATGCGCATCGCGGAAGTATTTGGTTTTGGCATTGAAAACCATGCCCAGGAGGCTTGGGAAGGCCGGAATACAAAGGCTTGCCCCTTCAAAGATACGCCATGCATCAAGGTGTCTGCGACTGATCCTATGGGCATCTGTTCGTTCTCCGACGGTCAAGCGGCCGCGGTCGTCTGTCCAACGCGCTTCTTGGAACGGAATCGAATTTTCAAGGATGCCGGTCGCCTTGCCTTTGGTGAAGGCGTTCAGATTGCCGCGTTTCCCGAAGTCCGCATCCTCAAAATTGCCGGGGAAGATGGGCAGCGAGATCGCAAGATCGGGAAGGTCGATTTTCTCCTGGGGAAGGTGCGTGATGGCAGGGTTATCGACTTCGCCGCGCTGGAAGTGCAGGCAGTTTATATTTCTGGAACCACAATTCGCCCTAGTTTTGATGCCTATATCGCAACGCAGGGGCCCTCAAATTCGTATGTGGCTGAAGAGCGCCGCCCTGACTTCCGCTCGTCTGCTCAAAAGAGGTTGGTCCCTCAACTACAGCTGAAAGTTCCCGTGTTCCGTCGGTGGGGAAAGAAATTCTTCGTGGTTGTAGACAGCCAGTTCTTCGCCGCGCTGCCCACGTTTCCCAAGACTTCACAGTCGAACAGTGAGCTTACCTGGCTTTCCTATCCCGTGGAGAAAGACGGAGTGGACTATGCGATGAATGATCCCGACATCATCTTCTCGCACTGGGATGATGTTGCAAATGCCTTGCGTGAGGGGGTTCCTCCAGAACCCGAAGAAATAATTCAAGAGCTGCAAACTAAATTGGCGAGCAAAAAAAAGCCACCGCCTATGTTTGAAACATGAGCGCATTGAGGGGTAGATTCCGGTAGGGGGCAGGATCGTATCACAAGCCCTATTGTTGGGG
>CAYFFG010000043.1:0-5776 GCA_964342355.1 uncultured Hyphomonadaceae bacterium
TCAACAAATGGCTTGAAGGCCAACGCTTGGCTGCCCCGGACAGCGAAGCTGCCTAACGAACAGTCCAATTTTATTGGACGGGAGCCCCGCCAGAGATGGCGGGGCTTCTTTCTTTGGATGGTCAGATTTTGAGACCTTCTTCCTCGACCTTTTGCAAGACCTCCAACAGGACTTGGCACTGTTTCTCGGTTGGGATTTTGGAAGGAATCTTACAAGCAACCTCGACTACCCCGGCTTCCTTCGGGCTTAGAATCTTCTTCGTTGAGCCAAAGTCTCGAATTTCCACCCACTTCTGAGCTGGAATATCAAAAACTCTTTTTTGTGCATCTATACCGTTATCGATTTTCTGCGTTTTCCGTGCCGCCTTCGCTTCGGATGCCGCCTGCTCTTCAGTCACAAGGCCAGACCAGAAATCTTCGTCCAGCTGAGCCTTCAGCTTATCGATGCCATTAGTCAGACGAAGCCAGCAACCGTCCTTCTTGCACCATTCAGATATGTTGGAAATCCCTTCCGGCGGCCGCGATATATCGTCGTTCACGTACTTGGCTGCGACCACCAGCGCATTCTCAAGTGAAGCTGGCAAAGACTGCGCTTCCCATACCGCTTGAAAGTTCAGTTTCTTCCCTGCATCCTCACAACACTTACCGATGATAGCTAAGGCATATGCGACAATATTTGCGCGATATCCGCCGTTGTACCAAGGCTGGGCGGAGACGAGCTTCTCGACAGCCCTGAATACAATCGCCCTAGCGACTGCTCGGCGATAGTACCATTCATTGAATCGGTCCGGTGCCTGGTTCCATTCCTTACCAATTCGCGCTGCATAGCGTGCGAAGTTCTTCTGTGCGCCAAGGTTCACCCATTTTGGGTCGTCATCCCATACGTTCTCAAATTTCGCCAAGTCAGTCTTGGTGAACATCTGTGGCTTTGGATACTCAGCCTGGAAGCGCCGCTTTTCACCCTGTGTAAGTTTGGATTGGGCGTCGGCATACTGACCGCGCGCACGTTCGTAGAACCACTTTGTTTCTCGCTGCGCTCCTTGCTGTGCTGGAGCCCAAATGCGTCGCGAAAACTCTTCGATGCGGATATGGAAGGGGTGATTTGAGAAGAAATCCGCAGCATTCACTCTGTTTTGGGTGTTTGCATATTCAGAAATCTTCGGAACGACTTCCTCCCCGGCTTCGGTCGGGATGACCGAGAGCTTCATTTGTACAAAGACGCGTTCGAGCGAAGCTTTGTCCTTACGCTGAGTATGAAACAATGAAGCGGTAGTCTGCCCGCCGTTTACAATCTGCAAGTCAACTAACCGCACAATCTCCAACCCGCCGTCACCTGATTGAGTTTCGACGGCTTGCGCGGTTGCCGTGATCCCATTGTTGTACGCAAAGAACATGTCTGGTTCGTTGAGAATGGTGCCACGAATCCCTTTGTTGACCTTGCCTCGCGCCTGAAGAAACGAGCGGACGTTCTGCTCCAACAATCGAGCACCGTAACGTCCGTAAAGCGAAGCAAGCATCTCACCAGGAATAACGATGAGAAAGGACTGATATGATGCTGAACCAACATGGGCTGGGAGGCATGGCAACGCAGCACCAAAAGTTTCGAGAAAATCGATGTCCAAGGCCTCTTTATGGCCTCGGGAGCTTCTTTGGCGCTGTAACCTCGAAACGTCCCAAACGTGGTAAGATACTGAAACACCATCGATTTCATTGCTTTCAAGCGCCTGTAATCGATCACTTAGTACGCGCTCTGAAAGAATGAAAAAATTGACCTTCTGGAGGGAGCTTTTGCGGTCGGCAATGTCACGCGACAATCCGTATTCGGGAGACGTTTCCTCGAGTTCGGAATAGAGGTTCTTATCCTTACTTGCCTCGTAAAAATTGGTAGCTCTCTTGAATAGGGCATTCACATCAGTTTGGGTAAGCGAGGCCAGTTCGAGGCGACTTTCGAAGTCGGCAATGAATAGGTCCAAGCCGCCTTCATCGTTAAACCAGTATCCGTCGATCCGAATGCCACGGGCAGTTCGGAAATGGCAAAATTCAAATCCTTCGATGAAGCCCGTTTCCATGAGCTCCTCTGCAAAGGCCTCCATGAATTCTGCAAGCTGAAATGCGCTGTTTGCTTCAGCACCTGCCATCAGCTCCTGTCTGAAATCATGAAAAAATTCTTGAGTTGTCTGCTCCAATTACGCACCCCCCACGGCTGAGGGGTCACACTCGAAGTCCCCAATTTTCTCCAGTTCTATTTCATAGCTTACTCGCACTATGCCGTCCGGTAAGCCGGAACGCGGAAGGCGCGGAAATTCGTCCGCAACACGATAAGCGTTCCGTTTCATGACGACGAATTTCGGCTTGTCGTACTCGGCCATTTCAACGTAGCCATAGGCGGCCAAGCGCTGAAAAAAGAGATCCAATGCTTCCGCATCCTCAAGTTCTGATTCAATATCACGGACGAGTTGATTCAACGATACCGCCTGATCTGACTCAGGCAGGTCACTTAGGCGATAGATCAAAAGATAGAGATTGTCGCACAAGGCTTCGAGCTGGTCTTCCGATGAAATCCGAACGGTGCTCCGTTCCCTGCCAGAGAGCGCCTTCACTTCAACGGCTGTATTTTGAAAGATAAAGTCCTGATGAGCACTCTCCGGGCCACCCCAAGCGTCCATGGCTGAAACCTGATCCAAATGCTCTGTGTACAGAGTACGAAGGAATGATAGCTCGCCGAACAGGCCTCGCACCTCTTCTGGCGACAAAAGACGTCCCTTCTTACCAGCTAGGAAAGCCTTCCAACGCTTGATGTGCGCCAAAGCCACCGCCAGAGCAGTTGGTGAATCCTGAACTGCCTTGAGGCTGGAGGCCATCGTTTCACAAAGGCCATGAAAAAGGTCGCTGTCGACTTGTCTCTCCAACGTGAGGACAAGGCCCTGCTCGGTTCCCTCACCGAATGATCTGAGATCAACGTCAATGCCATGGACAGAAGTCCCGTCTTGCTTAAACTGTGTAGAATGGTCGCCATCGAGTTCCACTATGAACAGGAAGTGCCCGGCTGCATCCCGGCCCCAGTAAAGCGGTATTGATCCGCAATCCGCTGCGCGGCGAACATTATAGTCCTGTTCGGGTACAGCGATTTTTTGCCAAGGGCTCTCAATACTCATCAAAGTCGTCCTCCTCGTCAGGATCATCGACTTCGCTGCCAAGCATCTGCTCAAGCCAGACGGAATTGGCGACTACATTGACTGATTTGTCGTAATCTCCACCAGGAAAGCTGATGCCGAAAGCAGGGACGCGATCTTCCGTTTCCTCCTTGCCCATGAGCTTCATCACATGGAGCATGAGAAGCGGCTTGTCCCTGATCTCACGATAATGGGTGTCCGACGGGCCTTTCGCTCCTTGGCCTTCGGCATTAGCAACGGCGAGAGCGCGTTGCTCATCTGAAAGCCCCAGTTTTTCGTCGCCTCTGCTCGCAACACGATATCCGGCAGTGAGCCACCCGTTGTCCTGCTTCCTGCTCTTTCGCTCTTGGAATCCGAGGCGAAAGTTTTGCTCGTCTTCGTCATTCTCGCCAATCGAGATCAACAGCACGTCTCCAAGCGGATGGTCGTTTGAAATCTGATGAAGATAGTCCAGCGCGGCAGATTTCTGGATTGCATATCCAGGGTGCGCTTCAAACTTGGTCAGGAATTCCTCAATGATCTCGACTGACACATTCTCAATGAACCAGCCCTTTCCAGAATCTTTTACGACCTTCCCGCCGAACCCATCTCTCCAATACTCCGAAATGAGCTTCTCATTCCGTGAATTGACATCTTTGTCTGATGGCAAACGATAGCTCTCCAACTGCTTCAGGCTGAAGTTTTGCTTTACCGTTATCTTTTCACCGCTACGCATCTTGTTAGCGGCCGTAATGAGCAGGCTGTCAGGGTGAGCCTTAACATACAATCCAAACTGCTTCGGGCTCAGACCATCGCGTCTCATCCGTTTAATCTGCTGCCGCAATTCTTCAGAGGCCTCAGCGATGTGTGCATACCAGTCGATGGAATCTGGCGAGAGATGCACCCGGCAAACATTCTCGTAGCCGGGGCGGTAGCCGAACCATCGACCCATCTGCATCAGGGTGTCATACATGCGTGTATTTCGATACATGTAGCTCACGGTAAGGCCTTCAATCGTAAGGCCTCGGGAGAGGCTCAGTCCGCCAACGGCAATGGCCGTCAGTCCATCTCCGCTTTTCTCGTACTTCTTGAAATCCAATGCCTCATCGGATTTGCTGTTCACAACAAAGAGCCGCAGGTTATCGAATACACTGAATAGGGCAGATTTGACCTCGTCCCACTCGAACCCACTGTCCGCAAATTCGTCGTTAAACACCTGTTTGAGCGACTGCATATATGCGTTCTTCGCAGAAACGGCTTCGGGCATGGCGTAATTGGCCTTTACAGCCTCCCGTAGCTTTTTCTCGTATACGCTGATCAGATCGCGAACGAGCTTCTGGACGTCTACAAATCGTGAGACATTCACCATCATGGAGCAGTGCTTGTTTGCGTGCCCCCTGAGATTCCTTATGGCACGAGCGACGATAAACTGATTTATCGCCCGATAGAGACTTGGCGGCAGCTCGAATACATCGTGGTCTTTTTTATGCGAGAACGGCAGATACTCTTCACAATCGACAATTGGTTCGACAATTTTTGAGCTTCGTATTTCATCGAGAAACACGACATTTGGGCCAAAATAAGTGTTTGGAGCGTCTAGGCTGTAAATGAAGTCGCGGGGGAACAACTCGTCATACACTTCTTCATCGTAGCCCTCAGGATTGATGAAGATATTTGCGAATGGTGTCGCAGTGTAGCCGACATAGCAGGATTTAGCGAACAGCCCCAAAATCCCTCGAATCATAGAGTTGGTTCGGGTTGGGTCGATCTCCGGCTTGTTAGTATTGATCGAAGCATTGTCCGCCTCATCGTCGATCATCAACATAGGAACATCAGATATCTTCCCATCGCCCTGGGCGTTCATCTCCTTCAGCCATTTGTGAAGGGCCGCTAGCGTGTGAACATTCTTCTTGATGACAATGACTATCGGCTTGGTGAAGTCATTAAGCTGCCAGCCGCTCTGATTGGCTGTCTTCTTGTTGAAATCATCGTTGATTGTCGTCAGCGTGACCGGCCGAGAATAGTTTCCACTGAGCCCTACGCCTATCTTCACTCGATTTTCCGGGTCACTCGAAAGACCGATAAAGCCGGCGTCGATACGTTCCTGGGTCTGCTTTCGTAGATTATTGTGGATACCAGCGATAACGATGATGAACTTGTATCCTGCGTCTGCTGCTCTTGAGATTACCCCCATGTAGTTGGCGGTTTTACCAGACTGCACATGGCCAATAACAAGGCCGCGCCGGTCCCATGCTCCTTCGCTCTTCGGGTCTTGCAGGTGACCGAGAATCTTTGCTGATACATCACTAAGCGAATTGACAATATTGGGGTGCCAGCCCTCTGACTTCAGGTACTGCTCGTAGGCTTCTGCATATACCCAGTCGATGTCATCACGTTTAAAAACCCATTCATCATCGTGCTGGGCTTGCACATCGACGAGTGAAACCCCTGCCCCCATGCGGGTATCAATCGCGATCATCGCCTCGTTTACAACGGCCTTCAGATCGCCCGAATATCCACTGAGAGCTGCCCACTCTTCAGCAAATTTTGTTAATTCCTCTCGAGAAGGAGTTGAATAGCCCCTGGATTCGTAGACGCTTTCTTCCCTAATTTTGAGGCAAGGAG
>CAYFFG010000044.1:0-5428 GCA_964342355.1 uncultured Hyphomonadaceae bacterium
CGAAAAGCTGTCTCGCGCCGCCTTGCCGGGCGCTGTGAAGGTTGCGTTTTTCTGGCGGCGGACCGCCGATGGCCACGCTTTTGCTTTAAAAAGCTGGGATAGCGAAGACAGCCTGATCGGCGACACGCGCGACTATGATCTTTTAAAGGTGCATTTTGAGGCGCTGGGCGCGCTGGCGGAGAGCGAAGGCTTTGCGCCAGAGAGTGAAGAACGCAGCGCCATGCTCAATCTGACGACACAGACGCTCACCATTTCGCCGTAAAAAGGTGCGTTTTTGCATCATTGCAAATATTGACAGGAAAGGCTTGCCGAGACGGTTAATCGCTGCTCTTATCTTTTCTCGATTATCGATAAGGGGTCGCTGATATGATTGAACTGAAAAAACACTTGCTGGCGGGCGTTTGTGCGCTGTCCGTCCTGGGTGCGGCAGGGTGTGCGTCTTTTGCTGGTGCGGGTGCGGCGCCGGCGGAAAAAGCAGCGGTTGAGCCCGTCTCAACTAACGAGACGGCTGAGGCGACAAGTGAGGACACAGTTCGCTATGTCTGGGACCTGACCGATCTTTACGAAACGCCAGAAGACTGGGATGCGGCCTATGAAGTTGCGCTGGCGGAAATAGATAAAGCGTCAGAATTTCAAGGCACTCTGGGAAAAAGCGCAGACAGTCTTTTAACGGCGCTTAACGCCATGACCGAGGGCGAAAAAAAGGTCGTCCGTCTTTATGTGTATGCGTCTTTGAGCCGGGACGAAGACCAGCGCGACGCCGCCGCGCAGGAGCGTTTCGGCAAGGCGCTGCAGCTCTTCCAGAAAGCAGGCGAAGAGACATCCTGGTTTGATCCTGAAATCCTGTCTGTCGGCGCGGAAACCATTCAGTCCTATATCGATTCAACACCGGAGCTTGCCCCTTATGCGCACGGGCTGAACGATACGCTGCGCAATGCGCCATATACGCTGGACGATAAGGGTGAGGCGCTCTTGGCGCAGGCGTCTTTGGCCTTGTCTCAACCCAATGAGATTTATTCGCTATTTGCCAACGCGTCTATCGCGTGGCCGACCGCAACACTCGCATCCGGCGAAGAGGTAAAACTCAACCAGGCGGGCTATTCTCGCCACCGCAGCGCGGCAAATCGTGAAGACCGCAAACTGGTGTTCGACACATTCTGGGGCGCATGGAAACAATATGAAAGCGGCATGGGCGCAACCTTGTCCGCTCAGGTGCATTCCAATGTCTTTTACGCCAAATCACGCGGTTATGAGAGCACGCTGGACCAGCAAATGTTCCAGGATGCGCTGCCAAAGGAAATCTACACGCAGCTGGTGACACAGGTGAACGAAGCCCTGCCGGTCTTCCACCGTTATCTGGAATTGCGCGGACGTATGCTCGGCGTTGAGGACCTGCGCTATTATGATATCTACCCGCCAATCGTTGACGCTGACACAGGCGTATTTGATCTTAAACGCTCAGAAGAGATTACGTTTGAATCGCTAAAACCGTTTGGCGAAGAATATCTGAGCTTGCTGCGTGAGGGACTGGATCAGGACTGGATGCACTCTCATCCGCAAGAGGGTAAACAAACCGGTGCTTACATGGCCGGCGCAGCAGCTCACGACGTGCACCCTTATGTCCTTTTAAACCACAATGACGACTATAATTCTGCGTCTACTTTCGCACACGAATGGGGCCATGCGGTGCACACAATGCTGGCGGTGGACAACAACCCTTATCAGACGTTTGGATATTCCACTTTCATCGCGGAAATGGCGTCGACGATCAACGAGATCCTGCTTGAAGAATACATGATCGCAAACGCCAAGACCAAGGAAGAAAAGCTCTTCTATCTTGGCTATGCGCTGGAATCCCTGCGCGGCACTTTCTATCGCCAGACCATGTTTGGTGAGTTTGAGCTGGCTATTCACGAAGCTGCAGAGCGTGGTGAGCCTTTAACGGGCGCAAAATTCACCCAGATCTATGGCGACCTTCTGCGCAAGTATCATGGCGAAGCGCAAGGCGTGATGACGATTGACGATGATTACGCCGCCGAGTGGGCTTATATTCCGCACTTCTACTATCAGTTCTATGTTTATCAGTACGCCACCTCGATTTCCGGCGCTTGCTGGTTCTCAGAACAATTCCTCGCAGGTGATGAGGCCGTACGTGATAATTTCCTCAACGTGCTAAAGGCGGGTGGTTCGGATTATCCACATGACATCCTGCTCAACGAAGCAGGTTTGGACATGACCAAGCCCGACGCATATGAGGCCGTGGTGCGTCGCATGAACAACATCATGGACCGCATCGAGGTCCTTCTCGACGAAGAATAAAGCGGACAAATGCAAAACGGGCGGATCTTGTGGTCCGCCCTTTCATTTTACTCTGATTCCAGAATGAACTCGCGCACGTTCGGGTAAATCTCGTTTTGCCAGCGACGGCCTGAGAATACCCCATAATGACCGACATTGGCCTGTAGGTGGTGACGTTTCAGGTGCGGACGCAAAGATGAGCACAGCTCGTGGGCTGCTGCTGTCTGGCCGATGGCGCAGATATCGTCACGCCCGCCTTCAACGGTCATCAGGGCCGTTTTGCGGACCGCCGCCGGATTAACGGTGCGTCCGCGAAATTTGAACTCACCTTTGGCCAGTTCAAACTCCTGGAATACGCGCTGAACTGTTTCAATGTAAAATTCAGCTGGCAGGTCGAGCACAGCAAAGTACTCTTCATAGAATGCTTTGGTCTTGCGCGCTGCCGCCATTTCACCGTCGGACAGATCTTTAAAGAGATTTGCAAACGTTTCCTGGTGGCGCGACAGGTTCATCGACATGAACGCCGTCAACTGCATGAAGCCGGGATAGACACGCCGTCCGGCGCCAGGATAACGCAAGGGCACAGTGGCCAGCATGTTGGTTTTGAACCAGCTGATTGATCGTGTGGTCGCCAGCTCGTTTACAGTTGTCGGGCTTTCGCGGCAATCAATCGGTCCAGCCATAAGGGTCATGGAGAGGGGCGCCGCCGGATTGTCATCCTCCGCCATAACCGCAGCAGCGGCGAGCGCTTGCACACAGGGTTGGCAAACAGCCACCATATGTGCGCCTGGGCCGATTTCTTCCATAAAGCGGATCACATAATCGATGTAGGAATCCATACCGAAACCGCCGCGGGACAAGGGCACATCGCGCGCATTCTTCCAGTCAGTGATGTAAACATCATGGTCCTGCGCCATTGTTTTTGCGGTGTCACGCAACAGCGTTGCGAAGTGGCCAGACAATGGTGCGATCATCAAAACTTTTGGCTGTTTTGTCTTGATATCTTTCTTGAACCGAAGCAGGGAGCCAAAAGGTAAGTCGAGCACGACTTCCTCTTCGACATCAACAATTCGGTTCCCATCCTGGACCCGTGTAATGCCAAAAGGTGGGCGTTTATGCGTGAGTTGAAGTTGGTCAAAGACGTCCAGACCCGCGCCAGCTTGGCGGAACCAGTCTTTAAAGTGGCCTTGCTTATCGGACGACATACCAAAATCGAGCACGCGCTTGGTCAATCCGGCCCATATCCGGAAGGGCGACAAAATGTCGTTTTGAAAATCAAAGGCGTGGTAAAGCACAGTTTTTGGTCCTATTTCTAATATAGTGCCTATTGGACGACAGCATAATGCTTTGCACAATAGATACTGTCAGTTTTCATGTTGCTTTATACAACTTAATCAGCAGGCTGATGCTAAAAGGGGACTAATCGGTTAAAATCATGGCAAAAACGACACTTACGATTTCGTCCAAAAATTATTCTGCCTGGTCTTTAAGAGGCTGGCTTATCTGTAAATTGGCGAATTTAGAGTTTGAAGAGGTTATGGTTGACCTTGATTCTCAAGAGAATCGCCAAGAATTATTGATGCTTTCTCCTTCTTTTAAAGTGCCAAAACTCCAGCATGACGGAATAGAAGTTTATTCTGTGCTTGCGATTGCCGCATATCTCAATGAGACCTTTCCGGATGCAGGATTGTGGCCAAAAGCCAAAGCGGCCCGCGCGCATTGCCGGTCCGTTAGCGGCGAAATGAAGGGTGGCTTTTTCACGCTGCGTTCTGCGTTGCCGATGAATATCAAGACCCGCTATGATAAATATAAGGTCTTTACCGGCGCACGTCCTGATATTGAACGCATCAAAGAAATCTGGACCGAATGTCTGGAGAAATATAAAGGCCCATTCCTTTTTGGGAAAAAGCCGACAGTCGCCGATGCGATGTTTGCGCCGATATGCACACGTTTTCGAACATACAATGTGGAATTGCCAGAAGACCTACAGGCTTATTGCGACACGATCTTTGAGTGGCCGCTCATGCAGGAATGGGTGCATGCGGCAGAGCAGGAACCTGAAGCGATCGAAGAACTCGACATCGAGTTTTAAGCTCTCCGACCACCCCAGATGGAATGTTGTTATAGTTTAGAGGCGGCGCGTAATGCGTCTTCGCGCCGCTGGTCGCCCATCTTTCTCATGAACCCCATGACTAATTCGAGGATTTCAGGCCGCGCTTTGTTTGGCGCGCCGCGATCAAATGGGGGCTGAGGGTCATATTCAAGGCCGAGCTGAATTGCTTCTGCCATTTCCTGTCCGGCCAGCTCGGCAAGAACCGTAAAGCCAAAATCAACGCCAGCGGTCACGCCGCCGCCTGTAAAGATGTTGCCGTCTCTCACGACGCGCTCAGCAACGGGTTCAGCGCCAAATTCTGACAACAGGTCACGCCACGCCCAGTGGCAGGCTGCGCGTTTGCCTTTCAGAAGGCCTGCAGCGCCCAGAATCAATGATCCTGTACAGACTGAAGTGATGTATTTGGCAGTTGCGCCCAGACGCTTGATGTGGGCGATAAAGTCGTCATTGTTCGCCAGTTCCAGCGCATTGGAACCGCCAGGCACACAGATCAGGTCACAAGTTTCAATATCTGAGAGTTTCGCGGTGCCAGCAAATCCAAGATTGTCTTCTGCGCGCACTGTGCCTCCGTTTAAACTTGCGACAATGACTTTTGCATTAGGCGTGCGCGCCAGCACCTGATGCGGACCGGTAAAGTCTAAATGGGTCATGCCGTCATAGATGGCAAAGACGATTGTAAAAGGCGTTTGTGTCATGGCGTCATTCCTCTTTGAAAGAGATGGTTGAAATTTAGCGCCTTTTGTTCAGACAGATGCCTGCCGACATGTCTTGCTCCCAACATGGACGGTTGGGAGCGAGCGTATTCAGGTTTTCCAGATAAACACATTTTCAAGATCCTGCTCTAAAACATGGGCGATCTTGAAGGCTGCCTCCAGCGAGGGGGAATATTTTCCCTTTTCGATGGCGACTATGGTTTGACGGGTCATCCCAATTGCGTCGGCTAATTCCTGCTGTGTGATCTTTCTGTCTTTACGCAATTCAGCGATTGAATTGGTAAAGGGAAGTTCCTTACCCATC
>CAYFFG010000045.1:0-5279 GCA_964342355.1 uncultured Hyphomonadaceae bacterium
CAGATAGGTCCACCGGACGCTACAGAATATGCATCATCTACAAAAGCGCCCACCGTAAACGGTTTGGGCGCTTTTTCGTTGGTGGTTTTATAATCAAGGAGAAGGCAGATGACTGTCCAAGCAAAGTTCTGGATGTCCGACATCCATCATCAAAGCCCTGCGCGTCATACAAAGGAGAGTGTCGCAACTGTCACGATGCAGCCCATCTATGCGGATGGGGGAGAGAATGACAGTTGGTCGAAGTACACCCCAAGCGGCAAAATTGAGATGTGCATCACTAACCCTGATGCTGTCGATCGGTTTGAGCTTGGTCAGGAATACCTGATCACGTTCGAACGCGCAGATCAGAAATAAATGGGAGGCTTCCCGCCGGTCAATCAACGCCGGAAGCTGAGTGAGTGGGGCCATTAAGTCGGCTGAGACCGCAGGCAATTGTTCGATATCTGATCGGGATAGGGTTTCGGGCGCGAACTTCGACAGAAAATCCAGCGGGTCCTTCCTGCGCTTCTAAATGTATACGGGCGCGCAGAGCGCGATACTTTCGCATCCCTAAACAATTTGGAAAGCCTAAACAAAGGCTAAACAACAAAGGCTGACTGATGTTTAATCTGACGGCTACGGCCCTGGCGAATGAGCTGGGATTGTCCCGTGGCCGCATCTCCCAAATGGTGACAGCTGGACAGCTGGAAGGTTGCTTTGAAGGGGATGGCAGATCGCGACGTTTCGACCTGGCGTTGGCTCAGACGAAACTGAAGGGCTCTCTCGACCAGGGGCAAATGCTCGGCAACGGTGCCAAGACGAAGGAACGGCTGTCGCCGGAAAAGCGAAATCCTGTAGTTAAAGCTGTTGCAGTTCCACCGGCTGAAGTGTCCGAGTATGAGAAAGCTCGAACGCTGAAGGCGGTTGAAGAGGCGCGAAAGCTTCAAAGGAATAACGCGGTCGAAGAGGGCCGCTATCTGTTGGCCGCTGAGGTCGTGCGTCAGGTTCAGGGGCAGATCCAGCAGGAGATCGCCGAGTTTGAATCGGCTCTGCGCGACGGGGCCCGCATTATCGCGGACGAACTCGACGTGGACTTCAAAACTGTCCGAAAGCTGCTGGTGGATCATTGGCGTGTTCACCGGGCAAAGCGGGTGAAGGTTCTCGAAGCTCAAAGCGGTAGTGCCGAGAAAACCTCGGACGAAGTACAAGAAGACATCTAATGGGATTCCTGGCGTCGTCTGAAGCGACCATTGCAATGGCAATGGCGCAAGCAATGGTGCCACCGCCTCCGCCCGACATCACGCGTTGGTGTGAAGAAAACATCGTGTTCGATGCCCGCTCTCCAATGCCGGGTCCGTTCAACATCGATCGGTTTCCGTTCTTGCGGGAGATCCACGAAGTCCTGTCCCCCGAGCATCCAAGCCGGGAAGTCACAATCAAAGGATCGGCTCAGTGGGGCAAAACTGTCTCCGTCATCCAACCGACATTGGGCGAATGGTTTGAATACACAGCGCTTGATGCGCTCGTTGTGCATCCGACGCAATCGGCGGCCACTGAGTGGGTCGACAACAAATGGATGCCAATGCGTAGGCAAGCTCCTGGGCTTCGGAAGATCTTCGGAACGGGGCAGGGGGTCAACAAAGACGCAAAGTTCGACCAGGAGACACTAGCTCGCAACGGCTCACTCAAAGTGGCTTCGGCTGGTTCGCCTGCAGATTTGACCGGTACGTCTCGTCGTTTGGTCGTCCTGGACGATCTGTCGAAGTTCGACATGACGGACAAAGGGGATCCGGAGGCACTCGCGGAAAGCCGCGCCTCCGGCTTCGAAGATGCTAAAATCGCGCGGGTATCAACTGCGCTCCTAAAGGGCACTTGCCGGATCAGCCGTGCATACGCACGTAGCGATCAACGTATCTATCACGTGCCGTGTCCACATTGTGGTCATGAGCAACCGCTTGAATGGGAGAACTTTCGCGAAACGATCGACCCAGAGAACCTGATTGCGGCACATTTCACGTGCGTGAAGTGCCAGCAGGCTATCCGTCACGCGGACAAGGAAAAGATCGTTGGACTGGGCCATTGGGAGGCTCGCAATCCAAAGGGGGATCACCCTGGCTTCCACCTGTGGCGAGCATATGCACCGCAAAGGGATTGGGCGTCGATCGCCCTCGATTATGCCCGGGCGATGGGCTGGACATCTCTCTCGACCTCGCAAGGGACGGAAGAGGAGATCAAGAGCCAGATCGAAAGTGAGACCGAGCAGACGTTTTACAACGATGTCCTCGGCCTCGAATACGAGCAGGCATCTGCCGGTCCGGACTGGACGGAAATGCGCGATCGTGTCGAAAACGACGAAGGCGGCACCTATCTCGGGCGTGGGCTCGTGCCGGCATGTGGGGTTTTGCTGACTGCCGGAGTTGACTGTCAGGATGATCGAACCGAAGTCCAGATTGTTGCGTTCGGAAAGAACCGGCGCAGCTGGACCGTCGACTACTTGGTTATCCCGCATCACATTGGCGATGACGATGGACGAGCAGCTCTGAATGCTGTGTTGAAGTCGACCTGGCGCACGTCACTGGGATTGCCGTTGAAGCTCGACATGCTGGCGATCGATGGCGGCACGTACACGGATGATGTTTGGTCCTGGGGCAAGACGCATCCCTGGAGCCGGGTGATCATCGTAAAAGGTGGTTCGTCTCAGAACGGCCCGGCAATGTTGCCGATGAAGTTTGAACGTCGAAAGGATGGTGCGCAGCGTCGTCGTCAGAAGCGCGGGTTTATGGTGAACGTTTCCCAGCTGAAGGGAGACTTCATGACACGGCTTGCTAAAACGGATCCGACAGAGCGCGGCTTCGTTGCTCCGGCCAAGGGACTTGGGGACGAGTATTTTAGGCAGATCACCTCCGAGGTGCGGATCCTGAAGCGCCAGCGCTCGGGCGTAATCGTAGCGCAATGGGAATTGGTTGAGCCTTCGCGTCGAAACGAAGGGCTCGACACCATGATTTACGCAGAGGCAGCAGCCCGTCGAAAGGGTTGGACATCGATGCGCGACGAACAGTGGGACCAGCTTGAGGCCGAGCGGGGAGTTCCGCCCAAAGACAACCAAGGCGATCTATTCGACCAGGTCGCAACGTCGGCCGTCGAGCAACTGAAGCCGAAAAAGAAACAAAGCCTGACGGAGATCATGCCGTGACAGACACCGCACAACTTGAGGCCAATCTCGCAGAGGCCGAAGCCGCACTGCACCAGCTGTTGTTGGGCGAGAAGTCAGTCTCGATCGAATACGAAGGCCACAAAACCGCGTTTCAAGCCACCAGCCAGGCGAAGCTTGAAGCCTATATTCACAAACTCAAGGTCCAGCTCGGCCGTGCGCCGAAACGCCGGGCCCATCGGGTGACGTTCAGATGACGAAGAAATCTTACCCGAATGTGCGGGTCAAATCAGTCAAGCAACCGCAAGCCCTGCTCGGCAACGGCTCGTCCTATATCGCCGGCGCAGGCAGTGACAACGAGGCAATGGTGAGCTGGCACCCGTCCCTGCGGAGTGCGGATGCCGACATCATGCGCGATCGCCGTGCCATAGTTTCACGTTCGCGGGATCTCGTTCGGAACAACGGTTGGGCATCAGGCGCGATCGAGAAAGAAGTTGACGCGATCGTCGGAGCAAGCCTGCGCCCGCTTGTGAAACCAAACTGGCGCCTGCTTGGTCTGGATGAAGCTTGGGCCCGCGATTTCAAGCTGATCGTTGAGGCTCGTTGGAAAGCCTATGCTGAAGATGCCCGCCATTTCGCAGATGTCACACGCAGCATGACCGTGCCCAGAATGTTCGGCATGGGTTTCCGGAACTACCTTATGGAGGGTGATGCGCTAGGTGTTCTTCACTGGCGGAAAAACCGGCCAACGCACACAACGCTTCGTGTGATGGATCCGGATCAACTGTCCAACCCGCTTGATGAGGCTGACAGCAAGTTTCAACGCGGTGGGGTGGAACTCGACAATGACGAGGCCGCGGTTGCTTATCATTTCCGCGTCGCTCACGAAAATCAGGACTGGTCCGACCAGGATTCTTATCGCTGGACACGCGTTTCTCGCGAGCAGCCTTGGGGCCGCCCTCTGGTTATTCACTTCTATGACAAACACCGCGACGGTCAGACACGCGGGGTCTCGAAGCTCGCTCCTGTGATCGAAAAGCTGCGCATGGAGGACAATTACGGTCGGGTGGAGCTGCAGGCCGCTGTCCTGAATGCGGTTCTTGGCGCATTCGTTGAATCTCCGATGGACCCTGAATTCATCACTGACATGTTCGGTGAGGGAGAAGACACGGAAGGCGGATCGTGGCGCAAGTACACCGAGAGCCGTGGGCAGTATTATGATAACAAGGGCGGGATCCGGATGGGGGGCGTAAAGCTCCCTCACCTATATCCAGGAGAAAAAATCGGCGTCATTCAGGCGTCGCGCCCTGCAGCCCAGTTCGCAGACTTTGAATCGGCCGTTCTTCGCAATATCGCCGCGGGCCTGAATATCTCTTACGAGCAGCTCTCGGCTGATTGGTCGAAAACCAACTATTCGTCAGCTCGTGCTGCAATGGTGGAGATCTGGCGAGGCTGGACATCGAAGCGCAAAGCATTCGCGCAAGGATTTTGCCAGCCGTTTTTCATGGCCTGGCTTGAAGAGGAAGTCGATCGGGGAATAATCGAATTGCCCGCGGGTGCGCCGGACTTCCGAGAGAACTGGTCTGCTTACTCGCAGGCCAAGTGGATCGGACCCGGCAAAGGCTTCGTGGATCCAGTCAAAGAGGTCCAGGCTGCGGCGATGCGCGTGGCTCTCGGTCTGTCGACGCTGGAGGATGAAGCTGCGGAGCTCACAGGCTCGGACTTCAGCGAAAATCTCACTCAGATCGAGCATGAAATCGGTCAGTTGCCTGAAGGCGTGCTTCATCCGATGCAGGAAAGCTTCGCGAAACTGATCGGCGGTACCGCGTTCGAACCACAGCAACAGGAGCAAGCTTGATGCCCAGCTATCCAGCTATCACCGAACGGGTGTTCAACACACCGCTTATGGTCGAACCTCGCAAGGCCGCGGCTTTCATGCGTGGACTTGGACCTCGACTGCTCGATGTAGATCCACAAGACATCCGTTTGGAAGGCGCTGCCGAAGGCGACGAACCTAAAGCTTCCAATCCGGCGTTTGCATCTTTGCTTGGAGACGAGGTTGCCGAATCCATTCGTGATGGGTGGCGCGATGGTTATGCTGTGCGGGATGGCGTTGCCATCATCGCCGTTCGCGGGGCTTTGATTCATC
>CAYFFG010000046.1:0-5269 GCA_964342355.1 uncultured Hyphomonadaceae bacterium
AGCCTAAACAACTCAGCGTTGGGGGGGATTATAAAGTGCATCAGGTAGATGGCGGCGCACAGGTCGTCTTTGATTTTAATCTAGTTCTTATTTTTTGGTTCTTGCTGGCCGCTATTGCGATTGTGGGAGTGATTTGTGGTACGAAAATCGCGCCGAAGACATTCATATTGAGACGAATTTCTTATTTTTTATGGGTAGCGGTCATTACGTTTTCCTGTGCGATGATCTCGCTTGGAATAGCATATTTTACTTGGGATGTGTGGGTTTCGTACACTGTCGTCACGTTTCTTTGGCCGTCCGGCCCGATTGAAGCCTTTGAGGGCTTCAGTTTGACGTTCCTCTTCAGCTTTGCCCTCTGCGCAATCAGTGTGGCGCGTTCACGCGACGCTTATGGAGACGGGCGTCGAGCATGGATGGCATTAGTGCCGATCGCCAACCTGTTTTTGCTCTTTAAGAGTTCGCTGACCAAGAGCGAAAACTCCCTAAGAGCTAAAACGCTGAAGGTTTTGGCCGTTGTGGCGGCTATAGGTTTGATCTTTATTTCCCTCATATTTCAGCCCTACTGGCTGCAAACGTTGTTAGCTGATGTAGTTTACGTTGTTAGTTCATTTTGAACGCGCCGAAATTGAAGCTAGGCAAGGTCGTATAGAAACGACTGACCCAAATTTGCCCGGCGACTTGATCTTGCTGACGGAAGATGAGAACGCGGGCACTTTTCTTGAGGATGTCTTTGGTGTTTCCCGTAAAAGCGCTAGCGCAGCGGGTTCCAGCATCAGCTTCATTTATGAAGTCAACGACGATTTTGCTCCAACACAATCGCTAAAAACGGATACTCGGGAGCGCGCATGCGCAGACAACATTATTTCAAGCGTTCTGGAACGCGGCGGATCGGTGGCGTTCTTTTATGATTATGCCAACGGCGAGCGCGCCGCTTCGGTCTACATTCCACATCAGGATGTGTGCGTATTTTAATTAGAAAACCCCTCTAGTTTGTGAGGCTTTGAGGGCGTATATATCCATAAGAATGTTGGGGGTGTGCGGGATTGCCGTCAGGTCGGCCAGTTCTGATCACATCAGCTAATGCGGCGTTTGCATATGTTGACAAGACACCCTTGTTGCATGAATTGTGCGATGCAGCATAAGGGCAGTGAGCTAATTTGGAATTTTATGCCCCGGAGGAGCGAAAATGAGTGATCCAGTTGTAATTGTTGGTATGGCCCGTACGCCGATGGGCGGACTTTTGGGTGACTTGACTGGGATGAGCGCGAACGAATTGGGTGCGGTCGCAATCCAAGGCGCGATGGCTGAAGCAGGCATCTCAGGCGACGATGTCAACGAAGTGATCATGGGCAACTGTCTGCCGGCCGGTCAGGGTCAGGCGCCAGCACGACAGGCGGCTCTTAAAGCTGAACTACCGGAAAAAGCAGAGGCCTGCACAATCAACAAGATGTGTGGTTCTGGTATGCAGGCGGCTGTGATGGGCCGTAACGCACTGTTGGCTGGCGAAGCTAGCGTTGTGGTTGTCGGCGGCATGGAAAGCATGACGAACGCGCCGCACATGATCCCGCTGCGTCAGGGTCTGAAATACGGTCACGGTCAGACAATCGACCACATGGCGCTGGACGGTCTGGAAGACGCGTACGACAAGAAACCTATGGGTGTTCTGGCGGACATGATCGCTGGCGAATACCAGTTCACACGCGAGCAACAGGACGCTTACGCGCTGGAAACACTGAGCCGTGCGCAATCAGCGTCTAAAGAAGGTCGCTTCAAGCGTGAGATCACGCCTGTCACAATCAAAACCCGCAAGGGCGACGTGACAGTTGACGAAGACCAGCTGCCACGTGAAGCGCGCCCGGACAAAATCCCGACACTGCGTCCTGCGTTCAACAAAGAGGGTACGGTCACAGCGGCAAACGCATCTGCGATTTCTGACGGTGCGGCGGCTCTGGTTCTGATGAAACAGTCTGAAGCTGAAAAGCGCGGTCTGAAGCCTTTGGCGAAAATCGTATCGACTGCGGCGCACTCTCACGACCCGAAATACTTCACGACTGCGCCTGTTCCTGCGATGAAAAAAGCGCTGGAAAAAGCTGGCTGGACAACAGACGATGTCGACCTTTGGGAAATCAACGAAGCGTTTGCTGTTGTGCCAATGATCGCGATGAAAGAGCTGGGCATTTCCCACGACAAGGTCAACGTGAACGGCGGCGCATGTGCGCTGGGTCACCCGATCGGCGCATCTGGCGCACGTGTGATCGTTACGCTTCTCAACGCGATGGAGCAAAAAGACGCGAAACGCGGCGTGGCTTCACTTTGTATCGGTGGCGGTGAAGGTATCGCACTGACAGTGGAGCGCGCATAAGCGCCCCATCGGATAAGAGCATAAGCGTCGGGCGGGCATCCCCCGACGCTGTTCTTAAACAATTTCTGGATCAGGCGAACTGGTGCGAAAAGCTAGGTTCGCCTTTTTCATGCGCGCTGTTGCGCCGTATGGCTGTGGATTTTGAAACCCAGGGCGTCGTTTATGATCTGACGGCGGATTGGAAAGGCAAACCAAACCTGGATGCGTTGTCTTTGCGCCTGATTGGCGCCTGTCATGCGGCGGCGTTATCGGGACGTGATCTGGCTCTGCGCGCCGTTTATCCTGAAGCCAACCCTGATTGGACGCTGGACAAGGTTTGGCCGCAGGTCGAAGCGTTTTTGAAACGTGACACAGATTGGGTGCGCGGATTTATGCGCAGCCCGCCTCAAACCAATGAAATGCGCCGGTCTTTGATCCTGATGGCCGGGTTTTTATATCTCGCCAAGCGCTTTGAAGCGCCCATGCATCTACTCGAGATTGGCGCCAGTGCTGGCCTCAACACGATTTGGGACAAATACCAGTATTCAACTGCAGTCTGGCAAAGATTGCCTGCCGATCAAGAGGGAAGTCCTGTTGTCACAACGGACTGGTCGGGCGTTGCGCCGCCAGTGGAGGCGAACTTTGAAATTGCTTCAAGAGCTGCCTGTGACCAGAACCCGCTGGATTTAAAAGACGCCGACGCCGCCATGCGGTTGCGCTCTTATATCTGGCCAGACCAGAAGGAGCGGCTGTCGCGCTTTGATGCGGCGCGCAAACTGGCGGTTGCTCATGATGTAAAGGTGGAAAAAGCCGATGCGGCAGAGTGGCTGGAAGACAAGCTGGCTAAACGGCCGGCAACTGGCCTGACAATTGTCTATCACTCCGTCTTTTTTCAATACCCACCTTCGCAGACGCGTGAAAAACTACGCTATCTGATCCGCAATGCGATTAAAACGGCACCTCCGGATGCGCCTGTCGCATGGCTGCGGTTTGAACCGGAAGGATTATTTGGTCCGGTGAACAATAAAGCTGACATGACGCTGGAAACGGAATTCAGTCCGGATGGCGAAAGGGTGATCCTTGCGCGTTCGGATGGTCACGTCACGCGTGTGGCAGCGCTCGCTGCGCTGGCTGAGTAAGTTAAAGCGGGTGCTTGCCTACTCAGCGGCTTCTTTTTCAGAATTGGCCAGGAATGGAGAAATGAGGCCAAGCGGGGCGGCTGTCGTGCGTTTGGCGACGTTGACGACAATGCGGGACTGGATGTCTGAGACAAGACCCAAGCCTAAAAGTTTGTCGCGCAGGAAATCATCGTAAGCGTGAATGTCTGTCGTCAGGATGCGGATGAAATAGTCTACTGCGCCTGTTACAGTCATACACTCAGTCACTTCTGGCCAGGCGGATACTGCGTGTTCAAACGCTTCCAGGTTTTCCCTGGACGGCAGAGACAGCTTGACGTTGGCGATCACCTCAAAACCCAAACCCAGCTTTTCGTGATCTAAAAGTGTGACGCGGCGGGAAATAAGACCCTGTTCTTCCATGCGCTTGATACGGCGCCAGCAAGGTGAGGAAGACAGGCCAACAATGTCAGCAATGTCGGCCACAGACATAGCTGCGTCCTGCTGGATTAGGTCCAGGATACGCGCGTCGATTTCATCAAGCTCTAGCGACATGAATTTTCCAATAATTCGGTGTGATTGGAATATTTTTCCGTATAAAAAGGAGAGCGCCTTCTATGTCAATGCGTTTCTTTCAATTTTCACCGAAACTTACGTTCAAAAGTTGTTTAAAAAAACTCAAAGTTACCCTAGCGGAAGTTCTTCAACGTTTGATGAAGTTGATATGCTCCGCATGCTGATCAAAATAGGTCGTGTCTGCCGTGGTTTGTGCAAAGCGAGGCAAATTCTTGTTTCTCCCACGTGTCAAAACATGTTGTGGATCAAAGCAGGCGGGTGCTGGCAAACATTGGCTGTGGCGTTCTGCTTCAAACCGCGATATCTCAATTGACGGGCGACGTTAACCATGGCGAGGGGATAGCCAATGTCTTTCAAAGTTTCACTGCGCACAATGATGCTCGGGATGGTGTTGGGCTTCACGCCCGCGTTGGGTGGTTGCGCAACGGCGTATTACGGCACGTTGGAACAGTTTGGCATTGAAAAGCGCGATCTTCTAGTCGAGCGCGTGGTGAAAGCGGCCGCGTCCCAAGAGGATGCAAAAGAAGAGTTTGCTTCCGCGCTTGAAGCCTTTCGCTCGGTGGTGGATGTCGATGGCGGCGAACTGGAAGCCACCTATGACCGCCTGAGCAAAGCCTATGAAAAGTCAGAAGCCGAAGCTGAGCGCGTGCGCACCCGTATTAAAGACGTGCAGATTGTTTCAAAAGACCTCTTTAAAGAATGGCGCAAAGAGTTGGACCAGTATTCTTCCGCTTCGCTGCGCACAGAAAGCGAGCGACAGCTGCGTCAGACTGAAACCCGCTATGAAGAGCTGGAAGACAAAATGCTCAAGGCGTCCGCATCCATGGACCCTGTGTTGGCTGTCTTCAAAGACCGCGTCTTATTCCTCAAGCACAATCTCAATGCCCGTGCGATTGCCGCGCTGGAAGGGGAAAGCGCGCAGATCGAAGCGGATGTGGCTGCTTTGATTGCGGACATGGAGCGTTCTATCGCCGAAGCGGACGCATTTATCGCAGAAATGCGCGGCGGGACGGCTTAATCGTCCATTGGGATAAGCTGAAAAAGGGGCGTGTGAATTTTCCGTGAAAACTCACTTGCCCCACTGATGCAAGCGGATTATAAGCGCCGCTCTGCTTTGTGCGCCACGAATTGTTTAGGTGTGCAATGCCTCCGGTCCGGTGGGGTAGCTCAGCTGGTTAGAGCGCAGGACTCATAATCCTGAGGTCGAGAGTTCAAGTCTCTCTCCCACCACCATATT
>CAYFFG010000047.1:0-4266 GCA_964342355.1 uncultured Hyphomonadaceae bacterium
CGAGATCGTGCGGGCCACGATGCGGGGGATCAAACGAGTGAAAGGCACCGCGCAGCATCAGGCCCGCCCCTTGCTGCGTGAAGACCTGTTCATCCTGCTGGACGCGCTTGGGGATGATCCCCGTGCAAAACGTGACCATGCGTTGTTGCTGATCGGCTGGGCGGGCGGTTTCCGGTCCTCGGAACTTATCGGGCTTGATCTCGGCGAATTCGAAGAAGTCCGAGAAGGGCTGGTGCTGCACCTGCGCCGCTCCAAGACCGACCAGACAGGCCAAGGCCGCAAGATCGGCATCCCCCTTGGTCGAACCCGCCATTGCCCAGTCGCCGCATTGTCGGCGTGGCTGGGTGTTCTGAACAAGGACGAAGGCCCAATCTTCCGCCCCGTTGACCGCCACGGCAATGTTCAGCCCGACCGCCTGCGCTCCGACGCCGTGTCCACCATACTGCGTAACCGTCTCGCCGATGCCGGGATCGACCCAGAAAGCTACAGCGGCCACAGCCTCCGTGCAGGCCTTGCCACCAGCGCCATCAAGGCCGGGGTGCCGCCCCACAAGGTGCGAGCACAAACAGGCCATGCTTCGGACCTGATGCTGTCACGCTACGTGCGTGATGCGGGGTTGTTTGACAGGAATGCGGCCGGGGCTCTGCTGTAGATGTTCCAAAGAGACAACACCGTTCGAACAATTGAAATCTCACGACATGCCGATCTGCGACTTGGTGTGCTGCTTGTGATTTTTCTTGGCTAGAGCCTGTGTCTCAGCTACCATTCCTTCAAAAATACGGACGAGTGCGCGTTCAATGACGCACCGCCGATACGAGGCAGAGCAGAATGATACAGGACGGCAGCCTGAGCGGCGAGCGGTTTAGACCCCGTTTTATAGACCTTTTTTGTGGTGCAGGACTTTTAAGTCACGCTTTCAAATCCGTTGGTTTGAGACCCGCGCTAGCTATCGACCTGGATAAGAAAGCAATTCAATCCTACAGGAACAACGTTGCGAAGTGTGCGGAGGTCGCGGATGTTCGAGCGGTACGCACAGACGTTTCAGCCGATGTCATTGTAGCTGGCCCACCTTGTCAGGGATTTTCTACACTTGGCCGCCGAGACCCACAGGATGTGAGAAACGAACTTGGATTGAGTGTGGTCGAATGGACATCTGCACTGAACCCTAAGATCGTTGTAATCGAGAATGTTCCGGGCTTCATTCAAAGCCATTGGTTTGATGAGATTTCGCAGGGATTGAAATCCCAAGGCTACGAAACCCAAGTCTTCGTGTTGGATGCAATTGACTACGGCGCAGCACAAAAACGAGGTCGCGCTTTCACCATTGGCTCTCGCGTCGGGCGCGTTGATATGCCAACACCCAGAAAATCCCGCCCAAGGACATTCAAAGATGTAGTCCTGAACAGACCTATCAAAACCGACGATCCAATGCATGTGTGGCCGACCCCCAGCGCACTGGCAATGGAGCGCTTCCAAGCAATTCCCGAAAGAGGCGGAAAACGCGATCTAATCCTTAATCGCCCTGACCTTTGCCCACAGTCATGGCATGGATTGATTGGTGAGGCGACGGATGTATGGGGAAGAATAGACGCTGACGAACCCTCGAACACCGTTCGTTGTTCATTCCTAAACCCATCGAAGGGTCGATATATTCATCCATTCGAAAACCGCGTGCTTTCGCTGCGAGAAGGAGCGCGATTGCAGGGTATTCCAGATAGCTGGGTTCTAGCTGGAGAGCCTACTCCTATTGCACGCCAGATCGGAAACGGTGTGCCTATCCCACTGGGCCGAGCGATAGCAAAAGAGGTCATGAAGGCGCTGACACGAGAGCATATGGCAGAAACAAGTTATTCGGCAGCAGCCTGAGCCTCAGCTTTTTCTTCGTCTTCAAGCGCTTCAATGACCTGCATGTGAGCTTTCCTCGCTCGTTCAAGAAGTGACGAAACGCTCAGAACCTCCCAATTCTCGCCGACCCCTGCTTTTCCCATCTCCTGCCGCAGGCGCTTTGGGCCTTTTGCTGCGCTGTCTGGTTTTGCAAAGTTCCCAATGAGATGGCCGTGGACCCGAACCTGCGAAGCGGGGAAGTCTTGCTCAAGAATTTCCTCGACGTCCGCCATGTAGCCCTTCAACTGGGTAAGGTGCTCAATGGATAGAGGGGTGTCCGGGTCCGGTGACTTGAGTTCTACAATCGTCACAGTCGTGGGTTGTTCACGGTCAATCGCAAGAAAGACCAGGTCGGGACGGTCTTTCGCGTTCTCTTTGGCGTGTGTGTCAATTCCCAGTGCAGAATTGAGTTGGCGGGCAACATGTGCGGTATTGTCGTCGCTTGTGAGATAGGTTCCAAACTCTGGGCGAATGAGCCAAACATTCTCTTTGAGCAAAGTATGCAGCTCTTTTTCGTATGCTGGCCCCTTGGCGTGCGATCTTTCTTGGAGTTTTTGCAGCGCAGCGATACCGCTCCGCCGACCTCGATATAGCTTCAGGACGTCGCGCCTTTCGATGTCGCCGAGTTCATTCAGTTGACCGATTACGGACTTTAGGTCTTTTGGGCTGGTCCCGCTCTTGATCAACTCGACCAAGACTTCTGACGAGTTGATTGCGCCAACGAAGTAGGGGGCGATCTCTTGGAAAACGGGGCTATCGAAACCCTCCCGTGCGCCGAGCGTCTCAAGTAGTTTTCGCGCTGGCGTTCTCGTGGACGCAGGCAACGCCATGACTTGTTGCAGGTAGGGGTTGTCTTCCGACTTCTTTTCGAATTCCAATTTTGCGGCGTTGTCCCGAAATCTCCCGTGTGCGTAAATTGCTTCCTTCATGATGTCGGTAACTTTCGAAATGAAAGCATCGACGACATCGTTGTCGCTGCGCAATCCTCTGCGGTTTGTGCTGATCAAGTCGACCGACATGTCATCCAGAACGTCGGCATGCACGACGGCTTCCATGTATGCTTGAGAGTGAAAGTTGTGCATGCCGGTAGGCAGGTCGAAGAGAGTTGGGCCAGCCGCAAGCCGCCCTTTGCAGTAGACCCGAGCGCCACGTTCCGCAGCGGGTAAATGTCCTCTTTCAATCGTGGCGTCACTCTCGCCTCTCGCTCGAAATCGGACTACCGCTCTGATCGGGAAGTCGTCTGCTTCCTCAAGAGGCACGCGAAATTCGGCAAGGTCATCGTCGTCACGGGTCTCAGGATATGAGTATTCGTAATCCACATTCGGAGGTTCGACTTTGGTTCCGTTCAGAAACACCGAAAAAACCTCGCCCATGTGAGCAAAGTTTCGACGTAATGTTTTCCGCAAAGCTGGCTCGGAGCGTTTAAGGGCATCGCACTTAAGTCGCCTTAAAGTGATTGTCGTGCCTTGTTCGTCAGCCGGAACGCCCTCAATGTAGCGTGGCTCGAAATCCACTGCGTCCACCTGTTGCTGCGCCGCAATCGCAGAATAGTCCATCACCAATTCAGTTCTATACGTAGCGCCTTTGCGAGTGGACGATATGACAACTTGCTCGGCTGCCCCAAACCCTGCGAGCTTGCCAAGGCCTTTTCTACCCATAACCGGGCGTTTGTCGCCTTCCGACATTTTGCTTTCGTTTCGGCGGTTTCGGCTTAGGAGGAGGAACTTGTCCTGTATTTCCTCTGCCGACATGCCGTGCCCATCGTCCTTAATTGAAATTTCAACCGTCGTGGGCAGCGGAGTGTAGACGCCCTCTTTTAAATCTTGGCCATTCGCCTTCGCTTGATCCCGTGCCTTTTTACGCTCTTCGGCGATAAGCTCAAAAGGCATGAGTATCTCAACGCGACCAGCATTTGCATCATGGCCATTCGCTACAAATTCCACCAAGCTTTGACCAATCGTCTCGTACATTCCAACGCCAAGTGCATCGAGCATACCTATGTCAATGCGCATTTTCATGGATGCTGGACGGGTATCGAAAGCCATTAAGTAATCCTCGTCTTATAAGTTGCGTAACCCTAGGCTTGGAACAGGCGTGTGCCAAGTGGTGAAGTTCTCTTGGAGGTGGCGGTAGCCTCAATTGGCCACGAGACTGGTAGGGTGCCCTTTGAGACTGGCATGAATTCCGGTCCCGGTTCGGCAAGGCAAGCGTAACGGACCCGCTACGCGCACGAAATTTGGTGGGTTTTCTGGCGACATACCCTTCCCATGTTCCAGTCATCTGGTACAGTGCGAGCATGTACTTGGGGCATGGTGCTAGCTAACCCTCTGGTATCGTTACATCGGCAGATTGAAGTAGGATATCCCTTCGTCTCCGCCACTT
>CAYFFG010000048.1:0-4049 GCA_964342355.1 uncultured Hyphomonadaceae bacterium
TCGCGGCGATTTCCGCCAGTACCGAACGACCACATATCCCTGTCATGGAACGGGGGTCTGTTCCGGCTGGGGGCAGAATGACACCGTAAGGCCGGATGTCATCGTTTTTTCCACCTGTATTCGCCTGTAAGCAGGATATGTGCCCATCCAAGCGGCGAGACATGCGAGAGAAGCTCTGGTGAACAGTCGAGACCCGCGCGTTTTCGTGTGTAGACTGCGTGGCCGAGGTGCTTTGTGTTCCAATAGATGATGATGGCGGCCAGCAGGTTGAGACCTGCCATGCGGTAATGTTGGCCCTCGGCAGTTCTATCGCGGATTTCGCCCTGACGGCCAATGCGCAGGGCGTTTTTCAAGGCGTGGTGCGCCTCACCTTTATTAAGACCAACATTGGCACGACGCTGCATATCGGCATCAAGCAGCCAGTCGATGATGAACCGCGTGCGCTCTACGCGCCCGATTTCCCGGAGGGCCAAGGCGAGTTCATGCTGGCGCGGATATGATGCAAACTTCCGCAAGAGTTGGCTTGGTGGCATGACGCCTGCCGCCATCGTGGCGACAGCGCGGAAGATGTCGGGCCAATTCTCGACGATCAGTTTTTCTCTGACCTTGCTGCCGACCTGGCAGCGCAATTCCTTTGGCACATTGGCTGGATCGAAGAGATACAGCCGCTTAGAGGGCAGATCGCGGATACGGGGAATGAACCGATATGATAGCAGCGCGGTGACGGCAAAGACGTGATCGGTGAAGCCGCCCGTGTCGGCGTATTGCTCGTTTATCTTCTGTCCGACCTCGTTCATCAGAAGCCCGTCCAGAATGTATGGCGCTTCACTCACGGTGGCTGGGATATTCTGTGTGGCGAACGGGCCGAACTGATCGGAGACATGGGTATAGGCTTTCAGCCCTGGTTCGGAGCCGTATTTGGCGTTGATGAGATTCATGGCTTCGCCGTGCCGCGTTGTTGGGAAGAATTGCCCGTCGCTGGATGCAGTGACGCCGCTGCCCCAGTATCGCGCCATCGGCAATTCTGATTGCGCAGCGATCACCATGGCGAGTGCACGGTTGATGGCGTCACTTTCGATGTGCCACCGCGACAGGCGGGAGAGCTGAATATAATCGTGGGAGCTCGTCGCCTCGGCCATCTTGCTGAGGCCAAGGTTCAGGCCCTCTGCCAACAGCACGTTCAACAGCCCGATACGATCCCTGCAGGGAACGCCCGTACGCAAATGGGTGAAGGCTTCTGTGAACCCGATATCGTCATCGACTTCCTGCAACAGATCGGTAATCCGGACCGCAGGCAGGCGGCCATAGAGATCGAGCACCATAGCATCGGCCTCGTCGGGCACGGCCCCGGTCAGTCGGTCTATTTTGAGAATGCCATTTTCGATGGAACCGCCTGGGATAGCGCCTGTTCTCGCGGCTTTAGCCAACCTCTCAAGCCCCTCACGCAGCCGTTTCTTGCGGTCTGCAAGCCAGACTTCCGGCTCGAATGGCATGGTGAGACGCGGTGTTGTTTTGGCAGCCTCCATCGGCACAAGTGCCTGTTTCAAGTCGGCATAACGCCGGGAATGCGGGAGCCAGATATCACCGGACCGGAACGCGTCGCGGATTTGGAACAGCACCGTGACCTCCCAAAGCCGGTTGTCATCGGGCTTCTGGACGTTGAGATGGCGACGCCATTTTGATGTGCGGCGCAGAAAATTTGTCTCACGCAACGCCCTTGCTTTGTCATCAGCAATGATCTTTGCAGCCTTCATCAGGGGCGCGGCCACGGGAGCATTCTGGATATCTAGCGCACGCAGCATGCGTGGCGCGTACCGCCGGAACCGGTGATATCCATGAATGACATGCGCCAGGGCATCAGCGGCCATTGTATCGGTCAGCTCAGCGGCTGTTGACACCATGCTTTCGAGACGTATCCAGCCGCAGGCGGTCTCCGTTGCATCATCAAGAGATGCACCATCGCCTTTGGCTTCCAGAAGGGCCGCGCCGAGGTCTTTGAAGGACCGTAAAGTTTCCTGCAGTGATGATCTGGCATCAGCAATCCGCGCATCGCAGAGTTTCTTGGCATCCCGCCAAGTCTTGCCAACGATCCGGTCATGGGTCTCGATTACAGCGTCAGTGATAGCGGCGGCCCATTCGAATGCGCATACCGCGAGGATCGCCAAACGCCGGTCGCTCGTAATGTCGCGCAGGCCATCCGCGAAGTACCTTTCACCTTGGTGGCGCAGGCGTGTGATCCGGTGAGGTGGAATGCCGTCTAGGACATCAGGTGGCAGTTCCAATCCCTGAAGGAATTCCAGCCGATCCAATAGCCGGGACGCCCCCGCCGAGTTGTTACCCATCTCGAACTGGCGCAACCAGACGAACTGGCTGATCTTGCCATCTATGATCTCGGTCAGAAGCGCGTCCAGCCGTTCCTTCGTTTGGTCATCAAGCCTGGCCGCAATCCGGGTTTCTATTCTGCGCTCTGCCGCGACAAGCGCGTCGGCACACAAACGCTCGATGACCGTGACGCCTGGCAGGATCGTCTGCGTTCGGCGGCACTCTTCGACAAACCTGCGCGCCAGGTCGTCGTTGGATCGGGCCGTTTCGGCCTCTTTCTCAAGCCAAGCCTTGAGACACCGTGCGCCCTGGCCCGAGAACATCTTGAAGCTGTAAATCTGGCGCAGGACGTGCAAATGTTGCTGACGGGTCTGACGCCGCGCGGCATAGGGCAAGATATCGTCACCGGTCAGACCAAGCTGGACCGAGATGAAGCGCAGAACTTTTTCCGGGATGACCTCGTCAGACGACAAAAGGCGTCCAGGGTATCGCAACGCACAGAGCTGCAAGGCAAAACCGATCCTGTTTTCTGGTCGCCTTCGGTCGTTGATATGCTCAAGATCATCATCGGCGAGGGTGTAGTGACGCAACACTGACGCGTCGTCGGTGGGCAGATCGAAGAGTGCCGAACGCTGGCGCTCGGTCAGGATGGATCGTCTTGGCATGGAAGTGTCCTCAAAATGGTGTTGATCATTTTGAGACAGCGCATAATATAAGGACGAATAATGAGACAGATTTAGGTGACAAATTCTCGGCAATCTGGATGGACCGAAAATCTGCCTCCAAAACGAACGGTTAAAAGACAGGATGTCTGTATGAAGCAAGCGGCCCTTAGTGCGGCTTTCGCCACCCTCATCGCCACATTGGTCTATGCTGGCTTAGGCTATTTCTTGAACTACGGGTTCACGCTTACCCAAACTGCAATTTATGCGGTGATCTTCTTTGGCTTCATGACAATAGCCAACTACGTCAGAAGCAAATCTTAAATCCGTGTCTTGATATGCCAAGACCAATGACCCGATCCGGTGACATTCTGGGATACGCACGGGTCTCAACCGCAGAACAAGACCTCAGTGCCCAAATCACCCGCCTTAAAGATGCCGGGGCCATCCGTGTGTTTGAGGATGTTGTGTCTGGCAAACAGTTCGACCGTCCTGGCCTATCTGCCTTAATTGACCACGCCCGTCCTGGCGACAGCCTGGCTATCACCCGGTTAGACAGGCTCGGGCGTTCACTCAAGGAGCTGCTGGAAACCGTCGAAAACCTAAAGGAGCAAGACATCGGGCTGATCAGCCTCGAAGAGCGGATCGACACGACATCCGCCGCCGGTGAGTTGATCTTCCATGTCTTTGGAGCCATTGCTCACTTCGAGCGCCGCCTCATCTCAGAACGTACAAAAGACGGCATCGAAGCTGCTAGAGCACAGGGCCGAAAACCAGGGCGACCGCCCCTCGAAGTCGAAACCGTTTTGGCACTGCAAAACCTCGTCCACGCTGGAATGACCGCCGGACAAGCCGCAAAACAGCTCGGCATCGCAAGATCAACAGCTTACAGATTGATCAAGGAAACAGCGGCGTCCTAACCAGGCTGTCTTAAGGTGTCATTCTGCCCCCAGCCGGAACAGACCCCGAACGCGGTCTCAATTCGCCCGAACGTAGCTTCCCGGTGCCGACTCGATGGATTTGTACTTTCCGCGGTTGACGGGCTTTCGAGGCTTGACGGTCTTG
>CAYFFG010000049.1:0-3632 GCA_964342355.1 uncultured Hyphomonadaceae bacterium
TCCACAAGCTAGCTGGTTCATTCTCGTTTTGAGTATCCGGCCCATTGTGAAAGATTAAAGACAAGTGTCCAATCAGATAACGACAATAATCTGCACCTTTCGACGCGATAGTCTTCTGGAGACCTTGCAGTCCATTAGCTAAAATTGCACCATTAGAAGTAATTCAACGTTGTTGCCGGCGCTTATAGTCAGGCGATGCATTGGCGATTAAGCCTTCCAAAACGAAACTCAATTTGGCGAGAACATCTGGCTTCTAAGAGTCGTTGTCTCGCAGGCGTGATGGATGATTGCCTAAACCGGTCACAAACAAAGCTTTATGAAGCGCCCAACTGAAGTGCCCATCAATTGGTATAATACTTACGATAAGCTCCATACGTCTTCGAATAGTATGTGTCTGACATTCTGTTAGCGATAGACGGTTGGAACTGGGTTATCGTCACCCCGGTTAGTCGGGCTTTTGCGCTCTCGAGATATCTGATCGCAGCGCGGGTAGACTTTATTGATGTTTTTCTCCACCTAACTGCGAGGACGACAGAATCAACCAGATTTGCGATGTCCTTGGTCTCGGTGACGGCGAGAACCGGCGCGGTATCCAAAACGATAAATTCGAACTTTTGCTTCAGCGTCTCAAGCAGTTGCTTAAACGCGCGAGATCCAAAAACCTCCTGGGTCACGAGCTTTGCGTCCGATAACGGTAAAATATAGAGTCCCGATTTCTCATCCTGCACGATGACGGATTCCAGCGGCACCTCGCCTGCAAGCAATTCTATCAGCCCCTTGGTTACGGTTTTGTCTTTTCCGACTGTTTTCGTCAGAGAGCGACGCCGCAAATCACAATCCAACACAATCGACCTGGTGCCTGAAATTGCGGACAGGGCCCCAAGCGCAAGGCAAGTTGTGGTCTTTCCGTCCTTTGGCGCAGGCGACGTAATGGCAACCGTTTTGGCTTTCTCATCAAGATTCGAAAAAACGACATGCGACTTCAAATTCCGAATACTCTCGGAGAAGCGTGAAAAGGGTTTGCTCGAGACAAAAGACAGAACGTTCGTTGAACCCGCCGTCAGTGACTTGATTGGAGCTATAATACCCTGTGAATAGTGAGGAACATAGCCAAGGAATGGCACATTGAGCTGCTTTTCTGCCTGGTCGCCCGTTCGCATGCCATTGTCGAAAACCTCCAATAGACCAATCACCAATACGCCGGCAGCACACCCAAGCATCAAACCGACGAATAGATTGGCCATCAACTGTGGCGCAACCTTCCCCCCGGGGACTCCTTTGGATACTACCCGAGCGTCAGCTTCATTAAGCGTCTCCTGCTCACCTGTTTCCTTGAATCGGTTCAGAAAACTTTCATACAGGGAACGGTTGGCCTCGGCATTCCTCTCCAACTCCCGGAGCCTGACGAGAGAAGAGTTGTTTTGAGTGAGTTCACGTCGAAGACGAGACAGACTGTCTTCGAGTGATGAAACCCGCATTCGCGCAACATCCACTTCAGACTCGAGATTCGAAACGATGCGGTTAATTTCCTGATCGATCTGCGCGCGAATATCAGCAGTCTCGCGTTCAACTCTCTGGATTTCGGGGTGCCGCTCTCCATACCGGCCAGATAACTCTGTACGCTCCCGATTTATCGTCGCCTGTTGAGTACGCAGATCTCTTATGAGGGGCGAACTAAAAATTTCACCGATGGAATCTGCGGATGCTCCACGAGATAACTGAGTCCGAACAGATTCCAGTCTTGCTGATGCCTCTTCGAATTCCGCTCTCTGAATTACAAGCTGAGCGTTGATATCAGATATTTGTTGCTCGGTCAGAGAAGAGCCTCGCGCGCTCAACAATCCCGATTGTGCGCGGTATTGCTCAACCGCGTTTTCGGCATTCTGCACTTCCTCGCGCAGCACGATCAACCGTTCATTCAGCCAGTCGTTCGCGCGCGCGGTAGCTTCAAACTTTGCTTCCAGCTGATCCAGGAGATACTGGTCGGCAAACTCATTGACAATTACAGCGGCTTTTTCCCGGTCGGTACTCTGGAATGTTATTTCGATCATATAGGTCGCGCCTGCCCGTCGAACGGACGTGCGCGCCAGAACGCCGCCTACAATTCCATCCATCAGGCGTTGTTGACGTTCTTCATCCGATCTTTGAGGAGGTGGCGCAACTTGCGCCGGACGCGCTGTTGAGAGCAAGGAAGATATCCAGGACTTCAGGGGGTTTGGCTTAGGAGGTGGCCTCAAACTCCAGTTGAACTCGGGATCATTGGTTAGATCCAATGCTCTGACCACCTTCTCCGCCATGCTTCGGCTCCGGATCAGTTGCGCCTGAGTATCGATCCCAATGGAGCTCGCGGGTAAGGCTGACAGAACCGATTGCATATCCGCGACATCTTTCTGTCTCGGTTCGATCATTATGGTTGTACGAGCGGCATACACAGGAACCTGTTGCAGGGTGTGGATTGCTACAAAACTGAATACGATAATGCTTACCGATACGAATACAAAAAAACGGCGCGAGAAAATGCGAAAGATTGACAGAAAGTCGATAGAATTATCGTCATCATCAGGAATGGCAATTCGCCCAAAACTTCGTGTCATTACGCCATACTCACTCGCGCCACTATTTCTTCAGAACGATGCCCAGGCTTATCGTATTAGCGTCAAAATCCGGACGCGCATTCAGCCCTGAAGACTCCTGCCCAGTATGTTCAAGTCGTACGTTAATCCCGATATTTCTGTTCACGAAGTACGTTCCGCCCGCGAACACCGAAAATACTTCATCCTCGCGATCCAGTGCCTGAAATTGCCGCGTTCGAATGCCTGTTCCTGCTTGAAGGACCAGGTTTCTCAGAACTTCATACTCGGCGCGAAGATCCGCCGCAGACAACGTATAGGATGGTGATCCGGATATGCCGGACGCACGTTCAGCACGCTCAAGTTCAAGAGTAATTGTTTGCAATGGCGTCGGAAACCAATCAATAAGCGCGTTCACGCTGAGCTCAGACACATCCGAAAATGAGCTGGAATCATAGACACGCTCGAAGTATCCAATCCCGAATTCGCCGCGGACGAGTTCACTGATATCGAACTCTGTGCCTATATCCAACGTCCAGCCGGACTGGTCACGTCGTGTTGAAGAATTGTCTTCATATTCGTGCCTGACATAACCGCCCCGAATAAATACCGACGTGTCGGGACTGACGGCATAATCACCGCGTAACTCCAGTGTCATTTCATCTCGATTCCGATCATCAAGACTTCTGTTGGTGCCATCATTGAGACGAACCGGATCATACTCAAAATTTTGGATACGCGCCGAACCGGAAACACGAAAACGTCCACTCTCCCGTACAGACGCAACATGCGCTCCAGTCCGAGCAAAAGACACCGGCTCTGCCGCCCCATTCAGGCTATTGGCGCCCGCGCGCCCTTCATGCGTATCTGAATAATCTACACCGAAATTGACAAATGTTCCGCGACGCACATCGATCCGTGCGTCGCTTGAAACGGAAAAGTCGACCGTATTTTCAGAGCTTTGCTCCCGATAGGTACGACGATTGAGCTCGGATTCAAACCGGAGGGAATGTTGTGACCAGTTCGATTGGATGTCGACAGAAGGCACTAAGCCCAGAAGGG
>CAYFFG010000050.1:0-3138 GCA_964342355.1 uncultured Hyphomonadaceae bacterium
TCGGCCCTCTCCGGACATTCGTTTGAGTGGCTTTTGCCGCGGTGCGGAATCCCCTGTTCTGCCATTCACACTGTTGCTCAACACGGCGGTGCAGCTTCACCCCGACACGAATGGCCGGGAGGTCTTGCAGGTGAAATTATCCACTAACCAGATCGCACTTCGGCCCCGAGGGAGCCCCTGTTCGGTCTATCGTTCGAACGGGGCGCTTCCCCGGGACCCTGCGCATTCCGCGGAAGGCTTCCGCCGGATCAGGGTCATCGGTTTGCTCTCCCACTGAACTCCCTGCGCCCGGTCGGAGGAGACTTCGCTCGCCTCCCCAAAACCCCCTCCATCGAGTGCGACTCGCACGGACAAAAGCGAAGCACTCAACTTGCCCGCCCTCTGGACACCCCAAGGCGCCTCCCGGCGGGGACCTTTGCCCCGAGGCTCAAGGAGGAAATCAACTAGTGAATAATTTGCTGTTGCATTTGTAAATGTCGACCGCTACAAGGTGATCAAACAATCGAGGCTTGAGCATGCCGATCCCCAGTGAAGTTTCAGTCCGTCCCATCTTGAACGAAATCCGCGAACCCATCATCTCAGCCATTCGAAGCGCTTGGGACGATTGGCTGTCCAGCGATTTCAACGGCGTGTGGCGTTGTAAACGTAGCCGCGCCAACTTTGTGTGGGAGCAGATCATTGAACGTGTGAACAGCGACCTGTTGGGACACGACGCGGTACACGTTATTGACGGGCATGAAACGATGAAGTTTCTTGTCCACGACAAAGTGCTTTTCAGATTCAAGAAGGCCGACGAAACGGGCCGCTCGTCAAACGTCGCCACGCAACTCGCTCTGGCATTTCACGATCATGATCAGGATTTGTTCAATCTTCCAGAGGTTCAACGCGTTGAGATTGTATACAAACTCAATCAGCTTGAAACGCAGATCGCGGATATTTGCGTAGTTGCAAGGGATAGCAATCGGGTTGCGTGGGAGTATAGCCTCTTGGATGCGGGTGAAGCGACCATGCCGCTGCCGCTTCCCGATCCGAAGCCAGTTCGCCCGGCCGCCTCCATCGTGAAACTCAAGGGCAGAGCTTCCGACCGCAAGAAAAGCACAGACTAATGACCGACAACTTCAATCAAGACCTGCTGCGGATAGCGCGGCAGGCCCGTGGATGGAGTCAATCAGAACTATCGTCAAAATCAGGTGTGTCGCAGGCCAATCTCTCCAAACTTGAGAACGGCCTGATCGGCCCGACAGATGAGGTTCTGGATAGTGTCAGTAAAGCGTTGGGCTTCCCCATAGAATTCTTTTTTCAACATGATAGGGTCATCGGCCTTCCAATGAGCGTGCAATATCGGAAGCGTGCCAGCGTTGGACAGAAAGCGATTGAACGCCTGGAAGCTGAACTCAACATAAGGATACTGCACCTCAGAAGACTACTGGATGCAGCTGATCTTGAGCCCGAGTTGTCACTGCCACGGATGGATGTAGATGAATTTGGTGGCGATCCAGAGCGGATTGCCGACCTCATCAGGCGTACTTGGCTTGTCCCCTCGGGGCCTATCCGAGATCTTGTCGAGTGGGTGGAGCGAGCGGGCTGCATTGTCGTGCATTGCGACTTTGCTGCCCTCAAAGTCGACGGGTTTACTGTTCAAATCCCGGATATGCCACCGTGCATATTCTTGAACCGCAATATGCCGGCAGATCGGCAACGTTTCAGTCTGGCGCATGAGCTCGGCCACGTCGTTATGCATCAAGTTCCATCTCCTGACATGGAGAATGAAGCAAACGTCTTTGCCTCTGCTTTGCTAATGCCCGCACGAGACCTTCGCCCCCAGCTTTCATCAAGGCGCCTCACGGTTCAAACCCTGGCTGCCTTGAAACCAGTGTGGCGCACATCAATGGCAGCGCTCCTCTACCGAGCGAAGCAAATTGGGGCAATCACCGACAATCAAAGCCAGTATTTATGGCGGCAAATGAGTTCCATGGGCTATCGCAAAGCTGAGCCCCCCGAACTTGATCTCAAAGTTGAAATGCCAACTGTTTTGCCTGAGATCGTGCGCCTCCATATCGAAGAGCTCGGATATGATGTATCTGATTTGGCCCAAGCACTTCGTTCGAGTGAAGAAGATCTTCGCTCACTTCATCCTTTGCCGCAAGCGTCGCAACGCCTGCGGGTGGTCAAATAACTTCACGTTCATCCCGTAAAGGATGTCCCTACACTTCTGAAAAGCAGGAGCGACAGAAAAGATGGCAAGGTGTACCGCTCCCGTTAGGGGGCATAGTTCAGCAGCTGCTGCGGCGAACTGCCCAGCGTGTCGCAACCGTTACGGCGGATATGGTCGCAGAACGAATAGCTACGGTTCGTTCTCGCCACCGTCCCGTATGTCTTTCGCCGCTGGTGGCAGCACAAGTACCGGAAGCGGAACAGGACGCAGCACCAAAAAACCGCGTTGGTCAGGAAGCGCGTCGACGGTTTCCTACACTCAAGCACAAGTACAAGCCCTCACTCCTATAAGGGACAATGTTGAGCAACTTGCGTCCTCCCAGCCAGACCTCCGTGACGCCTTTCTCTGCCATGCTTGGGACGACAGGCAAGGCGCGGCGAAGGAACTTCATGACCTTCTCGAAGCACGGGGTGTACGAGTTTGGTTCAGCGAAAAGGACCTTGGGCTGGGAGTGCCTATGATGCGGGCAATTGACAAGGGCTTGGTCAATTCCAGGGTTGGGATCGTGCTGGTCACGCCAGCAATGTTGCGGCGTCTACCCGCGGAAGGTGTAGCCGACAAAGAACTGTCGGCATTATTGAGGCGCGAACGGCTCATACCAATCGTGCACGAAACGACTTACGAAGAGCTCGAAAAGGTCAGTCTGCTATTGGCGTCACGAGCGGGCCTGAATACAGCTGATGAAAGCATGACCGACGTCGCGATCAAGATTGCCGAACTGGTCAAAGTTTAGCCGTGAGCAACGGTAGCCGGAACCGCTGGCCAACTTCTCCTATCGTTGCATAGTCGTTTTGGCCTCGCCGTCCCATTGTCAGGTGCGTGTCTTTGTGACACGCACCCTTTCTGCTCATTGCTAACCTTGGCATCCATCGCAGCAAGAGGCTTCAGTTCCGATAGGGTTTGAATGGCTGCTTTCGCCAAGG
>CAYFFG010000051.1:0-2834 GCA_964342355.1 uncultured Hyphomonadaceae bacterium
AGACCGAAGTGCTGGAGCTTGCCCTCAAAGCTCGCCCCGGCTCTGAAATGCGGCGTTTCCTTTGCGACGCTGTCACATGGTATCCAGAGCATGGCTTTCGGAATTCTGGCGGCGAGACCGATGATTATGGCGGCATTGAAAGGGCCGAAATCGTCTCCATTCTGCGGCGGATCAACGAAGCCCGGGAAACCGGCGACGACCCGCGCCACCTGTTGCGACAGCTGCGCAACAGGCTTGAAGCCAGTCTCGACATTTACGATCTGGAGCCGGAATGACCTATTCCGCGTTACCGTCCCATTTGCAACGTCAGCGCTGCGAACAGATCGTCCTCGATTTCAATCGGGATAACCTCGAGATCGCCGTGCTCGATGAACGCGCTATCAAGTTTCAGCTGCTGCCAGTAAAAACTCATAAGGCTGTAGTTCGGCAAGATCAGCCCCGCTTCAGCGGCCTCGACATGGGCACCATCAAGGCCATGGCGACGAGATCGGACAATCTCTGCAACGGCGACATTCGCCACACGCCGCGCCGCCCGCAACCGATGCCCCACAGCTTCCGGGCTATCGTCACCGAACCGTGCCAGCTCCTTGCGAACAAGCTTCGCCAAAGCCATCAGAAAATGGCCACGCGCAAGGAAATGCGGGCGGTCAAAAATACCTTAGACATTAAAAACATATCTCCTTTGAAGTGTGTGTTCACTGGGGATGTGGCAGGTCACATCGTGGCGCGATGTGACCTGCATAAAATCTACGTCAGGTTTTTAAACTGCGCAACATCCTCCCCCTTCATCCCTCGTCAGCACAGCATCTGGAAGGATACGTGATGCAACTAATTCCCGACGATCACGACTGGCAAAGCTTCTCGGACGCCCCAAAGGACGTAGCCGGGTTCATTCATCCCGATTGGGGGGTCCAACCGCTGTTGATGCATCTGGCGAAATGGCACCGCAAGGCTCTTGCCCAATTTGAAAACGCAACTGACGGTGTGCATCGACTTGAAGCGTTACAGATGCTGTTCGTGATCAATCAGGCATTCGGCGTCGTCCGCCACGACAGTGTCATGGCAGAGGTCGAAGACCGCAGAGAAAAAGCGGAGGCTCAGGCAGAGCTAGGCCGTCGAGCCGAGCAGAAGGCCGAATTCGAAGCGCGCGTGAAGCGGTATTCGAAATGACCGTTCCTTCCTGTCAGCCAATCATGCCCTCTACGCGGACAATGAAACCTTCAATTTTCTCGGCAGCGGCCTTGTTGTTGAGTTCTTCTTTATGTGTTTCGGCCTCCGCTTGCAGATTGGCAACGACCTTTCGCATCAATGAAGGGTCAGCTTCGGCCAATGCCTGGAACATGGATTGGCAAAACAGGTCTAACAGCCAAAGCCTGTCGTCCAATCTATCTATCGAACTCATGAAATCGTCTCCTTTGAATTGGGTGTTCATTGGGGATGTGGCAGGGGCCGTTTTGTCGGGATGGTCCCTGCCAGCCATCATGCACCCCTTCCCGTTTTTCGCAATCCCACGGAGGTTCTGATGTCAGCAAAAATCCATCACTTGAGGCCAGCCGCAAGGATCATCCCAATCCGCACAGCCACACCGCTTAACTGCGAGGAAATTGTCAGCGACGACACGCTGCGCCAGCTGGCCAAGGACAGCCCCGAACGGGCAGTCGGCGAACTCAACTCAGAAGACCAGTCGATTCTCGCCATGACCCTGCCCGACATCTGCGGTGAGCTGCTGGCCCACCGCGCCGCTGCACGGGGGAAACTGTCATGACTGCGATGATTTACGACTTCGCCGCGATCCGAACCGCCGTCGAGCTGCTTGAGCAAATCACACCTGAAGGACGGTTCCTTGCCCTGAAGAACCTCTGCGTCAACAACGGCATCTGGACCATTCCCGAGAACCCCGAATGCTACAATCCGGTGTTCTTTGAGATCGGTCTGCATGGGGTTCCGGCCACATCGACCGACCCAGATCAGCTTGTTCCGAACTGGCTGAAAGCCGCCCACGCCATTCTGGAGGACGCCGCATGAGCGCCCCCCGAACCGCCGCGCCCAACACTCACGGACAGCGCAGCCACGGCGAGGATCCTCTGATATTTGCCAGAGGCATCCTCGCCGACATCGCCCATCACAAGGATTCCACCATCGCGGTCGCCTGCCAGACGATCCGCGACAGCAAGAAAGCAGGGCCTGAAGAAAAAGCCCGTGCCCGCGACCTGCATCATCTGGTTATGGGGGAATACAATGCTTGATCAACTCCACGATCGCACAGTCATAACGCCGAACAAAAGTCAGGTGGCAGGTAAGCTGATCTGGGTATTCCCCGACCGCTGGAACGGTCGCACCTACGCCACCGTTCGCAACGAATGGGGCGAGGAAGCCACCGGACGACTGGACGGAACCAACGGAATCGCGGTGGCCTATAACGTCACCCACAGACTGGCCCGCCCCATTCAGGACGGCCAGACGCACCAGCTGCTTCTCTCTCCTCAACGTCAGGCCCATGTCCGCCAGGGTGAAAAGCTCCACTTCTTTTCCGGACGCGGCACCGAAAATGCCCGTCACCTGGGCGAGTTCACCTGCACCGGCGCTTTCCCCGTCGAGATCACCGGCGACAGCATGATCATCGAGGGCGACTACATCTTCAACGGCACGATGCGAGAGCTGGCCCTGAGTCAAGGCTTTCTGGGTTGGACCGACATGGTCAACTGGCTCGAGCGCAGCAACCGCGGCCTGCCCTGGCAGGGCACATTGATCACCTGGTGATCCAACCAAAGGAAAGGGACAAGAATGATCGAGCAGCCCATCACCGAACTGACCGACGCGCTTCAGCTGAAGCC
>CAYFFG010000052.1:0-2310 GCA_964342355.1 uncultured Hyphomonadaceae bacterium
AGATGGTTGGTCGATCCGTTTAAAAAGTTTATTGGCTTCTCGTTGATCAATTATGAAATCGTGCGAGGGATATCTCGAAACAAGGGCTTCTACTGTACCATTTTCGACGTTCTCTCCGATTTCGGCGAGGCGTATTCCATATTCGGTTGCAACATTTAGGTCTCGATAATCACTACCAACCACATCCGGGTCAATTTTGGCTATCATTGGGCTCACTATGTTAGTGGCCATTTGACTGGCGATTTGAGCGGCCATTTCGAAAGTGACCGCGCCGCCGCTTTTTCTTTTGATGCCCAACATAAATTGTTCGAATAAAGCAAATGCCTCCTGTCCCGCGCTTTCAAAAGCGGACCTAGAAAGCAGTCCAGATTTGCGGCCTCCAATTTCGTTAGGTTTCTGGAGCTGGACATCCAATGGACCCATTTCAGAAAAAGAATCCAACAATAATTTGTTCGCCCCTAAGGCGATTAGAGTTCCGGCACTATAACAAAACCTAGGCACATATAAGGTGTGCGTTTCATACATGTCCTGAAACAGGCGAGATATTTTGAAGCCAGCATTAGCATCGCCGCCATATGTAGACATAATTACTAGGGCCGACTGATGCTCTCTGGGCTTCTTTACCTGCGCTATTAATTCACCATAATTTCCTTCGGAGATTGATCCGGAAAAAAGGTAAATATCTGAATTGTATTCAGTCTCTACCGCCGTTATCGCATTGTAAAAGTCATCGCTATTTTCGGACAAAATCCCCCCCCCCCCCGCCCAAAAAACATGTCAGTGGGTAACTTCCATTAGGATTATAATGTTAGCAAGGTATCTCGCGTATTACGTGTTTGACGTCCGCTGCCAATACCCCGCAAACACCCTAGACACCGGCGCAGCCATCGCATTCCCCACCATCCGCATTGTCTGCATTCCGTTGTCCATACGGCGGTGATCCTCCAACCATGCCGCGTGTGTCGCGTACTGGCGCAGGTATTTCGGAGAAACAAAGTGATGTTGACCGCGCACCATACGGCGCAGGCGACTAAAGAAGCTCTCAGCGTTGTTTGTGTGCGTGCCGTTGAGGTCTGAATACATCTCTTCGTGATTGATACGACCCATAGCAAAGCCACGCGACAGGTGGTCCCAGTGACGCGCCTCGTCTGCGTAGATGATCGAGCCAGGCAACACATTGCGCGCAACCAGATCAACGCCGTCCGCCTCGTTCTTGGTGACGAATGTCAGCGTGCGGCCCTTACGTGCGCGGATTGCCACAACAACACGGCGCGTGCCTGTCTGGTGACGCTTGCGGCGACGGTCGATGCGGTCTTTTTCCATGTTCTTAGGACGAATGTGGCCACCAAAATAAGCGCCATCCACTTCCACTTCGCCTTCTTGTTTCATGGCTTCGTATTCGTCCTGCATAGCCTCACGCAGCTTGTGCGCCATCACCCAAGCAGTCTTATATTGAACGTCAAGCTCTCGGCTAAACTGGATTGCAGAGCGCCCCTTAGCGCTGTTCACAAAGAGGCAGATACCAGCCAGCAGGTCCATAAAGGACAGCTTGCGCGACGCGAAAATTGTCCCGCTGGTGACTGAAAACTGACGGTAGCACGCCTTGCATTTGAACTTGCGGCGCGTGGTGATTGTGTATGTCTCGACACACCCGCAATCTGGACACACAGCCTCTCCGTTCGTTTCCGGCCAGCGAAGGCGCAGAAACGTCTCATAGGCTGCATCTTCGCCAGCGCTGTAGATCTTCTTGATCGACAGCGTGCGCGCGGCAGCAGAGAGGAGAAAGTGTTGAGTCATAAAGTCTACGTTTGCGATACCATTGGCATCATATGCAGTACGTAGACGTATCGCTGACAAGTGCTAAAGTATCAAAAATGATACTTTTGTCGCGATTCGGAGATTCACATGGCCGACAAGAACCAATGGGAAACCAAAGCTGCGAATATTCTGAAAGCCCAGCTAAAGCTGAAGGGCGTCACATACGCTCAGCTTGTCGATAGGCTTGCGGAGATTGGCGTTGATGAAAAAGAAGCCAACATCAAGAACAAGCTGAGCCGTGGGAAGTTCACGGCGGCGTTTATGCTTCAATGCTTGGAAGCGATAGGCGCGGAAAAGCTGGAAGTGGCTTAGCGGAATGACAGAAAGAGGCGGCAAACATCATTGGGCCACTAAAGCTGGACAATATACTGGGCGAGCATTTGCATGGCTTATTTATAGAGACTGGAAACCCACCCTAATAGGAGTTGGCGTTATCTGTTTTTTTGTCGTAATCGGTGTGCGCGCTTCAGTGGACCTCCGCTCTTTGAAATC
>CAYFFG010000053.1:0-2286 GCA_964342355.1 uncultured Hyphomonadaceae bacterium
TGGCGGTGCTCTTGAATCAGGCTTTCGGCTCCAAGGCCGCCGCGCTGTTTCTAGCCTTTGCATTTGTCGCCATCGGCTGGCGAAAGCATCATAAGATGGTCCCGATGGATGCGGTTCTTTTGTGGGGATTATTCTCCGTACTCGCGTTAGTTTCGACGTTTTGGTCGTTGCAGCCAGAAGCCACTCTCAGGGGAGCCTTTCAATTTACCTTGTGCAATGTTCTGGTGATCTTGTCAGCGAATTATTTCTCCATGCGTTCATTTTACCTTGCAGCGGGTGCAGCGCTGTTTGTGACTTTGTCGCTCAGCATCCTTTTTCCCACAACCGGGATGGCACCCGGAATCGGTGGCTCACTGGAGTTGGTGAATGTTGGTCTGTTCGGGTCAAAGAATCAATACGGTCTTGCCGCCGCTTTCGCCTTAATGTTTGGCCCCTTCATAACTTTCGGACGAGAGAAATTGTTCGTGCGATTGTTCGGATTGGCTTTGATTGCAGTAGGGCTGATTGGCATTTCCCAAGCGGTTTCTTACGGCGCATCAGTCGTCGCAATAGTAACTTTGGGAGCGACCATAGCGTTATGGGTTTTCTCGAAAGCGGGCGTAACTCGTCCGGCTCGATTTCTGGTGTTCATCTTTGGCGGGTCAACTATGATTTGTTTTGTTCTCGTGCTCTTCGGTTACTGGGACGAGATTTTGTCCTACTTTGGCAAGGATGCAACGCTAACAGGGAGGACGGAATTGTGGTCGGCGGGAGTTCGAGCAGTTGAAGAAAATCCTATTCTCGGTGTGGGGTTTCAAGGTTTCTGGCGTGTAGGAAATCCCGAGGCGGAAGCCCTTATGGCGCAACTAGGAATGTCAACCAGGGTAGTTTTCGCTTTTAACTTTCACAATCAGATCTTCGATGTCTGGGTGCAATTAGGTCTCTTGGGTGTTCTGTTGTTTGTTCTTGTCGTAGTGAGGGTGTTGCATGACATGTTGGTCATCGCCTGCAGTAAGTTTGATGCATATTATGCTTGTGCCTTGAGTGTATGCATTTTTTTACTTTCTCGCTGCTTTATAGAATCTTCAATTTTGTCTCAATTTAACTTCGCACATCTGATGTTTGTGGGAGCGACGTTCTATCTTGCCGTACGTGCGGAATCAGAACTGCGTGACAACTCAGAACGTCGAAATATGGGTTTTTGGTTGCTTCGACGTGGCTAATGCGCCGAGTAACTTCCACCGATTTGATCCAGACATCGAGATTGAGTGGATCGAAGCCAATTCCATTCACCGGAAGGGGATGTAATGACAAATGTCATTCTTGTCGTCGGTGGGGCAGGTTATGTGGGATCACACACTTGTATGGCGCTTGCTGAAAGCGGTTATACGCCGGTGGTTTACGACAATTTTTCACATGGTCATCGTGAGTTCGTTCAATGGGGTGATTATGTTGAAGGTGATATCAGAGACCGGGAACAGCTGAGGTCTGCTTTTCAACGGTTCAAACCGGATGCTGTGTTGCATTTTGCGGCATTGATCGAGGTCGGTGAATCCACCGCGAGGCCCGCTGCTTTCTATGACAACAATGTTGCTGGTTCGATTGCACTCATCGAAGAGGCTGAGCGCTTTGGAGTGGAGGCGTTGGTGTTTTCTTCCACCTGCGCGACCTATGGAGAGCCTCGTTTTCTCCCTCTCGATGAAACACACCCACAGGTGCCACTGAATCCCTATGGTCAATCCAAACTGATCGTTGAGAGGGTGCTCTCCGACATGGATAAGTATGCGAATTTGAGGTCGGTTTGTCTGCGCTATTTCAATGCGGCGGGAGCGGATCCCGAAGCAAGAATTGGGGAATGGCATGAGCCGGAAACGCACGCTATTCCCATCGCGCTCGATAATGTCCTCGGTCTGCGTGATGGCTTCCGGGTCAATGGGGATGACTACGATACGCGCGACGGCACCTGCATCCGGGATTACATCCATGTGCTGGATCTCGCCGACGCGCATGTACGCGCGGTCAAATACTTACTGGGTGGCGGATCAAGCGGCGTCTACAATTTAGGTACGGGTACGGGCACAAGCGTTCGTGAACTGTTGAAATCAATAGAAGTCATCACTGGTAAGTCCTTTAGTTCAGAGGCAGGTCCAAGGCGCGAAGGCGACAGTCCGGTGTTGGTTGCCGACAACACAAAGGCGCGTTCGGACCTGGGTTGGACGCCCGTTCGCAATCTGGATCAGATCATTTCAGACGCATGGAAATGGCATCTCAAACTTCAGACTTTGAAAAAGGGCTGACGAAGCGGGT
>CAYFFG010000054.1:0-2053 GCA_964342355.1 uncultured Hyphomonadaceae bacterium
TGAAAACCCCGTATCGATTCCGTCAGAGCGAAAATTGCTCTAAATATCTCCAGCGATCGGTGGGATTGCATGATTGAACTCAGTGCCGTCCCGCCACATGCGATGAAGAACAACACCAATGCGGCGCGCCAGCGCGACCATTGCGGATCACATGGATGATCCCGGAGATCACCTTGCGATCATCGCCGCTGGGGACGCCGAGGGCGAGTGAAAAATAGGGACGCATCAACGCAAACTGGCGATCCGAAAACCAGAACAAATCAGACATGACAAACCTCCTTCGGTTGCCTAATTGAATCTGATTTGCTCGTCATTGAAAGGTCGTTAATTAACAGGGCCTGACCCTAGGCTGAGCAAAACAGCCGAGACCCCAAATATGAGAAAGGCAAGGATGCGTCCCTCCTCGCTTATCCCATCTTTTGAGAAATTGAGAAGAGCTAGCCCAACCGTGGTGATGGAAATTGCAGTGATGAGGAGAAAATATCTGTAGAAGGTCGCAAGTACCTCGATGGTTTTGAAATGAGCCTGAGATATGTTCTCATATTCTTTTAGCTGAAACTGAGAAAACGCATCTGAAACATCACTTTCTTCTGCCATTTCGCCCGTGGAATTTTCCTTTGACATGCTCACGCGCCCAATCGCTATTTGTTAGTCGTGATCCAGATGGTTCACCGTTTGTTTTCTCGTTCAAGTTTCCGTTCTGAACAGAATTACGACCGTGACAAACGATCCAGCATCCGGTCAATCAGGCTTTTGGCAGCGATTTGATTGACCGAGCAGTCGTAGATCAAATCGAAGACCTCTTTGTAGGTTGCACGCTTGCGCGCTGGCAAACTCTCAAAGATGTCGCCTTCGGCCTTTGTGGTTTGGGCATCGACCGCTTTCTCAATCGAAGCGAGGCGACTCCGCATCGCACGGCGGTCTTCATCTTTGAAGAGATCAAATTCTACGGCCTTGCGCATCTCGGCGAGGAGCGTCCCAATTTCGGCCTTGATCGACTTGGCAAAACGCTCGGACACGGCGCCTTGCTTAAGAACATCAAGCTTCTCATAGACCTTGTTAGACGCGAGTTCGAAAGTTTTGAGGCGATTCCGCTTTTGCGAGGAGACGCGGCACTCCCGCGCCACTTCAGCGCCCACCGGCCTTAAATGCGCAATGATGTTGTCCAGATGCGTGTTGCTCTCAAACTCGTCGCGCCGACCGTTCGGCACCACGCGTCCATCGAGCACATGCACTTCACCAATTGTCCAAGAGCAGAAACGGTCTTCTGGAAAAACCTCCACGAACAGCCGGTCATGACCCACCTGAATATTTCCAACTCGCGCACGCAGACCGCGAACGCCCTGCGCCGACGGTATCGCACCCTGATAGTCATGATGGATTAGCCAGCCTACTGCCGCTGGTTCGTCATCGATGCTCTCGATCTCAAATGTCTTCAGACTGCGTAGCGAAGTTTTTTTTGTATCCGAGTATTCAACATGGTCGCGATAGGGCCGGCAGACCGGCGCGTCAGCGCCGTTGATGTGAATCTGATAGGACGTGCCGGCGCCGGGCGATCTGTTGTATGTTTCGTGCGTGCAGTGGCAAAGGCACAAAACTGATTCGAAACTCATTTACTAGGCTCAGGACTTCGGTAACGGGTCCGTGTGCGTCAATGGTTATCTGGCGACCGGAATTCGCCGACAGCAGCAGTTTTCGTCGTCGGTCCTTATTACAAGTCAGCGTGCGATTATTCATAGCTGCTGTTTCGTGGTCCTTCGATATGAAATCTTCCCCGGGTTCATGCTTCGGTCCGTGGTCAGCGCGATGGCTGCCAACATGATGCTGATCCAGTGTGGTAACCCGAAGTGCCCATCTCATAAGCGTGCTCGAACGCAAGTTCGGCGACAGTCCTGACCACCGCATCTTCAGAACCACGTCCCGGTGGGGACCTCGAAGGGCCGCAATCATGCAGCCTTCAATGGTTCGCTTCCAAGCGTTTTATTGCAGACTAGAGCGGAATCCATTCACACTGTATCAGTTTGATATCCGCATGCTTGGAAATAGCTTTCGG
>CAYFFG010000055.1:0-1971 GCA_964342355.1 uncultured Hyphomonadaceae bacterium
TACGTTGGCCAAATGGCAGAGAATGCGGAAACGACGCTAAAGCCCAGTATCGCGCATATGACGACGATTTGCCTTTTTTCGCATGCAAAAACAGACCAACCACGCTGAAACGCATCGCGTCAATTGAAGCGGCCCAAAATCAACCGGTATCGCGTGTGTCGCGCATTGCGTGACCCGGCATCGATAAGCTGGCAGAGGTCGCCCGCGTGCTGACGGTGGAGCGGGAATGGCTGATCCACGGCATCGGTGAGGTTGAGGGTGAGCCGCCCTTCATCGAGAACCCCGATGAGACCTTCGTGGCGATTGCGCATGCCAGTCCGCGCCCATCGATGGGCGGCGGCGCGGTGGTGACCGAGGATCACGACACGCCCGGCCGTGCCTATCACTTCCGCCGCTCCTGGATAAAGGGCAGCCTGAAGGCCAGTCCGTCGCAATTGCGCATCATGCATGTGGAAGGCGACAGCATGGCGCCGACCCTTCTGGACGGCGACACCATTCTAGTCGACATGACTCGCCGCGCGCCGAACCCGCCCGGGATCTTTGTGCTGGATGACGGCATGGGCTTGGTGGCCAAGCGGCTTGAGCATGTACCCAACAGCGATCCCCCAGCGGTACGCGTGATCTCGGACAACGGCTTCTACAGCCCTTATGAGCGCAGCGCCGAGGAAATCCACATCATCGGCCGCATCCGCTGGTTCGCGCGGGAGATTTGAGTTACTCGGTTGGGAAAGAGGCTAAAAAGTAGAGTTGGAGCCCCAATGAGTGAACAGGAAGAAATCTATCGCATCGCGGGCGAAGCACTAGAGCTTTCGCAAATGTTGGAGCAGGCTCTGACAATTCCAATCATGATGCTTTTCATGATTGAGTCGGGCTGGCAGAAGGACATCGCCTCCAAAGAAATTGAAACATTGATAGAGGAATCAACACTTGGCTCAACGGCAGTAAAATCCCAACCTGTGAACGAGCGATTTCGCCAAAATATTCGCGCCCAAGTGGGTCAGATTACTCTGTTGGTACAAAACGGGTCGATGGGAGAATTGAAAAAAGCACTTGAGTCACGCCTTCACGTCACGCCTGGCGGCCCATCTGCGTTTCTGCACGTCCTTCAGGATGCGCTCGATTCTCGAAACTATCTTTGTCACACTTTCTTCAAGGATTCTGTTGAGAGTTCGGCGCGCGAAGACGGTAATTTTGATGCTATCGCAAAGCTGAGGGAAATAGAGACCAGTCTTCGCAAAGCTATTTCTTTTGCAAATGGGCTGGCCGATACTCTGCGCCAGCAGTTTCCTCAAACATTTGAGAGTGATAGCAAAACCGTGCATTGATTTTGCGAAACTCTCGGCCGTTGACAAGTCCCCGCACGGAGATCAGGTTTTGCAAGTAGCTCTTTCGGAACACGTTGAGGCGCTGAACCGAACAACAAAAATGAAGCGCGCTCCGGCAGGAGCTCGTAGTACAGGGCTTAAAGAGGGCGCGCTTGTGCCCGAACTGACAGGCTTTCGAGTCGAGATGCCCGGTGGGTCGACCTTAGTTAACATCAAGAGCGGCACGCTGGAGACAGAGGTTGTCTTCGAGGCAAAAGGAATGGCCCCAATTGCCAAAGTGCTTTCAAGCTACTTGCACAAGGAAGACAAGGTCACGGTCCTCGTTTCTGAATTCGAGTTGACGTTTCAATGTGGCTCATCCCGCCTTAAACTTCCACGAGCCCGTTAGAATTGTTGCATATGGCCTTGCCACCTCGGGCTCACAAAGTTGATCCGGCGGGGTGCATCCATTCTATAGAGCCAGGGAGACGATCGCTAATTTTGCGCAGGATCCCGCAAAGTTCGGAGTCTTCACCTGAAATATGGACCACAAGGTGATCTACGCTTCGGGTCAGTGGGATCATCAACCAGTTCACAGCAAACAGATGAGTTGTAACCGTTGTTCTGGCCCCACCTTCCATGTGAGCGTTTGATCTGCGAATCCGTG
>CAYFFG010000056.1:0-1605 GCA_964342355.1 uncultured Hyphomonadaceae bacterium
AAGCTCCACTGACAGGACACGGACTGGAGAGTTTCAACGTCGAGAAAGCCGCATTCGCGACGGCGGAGAATAACAAGATACTGATAAGCCAGAACGCAGCTCACAACCTGTTTCTTCAATGGTTCGTGCAAGCCGGCTGGCCGGGGCTCATCTGCATCGGACTAGTTTTTGTTATTTTCTTCGTTCGCGCATGGTGTTCCCGCGTAAATCAGTCTGCCGCAATGACTGCATTCCAGTTTGGCTTCCTGACGCTTTTGCTCACGCACAGCCTCTTTGACTATGGCCTTGAAATTCCTTCGGTCTTTTTACTAACAGCCTTCTTTCTCGGCATAACAAGCGCCAAACCGCAGAACCATGCGGAATTCAGAAGCCAGAAACCATTGGGGCATCATCGCTTTGTGGCCACCGTGAGTCGTTGGGCTCCAGCGACCGCCTTCTTCGTGCTGTCGGCCTCGTTATTGGCTCTTTCTCTCATCTCCGCTCAGTACACGGTCGAAACCCGTAACCTGAAGACTTCAGCATCATCCATCGAGTTGACCTCCACCTCCGTTGCAAACCGGCCCCTGGCGCCTCCATCCTACTATTCTGGCCTCGCCGCGGCGATGACTGAAGCAGATCCGCCCCGGTTCGACCTTGCGTTTCAGGCCACACAGATTTCGCTCGCGAAAGGGGACAGAAAGCCAAACAACTGGATGCGCCTCGCTTTCGTCGATGCGATGACACATTCGACCTTAACGCCAGAGGGTCTCTCAGCGATTCAAAAATCCTATGACCTCTCGCCATACGGTCCTGTTGAGGACATGAAATGGAGACTGCAATTCGGTGACAAACTGTGGGAATCACTGCCCGAAACTCTCAAACACGCAACCCTGACTCAGGTTACCGGATTATCGCTTCAGGGCTGGGATGAGCAGCAATGGCTCAAACGCTTTGCACGCACCGCGCATCCGGACATCAAAGCACGTATTCTCAGATCCCTGCCGACCGAAAATGGAACCTATACCCGCTTCGTCAGCCCTTTTTCAAAGTCTGAAGTTTGAGATGCCATTTCCATGCATCGGAAATAATCTGATCCAGATTGCGAACAGGCGTCCAACCCAGATCCGAATGCGCCTTTGTGTTGTCGGCAACCAACACCGGACTATCGCCTTCGCGCCTTGGACCAGCCTCCGAACTAAAGGACTTACCAGTGATGACTTCTATCGATTTCAACAATTCACGAACGCTTGTGCCCGTACCGGTACCTAAATTGTAGACGCCGCTTGATCCGCCACCCAGTAAGTATTTGACCGCGCGTACATGCGCGTCGGCGAGATCCAGCACATGGATGTAATCCCGGATGCAGGTGCCGTCGCGCGTATCGTAGTCATCCCCATTGACCCGGAAGCCATCACGCAGACCGAGGACATTATCGAGCGCGATGGGAATAGCGTGCGTTTCCGGCTCATGCCATTCCCCAATTCGTGCTTCGGGATCCGCTCCCGCCGCATTGAAATATCGCAGACAAACTGACCTCAAATTCGCATACTTATCCATGTCGGAGAGCACTCTCTCAACGATCAGTTTGGATTGACCATAAGGATTCAAAGGCACCTGTGGATGTGT
>CAYFFG010000057.1:0-1525 GCA_964342355.1 uncultured Hyphomonadaceae bacterium
GCGTCTCGTTGATGATGTCGAATATGCCGCTGTCGCGCAGCCCGTAGAAATAGTGCTGAACCGTCGTGAAGGGCGGGAAGTCATCCATCGACGCAGCCCCTGGCGAAGCTTCGAAGCGGTCGAATACGCCACCCTCGAATGGGTCGACTGGTTCAACAACCGCCGCCTGCTGGAACCCATCGGAAACATCCCGCCAGCCGAAGCCGAAGCAAACTTCTCCGCCGCTCTGGAAAGATCAGACATGGCCGCATAACTTAAACCAAACAGCCTCCGGCAAACTCGGCGCGGTTCACCCGGACAGTAAGTCCCTTCAAAAATACGAAATCTGTCGGTTTCTGAGTTAATGTGACAACGCCATTCCGCATGGTCTGGTCCGATGCCAAACCCCATCCGTTCGAATCGCATGACCTATATCTTTCAGTTTTGCCAGTATGCCTCAGTGTCTGACCGGAAAAAAGTTGCGTGATTTCAGCAAGTTGTGATTCTCTGTGGTTTACCACAACAACGGAGAGCCACATGCCTTGGACCGAAATCACTCGCCCTGATTATGACCGCAGTTTCCTGCGCTATGCAAGCGACATGACAGATGATGAATGGGCTTTGATTGAGCCTCATCTGCCTCCAGTCAAACGGTTGGATCGCCCTCGCACAGTGAATTTGCGCGAGGTTGTTAATGCGATCTTCTACATCGCTGCCAGCTTTTGTGCATGGCGTTATCTGCCCAAGGATTTTCCACCTTTCACGACGGTGCAGTTCTATTTCTATCGCTGGCGCGACTGCCGCCTGATGGAGAAGATCAATCACTACCTCTTGTTTGCCATGCGCGCCGCCTTGGGACGCGAGCAACAACCCAGTGCTGGTGTAATTGACAGTCAGTCGGTAAAAACCACGGAAAAGCGGTGGGATTTGTGGCTTTGACGCAGGCAAGAAGGTGAAAGGACGCAAGCGGCACATTCTGACAGACACCGAAGGTTTCATTGTTACAGCGCTGGTTCATGCCGCCGACATTCAGGATCGGGCAGGATCGTGTTGGTGCTGCCGCTGTCCTGCAGGAGGCCAGGTACCGGTTCCCATGGCTGCGCCATGTCTTTGCAGATGGTGGCTATGCAGGAGAAAAACTACGCACGGCACTCAGCAAAATTTGTGAGTGGAACCTTGAGATCATAAGACGATCCGAAAAGGCCGACGGATTCATCGTCTTACCACGGAGATGGGTCGTCGAACGCACTTTCGCATGGCTTGGACGATCAAGACGCCTCGCCAAAGATTGGGAACGAACACTGGAAAGCGCCATCACATGGCTCTTTATCGCCCACATACGCATCATAACCAAACGACTCGCAAGATATTGAAATCAATGACAATCATTTTGAGTCAGACACTTATGCCGCTGTTTAGACATCGTTTTGCAATACTTTGCGGGGTTCTTGCGCTTCGCTCTTGGCGGGATGCATGAAGCAATTCCCTTGGCCTTAGAATCCGACTCAAAATTAATACTCATTGATTTCAAGCTCTTGCGATGAGC